>NZ_CP128470.1:0-2082488 GCF_030376725.1 Macrococcus bovicus
GATGATTTGTGGATAGTTATCCATAAGCTGTTTTTAACATTATACACAGCTTTTGATATTGTGAATAACCCAAATAAAATTTTTAAAGAAAGAGGTCCGCTATGAGTGGTATTGATACAATTTGGTCGTCAGTCCTGCAAAATCTAGAAAAAAAACTCTCTGCCCCTAGTTATCAGACATGGTTCGTCAATACAAAAATCAAGACGCTCAATAATCATCATATCGTTATTGAAGCACCCACTGCCTTTAACGCAGACTGGCTCATCAAAAACTATGTGCCGGTCATACAGGAGACTATTCATGAAACCATCGGGGAAACATTGACTGTCAAAATAATCTCTAATGGCGATACAGAAGAACTGACAGATCCTGAACCCGAACCTATCAAACAGACAGAAAGTGAAGTGCTTCCTAACCAGCTGAACGTTGACAATACATTCGATACGTTTGTCATCGGCAGCGGTAACCGCTTCAGCCACGCTGCCTCCCTGGCAGTTGCTGAGGCCCCTGCCAAAGCTTATAACCCGTTATTCATCTACGGGGGCGTCGGTTTAGGGAAGACCCATCTCATGCATGCTATCGGCCATTATGTCATGGAACATAAGGACAATGCACAGGTCGTCTATACTTCAAGCGAGAAGTTCACCAATGAATTCATCAACTCCATCAAGGACAATAAAACAGAGGAATTTCGTTCCAAGTACCGGAATGTCGATGTCCTGCTTATCGATGATATCCAGTTCCTTGCAGGTAAAGAATCCACTCAGGAAGAGTTCTTCCATACTTTCAACGAGCTGCATCAGAATCATAAACAGATTGTCATATCGAGCGACCGGGCACCTAAAGAAATCCCGACATTAGAAGATCGTCTGCGCTCCCGTTTTGAATGGGGATTGATCACAGACGTTACCCCGCCTGACCTCGAGACACGTATCGCGATTTTACGGAAGAAATCAGAAGAAGAAAACATTGAAATCCCTAATGAAGCGATGCTCTATATCGCAAGCCAGATTCATTCCAATATCAGAGAACTTGAAGGCGCACTCACACGTGTCAGCGCTTATTCCAAACTGGTCAAACGCGAACTGACCCCTGATCTTGTAGCGGAAGCACTGAAAGATATCATCGCGACCAGCAAACCTAAGAAAATCAGCATACAGGACATCCAGACCATTGTCGGTGCTTACTACAACGTCAGACTTGAAGACTTCACCGCTAAAAAACGCACAAAATCCATCGCTTTCCCGCGTCAGATAGCGATGTACCTTGCACGTGAACTGACGGATTATTCCTTACCTAAAATCGGGGAAGAATTCGGGGGTCGTGACCATACAACGGTCATCCATGCGCACGAAAAAATTAAAAACCAGATTGAAAATGATGAAAAACTAGCAAAGGAAATCAAAAATCTGGAACAGGAGATTCTCGGTTAACCTGTGGATAACAGTGAATAAGTGAGACAACCTTACGCACAGGTTATACACATGTGGATATCTTCAGGCTGTAAGGAACTGCGCACTTATCCACCTATTCACACCCCCTATTACTATTATTACGATTTTAAAAGATATAAAATATATATATAACGACGATAAGGAGTAACGATATGAAATTTACAATCCAGAGAGACTATTTCATCAATCAATTAAATGACACATTAAAAGCCATCTCACCCCGAACCACGTTACCCATCCTGACAGGAATCAAAATTGATGCGACTGATAATGGACTGGTCTTAACGGGTTCTGATTCAGAAGTCTCTATTGAAATCACGATTCCAGCTGAACTGAACCATGAGCAGATTGTGACGATTCAGGATAAAGGCTCTATCGTACTGCCAGGCCGTTTCTTTGTTGATATCATCAAAAAACTACCAGCGACAGATGTCACAATTGATACAAACGCACAATTCCAGGCTAAAATCACTTCTGGACAGTCGGAGTTCAATGTTTCAGGATTAGATCCGGATCAATACCCATTGTTACCGCAAGTCTCTGAAGACAGTGTGATTACGTTACCGGTTAAAGTGCTTAAAAATATGATTCGACAAACTAACTTTGCGGTGTCCACCTCAGAAACACGTCCTGTACTGACAGGTGTTAACTGGGTGATTCAAGAGAACATTCTCAGCTGTACTGCAACAGATTCACATCGACTGGCGCTGCGCCGTCTCCCGCTTGAAAACAATACAATCGAAAATATCAATGTCATCATTCCAGGTAAGGCGTTAAATGAGCTCAACAAGATTATCAGCGATGAAGATGAATCAGTAGATGTCTTCTTTGCTGCTAACCAAGTGCTCTTCAAAGTCGGTCATGTACACTTTATTTCTCGTCTATTAGAAGGCAATTATCCGGACACAAGCCGTCTGTTCCCTGAAAGCTATGAGACTTCACTCACT
The DNA here is from genome assembly GCF_030376725.1 of Macrococcus bovicus. NCBI lineage: Bacteria > Bacillati > Bacillota > Bacilli > Caryophanales > Staphylococcaceae > Macrococcus > Macrococcus bovicus. The sequence continues at coordinate 2,402 of NZ_CP128470.1, forward strand.
ATCAGCAACACTGAGTTCTTCCATGCTATCGACCGTGCATCGCTCTTAGCGCGTGAAGGTGGCAACAATGTCATCAAACTCTCAACAGCAAGCGAGCACGTGGAACTCTCTTCTACTTCTCCTGAAATCGGAACAGTGAAAGAAGACGTGAAGACTTCTAAATTCGAAGGTCAGGAACTTAAGATTTCTTTTAACTCTAAATACATGATGGATGCGCTGAAGGCGATTGATAACAGTGATGTAAATGTTGAGTTTTTCGGTACCATGCGTCCTTTCATCCTGAAACCGCAGGATGATGACAATGTCGTTCAACTTATTCTGCCGATCAGAACTTATTAATGATTAACCTATGCTACCCAGCATAGGTCTTTTTTTGTTAATATAAACTGGAAGGGGTGGATTTTTATGTTAAATATCCAGAATGTAAGCAAACAATTCGGTAAATTTACAGCCGTCGACGATTTGTCATTTGAAGTACCGGCGGGTGAGATGCTCGGTTTCTTAGGCGGTAATGGTGCAGGGAAGACAACGACATTCAGAATGATTCTTGGTCTGCTTGAACGTGATGCCGGCGAGATTACTTACAAGAATCAGCCAATCACCTATGACATAACTGATGCTATCGGTTATCTGCCGGAGGAACGCGGGCTGAACCCTAAGCTCAAAGTATCTGAGCAGCTGACTTATCTGGCGAGTTTAAAGGGCATGAAAAAAACAGCTATTAAGCACGAAATCGACTACTGGCTCAAGCGTTTTGAAGTGACGGAAAATAAAGAGAAGAAGATTGAAGCATTATCTAAAGGCAATCAGCAGAAGATTCAGCTGATCGGTGCGATTATCCATCAGCCGGAACTGCTGATTTTAGATGAGCCGTTCAGTGGCCTTGATCCAGTCAATGTTGAACTGCTAAAATCGGCCGTCAAGGAAATCAATGATAAAGGCGCAACCATCATTTTCAGTTCACATCGCATGGAGCACGTCGAGGAGATGTGTGACAGAGTCTGTATTCTGGATAGAGGAAAGACAGTGGTTGAAGGAAATATTCAGCAGGTGAAGCAGGATTTCGGCCGTAAAGAAATCATCATCAGAGGTGCACATGATTTTTCATCGCTGCAGGCGATTCCGGGTGTCATCGGCTATAAAGCAGGCAGACAGGGTGTCAACCTGACCATCGATGATATTAAAGCCGCACCGGTCATCTTTGAAGCGGTCAGTCGTCTCGGCTATGTCTCTCGCTTCGAAGTGGCAGAACCGTCTCTTAACGATATATTCCTGGCAAAGGTGGGACATCAGCATGACTAAATTTATGACTACTTTTTCAATGACCTATCTGAAAAAAGTGAGCAGTAAATCTTTTATCATTACGACTCTTATCTTGATGCTCATTGTCATCGGGCTGAGCAACATAGATAAAGTGATTGATTTCTTTGATCACAGCGAAGATGAAGTGACTGCCGTAGCAGCAGATAAGGATGTGCAGAACGCCTTTGTGACAGCCTATAAGCAAGGAGATCAAGAGCGGAAGATTGAGAAAGTGACCTTGGCAGAAGGTAAAAAAGGCGTAAAAGAGGATCGTTATAAACAGCTGATCGACATTCATGAATCCAAGGGCAAGCTGACGGCGACGCTCTATTCAAAGGATGGCGGTGATAGAGCATCCATAGAACCTGTTCTGACGAGCCTGCAGGCAAGCAGAGTAGCTCAGACGCTGGACCTGACCCCTGCTGAAGTGAATGCTCTGACGGCACCGGCAGAGATTAACGAGACATCGCTCAGCCAGCCGAAGAATGAAGTGGATGAGAGCGAGAAATTCATCAATACAGCTGTGGTCTATATCGGGCTCTTCCTGATTTTCATGATCTCGCTTAATTACGCCAACCAGATGGCTACTGAGATTGCGATGGAGAAATCATCACGCGTCATTGAAATGATTGTGACGAGTGTCTCGCCGGTCAACCATATGATGGCGAAAATAGTGGCGATCCTTGCAGCTGCATTGACGCAGATGCTTGCAGTTGCCCTGACCATTTTAGCTTGTCTCTACCTTTTTGATCTGCAAGATGTGCTTAAGTCCTTTGACTTGAGTTTCGGCCCAGGTACAGTCCGCATCATCATTTATGCTGTCACCTTCCTGCTGCTCGGTCTTTTGATGAATGTCAGTGCCTCCGCAATTATCGGTGCGCTGACCAACCGCGTTGAAGATATTGCCCAGGCAGTGATGCCGGTGACTTTTCTCAACCTCGCTGCTTTTTATATCGCGATTTTCAACCTGACCACACCTGACAATATGCTGGTCAGGATCACGAGTTATATCCCGTTCTTTACACCTATGGTCATGCTGCTGAGAACGTTATCCAGCCAGACAGGTGATGTGGAGATCATCATCGGCATCATCATCTCCATTGTCACTATTGTGCTGTCTTTATTACTGGCTGCTCGTATTTATAAAGGCAGTGTCTTCAGTTACGGCAAAGGTCTGGTCAACAACTTCCGCCAGGCGCTGACCATCAAATAACTTTGTCACAAAATCTTAACGTTTACGCACTTTCTAAACCATGCTCTTTAGTATAAAATTTATACTGTAAACTACATCAAATTTGAGGAGTATGTCATGAAGAATAAAGGAAATATGATATTTGCAATGATTTTAGCGGTTATTGTCATCGGTGCGATTGCTGCGATGGTTATTTTCAATCAGGGTAGCGGTTCAGATACCACTGATTCATCTGCAAAAGCAGTGGATATAGATGTTAAAGGCCAGTCGATGATGGGAGATGAGAAAGCGCCTGTAACGATTGTGGAGTTCGGTGATTATTTATGTCCGGCTTGCCGATTCTATGATACAGAAATCCAGCCGGAAATCGTTAAAGATTATATTGATAAAGGCGAGGCGAAGATGTATTTCATCAATACACCTTTCCACGGGGCTGATTCTCTGAAAGGTGCGCGTGCTGCTGAATACGTCTGGAAGAATCATCCGGAGCAGTTCTGGGATTTCCATAATGGTTTATTTGAAGCACAGCCGACTACTCATACAGAAGGCGAAAGCTGGCTGACAGATGCCGTTATTAAAAAACAGGCAGAAAAAGCAGGTATTAAAGATACAGCTAAAGTCGTGCAATCTAAAGAAAATGCAGCGGTGAAACATGACATCGATCTGTATAGAAAACACGGCGTGACTCAGACACCGACGATTTTCGTCAACGGTAAAATGGTCAGCAACCCACTTGAACTGGAAACGATGAAAAAAGCGATTGATGAGGCGAAAAAATAATGCAGAGAAACACTCTGCTCTTCTTTGCAGCATGGATTGTGTCTATTGTCGCGATGCTCGGCAGCCTGTTTTTCTCTGAAATCAAACATTTCGTGCCTTGTGAGATGTGCTGGTATCAGCGTATACTGATGTATCCCCTGGTCCTGGTGCTAGGATTTGCGGCACTGCGTGAAGATTACCACATGAAGTTTTTAGTCCTGACTTTCTCGATCATCGGTTTCTGTTTCTCGGTCTATCACTATATGGAACAGAAGGTGCCAGGATTTGCACCTGTGAAACCGTGCGTCGGCGGTGTGCCATGCAGTACGCAGTATATCAACTGGGGCGGTTTCATCACGATTCCCTTCCTGGCTGGCACAGCATTTCTGCTTATTACAATCTGTATGCTGCTCGTTAAACGACCTGCACAAAAATAACACGAAGCGATGGATATTCCATCGCTTCTTTTTGCCTTTAAAACATGCAATTTCAGCGAAAAAAAGGTATAATTATATGATGACTTAAACGGATAGGAGGAACCGTGATATGGTGAAACAAGTCGAATTTGACGGTATAGTAACGCTCGGTCAGCTGCTGAAATCGGAAGGTATTATCGGCACAGGCGGACAGGCAAAATGGTTTTTACAGGAAAACACGGTCTACCTGAATGGTACGCTTGAAACAAGACGGGGCAAGAAACTTGCGCAGGACGATATCGTTGATATTGAAGGCGAGGGCAAGTTTAAGATTTCTTATTCTGCTGAAGGATGAAATTAAAACACCTCGACCTGACCCATTTTCGTAATTATGATAAGGTGTCCCTTGATTTTCATGATGAAGTGAATGTCCTTATCGGCTCCAATGCGCAAGGTAAGACGAATTTGCTGGAAGCCATCTACTGTCTCGCTCTGGCGAAAAGTCATCGTGCGACACAGGACAAAGAGCTGATTCAGTGGCAAGCAGACTTTGCACTTATTGAAGGCGACCTTGAATATCGTTATGGTACGATGCCGCTCTCCCTTCAGATTTCTGCGAAGGGCAAGAAAGCAAAAGCCAATCATCTTGAACAAAGCAAGCTGACGCAGTATGTCGGTCATATGAATGTAGTCTTATTCGCACCGGAGGATCTCAGCCTTGTAAAAGGCAGCCCGCAGGTCAGACGGCGCTTCATCGATATCGAAATCGGACAGATATCTGCTGTCTATTTAAACGACCTTTCCAATTATCAGCGGATTCTTAAACAGAAGAACCATTATCTCAAGCAGCTGAAGTCAGCAGGCGGCGACCGGACAATGCTGGAAGTGCTTAATCAGCAGTTTGCAGAGTATGCTGCCAAGCTGACGCTAAGAAGGCAGCAATTCATCGCACAGCTGGAAGCAAAAGCGAATGAAATTCATCGTGGTATTACGAAAAATAAAGAAAATCTCAAGATTCATTATGATGCGAGCCTCAAGCTCACTGAACATATGGCTGAGGAGACATATAGCCAGCTTACAGCTGTGATGGACCGGGAAATCGACCGCATGACGAGTCTATACGGCCCGCATCGTGACGACCTCTCCTTCTCCATCAATGATATTGATGTGCAGACTTATGGCTCCCAGGGGCAGCAACGGACAACGGCTCTATCCATGAAGCTTGCGGAAATTGAATTAATTAACGAAGAAGTCGGAGAATATCCGATTTTATTATTGGATGACGTCCTCAGTGAACTGGATGACAGCAGGCAGACTCATCTGCTGTCAACTATCCAGCACAAAGTACAGACATTTGTGACAACGACCTCAGTGGACGGCATTGAACATGAAACGATACAGGAGGCAAAGTTATTCTTTGTCGACCAAGGCAGTATAACTAATGAAGAGTAGGTGACGTGTGTGGAACAGAATTTAGATCAGTACGGTGCAGATCAGATACAGGTCCTTGAAGGGCTGGAAGCAGTACGTAAAAGACCCGGCATGTATATCGGATCGACTTCAGCAAGAGGGTTACACCATCTTGTCTGGGAGATCGTCGATAACAGTATCGATGAAGCCCTTGCCGGCTATGCCGATCACATCGTAGTGACGATAGAAAAAGATAACTGGATCCGAGTGCAGGATAATGGGCGCGGTATTCCAGTAGATATGCATAAAAAAATGGGCCGACCTGCAGTAGAAGTCATCTTAACCGTCCTTCATGCTGGGGGTAAATTCGGCGGCGGCGGTTACAAAGTTTCAGGCGGACTGCACGGCGTCGGTTCGTCTGTTGTCAATGCATTATCAAGTACGCTTGAAGTATATGTTCATCAAGATGGTAAAGTGCATCATCAGGCCTATCATAAAGGTGTGCCTGCATTTGACCTTAAAGTCGTCGATGAAACAGATAAAACCGGCACAGTGATCCGCTTCAAGGCAGACCCGGAAATCTTTACGGAAACAACAGAATATGATTATGAGACACTGCAGCAGCGTATTCGTGAACTCGCCTTTCTGAATAAAGGCATTAAAATTGAGATCAATGATGAACGCAGCGCAGACGGCAGAAGAGACGAATACTTCTACGAAGGCGGAATTCGCTCATATGTCGAAATGCTCAATGACAATAAAGAAGTTCTCTACCCGGAACCTATTTATATCCATGCGGCACGCGACGTGATAGAAGTCGAAATCGCGCTGCAGTATAACACAGGTTATGCGACGAATCTTCTGTCATACGCCAACAACATTCATACTTATGAAGGCGGTACACATGAAGAAGGCTTCAGACGTGCATTAACCCGTATCATCAATAACTACGGCTCTAAAAACAAACTGATTAAAGACAATGATGACAAGCTGACCGGCGAAGATGTACGTGAAGGTCTAGTGGCGGTCGTCTCTATCAAGCATGAGGATCCGCAGTTTGAAGGCCAGACGAAGACGAAGCTCGGAAATTCTGAAGTGCGTCAGATTACGGATTCACTGTTTGCGGAACATTTTGAACGTTTCTTATACGAAAATCCTCAAGTGGCCCGCATTATTGTTGATAAGGGCATCATGGCTTCCCGTGCGCGTCTCGCAGCAAAGAAAGCGCGTGAAGTGACGCGCCGTAAGACGGCCCTCGATGTCGCAAGTCTGCCCGGTAAACTGGCTGACTGTTCAAGTAAATCACCGGAGGAAAGCGAACTCTTCATCGTGGAGGGAGATTCTGCCGGCGGTTCAGCGAAGTCTGGTCGTAACTCGAAGACTCAAGCCATCCTGCCGCTACGAGGTAAAATCCTGAACGTAGAAAAGGCACGTCTCGATAAAATTCTCGGCAATAACGAGGTACGCTCTATGATTACAGCAATGGGCACAGGGATCGGCGGAGAATTTGATATCGCCAAAGCCCGCTATCACAAAATCGTCATTATGACCGATGCCGATGTAGATGGTGCACATATCAGAACGTTACTGCTCACTTTCTTCTACCGCTTTATGCGACCGTTGATTGATGCCGGTTATATTTATATCGCTCAGCCACCGCTCTACAAAGTGGAACAAGGGAAGAAGACATATTATGTTTACAATGACCGTGAGTTAGACAGACTCCGCAGTGAACTGCCGGCCACACCTAAGATACAGCTGGCCCGCTACAAAGGTTTAGGTGAGATGAACGCCGATCAGTTATGGGAAACCACAATGAATCCGGAGAACAGAAGCATGTTACAGGTGACTTTAACAGATGCTATTGAAGCGGATCAGACATTTGAAATGCTGATGGGTGATGTAGTAGAGTATCGCCGCCAGTTTATTGAGGATAATGCTCAATACGCGACATTAGACGTATAGGAGGCGCCGAAATGGCTGAAAACAACGAAAGAGTACAGGAAAGAAATATCAGTAAGGAAATGCGCGAGTCGTTTCTTGATTACGCGATGAGTGTTATCGTGGCCCGTGCATTACCTGATGTTCGTGATGGCATGAAGCCCGTACATCGACGTATTCTGTACGGCATGAATGACCAGGGTATGACATCAGACAAACCTTACAAGAAGTCAGCACGTATCGTCGGGGACGTCATGGGTAAATATCACCCGCATGGTGACTCTTCTATCTACGAAGCAATGGTCCGGATGGCGCAGGACTTCAGCTATCGCTACCCACTGGTCGATGGACAGGGGAACTTCGGTTCTATGGACGGCGACGGTGCTGCTGCCATGCGTTATACAGAGGCACGTATGACGAAGCTGGCGATGGAGATGATGCGTGATATCAACAAGGATACGATTGATTTTACGGATAACTATGATGGTAATGAACGTGAGCCGGTCGTCCTGCCCGCGCGCTTCCCTAACCTGCTCGTGAATGGTGCCTCAGGGATTGCAGTAGGTATGGCGACCAATATTCCGCCGCATAATATGACAGAAGTGATTGATGGGGTGCTCGCACTCAGTCATAACCCTGATATCACGATTCCAGAGCTGATGGATTATATCCACGGCCCGGACTTTCCGACTGCGGGTCTTATTTTAGGCCGTAGCGGTATTCGTCGTGCTTATGAAACGGGGCGTGGTTCGGTCATTATGCGTGCCAAGACATTGATTGAGACCCGAAGTAACGGCAAAGAAACAATCGTCGTGACAGAAATTCCGTATCAGGTCAATAAAGCGAAGCTCGTCGAGAAGATTGCAGAGCTCGCCCGTGATAAGAAGATAGACGGCATTACTGACCTCCGTGATGAGACGAGTTTAAAAGAAGGCGTCAGAATTGTGATTGACATCCGCCGTGATGCCAATGCGAACGTCATCTTGAACAATCTGTACAAATTGACCCCTCTGCAGACGACATTTGGTATGAATATGCTCGCTATCGTCAATCAGAAGCCTGAATTACTGAATCTGAAGCAGATGCTCCATCATTACCTTGAGCATCAGAAAGTAGTGATTCGTCGTCGTACCGTCTATAACCTGAAAAAAGCAGAAGACCGTGCGCATCTTCTTGAAGGCTTACGCATAGCACTCGATAATATCGACCGTATTATTGAACTGATCCGTGCTTCAGAGAATGACCATGTTGCTATCCATGAGCTGCAGACACAGTTCAGCCTGTCTGAACGTCAGGCGCAGGCTATTCTCGATATGCGTCTTCGTCGATTGACAGGTCTCGAACGCGACAAGATTGAAGCCGAGTATCAGGAACTGATGAAATATATAGCAGAGCTGAAGGAAATTCTGGCAGATGAAGAACGGATTTTAGCGGTCATCCGCGAGGAACTGACTGAAATCAAAGAGAAGTTCGGAGATGGTCGCCGTACTGAGATTACAGTCGGCGGTTATGACATGCTGGAAGATGAAGATCTGATTCCAGAAGACCATGTGGTCATCACACTGAGTCACAATAACTATATCAAGCGTCTGTCAGCATCCACTTATCGTGCACAGAACCGCGGGGGCCGTGGCATACAAGGCATGAACACGATTGAGGATGACTTTGTCAGCCAGATTGTCACAACGTCTACGCATGACCACGTACTGTTCTTCACGAATAAAGGACGTGTCTATAAGCTGAAAGGTTATGAGATTCCCGAGCTGTCTCGTCAGTCCAAAGGCATTCCTATTGTTAATGCACTGGAACTTGAGAAAGACGAAAGTATCAGCCAGATGATTGCTGTGAAGAATCTGGAGCGTGAAGATGCCTTTATTATCTTTGCAACGAAAAAAGGACTCGTTAAACGTTCAAGCCTGGCGAACTTTGCGCGTATCAATAAGAACGGCAAGATTGCCATCAGTTTCCGCGAGGATGATGAATTAGTCGGTGTACGTTTATCTGAAGGGGGCAACCAGCTGATCATCGGAACGAAGAATGCGTCACTGGTTCGTTTTGAAGAAGAATCATTGCGCCCGCTTGGCCGAACAGCGGCAGGCGTGAAAGGGATCACTCTGCGTGCTGGCGATGAAGTCATCGGACTGGATGTCGTCAGACCGGATAGCGAAGAAGAGATTCTCGTTGTCACTGATAAAGGTTATGGTAAGCGGACAACGGTAACGGATTACCGTGTCTCCAACCGCGGAGGTATGGGAATCAAAACGGCGACCCTGACTGAACGGAATGGTTCTCTTGTCTACTTCGCAACAGTAACAGGCGATGAGGATTTAATGATTGTCACTGATAAAGGTGTCATCATCCGTTTAGATGTGAACTCTATCTCGCGCACAGGCCGGAGCACGCAAGGCGTGAAGCTGATTCGTCTCTCAGATGACCAGTTTGTTGCGACCGTCGCAAAAGTAGAGAAAGAGGAAGAAGAAGTGGTGGCGCCTCAGGAAGAAAACATGACCGAATTATCGCGGGAAAAAATGGATGAAGAGATTGAACAATCAAACGGCTATCTGGTAGGTGAAGCAGAAGAACAATCTGAAGAAGAAGAAACAGATATCTTCGAAGATAGTGAAGATGTGGATACACTGGATGAAATCCGTAATCAGGAAAATGAATAGTATTTCCGGAGAAATAAATAAGGATGATGCCTCGGCATCATCCTTATTTTGCTTCCAGTTTTTTCATCATAAACGGAATTTCATTAATGATCATGGACGGGGGTGTGACATACATCGTCTGAGATAACTGGTCACCGATTTTACTGTGGATATAGACCGCATATTTGATGGCTTCCTCTGTCTCGAACTGACCGATAAACCCTGCTATCATGCCGGCGAGTGTGTCACCCATGCCGCCTGTCGCCATTGCAGGATTTCCTTTATCAATTTTATAGTCCCCTGTCTTCAGGTAAAGTTCAGTATGATGTTTTTTTAAGATGACGTGTGCTCCCAGTTCATCAGCTGCCTGACGATTTCGCTCCGGTGTCTGGTCATCAATTTTAATACCGCTCAGTCTTTCCCATTCCATCTGATGAGGCGTGAAGATAACCTCGCAGTCCGGGAGTGTCAGACGCAGCTTGCTGAAGATAGTAATCGCATCCCCGTCAATAATAATAGTCTGATGCGGCTGTACATGCTGCAGGATAAAAGTCAGCGTATTGTTCCCTTTAATATCAAGACCAAGACCAGGACCGACCAGGATACAATCTGCCTCAGTCACAAGTTTTGTCAGTCTTTTAATGTCATTCAGATCACTGACCATTGCTTCTGGACAGCGGGAATGAAGCGCCGTGTGATTGGAATGGTGTGTACAGACCGTCGTAAGGCCGCCTCCGCTATAGACACAAGCACGTGAAGACAGCATGATAGAACCGCCCATGTTCTGATTGCCGCCGATTAACAGGATGCGGCCATAATCGCCTTTATGAGACTGATCTTCGCGTTTTGGTATGGTGATGCTGTCAATTGTTTGCATATAAGACTCCCTTAAATTTAATATCATCATTTTAACAGAATAGTTTGCATTCTTAAAGTTTGTCTGATAATATGTAAATAACTTAATAAGACATTGTCTCGGAATAAGTACTTTCTTCTTCTTTCAAAGAGAGTCAGTGGTGGGTGTGAACTGGCAAAGAACAGAAACGAAATCTATCCGTTTAAGTAGACAATCGGTTTAACCGTTATGTTAATGAAGTGAACAGCTCCGGCTGTTAATTAGGGTGGCAACGCGTAATACCACGTCCCTTTCAAGGGACGTGGTATTTTTTTGTCCCCAAAAATAAAAAGGAGGCAATACAATGTTAGATATCAAAATGTTTAGAACTGAACCTGATTTAGTGAAAAAGAAACTTGAAATGCGTGGTATTGATACTTCCCTGGTGGAGAAAATCGTTGAGCTTGATAAGAAAGCGCGTGAACTCACACAGCAGACTGAAGAACTGAAAGCGAAGCGTAATAAAGCAAGTGAAGAAATTGCCTTGAAAAAGCGTAACAAGGAAAACGCAGATGAAGCAATTGAAGCGATGCGTGTCGTAGGCGAAGATATCAAGAAAATCGACGGGGAACTGAATCAGCTGAACGCAGATCTCAAGCTCGAGCTGTCAAGCATTCCGAACTTAGTGAGTGACGAAACGCCATTCGGTAAAGATGAGGACGAGAACGTCGAGGTTCGCAAATGGGGTACACCACGTGAGTTTGATTTTGAGGCTAAAGCTCACTGGGATATCGTTGAAGATTTAAAAATGGCAGATTTTGACCGTGCAGCAAAAGTATCGGGTGCACGCTTTGCCTTCCTGACACGTGACGGTGCGCGCTTGGAACGTGCGCTTTATAACTTCATGCTTGATCTGCATACAAAAGAGCATGGTTACCAGGAGATGGTGACACCACAACTTGTCAACGCAGACTCTATGTATGGGACAGGACAATTACCGAAGTTCGAAGAAGATTTGTTCAAGATTGAAAAAGAAGGACTTTATGCGATTCCGACATCTGAAGTGCCGCTGACAAACTACTACCGCAATGAAATCATGGATGTCAATCAATTCCCAGTGAAGTTCACTGCACTGACAGCATGTTTCCGTTCTGAAGCAGGTTCTGCTGGTCGCGATACACGTGGCTTGATCCGTATGCATCAGTTCAATAAAGTTGAAATGGTGCGTTTCGAGTTACCTGAGAATTCTTATGCTGCACTTGAAGAGATGACAGCGAACGGCGAGAAGGTTCTTCAGTTGCTGAATATTCCTTACCGCACCATCGCTTTATGTTCTGGTGATATTGGATTCGGTGCTGCGAAGACTTACGATATCGAAGTCTGGTTACCAAGCTACAATGCATATAAAGAAATCAGCTCATGCTCTAACATGACTGACTTCCAGGCACGTCGTTCTAACATCCGTTTCAAACGTGAAAAAGATGGTAAAACAGAATACGTTCATACATTAAATGGTTCAGGACTGGCAGTCGGCCGTACATTTGCTGCCGTTTTAGAGAACTATCAGAATGAAGACGGTACTATTACAGTACCTGAGGCTCTTGTTCCTTATATGGGCGGCCAGACAGTCATTAAATAACATCAATCCCTCTGCTATTAATGAGTAGAGGGATATTTTGTATTCAAACACATTTAAAAGGGTATATAAATAAAAGATGAGCGTTTCACTTTAATATAAAAAATATATTTGATATATTAAATATATTAAATAAATAATAAATGAAAGAGGTTATTCAAATGACAAACTTTAAATTAGATCCAGTTCACAGTTCGGTCGCTTTTTCAGTCAAACATCTGATGGTTTCTAAGATAACAGGTGAGTTCAAAGATTTCGACGGAGAATTAACTGGAGATGTGAACGACGTTTCTTCCTTACGATTTAAGGGCTCAGTCAAAGTGGATTCTATCGATACTCGTAATGCAGATCGTGATGGTCACTTAAAATCAGCTGATTTCTTCGATGCTGAACAATATCCGGACATCACTTTCGTCTCTGAGTCCATCACTGATTCTAAAGTAACAGGTAACTTAACAATCAAAGGTGAAACTCATCAAGAAACGTTCGACATCGAATATAACGGTGCTTCTAAAAATCCGATGTCTGGAGGGCAAGTGACAGGTATCGTCGTAACCGGGAAAATCAACCGTGAAGATTACGGTATCAGCTGGAACCAGGCGCTTGAAACAGGCGGTGTGATGGTCAGTAAAGATGTAGCGTTCACAGTCGGGCTGGAATTTGCAATCGAAGAATAAGAAGATTTACAAGCCATGCAGATGCATGGTTTTTTTTGTTGGTGTGTCGATACATTGAGCAATCAAGCCAATAGTTGTAAAATAGTAAAGAATGAAATTTATGTGAGAAAGAGAGTTTTTAAATTTGAAAATTGATTTTCTGAAGACAGGTATCATCACGCTGATCCTCCTGCTGATGACCTTACTGATTCATACAGCGCCTGGGGTTATAATCTTGCTGGCACCATTTTCGCTGCTGCCAGGCGTCTATCTCTATATGAAGAGCAAGCCTTCTTTTTATGTGATGGCAGGCATTGTCACACTTGTATCCATGATTTTTACATCCATCATTGCTTTTCAGATTGTTCTTGCTATTCTTGTCATGAGTTATGTACTCGGTTATTTACTGACAGAGCGGGCTTCCAGAGAAAACATGCTTTTCATCATGACGACTTTGCTCAGTATGTATACGCTCATTTCAGTTATTTTCCTGCAGCTGGCTGATCTGGCCCCGACCACCAAGGCATGGTTCAGTGATTTGAAAAACACGTACTTCACGTTAATGAAAAGTGAGATTGAGGCAGGACATGTGTCGAAAGAAAGCGTGGCCCTTTTCAATACAGCACTAGATGCAATGCAGATGCAGGTGCCGGGGCTGATCATCTTTAATCTGTTCTTATTGATTCTGCTGACACTGGTCATTACGCTGCCGATTTTACGCAGCTTCAAAATTGCCACGCCTAATTTCAGACCGCTCTATTTCTGGAATGTACCTAAGATGGCCCTGTATCTCTACTTCATTGTCACCATCATCAGCTGGTTTCTGGTGCCAGAGGACGTCGTTCTGCTCGGTATAGTCCTCAACTTAAAGTATGTGTTAGAATGGATTATGTTCATCCAAGGTTTATCATTACTGAGTTTCTTCTTGAAAGTGAAACGCATTCCAACAGTTTTTGGTGTGCTGCTTTTCATCATGGCCTTTCTGATGGCACCTGTCACGCAGCTATTTGGCGTGCTTGATTTAATCTTCAGGATGAAAACCAAAATCAAACCTTAATAGGAGGCAGTTAAATGGACCGTAAGTATATGAGACAGACCCTCATTACACCGTTTATTGTAATGGTTATTCTCGTCTTCATTTTAATCGCACTGCTGTTTACTGTGCATCCTGTTATGGCACTTCTGGCGGGCTGTATCGCTGTGATCATCATGATCATCACAGGTGTCATCTTGAAAAAGAATATGGCGCGGAGTGAAGCGTATTTTGAGAATATAGCGGTGAAAGTCAGTAAAGGCAATGCCGTTGCGATCAATCAGATTCCGGTCGGCATGATCCTCCTGAATCAGTCAGATAAAGTGGAGTGGTATAACCAGTTCATTCGTGAGAAGATAGATCGTCCCATACTGGCGGATGCAATCAATGAGATTTTCCCTAATCTGCTTAATCAATTAAAGATTCAAGGCGTCAATGAAGTACATACACAGTATAAAGAGACAAAATTCAAAGTCCGCTATGCAGAAGAGATGCATATGCTCTATTTCCTGGATGAGACCGAACGCGTTGAGACATTTGAAGTTTACGAGGAATCCCAGCCGGTTATCGGTATGGTCTTTCTGGATAACTATGATGAGATCACTCAGAATATGAACGACGCCAACAGGACTGAAATGAACAGCATGATGACCAATGCAGTCAATGAATGGGCGGCCGAAAATCATATCTATGTTAAACGCTTCTCTTCTGATCAGTTTGTTATTTTCCTGAACAACCGTATTCTCGTTGACCTGGAAACAACCAAGTTCAATCTGCTGGACCGTATTCGTGAGAAGAGCCGTGATAAAAAGACACATCTTACGCTGAGTATCGGGATAGGAGAAGGAACGGATAACTTGATTACACTCGGTGAACTCGCGCAGTCAAGTCTTGACCTGGCTTTAGGTCGCGGTGGTGATCAGGTCGCGATCAAAAATACCTCTGGCGGTGTCCGTTTCTTCGGCGGTAAGACGAATCCGATGGAAAAAAGAACGCGTGTCCGTGCCCGGGTTATCTCTCATGCGCTGCGGGATATTCTGATTGAAGGAGATAACGTCATCATCATGGGCCATAAACGGCCTGATATGGATGCCATCGGTGCAGCTATAGGCGTGGCGCGTTTCGCCCGCATGAATGATCTGAATGCCTATATCGTACTTAATGCTTATGATATCGATGAGACACTCAGCCG
The DNA here is from genome assembly GCF_030376725.1 of Macrococcus bovicus. Taxonomy (NCBI): domain Bacteria; kingdom Bacillati; phylum Bacillota; class Bacilli; order Caryophanales; family Staphylococcaceae; genus Macrococcus; species Macrococcus bovicus. Next base: position 17,422 of record NZ_CP128470.1, read on the forward strand.
AGTGATGCTTGAGATCGAAGAGAAACCTGAACTGAAGGAAATATTCATTACATCTGATGAAGCCTGGTCGCTCATGACGAATCGCACCACTTTAGTAGTTGTTGACACCCATAAACCAGATATGGTGATCGATGAGAACATCCTGAATAAGGCATCACGTAAAGTGGTCATTGACCATCATCGCCGGGGTGAAGACTTTATTTCAAGCCCTCTTCTTGTCTATATGGAACCTTACGCAAGCTCAACAGCAGAACTGGTGACAGAACTGCTTGAATACCAGCCGGAAGAGCATAAGCTGACGCGGCTGGAATCAACCGTCATGTTAGCCGGAATCATCGTCGATACCCGGAACTTTACGCTGCGTACGGGTTCACGGACCTTTGATGCCGCCAGCTATTTAAGAAGTCACGGTGCAGATACCATTCTCTGTCAGCATTTCCTGAAAGACAATATGGATACCTATCTGCAGCGCAGCGAACTGATCAAGACGGTGCAGCTAGGTCGAGACGGGATTGCGATTGCCAATGGTGATGAGACTACTATCTTTGATCCGGTGACCATTGCCCAGGCGGCAGATGAACTGCTGAGTATCAATGGTGTAGAGGCTTCATTTGTAGTAGCAAGGCGGGCGGACGATGTCGTCGGTATCTCAGCGCGGTCACTGGGCGAAATCAATGTTCAGCTGGTGATGGAAGCGCTGGGCGGCGGGGGTCACCTCTCAAACGCTGCCGTACAGCTGAGCGGCGTTACAGTCGAAAACGCTATTCTTGATTTAGAAGACGCAATAGAAGAACAATTCAAAAGGAGTGAACTATCATGAAAGTAATTTTCATACAGGACGTTAAAGGTAAAGGTAAAAAAGGTGAAGTGAAAGAAGTACCTGTTGGTTACGCAAACAACTTCCTGCTGAAAAATAAATATGCCATCGAGGCGACACCAGGCAACCTTAAACAGCTGGATGCCCAAAATCAGCGTATCGAAAAAGATAAAGAACAGCATTTAATCGATGCACAGAACTTAAAAGAAAAATTAGAGGCACTGGAAGTTGAAGTGAAGGCGAAATCTGGAGATGGCGGACGTCTGTTTGGTTCAGTCAGCACGAAGCAGATTGTAGAGGCATTGAAAGAACAGCATGGTATCAAGATTGATAAACGTAAAATGGACCTGCCGGACGGCATCAGAAGTCTAGGTTACACCAATGTGCCCGTTAAACTGCATAATCAGGTGTCAGGTACGTTGAAAGTTCACGTCACTGAAATGTAAGAAGGAGGCGCACAGATGGAAGATTTTAATTCCATGCAGATGCCCCATCATTTAGAAGCAGAGCAATCTGTTCTGGGTGCGATTCTGCTGGATCCTGAGCTTTTGATTCCCACGCTCGAAAAACTTTTACCGCAGCATTTTTATCGCAGAAGTCATCAGCATATCTTCCAGGCTATGCTTTCTCTGTCTGAAAAGAACGCACAACTTGATATCGTCACATTGACGGATCAGATGACGAAGGAAGGGACACTGGAAGAAGCCGGTGGACCGATCTACCTGTCAGAACTGTCAGAGATTGTACCGACGACACGCAATATTGATTTCTATACAGAGATCGTCTTTAACGATGCAGTCAAACGGCAGTTGATCCATGTAGCTGATTCCATCGCGAAAGACGGCTATAATCAAGAACTTGAACTGGAATCTCTGCTCAGTGATGCAGAGAAGCGGATTATGAATATCTCGAGCGACCGGGGAACAGACGGCTTTCAGAATATCCGTGATATCCTGCAGGTGGTCTTTGAAAACGCTGAGGATCTGGACCGTAACCAAGGACAGACACCCGGTATCCCAACCGGCTACCGTGACTTGGATAAAATGACTGCAGGCTTCAACCGCAATGACCTCATTATCATTGCTGCACGTCCTTCTGTCGGTAAGACAGCCTTTGCCCTGAATATTGCGCAGCAAGTCGCTACCCATGACAATAACTATTCTGTTGCTATATTCTCACTGGAGATGGGGGCCGATCAGCTGGCCACCCGTATGATCTGCAGCACAGGTAATGTCGATTCCAACCGATTGCGGACGGGAACGATGGAAAATGAAGACTGGAACCGGTTTACGGTTGCGATCGGTAAGCTCTCCCGTACTAAAATATTCATCGATGACACGCCGGGTATCCGCATAACAGATATCCGTGCGAAAAGTCGCCGTCTGAAGCAGGAGCACGGTTTAGATATGATACTGATCGACTACCTGCAGCTGATCCAGGGATCAGGCTCAAGAAGTTCTGACAATCGACAGCAGGAAGTGTCAGAGATCTCCCGTATGCTGAAATCACTGGCCCGTGAGCTGGAATGTCCGGTTATTGCCCTCAGTCAGCTGTCACGTGGCGTCGAGCAGCGACAAGACAAACGTCCGATGATGAGTGATATCCGTGAATCTGGATCGATTGAACAGGATGCTGATATTGTCGCCTTCCTCTACCGGGATGATTATTATAACCGGGGAAATAACGAAGATGGCGAAGAAAATACTGATGCCGGGGCACAGGATGAGAACGGTGAGATTGAAATTATCATCGCTAAGCAGCGTAATGGTCCGACAGGCACCGTCAAGCTGAATTTCATGAAGCAGTACAACAAGTTTGCAGATATCAGCTATGAATATGAAGGCTTTGAAAATTAATTAAAACGTACATTTTTGATATAAAAATCAAAAATGTACGTTTTTTAGTCTGTTTTTAAGTAATTGATAAAGAGGATGTCTGTATCATGAAGAGTTGATAAAATACGCTTAGACCTTGATATTACAGTATTTTAGTACGATTCTGATATTTTCGGGCGTGAGACCTTGGCGCTTAAAATTTACATTTTAAACGTTCGGGTTTTGTTTGATTTTTAAGACGCTTATTGGTAAAATGGCTAAGGTTATTAAATTTGGAGGTGCAAGAATGTCATCTATCGTAGTTGTTGGTACACAATGGGGAGACGAAGGTAAAGGGAAAATCACAGACTTCTTAGCAGAACAGGCAACAGTTATTGCACGTTTTTCAGGCGGTAACAACGCAGGACATACTATTAAATTCGGCGGCGAGACTTACAAATTACACTTAGTGCCATCCGGCATTTTTTATTCAGATAAATTAGCAGTCATCGGTAACGGTGTGGTGGTTGATCCAGTTGCGTTACTGAAAGAACTGGATGCATTGAATGAACGCGGTATCTCAACAGACAATCTGCGTATTTCAAACCGTGCACAAGTAATTCTGCCTTATCACTTAAAACAGGATGAACTGGAAGAAGAAAAACGCGGTGACAATAAAATCGGTACGACTAAGAAAGGGATCGGTCCTGCCTATGTAGATAAAGTGCAGCGCATCGGTATCCGTATGGCTGATCTGCTGGACGAGGAAACGTTCCGTACTTTACTGACACAGAACTTGGCGATGAAAAACGAGCTGTTTGAAAAAATGTTCGGTGCAGAAGGCTTTAAATTTGAGGATATCTTTGATGAGTATTTTGCAGCAGGACAGCGTCTTGCCGGCTACGTAACGGATACGGCGAAAGTGCTGGATGATGCGTTCCATGCAGATGAAAAAGTATTATTCGAAGGCGCGCAAGGTGTCATGCTTGATATCGATCATGGGACTTATCCGTTTGTGACATCAAGTAATCCGATTGCCGGTAACGTCACAGTCGGTACAGGTGTCGGTCCGACGTTTGTAGACCGTGTCATCGGTGTATGTAAAGCCTATACTTCCCGTGTAGGGGACGGTCCATTCCCGACTGAATTATTCGACGCTGATGGTCATCACATTCGTGAAGTCGGCAGAGAATATGGAACGACAACAGGGCGTCCGCGCCGTGTCGGCTGGTTTGACTCAGTGGTCCTACGTCACTCTCGTCGAGTAAGTGGTATCACTGATCTGTCTATCAACTCCATCGATGTGCTGACAGGTCTTGAGACCATTAAAATCTGTACAGCATACGAACTGGACGGGGAAGAAATCACCGAGTACCCAGCAAACCTGAACAACTTAAAACGATGCAAACCTATCTTCGAAGAACTGCCAGGCTGGACAGAAGATGTGACGGGCTGCAAAACGATGGAAGAGTTGCCTGATAACGCACGTCGTTATTTAGAACGTATTTCAGAATTATGCGATGTAAAAATTTCAATCTTCTCAGTCGGGCCTGACCGTACACAGACCAATTTACTTGAAGATTTATGGCAGAACTAAAAAAGAGCCCGCGGGCTCTTTTTTTAATGGATATCGCGCTTTTTGAAGCGACCGCCTTTAACTTCTGAGACGTTGCCAATGGCGACAAAGGCAGATTCATCATAATGATTGATGATATCCTTCAGTTTATATTCTTCTAGTCGTGTGATGACCACAAAGATCACTTTCTTGACGTCACCTGTAAAAGCACCCTCCCCGCTGAGATACGTTACCCCACGTCCAAGACGGGCATTAATGGCTTCACCGATTTCTTCGTACTGCTCACTGATGATCCAGACGGATTTCGATTCATCAAGTCCGAGCTGAACGATATCGATCGCTTTAAAGGCAATGAAATAAGCAATGACGGAATACATGGCGGATTCCCACGTGAAGACAAAGCCTGCGACGATAAATATGAAGAAATTGATGACCATGACGATCTCACCCACTGAAAAAGGTGTTTTTCCGCTGATCAGAATGGCTAAAATCTCTGAACCGTCTAGTGAACCACCGTAACGGATGACGAGACCGACACCCACACCTAAAATAGCACCGCCAAAAATAGTGACGAGGAACTTCTCTTGAATAAAAGGAGGAACGGGATGGAGCAAAGCGGTAGCGATTGACAGAACAGCAATGCCGTAGAGGGTGGATAATGCAAAGGATTTACCGATTTGTTTGTAGCCGAGAAAGAAGAACGGCAAATTCAGGACAAAGATAAAGATTCCTAAAGGAAGGCCGGTTAAATGGCTCGTAATAATGGAAATACCGACAATACCCCCGTCCAATATCGCGTTGGGTACTAAAAACAATTCAAGTGCGACTGCCATGAGAAGTGCACCGATAGTGACCATCAGGAAACGTTTGATCTTCTCTTTCAGCGGCAGCGTTCTATGGACTTTTTCAGCTGCTAATTGTGACATAGCATCCCTCTTTTCTACTGAGTTTCTACCTATACTATACTATAAAAAAATTATTAGAAATTTCAGAATGCTCACAAGTAGAAAAATGTTTTAGAATATAAAGTTTTTTTCGAATTATAGTTGTCAGATTATAAATAACCATGCTATAATCAATCTTGTGCTGAAAAAAATACGGCCCCTTGGTCAAGCGGTTAAGACACCGCCCTTTCACGGCGGTAACACGGGTTCGAATCCCGTAGGGGTCACCATTTAAATAGTTTTAGGTCCCGTGGTGTAGCGGTTAACATGCCTGCCTGTCACGCAGGAGATCGCGGGTTCGATTCCCGTCGGGACCGCTCTAAGACATGCATCTGATGCATGTCTTTTTTGTTGTGATTCAGTAGATAGAAAAAAACACATAAAAATGGTAAATTATAAGATAGTAAATGAAACTCTAAAGAGAAGAGGTTACCTATGGCTCGTAAAATAGTCGTTGTAGATGATGAAAAACCAATCGCGGATATACTTGAATTTAATTTGAAAAAAGAGGGTTATGATGTCCACGTTGCTTATGATGGTAATGATGCTGTCGAACTGATCTATGAAGTACAGCCGGATATCGTACTTCTGGATATCATGCTGCCGGGACGTGATGGCATGGAAGTCTGCCGTGAAGTCCGGAAGAAATACGATATGCCGATTATCATGCTGACAGCGAAAGACTCAGAGATCGATAAAGTGCTGGGACTGGAACTCGGGGCAGATGACTATGTCACTAAACCATTCAGTACCCGCGAACTGATTGCGCGTGTAAAAGCGAACTTACGACGTCACTACACACAGGCACAGTCCGAAGAAAAAGAAGAAACCAATGAGATTGTCATTAAGGACATCACGGTCTATCCTGATGCTTATTCTATTAAAAAGCGCGGGGTCAGTATTGAACTGACTCATCGTGAATTTGAACTCTTCCATTACTTGGCGCGTCATATCGGCCAGGTCATGACACGTGAACACCTCCTGCAGACTGTATGGGGCTATGATTATTTTGGAGATGTAAGAACGGTTGATGTGACCATCCGAAGACTGAGAGAGAAGATTGAAGATGATGCTTCACATCCTGAATATATCGTGACTAGACGTGGTGTCGGTTATTTCTTACAAGTACAGGATAAATAATGAAGTATATTCAGGCATTCATTAAGAAGCTGCAATCCCTGCATATCAAGCTGGTTGTTGTCTATGTCCTGCTGATTATTATCGGCATGCAGATCATCGGTCTCTATTTCACGAATAATCTCGAAAAAGAGCTGACTGAGAACTTTAAGGACAATGTTGATCGACAAGTGAAGCAGGTTGCTTATGATATTAACGAAACATACAAGGAAAATAATGACGATAACACGGAACGGAAGATTCAGTCTATTATCGATGATTATACTTCACGGTCAGGTATCGGGGAGGCCCGCTCAGACATAGATGAAATCCGTTTTATCAATACGAATGAGCTGATCATTGCGACAAGTAAAGTGTCAGATAACGTTTCTATCGATCAGAAGAATAAGGACACTCAAATACAAAAAGCGCTGTCACTCGGGCAGAGCAATGACCAGATTCAGCTGAAGGAAGAAGGAACAAATAAGAAGCGTGTCTGGGTCAAAAATGAAACCATTAAAGTGAATAATGAAGTTGTAGGTGTGATTCACGTGGAATCAAGTATCGAGACAGTCTATCAGCAGCTCGACAAGATCAACCAGATCTTCATTATCGGCACCGGGCTGTCCCTTCTGATCACTGTCCTTCTCGGCTTCTTTATTGCCAGAACCATCACTAAACCGATTTCCGACATGCGTAATCAGGCGCTCGAGATGTCAAAAGGGAATTACACGAACCGTGTTAAAGTGTATGGAAATGATGAAATCGGGGAACTGGCTCTGACCTTCAATAACCTGGCTAAAAGAGTCCAGGAGGCTCAGGCCAATACAGAAAGTGAGAAGAGACGTCTGGATTCCGTTATCACTCATATGTCAGACGGTGTCATCGCAACCGACAGACGAGGACGCGTGCGTATCGTCAATGATATGGCTCTGCGCATGCTGTCTGTCAATCAGGATGACATAGAAGGCCGTCACGTACTGGATGTGCTGAAGATGGAAGAGCACTATTCTTTGGAAGAACTGCAGGAGAACAGCGGCGGTGTCATCATCGACATTGCAGGTGAATACCCGCTGATCGTCCGTGCCAGCTTCTCAACGATTATCCAGGAGACGGGCTTTATCACAGGTTACATCGCTGTGCTCCATGATGTCACTGAACAGCATCACGTTGAAAATGAACGCCGTGAGTTCGTGGCGAATGTTTCGCATGAACTGCGCACACCCCTGACCTCTATGCGCAGCTATATAGAAGCGCTGGAAGAAGGGGCCTGGCAGAACCCTGAACTAGCGCCCCAGTTCCTCAGTGTGACACGGGAAGAAACAGACCGCATGATTCGACTGGTCAATGACTTGCTGCAACTGTCCAAGATGGATAATTCAAATGAAACGATTAATCGTGAACTGATTGATTTTAATATGTTCATCCATAAAATCATCAACCGCTTTGAGATGAGCGAAGGAAAATCAGCGACATTTATCCGCGATATTCCGAAAGCGGGTATCTTTGTGGAAATCGATCCTGATAAGATGACACAAGTATTTGATAACGTCATCTCCAACGCCCTTAAATATTCAAAAGGAAAAAAACGCATTGAATTTCATGTGAAACAAAATATGTTATTCAACCGTATGACCATTCAGATTAAAGATAATGGGATCGGTATTCCTAGAAACAAGGTCGACAAAATTTTTGACCGCTTCTTCCGGGTTGATAAAGCGAGAACGCGGACAATGGGCGGAACAGGTCTCGGTCTTGCGATCAGTAAGGAAATCGTCGAAGCACATAACGGCCGCATCTGGGCAAACAGTCAGGAAAATCAAGGGACCTCTGTCTATATCACATTGCCTTGTGAAGTCTTAGATGATGGTGATTGGGATGTATAAGAACCTGATTAAAAGTCTCATACTGATTATTCTCGTCTGCTCAAGCATGGTGCTGACTTATCTGATATGGAACTTCAAGCCTCAGCTGACCAATGTAGATACAGCAGTCGTTGAAAAGAAGACAATTGGCCCCCGATTTATCGATAACATCAAGAATATCTATATGCCCTACCAGGCTGTTTCTTACAATGAAGGCAATATCAAAGGTACAACCGAAAGCCGTCTGATTATGGAGCTGACTAACTTCTTAAGCGAAAGTCAGATTCAATCGGCTTATCTGATTGATAATAACGGTAAATTTCAGGCGAAGAACATCGGCAACCGTTTTACTTTATTTGATTTTACCGTTGATATTCCGCAGACCATGTACGTGACCAACATACTGGATATGAACTATAAATCAGGAGACAGGTATACGTTCAAACGTCTGATGATTGATAGTGAAAGCCGTAAGAACGTCAATATTTATCTGATCGGCAGAACAAAGGTACTGAAAATAGAGACGGATGCCAAAAGCCAGGCATTCAATAAGTTGATGCAGACAGAACGCAAGTCTATGGTGGACTATACAAGTCTCGTTACCAATGAGTTCACGTCGAGTGATAAGATGCAGCTCTATATTCCGCAAGAAGCAGACAATATCAGAGCATACCGTTATATTGCAGACCGCATCAATGTGAAAGATATCAATGATGCGGTACTGGACGATCAGGACAACATCATAGAGCGTGACCGTAAAGAGAGCACCACCTATTTCAGTAATACAGGTATCGTATCTGTCAATGATAGCGATATCTACAAATATAACAACTTATCAGAAGCGGATTCCGTCAAGGCCGCACCGCGTGAGATACTGGTCAAATCATTCAAGTTTATCAGCAGTCATGGTGGCTTCACGGATGATTACCGCCTGTTCGATATCGATGATGATAATAGAACGATTGACTATCAGATGTTCTTAGGGGGCAGACCTGTCTTCAATAAAACAGGCCTGTCCAATATCTCAGTCATCTGGGGGAAGAATGATCAGTATGAATATCGACGGGGCCTTTTATCAACCAGTGTCGCAGTTCCTTCGACACAGGCAGTAGAGAAACTACCGAGCGCAGAAAGAGTCCGTTACAGACTTGCCTCTTCTAAAGAATACCGTTTCGATAAAATCACGAATATGCTGATCGGCTATGAAATGAAAAAATCAGCAGATAGTGAAATTCAGGCCAATCTGCTGTTTGAACCGCACTGGTATATTGAATATAACAACAGATGGCTGAAGTATGAGGATGGGAGGCTGAAGTAGTGGACTGGAAACAAGCAAGCTCACTCTTTATCTTTGTTTTTCTGATCATCAATATCTGTCTCGGTGCCCTGTACTATCAGAAAGTTGAACGTTCTAATCAGATAGATATCGCGAATGAAAAAGTGCTGTCTTTCGAGAAGGAGAACATCAAGTTACCGAAAGAACTGCCGCCGTCAGAAGGCGTCAAACTGAATTACTTGTCCGGACGCAGCAAAAAGTTCGATGCCACGAATACAACGCGCAGTAACACGGTCGTTAAAGAAAAAGTTGTCAAAGACCGCATCGCGACGAATCTGCCCCTCAGTGCTATAGAGCCGGATGTCATTATGGAAGAACTGAATATCTTCATGGCGACCGTTCCCTACAGAGGAATCGAATATATTCTGAGCGGTATTGACCGGACGAACAAACGGATACTCTATGAGCAGACATTCAACAAGTATCCGATACTGAGCAATGATACAGCCAAAATCGTTGTGAATTATAATGATAAGAACGAAGCATATAGCTACGAGCAGTCCTATATCGAGAACCTGCAGGAAGGCATCGGTAACAATAACAAGAAGAAACCAGTCGTAGAACCGAGACGGGCGCTTGAAATTCTCTACTATCAGAATAAGCTGAAATCAGGCGATGAGATCACAGCGGTCAGACTGGGCTATTATTCTGTTGTCCCAAATATAGAAGGGCAAGTCCTCAAACCTACGTGGCAAGTGGCGGTATTACATGACGACGGCAAGCGTGAAACATTCTATGTGGATGCTCTGAATCCACAGGAACCTATACTGAAGTAATAAAGAGAGTGATATAAATGATTAAAATGTCAGTACTGGCAAGTGGCTCAACAGGTAATGCGACCTACGTCGAAAGCGACAAAGGCTCATTATTAGTGGATGTCGGCCTATCAGGCAAGAAGATGGTCGACCTCTTCAGCCAGATTGACCGGAAGATAGAAGACCTGGATGGCATACTCGTCACCCATGAACATATCGATCATATTAAAGGACTCGGGGTCCTCGCAAGAAAGTATAAACTGCCGGTCTATGCCAACGAAAATACATGGAAAGCGATAGAACGGGCAGATAAAAACATCCCGCAGGATCAGAAGATGATCTTCAATCCATACGAAACCAAAAGTATCGCAGGCTTTGATATCGAGTCCTTCAATGTGTCGCATGACGCGATTGACCCGCAGTTCTACATCTTCCATAATGATTACAAGAAGCTGACGATGATCACAGATACAGGCTACGTCTCAGACCGCATGAAAGGGATGATACATGGCAGTGACTGTTTTATCTTCGAGAGCAATCATGATGTCGATATGCTGAGAATGGGGCGCTATCCCTGGAAGACGAAGCAACGTATCCTGAGCGATATGGGCCATGTCTCCAATGAAGATGCGGCCTATGCCATGCGTGAAGTGATCACGGGGTCGACCAAAAGAATCTATCTGTCTCACCTATCAAGAGATAATAACCTGAAAGACCTGGCACGAATGAGTGTTGAACAGATTCTGAATGAACATGATATCGACACGAAAAATGATGTCATGCTTCATGATACGGATAAAGACACCGCAACAAAGATTTATGAAGTATAGTTGACACCATTTACAGTAATTTCACAGAGAAATGTGGATAACCATGAATAGTTTGTGGATAGAGCATAAGTTATCCACATGTGAATAAGATGTCTTGGTAACAAGGCATCTTTTTTTATGTTTATGCAGAAGAAAATGGAAGAAAAGAAGATAAAAAGAGAAAAATACGATAAAATAAGGCTTGTGAAATGTTAATAAGTTAATAACATGTGGATAAGTCGAATAACTCATACATAAAGGATGAATAAATATGAAGACTACAATTATCACTGTGGGTAAGTTGAAAGAGAAGTACTGGAAACAGGCGGTCGATGAGTATGTGAAGCGGCTCGGCGCCTATACGAAGGTGGAACTGATAGAAGTGGCGGATGAGAAAGATATGGATAACATGAGTGAGAAAGATATCGAGATAGCGAAGAAGAAAGAAGCGGAACGTATCCTGGCAAAGGTTAAGGATGACAGCTATGTCTATACACTGGAGATTCAAGGTAAGCAGCTGGACTCAGTCGAACTTGCACGGCATATTGAACACAACATGAATATAGGCAAAAGCCACCTCACCTATATTATTGGTGGCTCAAATGGTCTGCATGAAAGCGTGCTAGCACGATCAAACTTCGCCCTATCCTTTAGTAAAATGACCTTCCCCCACCAGATGATGAAAGTGATACTGCTGGAACAAGTTTATAGAGCATTTAGGATTATGAAGGGGCAAGCTTATCATAAATGATGAGATTAATAAAGCATATGAAAGAAGCTATCCTAAAGTTGGTTAGCTTCTTTTATATGATTAATTGAGTTTTTTAAATATTTTCTTTTGTCAAAATAAGCTAGACAACTTCTCATCTCCGATGAAAATCACAAATACTTCCAATGGTGTCCTATAACCAAGAGATTTTCTAGGTCGATTATTTAGCGAATGTGCAACTTGAATAATATAGTCATCCGTAACTGTGTTGAAATCCATATCTTTGTCCAGGCCATTTCTCCTGAGCATTCCATTTGAATGTTCATTTAGACCACGCTGCGAAAGTGTCCCTGGATCAGCAAAAAAGATAGATATATCGTGCTGGTTACTGATTGACTTCCAGCTGGAAAACTTTTTACCGCAGTCGAATGTAATGGATTTAAAGAGATGATGTGGTAAAGCTGAGAACATGCTGCCCAGTGCTTTTTCAATATCAGATGCCTTGCGACCTTCCGGCCGTAGGGTAATGTTCATCTTGGAAACACGTTCAACAAGGGTGATGATTGCGCTGCCGTGATGACGTCCGACAATCGTATCTCCCTCAAGATGACCGAACTCTCTATCAAAGTCAGGGAATTCAACTGTTCTTTCTGAAATATGACGTCTGAAAGCCTGACGTCCTCTTTTTTTCATGATAGCCGTTGGGTTTCCTTTTCCCTTTCATCGGAAGTGAATGAACAGGAAGAATACCTTCCCTGAACATTCTGTACAGAGTTTTAACAGAACAACTGATAGATTCTTCATTCTTGCTTATGATAGTGTCAGGTGTCCAGCCGTCGGCTATTCTTTCTCGAATATAACTGATCTGACGATTAGGAAGGACGATTTTATGTCTTCCACAAAGGGATTTTCTTTTCTTATAGTTTTGATAGAACTCTAGTGCAGATACTCCTTTTTTGAAAGCATTAATCACATTATAGACGGTCTGTCTTGAACGCTTAATTCTTCGGCAAATCTCACTGACCGGAAGATTCTGGTGATAATATGATTCTATGAACGTAAGTTCATCCGTGGTAAGACATGTATAGGTCATTTGTGCTAACTCCTTATGTTTTCTTTGGTCGGAAATACATATTGAGTTTAGCTCAGAAGGATTTTTTAGTTGTCTAGCTTAATTTTACAATCGGCGAATTAGTCTCTTTTTTGCATTTAAAAACGGAAATTCCAATTTGGAATTTCCGTTTTTTATTAAAGTACAGTCCTAAATCAAAGAATTAGTTATTTTTATCCCAGATTCTTTCATTTGATAATAACCTATAAAACTGCTACTTGCTCTTGTAGGAGTTCATCGGTTGGATCTGTCTAGTTTTTTAACTTGAAAATTGTTCTGACCGTTCAGAAGTTCGCATACGTATTAGCGACTGAGACATCTCAGTATAGTTGGAGACAAACGCATCAGGTTCTTCGTTCTATTATTTGTTTTTCTATTTAATCACGGGAACGAGTAAATGCGAATCGTAGTGTTTACCTGTATGAATGTGATAGCGTCCATTGTTTACGGTTTCTGTATGTTCGTAACGTGTTTTAGCACCGAATGTACTGCTTCCTTTAATCACTTCGCTTGCTTTGATAACCACTTGAATACTTTCGCCTACTTTAAACAAAGTCCCTGATGGTAAAATCTCTACTTCTGCTGAAACGATTTCGCCAGGTTTCATTAATTGTCGTTCCTCATGTTTCAACCATGGTTGCAATGGAGTGGATCTTTCTGTATCAAGTGCTCTGTGAGATACACGTAGCCAGCCTGCAGCCACCTGTCCTTTTTCAATGTGGTTAAAGTCAGGGAAATGAACTTCAGCACCATTTCTGTCAAGTTTTTTAATACCGATAAATAAATCCATATCATCAGCTTCTTCAGAAGATACCCACAGTTTCAACTTCATATTGCCTGTGAGCTCTGTTTTCTGGTCAAATGTTTTTGTAAAGCGTACTTCATCATTTTCTGATGAGCTATCATATGAAATAACTGCTTCTTCAGCTGGACACTGCTGTTCCATCATTAAGCTGTCAGCATTTAAGTAATAAGCTTCTGCTGTAGTTTCAGGCAGTGGCCATGCTTTAGCTTCTTTTCGTGTTCCTTTATAGAATTTGTCTCGTAATTCATAGCTGACGGCAGGTGTTTCAGTCCAGTCATTCTCTATGCCTTTAAGGAAATAATCAAAGAAAGCTTTCTGCATTTCTAATGCTTCACGTGTATAATATGTTTCCCATTCTTTTCTGCCGTGAACATACAGCCATTTTTGGTGAGAAGCTGCCTGCTTAAATCCTTCGAAGCTGCCTCTGTTGTGAAGACCTTGCGTTGACCAGCTGGCACATGCAAGGATAGGGATGTGAATGGCACTTAAATCAGCTTGTTTACCTTTCCAGTAATCATCGAACAATGGGTGATTCTGCTGTTGGGCCGGCAAGTTTTCAATCTGTTGATTGTCCGGCCATCTCATCATAAGTCCTTGATGCCAGAAGCGATAAAATCCGGTATCAGGAATTCCGCCGTGGAAGGCGATTTCACGGTACATATCATTGAGACCTTCCCATGGAATCATTGCTTTTAAATGTTTCGGTTGAAGTGAAGCAACCCACCACTGTGTGACAGCAAGATAAGATACACCGTTCGTACCGACATTGCCATTACTCCACTGCTGACGGCCGGCCCATTCAATCACTTCGGCGTAATCTTTCGCTTCGTCTAATCCCCATGGTTTTAATGCGCCCAGCGAACCTGCACTGCCGCGAAGTGCAACTTTTACAACGACATAATCATTAGGAACCCAGAAACCTGGATCAGGCGACTCTTCAGGAGTGAAACTAGAAGTTGGGATAGGACCGAGTGTCGGCCATACCGGTCCCATATTTGTTATTTTAGGTTTATTGTCTTTACCGTATGTATCTGCTGAGATAACAACGGGAAATTGTCCGGCTTTATTTGGTCGGAAGACATTCACATATAATACGTGGCCGTCTACCATCGTAACAGGAAGATCTTTCTCCATGATCATTTCCTGATAGCCGTACTGGATGCTATCTACTACGATATGATTAAGTCCTTCATGCAATTCTGCTGCATCAGTTACAGTGAGTTCAGGATTGCCCATTAATTGCTGGTTCATGATAATCATTCCTTTCTTTACCTTATGTTGATGTCATCATCATAAGACTTAAGCAAACGTGTTACAATCATCAATATCAGGTGTATTGTAGGTTTTCCAACAGATTGACTATCATTGTAGGACAATGAAATGAAATATATACTCTGCAGGAGGCGTAATGAAACAAGACAGAAGAATTAATAAATCACAGGAAGCGATTAAACAAGCATTTTTCGAAATTTCCTCTACTAAACAATTCGAACAAATTACTGTGCAGGCCATCGCAGATCAAGCAAATATTAATCGAAGTACATTTTATGCGCATTATTATGATAAATACGATCTGCTTGATAAGATTGAAGATGATTATATCAAGTTGATTCATCACGCTATCGGACAGACAGCCGTTCAAAGCACCTACGCTGTTGTAGATGTAATCGACGGGCTGGTAAATCATATAGATGAGCACATGGATTATTACTACTTTGCTTTTAATTTAAAGGATAGTAATATCGAAGATAAACTTTATCGGCTGATCAATGTGCATTTGAGTCTATTTAGAAAGAAAGATGATACGATAGGTGCTATTCCCTTTGATTACTTTATGAGTTATGTATCCGGGGCAGGGATTGCACTTATTAAGCACTGGGTGCAGGATACAAATAGAATGAGCAGTGAAGATTTAGCGCAGCATTTCTATAAATTGATTACGCATGGCCCGGCAGGCATTATTGAGGAAGAAGTTGAAATGAAAGAAAGAAGATGATGGGCTATTATATCGTAGCAATTTATACACTAATCAGTACGTGCGTGAGTCTGGGTTTTTCAATCGAAGCTTATATAAAAGCAGGTACTTCGAATAACAACCGATTAAATACGAAATATATCTTGGCAAGAAGTGCAGCAATCGTGTTAGTCAGCATGAGTACATTTATCATTCATGACGCCTTATACCTACTTGCGATTTCACTCGTCATTATCCTTGTACATTTAGGAGATGGCTTTGCTGGTATCGGTTTTACGAATAAAGTACGAATCATTGGGCCGTGGATGACAGCCCTGTTCCATGTTATATTGCTGTTCTGGTTTTACTCATGAGGATTGAATGAGGAGGTGGTTTTAAATGTATCGGCTGGCAGAAGTGAAAGATTTAGATGAGATTATGATTATCGTCCATCATACTGTCAATGAGATGAAAGATTCCTATAATCCTCAATGGGATGAGCATTATCCGTTGAGAGAAGACTTTCTAAAAGATATTCGGGAGCGGACGCTGTATATATTGGAAGACAGAGAAGAAATTAAAGGATTTATTGTGCTTAACCAAGAAACCCCTGAAGAATATGATGAACTTGATTGGCATAAAGGAGATTATCTGGTTATACATCGGCTGGCTGTTAATCCCGCTGATCGTCAGGGAGGATATGCGACACAATTAATACAGTTTGCTGAACAATCAGCTGTTGATCAGCATATTACAGTTATAAGATCTGATACTTCATCAATGAATATCGGAATGAATAAGATCTTTCAGCGTTTAGATTATCAATTGAAAGGACAGATTAATTTTCACGGAAAACCGTTTAAGTTTAACTGTTATGAAAAGCTGCTGAATAAGTAAAAATACACACGCTGTGGCGTGTGTATTTTCATTTGCATGTATTAAAGTTTAAGCAGTCTTTCAGCATTACGGAAAGCAATACGTTCCTGGTCTTCATAAGTCAAAATAGAGTTTTAAATACCCTCTGGGGTATTTGACAGAATTAAAATAACGTTATACAATACCCCCATAGGTATTAAAAATTGATTGGGGGCTTATGTAAATGTATTTTAAATCATTTTTCAACGAACAACTGGCACAAATGTCATACTTAGTCGGCTGTCAGAAAACAGGTGAAGCAATCGTCATTGATCCTTTAAGAGAGCTTGCCCCTTACTTTGAAGCTGCTGAAAAAGAGGGCCTTAAGATCACGCAGGTCACAGAGACACATATTCATGCGGATTTCGCATCAGGTCTGCGCGAAATGTTGCATGCCGGAGCAACCGCATTCGTGTCAGGTCACGGCGGTCCAGACTGGACATATAAGGACGTAGAGGCAGAAACAGTGATGGACGGAGATATCATTAAAGTCGGTAACGTCAAGCTGCAAGTACTGCACACACCGGGCCATACACCTGAAAGTATCAGCTTCCTGTTATTTGATAATGGTTCTGATGTACCGATGGGCTTATTCACAGGAGATTTCATCTTCGTCGGGGATGTCGGTCGTCCTGACCTGCTGGAAGAAGCGGCAGGTATCAAAGATACAACGGAAGCGGGCGCACGTGAAATGTTCAAATCACTGAAGAAGATGGACGAATTACCGGATTATATTCAGATCTGGCCGGGTCACGGTGCAGGTAGTGCCTGCGGTAAATCCTTAGGCGCTGTACCAGTGACGACATTAGGCTATGAACGTCAGAATGGTTGGGCATTCCAGTATGACGATGAAGAAACTTTCATCACAGCACTGACAGCAGATCAGCCAGAACCGCCGTACTACTTCGCAGAAATGAAACGTATCAACCGTGATGGCTTTGGTCTCATGCACTACAATCGCGTGGTCCCGACAGAAAAATTAGAAGGACCTGCCATTGATTTACGGGCTAAGGAAGTGTTCGCTGAGAATATGAGCAGTGGAGTCAACGTGCCTTACAACAAGAAGTTCCTGTCATTTGCAGGCTGGTATCTGGATTACAATCAGGACTTACAGCTGGTCGGTGATTTTGACACGGTGCAGAAGGCAGCGCATGATCTTAAGATGATTGGCTTTGACCGTGTGAAGACTTATGTTTCAACAGTAGAGGGTCAGTCTTACGAACAGATTGAACCGGCTGACTTCAAAGCACTTGACCGCAGCCAGATTCATATTCTGGACGTCCGTACGCAGAAAGAATGGAACGACAGTCACTTTGATGAGGCAAAACACCTGCACTTCGGTAAGCTCGAGCAAGCTGATATTCCATTTAATAAAGAGGATGAGATTTATGTCCACTGTCAGTCAGGTGTCAGAAGTGCGATTGCGATGAGTATTCTGAAAGAAAAAGGCTATGACAACGTCATTAATATCAAAGGTGGCTATCAGACAGTCAAGTCGTAACAAAGATACGAAAGGACTATCAAAGGAGGAATTATATGTTTTTGAAATCATTGTTCAGACGGATTCCATCTGTCTCCACTACTGAACTGGAGACGTTGATGAAAGAGCGCATCAATCTCTTGGATGTGAGAACCCCGGCAGAATTTCAGGCGGGTCATATCAGAGGAGCCAAAAATGTACCCCTGACAGAGATTCAGCACTATCAGAATAAAGATCAGGTCTATGTGATCTGTCAGTCAGGCATGCGAAGTAAACGAGCAGCACAGATTCTATCCGATAAGGGTATAGATGTGGTGAATGTCCGCGGGGGCATGAGTGCCTGGGCAGGGCGACGGGTGACCGGGAAAAAATAAAAGAAAATCCATCTGAGCGATTCCGCTCAGATGGATTTTCTGCATGTAGTGAATAATTTCAGCGTATCAAGTTAATATATACTAGAGTAAGATGAGGTTAATATTTTTGTTGTTAGCCGTCATATCTTTCGGTGCAGCGATGAAGTTTAGTGATGGATGGTTTGGGATGCTAGTTCCGCTCATTCTATGGATGATTATGTATTATGCCATTAAAGTAGACCATATTAAGAAAAAAATATGATGTTAAAACATATAATGAGATAATAGATTATATGGAAAATGGCATGAAAACTGATTTAGCACCACGAAATAAGAGGAATTTTATCTTGGAAGAAGTATTTACAGTAGTAGGATTTTCTTTGGTTGCTGTAATCTTAGTACTTTTAAGCATGTTTATCTTTGGAGAGTTGTAATGTATAGGGAAAGAAACTGTTTACGCACAGCTTAGTAAAGGAACAGATTCAAATTTTATATTGAATTAAAGAGACTCTTCCTAACTAATTTTAAATATGGGTTTTAAACATCAATATTTTTCTTGAATGACTAATACCAGAATTTAAAGAGTCGACACTTATGATTAAAGCATGTGTCGGCTCGTTCTTTGTATGGAGATCGATTAGAAAAATTCTTAATCAATTCAATTTTTTGTTGGTTAAGGTAGATCACCTCTATTCAGGACAGATTCTCAGCAGTCTTTCTGATAGCATAAAATTTCTGGACGAGTGGATGTTCTTGGTGGAGATTCATATTCTGCAGTTTTCTCATACCTAATCTTCTATCAAGCATGGCGTAAGCACGTATCACTTCACTTCGGTGATTCATTGCTTCATCTATCGATAACTGATTATAGTTGAAAAAATCATAAATAGTATGGTCGGCGTATAACCCCCGCTGATGTAGAGTTTCTTCTACTTTATCATTCGCTTCTTCCATACGATGTTGGTAAATCAGACTTTCTGTTTCTGACAGCTCATCCATCATAAAACGATAACGTTCATCAAGTGAAGGCATCTCTTCACTTCTTTCCATATGATTCCCGAGTCTATAAGCTTCTCTTTCATATGAGATGTTGTCAGTGGCAAAAATCTCATTTTTATCAAACGTGATCGTCAGCCGGGAAGGCTGATCATGGGATTGACGATATACGATTCGATTAATCTGGATACGCCCCTGTAATGAATCACACAATAATGATTCCAGCATCTGTTTTCGTTTAGTCCAGCGCATAAGTAAAGTGTCCTCCTATGATTTAGTCTATTTCTTATTATAGTATATGAAAAAATCGTTAAGAAAAATATGGTAAAATAAATATATAATGTTATTGAACATTGACTGAATAATAAATTGATAGAATTTAAATCAAGTTTTGAAAGGATAAAATATGACATCGAACATTTTACTGACGATTGCAATGTTAGTCACCGTTTTACTATTATATATCGCATGGAAACGACACTATGGATTTAGAGGATTCTTAGGCATCATGTTCTTTTCATCATTTTTGTTATTTATCATTAGAGTTTTTTCAAAACACGAACCTATAGTGAGTTCATTATTTCATTCATTTAATGGTTTTATTATTTTTGGATTTGCACTTTTATTTATATTATTGAGAGAAAATAAAAGAAAGTAATCAATTTAATAAGGTAGGTGGTTGCATGCTGATTCACACGGAACGTCTGGTGCTGAAGACACCCAGTCATACGGATATTAAGGCATTTATGGAGATTAGAAATAGTGAAGGCTATTTATGTTTTAATCCGATGCCAAAAGTAGATGAGGAAACAGATTTACATGAACTGAAAGAACAGATAACTGATGGGTCCTTAACAGACATCTTTTATTCAGATGAGTTAATAGGGATGATTTCTCTGCATCCAGATAATCTAAGATACCGTATCAATAGTATGAATATCTCTTACGCGCTGCATCCTGAGCATGAGGGCAAGGGTTATATGACGGAAGCATTGTGTAGTATGATAGATTATTTATTCAATCACATGCAGTGTGAGATCATCGTCGCAAGAGTGTTTGTGTGCAATAGCAAATCTAAGCGCTTGATAGAGCAGCTGGGTTTTCAACAAGAAGGCTTTATTCATAGAGCGGTAAGGGGAAATGGCGACGTCGTACACGATGATTATATATTTGCATTGATGAAATAAGATCATTTCCCTAGGATTCATTCAACCAGTTGAAGACGTAGCTACCTAGTCTTCTCAATCGTATAAAGAAGGAGTGCTGAACAGATTGATCAGATTTGGAATAATGAGAGGCATCAAAATTTTTTTAATTCTATTTTTAGTCTATATAGTAGCCTTACTCCTTAAACTGCCTAATAGTGAGTCATTTTTACTATACAGTCTGATGGGCTTTATACTCGGAGCGGCCAGTGTCATTTATAGCTACAGCGAATGGCGTTTTTCTAAGCAGATTGTCATTCATTTTCTGATCATGGTAGTGACGATTCTGCCTTTACTGCTGATCTGGCAGATATACTTTACAGGTCATATTCATTTCACGAAAGTCCTGGCTAGCTTTCTGAAAGTAGGATTCATCTTCATCATTATCACAGTTATCCTGAAGAAGATGGGGAAAATGGGATAGAAAGGAGCATTACATATGTTTTCATACAAAGTCGATGATGAAATTAAACTTGCGTTACCTCTCCCTGAAAAGGACGGAAAAATGATTTATCGGTTAATCTCAGACAACCGGGCCTACTTAAATGAATTTCTACCTTGGCCTGATTACATGAAGAGTAGTGAAGACGAAATTAAATTTTTGCAGAATTCTTTAACAGAATTCGCTGCGGGTAAAGGCCTAGTATTAGTTATTCGTTATCAGGAAGAGATTGTCGGCTTGATTGATTTTCATGCAATCAATCCTGCAAATTCATCCGCCGAGATAGGTTACTGGCTGACGGAAGATGCACAAGGGAAAGGCATCATGACAAGAGCTGTTCAAGGGATGATTGAACTTGGATTCGATTATTTTGACTTCAACAGATTAACGCTGGTCATCCAGGTTGAAAATAAGGCGAGTCAGAAAGTGGCTGAGAGAAGCGGCTTTGAAGTAGAAGGTAAGATGAAAGACTATATCAAGGAAAAAAGTGAATTCCGCGATGCTTATTTATATGCGTTAATTAAGGCTAAATAAAATGAGACATTGAATAGACGTAATTTGCGAATATGAAAACTTGCTTAACCAGATTAGAGGGGGAGGTAGAAATGAAACTCATTTTGAATGCTGATTTGTATCTCAGAAATTTAAATAGGACTGACGAGAAAGCCTTTTACAATTTATTAGTAGAAAACTATGTTTATTTTAAAGAAGCATTGACTTGGCTGAATCAAAATCAGTTAAAGAAACAAGCGTTTGAAAGTCTGGAACTAAGAATAAAAATGGTTTCACGTGAAAAATCTTTACCTCTGTGGTTTGGAATTATTTATAAAGAACAGCTATGTGGAATGATAGGATTTAATGAATTGGATAGCGATAATGATATTAGAGAAATGGGTTATTTCATAGGTGAGAAATTTGCCTCTAAAGGAATCATGACTTCGTCACTAGAATCAATGATTGATTACAGTTTAATCGTTTAATGCTTAATAAAATCGAACTATATATAGCTGAAAATAATCAAGGAAGCTGCAGAGTGTCAGAAAAACTTGATTTCAAATTGGAAGGGATTATTAGAGAGTCACAGAAAATAGAAGGACAATACATAAATCAAAAAGTATACGGGTTATTATACTCCGAATATGTCAACACCAATAAAAATATTAACCGAGCTAAAGATCAAGATATCCAGTTACTGAAAAACAGTTAAATCAATTTTAAAGGAAGCAGGATAATGATAAAAAAGTTACTAGAATTTATTTTAAAAGATGATCCAAGCGGAGTAGATTTGTATCCTGATTCATTGAAAATAGAAAAAGGAATTATCAGTGATGTAGATAATCAATTAATTTCTATAGATGCACATAGTAATGATATAAAGAGTATATTTATTAAATTGATAGAAGATAAAAAATTTGAAGCAATGATCGATGGTTTTGAGGCATACGTTAATAGGGAGAATATAGACTTAGAAGATGGAGAAGATACAGGCTATTTTCTCACTGTTTTATTAGATAGGAAGAACCGGCCTGTACTTATATGGGATCCTATAATAGGTCGATTAAGCTATGATCCATCAATACAATCTTACATAAAATTAACCCATAGAGATTTGAAACCGCCCTATTTGCTGCCGATGGAAAAACATGAAGTTCTTATTGTCGGCAATATAATTTACAGAGGTGACGATGCCTATCTCTTAGAAATGGATGATGAGTATAGAGAGATTTTACTAATAAAAACCTTAAAACCTAAACAAAGCATTTTTATCAAAGGCAGAGAACTGATGAAGTATATTTTGGAAAATCGTATTTCTTATCGTGAGAAATGTAATCACATTCTATTCGATTATGAGCTTGATATTGATATCATCAGCGATTTAATGCTCTGTACCTGTAATGATGGTTATTATAATGTCCAAGGCATCTTCTTTTTAGAGGAAAAACTGGACCTGAATACAGTTCATTTCGAACCTTATAGAAGAACCTTTGTTATTGAAATAAGAGATGAGAAAGCATTTTATATTAGTGTGAAGAGCGATGATTCATATGCATTTAATCTTAATACGAGAAAATAAATGATAATGAAGAGCGCAGACCTAATCTAAATGAATAATTTTATCAGCGGTAATGAAGAAGATAAACAACTTATAAAGAAACTATCTTCAAATAAAGCGCCCCTTGACGTTGGATTTATCATCTGACTTTAAGGGGCGCTTCATTTTCTTATTCCTTACTATTATTGAATAGTGAAGTATTTTAAGTAGTCATTTTCAAAATATGCTGTGAAGTAAGTGTTTTTCTTCGTTTTATAGAGATTCGTCACTGCAGTGCGATCGTTGGATTTAACCTGTTTTACTAACGGGAAAGATTTATATGATGCTTCGAACGCTGCTTTACTAATCAGTTTATTCTGTGGTGTCAATGTAATGGCTGTAATTGTATTTTTGTCATACTTGTCAATTAAATTATCATGGCTATAGAACCCGGCAGCACTATGAATTTGTGGCAGGCGTTTTTTGTTGACCATATAACCGTCTATCATCAGGTTGTCATGATTAACGGCATCTTTGAAAGCTTTATTCAGTACTGTTTTCCCACTGTAAGCAAAGTAACCATTGTAGTAATAATAAGGCTGAGTCTTATCAAGGGAACGGCTTGTTTTATTTGTCGGGACCTTAGTAGTCTCAATCATTTTTGTCTTAGCACTGGCAGTGTCATTGAATCCTACAGCAGAAAATAATAGGGCAGTCGCTAATCCTGTTGCACTGATCATTCTCATTTTCTTATTCATCATCATTCCTCCAATTCCTATTTTTTACTACAACCCCATTATAATTAATTTCAATTATATTACAAGTATTTCTATCATATTTCATAAACAATAATTATTACGATTAAATTTATAAGTTTTAAAGAAATAGTTGAAGACAGTATGGAAAGAAGATTAATTTACACGATTAATACATGGTGAGAAGGCTGCAAATTATTTATCGTAGTTCAATCTTGACTTAGAGTTTACTCTAGGTGTTAAGCTGAGTTAGAAGGTTGGTGATGACATGACATGGACGATGAAAGAATTTGTTGAACTGACAGGTTTAAGCGAACATACATTAAGATACTATGAAAAAGAAGGTTTGTTTAAAGTTGATCGACTTGGAAATAACCGTGTCTTTTCCGAAGAGAATAAATTGTGGATTGAGTCAATAACACATTTAAAGGAAACCGGTATGACAATTGCAGATATAAAAGTATTTTGTGACTTAGGCCATATTGGAGATTCAACTATTGCAGAACGACTCTCCTTACTAATCAACCATCGGCAGGCTGTCATAGCACAAATGCAGAAGCTACAAGAAGGGTTAGATTTTTTAGATTATAAAATTCATTTATATGAAGGAAATATTGATCAATGTTTCCAGGAGAAAAAGGAAGGTAATAATGATGCAGGTAAATAAAATATTCAATCCCATCACTTTAAAAAGTGGAAGTATACTTAAAAATAGAATTGCAATGGCCCCGATGACAACGTGGTCAAGTAACGATGATTACACTATTTCAGATGAAGAAGTAGCCTACTATGAGAGACGTGTGAGAGACGTTGGTTTAGTGATTACAGGTTGTACGCATGTTCAGGAAAATGGCATCGGCTTCACAGATGAATATGCAGCTTATGACGACCGTTTTATTCCCAGTCTTAAGAAATTGGCAACGGCAGCGAAAAGCGGGGGGAGTCTTGCCTATATGCAGATTTTCCATGCGGGAAATAAAGCATTAGCAGATTTAATTCCTGAAGGCGATGTTGTGAGTAGCAGTGATGTCGTCTGTGAAGCCAGCGGTTTTGCACCAGAAACTCACCCAAGAGCTTTATCTACTGAAGAAATTAAAGAGGTAATTAAAGCTTTTGGTGAAACGACGCGTCGTGCGATTGAAGCAGGGTTTGACGGTGTTGAGTTACATGGAGCGCATGGGTTCTTGATTCAAAACTTCTTATCACCGCACTTTAATGTGAGAACAGATGAGTGGGGAGGTAGTTTAGAAAATCGATTGCGCTTTGCGTTAGCCATTATTGACGAGATTCAATCTGTCATTCAGACTCATGCTGATCGACCTTTCGGTGTAGGCTTTAGAATCTCGCCGGATGAACATTATGAAGATGGTTTAGTCGTTGAAGATACATTAGCGCTGACAGATGCTCTTATCGAAAAAGATGTTGATTATATTCATATTAGTTTATCAGAAGCAGTAAGTGCACAAGCTAAAAATGAAAGGAACAATCAAACATTGGTTGAACGATTTGCAGCGCATCTCAATGGGAGAATACCGCTAATCGCTGCGGGAATGATTACGACACCTGAGCAAGTTGAGATATTGATAGAGCAAGGCGCAGATATTGCGGCCATCGGTCATGGGTTGATTATCAATCCAGATTGGGCGGCAAAAGTTCGAGTGGGAGCAGTAGAAGAAATTGAAGATACCATTGATTTAAGCCGGAAGCCAGAGTATGTACTTCCAGAGAAACTATGGAATATTATAGAAAACTCAGGTGGATGGTTTAAACTGAAGTAGCAAGAGGCATATGTGAAGGATGATCCTTTACATATGCCTCTTGCTACTTCTGATGAGTTACAGTCGACGATTAAGATGAGCTGAGCGTGAAAATAAGGTCAATGAACAGTCGGTATGCTCAATTAAATGCTTTCTTAATGTGCTTTCTAATAAACCAGTTGCACGATGATTAATACTTTTTTAGTCATTATCTATTTCCCTTTTATATCATTATTTATTGCTTGTCTGTATCATAATGTCTTTGTGTCCATACAATGGCAATCAAGCCGATGACCATAAATGCGACGATAAACCCCATAACCGCGTGATAATAGACAGTGATGGGTGTGAGAGACGATGTGAAGGCGACAATAATAGATAATCCGACCGGACCGCCGAGCTGATGCATTGTGTTGGTGACACCGCTTGCGGCACCGGCCATAGATTGATCAACGTCATGAACCCCTGCGCTGGTCAGTGGGGCAAGTAACCATCCTTGTCCGAGACCGACAAATATCATCGGCAGACCGATAGCCAGCCAGTATCCGTGTGTCGGGTCAAGCAATGCTGAAACCAATAAACCGATAAGTAAAATCATCTGTCCAAGCATCATAATGCGGCCATTATCAATGCGTTCCATTAATTTCGGTAAGTAAAGTGCCGCAATAAAATTAACGATTGTTAATGGAAGAAAACCGATACCTGCCTGCAAAGGTGTGAAATGATAAATCTGCTGCATCACTTGAGGAACGATAAACCAGTATGATAACATGCCCATCATAAACGTAAAACGTGCAATATAGGCACCGCTGCGAATTTTATTGTAAAAGAGTGACAACGGCATTAATGCATCATTAATTTGACTTTGATAGACGATAAAGATAAGAAGCAGAATCAAGCTGGCCACAATCATCATAATATGGTGCTCAGTGATGCCGTAGACAAATAGAATACTGAGGGCAACCGATAATAACGCGCCTAAGTAATCGATACGTAATCGTTTGACGTTGGTCTGCTGAATGACTTTTATTGTGAATAACATCAGAAGTATGGTGAATGGAACGTTGATTAGAAAGCCGGTTCTCCAGCTGAAAGTACTTGTCAGGTAACCGCCGAGCAACAGGCCGACACTTGAGCCGATGCCTGCTGTAGCACCGTAGTAACTGATGGCTTTACTGCGCATTTTTCCTGTATATTGATCCATTAATATCGCTAGAGAGGTCGGAGCGATAATAGCAGAACCGATCCCTTGAACCGCTCTGAAGATAATGATTTGTACACTGCTCTGAGATAAACCGATGGCTAAACTTGATAGACCAAACAGCCCTAATCCTAATAGAAATATTTTCTTTCGACCGATTAAATCTCCTAAACGCCCCGCTAATAACAAGAAACCACCGAACGTAATCGTATATGCATTTGATATCCAGGATAATGTGACTGCATCCATGTGCAGATCTTGTGCAATTTTGAGAGTACTCGTGAAAATAATGGAATTATCCATGAGTATAAGAAAATAGCTGAATAATATAATGGGCAGCGCAATGCCGAATTTTTGCTTGTTCATCATATCCTCCTTGGTTTATTGGTAGTCTTAATTTACGGTATAACCAAAAGAGAGTACAATATCATTAAAACAGAGTGCTATAACTAAAGATTATAGCGGGGGAGGGTGTTATGAATCTCACACATCTTGAGCAGTTGATTGTCTTTAAGGAACAAGGCACTTTATCAAAAGCAGCTGAGGTGCTATTGATTTCACAGCCTGCTTTAACAAGAAGTATGCAGAAGCTTGAAGAGGAATTGAATATCCCGTTATTCGAACGCCAGAAAAATAAGCTGACGCTGACTGAAACAGGAGAGTATGTCGTTGAAGAAGGGCGTAAACTGCTGCTGCATGTCGATACTTTTCAAGAAAAAATCACGCAGCATCATTTAAGAAAGATGATTTTTATAGGAGGGATCTGTGCACCGGGTGTTGCGTTTGAACTTGAGAACAGGATTGGAAAGACACGTTTTGAACAGCAGTTTCAACTGTCGCAGGAAGAAGATGCGGCTTTAAAAGAAGGGCTGTTTAATCACAGTTATGATTTTGTGGTGACTGATTTTCCGGTAGAAGATGAAAGGGTATATGCAGAACCTTATTTTAAAGAAGTCTTGAATTTATCGTTACCTGTTCATCATCCACTGGCATCGCGAAACGTGGTACAGCTGGAAGACTTCAAAGGGTTAACAATGTTATTGAGAACACGTCTCGGCATATGGGACCGTTTCATCAAACAATTGAAGGAGACAACCTTTATTCATCAGGACAATGATGAAACGTTTGTTCAACTGGCAGAAGCTTCTGATTTACCGGTATTTACGACTAATATTACAGTGGAATACGGTGTGTCTTCTTTCTACCGTAAACATATTCCGATTGACGCACCTTTTACTGAAGTAACATTTTACATCAATGTGCTCCGAAATAATAGAGAGATCATTCAGCACTTAAAATAAAAGCCAGCCTGCTAGCAGGCTGGCTTCGCTCATTCA
Source organism: Macrococcus bovicus (assembly GCF_030376725.1). Classification (NCBI taxonomy): domain Bacteria; kingdom Bacillati; phylum Bacillota; class Bacilli; order Caryophanales; family Staphylococcaceae; genus Macrococcus; species Macrococcus bovicus. The sequence goes on from NZ_CP128470.1 coordinate 45,506, forward strand.
TGAATCTTATAGTTTTCTAGTAGATAGTCTCCGACACCTGGCGCTTCTGGGTCATGATTACCTTTACCTTTGTCTAAAGTACGGATGGCATCCATTTCCGCTTCACTTAATTCAAAGTCAAAAATATCGATATTGCCTTCAATCCGGCTCGGTGTCACTGATTTTGGTAACGGGATAATACCCTCTTGAATTTCAAAACGCAAAATCACTTGTCCCACATTTTTATGATATTTTTCGGCGAGCTGAACGAGTACTTCTTCCTTGAACAGTGCTTCATTACCTTGACCAAGAGGTGCCCATGCTGCAATTTTTACACCATCAGCTTTCATCGTCTCGCGTAACGCTTGCTGCTGGAAATAAGGGTTGAATTCCACTTGGTTGACAGACGGTTTCGTAGCGAACTGAGGAACGAACTCATTATAGAACTTCGGTGTCATATTGCTGATACCGATGGATTTAATGAATCCATCTGCTTTTGCTTCTTCTAACGCTTTCCATGCCCCGAGTACATCACTGTAAGGCTGATGGAGTAAATAGAGATCAATATAATCCATATTTAAGTTGTGCAGTGAGGTCTGAATAGCTTTCGTCGCAGCTTCATAGCCATAATCCTGGATCCAGAGTTTACTCGTAATAAAAATTTCTTCACGCGGAATACCGCTATCTCTCACTGCTTTTCCCACATCAGACTCGTTCATATAAGCAGCAGCCGTATCGATATGACGATAGCCTGCCTTTAAAGCATTCAGTACCGCTTCATAAGTCTCGCCATCATTCGGAATCAAAAAAACACCAAATCCTACTGCAGGGATATGTGTACCATCATTTAATTGCATCATTAACATAGGACGCCCTCCTTGATATTATATCCTGATTATAACCATGGCTAGAGGATAAAGATAATACCTATTTTCAATACAACTATGCTGATGGGTTATAATGCCGAGAAAGCCACGGATGCGATATAAGGTCTAGTATTTGAAAGCGGACACTATTCTCATTTATAATATAGCCATGAGATAATTAATCTACTATATAAAATAAAGAGATGAGGATATTATGACTGAAACTCTATTTGAATCACAGACTTTCACTCCAGCACAAATAAAAGCAATCGATCACTATCTGAATATCAGCCGCTCTGATGAACAGGCTGATTTGAGTCAGCTTAATCAGCTGATTGCTCATTATGCGTCAACGGTGCCATTTGAAAATATAAGCGTCCAGAATAAAGTACCAATCGACGTAAAGTTGGAGAGTCTATTTCACAAGATTGTTGAGTGTAGACGTGGCGGCTATTGTTATGAGATGAATACTTTCTTCAAGCATTATCTGCTGTACAAAGGCTATGATGCTTACAATGTCTCCGCCACTATCCACACGCCTGATGGATGGAGCCGCGAGGGCAGTCATATGTCACTGCTTGTTCAGCTGGACCGGCTTTACGTGGCAGATGTCGGCTTTGGTGATTTACCGCTTCAGGCGTTGCCTATCATGTCTGAAGATGAAGCGGTGGTCATCCATGATGTCAATGGCCAGTACCGGGCTGTTGAACGTGATAATGGATTTGTTGTCCAGAAGTTGAAGGAAGGCGAATTCCAGACACTTTATCGTGCGGAGTTTGAGCCGCGAGATCTTTCATACTTTGATGACAATCTGTATTACAATCAGCATAATCCTGATTCTATCTTCGTCAAAAAACTGATCATTACCTTGCCGTTGTCTGATGGTCGTGTCACAATGTCTGATCGTAACTTAACCATCACCAAGCAGGGTAAGAAGGAAGTCCAGGCCGTAACGAAAGACAACTATCGTCAGTTTCTCAACGATTATTTCGGTATGGATGTGGCTATTAATAAATGGGAATAGTTTTCATGATGTTCGGCATCAATTTAGTGGTCTTCAGCGGCATGATGTATGGTGCCAATTATATTCTGTATAAAAACGGAAATGGCTTTACAAAAGGGCAGATCATTCTCTTGACCCTTATCTTATCATTCATTTCAACAGTGCCTTTACTACACACTTTAGAATAGGAGATGCAGACTATGAAATATATTGATACGCATGCACATTTATGGAGTCAGGAATATTTGGAGAAGCTTGAAGCACTGGGGTCCCCTGGAACGGAAGTGGCGAAAGGAATTAAAGCAGGCGTGTCAGCAGAAGATCTGGATGCACGTTTCAAAATGATGGATGAAGCGGAGGTAAGTCTGCAGGTCATTTCAGCAACCCCTCAGTCACCACAGTGGGGAACACAAGAAGAGGCTGAAGAGAGTGCGGCTATGATCAATGAACTATATGCTTCTCTTGTCAACCAGTATCCGGACCGGTTTTTAGCATATGGGGCAGTCTCTCTGCCCTATGTTGATCTGGCCATCAGCCAGGCGGAAGCGTTACTTAAACGACAAGAATTCATTGGTATTGCAGTACCGACTCTGATCAAGAATGAGATTTCGATTGGTGATAGAAGGTTTGAGCCTTTTTTTGAGGCGATGAATAAAGCTCAGGCAGTCATCTATATCCATCCGACAGGTTGTGGTGCTAATAGCCCGATGATCAATGACTTTGAACTTGAATGGGTAGTCGGGGCACCGATTGAATCGATGTTGGCGGCTTTACAGTTGTTAAAAGCTGATATTCCGAGCAAATACCCGAACATTAAATTTCATCTGTCACATCTAGGCGGCGCCCTGCCATTCCTGATGCAACGGATAGAGGACAACTATACAGATTGGGATGCATTCAATGAAAGTCCTTTAGAAACGTTGAAGCGTCAGTTCTGGTTCGATACAGCGAACTTTCATCAGCCTTCCCTTATTAATTCGGTCAGCACATTTGGTGTGGAGAAGTTCATGTTAGGTAGTGACTTCCCGTACTTTCAGGATGATAAATATACACGCGCTGTGACGTATATTAAAGAAAGCGGCTTAGATGCAAAGGGTATAGATGGAATCCTGCAGCATAACGCTCTGACATTATATCAAGTGCATTGATTGCAATATTCATAAAGAAAGACGGTGAACGATCGTTCACCGTCTTTCTTTTTATGGAATTATGCCTGATGAAATCTTAATTTCTTTGATTTTTAGGCAGAGTAAGCGCCATTAATAGTCCGATTAATGCGAGACCTGTCACCACTTGATAAGTGAAATGAAATCCAGCAATAGCAGAACTATGTCCACCTGCACCCATAATGCTGACGAGAATGGCTGTACCTACTGCAGCACACACTTGGCGCAGTGTGTTATTCATTGCGCTGCCATGAGGTAGCATCGGCAAGCTCAAATTGTTCATCGCATGAGTGGTCATAGGCGTCATAATGAACCCATTCCCTACCATTAAGACCACTATCGCAAGAGTGATAGTCAGTTGAGAAGATTCAGCACTCAGCAACGAAATAAAAGCACTGCCGAGAACAATCAGCCCCATGCCGATCACCGCCAGTGGTTTTCCGCCTACTTTGTCATACCATCTGCCAGTGATAGGAGCCATCAGCCCCATCATCAGACCCCCAGGTAAAAGAATCAGCCCGGAAGATAAAGCGGAATAACCTCTTATATTCTGAATATAGATAGGCAATAACGTCATACTTCCGATAAAGATGATGAACATGACAACAATCAGCAGACTGGACTGGGTGAACTGTCGATCTTCGAAAACTTTCAGTTCAAGCATAGGCACCTCTGATTTAAGCTGCCGTTGTATGAACAAGTAGAGACTGATAAATGCGGCTACCAGGATAAGAATGACGGTCGGATGATTGAAACCTAACCGTCCGGCCAAGCTGAAGCCTAACAGAATACCACCAAAGCTGAGGGTGGAAGTAATAACGGAATAGAGATCCAGCGTCGGATCAGATAAGAGAGTCAAGTTCTTGACTAACCAAATACCGAGAATAAAATCGATTAGAATAATGAATAAAACGACCAGGAAGAGAATATGCCATGAATAATGATTGACGATCCACCCTGAAATGGTCGGTCCTACCGCAGGCGCAAAACCGATAATCAGTCCGAATATCCCCATGGCCAGGCCCCGTTTTTCTTTAGGGAAGGAAACCAATAATACGACTTGCATCAAGGGCATCAAAATACCTGCGCCTAAAGCCTGTATGCTTCGACCTATCAGCATGACGTAAAAATTAGGGGCTATAAAGCACAAGAACGAGCCGATCATCAATAGGATGAGCGCGGTGTTAAAGAGACGTCTTGTAGAATATTTCGATGTCAGATAGGCTGAGACAGGAATCATGACCCCGTTTATCAGCATGAAGATAGTAGTCAGCCACTGTGCAGTATTGATATCCAGTCTAAATGATTTCATGATGGCAGGCAGCGCAGTAGTCAGCAGTGTCTGGTTGAGAACAGCAATAAAAGCCCCTATCATCATAATAAATACGACTATATTTCTTTGTTTACTTGATAATTCATGAGTCATTTGATAATCTCCTCTATTTCTCCATCTTGCAAACGGACAGTATTCTCATTTATACTATAAATAGTAACTGAAAAAGTCAAATGTGTTGTTTAGGAGATACTATGGAAAATAGCGACAAAAAAAAGCGTCATGATGCTATCATGAACAGAAAACTTATTCTAGAAGTAGCAGATTCATTATTTCAAACGTATTCGGTCAGTGAAGTCACTATGAAACAAATCGCTGTTGAATGCAAAATAGGACAAGGAACCTTGTATAGGCATTTCAGTAATAAAGCTGAAATCTGTCAGAATCTTATGGACCATAAAATAGAGACGATGTTCAACGTAATTGACGAGATCAAGCACTCTAATAAGACGGATGAAGATAAAATAAAGTATATCTTATATACATTTGTCAGGCTGATAAATGACAATAAGCAGAAGCTGGAAGAAATGAAGAGAACGGGGAAGAGAAGTTCTGTCATGATGAATCTGCATTTTTACGATCGCCTGAAGGCGGACATCCAAGCATGTATTGAAAATCTGGAGATAGTCAGTAATGCTGAATTTCATACAGACATCATGCTGAACTCTTTTTCTAGAGATGTATTTGATTATTATTGTGTTGAAAAAAAGGTGACACCTGAACAGTTTGCTGACCGCATCCACTTTATCTTCATAGAACGGCTGATGATATAAAGATACGAGTCAGGTTTGATGAAGCAGGGCGGGCTATTATTTATTTTTATGGACATCACGTTGATTAATGGTTCTGTTGTATATTATAATGTCCTTTAAAGTGAATATCGTAAGCAATGATAAGAGCATTCATAAATATATCTTGAGAAATGTTTGTGAATGAAGAAAGAAGAGGACGAGATGGAAGACCGGCGGATCAGAAAAACGAAAGAAAGTATTAAAAATGCCTACTTTGAGTTGATGAAAGAGAAGCATTTCAAAGATATAACAGTAAATCAGATTACGGAGAAGGCCGATATTAATCGTGGAACATTCTATCTGCATTACTTAGATAAATTCGATTTGAGAGATAGACTGGAAAATGAAGTGCTTGAAAAACTGGAGGAAAAACTGAAGGAAAGAAAAATTGAGAATCTGATCGAAAATCCTGAAAAATATTCGATTCAATTTATTGAATTAATTTTGACAACTATTGAAGAGAATCGTGATTATTTTGAAATTCTGCTGATTCATCAAGATATCGGATTACCGCAGCAATTTTCAAGAATCATCAAGAAAAATATTGAAAGTCAGATACAATTGCCGCATCAGCTGGGTATTGTGCCAATTGACTATTATTTTGCCTTTATCGTCAATGCTCAGACCGGTATCATCAAGGAATGGGTAAAGAATGGAATGAAGGAAACCAAAAAAGAAATAGCGACGTACGCCTATACACTTGCCTATAACGGGCCGTTGAAGTTGATGCATCAATACATGAAAGATACATTGTAAAACCAATGAAGGGTGCAATGTGAACAGCAATAGCAACTGTAAAAAGATGAATCAGATAGCCTTCTGTAAAAAATGATACAGAAGGCTTTTATTTATGTTCGGAAATTCGTTGACTTTCGCAGCGAAGGCGCTATTCAAATGATAATAATTTTTGAAATAAAAGTAATAAATGTCTAAGATAGTAATAGTCTAGTTTACAAACACGAAAGGTGGAGACGAATGAGAAAGCATTATTTATTTTTAGTTATTTATTTTTTAGTGATGGGGGCGGGTCTTTTCATCTGCAGACAGTTCTTAAGAACACCTTATGATTCACCTCATTTCGGTCAGACATTTCTGCCGTTTACATTATTACTGGCTGTTATGGTAGTGATATATGGTCTAAGATATCGTACCTCCCTTAAAATGCAGAAGGCGGACCGCACTACATATCTCTATGGGTTGCTGCCACTTCTTCCTTTGGCTATGTTGGCAGTGATCGCGGCTGTTGCTGATTTCAGCTGGAGCACGCTCTTCTTGATTCCGCTGATTGATGCCTTGCTCGTCAGTATTGCTGAGGAAGGGCTGTTCAGAGGAATTATTCTTGGCGGTATGGCGAGACATATTAAGCCGCTCTATGCGCTGTTGTTGTCTGCTCTGTTATTCTCTGCTTTACATTTATTGAATTTACTGGGTGGTCTCGCACCGGCTGAGGTCACAAGTCAGTTACTTTCTACCTTTATGATGGGATTATTTCTGGGAGCAGTCTATTTATATACGCGGAACCTCTATCTGCCGGTTATCTTCCATTTTGTATGGGACTATATTTTCTTGACTGATGGACTAAGTGCCGTATCATTCGCACCGTTATTCTTTATTGTGACGATCATCCTGGAAATCATCATTATCTGTCTGCTCCTCTATAAGATGAGGCGTTGGCAGGCAGGTCAGCCGACTCATACTTAGAATCCACTTCTGGTACCATAGCAACGAATCCTAGTTCAATAATACAGAGTAATAAGATGGAGATTAAACCAGTCAATTGAATCACCTCTTTCTTATTTCAGTGTAAATGATGAAACGAGTTTCAAAGCAAGGGGGAATTTTCTTTATGGTCAATATTCGTGATATTGCGCATCATGCCGGGGTCTCAGTAAGTACAGTCTCTCGCGTATTGAATGATTATCCATACGTATCAAATGACAAACGTGAGCGTGTGCTGAAATCGATGGAGACTCTGCATTACATCCCGAGTCAGCTGGCGGTTAATCTGTCACGTGGGCGAAGCCGGACAATCGCCTGTGTCATTCCTTATATCGCCAACCCTTATTATGCGAAGCTGCTGGCAGGTGCCATAAAAGAAGCATCTCAGTCTCATCACCATATTGTAGTGATAGAGACATCTTATAATGAAGAAGAGGAAATGAAGGCTCTTGAAATGCTGAGACACCGCTCAGTAGATGGGGTGATCTTTACAACGCGTCAGCTGTCTCTCTCACGTATTGCAGATTATCTGAATGAGGGTCCTATTATATTGATGGAGAAAAATGATATCACACGCTATGTCTATATTGACCAGCAACGTGCCCTGCAGGAAGCATTGAATCATCTTATTGAGAAAGGCTACAAACAGATCGGCTATACGTTGCACCGCAAGCATGGTTTCAGTGCAACTGAGCGCCTTAAGGCCTACGAGACGATTCCTGACTGCTATCGTGCCGATGAATACATCTATACCGGCGGCTTGTCTGCACGAGCAGGCGTCAAATTAGCAGAAACTATATTAGGCGGTTCTATAGTTCCTGATGCGCTGATTGTGACCAATGATGAAGTCAGTGCAGGATTGTATGCGGAACTGCTGAGAATGGGGATTAAAGTACCTGAGGAGCTGGCCTTAGTTTCCTATGAGAATGGTGAACTTGCTCAGGTTCATGACTTGACGAGTATTGATCTGCCGCTGGAAGAAATGGGGGCTGAGGCAATCCGGATGATTCTTGAACCAGCCAGACTTTCAAACGAAATTCCTTTTACACTTATTGAAAGAAGTTCAACATAAATAGGGATTAAAAAGGCAATATAGTTGAAATAAATAGCACGCTTACTTATATTAAAGACGCATCAAAATCTAAAGATTAAGAAATGAGAACAAAGGAGAGTTATCATGAATTATAAGGATACAGCACTGGTATTGATCGATCTGCAAAAAGGCATTCTTGCAATGGATACGGCGCCTCATTCAACAGCTACAGTGGTGCAGAATGCGAAAGAACTGGCTGCACGTTTTAAGCAGAACGGGGGATTTGTCGCTTATGTCCGCGTCAACTTCCATGATGGTCAAGATGCTCTGAAGCCTAATGCCATGAAGCAATTACCGGGTAAGCCGCAAGCTGATTTTTCTGACTTTGCAGATGAACTGGCTGTAGAGGAGAAGGATTATATTGTTAATAAACGAGGATTCAGTGCCTTCTTCGGTACCGACCTTGACCTGCAGCTGAGAAGACGAGGTATCAAAAATATTGTACTTGGCGGTATTTCTACACATGTCGGTGTAGATACGACGGCCAGAGATGCCTATCAGCTGGGTTACGATCAGTATTTCGTGGAAGATATGATGTCGGCCCCTGCTGCTGAATTACATGCATTCTCACTGACACATACATTGCCGCTGATGGGACAGATTGTCTCATTTGAAGACATGATGGCTGAAGAGAGATTCAATCAATAATAAAAGCGCCGCTTATAGCGGCGCTTTTATTTGCTTTTAGGCAGCGTAGCCGCCATTATCAATCCGATAAATGCCAGGATTGCAATCAGCTGATAAGTGAACTGGAATCCCTGGATAGGTGTGGGATGACCTTTCGCTCCCATAATACTGACCAAGATGGCAGTACCTATAGCTGCACAGATCTGACGCATCGTACTATTCATCGCACTGCCATGTGGAAGCATCTGAAGACTTAACGTATTCATAGCATGCGTAGTCATCGGGGTCATGATGAAGCCGTTCCCTGTCATCAGAACGACAAGAGAGAGCGTAATCCGAAGCGGTGAAGCCTCATCCCCTAATAATGAGATGAGTATACTGCCAGTCAGAATAAGACTCATTCCTATGAGCGCGAGAATCTTCCCGCCCACTCTATCGTAAAGGCGGCCGGTCAAAGGTGCCATAATGCCCATCATTAATCCGCCAGGCAGCAGAATCAGTCCGGAAGTCATAATCGAATAATGTCTCATCTGCTGAATGTAAATCGGAAACATCGTCATGCTGCCGATGAATATCGTAAACATCAGCACAATCAACAGGCTGGATTGGGTGAAGAGTCTGTCTTTAAAAATTCTGAACTCAAGCATCGGCGAAGCTAAATTAAATTGACGTGTGATAAACAGGTACAGGGCAATGAAAGAGATGATCAAGACAAGGATGACGGATAGATGCATGAACCCTATACGACCTGCTTCACTGAATCCGAAGAGGATACCACCGAAACCGATTGTCGAAGTGATGACAGAATAGATATCCAGTGACGGATCAGATAACGTTGTCAGGTTTTTCACCAGCACGAGACCGAGAAGAAAATCTGCCAGAATAACAAAAAAGACGACTAAGTATAGAATATGCCATGAATAATGATTAACAATCCATCCGGAAGTAGTAGGGCCCACAGCGGGTGCAAAACCAATCACTAAGCCGAAAATCCCCATGGCAAGCCCTCGCTGCTCTTTCGGGAAAGACATAAGAAGGACGACCTGCATCAGAGGCATAAGAATGCCTGCACCGAAAGCCTGGATACTTCTTCCGAGCAACATCACATAGAAGTTAGGGGAAAGATAACAGAGGAATGAGCCGGCCATCAGTAGAACTAATGCAATATTAAAAAGACGTTTTGTCGTGAATTTAGAAGTCAGATAAGCTGAGACAGGAATCATAATACCGTTGATCAACATAAAGATAGTGGTCAGCCACTGCGCTGTCGTCATTTCGATATTAAAGGACTTCATGATAGCAGGTAATGCGGTAGTGAGCAGGGTCTGATTCAATACGGCGACAAATGCACCGATCATCATGACAAGTACTGCTGAATTTCTTTGTGTATGAGTCAAGGATGCAGACATATTTGAACCTCTCAATAATCTTATTTTTGAAACATATAAATGCGAACGAAATGAAAAAAGAGGTGATATCTCAACCTCTTTTTTGGATTATCTTATTTTCTGAATGAATCCAGTAATGTGACTAAGTTCAGTCCGAAATATTTGCCGGCACTTTGTGTAGATTTAACACCATGACCTGCTTTTAAATGACTGAAGATAGCGCCTGCCATAATGATATTGATCATAACTGCACCGATACGGGCGAATTTTTTATTGAAGATGGAGAGCAGTAAGAAGATAGAACCGATTAATTCAAAGTAACCTGCTACTTTCATCATGTTACGTGATAACCCAAATCCTTGTTCGAACTGTTGAGCCATCTGGTCATCATTTTTTATTTTAGGTAGACTGCTTTTAATAATGTCTTTAGCGACATAAGCGTTGACGATATGTTTTTGCATAATTGAATGCCCCATTTCTTTTATTTGATATAATTATTATACTAGATATATTTTTTATAGACATCGGTCATTAGTCTGATTTTCTAGGACCCGATGAAGCTGCGTACCAGTTGGCATACTAGGCTGTCGAAGCTGGCCTAATGAATACAATCCTTAATAGTAGATTTGACCTCTTCTGGCAGTTTAGCATCATCTGACAGATCAACGGCCTGTGAAGTTTCTTCTGCTGTAATGATATTGCCCCCTATAGTGAAGTCACTAATCTCACCATCTTCTTCAACAGAGAACGCTAAGATCTCTTTTCCATTCGTCTTGATATTGCCGCCCACTTGGAAGTGTTTGATTGCGCCCCCTGCCTTAACAGAGAAGGCAGTTGCATCCAATGATTGAATTTCCCCTTTAACTAATGATTCACCAGTAGCGCCGTGAGTCTCAATGTCTTTGTTGACTTTGATTGTACCGACTGGTTTAGAGAACTGCATGCCGATTGAACCATCTCCATAGGTGGAGACTGCTTCAAAGACAGCATGGTCAATAGTGCCATCATATTGGTTGAAACCACGCGCACCTGAGCCATATGTCTCAATCGGTGATTTCGCTTCGAAATTGTGGACTATACCAAAATTGACGAAACCAATGCCTGATGTTCCATATGAACGAATAATGTCATGACATACCCATTTATCGACTTCGCCCCATACATCGAGTACCATATCATTCACCCCATATGTGATAACCGGGCCAGTTGTCTCAATTTCTTTGGCATGTGCACCTGTCAACAGAAAAATACCGCCCGTGATCAAAGTCGGTTGGCCGAATGGAATCATACCATTGGAATAGATGGCATCTGTCTGCAGAAATTCAACTTCTACTTTGCTGCTGCTCTCGTTGAAACTACCGATAAAGACACCTGATCCGATGACAGGCGCATACGGACGGCCTAATGAAACATGCTTTACATTAGCTTTCAATACTGATTCCTTATCATCGCTGTAATTATAGATGGTCAGCGCACCCTGGTGAACAGTAACGCCATATTTAAGTGGACGCTCAGACGCACGACGTGTATCGGCTGCAACGATATCCAGACCGTCAATATTAAGTGTTAAGTATTTATGAGGCGCACGCGTCAGAATCTGGACTTGCCCGGTCACAATCAGATTATTTAAGGTGATAGTACCTAAGTCCTCTTCAGTGGAATCTATATAGATGGCACGTTGATGGACAGCTGTCTGGATAGACAGATTTTCAATGAGATTGTCACCTGCTAAAGAAATACCGTCACCATTACTAAATGCAAGAAGAGGCATTTCACCGTCTATCCCTCTGAGCGATGTTCCTTTAGGTAAACAGATAGGATGAGGAATGATAATAGACTGTGCAATAACAAGATCCTGTTTATGCTGCTGCAAAGCTTCTTCCAGTTGTTTTAAATCCTTGATTATAATACTCACTATGTAGCCTCCCTGTATATGTTATCAATTAGTTATAACCGTTTATAATTTCTGGGAAACATTTCGAGCGCGGGGACTACTTTTTCCAGACAAGCCAGAGTGATGACAGTTATAAGAATGAATGAAGGAAGAAATATTAAGAACATCCTTAATGCGTGAGCATAATATTCGCTTGCCCATATATATTTGGTATAATAAATATATCAAATATAAAAATTATATTTAAGGAGATGTAATAATGAAACAATTAACAGGTATTCACCATGTCACTGCCATTACCAGCAGCGCCGAAAAAATTTATCAGTTCTTCAATGATATTCTTGGGATGCGTCTCGTTAAAAAGACAGTCAATCAGGATGACATTCAAGCCTATCACTTATTTTTCGCAGATGATGTCGGTAGTGCCGGCACAGATATGACCTTCTTTGATTTCAATGGCGCTCCGCAAGGTCGTCATGGTAACAATGAGCTGCACCGCGCCTCCTTCCGTGTGCCAAGTGATGCAGCCATCGACTACTTCCTGGACCGCTTCGAGTCTTGTGGGGTTCAGCATGACGGGGTATCAGAGCTGTTCGGCCGCAAAGTTCTGCCGTTCGAAGACTTCGATGGTCAGCTCTATCAGCTGATTTCGGATGAGAATGATAATGGTGTCGCTGCGGGTACACCGTGGCAGAACGGTCCGGTTCCGACTGAATTTGCGATCTACGGCTTAGGCCCTGTCGTTATTAACATCAGTCAGTTCACTGCATTCAAAGAAGCATTTGAGACCGTCTACTTATTCAAGGAGACTGCAAGTGAAGGCAATATGCACTGGTTCGAAACAGGTGAAGGGGGCAACGGGGCTGCCGTTATTATTGTAGATGATGAATCAGGTGTCCAAGGCCAGCAAGGCGCAGGCAGTATCCATCACATCGCTTTCCGTGTAACAGATGAAGCCCATCTTTCAGAATGGATTGAGAGAATCAACAGCTATCATCTGCCGAATTCAGGTCTGGTCGACCGCTTCTTCTTCAAGTCGCTCTATGCACGTCTTGCGATGCCGTTGCTATTTGAGATTGCGACGGATGGTCCCGGCTTTATGGGCGATGAGCCTTATGAGACATTAGGTGAAAAACTGTCATTGCCGCCGTTTCTTGAGTCAAGACGTGATGAAATCGAACAGCAAGTCAGACACATTGATACCGTCAGAAGCAAATAGGGGGAATGAAGATGCAGTACGTACTGAAAAATGAAGGCAACCAGCAATCAAAAGTGCTGGTCATGCTCCACGGTACAGGCGGTGACGAATACGATATGTTACCGCTTGCCACGATGCTGGACGCTGCAGCGCCTGTTATCAGCGTGAAAGGAAATGTGCTGGAGAACGGCATGCCGCGTTTCTTCAGACGGCTGGCTGTTGGTCAGTTTGATGAAGAAGATCTGGTGGCACGGACACATGAACTGAACGCCTTCGTAACAGCGATGGTTCAGAAACAGTCACTGGAAGGAGAGGTCATCGCCGTCGGTTATTCAAACGGTGCGAATATTGCAGTCAGCTCCTTATTCCATTCAGCCGATACATTTGATCACGCTATTCTCTTTCATCCGATGGTCCCGTTACGCGGTATTGAACTGCCCGATTTAAGCGGCAAGCATATCTTTATTGGTGCTGGACACGGTGATCCATATGCCAGCGATGCTGAAATTAATGAACTGGAGGCACTGCTGACAGAGGCGGGAGCCACAGTTGAGATTTTCTGGCACAATAAGGGTCATTCATTGACACAAGAAGAACTGGCGGCTGCTGTTCAATGGTATGAGAACCTCTAAAAAAGACGGACTGAAATTTTTCAGTCCGTCTTTTTTTTAGGATTTCGGGTTGTCCTTTGGATGAATAAACTGATAGCGCTTGATATCCTCTTGTGTCAGGATACGCTCAGAGACATGATAGGGCTTGATGTAATTCATTTCTGATACTCTGATTTTACCGTTCTGATAGACATGCTCGACATAGGCGACGTGTCCTTGTTCGCCGCGTGAAGACTGAAGAAGTGCGCCTTCAACAGGTGTCTGATTGACGGTGTAGCCATCTTCTTCGGCACCTTCCTTCCAGTACTTGGCGTCATGCCACGTGCGTTCAATCATCTTGCCATCCGCTTTGACCTTCTCAAAGACATAGAATGTGCATTGGCCTCTATCATATGTATTAAAGGCCATCGGGTCCGGCATCCATCTGATTTTCAGTTCTTCCTGATAGGCAGTCCATGTATCACGCGTCAGATAACCGCTGATGCCTAGTACAATGATGATAATGAAGATGACAGGCTTTTTCATCTCTATGTTAAAGGTGGAAGACGTTTTTCGATTTCATCACGTTCAGGCTCCAGAAAGTCAGGAAGATTGAGTTTCTTGCCGAGTTCATCTTTCGGTGTGTCGATCATAAAGCCGGGACCGGATGTCGCGAATTCATACATAATGGTATTATGACGGTAATAAACGGACTTAAAGAAATAACGGTCGATGATATCGGAGTGACTACCCGGCAGTTCATCCAGATAGCGGATGAGTGCTTCAAGATCTGAATCGTCCGGCACATCAACAGCGATATGATGGATATAACCGCGGCCGGGTCTGACAGAAGATCCATCCTCCTCCACAACTATCAGATCGCTGTAGAGGCCGCTCTTATCTTGTGTGAAGTGAAGAGGCGCACGCTCTTCATACTGAAGAATATCAGTCAGGAACTGGCGGGTTGGCTCCGTTTTTTTGACACGCAGTTCGACGGGCCCCATACCGAGAATCTGATATTCAGCCGGGATATTGCTGTAGCTGTTCTTCTTCCAGAACGCGGGATAGGTATAATCATCGTTCTGGATGAGGATGATTTCAAGATTATCTGGATCAAGGAACGAAAGCGCAGGCTGTCCAGCATATTCAAGACGTTCAGATGTCACGTTAAATGATGCAAGTCTTGTCTCGAAATAGTCAAGTGCCGCACCGTCAGGAACAAGCAGTGAGAGACGGTAGATACTGTTGGTCCCTTTCTGAGTGGGCGCCAGGTTCGGGATATCAAAGAAGCTGAGTAAGGTGCCGGGCATTCCTTCTTCATCGCCATAAAAGAAATGATACATGCTCGGATTATCCTGATTGACTGAAATTTCCACTAGACGGAGGCCGAGAATATGGGTATAGAAATGTTGATTTGCTTTAATGTCTTTTGTATACATTGAAATATGATGATGACCATTGATTTTCATCATTTTATCCTCCTCATGCAAATGATGTACTTCTATAATTGTCTTCAGTATAGGGGGTCCGGCTATAAGATTCAAATGAGGTGCTGCAAGATGATATGAAGAGTGGGAATCGATCAACTTCAAAATGGATTATGTTTGTTGATATCTTCTGTTAAAAAATAAGATATGACGGAAGCGATATTGTAGAAAATAAGTATGAATCACCATAAATAGTGAAAAAAGAAATGTTAAAAAATAACGTATTTTATCCATTTAGTGTTAAGAAATTCTTAACTTCTAAGCTGCTTAATAAAAATAAAACTATTTTTATTCCTGGTAAGAATAATACCGCTTTTTCAATTAATAATAATAGTAATTAACATCTAAAGATTTTATTTTTTGAATATATAATATTAAGTCATTATAGATCTAAATCTGACAAAACTATTCGCTCAATGCAAGCGTAGCCTGATATTTGCTTATTAAATCATCATTATTTTTAACCTTTAAAAAATAAAAGTCTCTTATTTCTAAAATAGAATAAGAGATTTTTTTATTATGCAGTATTTAATTTATATCTATTAAAATAATAATTTTTAAAAATTTAATTATAATTTTTAAAAGAAAATTTAAAAATTAATTATTTACTATTTAAATATTAGACAATATAATGATTTGAATATTTTTTTAAACAATTAAAAAAATAATTATATGTTAACTGTTTTTAAATAGTGGTGTAAAAACTCTTATTCATTGGAAATTTATAAGAAAGTAAAGTGATATTATGAAAAAATTAGCTAAATCATTATTTGCCCTCTTTTTTGTCTTGATGATGCTGACTCACAATTACACCGCTTTAGCAGCGGGCACATTGACAGGTTCATTTGGTACGGGCTGTAAAAGTTTCACCGTCTCATCCTCAGGTTTCAATGCTACAGATTATGTAGAAGTTGAGTGGTATGATAAGGGCGGCATCATTGCTGGTAAGAAACGGGTCGCAATCAATACCACGGAAACGATCACGTTTAGTACGCAGCCTGCCGGTGTCCATTACCGTGCCTATGATCAATATGGTAACTATGTCACTCCTCTGAAAGATACAGCAGCAGCTTGTGTCGTGGTCGTAGCTGCATCTGCATCAGTTCAAGTAGATGCATATGATTGTAACGATCAACCTGTAAACGTGGATGTACCTTACACTGCGCGCACTCATTTTAACTGGGATACAGCAGGTCAATATGATAAGACATACAGCGGTACAGTGAGTGCTAACACAGGGCCACTGCAATACACAAAGCAAATTGGGAAAACCTCTGAAGTATCGGTTAATTACACCCTTCCTAGTGGATATAAGGTTGTATCAGAAGAAAACCTCACATATACAGGTGTCACACAAGGCTTAACAAAAATAGTCTTAAAACAAGGACCATGTGAAGCACCGACAACAGAAGCACCAACAACGGAAGCACCGACAACAGAAGCGCCAACAACGGAAGCACCGACAACGGAAGCGCCAACAACGGAAGCGCCGACAACGGAAGCACCGACAACAGAAGCGCCAACAACGGAAGCACCGACAACGGAAGCGCCAACAACGGAAGCGCCGACAACGGAAGCGCCGACAACGGAAGCGCCAACAACGGAAGCACCGACAACGGAAGCGCCGACAACGGAAGCGCCGACAACGGAAGCACCGACAACAGAGGTACCGACAACAGAAGCCCCGTCCAAAACACCTTATCCAGTAAATCCTGATGGTTATACTCCAATTGCAGACGGTAATTTTTCTAATGGTTGTAGTGTTAATTGGTATGCAAAATCTGTAATTGATACGGACTTAGTTAATATGCCTAATAACGGTTATTTCTACAAAGTTAGACATAATAGTGATGGATCTCCGAATTATGGTTATATGTCTGTTCAACACTGGGCAAATACAACAACAGGTGATTTATTCTGGAGGATACCAATTGGTACTCAATATGGCATACAAAATGCGAAAGTCGTCGTTCCATATGGTAACAACTGGACGCCTAATAAAGCATCATTCAGTATTCTGAGAGAAGATTTATTTACTCGATTTACTGAACAAACATCATTTGCAACTCAAATGAATACAAGTAATGTTAGCTATGAATTTACTGATACAGCTTTAGTGATTAATTTGGGAGATATACCGGCTGACCATCATTTTATGTTTATGTTCACAGCAAAAGCAAATGATGGAGGGGCAGGAATCAAAGCAGGAAATGAATATTACGCTGATGCTACTTTAACAGGTAATTTTGTAACTTCAGCAGATAATCCGACATGTCCTATTTTAGTTCCAACAACAGAAGAGCCGACGACGGAGGCACCGACGACAGAGGTACCGACAACGGAAGTACCAACAACGGAGGCACCAACGACAGAGGCACCGACAACAGAGGCACCGACAACGGAAGTACCAACGACGGAGGCACCGACAACAGAAGAGCCGACAACAGAGGTACCAACAATCGAAATTCCATCGACAGAAATTCCAACAACGGAGGCACCGACAACGGAAGCACCAACGACGGAGGTACCGACAACAGAAGAGCCGACAACGGAGGCACCAACGACAGAGGTACCGACAATTGAAGCACCAACGACGGAGGTACCGACAACAGAAGAGCCGACAACAGAGGTACCAACAATCGAAATTCCATCGACAGAAATTCCAACGACAGAGGCACCGACAACGGAAGCACCAACGACGGAGGTACCGACAACAGAAGAGCCGACAACGGAAGCACCAACGACAGAGGAACCGACAACAGAAGAGCCGACAACGGAAGCACCAACGACAGAGGAACCGACAACAGAGGAACCGACAACTGAAATACCAACGACGGAGGAACCGACAACAGAGGTACCAACAATCGAAATTCCATCGACAGAAATTCCAACAACAGAGGCACCAACGACGGAAGTACCGACAACAGAGGAACCAACAACAGAAGAGCCAACAATCGAAATTCCAAAAACGGAGGTACCGACAACAGAGGTACCGACAACGGAAATTCCAACAACAGAGGAACCGACAACAGAGGAACCAACAACAGAGGCACCAACGACGGAAGTACCGACAACAGAGGAACCAACAACAGAAGAGCCAACAATCGAAATTCCAAAAACGGAGGTACCGACAACAGAGGTACCGACAACGGAAATTCCAACAACAGAGGAACCGACGACAGAGGAACCAACAACAGAGGCACCAACAACAGAGGAACCGACAACAGAAGATCCGACGACAGAGGAACCAACAACAGAAGCACCAACAACAGAGGAACCAACAACAGAGGAACCAACGACAGAGGAACCAACGACAGAGGAACCAACGACAGAGGAACCAACAACAGAGGAACCAACAACAGAAGCACCAACGACGGAAGTACCGACGACAGAGGCACCAACAACAGAGGTACCAACAACAGAGGCACCAACGACGGAAGTACCGACGACAGAGGAACCGACAACAGAAGATCCGACGACAGAGGTACCAACAACAGAGGAACCGACAACAGAAGATCCGACGACAGAGGTACCAACAACAGAGGCACCAACAACAGAAGATCCGACAACAGAGGCACCAACAACAGAGGCACCAACAACAGAGGCACCAACAACAGAGGAACCAACGACAGAGGCACCAACAACAGAGGCACCAACGACAGAGGCACCAACAACAGAGGCACCAACAACAGAAGCACCAACGACGGAAGTACCGACGACAGAGGAACCAACAACAGAGGAACCAACAACAGAGGCACCAACGACGGAAGTACCGACGACAGAGGAACCGACAACAGAAGATCCGACGACAGAGGTACCAACAACAGAGGCACCGACAACAGAAGATCCGACGACAGAGGTACCAACAACAGAGGATCTGACGACAGAGGAACCAACAACAGAAGATCCGACAACAGAGGAGCCATCAACAGATTCTCCGGTGGCTGCATTACCTCCTTCTAATTCTCCTGGTGAGAATCATCGTAATGCTAAAACGGGCAGCAATTCACTTCCGTTGACCGGTGAAGAACAATCATCTATTGCTTTGATGGGTAGTATCGCTTTATTAACAGCAGGTTTCACCTTGCTCTTTATTAAGAGAAAACGAAATAATTACTAATTTAAAAAGATCAGCTCAACTAATGTTGAGCTGATCTTTTGGTTTATGCTTTTTGTTTTTTAGGGACGATTCTGCGACCTTTACCGAGAAAAATCTGAATAATGGATGCGATTAACAGAATGACATTAAAGATAATCATGATATTGAAGACATGGTGAACGGTATTCAGGGCCGCTTCTCTTAAGAGCAATAATGCTTCTTGTTTAGAATGATAGTGTGTCGGCATATTTGCTTTTAAGTCATGGCTGATAAACCAGGCAATAAAGGCAATTGCCACTGCGCCCATATAGTTACGTATAGTATGCATCGTATTGGAGCGGTGAGATGCCTTTTCAATAGGTCCATCCAGTAATGTTGCCATAGCGCCGCTGACTAAAGCCATACTGATGCCAAAACCTAACAGAAAAGCATGGATATATAACAGGTCATTCGACACATCGACACCTATAATGCGCCAGTGAATACTGACATAAAGAGTAGCGATGGAACCGAGTAATCCGAGTACACCTGCCCCGACTGCACTATATGTCAGCATTTTGATACAGCCGGATAATATAACACCGAAGAGGAAGAACAGGTAGAAATAAATGATGTGCTCGGATGACATCGTCAGGATACGCAGAAGAAAAATATTGATACCTGCTAATGCAACGACGAGCGTTAAATGGGATGAAATAGCCATAACAGCACCCGTCATCGGTTTCCGTTCATAAAGTGTGCTGAAGTGAACGATAGGATGTTCTGCTCTTGCATTCAAGATAACAAACAGAATGAATAAAATGACAGATACTGCTGCGTATGAAATAAACCACATTGAAGAAACACCTGAGATAGGTAGAAACGCACAAGCAACGGCAAGTGTCAGGGCTAGAACCACTAGTGTGATGACTTCTGGTAAATCGTAGGGATGATGTTCTTTTGAGACATAATGATCATCTTTCAGGGCGAAGACAGCAATCAGGATGCAGATGATGGCAGAGGCGATATTGATGGTATAAAGCCAGCGCCATTCCTGTGTTTCAATTGAGAAACTACCGGATATACCTCCTAGAGCATTGGCACCGAATAAGCCGACAATGACCATAAAGAGAAAGACGTTTTTATATTGCTTCGGGAACACATGAAAAGCATGCGGTAATGTTGTAAAGAATAGGACACCTGTACTGAGGCCTTGTAGACATTTACCCACAGTTAATAGATAGATATTATTGGTCATTAAGCAAAGAATGGAAGCGAAAAGAGAAAGAGAAATAAAAAGCAGAAAACTTTTTTTGAAGCTGAGCCGCTTTGTGAACAGATGTCCAAATGGAATACCGAGTGCGAAGGCAAAATTGGTCAGCACGGTCGGGACTATCAGATATTTGGAATCCAGGTTAAAAGTGGACTGAATAAGACCTTGATTCAGGCTATAGGCAATGTTCGTGAAATATTGTGAGCCGATTCCGAAGACAGTAATTACTGACAGCAGAAATATTTCGAAGCTGCGGAGTGTTTTGTATTTAATAGAATTCAATTGTGTCAACCTTTCGTAGAAATTAGGAATATGGATAAAATAATGCCATCAAATTGGACTTGAAAGTATCAAGGTCAACATGGCGGAAATGCGTCTGATATTGATAGCTTCTTGTAGTCAACGCATTGAGCAGCATGTCTGTCTTGAACTGAGGTTGGTCATGTGAAGCGAAAATAGTCTCAAAATACTGATAGAGTGTCTTATAATAGTCTGTCTCTTTAAAGAGGGAGCGCATTTCGTGCTTTTCAATGCAAAGCAGAAGGTCTTCATTGTCGCGTTTGAATTCGAGCATCAATGTCAGCATCTCGCTTAATTGTTCGCGTTTATCCTTATCAGAAGATTGAATATGATCAAAAGATGTAAAGAGATGATCAAAGTCCTCCTCCAGTAAGCTGAAGCATAGCACGCCCTTATCCTTGAAATGACGATATAAGGTACCCGCACCAATCTGGAGTGTTTGCGCAATCTGGTTCATACTGACCTGTTCCACCCCATACATTTCAAAAAGTGCAGCGGCAGTTGTTTTTATGCTGTTATAGTTATCCTGTGCATCCTGTCTCATCATTAAGTCCTTTACTGGAAATTAAACGGAGAGTTTTCCGTTTACTTTCAAGATTATAATGCTTATCTTCAATTTGCACAACTGAAAATTAAAAAATAACAGCAGAATGCATGAGCCATTTGATCGATAAAGCGTCCAGTGCAGCTCGCACGAAATCTGTTTGACAACGTCACTGTTTAATACTATATTGATAACAATCATTTAAATATGTCTTATCCAGAGAGATGGAGGGAACTGGCCCTGTGAAATCTCAGCAGCAGGCTCATCTGAGAGTACTGTGCTAAATCCATCAAGCGACAGCTTGGCAGATAAGTGATTTTCTGACGTCATTGCTGCGAAGTAATGACGTTTTTTATTTCGATTGAAGAAGAAGGGGAGAGGAAATGCGTTCTAAATTACTTGATTCTATACCAGAAAGTTATTTTGGCAAGACGATGGGCAGAAAGCTCGATATCGGCAGCAAACCGCTTATCAACACAGCGGTCGGTATACCCGATCAGAAAGTTCCGGCAGAAGTACTCGAGACGATTCAGTCCGCAGTACAGGAGCCTGCGAATAATAAATATGGTGTTTTCCGTGGTAAGGAAGCGTTGAAAGAAGCCATCCAGAAATTCTATTTAGATACTTATGGGGTTGAGCTGGATAAAGATGAGGAGATCTGTATTCTTTACGGGACGAAAAACGGGCTGGTCAACTTGCCGCTTTGTGTGATTGAACCGGGTGAAGGCGTTCTGCTGCCGAACCCGGGTTACACTGATTATCTTGCTGGTGTGAAGCTGGCCCGTGGCACGGCCTATGAACTGCCGCTCCAGCCCGCCAACCATTACTGGCCGGACTTTGATGCCCTTGATTCTGCCGTATTAGCAGATACACGTCTCATCTACCTTAATTATCCGAGCAACCCGACAGGGGCAGTTGCGACTCGTGCAGGGTTCGATGCTGTCGTCCGGCGTTTCAGAGGGACGCAGACAAAGATTGTCCACGACTTCGCCTATGCGGCATTCGGCTTTGATGCTAAAAATCCGAGCATTCTGCAGTCGCCAGGCGCGAAGGACGTAGCAGTCGAGATTTATTCACTCTCCAAAGGTTTCAATATGTCAGGTGTACGGATAGGTTTTGCTGTCGGCAATAAAGATATCATCGGTGCCCTCAATTATTATCAGGATCATACACAAGTAGGGATGTGGGGGGTCGTTCAGGAAGCGGCGGTCAGTGCACTGAAATTAGGGGAACCTTTTTTAGAGACACAGAACGCGATTTTCAGAAAGCGTAGAGATCAAGTTACAGACTTTCTCACTGAGGCAGGCATCCCGTTTGAACCGATGCAGGGCGGCATCTTCCTGTGGCTTAGAATCCCGCCCGGCTATAAAAGTGAAGAATACGTCGATTATCTGCTGAAAACACAGTCCATCCTGACGACACCGGGGCTACCATTCGGTTCAAACGGTGATGATTATATTCGGATCTCACTTGCAATCAGTGACGAGGAGATAGAAGAGTTGCTCATCAGGCTCAAGGAAACAGCAGGCCTCTATCAATAACGGAGTCTCAAGTTAATTATTTTTTTGAAGAAAAGGACTTCATACTACTTTACACGAACATATGTTCCCTTATACAATGGACTCATAAATGAGGTGGGGGAATGTATGACTATTATCAATGCAATGCTCGTGATGTACTCTGTATTGACCTTAAAAGCTTCTTTGCATCGGTCTCGTGTATCGAAAAAGGACTGAACCCACTGACAACTAAACTGGCTGTTGTCGGAGATACAAAGCGGCAGGGATCTGTTGTGCTGGCTGCAACGCCACCCTTGAAAGCGTTGGGAATTAAAACGGGTTCGAGATTATTTGAGATACCGCATCGTTCAGATATTTATATCATTAACCCGTCGATGCTGAAGTATATTCAAGTATCGAGTCGGATTTCAGCTATCGCCCTGCAATATGTGGCGCCGGAAGATTTCCATCAGTATAGTATTGATGAATTCTTCATGGATATTACAGATTCCTATCATCTGTTCGCACAGACGCCTTCTCACATGGCCCGCATTCTGCAGCAGGAGATCTATAACAAGACGCAGATATTCAGTACTATAGGCATCGGTTCAAATCCACTTCTGGCCAAGCTTGCTATGGATCTCGAAGCGAAACGCACAAGTGAAGGTGTCGCTGAATGGCGGTATCATGACGTGCCACGCAAGCTGTGGGATGTAGAACCGTTGACTGAGATGTGGGGGATCAATAAGCGGACGGAGAAGAAACTGAATAAGAAAGGTATCTTCCGTATCGGTGACCTGGCCCATTATCCAGTTGAATATTTGAAGCGTGATTTTGGCATTCTCGGCGTTGACCTGCATCTGCATGCGAATGGAATAGATGAAAGTATCATTCGGCGGCCCCATGTCATCAAAGGGAAATCTTACGGGAAGTCGCAGATTTTGATGCGTGATTATCAGTTTCATGAACTGAAGACCGTCATCAGTGAACAGATAGATGAAGTCTTCTATCGGGTCAGGGAGAAAAAGCTGTATCCGACAACGATTGCTTTTACTGTGGGCTATGCAGATAAGGGAGGCATTCATAAACAATTCACCAAGAAAGATTACTTCACATCGACCATGCAGGTAGTCAGCCTGATATGGCGGTATTTAGAAGAATATGCCGAGACAGACCGTCTGTTCAGAACAGTAGGCGTCTCGTTCAGCAATCTGCGTGACAGTCGGCTGAGACAGATGAATCTCTTTGAGGCACCGGAAGAAGTGAAGCGGGAGATTATAGAAAGTTATCTGGATGAGCTTCGCCGTAAGTATGGCAAAGAGATCGTCATGCGGGCGTCATCCCTGACAGAGAGCGGTACTCTCCGTCTCCGGAAAGGACTCATTGCGGGCCATAAAGGGTAAGAATTTCTCGGCTGGAAGATTAATATCTCTCAAACAGGCTATTGAAAGAATAACAATAGAATGGGAGTGATCATGATGTGGACAATGAACGATTACCCGGCCAGCTGGAAGAACTTTGAGGAACTTGAACGGAAGAAAGCTATCGATATTGGTAATGCGATGCTGATAGACGGCTACAAGGAAGAAGATCTGATTCCTATCGCGACCAAGCAGGCGAAAGATTGGTATAAAGAAGCATCAAAAGAAGAACTGGATGAACTGAAAAATAAGAAGATTACCCAGCATAAAAAAGATCCTTCAGCCCAGCCGGAACTAATGAATCACGATGTGGAGATTTTCTTCAAGGATGATAAATGGCATGTGAAGACACAAGGTGCTAAGCGTGCCGATTCAACTCATGAGACAAAACAGACAGCATTGAAGCGGGCTAAAGAAATCGCTGACAATAAAGGTGTAAAAGTAGTTCAGCATAATAAGAATGAATGATGACTTACCCCTGATCTGTTAAGAGATTAGGGGTATTTTATTGGACTTCAGCACTATTTAGTTGTTTAAATGGGTAAAGGGAGAAGTCGATAAAAAAATTTACTCATAGGATGAGTCGGACAAAATGGTATTTAATTGATTGAGGTGGAGAGAATTGGGCGAAGTAAAAGATAAGAAGTTAGGTTTATTCGCGCTCATTGCGATGGTAGTAGGGACCATGATCGGGGGCGGTGCCTTTAACCTGATCAGTGATATGGGTGCTCAGGCAGGAGGGCTTGCCATTATCATCGGCTGGCTGATTACAGGGATAGGGATGATAGCGTTAGGGCTCAGCTTTCAGAACCTGACGAATGTCAGACCGGATCTTGACGGTGGTATCTATAGTTATGCTCAGGCCGGATTTGGTGATTACATGGGATTTAATTCTGCGTGGGGCTACTGGTTTAGTGCATTACTGGGGAACGTCGCGTATGGCACATTACTGATGACAGCCGTCGGACATTTTCTGCCGATGTTCAAAGGTGGCAGTAATGTACCGAGCATCATAGTGGCTTCACTCTTGTTGTGGAGTGTCTTTCTATTGATTTCCCGAGGTGTCAAGAACGCAACGATTATCAATATGATTGTGACAGTTGCTAAAATGATTCCCCTGTTCTTATTTTTAGTCGTGATGGTTATTGCGTTTAATTTCGATACATTTATGACGGGTTTCTATGGTATGACAGAACATGGACCAAAAGAATTTGACATTCATGATGTGATGGTTCAGGTTAAAAGTACGATGCTTGTAACCGTCTGGGTCTTTCTAGGTATAGAAGGGGCGGTTATCTTCTCAAGTCGTGCGAAACGACGGAGTGATGTCGGCAAGGCGACTATTATCGGTCTTATTAGTGTGCTTATCATCTATATGATGATTACGATTCTTTCACAGGGCATCATTATCCAGAATCAGATAAGTGAGCTCAGCAACCCATCAATGGCGGAAGTAATGGGACATGTTGTCGGTAAATGGGGAGCAGCAGTGATCAATATCGGTTTGATCATCTCTGTTATGGGTGCATGGCTCGGCTGGTCATTACTTGCTGCAGAAGTACCTTATCTGGCTGCCAAAGATGATATCTTCCCGGCCTGGTTCGGTAAAGATAATGACAATCATGCACCTGTCAATTCTATGCTGATGACAAGCCTGATTGTTCAACTGTTCTTCTTCACGTTACTCTTTACGGATAAGGCCTATAACTTTGCATTTAGCCTGGCATCTTCAGCGGCCTTGTTACCTTATGCATTCAGTGCATTCTATCAGCTGAAGTTCAGCAGACAGCGTTCCCGTAAGCAGATGTTAATAGGGTCAGTCGCTTCTGTTTATACAATATGGCTTATCTATGCTGCAGGTCTTGAATATCTCCTGTTGACGATGATCCTTTATTTCCCGGGAATATTTGTGTACCGTCATGTCCAGAAGCTGCACGGCAGATCAATTACAAAAATAGATAAAAGCTTATTTGGGATTATCACATTGCTCGCCTTAATAGGTATATATTTCATTATCAAGGGGCAAATATCAGGTTTCTAAACAGAAGACAGCAGAACAATATGATGTTCTGCTGTCTTCTATTTAAACTGCGTCATAAATATCGGTGGCACGGGAGACTGAAAATGCAGTGGTTGATGAGTGATAGGATGTGTGAAGGCAAGAATATGAGCATGTAACCCTAACCGTCTGAACGGATGAGTCGTTGCCCCGTATTTCTTATCGCCGACAATCGGATGGCCTAACTCCTGCATATGGATACGAATCTGGTTTTTACGGCCGGTGTCCAGATTGACTTTCAGTAATGTCTGTTTACGGCTTGTTTTAAAGACAGTGTAATGGGTGGTTGCTTTTTTACCGTGCTTCGCGTTTTGACTCGAGCGCATCTTGAGTGTGTTATCCTCAGAAAGGAAGCTTGTGATCGTCCCGTTTTCAGTTACCCGACCTTCAACAAGGGCCAGATAAGTCCTCTCTGTTACAAGGCGTTTCCAGTTGTTCTGCAGAATCTGCTGCGCCTTTGGATTCTTGGCATAAACCATGACACCGGAAGTTTCACGGTCTAAGCGATGGACCACAAAAATACGATTTCTCGGATGGGCTTGCTTCACATATTCTGACAGGATGTGATAGGCTGTTCTATCCTTTTCATTATGGGTGGCAATCGATAACAGCCCTGCTTCTTTATCAATGACAATAAGGTCTGCATCTTCATGCAGAATCTTGACACCGCGCAGCGATACTTTTTTATTTGGGGCATCGAGACGAATAGCGACGATGTCACCCGGCTTAAGTATCTCATTAAATTGACTGGTCGATTGATCATTGACGAAGACTTGTCCTCTGGCGAGTATAGCTCTGACTGACTTCTTGCTTCTATCAGCCATTCGCTCAAATAAAAATTTCAGTAATTCATTCTCTTCTTTAACGGTCCACTGCTCATGATTTTCTCTTGGATTCTTCATCATAACTTCCTTCTTTTATATTCATTCAAGCATAGCACAGGATGCCACTATTATAAATGAATTTCACTGAGTGATTAGTTGACTTTTAAAGCAGGTTTCACTATGGTTGAAGTGCATTGGATAGCGATGAGGAGTAAGACATGGATTTCAAAAGGAGGGTCTCTTATGTTTCACGTTAAACAATTGATGATTAACAATATTCAATATGAATTTGTCGATGAAGGACAAGGAACACCTGTCTTGTTACTGCATGGTTTTCCTGATTCTAAGAAACTCTGGTATCAGATGATTCCAGAGCTGACTCAACAAGGCTACCGCGTTATAGTGCCTGACTTGCGAGGTTATGGCAATACTGAAGTCGCTGCCAGTTACCGGATTCAGGATTCAGCGGCAGATATGTTCTCATTACTTACTCAATTAGGCATTTCTCGGGCGCATGTCATCGGTCATGACTGGGGCGCTTTTCTCGGCTGGTACCTCGCTGCTCACTACGAGGCGCAGGTGATCAGCTATACGGCGCTCAGTGTGGGCCACCCGAATGGATATCTGCGCAGCGGAGGACTCAAACAGCTAGTCAAAGGCAGTTATATCGGTCTGTTTGTCATACCAGGTGTGGCAGAACGGGTGCTGGCAGCAGGTGATTATAAAGTGCTCACCAAGATGGCAGAAGATGACAGACTTCATCAGCACTGGTATATGGATTTAACACGTCCTGGGCGTCTGTCTGCAGGACTGAACTGGTACCGTCATAACTTGAAGTCAATCACGGCAGGAATAGAGACGGTAAATGTACCGGTCATGGGCATCATCGGGACCCAGGATCCTGCATTGACAACAGCGCAGATGAAAGGATCAGAAAAATACGTGTATGGCTCCTTTGACTACTACGAAATAGCAGGGGGTCACTGGCTGCCTGAAACGCATGGAGACCAATTGAACCAGTTGATCATCCCTTTCTTATCACGCCAGCGCTCATAAAAAAGCACTCAATATAACGGATTATAAGCAAATATTTTATTTAAATTTTCTGATTTTTATACTATAATAAGGAATAATTACATTACCACGTTAAAGGGAAAGAGATTTCATCAGTAAATTCTTCCACGCAAGCAACGGGTTTAATGAATGACTAATATGGAGGATATGATTATGAAATCAAAACTTACCTTTAAAGAAAACATGTTTATCGGATCGATGCTATTCGGTCTGTTCTTCGGTGCAGGGAATCTGATTTTCCCGATTCACCTTGGACAGACAGCAGGTTCAAATGTCTTGATGGCCAATCTCGGCTTTCTGATCACCGCGATTGGCTTACCTTTTCTCGGTATTATCGCCATCGGTGTCTCCAAGACAAACGGCCTTTTCGATATTGCCAACCGGGTCAATAAAACCTATGCCTATATCTTCACCATTCTGCTCTATCTGGTCATCGGACCTTTCTTCGCCCTGCCGAGACTGGCGACGACTTCTTTTGAGATTGCATTCGGCGCTGCGCTGCCAAAGGAATCAATCGGGTTATACCTGGCATTATTCAGCGGTATTTTCTTCATTGTTGCCTGGTTCTTTGCACGTCGCCCGTCAAAGATTCTGGATTACATCGGTAAATTCCTGAATCCGGTTTTCCTGGTCCTCCTCGGCTTGCTGATTCTGCTGGCAATGGTGCGTCCGATGGGGGGAATCCAGGAGGCAGCTGTCTCGTCTGGCTATCAGGATTCTGTCCTGTTGAAAGGCTTCATTGACGGCTATAATACACTGGATGCGCTGGCGTCACTCGCGTTCGGTATCATCATCGTGACAACGATTAAGAAGCTGGGCATCACTGATCCTAAGACCATCGCCAAAGAAACGCTTAAGTCAGGACTGATTACAGTGATTCTGATGGGACTGATCTATACACTGCTCGCTGTTATGGGGACGATGAGTTTAGGGAAGTTCGAAGTCAGTGATAATGGGGGCATCGCTCTCGCTCAGATTGCACAGTATTATTTAGGTGACTATGGCATTATCCTGTTGTCACTGATTATCATTGTAGCCTGCTTGAAAACCGCAATCGGCTTGATTACAGCATTCTCTGAAACATTTGTAGAACTGTTTCCAAGTCAGAAATATATCACGTTTGCGACAGTCGTGAGTCTTGTGGCCTTTATCATCGCGAATGTCGGATTAACGCAGATTATCGCGTATTCAATCCCAGTGCTGATGTTCTTATATCCGCTTTCTATCGTTCTGATATTGCTGACGCTTTTCAGCGGTCTGTACCATGATTCGAAAGTGGTCTATCAGGCAACTATCTACTTTACACTGGTTGCAGCGCTTATTGATGGTATTAAAGCAAGTCCTGCTTTTCTGAGTAAGACGGCATTTGCAGAAAGCATCATCAACTTCGGCAATCATTATCTGCCTTTCTTTTCAATCGGTATGGGCTGGGTGCTTCCAGCTGTCCTCGGTTTTGTTATCGGCTTTATCATTTATAAAACGCGTAAACCACAATTGAACAGCAGCCTGTAAAAAGAAGCCTGGAGAATCTCCAGGCTTCTTTTCAATGGTTATTTCTGCGAACCAGGCTTTGCAAAATGCCCGTGGACTTCTGTTGTCTCATAGACATTGATAAAACAGTTGGGATCGACTTCTTTAGCGACTCGAATGGCATCCTGGAGTTCATAGCGGGTCAGTACCATCATAATCGTCTGAGTAGGATTCCGGGTATAGCCGCCATATGTATCGGTAATAGTCATGCCGCGTGTAATAGAGGCAATGAGCGCCTGTCTGACTGCTTCTCCTTCAGTCGTCACAATATTGACAGTCAGTTTGATGTGTGAAGTGAAGATGGTATCAATAGCTTTACCGGTGATATAAATAGAAAGTAAAGTCGTCAGTGCATTGCTCCAACCGAGAAAAAAGCCTGAGCAGAGTACAATAATACCGTTTAAAGCCGTCATCACGGCACCGATAGAAATATTGCTGTGCTGCGAGATGATCATGGCAATGATATCCATCCCCCCTGTTGTGCCGGAATATTTCAAAATAACCCCGACCCCGAGACCGCAGAGGACACCACCAAAAATAACATCAATCACAGGCTCCGTGGATATTTGTGTCACCGGGATAAGGGATAAGAAGAACGACACAAAGCCCACACTTAATATCGTCTGAATCATAACCTGACGAGGCAGTTTTAAGAAGCCGAGGATCACGAGAGGTAGATTGATCAGTAAATTGATCAGCCCGGTATCCAGGGAAGTCAGGATATGAACAAGTAAAGCAACTCCACTTAAACCGCTGCTGAGCACGTGATGAGGAAGTAGAAATAAATTAAAGCTGATGCCGATGATAAATGACCCGACAATAGTCACTAACAGCTTAAAAACAAAGTGATCTTGGATACGCATATGGAATCTCCTTCACGAAATAGATTAATTTCATTATAGCAAAGGAACACACAGAATTAATTTAGTTAGTATACTAACTAAAAAGGTTGACACTTTGAAAATGATGCGTATACTGATACGTAGATATCTAACTAAAGGGGGATGGAGATGAAACTAACTTATCAGTTTTTACTTCGAACATTAAGTCATCAGATGAAGCAAGCGGCAGATCGTAAACTCGATGAATTTGGTGTGACTGCCGAGCAGGGTCATACACTTTCCTATATTTATCGTTTTGAGGATAAGCAACTCAGTCAGAATGATCTGGAACGCGTTTTTCAAAGAAGAGGTTCGTCTATCAGCAATAGCGTTAGAAACTTAGAACAGCGTGGATTATTAATCAGAAAAACAAATGCCAGCGACGAACGGAAAAAAATTTTATTACTAACAGATGAAGGGAGACATCTCGTCGAGTCATTTGACACGGTCTTCGAAGATGTTGAAGGAGATTTAGTCAAGGGCTTCTCTAAAGCAGAAAAAGCGATGCTCGAAGAATTTCTTGAGCGAATGACTGCTAATTTAAAATGATGCCGCGCATCATTTTAACTATATACTTAGATATCTAATTATAAGAAGACTAACTAAAAAAGACACTAAAGGAGTTTTCTATATGAAAGACGAACAACTTTATTATTTTGAAAAAGCACCTATTGGTCAATCAATTCTTCACTTCTCATTACCTATGATTATTGCGATGCTACTGAGTGTAGTGTATGGTATTTTAAACATCTACTTTATCGGCTTCCTGAATAACAGCCATATGATTGCAGCGATTACACTGGCAACACCGGTCTTTGCCCTTCAGATGGGAATAGGTAATCTTATGGGTGTCGGAGGCGGCACCTTTATTTCAAGATTACTGGGGAATAAGCAGTATAGGGAAACGAAGAAAGTCGCAAGCGTCGTGATTTATATTTCGGCTATTTTAGGTCTGTTGACGCTTGCATTGACCTTGCCATTCACTCATCAGATTGCTCTGTTCTTAGGTGCAACAGGTAAAACACTTACTTATACAACACATTATTTATTCATCATGCTGCTCGGTACACCGGCTGTTATTCTGTTCTTTGCACTTGAACAACTAATGCGCGCAGAAGGCTCACCGATGATGTCAATGGTAGGCATGGTTGCAAGCGTTCTTATTAACATGATATTAGATCCTATTTTTATTTTCGGCTTCCATCTGGATATCCGCGGTGCGGCACTTGGTACACTTATCTCCAATATTGTAGCCATCATCATTTACATGGTCTATATTCAGCGGAAGAGTAGTGTCCTGTCTCTCAAGTTCTCAGACTTTAAACCTTCCGATACAATGTTACAAGAAATTATGAAGATTGGTATTCCTGCTTTTCTGATGAGCGTCTTAATGGGGTTCAGCGGACTTGTACTCAATATGTTTCTGACATCATACGGCAATTCCGCAGTTGCAGCATATGGTATTCAGTTTAAATTGATTCAATTTCCTGAACTCATTGTTATGGGACTCTGTGAAGGGGTAGTGCCATTAATTGCCTATAACTATATGAGTAATAAACAGCGAATGAAACAGGCGGTCTGGTATATTATCGGTACTATCGTTGTCTTAGTCGGTTTAAGTATGGCGGTTGTTATATTCTTTGGCACACCGATTGTCAGTCAGTTCACGAATGATCCGCATATTATCGCAGAGGCAGTGTTTATGCTGAAGATTACGTCGGCTTCACTTTTCATGAATGGTATTGGCTTTATGCTGATTGGAATGATGCAGGCAGCAGGACTCGGCAGAGCATCCATGATTATGGCGGTGTCACCTGCTGTTATCATTATCGTGGTTATTAACATCATGAACTCTCTCTTCCAGCTGAACGGTGTCATCTGGACATTCTTTATCTCAGAAGCGCTTGTCGCCTTGCTTGCTATGGCGATTGTCTATTTTATGCGTGATGAATTCGTCGTTGATACAGATCAATTAATCGAAGAATAAACCAAGTGCAGACGCACTTGGTTTCTTTAATAGAATGAAGGAGTAAGAACAAACAGTACTTTCACAAAATCCTCACTATCATTGATAAAGCGATGTCTGATGTGTTTCGGAATTCTTACGACATCACCTTCACTGAGTCGGTAGGTTGTCCCTTTCAGTTCTACCTGAATATGCCCATTCATAATGACGGCGATTTCTTCTTTTGTAAAAAAGACAACATACTAAATCTGGCAGAATAAGATAGTGATTAGACTTCGTATACTATACAATAAACTTGTTTAATATAGTGTACAAAGGGGAGAACCGTTTTGAAAGGAAAACAATTTATTCTGCTTATTCTAGGCGTTCTATTTTTATCATCTTCAGCTATCTTTGTGAAGCTGGCCGCTGCACCTCCGGAAGTGACAGCGTTCTATCGTATGCTGTTCTCGACAGCCATGTTGCTGCCTTTCGCACTGGGTGATCATCGAATCAGACAGGAAATCCGCAGCTGTAGCAGAAAAAAATTAGGACTGATATTTGTCGGCGGTATTTTATTAGCCGTTCATTATATTCTATGGTTTCAGTCGCTTGATTATACATCAGTGGCGAGTTCCACAGTCATTGTCACTCTGCAGCCGCTGTTTGCAGTGGTAGGCGGTTACTATCTTTATCAGGAACGATTGAATAATAAAGCGTTGATCGGCATCCTCATCGCGATCATGGGTTGCTTTCTTATCGGCTACCGTGATATGCAGCTGAGTACAACGGCTCTAATAGGAGATATACTCGCTCTGATCGCAGCCGCGGTCATTACAGTCTATTTCTTTATCGGTCAGAGTACGCGTAAGCACTCTGGTCTTATTGCCTATTCTGTTCTGAGTTACGGCAGCAGTGCTATTTTTCTTTTAATCTACTGTCTGATCACTCGCAGTAACCTGACGCATTACAGTGCAGAGACATGGCTTTACCTCCTGGCACTTGCCTTATTTGCGACCATTATGGGACAGACGATCTTTAATTTCCTCATCAGATGGCTGAGCACAACTGTTATTTCCATGGCAATACTCGGAGAAGTAATCGGCACCTGTCTGCTGGGCTATATCTTCCTGAATGAAGGCATATCGATCAACCAGTTTATCGGCATCACCATTATTCTTATCGGACAGGCAGTATTTATCTGGTTCAGCAGAGGTGATTAAGCCAGAGGTTCTTTGGAAATAGCGATTACGTTCTTACCCATCAGCTTTCTACTCAGAAAAATTAGAGCAAGGACGAAAAAACCAAGAGCTGTCATATATAGGGGAAATTCAGGTCTTGTTGTTTTACCCAGCCACCCACCAAATAGGGCGCCAAATGGCATGACAATTGTACAGATAGCACTCAGAATAGTTCCTACTCTTGAAAGAATATGGTTGTCTACATGAGTTTGAATGTAAGTAGAAGTTGTGATATTCATAATTACCAAGGGTAAGGCAGACAACCCGTACATTAGCATCGATAAAAAATAATGATTAAAATTAGCTGACAAAAATATGAATAAACCAGATAGTAGAGGTGCAATAATAATTTTCAGATTAATATCTATATTTTTTAATTTAGGTGTGAGTAAGGAACCTATTGCACCGAAAATCACCAAAGATGTAAGGAAATATCCATAAGCTGAATCTCCACCTTTTTCGTATGTAAATGCAGGTAATACAGCTTGACTCATTGCGCTTGTAAAGTTGGCTATCATCGCAGGAAAAGCTAACCAAATTAAACCAAAGCGTTTAAAATAACTAATGCCTTCTACTATAGATTGATGATACATTTTTAGATTTAATGCACCTTGTTCTCTATGTTTATATTTCACTTTAGAGAATAACAAAACAGCAAACAAAAATGTAAAAAAATTGATGATATAAATACTTTCAATGCTAGTAGAAAGTATGATAAAAATACAGAAAGCTTTAGCGATAGAACTGATTAATAAATTCCCTGTTACAACTATGCTGTTAAATCTAACAAGTTCTTCTTCATTCATTATTGTAGGAGATAGAGCGTGTTCTGCATTTCCTTCAAAAATTTCAAGCATTCCAATAATAAAGAAACTAAAAATAAGTAATGGAAGGGGCATTAATTCAAAGTAAAATAATATTGTAATAGTTGCCATTAATATCATTTGGATAAATTGTGCTAATAGCATTAAGTGTTTGCGATTGAAATGATCGATAATTGGACCGGCAAATACTGAAAGTACCATAGGCAACATTAATATTGATGAAGCAAGCCCTGTTATCAAAGAATCTCGTGTAACCTCAAATACATACCACATAATAGCAACAGAATAAAGGGAGTCTCCAAAACATGAAATCAAACGCCCTGCTAGCAAGAAATCTTTACTTCTCATAATATCATCTCCAATTATTTATTGTTAAAATATATTTTATCGATAAATAAATAATTGTCAATTAAAGAAAAAACGATGAACTTACTTAAAGTTCATCGTCATTCAATACATTCTTGCAACTCGCAAGATAAATAGAGTAACCAGGAAGTGTTTCATCCTCATACTTTTCCTTATAATCACTTACTAGCTTTCTCATATCAGATAGTAAATGATTCCATTCTTTATAAGGAATCTTTACTTCCATACTCGAAAAAGTAGCTGTATTAGGTTCATCCATATTTTTAATTTCTTCTTTAGTTTTCCCCATATTTACTTCGACGTCATAAGCCATAGCATCAAACACTTTATTAACATTAAGCATGTTCAAAGCAACGAGCTGATCAAAGTTTTCAGTAATAAATGGAAAATCAAAGTTAATAGCTTCAGTAGCTAAATGTGCACTCGAATAATAATATTCGGTCATATTTTTAACTTGACGTTCATCTACGATTTTAAGTGCATTTACTTCTAATAATTTTTTAATAGGATAATATAAATTTGAATTTTTGACACCAAGAAGCTTAGCCAGCTGTTTAGTAGTCTTTGGTTCTTGCTTAGTTAAATCCACAATTTTTGTTGCTTTTTCATCAATTAATACTTTTAGGACTTCATTGCTCATTCTAATCACCCTTTTATAGATTAAAAATATTTTATCATAAAAGGTAATTTAAATAACCTTCCAGTTGGTATAACAGGAAGGTTATTAATATTTTTTCATAGGTATTTGAAAAAATATAGTTTCTATCTGTGTTCTGGAAGAGAAAATAAGATTCTATTGAAGAGAAATCGGTTTTCCTGTTATGCAGGCACTTCTGCACGTTTTGTACTATGTTTACGAACAGCTGCCGCCAGCAATGATGAGGCAAGACCGAAACAGGCGAAGCCGATCATCACTAGTACAGGTGTATTGAGTGTTAAGTCT
The DNA here is from genome assembly GCF_030376725.1 of Macrococcus bovicus. Taxonomy (NCBI): domain Bacteria; kingdom Bacillati; phylum Bacillota; class Bacilli; order Caryophanales; family Staphylococcaceae; genus Macrococcus; species Macrococcus bovicus. The sequence continues at coordinate 81,442 of NZ_CP128470.1, forward strand.
TTATTCAAGTAGATCAGTTCACGGAGACCATCTGCGTAGAAGCTGAAAGGGTTCCATGTTAAGACATATTTCTGATAGAACTCGTTCAGCATCTGTTTAGGCAGCGTCAGCATCTGCATGCTGAAGAATAACAGCAGCACGAAGATTGGAATAGCTTTCATACCGAGCCATGCCATGACACCGAGGATCAGCATGATGAAGCCGAACATCGAAATAGCGATGAACATTGTCGTCTGTGTGATGTCTGGCATATAGAAATCGAGCACTTGTGTAATGAACCATACACCCAGCACACTTGAAACGATTGCTGCGACCGCGGCCATCAGTGTCTGCATCAGGGTTGCTTTCAGACGCTCACCTTGTGTGATTAAACCAGAGGTACGGAACGCGAAGAAGAGCAGAACGCCTGTTACAAGAGAGCCCATCCAGATAGGTGTGAAGAGCAGCATGCCAGCCATACCATTGCCCTGGTGCTCGTGAATTTTATTTAAAGTGGTGTGTTTCACAGTAACAGGATTCATAACAGCATCCATATCAGCTGCTGCTACTTTAATATTATTTTTATCGAGTTGTGTTACTGCTTGTTGACTGATCATTTTGTTGATATTGTCACCCATACCTGACAGCATTTTATCGCTGATAGTAGCCGCCTGGCTTGATGCTCCTTGGTTGATGATCACTTCAAGCTGCCCTTTCTTGACGGTGATCGGTTTTAATAAGTCTGCATTTTGTTTCTGCATTTCCTGCATTTTCTTCTGCATTTCCTGCGCTATTTTCTGTGCTTGCTGAGGTGGGATTTCGCCGCTTACGACTTTCGCTTTTAATTCTGCCTGCGCTTTTTCGGCTTTCGTCTTCGCTTCAGCTTTTTTAGCCGTCTGAATTTCACTGCGCATCGCGCTCGTTGCATTTTCCGTGAAGTGGGATGGAATAACAATAGCACTGTAATACTCATTATTATCGAATCCTGCTTGCAGCGCGTCTTTGTCTTTCACATCGATAAAGTCCACTGTTTCATTCAAGTCTTTATTATCTTTGATTTTATCTGTGAATGTTTCACCGATATTCATCTTTTTACCTTGGATTTCAAGTCCTTTATCCATATTGACGATGGCGATGGGCAGATCTTTCGGTTTCGGATTGAATGCAGGATAGAAGGCTGTCGACATAATCCAGATGAGCAATGCCCCTGCAATTAATGGAATATAAAACAGTTTATTCTTTAAAATTTTCATCTTGTCCTCCTTATTGAACAATGTGTTGATTAATGATTGATATGTATATTATAGTAATTTTAAAAAAGAACACAATACTCAATAATAGAAATTACGTTTAATAAAATACATATTTTATAAAAATGTCTATTAGTAGAAAATAAACCGAAAAATTATTGACTGTATCAATAAAAATAAGCTTGTAGGAAAAGGAAGTAGGGTAGTAAACAGAGAAGAGAGCGTCAGGTAGCTTTAAATGAGGATCAGTCCTTTTTGCTCAAATAGCCAAAATAATTCCTCTCTTTTAATTGGAAAGTGGTAAAATTAAATTATGTTAACACATTCACAAAAGGAGAATTCGTTTATGCAAATTGAAAAACCAGTTAAGTCCGTTTCTGACACCTTTACCAGCACAGATAACATCGGAGAAGCATTGACGCAAGTGGCTTTAAAAGAAGTGAACATCGACCGTGAACCGGCCCGCTATATCTTAAAAGCGATAATAGCAGGTTTTCTGCTGGCGATCATGGCCGTCTTTTCTTTAGCTGTCAAAACACAATTTGAAGGGGCAAGTCATGGTCTCGTCAATATTTTGGGTGCTATCGCCTTTAGTATCGCGCTCGTTATGATTGTCCTGACAAAAGCGGAACTTTTAACAAGTAACTTCATGTATCTGACAGTAGGTCTCTATTATCGGACGATTTCAATGGGGAAAGTCGCTAAAATCTTCACGTATTGTTTTATAGGTAATATTATTGGCGGTTTTATCTTATTTGGTATGATGACAGGCACTAAAGTCATGACGCCTGAAATGGTAGCTGCGCTGACAAAGACAGTCTCTGCTAAGACAATCGAGTCTACCTGGCTGGCGATTATGATCAAAGGGATCTTTGCCAACTTCTTTATCAATATTGGAATTTTTATTGCAATGCAGTGTAAAGAAGCACTGGCGAAAGCCTTCTTCATCGGTATCGGTGTGATCATATTCGTCTTTATGGCCTACGAACACGTGGTTTATAATGCGGGATTATTCGCCGGTATGATTTTCTACAATCCGGACGCTATCTCATGGATGGATATCCTGAAAAATATTGTCTTCGCGTTCATCGGTAACTATATCGGTGGCGGCATCTTCGTCGGTTTAGTCTATGCTTACTTGAATGGCCATCGTGACGACATCGTTAAAGTAAAATAGAAAGCTGAAAACACGGACCTTCTCTGAAGGTTCGTATTTTTAGTGAGTGATGAGAAGGATGGGAGCAACTGTAAGGCCGTGATGATAGGGGAAGCGGGTATAGAAAGCTTAAAGGAGTGAAGATAATTGAGCAACCTGGATCAGTTTCTGACAGAATTTAATTTACTGCATGAAGCGATGAAGAAAAATACCAAACGGGATGATAATTTTGGTTCGCTTTTCTATCAACTGAAAGAGAAGCATCCAGTCATTAAGGAACATCAGGAAGATATTGATATGGCCCGTGAGCTGCGCAATTTACTTGTTCATGAGAAGAAGGAAGCCTTTAATATAGCAGAGCCTACAGCGGAATTCATCGAGAAGCTGAAGAAAATCCGTCAACAGTTCGAGAACCCGGCGACTGTCAGTATCTTCAACAAAGAAGTGATCAGTTTAAATGAAACCGACAGTCTGCTGAAAGTGCTGGAGCTGGTGGAGGACTATCATGTCTCGCAGTATCCAGTCTTTCAGGGGCAACGCTTCCTCGGTATCCTGACAGACAACGGCATCACAAGCTGGCTGTCATCTGTACGACAGGAAAATCCGCTTGATCTGAACAAGTATAAAGTCAGTGACCTGCTATCCAAAGATGATAAGGGTGCATCTTATGAAATCATTAGACAGGATATGCCACTCTATGAAATAGAGAAAAAAATGATAGAGCGCATTAATCAGAAAGGTCATTCAAAACTGGTGATGCTTATTTCTGAGACAGGAGTCATTGAGCATAGAGAAGATATTACAGGGATTATTACACCAGGAGATATGCCGAAAGTAATAGAACATCTGTAAACAAAAACAGCTTTCCTGAAATATTAGGAAAGCTGTTTTTATTGACGAGAATCTTCAGATGGCTTCTTGGCGCTTCATCATTAAGAATAAGCTCTAGATAAGAATGCAAAATAGTGAAATAAAATGTGACAATATTAATAACCAAATTGTTATTAGTTACTAGTAGCAGGTAATAAGTGTTAGAATAATTAACGTAAAGATTTTCGGTGAAGATAGACGCACTTGATAACTGAAATGGAAGGTAGTGACAGAATGGTATTAGAGACAGATTTAGTCGTTTTAGGTGGAGGGACAGGCGGATATGTGGCGGCCATTCATGCGGCTAAGCAAGGACAGGATGTCATCATCGTGGAAAAAGAACAGCTCGGTGGCACTTGTCTGCACCGCGGCTGTATTCCTACAAAGGCCTTGCTGCGCAGCGCAGAAGTTTACGACACGGTTAAACGGGCTGATGAGTTCGGTATTTCAAGTCATGCAGCAACTTTTGATTTCCTGAAAGTTCAGGACCGGAAGAACAGGATTGTTGAGCAGCTGCATGCCGGTGTAAAGGCCTTATGCCAGAAAAATAAAATTAAAATCTATCACGGAGAAGGGGCGATATTAGGTCCTTCTATTTTCTCACCTGTCTCCGGGGCTGTGGCTGTCACTTTTCCGGATTCAGATGAAGAGGAACTGATCATTGTGCCGAAAAAGCTCATTATTGCGACAGGTTCTTCTCCGCGTACACTGCCGAACGTTGAGATAGATGAAAAACTGATCCTGACATCGAATGGCATGCTTCATCTGCAAGAACTGCCGCAAAAGATGGCTGTCATCGGCGGAGGGGTCATCGGTGTGGAATGGGCTTCTCTTCTGAACAGTTTTGGTGTAGAGGTCACCATCATCGAGTACGCAGAGCGGCTCCTCATCAATGAAAGCGTAGCTGTTGCGACAGAACTGCAGAAACAGTTTGAAGCGCGGGGTATTCGAGTGATGACACAGACAGCTGTCAAAAGTGCTGCGGTAGAATCCGGGACGGTACAGCTTGAATTAGCAGAGCACGCGATGATGGAATTTGACAAAGTAATGGTTGCCGTGGGCCGGACGCCGAACGTTAAGGGAATAGGACTGCAGAACACCTCTATTCAGTTCGATGACAACGGAATAAAGGTCAATGATTATTATCAGACGACTGAAAGTCACATTTATGCGATCGGTGACTGTATCGATACATTGCAGCTGGCCCATGTGGCAGCTAAAGAAGGGGAGTTAGCTGTACGTCATCTGCTCGGTGAAACAGTGACACCTCTTCATTACCATGACATTCCGAAATGTACTTATACACAACCCGAAATCGCGAGTGTGGGTTATCACGCCTCTAATTTCCCGGAAAATATGAATGTCAAAGTCGGTAAGTTTCATTTCAAGGGCAATGGCAAATCGCTCATTTACGGAGAGGAAGAAGGCTTTGTTGAAGTGCTGCGCGACGCAGACACGGATGACCTTATCGGTGTGACGATTATCGGTCCGCATGCTACGGAACTGATCAGCGAAGCGACTGCAAGCATCTATTTAAATGCCTCAGCGCTTGAATTAAGTGATATAGTTCATGCCCATCCAACAATGTCAGAGACACTGATGGAAGCAGCACTGGATACTTACGGACTGGCGATTCATAAATAGGAGGTTGAAAAAATGAGACAACTGAAAGAAACAGGACTTACAAAAGAAGAACTGATCCATGCGTTTAAACAGGTTTTAAGGGGGCGGAGATTAGACGAACGACTCTGGCAGCTGACACGTATCGGTAAAACATCCTTTAATATTTCTGGGCAAGGCGCAGAAGTGGGACAGGTGGCAATGGTCATGGCTTTTCAACCTGAAAAAGATTACTTTCTGCCTTACTACCGCGATATGACCGCTTGCCTGGCCTGGGGGATGTCATCTAAAGACATCATTCTGGGTTCTTTCGGTAAAGAAGCGGATCCATCATCCCATGGCCGTCAGATGCCTAACCATTATGGCTCAAAGGCACATCATATCATCTCACATTCCTCACCCGTCTCCACGCAACTGAATGTAGCAACAGGAATCGGCTATGCTGCGTTACTCGAAGAATCTGACTCTGTGACTGTAGCAACAACCGGAGAAGGTTCTTTCAACCAAGGAGAAGTTGCTGAAGCTATGAATTTTGCGGCGATCAAGAAACTGCCGATCATCTTTGTTGTCGAGAATAACTTATGGGCTATCTCGGTCGGGACCGAAGAACAGTATGCCAATAAAGAGATGGCAGACCGTGCTGCAGCCTATGGGTTTGAAGGGATTCGAGTAGACGGTATGGATTTTGCAGAATGCTATCTGACATTCAAACGGTTTGTTGACCAGGCACGTGCAGGAAAAGGGCCGGGACTGGTTGAACTGATGGTGTCACGCATGACTTCTCATTCATCAGACGATGACCAGACGATTTATCGTTCCAAAGAAGAACTGGAAGAAATGAAGACGAAAGACCCGCTTGCTGTATTTCAGAAACAGCTGCTGGATGAAGGCTATCTGACACAGCAGGATATTGATGCAATGGAACTCGAGCTGAAGGAAGAGATCAATCAGGCAACAGATGAAGCAGAGCAGATGCCGGATCCTAAGGCCGCTGATATTCTCACCCATGTCTGGGCAGAGCAGTAGAGAGGAGATACATCTATGACAATGATGACTTATTTAGAAGCAATTAATCGTGGCATTGCAGAAGAAATGGAAAAAGACGAGAAGGTCGTTATCTTCGGGGAAGATGTCGGAGGTGTGAAAGGGGGTGTCTTCGGCGTGACTAAAGCTCTGGCTGCACGTTTTGGCGATAAACGGGTCTTCAATACACCGCTGACAGAAGGTCTGATCGGCGGCCTGGCAGTCGGGCTTGGCGTAAGGGGCTACCGTGCCATCGGTGAGTTCCAGTTTGCGGATTACATTCTGCCGGCGGTCAACGAAATTATGTCTGAGGCCGCGCGAATGCGCTACCGGACAAGCGGAGATTTTACGACACCGATTGTTTACCGGACGCCTTATGGAGGTGGTGTCAGAGGCGGGTTCTACCATTCGCAGACCACTGATAAGATCTTTGTCGGCCAACCCGGACTCCGCGTCGTCACGCCTTCATCTGTTTATGATGCAAAAGGGCTGATTAAAGCTGCTATCCGTAGCGATGATCCCGTATTGTTCTATGAGCATAAACGTCTTTACAGATTATTGAAAGAAGACGTCCCTGAGACAGATTATGTGGTGCCGCTCGATAAGGCGAATATCGTCAGACAAGGTGAAGATATTACCGTCATCGCTTATGGCATGGCACTTCAGCTTGCACTTAAGGCAGCTGATACGCTTGCCAAAGAGGATATTGAAGCAGAAGTAGTAGACGTCCGTTCTCTCTATCCGCTCGATAAAGAAACATTGATTCAGGCAGCCAAGAAAACAGGCAAAGTCCTTCTCATAACTGAAGATAATAAAGAACAAAGTGTGATGAGTGAAATAGCGGCGATAATAGCGGAAGAAGCACTTTTCGATTTAGACGCACCGATTCGTCGACTGGCAGGCCCGGATTCGCCGAGCATGCCATATGCCTTATCATTAGAACGGGAATTTCTGATCAATGAAGAAAAAGTAGAACACGCGATGCGTGAGCTGGCTGAATTCTAATAGTAAAGGAGTGTCATCATGGCGATTAAAACGATTGTATTACCGGGTTTAGGCGAAAGTGTCACAGAAGCTTCTATTACGAACTGGCTTGTCCAGCCGGGAGACCAGATTGAGCGTTACCAGCCTATAGCTGAAGCGACTTCTGATAAAGTGACGACTGAGATTCCATCTGATTATGCCGGAACTGTAAAAGAACTGCTGGTTGAAGTAGATAGAGATATTCCGATTCACGAACCGATTATGACGATAGAAGTGGCAATGTCACAGGATGAGGAAACAGTAGAGGAGACGGTTCGTCCGGCAGAAAAAGCTGCGGCCGATCAAACTAAGCAAGGCCGCTATTCTCCAGCAGTGCTGAAGCTTTCCCAGGAACGTCACATCAATCTGGCGGAGGTGACAGGAACAGGTCGTCATGGCCGCATCACACGTAAAGATATTCTGAACTTCCGACCGGAGCAAGCAGCAAAGAAGCAAGCAGCTGTCACATCAACTGCTGCAGAAGTAGTGCAGACAGACGGGGTCAGAAAGGCGATTGCGAAGCGTATGGTACAGAGCGTCAATGAAATTCCGCATGCCTGGATGATGGTAGAAGCGGATGTCACTGAACTGGTAAAACTGCGGAACGCGCATAAAACTGCTTTTAAAGAGCAAGAAGGCATCTCGCTGTCTTTCTATCCATTCTTTATCAAAGCAGTGGCACAGGCTCTTAAGAAACATCCGAAGATGAATGCATCATGGGTGGACAATGAAATCACTTTCTTTAAAGACATCAATATTTCTATAGCCGTTGCTACAGATGATCATCTCTTTGTGCCGGTCATCAGAAATGCTGATGAGTTATCAGTAAAAGGAATTGCCAAAGAAGTCAATCGACTGGCTCGTGCTGTACGGAATAACAGTCTGACTGCTGAACAGATGCAAGGAGGAACGATAACGGTCAACAATACCGGTTCATTCGGATCGGTGATGTCGCAGGGCATCATTAATTACCCGCAAGCGGCCATCCTGCAGATTGAAAGTATTAATAAACGGGTGATACCGACTGAAGAAGGCGGTCTGAAATTTGCTGACATCATCAATCTTTGTCTGTCAATCGACCACCGGATTCTGGATGGACTTGCAGCAGGACGGTTCCTTGCAGATGTCAAAAACAATCTGCTGCAATTTAACAGTGAAGCGGATATCTACTAATCATCGTACCTTGAATGTGAGTAATCAGTTAACATTCAAGGTCTTTTTTTTGTTAACTTTTAAGATAAAAATCTCATAACGAAAGCCCTTTCACTGACAAGAAATAAACAGAAGTGATAATGGTATTGATAGATGATATATAACAAGAATTAACATAGCTCTTTTGTTTAAATAAAAGACTAAAAATATACTTATTTAAGGTAAATACACTTAAAAAATATGTGTTTTCTTTAATTGTTCACATTTATATGTCTCGCACTTTAACGCTTTGGTGTATATTAGTGTTATTAAAAAACCAGGAGAGGAGTCCTGAGAGAAGATTGATGTAGTACAGTTATGAAACAGCCCGTAACACAAGCTGAAAAAGATGAAGAATTACTGCAGGATTTTTCATAACAGAGTAGCTGTCCTTACAAAAATTCTGAATATTACAAAAATATAACAGATTTTCTTAAAAATGTTTGTCTTATTTTTATTAGTGGAAATTAAAGTAATGTGTTGCAAAAAATCGATAAAAGGTGGATTATCATGAATCAAAATCACACAAGTGAACAGTTTAAGGGCGATAATAAGTTAATTATCGGTATTGTGCTTGCAGTACTGACTTTCTGGCTTTTTGCTCAATCACTCGTCAATATCGTACCAACATTAAAAGATAGTTTTAATACAAGCATGGGAAATGTCAACACTGCGCTTAGTCTGACAGCATTGTTCTGTGGGATGTTCGTTGTAGGTGCAGGGGGCATAGCGGATAAATATGGTCGTGTGAAAGTGACACAAGTAGGTCTTATCTTAAGTATAATAGGTTCAGCACTTGTGATAGCAACAAATATTCCGGCTGTTCTGATGGTAGGACGTGTTATACAAGGTTTTTCGGCAGCAGCAATCATGCCTGCAACATTAGCGATTGTTAAAGCTTATTATCACGGCGCAGATCGCCAGAGAGCATTAAGTTTCTGGTCAATCGGTTCTTGGGGTGGCTCAGGTATCTGTTCATTCTTCGGTGGTGCAGTAGCCACATTTATGGGCTGGAAATGGATCTTTATCTTTTCAATTCTTCTTTCTATCATTGCCTTCTTCCTGATCAAAGGAACGCCTGAAACAAAAGCAGATGAGGAAACGCGTACACGTTTCGATGTGCCTGGTCTTGCCATTTTAGTGGTATTTGTATTAGGGCTTGAGCTCTTCATCACTAAAGGCGGGGAATTCGGTTATACTTCAATGATTTCACTCGGATTAATTGCGCTGATCGTGATATCATTCATTATCTTTTTCTTACGTGAACGTGTATCAAAAAATCCATTGATTGATTTCCATTTATTCTCTAACAAGCCTTATACCGGTGCGGTCATTTCTAACTTCCTCTTAAATGCAGTCGGCGGGACATTAATCGTCGCAAATACATTTGCACAGCAAGGACTTGGATTTTCGGCATTTAAAGCAGGTCTGTTATCATTAACCTATTTAGTAATGGTGTTGCTGATGATTCGCGTGGGTGAGAAGATGCTGCAGAAAATGGGCGCGAAAAAGCCGATGATGCTGGGATCGCTTATTACATTGATAGGTATCCTATTAATCTCATTAACATTCTTACCGGAAATGTTATATATCATCAGCTCTATTATCGGTTACTTATTATTTGGGTTAGGCTTAGGTATCTATGCAACGCCTTCTACAGATACAGCGGTTTCTACTGCGCCTGAAAACAAAGCGGGGGTAGCAGCAGGTATCTACAAAATGGCTTCCTCTTTAGGTAATGGTTTTGGTATGGCCATCAGCGGTGCGGTCTATGCGACTGCGATTGTTGGGCTAGGACTTGCGCACGGTGCCATGATTGCATTATGGGTCAACGTCGGTATGGCCTTAGTATCATTACTGGCTATTATGTTCTTAATCCCTAACGATGATAAACGTGTAAAATAATAAAGTATTCAAGAGACAACGATATGGTTGTCTCTTTTTTGTGTTTCTATGTGCAGCTTGGGTATAAGTATAGAAAAAGGAGGCAATCTATGGGAACTTATGCAAGAGAACACAAATGGTCCGGCTTTATTTTCGGTATCGGTTTAGCTGGATTTGTAGATGAAATTGTTTTTCACCAGTTTCTTCAGTGGCATCATTTCTATGATCAGATGACGAAAGAGATTGGACTCTTATCGGATGGAATCCTTAATTCGATGTGTGGCTTCTTTATTATTTTCGGTCTGTTTTTACTGGCTGATGCGAGAAGGAAGTATCAGACGGACTGGGTGTTCTGGATAGGACGCACATTGATGGGAATGGGCTCTTTTCAGTTTTATGATGGCATCATCAATCATAAAGTGCTTCGCATGCATCAGATTCGTTATGTGGACAATGTCCTCACTTACGATATTATCTGGCTGGTTGTCGCCGTATGTATGATTGTCATCGGCTTCTTCATGTCACGCAAAAGAGAGATGATGAAGTAATGCACGCACATCATTCAGGGAACCCCGTAGATGCGATTATCATCTTCTGTGCACTGGTGATGAGCGCAGGCTACTTGTATGCAGCTTACAGAAAAAAGTGGCCTGTCTATCGTTCCGTCCTGTGGATAGCGGGCATTATCAGTGCACTTATAGTCATGGTAGGGCCATTCGCAGAAGAGATGCATCATCAATTCGTCTATCACATGTACGGGCATCTTCTACTGGGGATGCTTGCACCGCTTCTTCTAGTCCTTGCGATGCCTTTAAGATTACTTTTAGGGACGCTCCCTGTTAAGAGTGCCCGGCGTTTCTCCCGTTTCATGGCTAGTCCTTATATACGGTTCATTGCACATCCGGTCACCGCGACCATCCTCAATACGGGTGGGCTGTGGCTGCTTTACCGGACTGACTTGTTTATGATGATGCATCATAATATATGGCTGTATTATGCGATTCATTTCCATATTTTCGCTGCAGGCTATTTATTCACCGCGGTGATGCTCGAACTGGACCCGCTGAGACATCCTTATTCTTTTAAGTTCCGGGCTATTGTCATGATGGTTTCTGTTGCACTGCACCAGATACTCTCTAAGTCCTTTTATCCATATCCACCCGCTGGTGTAGAGGTGCTGCAGGCCCAGGCCGGCGCTGTAGTGATGTATTACGGCGGTGATGTGATCGAACTCATCCTTATCTTTATCATGTGCCTGGGCTGGTATCGTTCCGTACGGCCAGGTAAAATTTCTCATGCATAAAAGGAGATATTCATCAGAATATCTCCTTCACTATTAATGAGCCATCATCTCATGAGCGATGTCTTTGCCTGACATATCACTGAAGTAATAAGTCGGCCAGTGATCCATTTCTTTGAGTAGTTGCGCGCGGTCATTCCCCATATAAATATGGAAATGTTCAGCGAGTTTCGGTGCGATATTATGGTCGCTGAATTGAACATACTCGGGTGCTTCTTTATCGCCGGATACTTTCTTGAAGATGAAGCGGACTCCACGATTTCCTTTTTTATAAGTCAGAATCTCTTTGCCGTCATAATGATATTTACCGGAAATCTTGTGCTTGCCTTTATAGAAGTCAATCGTGTCTTCACCAATAGTGATGCGTGACACATCAGTCTGGTAGCCGGTGGTATAGTATTTCTTATATTCAGCTGCTGTCATCTCGTCTTTTTCTTCTGCTTTATGTTCGAATACGGGGTCTAATGTGCCGTCCTGAAGATAAGGATACACTGATTGCCAGTCACCTTCCCAGTCTGTCAGTTGACGATCTTTCACCTGGTTGTCTTTGAAGTAACCTTCATAGATCTTTTTGTCGGCAGCTGACATATGATCGTGGTCGTGATGATGGGCATGTTCTTCTGACTTCATTTCAGTAGTGACTTTTTCTGCATGTTTTTTCACTGAATCCTGCTGAGTCCCACATGCTGCTAAAATCAGTGTCAAAGATGCGATGCTGAGTCCTTTAGTAAAATAGTTCATGGTGCCTCCTATAAAACGTAATAGTTACGATTTATAATTATAGATATAACCGCTGTAAACGTCAACACACAATTCGCAAATTATTTTTAACGTACGTCTATTTAAAACTGATAATAAAGAAGGAGTTATATGCAGATATTCAGAGTAGCTGCTGATCATAAAGTCAGTGCGCAGTACTTGGATAACAGAAGGTTGTCTAAACAAGTGCTCGAATTATACCAGATCATTCGTGTCTGTCTGGCCGAATTGAAGATTATAGAAGGGAATACGCGCTATTTACATCATCCTATCGTCAAGCAGGCGTATAATAACGGAAAACCTTATATCATGGATCTCTATCACATGCTTGTAGAAATGGACCGGGAACATCAGCGGCGAGGGGGTAAACGTTCTGCGGCCTTTAAAGAAGACCTGGAGACGCTGGCAGATATCATATACGCGAATCAGGAAGCATTTTCACATGATCCGCTGCCCCCTTATTATGTATACGGGGAGACAAAGCTGGAAGGTGAAGGGGTGTATGAAGCCTATCAGAGCCTTCTTCATGACAAATGGTTGAATGATACCATCAGTCCGCGCTGCGGCTTTCAACCCAAAAAAACTGACGTCTGAACGTCAGTTTTTTTCACTTAATATACTGCTTTCTTGAAGATATTTAACCTCATATTTATGCGCAAGTTGATAAAGCAGCTGGTTGATAAGGTCATTTGTTTCAGGCACTTGCTCCAGTAGCGGCAGAAAGGCCTCTTTTTCTTCTGCTGTCGCTTTTTTCTTGAAGTAACCCCATAGATGCTGATATGTGTTGAGCATAGAACCGCGCGTAGGCTCGAGCGTATAGGCCTCACGGATCTGTTCATTCAGGCTATCGATATCCGTCAGCTGTTCTTTCATCAGTCGTCTGATCTCGTTGTAGTGAAGCTGACTGTGGTACATCACTTTATATTTTTCCTCACGCCAGCGTTTTTCGACTGCTTTTTTCTGTTCTTTTTGATCAGCCATATAGATTTGTGATCGCTTCTTTAATAGTTGGATAGTTAAATCTGAAGCCTGCTGCAGTGAGTTTATCCGGTAGGACACGCTGACCCTCCGTGACCATTATCGCTTGGTCACCCAGTAACGTCTTCAGCATCACCTCAGGTACAGGTATGAGGTGAGGTTTATGGAGGACTTCAGCGATTGCTTTCCCGACCTCCTCCTGCGTGGCAGGTTGTGGTGCCGTACAGTTATAGACACCTGTCAGTTGTTGGTCATAAATAAATAGAAGAGCCCGAATGAGATCGTCTATATGAATCCATGAATAGACTTGCTGACCATCACCGATATTGCCACCGAGATAGAGCTGATACGGCTTCACCATTAAAGGGAGCGCGCCGCCTTGGTGCGAGAAGACAACCCCGAATCTGCAGTAAGCAGTCGGTACATCCAGTTGAGCAGCTGCCTGTTCCCATAAATGAACGGTTTTAGAGAGAAAATCGAATGCTTCGAAATAATGGGCTTCTGTATAAGTGAGATGTTTGGCAGGTGGGTAATAGCCTACCGCACTTGCAGAAATCAGAAATGGTTTCTTCTGTTGCCGTTCAATAATAGCTCCCAACTTCTTTGTCGATTCTACTCGGCTGTCAACAATCGCCTCTTTATGCGCCTGTGTCCAGCGTTTGCTAAGACTTGCGCCAGCGAGATTGATGATCAGCTCCACTTCAGGAATGCTTGATAAATAATCGTCATTAGTCCAGTTGATATATCTAACATTTCTCGAATCTTCTTTATCTGAGCGGGTCAGGATATAAAATTCATAGTCAGCTGATTCAATTAAACGAGAGCCTACAAGCCCGGTCCCGCCAGTCAATAATATTTTTTTCATGTATTACCCCCCTTTTGTTAATCTTATACCCTCTTTAGCGATAGGAGCCTCATGATAAGTGATTAAATTAAAAAGAAGGCGGGTAGATAACAGAGGTATAGAATTAAGGGAGGCATAATCATGGGTAAAATTAAAGCAAATCTTGCATTGGTCAAAGCACTGAAAAACTGGGGCATCGACCACGTCTATGGTATTCCAGGCGACTCAATTGATTCAGTGGTAGATGCACTTAAGCACGAAGAAGACAGCATCAAGTTCTATAACGTCAGACACGAAGAAGTAGCGACACTTGCAGCAGCAAGTTATACAAAGTTAACAGGTAAAATTGCTGTTTCTTTAGGCATCGGCGGACCAGGTGCTGTCCACTTACTGAACGGTATGTATGATGCTAAAATGGACAATGTGCCGACACTTGTCTTATGCGGACATACAAATACAGATCAAATCGGTACAGGCTATTTCCAGGAAGTAGATATCTCTACTATGTTTCAAGGTGTAGCAGTATTCAACCAGATTGTAACAGACCCAAATCGCATCTTTGATACCGTCAATGAAGCGATTAAAACAGCATACGATGAGTCAGGCGTTGCAGTATTGACTATCCCGGGAGATATTCTTAAGACGGAGATTGAGGATAATACGCTTGATAAGAAATATGAATACGTCAGACCCCACTTCACGGCGCCGGCTGATAAAATCGCAGCAGCAGCAGAATTGATTCGTAACAGTAAAAATCCGGTTGTTCTTGCGGGTGTCGGCACGAAAGATGCGAAGGATGAAGTGATTCATTTCATTGAACATATTAAAGCGCCTGCCATGATTACACTTCCGGGTAAAGGTATTATTCCGGATACGCATCCACAGTCACTGGGTAATATCGGTAAGATTGGTACGAAACCTGCTTTTGAAGCGATGAAAGAAGCAGATTTACTTATCTTATTAGGTACAAACTATCCGTATGTCAATTATCTGCCAGATGGTCATGTGCCCTGTATTCAACTTGATATTAACTTGAAAAATATCGGTAAACGTTATGATGTGGATGTTCCGCTGATAGGTCAGGCTAAAGATATTCTGCCAGAGTTAACGCAGGCATGTGATACAGTAAGTCGTCGTCCGTTCTTGGAGGCATGTCAGGAAAATATGGTGAACTGGAACAAGTGGCTGGAAGAAGACCGTATGAAAGACTCTACTCCTATCCGTCCGGAACGTGTGATGGCAGAAATCGAGAAAATAGCTGAACCAGATGCGACGTTCTCAATTGATGTGGGTACTTCAACAGTCTGGAGTACAAGATATTTAAGACTGGATCATCAGAATAAATTCATTACATCTGCTTGGCTGGGCACAATGGGCTGCGCATTACCAGGTGCGATCGCCTCTAAGATTGCCTTTCCGGAGCGTCAGGCCATTGCCATTGCCGGTGATGGCGGCTTCTCAATGGTGATGCAGGATTTTGTGACTGCAGTCTACTACAACTTGCCGATGATTGTAGTGGTCATGAATAACCAGCAGTTATCATTTATCAAATATGAACAGCAGGCAGCCGGAGAACTGGAATATGCCATCAATTTAGCAGATATTGATTATGCTAAATTCGCAGAAAGCTGCGGCGGTATAGGGATCAATGTCACGAAACCGGAAGAACTTGCGCCGGCTATGCAACAAGCAAAGGCAGCCAATAAACCTGTCATTGTTAACGTATATGTCGATCAGGATGCGGCCCCGCTGCCAGGCCAGATCGTCTTTGATGAAATGTTAGGCTATGCTAAGTTTGAAATCCGTTCACTGCTTGAAGAAGGTAAACTTGAAAAAATGCCACCGCTTAAAACGCTGATCAGACGTGTCCTATAGATAGATTAACCGGAAGCAACCATGCTTCCGGTTTTTTTATATTTTTCTGTTATATAATAATGAAAATCTAGTGTTCACAATCTTATATTCTCTTTGTGAAATTTTGTACTTATTCCTTTATGATGATTGATATTAAAGTCTGTCTTTCTATTTATATGTATATAACATAATCTATAAATGCTATTATAGCAAGGTTTTACAAGTCTGAAGAATATTCAGAAATATTTTACTTTATTACTTAAAAGCGATGAATTTGTGATTTACAACTTGTGAAATTACTGTATAATAACAGAGAAAATATATTTCTTATATAAAGGAAAGAGGTAAAAGTTAATGGAAGACAATCAATTACACAGAGGACTGAGCTCACGTCAAGTCCAGATGATTGCACTCGGCGGAACGATTGGTGTGGGATTATTTATGGGGGCTTCCAGCGTTATTAACTGGGCCGGACCATCTGCACTCTTTGCGTATTTAGTAGCAGGTATTTTCTTATTCTTCATCATGCGCGCAATGGGGGAAATGGTTTACTTATATCCTACAACGGGTTCATTTGCTCAGTATGCCAATGATTACATTCACCCGGCAGCGGGTTATGCAACGGCCTGGAGTAACATATTCCAGTGGGTAGTCGTCGGGATGAGTGAAGTCATTGCGGTCGGTCAGTATATGCAGTACTGGTGGCCGGACTTACCGACTTGGCTTCCTGGTCTGATTGTAGTTGTCACACTCGCTGTTGCGAACCTGGCATCTGTTAAAGCATTCGGTGAATTCGAATTCTGGTTTGCTATGATTAAAGTTGTCACGATCATTCTGATGATTATTGCCGGCTTCGGTGTAATCTTATTCGGTTTCGGGAATGGCGGAAACCCTATCGGTTTCGGTAACTTAACGGAACATGGCGGCTTCTTCCCGAACGGATTGACAGGTTTCTTATTTGCTCTGTCTATCGTTGTAGGGGCTTATCAAGGTGTTGAGTTGATCGGTATTACTGCGGGTGAGACAAAAGACCCTCAGAAAAATATTCAAAAAGCGGTTAACAGCATTGTATGGCGTATCCTGATTTTCTATATCGGTGCAATCTTTGTTATCGTTACTGTTTATCCATGGGACGAGTTAGGTACGATCGGCAGCCCGTTCGTTGCGACATTCGCTAAAATCGGTATTACGATTGCAGCTGGACTGATTAACTTCGTCGTAATTACGGCGGCAATGTCCGGCTGTAACGCAGGTATCTTCAGTTCTAGCCGTATGGTTTATACACTGGCTCAAGAAGGAAAAATGCCAGCTATCTTCGGTAAAGTATTAAAAACAGGTGTGCCATTCTATGCAGTACTGGCAATCTCTATCGGTATTTTCTTAGGTGTTATCTTGAACGTTGTTATTCCAGGCGCTGATAAAATCTTCGTCTATGTTTACAGTGCATCTATCCTGCCGGGTATGGTGCCATGGTTCATGATTCTGCTCAGCCATATGCAGTTCAGAAAGAAACATCCGGAACTGATTGAGAATCATCCGTTCAAGATGCCAGGTGCCCCTGTTACAAACTGGCTGACAATTGGATTCTTAGTCCTTGTTCTGATCTTTATGCTGATCAATCCAGATACACGTGTTTCAGTGATCATCGGCTTTGTATTCCTTGCTGTTGTCACAGCAGCATACTTCCTGCTGGGCTATGATAAAAAGGATAAAGCACGCGGTACACAAGAAAGAGCCATCTACCGTGATTAATATGAATGAGCGATACTTCGGTATCGCTTTTTTATTTCTCCGGAAATATGATTGACTTTAAGGACGGACAGGTATACAGTTTAAATACAAATACATAACAGAAACACTAGGGGTGTTATTGTAACTGAGACGAGGTAACCTCGAACCCTTTGAACCTGATCTAGTTGATGCTAGCGGAGGAAAGTGTGTAGATTTTATTTTCTATGTCTTTTTTGACGCGCAATCATCTTGTGATGGTTGCGTGTTTTTTGTTGAGGAGGAGATAGAAATGAGAAAAGGTCTGACGTTATCAGATATTTTAGTGACAGTGCTCGTAGCAGTCATTTTTGGTTTCATCTACAATTTATGGTGGCTGCCTTATGAAGCCATTAAGCCGTTCGGGCTGCATATTGAACAGCTGACTTATGGCATGTGGTTCGCAGCAGCTGTCGTGGCTTACTTGATTGTACCTAAATTCGGCATTGCTTTACTGGCAGAATTTGCAGCAGGTGCCGGTGAAACGATCGTGATGGGGAAGTTTGATATTCCGACATTTGTCTTTGCCTTATTGCAAGGTCTGGCATGTGAACTGGTTTTCATGGCTTTCAGATATCGTTCCCGTAGTGTCATGGTATGTATTTTAGCAGGTCTTGCCGCGGCCTTCATCAGTTTGCCGATTGACTATTTCTATGGTTACATGAGCGAAGTCGCAACGTGGAATCTGATTCTTTTCATCGTCTTCCGGCTGCTCAGCGGGGCAGTGCTGGCGGGCATTCTCCCTTATATACTCGTCAAGGCACTTGATCAGACCGGTGTAACCCGTCTATTCCGCTCTGCATCACAGGAAGATTATGACGCACTCTAAACTTAAGGTAACAGATCTGCGGCTGAAATATCCCGGGGCTAAGGATAAGATATTTGACGGGTTATCGATTGATATCAAAGAAAAGGAAAAGGTACTGTTATTAGGACCTTCCGGCTGCGGGAAGAGCACGCTCCTCAACGTACTGGCAGGTATTGTACCTGAGTTGATCGAGCTGCCTCTGAAGTACGAGGAACGGCTGATTGATCCGCATGCTGCTGTGATTTTTCAGGATCCTGATAGTCAGTTCTGTATGCCGAAAGTCTATGAGGAGCTGGCATTTATTCTGGAAAACAGACAAGTGCCACGAGGTGAAATGGACCAGCGTATTGAACGCGTTCTTCGAGAAGTAAAGCTGGATGTCGATAAAAGTCAGTTCATCCATCAGCTGAGTGGTGGCATGAAACAGAAACTGGCGATCGCAGGCACTTTACTTCAGCAGGCTGAGACCCTCTTTTTAGATGAACCTTCTGCCATGCTGGATACTGAAGCGACAGAACAGCTCTGGTCTCTCTTGATTGCTCTTTGGCATGACCAGACAGTCGTGATTGTTGAACATAAAGTCGAGCATATCTGGTGGCATGTTGACCGGGTCATAGTGATGAATGAAAAAGGCGAGATTGTCCAGGAAGGTGCGCCTTCCTATATATTAGAGCATTACGAATCGCTTCTATCAGCATATGGTATATGGCATCCGAATGCCTGGCAGCACGCGCCCGCTGCTTTGCAGAAGAAAGAAAAAGTCGAACCGGTATTTCACTACCAGAATGGCATGATTAAACGCGCTAAAAAAACGCTGTACGCAGTCGAGGAGCTGCAGATCGGCTTAGGGGAATGGATTGTCATCACCGGCCAGAATGGTACGGGAAAGACGACGCTTCTTGAAGCGATGCTCCAGATGATCCCTTATGATGGTGTGATGCATTATCGGGATAAAAGGCTCCGAACTGTCCGCGATGCTGCCGCCCATCTGTATCTGGTCTATCAGAATCCGGAACTCCAGTTCATCGAGAACAGCGTCTATGATGAAGTCTATGTCAACTACTATCATCAGAATAAGGAAACGGCACAAGATAAAACGATACAGATGCTTGAGCTTTTGCAGCTCAAGCATGTCAGTCATCAGCATCCTTTTGAACTGTCGATGGGCCAGAAAAGACGGCTGAGTGTCGCGACAGCGCTTAGTTCCCCGGCAGATATGATTCTGCTCGATGAACCGACATTCGGCCTGGATAGTCATAATACCTTCCAGCTGCTGACACTTTTCTGGGAGCGGGTGGAGAAAGGTCAGACTGTGATGATGGTAACACATGATCCGCATATCGTGTCACGTTATCCGACAAGACGTTTCCATATTGCAGAGAATCAGCTGAAAGAAGTGGGTGCACCCTATGTATGAACAGTTTAAGACACGGATGACGGTGATGGACCATGTGAATATCCTGACGAAGATGGCAGCGGGTGTCTTGCTCTTCTTTCTGGTCATCTTCATCCACCGTTTTGATGTCATGCTTTATATGACATTATTGATGTTCATTTTCATGCTGCTTTTTTCTGGAACACGCTTAAAGCTTGTATTGGTCATTTTCTCGGTTATCGCACTCTTCAGTCTCACTTCTTCTCTTTTTATGATTTTCTATGGCGACGGGCACGAGACACTTTTTAAATGGGGGATGGTTCATATTACGACAGAGAGTCTCTTCAGAGGTCTTCATCTGTCGCTCAGGACCCTTACTGTGAGCTGTCTCGGGCTGACGATTGCCTTTACTACTCAGATTGTCATGATTTTCTATAGCCTGATGCAGCATTTAAAAGTCAGACCGAAGTATGCCTATGCTTTTATGGCAGCGATACGAATGGTTCCGTTGATGATAGAGTCCTTCTTTCAGCTCAGAAATTCGCTGAAGATGCGTTATCAGATGATAGATCCGGGTCAGTACAGAGGTGTCAGACGTTTAAAGCATCTGTTGATCCCGCTGATGAGTCAGAATATACGTAAAGCACACCGGCTGGCTGTTGCCATGGAGAAAAAGGGTTTTAAGGATGGTCCTCGAACTTACTATTACCGCGTGCCATTCAGTTTTTATGATGCAATCTTTATTATTCTGATGATAGCGGTAGTTGTCGCTGCGTTTCTTTTGGCAGCTACCTTGCCTATTACTGGACTTGAAGATGTAAGATAGAACGTGCCTACGCCTTATCCTGAATGACAGGATAAGGCGTGCAGTATTTTTATGAAGATAGCGCTATCATGATGCAGATTGATAGTCAGATGATGACAGTAAATGTGTACTTTATCTTTTAGGAGCCAGGGCTTATGATAGAACTATATGAAAGGGGATAGACATGATGAGTTTATGGCAAAACGCAGAAGCACGTGCAGCTCTTCTGAAGCAGATTGTTCAATTTGATAGTGTGACACTGTCAGAAGGAGAGAAGCAGTTTCCGTTCTTTATTCAGCAGATGCTTATGGATTTACCTTACTTTAAGGAGCGGGAAGAACAGGTAATCCTAGCGCCGACTGGGGATGGTCGACATACGCTGATGGCACATTACAAAAGTAGCTCCAAAAAAACCATCGTACTGATCAGTCATTACGATACAGTGGGCATCGATGACTTCGGTGATTATGCCCAGGCAGCATTTGATATGGATGCAATTACAACGTTATTCAAAGAAGACGATGCCTATTTGAATGCGACAGCAAAAGAAGATCTGGCAAGCGGAGAATATCTCTTTGGACGTGGTTCGATGGACATGAAGCCGGGTCTTATGCTTCATCTGTCATTAATCGAAAAAGCGATTCTTGAGGAATGGGATATCAATCTGCTGCTCATGACGGTGCCTGATGAAGAAGTGAATTCACTCGGTATGCGTACAGCGATGATGAAACTGTATGATATTGTCCAGCAAGAAAAGCTGGATATTGTCCTCTATCTGAACAGTGAACCGACTTTCCAGCAGCAAGCATCGGATAATGCCCATTATGTTTATTCCGGCTCTATAGGCAAACTGATGCCGGCTGTTCTTTGTTATGGTGAGGAAACGCATGTCGGCACACCGATGAACGGAATCAGTTCCAATTTCATGCTGAACTTCGTTAATCAGCTAATGGAATATAACCGTCATTTCAAGGAGACTTTTGAAGACGAAGCGACACCTCTGCCTGTTGCGCTGATGAATAAAGATTTAAAAGATTATTATGATGTACAGACGCCGTTCCGTTCTGTCGCACTATATAATGTCTTTTCATTTAAACAGACCGCAGCAGAGGTCTTCAGCCAGTTCAATACTATTGTCAAGGAAGCAAAAGAGAAATGTGAACAAGCTTATCAGCAGATCTTTGAACTTGAACAAGTGGAGAGAACGCTCGATATAAAAGTGCTGACTTACGAAGAACTTCTGCAGCAGGCAACTGAGCAGCTCGGCCGGGAAAAAGTGGAACATATCATCAATCAAGCAACAGAAGAACCGGCACTGTATCTGCAGAACATTCATGTCGTAGACGAGTTGATGAAGAACTGTAAAGCAATCGGTCCTGCGATGATCACATTCTTTGTACCGCCTTATTATCCGGCGGTCAATGCATCCTATCATGCGGAAATTGAAGATTTGATTGAGCAGGTCAGAAATGCAGCCGCAAGTTATGGCCGTGAGAGTAAACGTCTGCATTATTTCAATGGTATCAGTGACTTGAGCTACTGTCTAAGTGATAGCGCCGGCAGCGGAAAAGTCTATGCGGATAACACGCCGACCTTTAACCGGACCTATCACATTCCATTTGAGGAAATCCATGCTATTCAGGCACCTGTCTTTAACTGCGGACCGATTGGTAAGGATGCCCATAAGGTAACAGAAAGACTGAACAGACAAAGTGCTTTCGAAGAGCTGCCGGTCATGCTCGAGCATATTGTACATTATTACTTGGAGAAGTAGAATACGCCCGCCTTTAAATAGGCGGGCGTATTTTTAGTTGAGTCTTGTCTGGCAAGTACCTGTCTGAATGACCTCAAGTGCTGCGTTCAAGCCGCCCTCAACCAGATTTTTTACGGCGACATCTGTATAGAAGGCGATATGAGGTGTCACAATAATTTTGTCGTGTTCAATCAGACGCAGCAGATCTTTGTCTGTAATCTCCTGACCGCTGAAGTCTTTGGGGAAATAGCTGCTTTCAAACTCATACGTATCAAGTGCAGCAGCAGCCAGTTGACCATTATCAATGGCTTCAATGAGAGCGGCGGTATCAACCACACTGCCACGTGCTGCATTGATGAGGATGGCACCTTTTTTAAATTGAGCGAACATCTCTTTATTGAAGAGGTGGTGATTGTCACTTGTTGCTGGCATATGCAGGGAGACGATGTCCGCTTCTTTGACTGCTTCTTCTATAGAATCTTTGTAATCAATCCATTCTCTTGCTTGGTCATTCGGATAGAGATCGTAGCCGACTACAGTCGAGTCAAAACCTTTAAATATCTTTCCGGTGATCTGACCGATACGTCCTGTACCGATGATTGCGACGGTCAGACTTTTGATTTCTTTAGACATGATAGCAGGCTGCCATCTGAAATCATGACGTCTGACATGCTCATCGATGAGCGTGGTTTTACGGATGAGATTGAGAGCCATAGTGACGGCATATTCTGCAATAGAGTTCGGTGAATAGCTTGGTACATTTGAGATAATGATGTGATGGGCTCTGGCCGCTTCCAAATCATACATATCATAACCGGCACTGCGCTGTGCAATCTGTTTGATACCGATAGCTGCTAAACGCTCATAAATTTCGGGTGCCAGTTTTCCGGTCTGCTGTGTCGTCACACCATCATAACCTTTAAGCGAATCGATTGTCTCAGGTGTCAGAATTTCAGAGGAGATGGTGAGCGCCACGTTGTTTTTCTCCGCCCAGTTCAAAGCGGCAGGTCTTTCGTCTTCGCGGGCACCGAACATCATTATTTTAGTCATTTATTTATCCTCACTTTCAGTCTGGAATTTGAATACGTCTGAATCATACAGTTTAAATACTTTGGTGAATAAGTAATGGAAGATGAACGCTGACACAAATGGAATGACAAAATAGACCAGAATCAGCAGTAACAGATTCATCATGGCATTGCCTTCCATGAATTTAAAAGCATTGATGGGTCCGACGAGACCAGAAAAGCCGAAACCTGCTGATTCTTTAGTTCCTTGGATACCCATCAGACTACCGGCCACTCCTGTAACAGCGGCTGTCAGTGCAATCGGCAAGGCAATAATCGGATATTTGAGAAGGTTTGGCATCATCATTTTCATGGCACCCAGAAAGACAGCGATAGGGACACCCGCTTTATTGACGCGCACAGTACCGACGACCAGCATACAGGCAGCAGCAGCGACCCCTAAATTCGCAGCACCAGAGGCAAGGCCGGAGATACCGATCGCCATAGAGATGGCCACCGTTGAAATAGGTGAAACAATCAGTATACTGAATGAAATCGCAATCAGAAGACACATAACAATCGGTTGTAAAGTAGTGAAGCTGTTGATCAGCTGGCCGAGACTTGATGTGATGAGTTTGACGTAAGGTAATAGAATGATCCCGATAAACCCTGCAATACCACCCGCTATAATCGGCAGGAGGATAATAGTCAGGCTGCCTAAGCGGTCTTTGATCCAGAGAATCAATAAGACGGCGATAGAAGCGGTGATCATCGTGTTAATCAAGTCTCCGATACCTGTTAAGACCCATGCATTCTCTTTGAAGATAGCAGCACCACTACCTACGAATGCGGCTGTACCGACAATCACTGTCTGAATCGGATTAAGTTTGAACTGCATGCCGATTAATACACCCACGAGGACTGGTACGGTGAACTGGATACCGACTACCACGCTGTTTAACGTGGCGAAAATAGGATGATAAGGCGTCAATGCTTTGAATAACTCACCGAGAATAGCATTCGGAATTAAACCGACGACAATACCGAGCGCAACCCCGGCTAACACTTTGTTGATAAAATCTTTTGCAGAAATGCGGTTTACTGTTTGGTCCATAAAGAACGCTCCTTTTAATTGTGAAATAAATCACATTTATCTTGCTTTCATTATAGCTTGATTGTGAAAAAAGTTCAATGTATTTTTGGTATGACTTAAATTTTTTGAATTATCTTAATATTGAATTCATATCATTTACATTTCCGTTGAGAATATAAGCGTTCTACTGATAATCATCACGTTGCAGACGGATGTTAAAAATGTTCATCTATAGGATGAAAAGTCATATTTCATTCAAGCTTTCTTCATTGACTTCAACCAGCAATCATGTAACAATAGGGGAGTACTAGATTATAATAATTATAATCTAAAATCTATTCATTATTCGGAGGGTTCATTCATGTCATTAATCAACAAAGAAATCTTGCCATTCACAGCAAACGCTTATAATCCTAAAGAGGATAAATTCATTGAAGTATCTAACGAGTCAATGAAAGGCGACTGGAGTATTGTCTGCTTCTACCCAGCTGACTTCACGTTTGTCTGCCCGACTGAATTAGAAGACTTACAAGATCACTATGCAACATTACAGGATTTAGGGGTTAATGTTTACTCTGTATCTTGTGATACGCACTTCACACATAAAGCATGGCATGACCACTCAGATGCTATCTCTAAAATTGAATATACAATGATCGGTGACCCATCTCACACTATCGCTCGCAACTTTGATGTATTAGACGAAGCTGAAGGTCTGGCTCAACGTGCGACATTCCTGATCGATCCGGACGGTGTAGTGCAAACAATGGAAATCAACAACGACGGCATCGGCCGTGAAGCAAGCGTACTTGTAGATAAAGTCAAAGCTGCTCAATATGTGCGTACACATGACGGTGAAGTATGTCCGGCTAAATGGAAAGAAGGATCAGAGACATTAACGCCTGGTCTTGACTTAGTCGGTAAAATCTAAGACGACTCTCACTATTGAGAGAAAAAAGCCACAACGTTCTATGAACGTTGTGGCACTTATTTGAGGAGGGATATCGATGTTAGACAAAACGTTGAAACAGCAGCTGGCACAGTATCTTGAACTGCTTGAAGGAGAAGTGGTCCTGACAGCAAGTGCCGGAGAAGATAAAGCATCACAGGATATGATGGACTTACTAAAAGAAGTCGCAGAGATGACATCGCGCATCACTTTAAAAGAATCTTCCTTGAAACGGACGCCTAGCTTTACAGTGGGACGTCCAGATGAAGAAGCAAGAATTACATTTGCAGGTGTACCTTTAGGTCATGAGTTCACATCATTTGTATTAGCGCTCCTGCAAGTCAGCGGCCGCGCGCCGAAAGAAGAGCAGTCTACACTTGAGCAGATTGCCAAGTTAGACCAGCCGCTTCACTTTGAAACATATATCAGTCTGACGTGTACCAAATGTCCGGATGTCGTACAGGCTCTGAATCTGATGTCTGTCGTGAATCCGAATATCACACATACCATGATTGATGGTGCAGTCTTCCGCGAAGAATCTAAAGATATCATGGCAGTGCCAAGCATCTTCCTGAACGGTGAAGAATTTGGCAGCGGACGCATGACAGTGGACGAAATTGTCGCGCAAGTCGGCGGTGGTCTGGACGCAGACGAACTGAATGCGAAGGAAGCTTACGAAGTACTGGTAATCGGCGGCGGTCCTGCAAGTGCAGCAGCAGCTATCTACGCAGCACGTAAAGGTCTGCGGACAGGTATGGTAGCAGAACGGATCGGCGGCCAGGTCAATGACACAGCAGGCATCGAAAACCTGATCGGTGTTAAAGAGACGACAGGTCCTGCTTTATCACAGAACCTAGGTGAACATATCCGTGACTATGATATCGATGTGATGACAGCAGTCCGTGCTAAGAGCATTGAGAAAGTCAACGATATGGTTGAAGTAGAACTGGATAACGGTGCGAAACTGTCTTCTAAAACCTTAATTATCGGTACGGGTGCTAAATGGCGTAACATGAATGTGCCGGGTGAGGCTGAATTCAAAAACAAAGGTGTCGCTTACTGTCCGCACTGTGACGGTCCGCTCTTCGAAGGAAAGCGTGTCGCAGTTGTCGGCGGTGGTAACTCAGGGGTTGAAGCAGCAATCGATTTAGCAGGTATTACAGAGCACGTCACATTACTTGAATTCGGTGATACGCTGCGTGCAGATGCTGTCCTGCAGGAACGTCTGGCTTCACTGCCGAACTCTGAAATCATCACGCAGGCCGCAACAAAAGAACTGACAGGCACAGATAAACTAAGCAGATTGACTTATACAGAACGCCATACAGGTGAAGAAAAATCAATCGACTTAGAAGGTGTCTTCGTTCAGATCGGCCTTGTACCGAACACTGAATTTGTCGGCGACACAGTTGCGCGTAATGAACGTGGCGAGATCATCGTTGACCGCAACGGTGCGACAAATGTGCCAGGTATCTTTGCAGCAGGTGACTGTACAGATCAGACATTCAAGCAAATCATCATCTCTATGGGCGCAGGCGCAACAGCTGCCCTCAGTGCATTTGACTATTTAATCAGACATTAATCCATCATCCTTCTATTTCCTTGGAAATAGAAGGATTTTTAATAGCCGGATTCACCTACAGAATATGCTAATTGACTCGGTTATCGCACGTCCCGGTCCGTATGACTTGCAGTGCGGCTTCCAGTCCATCATCGACAAGATTCTGTACGGCTACATCAGTAAAGAAAGCGATATGCGGCGTCAGAATAATTCGGTCATGATCTATCAACGTTTTAAGTGTCGTATCATCAAGCTCGCTGCCTCTGTAATCCTTCGCAAAATAGGGGCCTTCATTCTCATAAGTATCAATCGCAGCGCCGGCCAGCTGGCCTGAATCAATCGCAGCTATCAGAGCCTTTGTGTCGACGATACCCCCGCGAGCTGCATTGATGAATAGCGCCCCTTTTTTAAAGTGAGTGAACAATGCTTGATTAAACAAATGATAGTTCTCGTCATTCAGTGGAATATGCAATGAGACGATATCTGCATCATGTACGGCATCTTCCAACGTCTCTTTGTACTCGATGAAATTGGCCAGCTCGTCATTCCGAATAGGATCATAAGCCACAACTTTGCTGCCGAAACCATTGAATATACGAGCTGTGAACTGGCCGATACGACCCGTGCCGATGACAGCTACGGTCATATCTCGGATGCTCCGTGACATAATTGCAGGAGACCATCTGAAGTCATAATTCTGCACATTTTTTTCGATTTGTGCGGTATTTCTGACAAGCTGAAGTGCGGTTGTGACAGCGAACTCGGCGATGGAGTTCGGCGAGTAGCTCGGTACATTGGATAACACCAGCTCATTCTCTTCAGCCAGCTTCAAATCGAACATATCGTAACCTGCACTGCGCTGGGCAATCTGTTTAATACCGAGTTCTTTTAGAGCAGGATATACGGCTTTATCAATGAGACTCGTCTGAGAAGTGGAGATGCCGTCATATCCTGCAAGCAGATGAACATTATCCGGGGTGAGCTTCTCTTTAGTCATCGTCAGTTCTACATTATTTCTGGCAGCCCAGGCCTCTGCTGCCTGTACTTCTTCTTCGCGTGTGCTGAACATCATTATCTTTGTCATGATCATTACCTCGCTTTCAGTATTGCTATTCAGTATAATATAGTGTGAATATTAAGACAATGTGGAAAGAAAGGCCATACAAATATCAAGTCAGTCAGGCCAAGCAGGGCAAGACAAGGACAGCGCGGATTGAGAAATATATGAAGAACATTTTAGAGGGTAAAGGCATGAATGACAGATAGATGAAAAAGCGCTCAAGTCAATATCTTGAGCGCTTTTGTTATAGAATTTGCAGCAGCATTTTAATAGCAGCAGCTGCTATAAGAGCTGCGAGTATATAGCGCAGCACCGACTGATTTGTTTTTTTAGAGATACGTGTACCGACTGGTGCCATGATCAAGCTTGTGATGACAAGAGGTATCATCAGTATGAAATCCACATCTCCCGTCGCCGCTTTAATCAGAAAAGTCCCGATAGAAGAGATAAAGGCGATTATAATACTGCTCGCCACCACACTTCTAAAAGGCGCACGGAATAGAGCGAGCAGGACGGGCACGATAATAAAAGCACCCCCAGCGCCCACAATGCCCGATAGAAAACCGATTAAAGCAGCTGCGACGAATAATAAAACGGGATTGAACTGTGTTTTTGTCTGTTCGGGTCTTACTTTGACAAACATGAGGATAACAGCGAGTATAGCGAGGGCTGTATAGACGATATTGATGATACGTTCATCAAAGAGAGAAGCACTGTATGCACCGCCTATACTGCCGAGCAGAATCCCTGCTCCCATCGGCACGATTAACTGACGGCTCGCATCTGGGTTACTGCGCTGGCTGATGCTGCCACTCAGTGTACTGAAGAAAACCTGTGCGGCTGTCAGACCGCTTGCAAGATGCGGCGTGATGGTATCGATACCAAAGAGCGGTGGAATAAAGAGGAGCATCGGAAAGATAATGATAGCGCCGCCAATGCCGACCAGCCCCGAAACAAATGCCCCGATGGCTCCGATGAAGAGGAGGAGGATAAAAAGTGTCATCGTCTATTCCATTCAATCATTCCGCCTTGGACATTCGTTGTGTGAATGCCTGATTCCTCTAAATACTGACAGGCCATGCCGCTCCGGTTACCTGACCGGCAGATGATCACGTATTCATCTGTCTGATTGAACTCGGACGTTCTCGCTTCAAGCTCTGATAATGGAATATTTTCTGCCTCTTTAATGCCATCTACTGAGAACTCATCTCGTTCACGGACATCAATCAGCTTGATATCTGCCTGCTGTTTAAGCAACTGTTCTAAACTTTTGACTGTGATGGTTTTCATATTTTCTACCTACTTTTGATCAACAGATTGACAGCTTCTTTTACGAGCTCATCTGTATCTTCATTATTTTTGACATTCTCTTTGACGCATTCGGCTAAGTTCTCACTGACAATTACACCGATCAGTCTTTCAATACCGCTCCGGGAAGCACTCAGCTGCGTCACCACTTCTCTGCAGTCTTTTTCTTCTTCCATCATCTTTAGGACACCATTCAACTGTCCCTGCAGCCGTTTCAAACGGTTAATGGAATTTTTATCGTATTTCATATCATCCCTACTTTCTTTTTTTACAGTGACATTACTATATACCCCCTGAGGTATAAATGTCAATCAAAAAATACCGTACGGGGTATTTGACAAATCGTTTAAACCATATTATGATACCCCCATAGGTATTAAAAAACAGGAGGAAAATACGATGAGACGTATAGTTATTGTAGGAGGCGTTGCAGGCGGTGCATCTGTAGCAGCCCGGCTGAGAAGACTGAACGAAGAAGACCACATCATTTTAATAGAAAGAGGGCCGCATGTTTCATTCGCCAATTGCGGTTTACCCTACTATATCGGTGATGAAATTACAGATAGAAATAAATTATTGATACAGACTCCGGAACTGATGCATGACCGGATGAATATTGACGTCCGCATTCAGACGGAAGCATTGAAAATCAATAGAGCAGAGCAGCAACTGTTAGTGAAGACAGCGGGTCAGGAAGAAGTCATCGATTACGATATTCTAATCTTATCAACAGGTGCGAAACCGATTGAGATTCCTGTTGAAGGAAAAGAGCAGTCACATGTTTTCACTTTAAGAAATATCCCGGATATGGATCAAATCAAAACTTATATTGAAGAGAAGAATGTTAAGACCGCATCAGTCATCGGCGGCGGCTTTATCGGTCTTGAGATGGCAGAGAACCTGCATGCATTAGGGATTCAAGTTTCTTTATTTGAGCTCGGCAATCAGGTGATGCCAGGTGTCGATCTTGATATGGCACAAGGTATTCATGAACATCTCATCCAGCAAGGTGTCGATCTGAGACTGGAACAGTCGATTACACGGATTGATTCACAGACAGTTACAACCAGCACAAACGAGACCTTGACTGCCGATATGGTCATTATGGCAATCGGTGTCCTGCCGGAATCAACGCTCGCAGAAGAAGCGGGTCTTGAACTTGGTCTTAAAAAAGCGATTAAGACGAACGACGTATTTCAGACGAACGATGCACATATTTATGCGATCGGTGACGTCAGCGAAGTGACACATCAAATAAGCGGTCAGGCAGCACATATACCACTTGCCTGGATAGCGAACCGCCAAGGTCGTCTGCTGGCAGACCATTTAAATGGTAAAACGTTTGAGCCGCTAAAACCGATTGGTACTGCCATAGCCAAAGTATTTGATTTAAATGTGGCAAGTACTGGATTAAATGAAAAAGCATTAAAACAATTAGATAAGGAATATCACGTCATCCACGTATCTGGTCAATCGAATGCCTCTTATTATCCAGGGGCGACACCGATGACCATTAAAGTCATTTTCAGTCCGCAAGGTGAAATTTACGGTGCACAGATAGTGGGCCGTAAAGGTGTTGATAAACGGATTGATCTTATCGCTAGTGCGATGACATTTAAACAGTCAGTCGTTGATCTGCAGAAGATAGAAATCGCTTATGCGCCACCGTTCTCGTCAGCGAAGGATCCGGTCAATATGGCAGGCTACATAGCAGAAAATGTCCTGACTGATCAGATGAAGATGGCGCAGCACGATGAAATATCAGATGCTCAGCAGCTGATTGATGTCCGTGAACCGATTGAATATGACATGGGTACCATTAATAACGCAAAGAATATACCACTCGGTTCACTCAGAGAACGGCTGAATGAACTGGACCGCAATGTACCTGTCACCGTCTTCTGTCAGGTGGGTCAGCGCGGTTATAATGCAGCCCGTATCCTGAAGAATCATGGTTTTGACGTTATCAACCTGGACGGCGGCTATAAATTATACAAGCAGCTGCACACAGCGCCAAAACCCGTGGTTGACAAGAAAGAAACAGTTAAAGAAGAGGTGAAAACAGTGAGTGAAAACAGAAGATTTATTGAGGCGAGCGGCCTGCAGTGTCCGGGTCCGATCCTGAAAGTGAAAGAGAATATTGATGAGATGCAGGAAGGGGAACAGCTTGAAATCCACGTGACAGACTTCGGCTTCTGTACAGATATTGATGCGTGGGCGAATGCGACAGGCAATACGGTAATCAGCAATAAGACAGAAGGCGGCAAAGTGAAAGCCGTTGTCCAAAAAGGGCGTGCCTTACCGGTCAATGTCATGAATGACGCTGAAGGACACCAGCTCGTTGAGACGAAAAACGGAGCGACAATGGTTGTCTTCAGTGGAGACCTCGATAAAGCACTTGCGTCATTCATTATTGCAACAGGTGCAGCGTCCTATGGTAAAGAAGTCACGATGTTCTTCACCTTCTGGGGATTAAACGTCATTAAGAAACCGGGTATAAAAGTGGCGAAAGAAGGACTGGATAAAGCTTTCGCACAGATGATGCCAAAACACGCAGGTAAGCTGCCGATCTCTAAAATGAATATGGGTGGTATGGGTGCCCGTATGATTCGCCACGTCATGAACAAGAAGAAAGTGGATTCATTAGAAACGATGATCGAGAAAGCACAGTCAATGGGCGTGAAAATGGTCGCGTGTACCATGAGTATGGACATCATGGCTGTCACTAAAGAAGAACTGATTGACGGTGTAGAATACGGTGGCGTAGCTACTTACCTCGGCGATACAGAAAAAGCGAACCTAAATCTATTTATTTAAGAAGGAGAGAGAATATGTATTTTAAATCATTTTTTAACGGTCCGTTAGCGCAGATGTCTTATATCGTCGGTTGTCAGAAAACAGGAGAAGCAATCATTATTGATCCTCTCCGCGACCTGACGCCCTATATTGAGGCAGCAGAAAGTGAGAACCTTGCGATCAAATATGTGACTGAAACACATATCCATGCAGATTTTGCATCAGGTCTGCGTGAAGCAGTGAACAGACTAGGCGCTAAAGCTTATGTATCTGGTTTAGGCGGCGAAGACTGGCAGTACAAAGATGTTGAAGCAGAACGTCTGGTAGAAGGCGATGTGATTAAGGTGGGTAACGTTAAGCTTGAAGTGTTGCATACACCTGGCCATACGCCTGAAAGCATCAGTTTTCTGCTCACTGATAATCAGTCCGATATTCCGATGGGTCTGTTTACAGGGGACTTTATCTTTGTAGGTGACGTGGGTCGTCCCGACTTACTGGAGACTGCTGCCGGCGTCAAGGATTCTACCGCAATCGGTGCGAAACAGATGTACCAGTCACTTAAGAAAATGGCTGACTTACCGGATTACATCCAGATCTGGCCGGGGCACGGCGCAGGCAGCGCATGCGGCAAGTCGTTAGGCGCAGTGCCAGTAACGACGCTCGGCTACGAACGCGTGAACAGCTGGGCATTCCAGTATGAGGATGAAGAAAGTTTTATTCAGGCACTGACCAGCGAGCAGCCTGAGCCTCCGTATTATTTCAAGGAGATGAAAAGAATCAACCGTGACGGCGTCAGACCTTATTCCGCTGAACCGGTTATGCCGGTCGCTGAACTGACCGCACCCGTTATACTGGACTTACGACCGAAAGAAGTATTTGCGGAGAATGGCAGTAAGGGCATCAATGTTCCTTACAATAAGAAGTTCCTCAGTTTTGCCGGCTGGTATCTGAACTATGAAGAGCCGCTTCAGTTAATCGGAAACTTCGAAGTGGTTCAACAGGCAGCAGATGAACTGAAGCTGATCGGCTTTGATACAGTGACGGGTTATTTACCGGGCAATAAAGTGAATGGACCAGGCTATGAACAGATTGAATCCGCTGACTTTAAACGAAAAGATAAAGAAGGCATCAATATTCTGGACGTTCGTACACAAAAAGAATGGGATGACAGCCATTTCGATGGTGCAAAACATCTTCACTTCGGTAAACTGCTGGCCGAAGATATTCCGTTCAGTCAGGATGACAGAATCTATGTTCACTGTCAGTCAGGTGTTCGCAGCGCAATCGCCATGAGTATTCTTGAAAGACTGGGCTATAAACAAGCCATTAATATAAAAGGCGGTTATGAGGCAGTGAAATAAAGGCCACAGACTTGAAAATTTAGTTTTTCAGGACTATGCTTGATATAAATGATAAAGAACCTCACAAATTTGATTTGTGTGGTTTTTTTATGGGAAGGTGGACCTTATTTGAAGGCTTATTATCAGTCGCTGCTGTCAATTGATGCTGCTAAAATAGATGTTCCTAAAGGCATCAGACAAGGACTTCTGATGTTTATCGCTTTATTTATCTTCTATTTATTCGGTCAGCTGCAGACCGGACTCCTTGTATCGATGGGCGCATTGTCTCATATTTACCTTTTCGGTGGCACGCTCAAATCTAAGATAAAGACAGCTTTAATGGTGAGTGCGACATTAGCGCTGGCCATGATTTTGGGTTCACTGGTCGGACACCATGCACTCCTCTATGCTATCCTGCTGACCGCTTTTGCAGTGATACCTTTCTATATCTTTACTGCCCTAGGTGTTAAAGGACCGTCAGCCACATTTTTTATCGTGGCGTTTGGTCTTGCATCGTTCATGCCGTATCATCCTGAAACAGCGCTTTACCGAGGTGCACTCGTCATGCTTGGCGGGCTCCTGACTGTACTCGTTGTCTATATTGAGGCGCTGCTGTTCAAAAATACGGTGCAGCAACAGGCCGTCATCAATGATTTCCGCACGCTGTTCACACTTGCTCACCATTTTTCAGATGTTGAGCAGTTCAGCAAAGCGAATCAGCAGGCCCTGCAGATCTTCAGTTCCAGCAGCCAGACGCTGAGAAGTGCAGATATCGGCTTAGTGAAAGAGAATAAAGTCAACTATGAAAGACGATTGCTGCTCCATGAAATGGCGCAGGTTATCTTTGCGGAGTTACTGGAGCTTCGTTCCCGTGGTCACAAGGCAATACCAGGAGATATTATAGACATGTTCGAATATCTCTGTCTAAGTATAGAAAATCAAGCACCTGTTTCCTGGAAGAAGTCTGTGGATGTTGAGCCTCAGTTCGAAGCCCTTGCAGCTGCACTCTTTCGGACAGAAGAAGTCTTGAATGCACCCCTGGAACAATTGTCATATAAGATGCGTACAAGGGATGTTGACTATGTGGAATGTCTTATACAGAACCTGACACCGGAATCGATGGTTTTTATCATGACCTTAAAGTATGCAGCTATCATCACGGCAGCTGTGACGATGGCGCTGCTCTTTAATATTGAACGACCTTACTGGGTGGTATTGTCAGCTCATACTGTTATGCTGGGTATTCATACGGTGTCGAGCATGCAGCGGGCCGGGGCCCGCATTATCGGTACGTCTATCGGCTTGCTGATCATACTTGCCATTCTGCCTCTTAGTCCCAGTCCGCTTACTATTCTGCTGATTGTTGCAGTGACCGGCGGGATTACAGAAATGTTTGTGGCTTCCAATTATTCTCTTGCCATGATCTTCATCACCATTCAGGTTCTCATGATGTCTGCTATTGTAGCAGGACATCTGTCACAGGATTTTGCTTTGTTAAGAATAACGGATACCATTATCGGTGTTCTTATTGCGGTACTCGGCACCCTCCTCCTTGGACGTGTAACGGCATATGCTCGGTTGCCGCATATGTTAGCTTCGTTATTACGTCAGGAAGCTGTGGTCTTCCATGATCTGTTCACAAATGAACACGAGACAGAAGTCAGAAGACGTTCGTTTCCGCTTAATCAGCAGGTCTTCAATACCAGACTTACCTATACACAGGCATCAGGCGAACTGACTGCTGATAAGGCACAAGTTGAATCCTATTATGCGGTTATCACACTTCTCGAACAGATCAGCTTTGCACTTGATCGTCTGCAAAAGCAGTCGCCGCAACCATTGGATGACCATACACTGAGTGTCTATATGCTGACTTTTGCACATGTCGCAAAACAAATTGAATATCAGCGGCCTCTTGGTAAAGTAGAGCTACCGGAATTGCAGGAAGCGGATTATTTAAGAGGAATGCTGAATGAACTGCAGAAATTCTGCAGTCATGATCAAGCTGTTTCATGAGAAACAGCTTTCTTTTTCGATCGAGTCCTCTATAATAAAAGAGAAGAGACTAAGGTGTAAAAGGAGCCTCTATGAAAAGAGATATCAGACTGCTGCTTTCAGTCCCGGTCCTGAGCTGGGCCCTCTATGATTTCAGTAATACGATTTTCAGTGCGAATATCATCACGTTGTTTTTCCCGCAGTTCGTTACGGAACAACTGGGGACGAACCCGGTACAGGAGCAGATCGCTTCAACCTGGATTGCCTATTCTGCAAGTATTGCCGCATTTTTTCTGATTTTACTGAGTCCGCTGTACGGCGTTTATATTGACCGTACGAATAAGAAGAAAAAATGGATCATTATTTTCACGCTGATTGTTTTTGGCTGTACGTATCTTATGGGGTACGTAAACAGCATCGCTTTAAAACAATCGGTATTCGGTCTTCCGGCCGCATTTTTACTCACCATCATCCTTTTTACCATTGCGAAGTTTACTTATAACTCCAGTCTTGTCTTCTATGATGCTATGATGAGCAGTCTTGCACCGAAAGAGGACCATTCAGTGATATCGGGGTTCGGTGTCGCTTTAGGGTATCTTGGAACGCTAGTAGGAGTTCTCGGTGTCACAGCGTTAGTCGGTAAGGGGCCGACAGCTGAGACCTTTATTCCGACAGCGATTCTTTTTCTGATCTTCAGTCTGCCAATTTTCATTTTCGGCAGAGATGGTGATCGTGAAGTGAAGAGAGAGAAAACGGTCAATGGTTATCAGGAAGTCTGGGAGACTTTTAAGCTTGCTCGGCAGGAACCTGCTATTTATGTCTTCCTGATTGTTTACTTTTTCTTGAACGATGCGCTGGCAACCGCTATCAGTATGATGCAGCCTTATGCGACGACAGTGGTCGGCTTCTCGAACAGTCAGTTTATCAGCATCTTCCTGATTGCGACA
Organism: Macrococcus bovicus; assembly: GCF_030376725.1. NCBI lineage: Bacteria > Bacillati > Bacillota > Bacilli > Caryophanales > Staphylococcaceae > Macrococcus > Macrococcus bovicus. The sequence goes on from NZ_CP128470.1 coordinate 117,737, forward strand.
GTCTTCAGCGTTATCGGTGCTTTTATCTTCGGTTATATCGCGAAACATATCGGCTCAGCAAGAGCACTACAATGGGTTGCACTTGTACTGATGATAGCATTAGTTCTCGCAAGCCTGCCCCTGGCTAAAGAATGGTTTTATGTATGTGCGATTCTCTTCGGCGTTGCCATGGGTTCTATCTGGGTGATATCACGGACACTTATCATTGAATTGTCACCTGCTGAACATGAAGGACAGTTCTTCGGTCTTTTTTCAATGAGCGGCAAACTATCAGCTGTTATAGGTCCCTTTATATATGGCACCATTACCTGGCTGCTCAGTGACTACGGGGCGATGGCGAGTCGAGTGGCGATTCTCTCGTTATTTATTATGGCGCTCGGTGCCTTCATTCTACATTTTAAGGTCATCAGACTTTTAACAAAGGAGTAACTTCGGTTACTCTTTTTTGCGTTATAATGGGAATGATAGGAGGATTTGCTATGCTGAGTCTTTTTATATTACTTCTGGAACGTGTCGGTCTGATTATTCTCATCGCCTATCTGCTGATGAATGTGCCTTATTTCAAAAAAGTCATGACAAAGAGGGAAAGAGGGTCAACGCAGCTTCAGCTGCTGCTTATCTTCGGTCTTTTTGCTGTCATCTCTAATTTTACAGGTGTAGAGATTAAGAATAACCAAATTATTTCAAGTGAAATTTTCTATAAACTTTCAGATGACACGTCGCTTGCCAATACCCGTATCTTGATCATCAGTGTTGCCGGACTGGTCGGCGGTCCCTATGTCGGCATCGGGGTCGGTGTGATATCCGGCCTATCCCGTTATTTCATGGGTGGAGAAGCTGCTTATACTTATATTATTTCTTCAGTAGTCGTAGGGATTATCGCAGGTTATGTCGGTTACAGATCACTCCGGGAGAATCGTTATCCCACTATTATTCAGGGTATCATCATCGGCGCCGTGCTTGAGATGATTCAAATGTTATGTATTATCCTGTTTTCACCGGATAAAGGTGCATCGGTTGAACTCGTACAGTTTATCGCGCTGCCGATGATTTCGATTAACAGTCTGGGTTCTGCTATTTTCTTATCCATCATTCTCTCGACACTGCAGCAGGAGGAACGTATGCGTGCTGTACAGACGCATGACGTACTGGCGGTGGCGAATCAGACACTGCCTTATTTCAGAGCAGGTCTTACCCAGGAGTCAGCAACAGAAGCGGCATCCATTATTAAAGATTTGCTCAAACTCTCTGCTGTCTCCATCACCAATACGACAGATATTCTGGCGCATGTCGGAGCAGGGAGTGATCACCATGTGCCTCAGAAAAAAATTATTACGGATCTCTCAAAAGATGTCATCAGATTAGGCGAAGTAAAAGAAGCGCACTCTAAAGAAGGCATCGGCTGCACACATCCGAATTGTCCGCTGGACGGGGCGATTGTCATTCCGCTTTATGCTGAAAACCAGATTGCTGGGACGCTTAAGTTCTATTTTACAGATAATCGCAAAATGACTTATGTCGAACGACAGCTGGCAGAAGGGCTCGGTAATATCTTCTCCAGTCAGATTGAACTTGGTCGGGCTGAACTGCAGAGTAAGTTGTTGAAAGAAGCAGAGATTAAATCACTTCAGGCACAGGTCAATCCTCATTTCTTCTTTAATGCGATTAATACTATTTCAGCACTGGTCAGAGTGGATAGTGAACGTGCAAGAGAATTGCTGCTGAGTCTCAGCCATTTCTTCCGTTCTAATCTGCAGGGCGCTAGGACACCAACGATTACAGTCGAGAAAGAATTGCAGCAGGTCCAAGCCTATCTTGCGCTTGAGCAGGCTAGATTCCCAGACCGATTCAACATTCATTTTGAGGTTGATGACAACTGCCTGCAGGAATATGTGCCACCCTTTCTCATTCAGATATTAGTGGAGAACGCCATTAAACATGCCTTCAGCAACCGTAAAAGAGGGAATGATATCGATGTGCGGGTCAGAAAAATCCACTGCCTCTATATTGAAGTGAAAGATAATGGCTTTGGTATTTCAGCTGATAAAAGAAAACTGATCGGCCAGTCACTCGTTCATTCAGAATCGGGGACAGGAAGTGCACTGGAAAACTTGAACAGAAGGCTTACCGGATTGTTTGGTGAGAAAGCTAAACTGCAATTCGAAACAGCGGTGACAGGGACACGTTTCTATTCTGAATTGCCGCTGAAAGGAGAACAATAGATGAAAATATTGATTGTAGACGATGAACCGCTCGCAAGAAATGAACTGAAGTTTCTGGTCGAACAGCTGGATGATATTGATTTAGTGGACGAAGCAGATTGTGTTGAAGAAACACTGACTGCACTTTTATCAGAACGCTATGATTTATTATTCCTGGATATTAATCTGATTGATGAAAGTGGCCTGGATCTCGCGCAGAAGATCAATAAGATGAAGCGGCCGCCGCATATTATCTTTGCGACTGCTCATGACACGTATGCAGTCAAGGCGTTTGAGCTGAATGCGCTCGACTATGTGCTGAAGCCATTTGATCCGCTGCGGATTGAGCAGGCAGTAGCAAAAGCGCGGACAGAAAAACAACAAATCACCGCTATTTCCATTCAGTCAGACGACAAAATCTATGTGTTGAAATGTGAGGAGATTGTAGCGTTGTATGTAGAGGAAGGACAGCTGCACATTGCGACAGTAGACAGAGAATATTTACTTAATGAGCCGCTCAGTAATTACGAGAAGAAACTACCTGATTATTTCATGCGTATTCATCGTTCTAATATCATCAACACAAGACACATCATCAGCGCAGAACACTGGTTTAATCACACCTATCAAGTCAAACTGACAGGTGATATCAAGCTTCAGGTCAGTCGTTCATATATCCGCGCATTCAAAGAAGAAATCGGTTTAATTTAAGCCGGTTTTTTTGCATTTCAACCTGTTATTTTTGCATCTCAACTGGATTACGTCTGATAAGCTGTAAATCCTCGTTATACTGACCTCAAGATAAAACATATGGGAGGTCATTCACATGACAAAAAGTTATTCATTCTTTCATCAGGTCACAGTCATCACCCTGATTCTACTTATCTCAAAAGTGCTGGAAGGTATCATGCCGATTCCGATGCCAGCATCTGTGATTGGACTCGTGCTGCTATTTGTCGCATTGTGTACGGGCATCATCAAGCTTGCTCAAGTTGAAACAGTAGGAAGCGCACTCGTTAATCATATCGGTCTCTTATTCGTACCTGCGGGTATTTCAGTTATCAATTCCCTTGGTATTATCAGTGCACACCCATTCTTGATTCTAGGTCTGATCTTTATCTCAACAGTGATGCTGCTCGTGTCAACTGGTATTTTCTCACAAGTACTGGTAACAAAATCTCCGGTCATGACACAAGCACCTAAAGAGATGGAGGTGCATTAATATGTGGGAGGCACTCGGTGTGCATACACCTTACTTCGGTATTCTGTTAACGATTGTCCCTTTTATGGTCGGCCAATATCTGTTTAAGAAAACAAATGGCTTCTTCCTATTCGCGCCGCTCTTTGTCGGCATGGTCTTCGGTATCTTCTTTCTTAAGATAACGGGTATCAGTTACGACAACTATCTGGAAGGAGGTAAGATTGTAGGCTTCTTCCTGGAACCTGCGACGATCTGTTTTGCTATTCCCCTCTACAAAAAGAGAGAAGTGCTGAAAAAATACTGGATGCAGATCATGGGTGGCATTGCACTTGGGACGACCGGCGCACTTTTCATTATTTACGTTGTCGCCAAACTATTCGGTTTTAATACTGATATCATCGCGTCCATGTTACCGCAGGCAGCGACAACAGCCATTGCTTTGCCGGTCGCTAAGAGTATTAATGGTATCCCTGAACTGACGTCACTTGCTGTCATTCTGAATGCAGTCATCATCTATGCACTCGGTAATAAGATGCTGAAACTTTTCCATATCAATCACCCAATAGCACGTGGTCTTGCGCTCGGCACGAGTGGCCACTCACTAGGAGTATCAGCAGCACAGGAACTGGGTGAAGTGGAAACGTCTATGGCAAGTATTGCCATAGTACTCGTTGGTGTGATTGTTGTCGTCGTTGTACCGATACTCGCAACCATACTTTTATAATCAATAAACGGATGCGCAGAGGGCATCCGTTTATTGATGTCTATTGTACTGCGTCAGCAGCACACTATGATTCGCTGTTTCAAATAATTCAAGAGTTTCCATAGTCGTATTGGCAGGCAGATGTTTTTCAAATGTCTCATAAAGCCAGTGGGCGATATTTTCAGTGGTCATATTCATTGAAGGTAGCGTCTGATTGAGTAACTGCTGATCGACAAAAGGTTTGATGTGAGTGGTAAAGATATCTTCTATATGAAAGAAATCAACAGCCATACCCATATCATTAAGGGGACTGCTGACCGTCACATAGAAAACATAGAGATGATTTTCAAGATCCTTATATCTGTCAGGGGAGAAGTAAATACGGCAGTGCGCATGGAAAGAGAACTTTAATTTTAATACAGGTGATGCGTCGTAGATTTTAAATACGTCCGGCGCTTGAATGTCGCCAAATATATGCATCGAGGACCCTCCTTAAATGATGTCTTCTCTTATTTTACATGTTTAAGGACTATGGGATGTAGGAATAAGTAGGCAACAGGAGGGATAAGAATGAACATTGATTCATATAGAGTACCGGTAGAGGCAAATATCAAATTAAAAGATTATCCAACGAGTGAAGATAAGAAGAAATATAATGAAGATATCAAGGAAAATGAAATACCTGCCCTTGTCAGTGAACTGAAAGAGCTGCATCTTAAACTCCATGCGGAAGAGAAGAAAGGCATTCTCGTCGTGTTACAGGCACTGGATGCCGCAGGTAAAGATGAAGTCATCAGTTATATATTCTCAAACTTGAATGCACAGGGCCTGAAGACCACATCGTTCAAAAAACCGTCTGATGAAGAAGCGAAACATGACTATATGTGGCGTTTACATGACGGGCTGCCGGCGCGTGGTGAAATCGGTATTCTGAACCGCTCTTATTATGAGGAAGTCATCGTGACGAGAGTCCATGATCTGCTCGGTGAGGAACAGGTGCCGGATGATAAAAAGAGAGAAGAGATCTGGGACGTGCGTTATCGTCAGATCAACAACTACGAAGAGTATCTACACGAAAACGGCTTCCATGTCGTGAAATTCTTCTTCCATATGTCGAAAGGCGAACAGCGCAAGCGGTTACTCGAACGAATGAAAGACCCGAAGAAAAACTGGGAGTTTTCATTCAATGACGTCAAAGAACGCGAACATTGGGAGGAGTATCAGGCAACATTTGAAGATATGCTGAATCAGACTTCAACTGAGCACAGTCCGTGGTACATTCTGCCGGCAGATGACGAATGGCATGCGAGACGTCTCGTTTCTGAAGTGATGATCAGTGTATTGAAAGAAATTGATCCGCAGTTCCCGGAAATAACCGGTGAAGATAAGAAGACATTACAGGAATATATTGAGAAACTGGAAGCAGAAAACTAAAGATGATATTTGAATCCTTTCTGGATGGCTTACTACCTGCACAATCACAGAAATTGAGTGAAGTTTTTAACTGGATTGAAAATAATTATCCGGAACTAGAACCAGTCGTTAAATGGAATCAGCCGATGTATCAGCATCACGGGACGTTCATTATCGGTTTCAGTGTCGCTCAAAAACATATGGCGATTGCGCCTGAGAAAGAAGCACTTGTGCAGTTTAAAGATCAGATTGCTCAAGCAGGGTATTCTCAGACCGCCATGCTCTTTCGCGTCAAGTGGGCAGAGGAAATCAATTACAGCTTGCTGGCTGAAATGATTGATTACAATATAGAAGATAAAAAAGACTGTCAGACATTCTGGAGAAGATAACCCGCTTCGAGAATATAGTGAACTGAAGGAATGATCACAACGATACTTGGCGTCTCGTTGTAATCATCATCTGAAATCAACAATAGCAGTAAAGCCGCGCGGCTTTACTGCTATTGTTTTTAAGTGCCGCAGTAAGTCTGGAAGACTTGCTCGGTCTCTTTAGGAGGAGAGAGATATAAGTCAGGATGATCATCACTGAAGGGCTCTTCAAGTTGAGTGAGCAGTTCTTTAAAGAATGTTAAGTCTGAACTGTTCACTGCTTTTTCAACAAGGTGATTGCGCGGGATAATCGCCGGGTTCACTTGTTTCATGAGTTCAAAAGGCGCTTCTTCTATTGTGATCCGTTTCTGCCAGCGCACTTTCCAGTCGTCCAGCGCAGAATCAACAGGCTGCTGCAGACTCAACTGACGGAATGTCCGGGTGAAGTCCAGTTCAAGATCCTCCATAATGCTGAGGAGCTCGCCTATCAGGTCACGGTCTTCTGGCTGAGGTGTCCGGATGCCGATTTTTGCAGCCATCGCATTCAGCCAGTATTGATCAAACTGGGTTTCGTAGTAAGTCAGTGCTTCTTTAGCTGTCTCAATGGCCTCATCAGTCTGTTGTCCGAAGAGCGGAATCAGACTCTCTGCAAAACGAGCTAGATTCCATTGCCCTATACCCGGCTGATTATAGTAGGCATAACGGCCCTGCCGGTCAATTGAACTGAAGACGGTCGCACGGTCAAAGCTGTCCATAAAAGCACATGGGCCGTAATCAATTGTTTCACCGCTGATGGTCATATTATCGGTGTTCATCACACCATGGATGAAACCGATGCTCTGCCACTGTGCAATCAAGGCAGCTTGCCGATCTATCACAGCATAAAGAAAATCGATATATTTTGTGCTTGAAGTGGCGAGTTCAGGGTAATGACGATTAATCGCATAGTCAGCCAGCTCCTTGACGATGCCTTGACGCACTGCATATTCAAATGTGCCGACTCGAATATGACTGCTCGCCACCCGTGTAAGGACAGCGCCTGGTTGTGCGGTCTCTCTTCTGACTGTGTCACCGGTTGCTGTGACAGCAAGACTTCTTGTCGTCGGTATACCCAGCGCATGCATCGCTTCACTGATCAAATATTCTCTCAGCATCGGCGCAAGGGGTGCACGCCCATCACCCATTCTTGAGAAAGCCGTTCGTCCGGAGCCTTTCAGCTGAATATCATAACGTGAGCCGTCAGGCATGAGGTGCTCGCCAAGCAGAACAGCACGCCCGTCACCGAGCATAGTAAAATGACCGAATTGATGTCCGGCATAAGCCTGGGCAAGGGGTTCAGAATGGGGGAACTTTTTATTGCCTGCCAGTTCATCTGCTGAGTCAGTTAATGCTTCTACACTGAGATTCAGCCGGTCAGCCAGCTTGTCATTTAGAATAAGGATCGCTGGCGCTGACACCGGGTTCAGTTCAGCTAAATCATAAAAGTCAGCTGGTAACTGACGATAGCTGTTATCAAAATTAAAGTTTGTGTCCATTATTTATCACTCCTTCATGCTTATCATGACAGAATAAATCAAGAAAATATAGTAATTCAGTATACAAGTGTCTTTCTACTTTTTATGGTAAAATTCAAGATAATTGTAGAAACGGAAAGGAGTCTTAGATGAAGTTGCTCAGATTATTGTTACGGAATACGGCAGCCTGGGCGTTTATTCAACTGGCCTTATCCTATACCATGATGCATGTTCCGCGAACACTTTTTCCCTCTCATAGGTGGCTATTCCAATCCTTTACTTTTGAAGATGAAGGCCGTTTCTGGCAGCGTCACTTTAAAGTGAAAAGATGGAAACATCAATTACCTGATAGTTCATCTCTATTTAGCGCGAGCTTTAACCATCGTGAGCTTGCTTCCAACGACTTACATGCCCTTCAGACATTCAGCACCGAAACCAATCGGGCAGAATTCACGCACTGGCTGACACTATTAATATGCCCGTTTTTTTACTTCTGGAACCCCAGATGGGCAGCAAGGATCAATATTTTTTATGCGCTCATCAGCAGTCTGCCTTTTATTATAGTCCAACGCTACAACAGGCCGAAACTGCAGCGTCTTATCACCAGAAAGAAAAGGAGACTTTATGACAACACGTGAACAAAGAAAAGATGAACATATTCGTCTGGCTTTAAGTCATCCTGTCACACAGTCGAGCTTCGACGGGATTCAATTAGTGCATCGCTCGATCCCTGCCATCAAGCAGTCTGATATCTCACTTGAAACTCAGATTGATTCCCTGACGCTGAACTTTCCGCTTTATATCAATGCGATGACAGGTGGCAGTAAATGGGCCGGTGAAATCAACAGGAAACTTGCGACTATTTCACGTGAAACAGATATTGCGATGGCTGTCGGTTCGATGCATGCGGCACTTAAAAATGAGGAATTGATACCTACATATCGGATTATCAGAGAAATAAACCCGCACGGCAAAGTATTTGCTAATATCGGTGCAGATGTACCGCTCAGTTCTGCGGCGCGCGCAGTTGAGATGCTCACTGCAGATGCGCTGCAGATTCATCTCAATGCCCCTCAGGAGGTAGTGATGCCTGAAGGCGGACGGGATTTTTCAGACTGGCTGACAAATATAGAAGGCATCATCCGCAGTGTTGATGTCCCGGTCATTGTTAAGGAAGTCGGATTTGGCATGAGCGCAGAAACACTAGAACAGTTACGTGGAATTGGAGTCCAAATCGTGGATGTCAGCGGACGAGGGGGGACTAATTTCATCTATATTGAAAATGAACGTAGACCCCAGAAAGATCAAAGCTACTTATCAGAATGGGGGCAGACCACACCCGTCTCACTCCTTGAGAGCCAACCTTTTCAGCAGGAGATGACGATTCTCGCAAGCGGAGGCATCCAGTCGCCGCTTGATGCGATTAAATCCATTGTACTGGGAGCTAAAGCCGCCGGTTTATCGCGTGCTGTTTTAACAGAAGTAGAGACAAATGGCCTGGAGGCTGCTATTCAGTTGATAGAGACATTTAAGGCACATATGATTGATATCTCACTTATATTAGGGGCGAAGAACATCAATGAATTACACCAAGTCCCTTATGTGTTATCCCCTGAACTTGAATCTTGGCAACGTCAACGCAATCTGAAGGAGAGAAGCAAATGAAAAAAGTAATCGTGATCGGGGCAGGCGTAGCAGGTCTTGCCTCTGCTATCCGTCTGCAGCATGCAGGTTATGAGGTTGAAATATACGAAAAAGAAAGTATGCCCGGTGGTAAGATGCACCGCATCAAACAGGATGGCTATGAATTTGATTTAGGACCCACTATTGTCATGATGCCTGAACTCTACAGAGAAATCTTTGAACTTGCCGGCCGCAATCCAGATGACTATATTCCGATGCAGAAGCTCACGCCGATGTATAGCGCATATTTCAATAATGGGACAGAAAAACTGGATGTCTCAAACGATCTGGTCCAGCTGATGGAGTTGTTTGAAGGGGTGAATGAACAGGATGCCGCAGGTTTCCTGAGATATATCAGTGATCTTTATCAGCGTTTTACGATTGCGAAACATCATTTTCTGCAGCGGCCTTTCCGGCAGCAGAAAGATTTCTATAACTTTGAGACATTGAGACAGGGACTGAAGCTTCGTACACTCGGCAATGCTGAGAGTAGCATGGCTAAATATATTAAAGACAAGAGACTGCGTGATGTCATCAGTTTCCAGACCCTCTATATCGGCATCGCACCTTCTAAAAGTCCGTCACTATACACGATTATTCCGATGATTGAGTTCCTCTACGGTATCTGGTTCATAGAAGGGGGTATGCATCGGATGGCCAGTGCGATGGCTCAGCTTTTTGAGGAGCTCGGCGGCACGATCCATTTGAATACACCGGTGGAAGAAATCATGATTCAATCCGGCAGAGCAACAGGCATCCGCACAGCAAATGGGATGATCTATGCGGATTACGTCATGTGCAATGCGGATTTCCCTTACGCGAAAAAAGAACTGGTCAAGGATATGGCGGCGAAAGGAAAGTATACGGATGATTATATCGACAAGATGGCTTACTCGTGCTCATGTTTTGTCCTGTATCTTGGTATGGAGAAAAAATATGATGAAGTAGAGAATATGCATAATTTTATTTTCTCGGATGATTTGGATGAGAATATTAAACAGATTTTCGATGGTCGAATGTTAACGGACCCTTCTGTCTATATGTATATCGCTTCCAAGAAAGAGCCGACTATGGCACCGGCAGGTAAAGACGGACTCTATATTTTGATGCCGATCTCGGAGCTATCTGTTGCTCAGTATGAATGGAATCAAGAAACAATCGCCTATTACCGTGACAAAGCGTTAGCGAAAGTAGAGCAGCTGCCAGGAATGGCACATATAAGAGAGGAAATTGTCACTGAAACCTATATCACACCGGAAGCATTCAAGAAAAGCTTCAATGCCTATAACGGCGCAACCTTCGGGCTGCAGCCCACCCTTCTGCAGAGCAATCATCTACGGCCGCAGAGTAAGGCAGCGCATTGCGAAAATCTTTACTTTACAGGCAGCAGCACGCATCCGGGTGCAGGTGTACCTATCGTTCTACTCTCCTCCAAAATCGCAACAGATGAATTGATCTTAGATGACAGCCAGTAAAGGAGATACTGTATGACTATTGAACAGGATTATGAATACTGCCGGCAGATTATCAAGCATCATTCCAAATCATTTTATTATGGATTCAGTACATTGCCTCGTGAAGAAGCGAATGCAGTCTATGCTATCTATACTTTCTGCCGGACAGCAGATGATCTGATTGACCGGCCGGGCTCGGCCGAAGAGAAAACAGCCGCGCTGAAGAAACTGATGGAAGATATAGACTGTTTTGAAGAAGGGCGGCCTCAGGACAGTGCGATGTGGCGAGCGCTCGCTGATGTCAGAGAGCGCTTCCCGCTGGACGTCGCTATGTTACGTAAACAAGTGACCGGCCAGCAGATGGATATAGCATTCAAGCAACCTAGAACGCTTTCAGAACTCTATATTTATAGCTCTTATGTAGCAGGGTCGGTCGGCGAGCTCTTATATCCGATTTTAGCAGGGGAAGATACACCAGAAGGCAGAAAGGCAGCAGACAGCCTTGGGATCGCTATGCAACTGACTAATATACTCCGGGACATTGGTGAAGATTACCGGCAACATCAGCGTATCTACATGCCGGCTGAATTGATGCAGCAGTACGGCTACACGCCAGAACAGTTGCAGCGTCATGAAATAACGCCTGCCTTCATTGAGTTATGGGAAACACTTGCAGCAGATGCCGAGGCGAGATATACAGCGTTTTATCCGTTGATCACTACTTATAAAAGACCCTGCCGCAAACCGCTGCTCATCGCCGCGATGATCTATGCAGAAATACTGGAGGAAGTCAGAAAGAATCATTATAACTGCCTGACTCAGCGCCATAAAGTCAGTCTTATGAACAAAAATCGTATCAGTCAGCGGGTCAGTCGCTATTTAAAGGAGGAGGAAGTATGAAGCATGTTGTCGTTATCGGTGGCGGACTCGGCGGTCTTTCAGCAGCTGTTACGCTTAGACAGCAAGGATTTGATGTTTCTTTGTATGAAGCCAATCAGCATTTAGGGGGAAAGCTCAACCGCCTCGAACAGGAAGGTTTCGGCTTTGATTTAGGGCCTTCTATTTTAACGATGCCTTATATTTTTCGACGTCTATTCGAACGAAGCGGTAGACGGATGGAGGATTATCTGCAGATCACTCGGTTAGAGCTGGAATGGCGCGGTTTTTTTGAAAGCGGCCATGTCTATAACCTTTACGGTGATCTGCAGAAGATGAAGAAAGCCAATCAGCATCTGAGTAATAGAGACATTGAAGACTATCAACGATTTCTGAAGTATGCCGGAAAAATACATGATCTGACGGTCGAAAGCTATTTTGACAAGGGACTGGATTCCACATGGCCGCTGATCAAGCATCATGGACCTCTCGAAGCACTGCGAGGCTTTGATTATTTCCATACTATGCAGGAAGGCATCGATAAACGTGTTAAAAACGCAGAGTTCAGAACCTTGCTGGGTTACTTCATCAAATATGTCGGTTCGTCTTCTTATGACGCGCCTGCGGTACTCAGCATGATGATTCATATGCAGCATGAGCAAGGTGCCTGGTATGTCCCAGGCGGTATGCATCAGATTGCGGATGCGATTGTCAAGCTGGGCAAAGAGATCGGTGTCAAGTTTCATACAGGTATCCGTATCAATGCCGCAGAAGTTGAGAAAGGGCGTATCGTCAGCGTCACGACATCAGCAGGCGAGACAATTCGTGCCGATTATTTTGTCTCCAACATGGAAGTCATCCCGTTCTACGAGAAAATGCTGAAGAAGCCGCCCGTCATCAAGAAAGAGAAGGAAAAGTTTGAGCCGGCTGCTTCAGGCATTGTCATGCATATCGGTGTTGACAGAAGTTATCCGCAGCTTGCACATCATAATTTCTTTTTCTCTCGTGACCCAAAGAAGAACTATCAGCAAGTCTTTCATGACCGGGTTCTGCCGGATGACCCGACCATCTATCTGGTCAATACGAACAAGACGGATCCAAGTCAGGCCCCAGCAGGACATGAGAACATCAAGATTCTGCCCCATGTGCCTTTTAAGCAGGAGAAGCCTTTCACTGAAGCGGAGTACCGCCAACTGAGAGAACGGGTCTTGATTAAGCTTGAACGGATGGGACTGACCGATTTAAGACAGCACATCGTAACAGAGGATTTCTGGATGCCGGATGATATCGAAGCCACCTATGGCTCTGACCGGGGCGCCATATATGGCACGGTTTCTGATAAGAAGAAGAACAAAGGCTTTAAACATCCGAAAAAAAGTGCCTATTTTGATAATCTTTATTTTGTCGGTGGGACAGTGAATCCAGGTGGCGGCATGCCGATGGTCACATTAAGTGGTCAGCAGGTCGGGCAGATGATTGCAGATAGAGTGTCTGAATGATGATCGCAGGCCTTTTAGTACTGCTCACGATGTGCGCCGGAAGCTTTGTCTTCTATAAAAAGCCTTACGTTAAGAGCGGGCCATCAGAAGCAGGCTCGGTCACTGTTATTATTCCGGCACGTAATGAAGCGCATAATCTACCTCATCTGCTCACTTCTCTAAAGCAGCAGGATCTTCCTCACCAATGTCTGGTTATCGATGACGGGTCTACTGACGAGACAGCTGCTATCGCGAGGCAGTTAGGGGCGACGGTTCTCACGCCGCCGAAAAGAACAGACTGGCAGGGTAAATCTGCAGCCTGTTACTTCGGTGCTGAACATGCACAGTCGGATTATCTGTTGTTTTTAGATGCGGATGTTATACTGAATCACTCGCAGTCGCTTAGAAATCTACTGACGTGTTATAACGGCGGTCTTATGACGGTTCAACCTTATCACATCACAAAGAAGCCTTATGAAGAGCTCTCAGTCTGGTTTAATATCCTGACAGTCGTCGGACAGAACAGCTTTTCAGCCGTCTCCGGCAGTACGCCCGCTGCATTCGGGCCGGTTGTTCTGACTTCAAGCGCACATTATTTTGAGACGGGAGGGCACTACGGTGCTCGCGGCCAGCTGATTGAAGGCTTCGGTCTTGCGGCTCAGTTCGCTCAGCACCAGCTGCCTGTAACAGCGCTACTCGGCAAAGGGACCATCAGCTTTCGGATGTACTCTCATTTCCAGGCGATGACTAAAGGCTGGGCAAAGCATTTCGCCTCTGGAGCAGCGGCAACTAAACCATGGATCATGCTGCTTATTATTTTGTGGATGCTGGGCAGTCTCCTCAGTTTGAGTCTCCTCATCCTGTCACCTCAGCCATTCAGCATAATGATGTATATTCTTTACAGTATGCATTTCTATATTTTAAGTAGACGTGTCGGGCGTTTCAGTTTGGTGACAGCGCTATTTTCAAGCTTAGCCTTTATTTATTTCCTCTATGTCTTCACTCAATCTTTCATCCATACGTTCATCTTTAAGAAGGTGGAATGGAAAGGCCGGAACTTAAAGCTATAAAAAAAGAGCCCGAAGGCTCTTTTTATAGTTCCACTGTATCATTCATGCTTTCGTCATTATCTTTCTGGTCACCTTGGATAAGGCGTTTGAAACCATCGAAGACGGTCTTGACAGTCTGATCTGTGCTCCAGTATTCAGCTGATTCAGCTTCTACTTTAAGCAAGATGACATTAGGGTCATCATAGCTTGTATGAAGAAAAGCTTCCATCGACTTACTCCATAATTCTTTTTTCTTCGCGTCATCTTCTACAATGTGGATAGTACCTGAAATAGAAGCATAACCTTCTTTGGAAAATGAGACATTGACGCGGTTATCTTTCTGGATCTCATCTGCTTTATCCGTATCTTTCAGAGTGAAGAACCATAGATCTGCATCATCTTCCAGATGTTTATAAGCCATTGGACGAGCGATTAATTTGTTGTCAGAAATCGTTGTTAACATCGCAATATCATTCTTTTTCAGTAAATCGTATAGACGCTGACGTTTTTCTTCAGTTGAAATTTGTTCACTCATTTGAACACCTCCGCTTATTATACTGTAAGCGTATAGGTTTTGGATAAAACTTTCAAATAATATGCTATTTAATAGAATCGTTAAATAATTTGATCATCGCCTGGATACCTGGATATTCAAGGTGGATACCGTCCGGCGCGAAGTACTCGGTATGGTTACTGGAGACTGCATACCAGTCGATGACTTCAACATTCTTGTGCTTTTCAGCTGCCTCTTTCATCAGCTCATTGACATGAGATTCATAGGAAAGCGGCACGCGCGCCGTGACAAGATAAACTTTTGCTTTATCGAATTTAGCCAGTAGAGTTTCGAGCTGAACCTCTTCGAAATCACCATTTGTACCGATGCCTAAAACCACAATCTGGTCTTTTTTATTCAGATAACTGTATTGGTCGGCAAGCGGAATCGCCTTATAAATACTCCGTCCGATTTCCCCGTCTATTGTCGCATTCGGATAGATCTCTTTTAATTGCTGATTGATATCAACAAGCACTGAATCGCCGATAAAGAGCGGTGAAATATATTGTTTCGCTTCATACTGAGTGTCATTGCCGCTATTATCTTCGTCAGTCCAGCTGACTGGACCGAGGAGTTTCGGTGATGTCACACTGCCCATCGTCTGAGTCGTATACACTTTAGGGGCTTCAGCTGTGTCTGTCTGAACAAACGAGTAACCTGAGAATCCGACGAGAGCCAGTAACATCAGAACGACGGGCCATCTTGTTTTCAGATGACTAGGTTTGAAGTAACTGAAGCCTTCACGTCTGAAAGGGGTCTCGATAAACTCATAGCTGAACCAGGCAAACAGAAGAGTCAGTGTGATCTCGATGATATACGCATAAAACGGGACTTGCCCTTTAACGAAATGGTGCTCCACCATGACGATAACAGGGAAATGCCACAGATACAGACTGTATGACAGCCGCCCGATATAAGTCAGGAACGGCAAACTGAGCAGCTGCTTAAGCATGCTGCCTGGATGGACAGATGAAGCAATGGTTGAGATGGTGATCAAGCCGAGAATAAAGAAGCCGCCGTTATATAGGAAGCCGGTCGCTTCAGTAATCTGGGTAAAACTGATCAGCAGGATGACAAAATTAATCAGTCCGATGGCGCTGATGGTCGCTCGCATGGCAGGAGGCACTTCACGTCTCAGGCGGAAGGCAGGCCAGAAGAAGGCGAGTAGAACACCGAGCAGCATCGTCTGTAGGCGGGTATCTGTACCGAAATACAGCCGTGAAACCTGCATGCCTGGTTGATAAAGGATGGCCATCCAGATAGCTGAAATAATAGCCACAACAGTGAAAGCAATCATTGCTGTCCGACGAGAAAATTTCTTCAGGAAGAGCAGTAAGATAAGGGGAAAGAAAATATAGAACTGCTCTTCTATAGCTAGCGACCAGAGATGCTGAAGCGGTCTTGGCTCAAGCGCCTGGAAGTAGTCTACTTTATCATAGATATACCACCAGTTAGAAACATAAAAAAAGGCAGCGATGATATCTTTTTTCAGCTGGTGAAGAATAGACTGTTCAAATAACAGACAGTAAGCAAACAATGTAACCAGCAGAAATAAGATAGCAGGAAACAGCCGTTTAATCCTCTTTGTATAGAATTTAAAGAGATTGATAGAACCCGTTTCACGATATTCCTTAAGCAGGATCATGGTAATCAAGTAACCCGAAATAATGAAGAAGGTATCAACGCCGAGAAAGCCGCCTGGCAGAAATTTAGGATTTAAGTGGAAGATGATGATGGCCATCACCGCAATAGCCCTTAAACCATCTAAGCCAGGTAAGTAATGTGTTTCTTTTTTCATAGAAGTCATTTAGAAATCCTCTTTTAATCAATATGTAATGATATTGTAATATAAAAGGGATTTATTGTTAAGTGTTAACTGGATTTTTTCATCAAATTTTTAAATTTATTGTTTACTTAGGGTATAACTAATGAAGTAGTAAAGGAGTGAGAGCGATGAATACGAACTATTTATTACACACTATCCACTTGCATCACCGCGAGCCGTTTTCCTATCAGCAGCTTAAGAATCTGACTGTCCATTCCCTGGCTGATCTATCGGAGGATGAATTTAACGCAGCTTATACCAGATTAAAAGAAGAAAAATTAATTAAAGAAGGGGAACATCTCACCTTAACATTCCTGGGTGAAACGGTATTAAAGCAAGCCATAAAAAAACAGCAGTTTAATCACAGAGATTAAACTGCAGGGCTGTCAGCTGAGTCAGTTGATCACTCAGTTCATCGATCGGAAGATCAAACTGATTATTGATCCAGAGCTCATATGTAAGAAATAGACCGGATAAGAAGAAGTTCACAGCATATTCAGTGGTAAGAGGGCTATCAAAGTTCATTTTTTTAAACTGATCCAGAAAATGCTCTTTTGAAAAATCGATTCCGCTTCCAATGACCGTCAGGCGGCTTCTAGCAGGAATCTGGGCGAAGATATGTCTGTGATCATAAAGTTGATGAAGGGTACGCACATAGTTGTCTTTAAATTGTTCTAAAAGTTCCTGGTTAGAACTGAATTCAGCTTTAAAGCGCAGATTATTGATAATCTCAGAATAGATATATAAGACCAGATCTTCAAATAAGGCATATTTGTCCTTGTAGTGTGTGTAAAAAGTAGAGCGGGTGATACCGGATTTCTGTACGATAGAAGTTGTAGTGATGTCGTCAATGGTCACATCTTTTAGCATTTCATCGAGTGTGGTAATCAGCAATAATTTAATCTTAGGAAATGAATGTGAGGGAATAAGCATAGACACCTTCCTTTCTCATGTGTTTATGCTTATTATACATGAGACGTCCGTGTAAGATGTATAAATAAAAAGCAGCATTCGTGAGAATGCTGCTTTTTATTTAATGTGAAGCTCTTTTTTCTTTGAGTTTTCCGAGCAGGAAACCACCTAAAGCGATACCGATCAGAACAGTCCAGAAAATCAACTGCCACTGCCATGAATGAGGGAAGTCATGCGGCAATACATGGATTTTTTCATGCGCTAAGACCAGCACGACCAGTTTAATACCGACCCAACCGACGATGGCGAATGCGGCTGCCTCAAGCGACGGGTATTTAGCTAAGATCGCTACAAAGTAATTAGCTGCGAAACGCATCAGAATAACACCAATCATACCACCGGCAAACATCACGGTGAACTGTCCGGCATTCATCCCCATAAAGTCAGGGCCGACATGAGGTAAAGTCAAGGCGATAGCAATAGCTGCAAGCATGGAATCAATCGCAAAAGCAATATCAGCGAATTCGACTTTTAAGACGGTCATCCAGAAGCCGCTGCCTTTCGTATCTTCGGATTGTTCTTCGGCGATATCAGGCACAGCCGGATCATTAGGATGATCTTTATGTTTGAAGTAGTCGATGAGATTTTTGACTGACATGAAGATCAGGTAGGCCGCGCCAATTGCTTGTATCTCCCAGTATTTCGCGAGAATAGAAATCATGAAAAGTGACACCATACGGAAAATAAAAGCACCGATTAAACCATAGAATAACGCTTTTTTCTGATCTTCGGGTTTCAGATGCTTGACCATCACCGCCATAACAATCGCATTATCAGCAGCGAGCAAGCCTTCCAAGACAATCAGGACAACTAATACCCAGAGATAGGACAATAAAATACTTGGATCCATTAAAGGAACCTCCTTCATTATAATTTTGCCAAATAAAAAGACCTATGCCAAATTCATTGGCAAAGGTCTCACTGAACAATAAGTTCTATAATCCCGGAAAGCAGGCTTTCGTAATGACGAGATTATACCAGGAAATACATTCCTTGAGTTACTCCCCTTCGACAGGTGTCGTAGGTATTTATTTATTTCATTATAACACGATATATCAGAATTTCGAGTAAAAGACTCAAAATCAAGAAAAAAACCAACATGTATTTTAAATGTTTCTGTCCTATTTAGACGGGTAAATAAAACAAGTACATCAATTAGTATGAGGGGGAAATATGATAATGGCTAATGAAAAAGACAAGCAGTTACAAAACTATACAGTTGATACGACTCAAGAAGCAGCGCTCACTACCAATCAAGGGCTTAAAATGGCTGAAGATGAATTTACTTTAAAAGCAGGTGAACGTGGGCCTTCTTTACTTGAAGATTTTCATTTCAGAGAAAAAATGACACATTTTGACCATGAACGTATCCCTGAAAGAATTGTCCATGCACGTGGTTACGGGGCGCACGGTGAATTTGAGTTATATGAATCACAGGAAAAGTATACGAAAGCAAAATTCTTAAATGATACTTCTAAGAAAACACCTGTTTTCGTTCGTTTCTCAACTGTTGCAGGCTCTAAAGGTTCTCCGGAGACTGTCCGTGATGCACGTGGGTTTGCAACGAAGTTCTATACTGAAGAAGGGAACTACGACTTAGTCGGTAACAATATTCCTGTCTTCTTTATTCAGGATGCCATTAAATTCCCGGATCTGGTTCATGCCATCAAACCGGAGCCTCATAACGAGATTCCTCAGGCAGGAACAGCACACGACACATTCTGGGATTTCTTTGCGCAGAATCCAGAGTCTACCCATATGACGATGTGGACAATGAGTGACCGCGGTATCCCTAAGAGCTTCCGCACGATGGAAGGTTTTGGCGTCAATACATTCCGTCTGATCAACAAAGAAGGTCAATCACACTTCGTTAAATTTCACTGGAAACCTCTTCTCGGGACTCATTCATTAGTCTGGGATGAGGCACAGATTATAGCGGGTAAAAATATCGACTTCAACCGTGAAGACTTGTATGAAGCGATCGAGAAAGGCGACTACCCTGAATGGGAACTGGGTCTGCAGCTGATTGCAGAGGAAGATGAGTTTAAATTCGATTTCGATATTCTGGATCCGACAAAAGTATGGCCGGAAGAAGACGTACCTGTTCAAATCGTCGGTAAGTTAACTTTAAACCGTAACGTTGATAACGTCTTCGCTGAAACAGAGCAAGTGATGTTCAGTCCAGCTCATGTGGTACCAGGTATTGATTTCAGTAACGACCCGTTATTACAGGGCCGTCTGTTCTCTTACACAGATACGCAGCTCTTACGTCTCGGTGGCCCGAACTTCCATCAGATTCCGATCAATGCGCCAATCTGTCCATTCGCCAACAATCAGCGTGATGGTTTACACCAGCATCAGATCCATAAAGGGATGACAAGTTATCATAATAATGGGATCAATAACAATAACCCTCATACAACGCCAGCTGAAGAGGGTGGATACGAGCATTACTACGAACGCATCGATGCTCATAAAGTGCGCGCTCGCAGCGAAAGCTTCGTTGACCACTACTCTCAAGCTAAAATGTTCCTAAACAGCTTATCTGAGCCGGAACGTCAGCATTTAACAGATGCGTTCAGCTTTGAAATCGGTAAATGTAAGTTAGACTTCGTTAAACAGAATGCAGTCAATAACTTAAACAAAGTAGATAAGAAGCTGGCAGAAGAGGTTGCATTACGTGTAGGTGCAGAAGTACCGGCTGGTGATGAAGAATCCAAAGAAACAAAAATATCTAAAGCCCTTAGCACATTAGAGACGATTAAGAAGCTGGACACTTTATCAGTAGCCGTATATGTGACAGCTGATTCTGATGCTAAGCAGTTAGAAAGCTATGTCAAAGAACTGGCAGCGAATAAAGTGAACTATAAATTAGTAGCTGACCGCGCAATGAAGCTCGGTAATCTGAAAGTGACTGAAACATATGACACAGTGCATTCTACATTATTCGATGGTATTTTAGTTGCCGATGCTGCAGAACCCCTTGCACCTCCAGCTAAAGATGCAATTGAAGCAGCAAACCGTCACTACAAAACAATCGGTTATACACAGAAAGTCCAACCTTTACTGGCACAGACTGCTGTTAAAGAAGGGCAGCCAGGTATCGTCTTAGTCGGTACAGACTTAAAAGATTACTTGAATAACCTTGTAGAACAGCGTCACTGGTCTAGACAGCTTTAATCTTAAAAAGGATTGATCATAACGATCAATCCTTTTTGATTGCTTTAATATCATTAATAGCAACAATTTTATTCATTTTAATGGCACGTTTCATGGATTCATGTTCAAGTTCCATCTTTTCAATTTCGGCAGGGGTATGACCGCCGAGCATCCATTGTCTCGTATGCTGAAAGAAATCTTTGTACAGTAAATCGAACTGGTCTCTGTCCTCCCGAGCGAACTGCCCTTTTATTAATAAACTGATTTCATGCTGAGCACTCTCAAAGTCTGGTGCCCCCATGGTGTAGACTTGGATGCCTTCAATGAGATGATCCCATTCATCAGGCGATAACTGTGTCTTTTTTTTGAGGAATTTACCCAGATTTTTCATCTGCGGTGTCTGTAAGTGATGGTCGGGACCGACAAAATCATAGACTTCATGAGGATCTTTGAATTCGTAGTAAGGAAACTGCTGAAGTTCCTGGAAAGCTTCTTTATCATCTACCCATGAATCAAGTAGCGCATCAACAATATAACCTTCATGAATCTGCAGATCGTAGATGGACAGGAAAAGATCAATGCTATCCGCTTCGAAAGTATCTTGATAGGTTTTCTTGTAATGGGCTTCCAGATGTTCACGGGTGACAAAACCGTAGAGCATCAGATTACTGGAAATAAAGGAGAAATTCTGCTCGTATTTCTCCTTTTTCTGCTCGATGGCATCTAACGGCAGCTGCATCAGCGTTTGTTTTGTATCTTCAGGGATGACCAGTTTCTTGTCGATATCGAAAATAATCAGTGCGGCGACCATCTGCTCCAGATCTTTAGGTGAGAGATGGATGATATTATGATTTTCTGCTAAGGCATCGGCTAGCAACTGAATATCCAGCACTTCCTCTTGAATCAGCAGTTCATAGTAGAGACTGCCTTTTTTGTGGAAACGTTCTGAAAGCATATCGATCAATGCTTGGCGAGAAGTCTGGTCATCAAAATCCAGCTGATAGTACATGGCGCTATCGCGCAGTTCTTCTAAGGAGAGTCTGTGGATCAGTTCATCAAATGACTGATGATAACTTGAGTCATAACTGCTGAGTACTTTTTTATGAAGAGGTGCAAGAAACTTTCTGAACATATGGCTCACTTCCTTAATGTGTTTTACAGGTATTGTACCTAATTTAAGGCAAGTGAGACAGTGAAAATAAAAAGCAGTCCACACGTGGACTGCTTTTTAGCTGCGACCTTTGAGCATGCCATGCCAGTACATCAGAGGAATCCCTCTCTTTTTGATCTGATAGAGCAGCGGATTCGTCTTGGACTGATCAAGAGGCAGTGATTCCTTAGGCTTTAAATCGTAGCCGAACTCTGCCATAATCGCCTGACCATATTCAGTTGCGATAGGGCAGGCCGTCATGCCGTTATAATACCCTTTCAGTGGTTTGCCTTTTATCTGGGCAATCAGGTTTTGAGCAAGGACAGGTGCTTGCTTGCGGACAGCGGCTCCCATCTTGACAGTAGGTAGATTCGTGCAGTCACCGAGTCCGAAGACGTTCTGGTGACGGACATGCTGCAGGGTGTGTTTATTGACATCTAACCAGCCCTCTTCATCGCTCAGGGTGGACTGTTTGATGACATCCGGCGCACTCATCGGAGGAGTGACCAGGAGCATTTCGAAAGGCAGTGAATAAATTTCGGATGTTGCCAGGTTCTTGAAGGTAGCCGTCTTTTCAGGTCCGTTGACGGCAATTAATTCATGCTGCAGATCATAAGAGATCCCTTTCTTTTCAATCTGTTTTTCGATCTCTCTTCTGTATTTCTCAACCGGAAACAGAGAATCAAGAGCGCTCTTAAGGATAAGAGTCGGGCGGTCTTTTTTCTTGTTCTTGAAGAACTCATCGAAGGTGAATAAGGAGTTTTCAGGTGCAACGCCCCCTTTAATCGGGGTAGAAGGCTTAGTCACAATGACATTACCGGCTGTTACTTTTTTCAGTGATGCGTAGGTATAGTCCGCATAGTCATAGAGATAGTTCGTACAGACATTATTTTTGCCGAGCGTTGCTGGCAGGCCTTCAATTTTTTCAAAGTCCAGCTGGAGACCGAGTGCCACAACGAGATATTCATAATTGATCTGTTCGTTGTTATCCAGTCTGATAATACGTTCAACCGCCTGAATAGCTGTTACTTTCTGCTGAAGAAAGTCCGCACCATGAGGAATGACTTTTTTCATCTTTTTACGACTGTTCTCTTTTTTCTCTGCGCCGCTACCTACTAGGGGCCACGCCGGCTGATAGGCATGATAGTCAGCGTGATCGATGATTAATATATCTTTAATACCCGCTTTAATCAGACGGCTGGCAGTTGAAATACCGCCCGATCCGCCACCAAGAATAACGACTTGATATTTTTTATTCATTACGATTCTCCTTTTGGTTTACGTTTATATAAATAGATAACGATTGCGATAATACCGATGGCCATCAGAATATAGAAGAAGTTTGAGTACGTATCGAAAGTGTGCAGGACCTGCTCCCAGTTTTCGCCGAGAGTATAGCCTAAGTAAATCAGCACAGCATTCCAGATGATGGTGCCGACAGTGGTATAGAGTGTGAACGTCACGATGTTCATACGATTGATGCCGGCAGGAATAGAAATCAGGCTGCGCACCAAGGGGACGAAGCGGCAGAGAAAGACAGCGATACCGCCATATTTCCTGAACCAGTTATCCGCTTTGTAGAGATCATCCTTTGTCAGTCGTAGAATCCAGCCATAACGATCGACGATTTTTTCGAGTCTTTTTAAGCCGAGAAGATGTCCCAGGTAATAAAGAATAAGTGCGCCAGCGACAGCACCTAGTGTTGAAGCTAAAAGCATACCGAAAAAATTCAGCTTGTCAGACTGTGTCACCATGAACCCGCCGAACGTCAGGATGACTTCTGACGGAATAGGAGGAAAGACATTTTCAAGAAGGATCAGCAGGAAGACACCGAAGTACCCGAACTGCTCCATCACATCCATAATCCATTGCTGCATAACAGACTCCTTTATCAATGTTATACCCTGAGTTTAACGAATCAGACAAATGAATGCGAATATTATGATAATTACCCCAAAAGATGGAGATAACTTCTTCAAGTTTTGAGAATAAAGAAAGTCAGTTGCGGGTATACTTAAGAGGTAGATATAAGGAGGTCGTTTGAAATGACAGAATTATTCAATGCATCAGAACTGAGTCCGACAGAAAAAAGAGGGCCAGGTGTAGTGGGTATCATCGAGTTCGCAGTAGGGGATCAAAAAGAATTCACGGGTGAATACATTCCGACTGATATGCGTTTCTTTATGGTGGCCGATATGAACGGACAGCCGTATCAGCGTGTCATCAGCTATGATGACATTAAAGGTGTGGAAGTAGAAGACAGTGCAGTGACTGTCAACTTTGAGATGGGACCGATTCGTATTCGCGATATCGGCAACGGTACCGCACAAGTATTTGCAGATTATGTCAATGAACAGCTGAATAAGCGCAAATAAAAAAAGCCCCTCGGGGCTTTTTATTATTCCACGATTTCCAGCGCGATTTCCATCATTTTAGTAAATGATGTCTGGCGTTCTTCTGGTGTTGTCTCTTCATGTGTCAATAAGTGATCGCTGACCGTGAAGATACCGAGTGCTTTAACATCGCCGCCTGCATAAGCAGCATTCATATAAAGACCGGCAGATTCCATTTCCACTGCTAAGATGCCCATAGAGCGCCATTTGTCAGTGGCCTCGGCATTCGCATTGTAGAATATATCTGATGATAAGACGTTACCTACATGGTTCGGTACCCCTTTTTCATCGGCTAATTGTTTAGCACGTGCCAGTAAGCTATAGTCAGCGATTGGTGCGAAGTGACCTGGCAGACCATATTGTGCCACATAGTTAGAGTCAGTAGATGCCCCTTGAGCGATAATCACATCATAGACATTGATTCCTTCCTGCATTGCGCCGCATGAACCGACACGGATCAGGTTCTTGACGCCGAATGTGTGAATCAGTTCGTAAGAATAGATACCGATTGACGGGATGCCCATACCTGTACCCATTACAGAGATTTTTTTCCCTTTGTATGTGCCGGTATAACCGAACATATTACGCACTTCGTTGAACTGTACGACATCTTCTAAATAAGTGTCGGCGATGAATTTTGCGCGCAGCGGGTCGCCAGGTAAGAGAATCGTTTCTGCGATAGGATTGTTTTCCGGTTTGATGTGAGGTGTAGATTTAGTCATGACTCATTCTCCTTTAATTAAGTTGTGTTCAACTTCAGTCTACCGATTGGTGGTTATTTTTTCAAGAGAAGACCTAATCCGTGTTTAAACCATTTCATACGTGCAATACTAATACATATAAGGAGTGATAGTAATGACAAATGAAAATCCATTAACTAAGCACTATAACGGGAAATTCGAGAAACAGGAACAGCAGGCTCCTGGTCTGCAACAGAAGATGACACCAGTACCGGACTGCGGTGAAACATCATACAAGGGATCAGGCAAGCTGACAGGTAAGAAAGCCCTTGTGACTGGCGGCGATTCAGGTATCGGACGTGCAGCTGCCATCGCCTATGCGAAGGAAGGCGCAGACGTTGCCATCAACTATCTGCCTTTTGAAGAAGCAGATGCACAGGAAGTCAAAGCAGTTATTGAAGAAGCAGGCCAGAAGGCCGTATTAATTCCGGGTGACTTACGTGATGAAGCATTTAACAAGACACTTGTAGAGCAGGCGGTCAAAGAACTGGGCGGTATTGATATTCTCTGCAGCGTTGCAGGTGAACAGACCGCAGTAGACCATATTGAAGATTTATCTACTGAGCAGTTACGTTCGACTTTTGAAACGAATGTCTTTTCTTTAGTATGGCTGATTCAGGCTGCGCTGCCGCATCTTAAAGCAGGTGCCTCTATCATTACGACTTCATCTGTTCAGTCTTATAACCCAAGTAAAAACTTAGTGGACTACGCCGCAACGAAAAGTGCGATTGTATCCATCACAAAATCACTGGCTACTCAGTTCGGTGAGAAAGGGATCCGCGTCAACTCTGTAGCACCTGGTCCTATCTGGACTGCACTGCAGATTACAGGCGGTCAGCCGCAGGAAAAAATTCCTGAGTTCGGTCAGAAAGTGGATCTTAAGCGTGCCGGACAGCCGGTCGAACTCTCTGATGTCTATGTCTTTCTAGCATCTGACAGCGCAAGTTATGTGACTGGCCAGGTATACGGTGTGACAGGCGGCGTGCAGATTAACTAACTAAAAAGAAGCAGTCTTTTGACTGCTTCTTTTTTATGTGTGTTTTTTAAGGCGCTGGATGATGAACATGAGTATAAATGAGAAGATAATCATCAGCGCCACCCATAAACCTGCGAGTGACAGTTCATTATTATCGATGGCGATGTAAATAGCGGTCGCCATCGTCTGTGTAACACCCGGAATATTCCCGGCAAAAATCAAGGTGGCACCGAATTCGCCTAATGCACGGGCAAACGAGAAAAGAATACCTGTCAGCAGTGCACCTTTCGATAAGGGTAGAATCATCTTTCTGAATATCGTGAGATGACTTGCCCCATCTACTTTAGCGGCATCGATCACATCGGTTGAGACATTATCGATACCGATCTTAAGTGATTGATACATAAGGGGAATGGCGACAACAGTGGCTGCGATAATGGCCGCGTAAATGGTGAAGACAGGGCTGATGCCCCATTGGCCGAGCCCTTGCTTACCGAATGCCAGCAACAATAGAAAGCCTACTACAGTAGGGGGCAGCACCATCGGCAGCATGATAAGCGTTTCAACCACTGATTTTCCGGGGAAGGGGCGGGAAGTCAGCAGGACGAACAGGACACTGATGATGAGACTGGCTGCTGTAGCAATGATGGAGACTTTAAGTGACGTCAGAATCGGTGACAGAAACGACTCACTTAACAGTAAAGCCATAAGACTGATAAACTTTCTTTGCGGCATCAGATTGCAGGTACTCATAGAATGCACGTGCTGTCTGGTTGGCTGTGATAAGTGCGAGCGGATAGGTGATAGGACTGTGCAGCACTTCATCTACGGGCGTTTGTTTAAGCTTCGTTCCTTTGGCATCTGTCGTATAGACGATACCGGCATCTGTATTACCTGTCTCCACATAGGTGAGCGCTTGTCTGACATCCTTTGTATAAATGATTTTGTCATCAATAAGATTCCAGACACCGGCCTTCATCAGCGCTTCTTTGGCGTAAGCTCCTGCCGGCACTGTCGCAGGCGTGCCGACTGCAATCTTTTTGATGGAGGCTTCTTTAAGGTTGCTGATATCTGTCATACCCGATTGACTGACGAGAACAAGTTGATTTCCAAGGACACTCTGCTGATTTTCCTTTTTGACGACGTGCGCCCTGACCAGATCATCCACTTTACTTTGGGCGGCAGAAAAAAAGAGATCGACGGGTGCGCCTGCTTTAATCTGATTAGCGAGTGCGCCTGAAGCGCCGTAATTGAACTTGATATCAACGTCATGTGTTTTTTCATAGTCTTTTTCAATAACTGATAGGGCATCTTTCAGACTGGCAGCGGCAGAGACGGTGATTTCCTTTCTTTCTGGCGATTCATCGTGACTGCAGCCGGTCAGAAGAAGAATGGCAGCAATAAAAATTAGCTTTTTCATTGAGGACCTCCATAGCGTTCGTTAGCTATATTATAACGAAAAACAATCATATAAGTAGGTTGAATTTATTGGATGCATTCTGAGTTTAATTGTCTGAAAGCGGGTATAGGTTAACAAGTCAAAAAAAAATAAAGAGGTGTCTAATGATGAAGGCAGTAACGTTCCAAGGAAAGAAAAAGATGGAAGTCAAACAAGTCAAAGATCCGATTATTGAAGCACCTACTGATGCAATCATTAAAATTACAGCGACAGGTATCTGTGGCTCTGATTTACACTTATATCACCAAGGCGATATGATGATGGATCCGGGATTTGTTATCGGTCATGAACCAATGGGCATCGTTGAAGAAGTCGGCAGCCAGGTGACTAAGCTCAAAAAAGGTGACCGTGTCGTCATCCCATTCAACATCGGCTGCGGCGAATGCTACTACTGTACACATGAGATGGAATCTCAGTGTGATAACTCAAATCAAGAGCAGGCGAACTGGAAGATGGATAACGGCGGCCTGTTCGGCTTCGGTAAAATGCACGGCAACCACTGGGGTGGCCAGGCTGAGTATTTAAGAGTTCCATTTGCTGACTTCTCATCATTCGTGGTGCCGGACAGCGATATGAAAGATGAGCAGGTCCTGTTCTTATCCGACGTTGTACCGACCGCTTACTGGAGTGTTGAACATGCAGGCGTTAAAGCAGGGGATACCGTTATCGTCTTAGGCTGCGGTCCGATCGGTCTGATGGCGCAGAAATTCGCGAAACTGAAAGGTGCTGACCGTGTCATCGCTGTTGATAATGTCGAGCATCGTCTGGAACATGCAAAGAAATATAACCAGGTTGAGGTCTACAACTTCGATAAAGAGAAAGAAATCGGTAAATTACTCCGTGAAAATACAAAAGGTGGCGCGGATGTCGTGATTGACTGTGTCGGTATGGACGGCCAGGTGAAATTAACTGAACGTGTATCCAACTTAGTGACACCGCAGCGTGGCACTATCAGTCCGATTGAAACAGCTGCTGAAGCGGTACGTAAATTCGGTACTATTCAGATTACGGGTGTCTATGCGACACCTGCAGCGAACTTCCCGTTACCACTTATCTTCAATCGTAACGTACAAGTGAAAACAGGACAGGCACCTGTTATTCACCTGATGCCTAAGCTCTATGAGATGATTCGTGACGGTGTCTTCGATCCGACAGAAATCATCACCCATAATATGTCACTCGACCAGGCAGCAGAAGCCTATGAAATCTTTGATGAGAAAAAAGACAATAACATCAAAGTAGTGCTTAAACCTTAAGTATTAAAAACCGACTTTTGGAGTCGGTTTTTTTGTTTGGGTGATTTTAACAGTGGTAGTATGTCTATGAGGTGATAAAAATGGATCGTGAGTTATTTGTAACAAATCAGCTGGAGCAGGAGTGGATCAGTAAACTCCAGCAGAACCGGGAGTGGATTGAACAGACAGCAAGAGAGGCCGATCGTGCAGGAAAGCTGAATCATAGGTTAATCGACTGGCTGATGGCAGAAGGATACAGCAAGCTGACTTTACCAGAAGCGTATGGCGGGTACGGGCTTGGTATCAAGTCGGTCATCTTGCTGCAGGAAACGTTAGCAAGCTATGATGAGTCAACGGCTTTATCTATGGGCTGGCATCTAGGTATTGTGGGTGAAGTGTTCCAATTTAAGCTATGGTCTGATGAGATGATGACGGAATTTGCAGAAGCGGTGCAGCACGGTGCCTTATCGAATCGTGTCGTTTCAGAAGCACAGACAGGAAGTCCGACAAGAGGAGGGCGGCCTGCAACTCATGCAGTCCGTCAGGGAGAAGGCTGGCTGTTGAATGGTGTCAAAACTTATACGTCTATGAGTCACAGACTGACACATTATATAGTTGGGGCTTACGTGGAAGACAAAGGAACGCTCTGCTTTTTCTACGTGCCGGCGGACACACCAGGTTGTCGCATTGAAGAAAGCTGGGATGTGACGGGCATGCGAGCGACTGAAAGCCATGACCTGCTGCTTGACGACGTCTATGTAGAAGACCGTTACTTAGTTGAAGCAGGCCGCGATAAAGTGGATAATCCGTGGCTCATGCATATTCCGGCCGTCTATCTGGGCATCGCCCAAGGTGCGAGAGACGATGCAGCTGTCTTTGCGCATCATCATTCACCTAACTCAATTGAAGGGACGATAGCAGATCTCCCCCATATTCAGGCGAAACTCGGTGAAATGGAACTGAAACTTATGACAGCGAGACACTTCCTCTATCATGCTGCTGATCTCCATCAAGCAGGCGTTGAAGGACTGGCGCCTACTTTCGGGGCTGCAAAGCATATCGTCGTGAATAATGGCATTGATATCGTGGATATTGCGATGAGAATCATCGGCGGGAAGAGTCTGGAGAAATCAGGAATAATAGAACGCCGCCATAGAAGTATGCGAGCGGGACTTCATAATCCGCCGATGGATGATGCGGTGATACGTATGCTGGCAGAGGAGACACAGGACATCAGTCGCTAATATCTTGGTTTTATTGTAGAATGAGGATTCAAAACTGTAAGAGAATTGAGGGTTTCTGATGTACAGCCGAAATATCGGTCGCTTGTGTTTTGTATTATACCTGATGGTTTCATTTATCATTCCTACCCATTATCTATTTATGGTGCAGAATTTGATTTTAGCTTTCATCCCTTATGAAATCAGCCAGTTGCTTCCACTCTTTAAACCGCATAGCAGAAGAGAATGGCCACTGTTCTTAATGGTGTCACTGGTGTTCATACTGCTGGCCCCGAATATCTTTTATGTGGTGACGGATTTGATTCACTTCAATCTCTACCCATTTGATTTTCTCAAGAAATTAATTTTGACTGAATGGATTGATTTTACCTATCTGTTAGCAGGTGTGATGCTCAGCTTATATTTTTATATCCAGGTCATTTTTACGTTGTATCGACTGGTTTCAGATCGCCTGCTCCGAGGATGCACGATGTTCATGTTTATGGTATTGACGAGTGCGGGCATTTTTATTGGTCGCTTCTTGCGTTTTCATTCGGTACATATTCTGACCCATCCGCTGCAGGTTGTGGTTGATACGCTGAACGCTGTGAATAAGGATGCGATAGTATGGATGGCACTGATTACAGGACTTCAGGCCCTGCTTATACTGATGGTGAAGGGCGTGAGAAAAATATGATAGATATTCAGACTGCTTTTCTCTCCGTCATTATTCTCCTCTGTCAGTGCTATATTGGTTACACTATTTTGCGTGTCACCCATCAGAAGACAGCGGCCCTGATAGCATGGGCCTTACCACTTGGCATCGGCTTATATTTGATCCAGGTGGGCTTGCTCGAGCGTCTTTTCCCGGGCTGGCGTACGCCTGACAACGCTAGATACTGGCTGCAGTGGAGTTATGCTTTCGTGATTATTCAATATATCGCAGCGACTATCATATATATGGACTTTTTTACTTATCATTAATCTGAGAGTACGGCCTTCGCGCAGTGCTCTTTTAATTTTATTCATAAAAATGTTGCATGAACGGATGGATACAGGTATGATTAGTTTTGTATTATTAATGATAATGAATCTCAATTAGGAGGAGAACAATGAAGAAGTGGTTATTCGTTTTGATCGCATGCTTATTAACACTTGCTGCATGTGGCAATCATGCAGATAAGAAAGCAGAAGATACAAAGAAAAGCAGTACAGTTGACTATAAATTAGATAATGGCAAAACAATCAAGATTCCTGCTGAGCCGAAACGTATTGTACTGATGGGAGCGAGCTATACAGGTAACTTACTGGATCTAGGGGTTAAACCAGTAGGTGTCGATGAATACGCATTCCAGTCAGAAATCCTGGCACCAAAATTAAAAGGTGTTGAAAAGTTAGGCGCAGGAGATGTTGAAAAAGTAGCAACTTTAAAACCCGATTTAATCATCTCATTTGATACAGATAAAAATAATTCAAAATATGCGAAGATTGCACCGACCATTCCTGTATCCTATGCAAAGCATAACTATCTGCAGATTCACGAGGAACTCGGCAAAATCGTCGGTAAAGAAAAAGAAGCGAAAGCATTCGTTGATAAATGGAAAGAAGAAACAGCGAAGGACGGCAAAGAAATTAAAGCTAAGCTAGGCGAAGATTTAACTTATACCATTTATCAGTTCTTCCAAAAAGAGATTTATGCATATGGTGATAACTGGGGACGTGGTTCTGAAATCATCTATCAGGCATTTGGACTGAAGATGCAGGAAGATGTTGTGAAGGACGTTAAACCGACAGGCTGGAAGAAGATTTCAGCAGAAGATATCAGTAAATATGCAGGTGACGTCGTACTTTACTCTAGTGATGCAGGTAAAGATGCGAACAGTGTTGTCCAATCGAATGTCTGGAAAAACATGGACGCTGTGAAAAATAATCGTGTCGTGCAATACGATGCAGAGGATTTCTGGTTCAATGATCCGATTTCATTGGAGTATCAGCGCAAAGTACTGAAAGAAGAATTATTGAAACTGAAATAAGAGGAAGGTGCACTGATGGTGCACCTTTTTTTGTTGCTAATGTAAACCTTATATTTTAAAAGGTTAACAATTCAGTTATAATCAGTTTATTGTCGAAAGGAGATTGAAGATGAAGACGAAAGATCTAGTTATTATTGCGATGTTCACCGCACTTATTGCAGTGCTCGGTTTGCTGCCGGCCATTAATTTAGGAATCGGTGTGCCTTTTACTTTTCAGAACTTAGGCTATATCTTAGCAGGATGTTTACTCGGCAGTAAGCGCGGAGGTTTAAGCGTCTTATTGTTTGTGATTTTAATTGCCCTTGGACTGCCGCTGTTATCAGGTGGACATGGTGGATTTGGTTTGTTCTTTGGACCGACTGGTGGCTATATTTTATCATTCCCGCTGGTTGCCTATTTGATTGGCTTACTGACTGAACGCCAGTTTCAGAATCTGAATATCTGGCAGATTTTTCTGATCAATGGTCTCATCGGGGCAGTGCTGTGTAATTTAATCGGCGGGATTTTTATGGCCTTTAATCTGCATATGCCGATTATCAAAGCCTTAAAAACTGTCATTGTTTTCATTCCGGGAGACCTTATCAAAGGATTGATTGCAGCCATTCTGGCAGTCCGTCTGCGAAATATTCCGTCCATCAAAAATACGCTATAATTCTCTTAAAGGGGATGATAGGATGGTTTCTTTTAAAGATACAAAACAAGTCGCAGAATTTTACAGCGAGAATACGCGCTATACCCATTTTCATACACCGAGTCAGCTGATTCGTTACTACTCCAATTACTTTGAGTATAAAGTCATGCCCTCACTTGAAGCATTTAAGGAAGACGAGAAAATACAGTCGGATTTTCATGAACGGCATGGGCAGCAGCACCTATTGTTTATCTTTCCTGAAAATGAACCGCTGCCTCAGGATCTGAAAGATTATGCTGAAGCTTCAGGGTATACCACTGAGAAGATGGAACTTTATCAGACAGAGGAGCTGACACTCGGCAAGCGGGCAGGAGAAGTAAGGATAGTAGGGGATGATCAGACGTTCAAAGACTTTCTTGCTGTCTGCCGCGTAGGCGAGCGGGAGTACGGCGAGGAGTTTGCTGACCTCAAAACTGAGATGCATACAGCTGACCGTGCTGATGATTCTGTGATTCAGCTGGTGGCTTATGATCATGGGCAGCCGGTCGGAAAATTAGAAGCGATACTGCACGGAGATTTAATTGAACTGGACGATTTTTACGTACTGGAGACAGCGAGGGGAAAAGGAATAGGGACCGCCTTGCAGGAGAAAGTGCTTGATTACGGTCAATCTCTTATTCTGATAGCAGATGGCAATGATACGCCAAAAGAGATGTACGAACGTCAAGGTTATCGTAAAATCAGTGAACGATACGAACTATTGAAAGTCAAAAGCTCGAGCTGAATAGCTCGAGCTTTTTTAGATGACGCGCTCCGGATGACTGTAAATATTGAAAGATTCATTTCTGATAAAACCGACCGCTGTGATATTCAAGTCATCTGCGAGCTTGATAGCCAGATCAGTCGGTGCTGATTTGGAGAGAATAATGCCTACTCCAATTTTGGAGGCTTTAATCAGGATTTCCGAGGAAATACGTCCGGAGAAGATAAGGACTTTATCGCGAATAGGAATACGCTGTTTAATACAGTAGCCAAACAGTTTGTCGAGCGCGTTATGACGTCCGATATCTGAGCGATGGATATAGAAATCCTTACCGTCACTGATAGCTGCATTATGCAGGCCCCCTGTCTGCTTGAAGTCTGTGCTCTGTTCCTGTAACGCCGCCATCATGCTGAAAATTTCCGCCGCTGTAATCTTCGTATCTGTCATTGACACTTTTGAAGTAGCGGCATCATTGACGAAATAGAACTGCCGGCTTTTCCCGCAGCACGAACTGATCATGCGCTTCGTGTACTGGCCGGAATGCTGTTCAATTTCACGGTTCAGGGTGATATGACAGAATCCTTTGCTGTCATCAAGATGAATGTTCTGAATATCTCCTTGTCTGAAAATGACACCTTCAGATGCGAGAAAACCGAGAACGAGTTCTTCGAGGTTGGTCGGACTGCAGACGATGGTCGCGAATTCCTGCTGGTTGATATAGAGTGTCAGAGGAAACTCAGTTGCAATATTGTCGCTCTGATCTATAAATGCACCGTTCTGATACTTGATAATTGGCTGATTGAAAGTAATATCCTCAGGCAAAAGAAGCGCCCCCTTTATATGATTATTATACATGAGTAGGAGGGGTTATACATCCACAGCCGCACTGTCACCTCTTCTTCTTTTCAGCAGATTCAATATGACAGTGAGCTCCTTAGTCTGATAGGTCTTTAGAGAGAATGAACATGAATACAGTCCGCCGCTTGGCCTCATAACGGTGAGCGGGGTAGCGGGTACGAACAAGCTTGCTTTCTTCTTCCTGGCATTGTTTGGTATAATAGCTTTACTGACTAGGATGTGGATGGATAAAAAAGAACAGAGGGTTTAAATATGAAACGCTATGACAGACAGGAAAAATTTAAAGGAATAGGTTCTCGCGGACAGACATCAATCACGGAAAAGACTGTCGGCATCATCGGTATAGGTGCCCTGGGTACCCATACAGCGAACACCTTGGCCCGGGCCGGCGTCAAGAAACTGATTCTCGTCGACCGGGATTATGTGGAACTATCCAACTTGCAGCGCCAGACGCTTTTCACTGAACAGCATGCGACAGACCTGACGCCGAAAGTCATAGCGGCACGAGATGAGCTGCTGAGAATCAGAGCAGATCTTCAAATAGAGACTTATATTGAACATTGCGATGCGCCGCTTCTAGAAGCGGCGTTTTCAGCATGCGACCTGCTGATTGATGGCAGTGACAACTTCGATGTACGACTCATATTGAATGATTTCAGTTACCGCTATCAGATCCCGTGGATATACGGTGCCTGCGTAGAATCGACTTATGCAGCGTGTCCGTTTATTCCGGATGTGACGCCTTGTTTCAAGTGTGTCATGGGACGCTTGCCGGTGATGAACCGGACATGTGATACGGTCGGTGTCATCGAACCTGCTGTCAGCCTGGCGACAAGCTTTCAGGCGATGTATGCCTTGAAGATTCTGGCGGAAGAACCGGTTGACCCGCGCCTTATATTCGGCGATGTATGGACGCTTGAACACAGTGCCATGAAGTTCAGTCGGATGGGCGAGGTGACATGTGAGACTTGTGGTGCGAACCCGACCTATCCACATTTAGAGACGAGAACGATACAGACGATGCTCTGTGGTCGTGACACTGTGCAATTTGCCTCACCGGTCACTGAGTTCACACAGCTGACGACGTTTCTATCCACGCTGAACATCAACTACCAGGAGACCCCTTACTTTGTGCGTTTCTTTGTCAATGATAAGCCGGTCATCTGGTTCAAAGGTGGGCGGCTTCTGGTCCATGACGTTAAAACGGTCGCTGAAGGCCAGAAGGTGTATTATCAATTATTCGGATAGGAGATTCATCATGCATACTAATGATTATAGAGAGATCAAAGCCGCTGTCATTACGATCAGTGATACCCGGACAGAAGCGACGGATAAAGGCGGACGAGCTGTCATGGAACACCTAAGTGACTGCCGGATAGAAGTAGCGAGCTATCAGATTGTCAAAGATGACTTTAAGGCGATTCAGTCAGCTGTCACTACAGCACTGAGTCAAGTAGACGTCATCATTACAACAGGGGGGACGGGTGTCGCTCGGCGTGATGTCACGATAGAAGCTGTACGACCCCTGGTAGATAAGGAGATGGAAGGTTTCGGAGAGATTTTCCGCTACTTAAGCTATACAGAAGATGTCGGGACAAGAGCGATGCTGTCCCGCGCCTTCTGCGGTACGAAAGACCAGACAGTCGTCTTCTCGATACCGGGGTCGGTCGGAGCAGTGAATCTGGCAATGAAAAAGCTCATCACACAAGAGGTCTTTCACATTGTGCATGAGCTGAATAAATAGTCAGCGACTGAAGTCACCATTTTTACCGCCGGACTTGGACTGCAGGTAGGTCGGCCCGATGACCATGCCTTTATCGACTGCCTTTGTCATGTCATAGACTGTCAGGGCAGTAACAGAAGCACCGGTCAGAGCCTCCATCTCAACGCCTGTCAGCCCTTTCGTTTTGACAGTGCAGGCAATCTGCAGAGTGTAGCGGTCATCTGAGAGCTGCCAGCTGAAGGAAATATCGATGCCGCTCAAGCTTAATGGATGACACATCGGGATGATGCGGGATGTATCTTTGGCGGCCATAATACCGGCCACTTGTGCTACGGCGAGAACGTCACCTTTTTTAGCGGTATGGTTGGTAATCTGCTGGTAGATGACCTCATTGACTTCAATGGAGCTGATGGCGGTGGCTGTCCTGGTGGTCACTTCTTTATCAGAGACATCGACCATACGGGCCCGTCCTTCTTCGTTGAAATGTGTTAATTGATTCATTCGCTTCACCCTTTCATTTATAATTATTATAGCTTATCAGTAGAGAAAGTGGGATGACCATGCTGGAAAAAAGAACGCCCCTCAATGTGCAGGCGGCCATTGAACGATGTATAGCTCAGATTGAGAAGATGCCGCTGATCGATGTCTCAATCGAGGACAGTCTCGGCTACTATCTAGCGGAAGATATCATTGCGGCATATGATATTCCGATGTTCGATAAGTCGCCTTATGACGGCTACGCCATCAGAAGTGCAGCTTCTGCAGGCGCAAGCGGAGACAACCGTCTTGCTTTCAAGAAGATCGACCATATCGGAGCAGGATCGGTCAGTGCGTCTGTGCTATCGGATAATGAAGCGGTACGCATCATGACAGGCGCGCCGATTCCTGAGGGAGCAGACGCGGTGGTCATGCTTGAACAGACCGTCGAGACAACGGAAGGCTTTACCTTACGCAAGTCTTTTGAACCTGGAGAAAATATTTCAAGACAGGGCGAGGAATGTACGAAGGGTGAAGTTGTTCTGACCGCTGGCACAAAGATTACGCCCGGTGTGATTGCAGTTCTTGCGACTTTTTCATATCAGTCTGTTAAGGTCAGACAAAAACCGACTGTGGCATTGATCGCAACAGGAAGTGAACTGGCGGCACCGGATGAAGAACTGGCACCCGGAAAGATCCGCAATTCAAATGGGCCGATGATAGCGGGCCTTTTAGCTGAGATGGAAATGGAAACTGAAACTTACCGCGTCACAGCAGATCATTATGAGCATCTCCTGGCGATTGTTGAAAGAGCGCTCAGTAAGCATGATATTGTCATCACAACGGGCGGAGTCTCTGTCGGTGACTTTGATTTCATGCCTGCCATTTATGCGGCACTCTCAGCAGACGTCTTATTTAATAAAGTGGCCATGCGTCCAGGCAGTGTCACAACCGTTGCAGCTAAAGGCAGCCAGCTGCTCTTCGGTCTGTCAGGAAACCCGAGTGCCTGCTATTCAGGCTATGAATTATTTGTCAAACCTGCATTGAAAGAAATGATGGGGGCAGCGTATGTCCATGCGCCCGTCATTAAAGCACGACTGGCAGCTGATTTCACGAAAGCGAATCCTTTTACCCGCTTTATCCGTGCAGAACTGGACATGGTCAGCGGCACTGTCCGCCCTGCCGGCTTCAATAAGAGTAATGCAGTCATTGCGATTGCCAGAAGTAACAGTATGATCATTCTGCCGGGTGGCACAAGAGGTTTTAAAGCAGGAGACTTAGTAGACGTCATGGTGACCCGTCTGACGGATGTGGCTGATACATGGTGAAAATACTGCAAGTCGTCGGTTATAAGAAGAGCGGCAAAACGACGGTGGTCAATCAGCTGATTCTGGCTGCTCAAGCAAAGGGCCTGACGGTCAGCGTCATCAAACATCACGGTGATAAATCCGGACAGGAGATCGACATCCCGCTGAAAAGAGACCATATCACCTTTATGACAAGCGGTGCCGCTGAGAGTATTGTTGAAGGCTATGACTATGTTCATAAGCTCTCGACACCTAAACCGCTGGCGCGTATCATTGCTGAAGACATCACAGCATCACCTGATGTCATCTTAATCGAAGGGTATAAGCAGGCACACTATGATAAACTGGTGTTACTGAGAGATACAGAAGACAATGAATTACTTGACCTTAAGAATATTAAAGGCATCATTAAGACTGAGGATATTTCATTGACTGATTTCGGTCAATTCTTATAAAGGATGAAGCACATGAAGCAGTTTGAAGTAGTAGAACATGAATTAATTCCAGATGATTATCGTCTGTTTACCGTCAATCCGAAACAGGGTGCTGTCTGTCTCTTTGTCGGTATCGTCCGTGAGTGGACGAAAGGCATCCGGACAGAATATCTGCACTATGAAGCCTATGTCCCGATGGCGGAGAAGAAGCTTGCTGAAATCGGCGACGAAATCAATGCTAAGTGGCCGGGGACAGTTGTCAGTATCGGCCATCGGATCGGGGCGCTGGATATTTCGGATATCGCTGTGGTCATCGCTGTATCTTCGCCTCATAGAAAAGACAGCTATGCCGCAAATGAATATGCGATAGAACGTATTAAGGAAGTCGTCCCTATCTGGAAGAAGGAAATCTGGGAAGACGGGGAAGAGTGGATAGGCGGCCAGCGTGGCTATCATTCTTCCTATAAGGAGGAACAATGATGAAAGTCCTATACTTTGCACATACGAAAGAGATCGTCGACCGAAGAGAAGACCACTTTACTTTTTCTGAACCCATCAGCGTCAAAGCGTTCCGCGAGCATTTATTCATGACGTACCCGAAACTCCAGAGTGAAGCGTTTCAGGTGGCTGTCAACGAGGAGTTTGTGAATGACACAGACCTTATTATGCCCCATGACGTTGTCGCGCTGATTCCACCTGTGAGCGGCGGATGATCGGAGTCGTCCTTGCCGGCGGGGAATCGCGTAGATTCGGCAGCCAGAAAGCCTTTCATCAGTTAGACGGCAAGCCTTTCTATCAGCATGTCTATGACGCCATGAAGGGCTGCGGCCGCCTTCAGCAGGTCGTCATCAATACTAACGCAGAGCTGAAAGAGGGCTTCGATCAGAAAGTCATTGTGGATGACAGCCGCTATCAAGGGCTCGGTCCTTTGACTGGCCTATATACCGTGATGACTGAATTACCGGACGACGCTTATTTTGTTA
Organism: Macrococcus bovicus; assembly: GCF_030376725.1. Classification (NCBI taxonomy): domain Bacteria; kingdom Bacillati; phylum Bacillota; class Bacilli; order Caryophanales; family Staphylococcaceae; genus Macrococcus; species Macrococcus bovicus. The sequence continues at coordinate 156,568 of NZ_CP128470.1, forward strand.
TTGCAGTAGATACACCTTTTATAACTGTGGAAGCGGTGAACCATCTCATTGAAAATTTCCGGGGGCATACAACCGTCTACCGGGATGATGAACAGATTCACGCGACAATCGGTATCTATCCTTATCACTTAAAACAGACCATCAAGCAGCATTTGGATCATCGCGAGCTCAGACTGAGAGCATTGTTCGATGAAGCAACGACTTACATAGATGTTAAGGCAGTCCCCGGGCACTGGTATCTTAACATCAACAGACCGGAGGACCTGAAAGGAGGAGAAAGACATGACAGAACAAATCACCGATAAGCTGGGACGGCCTATCAGAGATTTAAGAATCTCAGTGACAGACCGCTGCAACTTCCGCTGTACTTACTGTATGCCAAAAGAAATATTTGGTGATGATTATGTTTTTATGCCAAAGGATGAATTACTCTCCTTCGAAGAACTCACCAGGATTGCCCGTCAGTATGCTGTGCTTGGGGTGAAGAAAATCAGATTGACTGGCGGCGAACCACTTTTACGACGCGATCTGCCGCTGTTGATCCGTGAACTGAACCAGATTCCAGGTATTGAAGATATCGGACTGACGACAAACGGCCTGCTGCTTAAAAAACATGGGCAGGCGCTATATGATGCGGGGCTCAGACGACTGAACATCAGTCTGGACGCACTTGACGAGACATTTGAAGCAGTGAATGGTCGGGGTATTCAGGCGGAGGCTATTCTTGAACAGATTGATTACGCGAAGAATCTCGGCTTTGACATCAAGGTCAATATGGTGATCCAAAAAGGCATGAATGAACATCAGATTGTCCCAATGGTCGAATATTTCAGAGATAAGGAAATCACACTGAGATTTATTGAATTTATGGATGTCGGCAATGATAACGGCTGGAATTTTGATAAAGTGATCACGAAACAGGAACTGCTTGATCAGCTAACAGACCTATTTGATATTCAGCCTGTAGCGCCCAAGTATTTCGGTGAAGTAGCAAAATACTACCAGCATGCTAACGGTTCAAAACTGGGTTTCATCACCAGTGTCTCTGAGTCGTTCTGTTCCAGCTGTACACGTGTCAGACTCAGTTCTGACGGTAAGATATTCGGCTGTCTGTTTGCCACGGGTGGATTTGATCTGAAGCAATTTATCAGACAAGGTGTCACAGATGAAGAATTACGTCTGCAGCTGAGCCGGCTGTGGTCAGCACGCAGTGATCGTTATTCAGATGAGCGTACAGAAGAGACGGTCAGAAACAGACAGAAAAAGAAGATAAATATGAATTATATTGGAGGCTGAAGCCTCTTTTTTTATTATATTTCTATAACTAAATCTACGATATGAGAGTCATTTTATTCGCATTCAATATTTAATCTATATAATAATATAGTAAATAGCAGTTGTTACTAGTATCAGGTATAAATTAACTGTGTCATTTATGTTAAATGCGTGTATAATAAAGGAGTCTTCTAGCTGATTTTATTTCTATTATTTCCATCACGGTATCACGGTTTCATATTATTTTTTTGAGGTGAATTATGGAAAGAGAAAAAAAGTTACAGCTTAGAAAATCAGTTAAGCCTTACGAACGGACAAGTCTGCAGATCAGCACGATACAGATCCTGAATACATTAGTCCCGTATATATTGCTCATTGTACTCGGCTTCCTGCTCTATCAGGTCCATCCTATCCTGTCAGTTATATGTGGGACGGTAGGGGCTTTCTTCCTGGTCCGCAGTTTCATTATTTTTCACGACTGTACCCATGGTTCGTTCTTCAAGGATAAGCGGGCTAACAAGATACTCGGTAATATCACAGGTGTTATGACGTTGTTTCCATTTGAGAAGTGGCGCAGAGAACATATTACGCATCACGCGACAAGCGGCAACCTGGATAAGAAGGGGACCGGCGATATCTGGATGATGACGATTGCAGAGTATCAAGAATCAACACCTGCTAAACGACTGGCCTATCGCCTGTACCGGCATCCATTTGTCATGTTTGTACTCGGTCCCATTTATCTGCTTTTCATCACTAACCGTGTCAATGCGAAGGACGCAAAACCTGCAGAAAGACGGAATACACATCTTCATAACTTAGCAATTATCGTTATCTACGGTCTGCTGATCTATTTACTCGGACCAGTCAGATTCTTCAGTGTGATGGGTCCCGTTCTATTTATCGGCGGCATGCTCGGCATCTGGATGTTCTATATCCAGCATACATTTGAAGATTCATATTTTGAAGATGAAAGTGAATGGGATTACGTCAAAGCGGCAGTAGAAGGCAGCTCTTACTACAGACTCCCTAAACTGTTTCAATGGCTGACAGGAAACATCGGTTACCATCACGTCCATCACTTAAGTCCGAGAATTCCGAATTATATGCTTGAGAAAGCCCATAATGAAGTAACGCCGCTGCAGCACGCGACGACAATCGGCATTCGTCAAAGTTTTGAGTCGCTGAAATATAAACTATATGATCCGCAGCAGAAGCGTTTCATCACATTCGGCGAGTATAAAAAGTTTGCCAAATAACAAAGAACCCTTACCAGCTGGTAAGGGTTCTTTGTTATTGCTGTTCAAACTGCTTGGCATTGCGTCCATGCAGTAAGTAGTAGAGAATCAGGCCGACCACAGCAAGGATACCCATCAGCTGGTAGAGACCGTGCATACCGACTGATGGAATCAGATAACCGAGTCCGTATGGGCCGAAACCAAGTGCGAAATCCAGAAAGATGAAGTAAGTGGAGGTAGCCAGCCCGATTTTATGGGCATCAGTCACTTTAATGGCCACAGCCTGGGCGATTGATTGAATATTGCCATACCCGAGACCGATGAAGATAGCGCTGACGAGAAGCAGGAGTGCATGATGCGTCACGCTGAGTATCAGCAGCCCGATAACGAAACTGATAAATGCTGGAATCATCACGATATTCGTCCCTTTAGTATCCATCAGTCTACCGGTAATCGGTCGTGAGACCAGTACAGCTATAGCATACACTAAGAAAAAGAAACTGCCGGCTTCGACTAAGTGATTTTCTTGAGTGAAGAAAGAAATGAAACTTAAAATACTTGAGTATGCAGTGGCTGCTACGAGCATAACGACTGCAATAGGTAAGGCATTCTTATCAATGAAGTCGCCGAGGTGGAGGCCTTTAGCCGCTTGAGCCTGCGACGGCAGATTTTGCTTCACTTTAACGGATGAGAGAATGAGCAGAGCCGCTACTGCCAGCACAAAGCAGACGATAAAGAGCTGCTTAAATGTGATGAAACGTAATAAAGTTAAACCGAGAAAAGGACCGACTGCTGTAGATAAGACAGTACTCATGCTGAAATAACTGACCCCCTCACCACGTCGAGTGACCGGAGTGATGGAGGCTGCGATAGTCCCTGTTGCCGTAGAAGCGATACCGCTGCCGATCCCATTGACAAGTCGCATGATCAGCATCAACGTCAGATTGCTTGAGAAGAGGTAAAGACCCGTTGTTATCGTGAAGATGATGGTCCCGATCACCAGGATTTTTTTCTCACCGAGGATATCGATATATTTACCGGCCCAGAAACGTCCGATTAAGCTGCCGACAATAAATATCCCTGATACGAGTCCAGCCATGCTTTGGCTCACATGATACTCTTCAACTGCGTAACCGCCGATTGTCACTAATAATAAATACATGGATAGCATAATAATAAAGTTGATAAGAGAAACTAAAATAAAGTTCTTTGTCCACAGAGGTTCTTTAACAGGTGTATGCAAGTTATTCATCCTTTCTTTTTTGCAGTTGCTGATAGATGATGGCGAGTTCGTCTGTCACTATCTCAAGTTGATCGACCTCTGCCAGTATCTCTTGCTGTTTTTGAATGACCTCTTTCAGCATCGTGGCATAATGATCGCTGCCTGCTGCTGTCAGTGTCAGTATTTTTTCGCGCTTATCTGTTCCTTCAGAAGTTTCGATCAGATTCAGTTCAATCAGATGATGAATGACTTTAGTCGCTGTCGGTTTTTCGATACGACGGCTGCGTGCCACTTCAACAAGCGTCGTCGGCTGCTGTTTCGCAATTTCTTTAAAGACAAGCCACTGGGCGGATGACAAGTGATGATGGAGCAGGACTTTGTTCATATCTTCTACATAGAGACGGCGGATGTCGAGAAGTAAGTCAAAGAAGCGTTGAGATTGTTCCATTGTACTCCCTCCTTTTAATTAGTTAGCCTAACTAACTATATCAGAAAGATGTAAGATGTCAATAAAAAAAGATGGATACCGAAGTATCCATCTCTTCTTATCATCAGATGAAGCGCGTGTTGACGAATTTCTCAATCACATATTCCTTGATACCTAAATGACTGTTTTCACGGCCGAAACCGGAATGTTTGACACCACCGAAGGGTGTCTCTGGCTGGGAGATAGAAGTTGCGTTGATGCCGACCATCCCATATTCCAGACGTCGTGAAATTTCCTGGATGACTTTTGCTGATGAAGCAAATGCATAAGAAGCAAGACCGAACTCTGTATCATTTGCCATCTCAATCACTTCATCAAGCTCTGAATAGCTGATTAAAGGAATGACAGGACCGAATGTTTCCTTGTAGAAGATGTCCATTGTACAATCGACGCCATCAAGAATGGTAGGCGCATAGAAGGAGCCTGCAGCATAATCACCTTCAATCAGGCGTTCGCCGCCGAGAAGAATCTTGGCACCTTTAGAAGTGGCATCATCCAGCTGTTCCTGGATTTTGTCGATAGCATCTTCACGAATCAGAGGACCGATATCACTGGATGAATCCATCCCATTACCGACTTTCAACGTTTTCACTTTATCGACCAGACGTTCTGTAAATGTATCTTTGATGCTGTCGTGGAGGAAGATACGGTTAGGCGACACGCAGACCTGACCATTGTTACGGAATTTCGCTGCTACAAGTCCTTCGACAGCTGCGTCAATATCTGCATCACCATGAACAATGAACGGTGCGTGACCTCCAAGTTCAAGCGACATCTTTTTGAGTGTGTCTGCCGATTGTTTATAAAGTTCTTTACCGATAGGGGTGGAGCCTGTAAAGGTCAGCTTGCGTACCGTGTCGGAGTCTGTCATCGTTTTACCGATTACTTCTGAGCTGCCCATTACGAGGTTAACAACTCCAGCCGGTAAACCAGCTGCTTCGAACTGTTCGAAGATTGCGAGAGCAGTCAGTGGCGTGTCGCTGGAAGGCTTAAGGACTATCGTGTTCCCTGCCGCAAGTGCCGGCGCCAGTTTACGTGTCACCATACCTGCCGGGAAGTTCCAGGGTGTGATAGCACCGACGACACCGATTGGCTGATAGACAATCTCAAATTTATGATTATTGGGTGCGGGAATCAGTTCGCCGTATAAGCGACGGGATTCTTCAGCGTTCCATCTGAATAAATCTGCGCCGCCGATAGATTCTACTTGTGATTCCTTGAAAGGTTTACCTTGCTCAATTGTCATCACTTCAGCGATATAATCAGCGTTTTCTTCCAGTAAATCCGCGACTTTATTCAGCAGTTCGACTCTGTCTTTCAGCTCCATATCGCGCCATGCCGGGAATGCTTTCTCAGCTGCTTCTATAGCACGCTTCGTTTCAGCTTCACCTGCTTGTGCGACTTTAGCGATGACTTCACCTGTGGCCGGGTTAATGACTTCTTTCGTTTCTTGACTGTCGCCTTCTACCCATTGACCGTCTATAAATAACTGAGTGTGTACTTGTTCAATAACATTACTCATGTAGGAAATCCTTCTTTCATAATAGTGATGTTATAATTATTCCCGCTTCACCTGCCCTTAAACGTTAAGGTATAATGCCTCTATGAATAGAAGGAGGCTCTTGATGGAAGAGAAAAAAGTAAAAGTATCATTAGTTATAGTACTTGGTCTCCTGGCAGCGTTCGGTCCGTTGTCACTGGATATGTATTTGCCGGCGTTACCTGGTGTGGCCGACGATCTGTCGACCTCTGCTTCGACAGCGCAGCTGAGTCTAACCGCCTGTCTGATAGGACTGGCATTAGGACAGGTACTTGTCGGACCCTTAAGCGACATTACCGGCCGTAAGAAACCTTTGATTATTGTTTTGATAGTGTATGCGATTGCCTCGTTACTCTGTGCCTTTGCAGATCATATTGTCCTCTTGATTGTTCTCAGATTTATCCAGGGGGCAAGCGGCGGAGCAGGCGCGGTGATTTCCCGGGCTATTTCCAGTGATATGTATCAGGGCAAGGCACTGACGAAATTTCTGAGCATGCTGATGCTGGTCAACGGACTTGCACCTATACTCGCGCCGGTTGTAGGCGGAGTGATTCTCAGCTTTTCTACCTGGCACATGGTCTTCTATATTTTAGCAGGCTACGGTGTATTAATGGTCATGCTGAGTCTCCCGTTAGAAGAAACACTGCCAACTGAAGCGAGAAGAGAAGGAGCTTTTGCCGTTATTGTCCATGATTTTAAAGCATTGTTCAGAAACCGGCGTTTCCTGATTATGCTGCTGCTTCAGTCCTTGACTTACGGAGTGCTGTTCAGCTACATTTCGGCTTCACCATTTATCACCCAGAAGATTTTCCATCTGAGCGCTCAGCAGTTCAGCTATATGTTCGCAGCGAATGGTGTAGGTCTGATTATTGCCAGTCAGCTGACAGCGAAACTGGTCGATCGTTATGATGAGTTCACGATATTGAAATGGGGCCAGCTTGTGCAACTTATAGGGATGTTGCTCACAGCTGCCGTTCTTCTTTTGCATCTGCCCGTCTGGCTGCTCTTTATCGCTTTCTTCCTGCTTATTGCGCCGGTCAGTATGATCGGGACGACCGGTTTCTCTATCGCGATGCAGGTTCAGCAGCAGGGGGCCGGAAGCGCATCATCGATACTCGGCTTGATGCAGTTTATGATAGGGGCCTTATTATCACCGCTCGTCGGTCTGATGGGTGAGACTTCGGTGCTGCCGTTTATCGTGATTATCTTTATTTGTACAGTCACTGCGCAACTGGTCCGAGCAGTGAACCGCAAATATTTTATGGATCTGATCCAGGACTCATAGAATAAAGGTGTCTGCATTTCGGATCTATAACTTAGAAGATTAAAGCAATTGCGGTATATAAAGCGATAAGATGAACGCTTAGGAACAGGAAATAGTAAAGGAATACAGGGCATCCTGTCATCCGGCCTAATACAGCACCATCCCATGTCTGATTGCGCTCCCGGAAATACAGGGCGCTTATCGTAATCGAAGTGAGAACCGTATCTGCCAGAAGCACTGCCAGAATCAGCTGATAGGTGATATCATTCAGCAGGATGTACTGATACTGAGGATGAACGATCATGAAGTATGTAAAAGTGCCGACTACAATCATGACAATGAGAGGCAGCCATTTTCTTGATGTCTTCACGAAATAGTAACTGAAGATAGCGATCAGTGTCAGCCAGAAAATGATAGGCTGCTGATATTGGAGAGAGAGAATGCCTGTCAGCAGCATCAGAGGCGGGAAAAGATAGCCCCCTATAATCGTCATAAACTGATTGAATGCGTGTCTGGTACGCGTCACTGCGTATCCTGCCCGACCGGTCGCTTTTCTTTCATAACGACTGGTGACGATAACGATATCATCTACTTTCCCGCCTGTCAGCTGGCAGAACAGTGCATGACCGAATTCGTGCAGTAAGGTCGGGATAATATGAATCCAGCGCAGCAGAAAGTGCTGCTGATATCTGATGTTGATGAGTGTATAGAGAATGGCGATGCCGATAATAAACCACGGATATAAAGTGACAGGGGATAATAAGAAATCAAACATTAAATCGCTCCTTTAAGAGCAATCTAACATATAAAAAGATGCATCTCATCGGTCGTGAGATGCATCTTTTGAATTTTTATGAGGTTTTTTTCTTCTTCGGCATCAAACTGTAGATGAGTAAGGCGAGACCGAGAAGGATGGACAGAGTGGTTAAACCGACGATCCAGCCGAAATAATCGCTGACAAACTTCTTCATCGCATAACGTTTATAATCTTCATAGGTGACAGTAGCCGGCTGATCATCACGGTCGACAAACTGGCGCTTGTATTCGTATTGAACCTTGCCGTTCTCATATTTGAGTGTCCCTTTTTGCTTTTTATCAACGATATCATAGAGATCGTTTGCGACATATACTTCCTGGTCGCCCAGCTGATGTTTACCTTTGGCGAGGACTTTCTGGTATGAATAGCGCTGATAGATTTCATCCATAATGGCGTTCGCCATTATATTCCGGTTGAATTCGGCCGGCGGATCGTACCAGTTCATGACACCCATCATGGTCAGAATGATACGCATATTATTTTTGTGGCCGGTTATTGCTGTATTAAATCCCGCTGTATCACTAGAACCGGTCTTTAAGCCGTCCACACCTTTATAACCGAGCTTAGCACCTTCCAAGGAATGGTTGTAGGTATGAAATGTTTCTTCGTCCTGCGTGCCTTTTTTAATCGTCACTTCGACTTTTTTTGTATAGCTCAGGATATCAGGAAATTCACTGATGAGATGCTGTGAAAGAATGGCATAATCTTTAGCGCTTGAAAAATTATCATCGTCCTCAGGATAACCTTTTGCTTTATATTGCCCTAATAGATTATTAGGCGCACCGACAGGGTTATAGTAATGGGTGCGGGTCATATGCAGTGCTTTCGCCTGCTGATTCATTTTGTCGATAAAGGCGGTATCATTCTTATCCACAAGTGAAGCAAGCATGTAAGTCGCTACATTTGAGGAGTCTGTCAAAGCTGTCTGCAGGAGTTCATCGACCGTATAGGATGCACCGAGACGCATATGGTTGTTACTGAGCATCGGCAGCTGCGAGATCGCATAGAACTTATCATTGACTTTAACTTTGGTGTTCTTGGTGAACTTGCCTTGCTCCATGGCCTGGTAGACCAGATAAATCGTCATCAGCTTAGACATTGAAGCAGGAGGCCATTTGATATCGGGATGGTCCGCATAAAGAATCTGACCGTTGCGCGCCGCAATCACCATAGTGCCATGAGGCGCATACTGCTCGCCGATATAAGCACCTTGCTCATTGGCGATTTCAACTGGGGATTTCGCAGATGCTGAAGAACAGAAAAAAGCAGTGATCATCATAAATGCAAGCAATGATTTGATAGAGATAGACATGATTAAACCTCGATTAGTATAGGGAATATTTTAATCTTATCACATCTTACGGCAACCGCTAGTCTTAATTCTGATTATATGAAATGGTGAATCTCAAAGGAAGAAAAAGCCAATATCATTCGATTTTCAAACGATTTCATCACCCATCTTAAAAGAATTGTTCGTTTATAGTTAAAAAATATATATTCATACCCTAAAATCAATGCTATAATCTTTCTATCAAAATTAAAGGTGGAAAATATGAATTTATACTTACTGCTCAACATTTTAGGTCTCTTTGTATTCATACTTGTCGCTTATCTTTTTTCACGTGATAGAAAAAATATCAACTGGAAAGCCATTGCGATCATGCTGGTCGTCAACCTGTTTCTTGCTTGGTTCTTCACGCAGTTCCCATATGGCCGTAAAGGAGTAGAGGCAGTCGCGAATGGTTTCAGCTGGATGCTCCAGGCTGCCTACGCGGGTATCGGTATGCCGTTTGGCAGCTGGACAGCACCAGGTCCCGGGAAAATGGATATGGCCGTATCTGCTTTACTGCCGATCCTGTTCATTGTACCGTTGTTCGACATTCTGATGTATATCGGTGTCCTGCCTTTCATCATCAAATGGTTCGGCTGGTTAATCGGTAAAATCACAGGACAGCCGAAGTTTGAATCATTCTTCTCGGTAGAAATGATGGTACTCGGCAATACTGAAGCACTTGCTGTATCCCAGGCCCAAGTTAAAGAAATGAACGCTGCTCGTGTCTTAACTATCGCGCTGATGTCGATGAGCTGTATTTCAGGCTCTATCGTCGGCGCTTATGTCACAATGGTACCAGGTGAACTGGTCTTAACTGCCATTCCACTGAATATCATCAATGCGATTATTGTCGCTTCTATCTTAAACCCGGTACGACTGACACCTGAAGAAGATTATATCGTTGAAATCAAGGAAGAGAAACGTCAGCCGTTCTTCTCATTCTTAGGTGATTCAGTGCTGGGTGCTGGTAAATTGATTTTAATCATCATCGCTTTCCTGATCGCTTTCGTTTCACTCGCTTATTTTATTGATATGTTATTATCTCTGCTTGACCGTTTTACAGGTGCACATATCAGACTTGCAGATATCCTTGGCTTCTATATGGCACCCTTTGCTATGCTGCTCGGTTTACCTTGGGACGAAGCGAGAATCGTCGGTGGACACATGGCAACCAAAATCATCACCAATGAATTCGTTGTGATGATCGGCATTCAGGATGCACTGAAGACCATGCCGGAACATATGAAAGCCGTACTTGTCACGTTCCTTATTTCATTTGCCAACTTCTCTACAGTAGGGATGATCATTGGTACATTAAAAGGAATTGTCGATGTGAAGACTTCTGACTTTGTCAGCCGCTACGTGCCGATGATGCTGCTTGCAGGTATTTTGGTATCCTTATTATCAGCTGCGTTCGTCGGATTATTCGTCTGGTAATTTTACAACAACTTCATACAGAATCAATAAGGGATTAATAATTGGGAGATATACTTAAGGTGCTAGAGTAAATGAAAAGGGAGGCTTTTTCATGACTAACCGAGTACTGAGAGACTTACGTCGTAGATTAAAACAATCCCTGATGCCTAAAATGCCGACAACTGCATAAATAGACTGACCATTTGGTCAGTCTATTTTTTTTAGCACAGCGAATATCATCCCGAATCAACCATGAATAAATATGAAAACGTTTACCTGAAATTTATAAAATAAATTTATGAAAATGTATTGAAAACAAATAAATAATGGAGTATTATAAGTTTGTGAAAAGATTAACAAACTTTTATGTATATTTATTAGTGATTTTATAAATTATCATTCGAAAGAAGGAAGCGTTATGTTTGTTCATTCATTTGATCCGTTCGGCAATATCGGTTTATCAGCAGTTGTGGCAGCAGTCCCTATCTTATTGTTTCTGCTATGTCTGACTCTTTTCAAGATGAAAGGGATTAATGCAGCCCTATTAACCTTGACGGTGACCCTGTTCATTACGCTTGTCATCTTTAAGCTGCCTTTGCCGGTAGCAGCGGGAGGCGTCTCTGAAGGATTATTACAAGGGCTCATGCCTATCGGTTATATCATTATAATGGCCGTCTGGTTATACAAAGTGACGGAAAAAAGCGGGAAGTTCCAGGTGATACAGGACAGTATCGCAGGTATCTCAAATGATCAGCGGGTGCAGCTTTTACTGATCGGCTTTTGTTTTAATGCTTTTCTGGAAGGTGCAGCAGGGTTCGGAGTGCCGATCGCGATTTGTGCGGTGTTATTGATTCAGCTCGGTTTTAAACCGCTGCAGGCTGCGATGCTCTGTCTGGTAGCCAATGCAGCTGCCGGTGCATATGGAGCCATCGGGATTCCGGTAGGTATCGTCAATTCATTAGGATTAGCAGATATGACGGCAATGCAGGTCTCTCAGATGACAGCCTATACTTTACCTATTACAACATTTGTCCTGCCGTTTATTCTGGTCTTTATTTTGGATGGCTTTAAAGGCGTCAAGGAGACATTGCCTGTCATCATCATCACCTCCGTCGTTTTTACAGCACTGCAGACCCTTATCATTGTCTTCCAGGGTCCTGAACTTGCAGATATCATACCACCTTTAGCAGCGATGGGTGCGTTAGCGGTTTTCTGTCAGAAGTGGCAGCCGGCACATATCTTCCGGCTCAGTGACCCGACAGTCGCTACTGCACGCCATACGAAAAAAGAAGTCCTATTAGCCTGGTCACCTTTTTACTTTTTAACCGCGTTTGTCCTTATCTGGAGCATGCCGGCTTATAAAGCTCTATTTGCTCCAGAAGGTGCGTTAAGCCGCACTGTGCTTCAGTATATGGTGCCCGGCACTTTCAATGCAGAGGCTCAGAAAGGGGTCATGCTGAAAGTCGATTTCTTCGGGGCTACGGGAACCGCTATTCTGCTGGCAGTCCTCTTCACGATCCTGTTATCAAAACAGATCAACTTTAAAGAAGCATTGGATTTACTGCTTGTCACGATTAAAGAGCTCTGGTTATCCGTTGTCACGATATGTGCGATTCTGGCCATCGCTAAACTGACCACTTATGGCGGTCTTACGGTTACTTTAGGGACTGCTATTGCTAAGACCGGGTCTGTATTTCCTGTTCTGTCGCCGGTATTAGGATGGATCGGTGTCTTTATGACCGGTTCTGTGGTCAATAACAATACATTGTTTGCTTCCATCCAGTCCACTGCAGGCGTGACAATCGGTGTAAATCCGACGTTGCTTGTGGCGGCTAATACGGCAGGCGGTGTGATGGCGAAACTGATTTCTCCTCAATCCATCGCCATCGCCACTGCAGCTGTCGGAGAAGTGGGCAAAGAATCAAAATTATTGAGCATGACATTGAAATATAGTCTCTCACTTCTTGTATTTGTTTGTATTTGGACGGGTATCTTAAGTATAGTACTGTAGAGAGAATATCATTTATAAAGGAGTGTCTATCATGAACAAAATCAAAGGCAATAAAATCGTTTTAGTAGGTAATGGAGCAGTAGGCTCCAGCTATGCATTCTCCTTATTAAATCAAGGTATTTGTGATGAACTTTATATTATCGACTTAAATGAAGAACGAGTGATCGGTGATGTGATGGATTTAAATCATGGCGTACTGTATGCACCGAGCCCGATGAAGATCAAAGCAGGTTCATACGCTGACTGTCACGATGCTGACATCGTTGTGATTTGTGCGGGAGCCGCACAGAAACCTGGAGAAACAAGGTTGGATCTGGTCGGTAAAAACATTAAAATATTTAAATCAATTGTCGAAGAAATTATGGCATCTGGATTTGACGGTATTTTGCTTATCGCTACAAATCCGGTAGACATTCTGACTTATGCCAGCTGGAAGTTCTCAGGTCTGCCGAAGCATCGCGTCATCGGCTCAGGTACCATTTTAGATACAGCGCGCTTCAGATATTTATTGAGTAAAGAGTTTGATGTGGCGTCTTCCAGTGTCCATGCCAATATTATCGGTGAACATGGCGATACCGAACTGGCTGTATGGAGCGGTGCAAACATTGCCGGTGTATCGTTAAAACGTCTCCTTGAAATGCATCCGGAAAAAGAAGACCGTATGGAAGATATCTATATCAATGTACGTGACGCAGCATATCAGATTATTGAAGCTAAAGGGGCAACTTATTACGGCGTAGCCATGGGTCTGATGCGCATCACAAAAGCGATTTTAAGCAATCAGGACGTCGTACTGACAGTGTCCGCCTACTTAAACGGCGAATATGGTCATCAGGACGTGTATATCGGCGTACCAGCAGTCATCAATCGTAATGGTATCAGAGAAGTCATTGAATCACCGCTGTCAGAGGAAGAGCAAATCAAGTTCGATCATTCCGTCAATACGATGAAAGACATTCAGACGCCTTTCTTCAAATAAAAAAGTAGAGATAGACAACCGGTATCCAGAAGGTACCGGTTGTTTATTTCATCTTAATTAAGGTAAATTATAGATGGATTAGATTGCTGGAAAGTGAGTGTTTTGATGAAAATTTCTCTGAAGACTGTATTAGTGGTTATGTTAGGTTCATTTCTTTTTTCTATGGCGGTGAATATGTTTATCATTCCTGCCAATTTAGGCGAAGGTGGTGTGACAGGGATGTCGCTCATCTTCTTATATGCATTCGGCTGGTCGCCAGCTATCACGACTTTTGTCATGAATATGGTACTCCTGGCAGTCGGTTATAAGTTCTTATCTAAGCGTTCGATGGTGTTGACGATCGTTTCCATTATCTCTCTATCCGTCTTCCTGAGATTGACAGAGTCCTGGCAGCTGCATCTAGAAGAGGTTCTGGTTGCGCCTATATTCGGAGGCTTTCTCATCGGGATCGGAATCGGGCTGATTGTCATGGTGGGAGGCACAACTGCCGGGACAACGATTCTGGCACGTATTGCGCATAAATACCTGGACGTCAGCACGTCATATGCCCTGTTGTTCTTCGACTTGATCGTTGTAGCGATTTCACTGACTGTGATGCCTGTTGAAAAAGCGCTGTTGACCACATTGAGTCTATACATCGGCACAAAAGCGATGGACTTCATGATTGAAGGGACGAACCCGAAAAAGGCGGTCACTATTATTTCACAGAATCCGGAGCCGATTGCCAAGATGCTCGATGAAGATATCGGCCGCGGTGTAACACTCCTGAGCGGCAAAGGATACTATACGAAACGTGAGACAGACGTATTATACTGCGTCATCAACAAATTACAGCTGACTAAGACTAAGCGGATGATCAGAAAAATTGATCCGGAAGCCTTTGTTGTCGTCCATGATGTCCGGGATGTACTCGGCAAAGGCTTTATTACTGAAGATTAAGGAGGCAGTCATGAAATTCATGAACTTAGGCAGTCCGGAAAATGCGAGTCGTTATGTAGCGGTCGAAATGTTCAAGGAAATTCATTTTAATGCATGCACGCTCTTAGGTTTAGCGACAGGTGGTACGATGGAAGACATGTACCGGGAGTTAGTGGCGTTACTGCAGCGCCATCAGACAGATATCTCCTGCCTTGAGACATTCAATTTAGATGAATACTTCAATCTGGATGCCGCCCATCCGAACAGCTACATGAGCTACATGAAAAAGCACTTTTTTCAGCCGTTAGGGATGCAGGAGTCTCAGTTCCATCTGCCGGATAATGATCTCATTGATGTGGAAGGGGATAACTGGCGCTATGATGCAGCGATCCGTGCCAAAGGCCCGCTGCATATCCAGCTGCTGGGAATCGGTGTCAATGGACACATCGGGTTTAACGAGCCGGGTACCCCTTTTGATAGTAAGACAAGAGTGGTAGAGCTCTCCCCTGAAACCATTGCAGCCAATGCCCGCTTCTTTGATAGTCAGGACGATGTGCCTAGTCAGGCGGTATCCATGGGTATAGAATCGATTCTGTATTCAAATCGTATTCTGCTCTTGGCAATAGGCGATAAAAAAGCGCCGATCATGGCCAGACTCTATAGCATGACAGAACCGGATACCGCTGTGCCGGCGAGCAGTCTGCTGCTGCATCCCAATGTAGAAATCATTATGGACGCGGCCGCTGCACAGCACATTCCGTTCAAATAGGAAAATCCCGTCTAGCATGTGCTAAACGGGATTTTCTTAGTTATAGCATATTGGACAGCAGTTCTTCATTCTTCTCTTTAAAGACTTCATTATGGCTGGAGACCGTGCCGGCATCATTTGCTGTCGGATCAATATAAGTCTTTGCCAGATTAGCTGCGTTGGCCGCATCATGAAAACAGCCCGCCATCAGCTGGACTTTACTGTCATGTGACAATATATCGCCGACTGCATAGACCCCTGCAACCTGGGTAGAGGAATCTGCATGACCTTTAATATAGAAGTTGTCTTGACGTTCGAGTTTGATGTCACATTGATCGAGCAGATCACTCTCCATATGGAAGCCGTGATTGATGATGACATCATCTACAGCTATTTCTCGTGGCTCCCGTGTCCGGCAATGCTGGATGATCACAGATTCAATCGCATCTCCTTCAGCCTGCAGGGAATGGATGGAGTGACTCATAATTTTTTCAACACCGCGGTCATCCAGCTTACGGACCATTTCTTCATGCCCCTTGAAATCATCTTTGCGGCATAAGATGGAGACATGGGCAGCGAATGGCGCGATAGCATAGGCCCAGTCGACTGCTGCATTGCCGCCGCCGGAAATCAGTACACGTCTATCTTTAAAACGGCTGAGTGAAGGGACTACATAATGAAGATTGGATACTTCATAACGTTCAGCCCCTTCGATTGCGAGCTTCATCGGCGAGATAATACCGCTGCCGATCGCAATAATGACAGATCTTGATAAGTAGCGGCTCTTATCTGTTATCACTTCAAAAAGCTGTTCATCTTTTTTCGTTATATTGATGACTTTCTCACTTAGATGGACATCTGGTTCAAACGTCAGTCCTTGCGTGATCATATCCTCTACAATCTCGCCGGCAGGTTTAGGTGCGATGCCACCGATGTCCCAGACAATTTTCTCTGGATAGAGATTGACTTTACCGCCTAGTTTGTCCTGGTATTCGATGATACGGACCTTCATACCACGTAAACCGGCATAAAAAGCAGTATACAGACCAGCTGGGCCGCCACCGATAATGGTTATATCTAATAATTGACTCAAAATAAAGTCCCCTTACTTCGTTAAGTTGCGTTGTTTACCATTATACTATAAAATGAGTGCATTGATAATGATTATCACTTAAAAAGTGAAGGCGGTTTAAAATGGAAAGATTATCCGGAGAAAAAATAACAATCAGCTACGGCGAACGCGAAATCGTCAAAGAACTGACAGTCCACATTCCTGACGGCAAAGTGACATCGATTATCGGGCCGAACGGCTGTGGTAAATCCACGCTTTTGAAAGCGATGGCCCGCATCATTCCCGTCAAGGATGGACGAGTGGTCCTTGACGGCAAAAATATCCATCAGCAATCAACGAAAGAAGTGGCGAAAAAAATTGCGATACTGCCGCAGTCACCTGAAGTAGCAGACGGTCTCACAGCAGGCGAACTGGTCAGCTATGGGCGTTTTCCATATCAGAGCGGCTTCGGTCGGCTATCGAAAGAAGATAAGGACGTCATCGACTGGGCGCTTCGCGCGACAGGCACTTACGAGTTCAAACATCGGGCCGTCAATGACTTAAGCGGCGGACAACGCCAGCGTGTCTGGATTGCTATGGCACTTGCACAGAAGACAGATATCATGTTCCTCGATGAACCCACTACCTATCTGGACATTTCCCATCAGCTTGAAATACTGGACCTTGTGCAGACGCTGAACCGTGAACAAGGGACAACGATCATCATGGTCTTACATGATATTAATCAGGCGATTCGTTTTTCGGATCATCTGATTGCGATGAAAAAAGGGGAAATCGTTCAGCAAGGTTCTCCGGCAGACGTTCTGACGCACGAAGTACTGGAAGAAGTCTTTAATATCGATGCAGAACTCAGTCTGGATCCACGTACAGGAAAACCTTTGCTGATCACTTATGATTTATTGTGTAAACACTACACGAGGATTTGATGATGAAAAGTATACATAAACCTATTGTTCTCAGTATATGTATCTGTCTGGCCATTATCGGGATGTTGATCCTCTCATTCTGTCTGGGTACCACTTATTATTCAGTGCAAGAAGTTCTCGGCGCATTCTTTCATTACCGGAACACAGAAAGTCAGAATATCATCAGGGATATCAGAGTCCCGCGTGAATTAGGCGCCCTGCTCGTCGGTGCGGCGCTTGCCTGCAGCGGGGCCATTATGCAAGGTGTGACGAAGAATGCGCTCGCTGACCCGGCACTCCTCGGACTGAATGCGGGTGCAGCTATGATGATCAGTGTCACAATGGCTCTGTTCAGAGAAACCAACTTCCTCTGGCTCATGATAGCAGGTTTCTTAGGGGCGGTGCTCGGTGGCACACTGGTCATGGTGATCGGCAGCTCCAGAAGAGGCGGCTTTAATACGATGCGTATCGTCCTGGCAGGTGCGGCTATCTCGGCTTTACTGACAGCACTGGCTGAAGGTATCGCTCTACTTTTCAGACTGAATCAGAGTATTACATTCTGGTCGGCAGGCGGTGTTGCCGGCACAACGTGGCAGCAGCTTGCGTATGCTGCACCGGTCATTCTGATGATCATCATTGTCGCATCACTGACTGGCAGACAGCTGACAGCCCTCAGTCTCGGGGAAGAGATGGCACAAGGGTTAGGAGTGAATACGCACCGGATCAGAATCCTCTTCTCTGTGATGACGATGCTTCTGGCAGGGGTAGCCGTCTCATTAGTGGGTTCACTTGCTTTTGTCGGGCTGATGATACCGCATATCGTCAGATTGCTTATAGGAACAGACTACCGTTTGATCGTACCGTTCTCCGCGCTGCTGGGCGGGCTGTCCATCGTGGCGGCAGATACCCTGGCACGCCTGGCAGGCGAATCGCCGCTCGGTGCCATCATTTCGATTGTGGGTGTACCGTTCTTTATTTATTTAGTGAGAAAGGACGGTAAACTATTATGATAGAAAAGTATAAAAGACGCAGACAGTTGCTTATTCTGGTGGTCCTGTGCATCATCGCGCTGTTGACTATGGCGTTCAGTATGACTACCGGTGACTTCAAGATGACGGTTCCCCAGTTCTTCCGTACATTGTTCGGCCATGGAGAGGCGACGGATACGATGGTGCTGTTCGAGTTCAGGATGCCGCGACTTGTGGTCACGTTACTCAGCGGCATGGCACTTGCTATCAGCGGTGCCCTGTTACAGAGCATCACTAAGAATCCGCTGGCAGATCCCGGTATCATCGGCATCAATGCAGGCAGTGGTTTCTTCATCGTGCTCCTGATCATGTTTATGCCTGTTGACAGCAGTACATTCGTTTATATACTGCCGCTCTTCAGTATGCTCGGCGGCCTGCTGACAGCTCTGTTGATTTTTATGCTGAGCTATAAAAAGAATGAGGGCATTCAACCGGTCAGAATGATACTGATGGGTGTTGGGATGGCGACGGCGTTAAGTGGTGCCTCCATTATGATGACGTCAACTTTCAACAGTGATCAGATGGAGTTCATCTCTGCCTGGTATGCGGGTTCCATCTGGGGAGATACGTGGCCGTTTGCTGTGATGATTACGGTAGCAGTCTGCATCCTGATGCCGATTGTATTGATGAAAGCTAACATATTGAATATCTTAAACACGCATGAGCATGTATCGACTGGTGTAGGGGTCGACGTTAACAGACAACGGCTGATCATGGTCTCTATCGCTGTATTTTTAAGCTCCTGTGCCGTCGCTGTAAGTGGAGGAATCGGTTTTATCGGTCTGCTTGGTCCGCATATTGCGCGAAGCTTAGTCGGGCCAAGACACCAGATGTTTATGCCGGTTGCACTGCTGATCGGTGCTATTCTGCTGGCGTTATCCGATACGCTCGGCCGAATGCTGCTGCAGCCGGCGGGTATTCCGGCCGGTATTATTGTGAGTATCATGGGCGCACCTTATTTCCTCTATCTGATGAATAGAAGTGCACAGAATGAATACTAGGGGTTATTTATTGGTATAGTAGAAGTATAACTATACGTTAATGGAGTGATGAAGATGAAGAATCATCCCTTGATCAAGGCATACAGAAAGTTTGTGGCGAACCGTACACCGCATGCCATTGGTTTTATCGGCCAGCCTGATGCAGGTAAAAGCAGCCTGATCAATCAGCTGCTGCCAAAGGCGAAAGCTTATACAGGGGTTCATACAGATGCAACGCTGACTGCGCAGTCCTACATCTATCCTGAATACGGAGAACTCGTTGATTTTCCGGGCGTCGGCACTGAGGAAATCACGTTAGCACAATATAAGAAGATCATTAAAGCAAGTGATATTCAGCAGTTCTACTATATTTTAAGCAGTAAAATCAGAGAGACTGATATGGACTTGATCAAGTATCTGGCGAAAGAAGGAAAAGAGATTCATTTCGTCTATAACAAAGTGGACGCCTTGATTGATGTCAACCGTACAGAAAGCAGTGAGCTGCTGCGCCACACGAAAAATACCGAGCTGAAAGTGATGCTGCGTGGTATTTTGAACGAACATCAAGACTATTTATTTACAAGTGCCTTATCGGGTGAAGGGATAGAAGCGCTCAGTGAACAGATACGTCAGCAGATGACCATGATGTACGACGAATATCTGAAGCACTATCAAAGCGAAGAGATGAAAGAAAGCTATCTGAATTACAAAGTGAACACCGTCTTTCCTAAACTTTTCACTCCTGCCTTGAAGGAAGTCCTGTCACATCAGAACTATACCATTCTAGAGCGGACGATTCGCAGCCACTTCAGAGTAGAAGCAGATGATGTCTATGACCGCTTTCATCACTGGCCCTCTATAGAGAAGAACGTGAGGGAGATAGAAGAGCAAGGATCTTCACTGATGAAGATGATGGATATGACGAAGATGATCCAGATGGTCCGCAGTGCCTTTAAACTCAAATCAATCAATCCCATTCAGGCGGTGTTCAGCTCGCTGTTTGAAGCGGGCATGGCACAGGCACTCCCTGCCGTCCAGGGCATGATTCATTACACGAATGATATGAAAGCAGTGGCGAAACATATATTAGATCAATCGACCCCTCTTTACAGATAAGGATGCTCTTCGGAGCTTCTTTTTTTATGATTTTATGCAATCGTTTGCAAAAAAGTGTTGACGCTCGATGAAGAAGGATGCTAAGATGATTTTAAGAATGAAAACGTTTTCTAAAACTATATAGCTAAAGGAGATTAAGAGATGAAGAAATCGTCATTGTTAATGCTTGTTCTATCTTTAATTTTTGCCTCAGTTCTTGCAGCGTGCGGTAATTCAGGTTCCGGCGGAGGTACTGCCAAGAAAGGTGACGGTGATCAAGTTACGGTCAATGTCTTCCAGTTCAAAGTGGAATTCAAGCAGCAGTTTGAAGAAATGGCTAAGAAATATATGGCTGAACATCCAAATGTAAAAATCAATGTTGAAACAGTAGGCGGGGGTAACGATTACGGTCAAGCATTAAAAGCTAAAATCGCTTCTAAAAACGAGCCGGACATTTTCAATATCGGTGGTCCTGAGGATTTAAAACAACACGCAAGTCGTTTAGCAGATTTATCAGATATGAAATCAACTAAAGCGGTTGTCGATGAAGCGTTACTTGCACCAGTCCAGAAAGATGGTAAAACATATGGTATCCCAATGAACCAGGAAGGATACGGCTTGATCTACAATAAAGAGATCTTCGAAAAAGCAGGCGTTAAAGCAGAAGATATCAAAACATTGGACGATTTAGAGAAAGTGGCACAGACCATCGACTCTAAAAAAGATGAGTTAAAATTAAGCGGTGTCTTTGCATTACCGGCGAAAGAAAAATGGGTTTTAAGTGACCACGCAGCAAGCATGTTCTTAGCAAAAGATTTCGACAATGATATTCAGAAAGCAGCAGATGCTAAAACACTGCCTTTCACTCAAAAAGATCAGTTAAAACAATATTTAGATATCCAGAACAAATATTCTAAACAACCTGTTGCTTCTCTTGATTATTCTCAGCAGGTAGAAGAGTTATTCTCGACAGGTAAAGTAGCTATGATTCAACAAGGTAACTGGGCTTATCCGACAATCGAAGGTGTGAATCCTGAAGTGGCTAAAAACGTCGGCCTCATCGCTGTACCAACAGGTTCAGGTGAAGCGACTATTCCAGTAGGGGTTGCAAACAACTGGGCAGTCAACAAAAAATCAGATGAAAAAGTTCAAAAAGCAGCCAAAGAATTCTTGGACTGGTTATACACATCTGATGAAGGTAAAAAGATTGTCATGGAAGACTTCAAGTTCATTCCAGCTTATAAAGACTACGATACTTCTAAAATTGCTGACCCACTCTCAAAAGAAATCTATAAGTATTCAGAAGAAGGTAAAACATCTGCGTGGGTATTCAAAGGTTACCCGACAGGTTACACCGATGACGCATTAGGTGCTTACCTGCAAGATTACTTAACAGGTAAAATTTCATTTGATGAAGCAATCAAAAAATCTCAAGATGCTTGGGAAAAAGCAAGAAAATAATAGTTTAAAAAGGGGGTCACATTGCGTGTGCCCCCTTTTTAAAATCTGAGGTGAAAAAATGAAGACAAAAAGTTTTGCGTTCTGGCTGTTCCTGCTGCCTGTTTTATTCGCATTGTCAATGGTCATCATCATTCCATTTTTATATGGTATCTATTATTCATTTACCAACTGGAACGGTGATACATCACAGGTGCCTGATTTTGTCGGCTTCGATAACTATATCAATCTGCTGAGTGATGACACCTTTAAAAACGCACTCTGGTTTACGTTCAAATATTCAATTGCAGCGGTATTCATCATCAATATTATTGGGCTCGGACTGGCGCTGTTAGTCACAAGCCGGATCAAATCAAGAAATTTCCTGCGGACGATTTTCTTTATGCCGAACTTGATCGGTGGACTGATCCTCGGTTTCATCTGGCAGTTCATCTTCACGAAAGTATTTGCTTCTATCGGAATGGCGATCGGCTCGGAATGGATGCAGGGCTGGCTCAGTGATACAACGACCGGTTTCTGGGGCATGGTCATTCTCTCTACGTGGCAGATGGCAGGTTATATCATGATCATCTATATCGCTTATTTAGAGAATGTACCAGCAGACTTACTGGAAGCGGCTGAAATAGACGGCGCGAATACTTGGCAGCGTTTCAAGAACATCACTTTCCCGCTCGTGGCACCCGCATTTACAGTCAGCATGTTCCTGACACTATCAGGTGCTTTCAAGATTTACGACCAGAACTTATCACTGACAAACGGTGGACCGGGTAACTCCACGAAAATGGTCGCGATGGATATCGTCGACACAGCCTTCAAAATGAACTTGATGGGTTCTGCGCAGGCAAAAGCGGTGATTTTCTTCCTGATCGTGACAGCGATCAGCTTGATTCAGGTTTATTACAATAAGAAAAGAGAGGTGGAGATGTAATGAAAGCAAAATGGTATATCCTTGAAATCATTGCACTCGTTATCGGTCTTCTCTGGCTGTCTCCTTTCTACTTGATGATTGTCAACGCCTTTAAGACAAAGCTTGAGATCTTCAACAATACGCTGGCATTACCGAAAGAGAAGACATTCCAGAACTTTATTGATGCCTTCCAGCAATTGAACTTCGCGCAGACGTTCCTGAACTCTGTCCTTGTCTCTGTTGCCAGTGTCGCGCTCATTATTATCTTTTCAAGTATGGCGGCCTATGCTCTGAGCCGGAATAAAGGTAAGGTGTCAAACCTGATTTTCTTCCTGTTCGTCGCAGCGATGCTTGTGCCGTTCCAATCGGTCATGATTCCACTCGTCAAAATATTCGGCGATCTGCAGAGCTTGAATATCTGGGGTCTGATGTTCATGTACCTCGGCTTCGGTGCAAGTTTATCTATCTTCCTGTATCACGGTTCACTGCAGGGGATTTCAAAATCGCTCGATGAGGCAGCGATGATTGACGGCGCAAGTAAATGGCAGATTTACTGGCATGTCATCTTCCCGTTATTAAAACCGATCTCAGTAACAGTCGGTATCCTGAATGTGATCTGGATCTGGAATGACTATCTGTTACCAAGTCTCGTACTCGGCCCTGGTCAGGAAACGATTCCACTGAAATTATTCCTCTTCTTTGGTCAGTACACTAAGCAGTGGCATTTAGCACTGGCAGGTCTGACGATTTCAATTATTCCTGTTATCATCGGTTATTTCTTTGCGCAGAAACAGATCATCAAAGGTGTTTCTGACGGCGCAGTGAAATAACATGGTAACGATCAAAGATGTGGCGAAACGAGCGAATGTCGCTCCCTCCACTGTTTCACGGGTGATCAGTAACAGCGATGCGATCAGTCAGAAGACAGCCGATAAAGTCCGCAGAATCATGGAGGAGATGGGCTATATCCCGAACGTTTCTGCCAGAAGATTAGTGACAAAGCAGTCGAATACGATCGGTCTCTTGCTGAAATCATCTTCAAAGGAGATGCGGCAGAATCCATTTTTCACAGATGTACTCATGAGTATCTCGAGAGTCTGTAAGGATAATGGTTATTCCACGGTTATTTCGACCAGTAAGGAAGAAGCAGAACTACTGCATGAAGTAAAAGAGATGGTCAGCAGTAATGCGGTTGATGGTTTTATCGTCCTTTATTCAAAAGAAGAGGATACGGTCTTGGATTATCTGCGCAAGCTTGATTGCCCCTACGTCATCATCGGTAAGAAGATGAATCAATCAACAGATATATTTATTGATAATGATAATGTCGAAGCTGCATTTAAGCTGACGCAGTACCTAATCGATTTAGGCCATGAAAAGATTGCCTTTATCGCAGAAAATAAGACCTATGCCGTTAACATTGACCGCCTGACAGGATACAGAGAAGCCTGTGCAGATGCAGGGCTTGAGACTACGGTTTTTGAAGGTGCTGCAGGAACAGAAGATGTGAAGCATATCGTACAAAATATGCCCGAGGAAATAACCGCAATTATTACATCAGACAGCATGATGAACTTGAGCGTTCTAAGTGAGTTGTATCTTTTAGGCAGACGTATCCCGGAAGATATCCAGACGGCTACTTTCAATGATTCTTATCTGAATGAAGCTGCTTGTCCCCCGCAGACGGTAGTCGATATCTTCCCTGAACGTCTGGGTCAGGAAGCAGCCAGCCGATTGATTGAATATTTACATCACCGTGATATGCTGAAGGTGAGTAAAATGATTCCTACTCGTATTATTGAACGACAGTCTACAAAACGTTTAAAGGAGAGAGAAGCATGAAAGTGACCGTATGGAATGAATTCAGACATGAAAAAGAATCAGAGGAAGTCAGAAGCATTTATCCGGAAGGTATTCATCAGCAGATTGCCTCGTTTATAGAAGGAGCTGAGGTCACAACTGCGACATTAGATGAGCCGGAACATGGACTGACAGAAGATGTGCTGAATCAGACAGATGTTTTGATCTGGTGGGGGCATAAAGCGCATGATGACGTACAGGACGCAATCGTTGACCGCGTTCATAAACGAGTACTGGAAGGAATGGGTCTGATTGTTCTGCATTCAGGCCACTTCTCGAAAGTATTCAAGAAGCTGATGGGAACCGGCTGCGACTTGAAGTGGCGTGAGGCAG
Organism: Macrococcus bovicus; assembly: GCF_030376725.1. NCBI lineage: Bacteria > Bacillati > Bacillota > Bacilli > Caryophanales > Staphylococcaceae > Macrococcus > Macrococcus bovicus. The sequence goes on from NZ_CP128470.1 coordinate 181,454, forward strand.
GCGAGAAAGAACGGATCTGGACTGTGATGCCGAATCATCCGATTGCAGAGGGCCTGGGTGAATATTTTGAACTGGAACAGGAAGAGATGTACGGTGAGCATTTTGATATTCCTGCTCCGGAAGAACTCCTCTTCGTCAGCTGGTTCCAGGGCGGAGAAGTCTTCCGTTCAGGTGCCACTTTCAGACGAGGTAACGGTAAGATCTTCTATTTCCGCCCGGGACATGAGACTTATCCGACTTATTACAATGAGAACGTGCAGCGCGTCATCAACAACGCAGTGAAATGGGCACGTCCAACGACGAATGCCTATCCGACATACGGGAACTATCAGCCGCTTGAAGACTTGAATAAAGGAGAGAAGTCAGATGTTTAAGGTAGGAATCATTGGCTGCGGAAGTATTGCTACACATCGCCATATTCCGGAGTATCAGCAGAACGCGAACGCTGAAATCATCGCATACTGTGATATTGTCAAAGAGCGTAGCGATGAGCTCGCTGCAGCATTTGGAGGTGTGAGTTACAGTGATTATCATGACCTGTTAGCTGATCCGGAAGTGGAGGTCATCAGCATCTGTACACCGAACTACCTGCATGCAGAGATGACGATAGCAGCGCTTAAGGCTGGCAAGCATGTGCTCTGTGAGAAACCGATGGCGACGTCACTTGAGGATGCAGATGCCATGATCAGAGCGGCAGAAGAAAGTGGCAAGACATTGATGATTGGCCATAACCAGCGTATTAATGAGGCACATCAGCGGGCAAAAGAGGATATCGCAGCAGGGAAGCTCGGGAAACTCTATTCATTTAAGACGACGTTTGGTCATCCGGGCCCGGAAGGCTGGAGTGTCGATGGACCTGACAGCTGGTTCTTTGACAAAAAGCGTGCCTTCATCGGCGCGATGGGAGACCTCGGTGTCCATAAGGCAGATTTGATGCGTTATATACTTGGTACAGAATTCACGGAAGTCGGTGCGATGATTGAGACGTCTGCAAAAAAAGCAGATGTTGATGACAATGCGGTCCTTATTCTGAAGACCGCTGACGGCATCATCGGCACATTAAGTGCATCCTGGGCTTATAACGGCCAGGAAGATAACAGCACGATGATATACGGTGAAAAAGGGATCCTGAAATTGAATGCAGATGACCTCTATACTTACCAGTTCTTCGGAGCGGATGGGCAGATTGAAAGAGAGCAGCTCGGTGAAATACAGACCAATGAAGAAGGCGGTCAGAAAAATTCACATACGATTGATGCGTTTCTTGAAGCGCTGAGCCGTCATGAAACACCGATCTGTGACGGGTATGAAGGCCGTGCATCTTTAAACGTCATCATTAAAGCGATAGAATCAGCACAAACTAAATCAATTATACAAATTTAAGGAGCGTTTCTTATGACGAAAGTCAGACTAGGTATAGCAGGTGTCGGCGGTATCGCGACAGATAGACACATCCCGGCATTCAGAGATTTTGAACAGGTTGAAATCACACATGTTTATGATATCAATAAAGAGCGTGCGATGGTTGTCGCCAATCAGTTCCAGATACCGCACATCGCTTCCAGTTATGAAGAGATGCTTGACCAGATTGATGCGGTTGTCATCACCACACCGAATAAGTTTCATGCACCCATGGCGATTACAGCCCTTGAAAAGAATATCTCTGTCATGTGTGAGAAACCGATGGCGACGACGCGGGCGGAAGCAGAGGCTATGGTTCAGGCAGAAGAGAAGAGTAAAGGTGTCCTGCATATCGCCTATCATTATCGCTTTATGAAAGAGGCGATTGCTGCGAAGAAAATCATCGATAAAGGGATTATCGGGGAACCATTAGTCGTCCGGGTCAAAGCCATGCGACGACGTAAAGTACCAGGCTGGGGTGTCTTCACGAACAAAGAGCTGCAAGGCGGCGGAGCGCTGATTGACTACGGCTGTCACTTACTGGACCTGGCAATGTGGCTGACGGGCAACCAGAAACCGGTCGAAGTATCAGCGCAGACTTATAATAGACTCAGTCGTATGCCGAACCCGGTCAATGAATGGGGCGTGTTCAATCCAGAGACATTTGAAGTGGATGACCACGTGACGGCTTTCATCCGGTTTGAGAATAACGTGACGATGCTCTTTGAGACGAGCTGGGCTGCGAATGTTGAGAGTGACGAAGAACATATCAGTATCTCGGGTACTAAAGGGGGGCTGAACGTTTTTGAAATGAAAGTGAACCAGGCGGATGATACGCTGATGACGACACTGAATATTGATTACATCCAGGTTGATCATCCATTCGAGTATCTGCAGGCAGAAAACTTCATTTCAGCCATTATGAACAGCACACCTTTACGTGTACAGCCGGCAGAAGCAAAAGACGTCTCGAGTGTGATAGAAGCGATTTACTTAAGCGCACAAAAACAGCGGGCGATTCGACTGGAGGGGGAAAAATAATGAAATTAGGCGTATTTAATCCACTTTTTAATGACAAATCTTTCGAAGAGATGCTTGATTATGTAAAGGCATCAGGTGTAGAAGCGGTAGAAGTCGGCACGGGCTGCTATCCCGGCAGTAAGCACATCGATGTTGATCAGCTGCTGGCAGATGCGGATGCACGAGAAGCTTACTTAAAAGCCTTTGCAGAACGCGGTCTCTTTATTTCATCATTCAGCTGTCATGGTAATCCGATCTCACCTGATGCTGAGTTCCGCAGAGAATCGGATGAGACCCTCCGCAAAACAATCAGACTGGCTGCACTGATGAATGTGCCGGTCGTCAATTGTTTCAGCGGGACAGCGGGTGAATCAGACGATGCTAAGCAGCCGAACTGGCCAGTGGTCGCGTGGCCGACAGAATATGGCGATATCTACAACTGGCAGTGGGAAAACAAGCTGATTCCTTACTGGCAGGATATTGCAGAACTGGCCAAAGAAGCGAATATCAAAATCGGCTTAGAGCTGCACGGCGGCTTCCTTGTTCACTCACCTTATACGCTCCTTAAACTGAGAAAGGCGACGAATGAGTTTATTGGGGCGAACCTCGACCCAAGTCATATGTGGTGGCAGGGTATTGATCCGGTTGCGGCTATCAAGATTCTAGGTCAAGAAAATGCCATTCACCATTTTCATGCAAAGGATACCTATCTCGACCAGGATAACATCAATATGTACGGCCTTCTGGACATGCAGCCTTACGGTGATGTTCAGTCGCGTAGTTGGACGTTCAGAAGTGTCGGCTGTGGTCATGATATGGCGGAATGGACCCGGATGATGAGTGCGCTTAGAACGTATCATTATGACTATGTAGTCAGTATAGAACACGAAGATCCGCTGATGTCGATTGAAGAAGGATTTCAGACAGCAGTCCGTAACTTAAAGCAAGTCATCATTAAAGAGACACCGACAGATATGTGGTGGGCTTAAGGAGGAAGTTAAATGGCAGAACTTAAACTGGATCATATCCAGAAGACATATGAGGGCGGCAATACGGTCGTCAAAGATTTTAATTTACACATTCAGGATAAAGAATTTATCGTCTTTGTCGGCCCGTCCGGCTGCGGTAAATCAACAACGTTGCGGATGATTGCAGGCCTCGAAGATATCACGGGAGGCGACCTGTTAATAGACGGCGTCCGTATGAATGATGTGCCGCCGAAGAACCGCGATATCGCAATGGTCTTCCAGAACTATGCCCTTTATCCGCATATGACTGTATTTGACAATATGGCATTCGGTCTTAAATTACGTAAAATGCCGAAGGAAGAAATCAAAACTCGCGTCCATGAAGCAGCGGAGATACTCGGTCTGACAGAATACTTGAACCGTAAGCCGAAAGCATTGTCGGGCGGTCAGCGTCAGCGTGTGGCATTAGGCCGGGCGATTGTCCGTGAAGCAAAAGTCTTCTTGATGGATGAACCGCTGTCAAACCTCGATGCGAAACTGCGGGTACAGATGCGTGCCGAAATTTCTAAGCTGCACCATCGTCTGCAGACAACGACGATTTACGTGACGCATGACCAGACAGAAGCGCTGACGATGGCGACACGCATTGTCGTCCTTAACAAAGGAGATATCATGCAAGTCGGGACACCGAAAGAAGTCTATGATTTCCCGGAAAATATCTTTGTCGCAGAATTCATCGGTTCACCGCCTATGAATATCTTCTCAGCTCAGCTGCAGGATAATCAGCTGCATATCGGTGAGTATTCATTCGATGTACCTGAAAGCACGCTGCGTACGTTGGAAGCAAAAGGCTATAAAAACAAGCCGGTCAAGTTCGGTATTCGTCCGGAAGATATTCATGATGAACCTGTCTTCATTCAGTCATCAGAAGGTACTTCCTTCGAGACGAAGGTGACCGTCAGTGAGCTCCATGGTTCAGAAGTCATGGTTTACAGCACATTTGAAGACCAGGAATTCATCTCTAAACTGGATGCTCGTAATGACTATCAGCCGGGAGACATCATCCGTCTCGCGATTGATATGAACAAAGCCCATTTCTTCGATGCTGAGACAGGCGAGCGTATTCGTTCAGCAGCTGAAGACCGGAGACGTCAGGCAGCACAAGTTTAATGTTTGAAATGAGAGTGAAAAGCTGTTAACATGCATGAATGTTAATGGCTTTCTTTATGGCTGAATACAGGAGGATATAACAAAATGGAACGGATCTGGTGGAAAGAAGCGGTATGCTATCAAGTATATCCGCGGAGTTTTAAGGATTCAAATGGTGATGGTATTGGTGATATTAACGGTATAACGGAGAAACTGGATTATCTGCAGGATTTAGGAATTGATGTGATCTGGGTCAGCCCGATCTATAAGTCGCCGAATGACGATAATGGCTATGATATCAGTGACTACCAGGCTATTATGCGTGATTTCGGTACAATGGAAGATTTCGACCGCTTACTTCTTGAGGTGCATTCACGCGGTATGAAACTGATCATGGATCTCGTCATCAATCATACAAGTGATGAGCATCCTTGGTTCATTGAGTCACGTATTTCAAAAGACAATCCGAAGCGTGACTGGTATATCTGGCAGGACGCTAAAGAGGGTAAGGAACCGAATAACTGGGCCAGCATCTTTGAAGGTTCTGCGTGGGAGTATGATGTGACGACAGATCAGTATTTCATGCATGTCTTCAGCCGGAAACAGCCGGATCTGAACTGGGAAAATAAAGAGATGCGTGAAACCATCTACAATATGGTGAACTGGTGGCTCGATAAAGGTATCGACGGCTTCCGGGTGGATGCAATCAGTCACATTAAAAAATCATTTGACAAAGGCGATCTGCCGAATCCCGATCAGCTGAACTATGTCGATTCATTTGAAGCGCATATGAATCAGCCGGGTATTCACAAGTATTTAGAAGAGCTGAAGGAAAAGACGTTCTCTAAATATGATATTATGACGGTCGGTGAAGCAAATGGGGTGACGACTGAAGATGCAGATGTCTGGGTCGGTGAAAAAGAAGGCAAGTTCAACATGGTCTTCCAGTTTGAGCATTTAAATCTCTGGGACCATAATATCGGCACCGGCTTCGATATTCCGGGCTATAAGAAAATACTGGCTAATTGGCAGAAAGGCCTTGAGAATAAAGGCTGGAATGCACTTTTCATTGAAAACCATGACCGCCCGCGTGTTCCTTCGACTTGGGCAGATGACAAAGATCACTGGTACGAAAGCTCAACCAGTCATGCGACAGTCTATATGCTGCTGCAAGGGACACCATTCATCTACCAGGGTCAGGAAATCGGCATGACGAACTATCCTTTTAAAGATATTACGGAATTTGATGATGTCCACGCCAAGAACATCTATAACAACGAACTGATCAACGGTGCTGCTAAAGAAGAAGTGATCGAGATGCTCCAGCGTATCAGCCGCGATAATTCACGTACACCGATGCAATGGGATGCAACGGACAACGCAGGGTTTACAACTGGACATCCTTGGATGAAGGTCAATCCGAATTATCCTTATTTAAACGTTGCCCACCAGCTTGAACGTGAGGATTCGATTCTTAACTTCTATAAAAAACTCATCCGGTTCAAAAAAGAAAACCTGGTTATGACGTACGGCACATTTGACCTTGTCTATCCAGAACATGAAACTGTCTTCGCCTATACTAGAACGCTGGAAGATGAGAGAATTCTGGTCATCGGTAATCTGGATAATCAGAAAGTCGAACTTGATGACGCTGAAAATATTGAATTCAATGCCGAGCAGTTAATCATCGCTAACTATGACTACGGCTTTGATAGTAAGACAAGCAATAGTATTCAATTACAACCTTATGAAGCACGTGTCTACCGTTTATCATAGAACAAAGACCCTCTTTTGCAGATGCAAAAAGAGGGTCTTTTACATATTTAATAATATGTTTACATTATCTACATATTGACTCCATATTCAGTTGTTAAACTGATAAGGTATTTAATCACATGAAGAGGAGTAACGGGATGAAATCAACTTTCAAAGCACTTTTATCCATCATGATGGTACTGTCGCTGGTTCTGTCATTTTCAGGACAACGGGTACAGGCAGCGGGAACATTAATTATTTCAGAATACATAGAGGGTTCAGGCTACAATAAAGCCGTCGAAATCTATAATCCGACGTCAGCAGCAGTGGATTTATCAACCTATTCACTTGTCAACTTTGTTAACGGCGCCAGCGAGACAACGGGCACTGTAGCAGAACTGAAATTAAGCGGTACATTAGCACCGGGAGATGTTTATGTTATTTCTCATCAAAGTGCAGCAGCAGAAATTTTAGCGCAGGCAGATTTAAAAACAGGTTCGACCGCTGTTAACTTTAACGGTGATGATACACTCGTGTTATTCCAAAATTATAATGCGGCTACCAAGACAGGCGATGTGAATGATTCAATCGGTCAAGTCGGTGTAGATCCGGGCACAGCATTTGGTACGACGGTTTCTACTTTAGACATGACATTAGTGCGTACAGCAGCTAATCTCACGGGCGATACGGATATCCATAATGCTTATGACCCAGCAGCACAGTTCACAGCCTTGCCGAAAGATACAACTTCAGAACTTGGAACGTTCAGCGCACAAGTGACACCTCCGGCACCAGAAGTCCCTCAAGCTGAATATCATGTCAACGTCGAACGTGTGGTTGATGGCGACACCATCAAGATCTCACCAAGTATCATGGGTTCAGATACGATTCGTTATGTGAACATCGACACACCTGAAACGTATCATCTGACTACTTATGACCCGGCACTGATCGATACTGATTTAGATCAGAACCAGAAATATCACGGTGAGCAAGCGAAGAAGTCATTAAATGAAATGCTGACACCAGGTACACCGGTCACCGTTAAAGTGAATCCGGACAACATCACAGATGCATACGGGCGTATTTTAGGTCAGGTTATCAGAGAAAATGATCATCTGAATACAAACTTAGAGCAAGTGAAACGTGGGATGGCGTCTACTTACTTTATCTGGCCGGTCGCTAATATGGAGGACTACGCTATGTTTCAGGCGGCCGTGGCAGAAGCACAGGCGAATCATCTAGGCATCTGGCAGACAGAACATCCCCTCAAAGAACTTGCGTTTGAGTTCCGTGCACGTTATGACAACAAAGGCCTGCAGCGTTATGTCGGTGATTCCGAAACGAAGTTGTATTATGCGCCAGAAGACTTCGCGAAAGTACCTGTAGAGCGTCGGATTTTCTTCGCACAGGAAGAAGCTATCGCGCAAGGCTATAAAGCAGCACCCGATACAACATTACCTACTGAACCCCCGGTGACACCGGCAAAAGCAATGACGATTCAAGAAGCAAGAACAGCAGGTAAAGGCACACAGGCCATCGTGACAGGTACAGTGACAGCTATCGATGGTTATAACATCTACATTCAAGATGACACAGCAGGGATGGTCGTTCGCAGCAAAACAGTCAAGCCTGCAATAGGTGATGTCATCACTGCAACAGGCGCAACCACTGAATATTACGATTTATATCAGCTGGAAACAGAAGATGTGAAAGTGACGGGACAAAAAGTAGTTCGACCTACTGTTACAGCACTTAATCAAATCGGTGAAGAGACAGAAGCGGAATATATTGCGATTGAAAAAGTGAAAGTAGAATCAGTCAACACATATAATGAATACACAGTGACAGATGCAGCGGGCTATACTTTCCTTGTTAAAACCACACAACCACTCGACATCGGTGCTACTTATGACCGTATTGAAGGTGTGGTGACGTATAGTTTCAATGCTTATAAATTACTGCCGACAGTGATTACTAAACAAGCTGACGTACCGACGACGGAAGCGCCGACAACAGAAGCGCCGACAACAGAAGCACCGACGACAGAAGCACCAACAACAGAAGCACCGACAACAGAAGAGCCAACAACGGAAGCACCGACAACGGAAGCGCCAACAACAGAAGCACCAACAACAGAAGCACCGACAACGGAAGTGCCGACAACAGAAGCACCGGTGGTTCAACATGCTATAAGCGGATATGTCTTCTTTGATCAGAACAGTAATGGTAAATATGATAGACCTGACCGCAAATTATCAGATGTAAAAGTTGACGTGTATCAGAATGGTCAATGGGTCAAAACAGTTAAAACAGATAAAGAGGGTCACTATAAAGTAACTGTTAATGAAGGCACTTATATCCTGAAATTTGCTGCACCCGACCATTTAGTAGAAACATTTGCTGATCAGACAAGTGACGATCTTGATTCTGATATGAAGGACGGCAAGGTTACTGTCAAGGCAACAAAAGATGTAAAAGATGTCACAGCAGGGTTTGCAAAAAATATCGGTAAATTCCGTAAATAAGTATTTTTTCATCAGAAAACACCTTTTCAGGTGTTTTCTTTTGTTTTCTTCCTTACAATAGTTTTGAGGTGAAAGAGATGAAATTACAGTGGGATCATATTATTCATTATATAGACGGGCTTGATTCATTTGAGTTTCCCGATGAGCTCCTTGATCTGCATAAGGGAGGCAGACATGAGCAACTTGGAACCTATAATTATCTGAGCTACACAGATTTAAGTTATATCGAGTTCATTGATGTTTTTGATAGAGACTTGCTGGAGAAAGCTGCAACAGATGAGCAGCGGCTCAGTTTTGCAGCAACATTAGAGAGAACAGGTTATGAGGAAGGCTGGCAGCGACTATGTTTTCGGACGGACGATATTGAAGCGCTGAATGATCACTTCATTTCTTGCGGCCTGGCGACAATCGGTCCGAGTAAGATGTCCCGCACGCAACCAGACGGACAAGTCATCAGCTGGCAGCTGCTTTATATTGATGACGACAGAACGGATAGAGAGCTGCCTTTCTTCATTCAGTGGGGAGAAAGTGATGAAGTCAGACGCGAGCAGCTGGCGCCATGGTTTCAGCCGCTTCGTGTCGTCAATATGACCTTGATGACGCAAAATAAAGACCAGTTCATCCAAAACTGGACAGACTGGTTTAATGCAAAGTATGATGATAATCAGCTGCTGATACCGGATGGTCCGACTTTTACGTTAATGGAAGGTGATAGAGAAAGCATTGAAGCCATTACCATAGCGGGCATCGATCATCCTTCTATAGAAGTACACGGTGCAACCTATCATTTTCAGGCATAAACATACTGATAAATATGCAGGATGATAAGTGAAACATGAAAGGCTACAATTAAAAGTGTTATAATAGCGAACGTAAAGTTGAGTCGGCTTTTTCTGACGATAAGAAAGAGAATGCTGATAATCGCTCCCAGTGCCGCGACAATGATATTTAAATCAATTCGGTCAACGGACTGGTGTCCCTGAATGATGACGATAAAAATCAAGTTCAGAAGTGCAATAACTGCAAGAAAGATATTTCTAAACATAGTAGCCTCTTTTCTTTAGGATAGTGCTATTATAACAGAATAAAAATGAACATGCTTGATACTGAAAGGAAGAAACAATTAATGATCGAATTGAGCACAATCAGTGATAAAGAGCACGATGAATTTGTCAAAACCCATCCTTATGGAGACCTGCTGCAATTATCTAAATGGGCAGAGGTGAAAAAGTCGGCCGGCTGGTACAGTCAACGTATTTCAGTCAGCCGGAATAATGAAACAGTGGGTGTCGCACAGCTGTTATTCAAGAAAGTGCCAAGAATGCCGTATACGCTCTGCTATATTTCACGAGGCTTTGTCTGTGACTATCGTGACCACGAAGTTGTTGAAGCCCTGTTAAAGCAGGCGATTGAGGTCGCGCGTCGCGAACGTGCATATTCCATCAAGATCGACCCGGATATTGAAGTGACAGCAGTGCCGGATCTCGTGGAGTATATGGAGTCCATCGGCTTTAAGCATAAAGGTTTCGAAGATGGCCTGAGTAAACATTATATTCAGCCGCGTATGACGATGATCACTAACATCGATCAAAGTGATGAGGACCTGATCAAGAGTTTTGAGCGCAACAACCGCTCGCGGGTGAAACTGAGTCAGAAAAAAGGGACAGAAGCCTATATTGCGGGGCGTGATGAGCTGCAGACATTCGCAGATTTAATGCAGGAGACGGGTTCAAGAGACGGTTTCCTGACACGTGATGTGTCTTATTTTGAAAATATCTATGATGCGCTGAATCCAGATGGTGATGCAGAGCTGGTGCTTGTCAAGCTGGTACCCGGTCACGTCCTGCCGAAGTTACGAGAAGAACTGGCAGTTCGTCAGGAGAAAAAAGAACGACTACTGACAAAAGAGAAGAATCAGAAGGTTGAGAATCAGCTGAAGGATCTGGATGTCCAGATGGCGAAACTTGAGAAACAGATTGAAGAACTGACTGAAATGGAGAAAACCAGTCCGGAAGGTAAAGTGCTGTCAGGCGCTATCCTGACGTTCGCCGGTCATAAAGCATATTACCTGTACGGGGCGTCCAGCAACGAGTACCGTGACTATCTGCCGAACTACAATATGCAGCTGACCATGATGCAGATAGCACGTGAAAGAGGGGCGAAAACTTATGATTTCGGCGGGACAAGTAATCATCCGGATAAAAGCTCTGAATACTTCGGTCTCTGGCAGTTCAAGAAAATGTGGGGCACGAGACTCAGCGCCAAAGTCGGAGAATTCGATTATATTCTGAATCCATATGTGTACCAGCTGGTGGAGCAGGTAAAACCACGAGTATTGAATCTGAAGCGTAAAATAGGCCGTAAATAGATAAAAGTCTTATCCAGCTGGATAAGACTTTATTATTTTATATCGAGATAAAGATAGGGATTGATAAACGTGATATATATCAGAAAAAGCAGGCTGACAAAAGCTGTTAACGTCAAAATAATCGACAGAATGCGATACATCAGATCTTTTTCAGTCAGATTCATTTTACTGAAGTAATAACGCAATCCGATGAATATCGAGATAAGACTGAACAGCATCCAGAAATAACTGGTGAAGAAGATAATGCCGCTGTTGATGAAATAGCCGGCGATGAAGACGAAGTGCATCAGGATTGAAAGAAGCATCAGAACTTTTTGCATAGAATCCCTCCACTCTTTATTGTAGTTGAAAAACAAAAATAAGGAAAACTGAAATCAGGTCAGACTGCCTTCAATAAAAGAGTGGAGAATTCTGGTTTTATTATTAGTAAACCCCATACGTTTAAGTTATATTACTTAGTAAGACAATCTTTTTAGGAGGCAAGTTGTGATAAAGAAAATAATTGACTTCTCGTTACATAATAAACTGGCATTATGGCTGATGACTTTACTTGTTGCAGCGGCAGGTATTTACTCGGCGATGACGATGAAAGAGGAGATGCTGCCGAGTATTTCTTCTCCCGTTCTTACAGTCACAACCCCTTACCCTGGTGCAACACCAGAGGCAGTACTTGAGAATGTAACCGATCCGATAGAAAAGAAAGTCAAGAGTATGGAAGGTGTCGACACTGTTTCCAGTCAGTCGATGCAGAATGCTTCAGCCATAACCTTACAGTATGATTTTGGTACTGATATGGATAAAGCAGAGAAGAAAGTTCAGGAAGCGATTGATTCACTGGATCTGCCTGAAGAAGTTCAGGAGACAAGTATCGATCAAATCTCAATGTACACATTCCCGATCATCAGTTATTCGTTTTCGAATGACAAGAATGATATCAAAGGTCTGACAGAAAAAATCAAGGACGATTTAATCCCTGAAATCGAAGGGATAGAAGGTGTCTCAAGCGTTTCGTTCTCCGGTCAGCAGGTTGAGCAGGTTGAACTTCAGTTCGATGAAGACGAGATGAAGAAAAAGGGGCTGACCGAGGAATCAGTCCTTCAGTTCATCAAAGGGGCGACAGCAAATGCGCCGCTCGGTCTCTATACATTCGGCAATGACTTGAAATCTATCGTAGTAGATGGTCAGTTCACCTCTGTCGATGCCCTTAAATCACTCAAGGTGCCTGTAACAGGTTCGCAGGCGGCTCAAGGTGCCGGTGCTCAGGCAGGACAAAGTCCTCAGGCGGCTCAAGGTGCCGGTGCTCAGGCAGGACAAAGTCCTCAGGCGGCTCAAGGTGCCGGTGCTCAGACAGGACAAAGTCCTCAGGCGGCCCAAGGTGCCGGTGCCCAGCTGTCACCTGAAGCTCAGAAAGCAATGGCTGAACAGATGAAAAACGCGAAAATCCCGACTGTGAAGTTAGGAGATATCGCCACCATCAAAAATGTGGAGAGCCGTGAATCTATTTCAAAAACGAACGGCAAGGATTCTTTAAGCATTCAGCTCGTGAAAACGGACAATGCCAATACAGTCAGCGTGGCCAATGACGTCAAAAAAGTAGTTGATGACTACGTCAAAGAAAACAAAGATGTCAACGCACTGTTGCTCATGGATCAGGCCAAGCCTATCCAGGATTCAGTTAAGACGATGGTGGAAAAAGCGGTGATCGGCGCTATTTTCGCGGTTATCATGATTCTGATCTTCTTACGGAATATCCGCTCAACATTTATTGCGGTCGTCTCTATTCCAATGTCGATTCTGATTGCCCTGCTGATTCTGAAGCAGTTAGGTGTGACATTGAACATCATGACGCTCGGGGCGATGACAGTGGCAATCGGTCGGGTAATCGATGACTCAATCGTTGTTATTGAGAATATCTTCCGCAGAATGTCGAGTAAGACAGAACCTCTGCGGGGCGCAGCATTAATTGCCGATGCGACGAAAGAGATGTTTATGCCTATCATGTCCTCTACCATGGTAACAATCGCAGTATTCCTGCCGCTTGGACTGGTATCCGGGTCAATCGGTGAACTTTTCCGGCCGTTTGCATTGACTGTTGTCTTTGCACTTCTTGCGTCACTCTTGATCGCGATTACTATCGTGCCGATGCTCGGTCATATCTTCTTCCGTAACGGCATAAAAGGACATCATGATGAGAAACCGGGTCGTATTGCTCACTTCTATCGCAACATTCTGGAATGGGCACTAAACCATAAGTGGACGGTCGGTCTTTTAAGTACCTTATTACTGGTCGGCAGTTTAATGCTGACACCCCTTGTCGGAACCTCATTCATCTCTACGGGTGAAGATAAGTTACTGGCCTTAACTTATAAACCGGAACCAGGTGAAACAGAAGAAGAAGTGGTGGCCCATGCTGACGAGGTACAGCAAGAACTCGCTAAAAATAAGAACGTCTCCAATATTCAGTATTCAGTAGGCGGCAAGAATCCGTTCAGCCCGGTCGCTTCTAACGATATGGCGATGATGGTGGAATATGATAAAGATACACCGAACTGGGATGCTGAAGCGGAGAAAGTACTGAATAAAATTGCAACCTTCAAGCATCCGGGGTCATGGAAGAACCAGGACTTTGCGACAGGCGGTACTTCTAATACGGTATCTGTCTCTGTTGTCGGTCCGACGACAGATGCTATCCGTGAAACGGTAAAAGAAGTTGAAGATGTGATGAAGGAACAGAAAACATTATCCAATGTAGATTCCTCGCTTGCAAGCAGTTACGAAGAATATACGATTAAGGTCGACCAGAACAAACTGGCTGAAAGCGGTCTGACGGCAGGACAGGTGGCTCTTGCACTGAACCAGCGTTCACCTGAGACGGTCGTAACGAAAGTCGGCAAGTCAGGTCAGTCAACAGATGTCATTCTGACGAAAGACCAGGACACAAAGTGGACGGAGTCAAAGCTTGAAAACACCAAACTGACATCGCCGCTTGGCCGTGAGATCAAACTCAGCAGTGTCGCTGAAATTAAGAAGGGCCAATCATCAGATACAATCCTGCGCAAAGATGGTGACGTTGCTGCAACGGTAGATGGCAAGATTAAGGCTGATGACGTCGGTAAAACAACAGCGGATGTCACTCAGGCAATAAGCAAGATCGATAAACCGGATAATATCAAAATCAACGTCGGCGGGACAAATGAAGATATTGGCGAAAGCTTCTCTCAACTGGGACTGGCGATGCTTGCAGCCATCGGTATCGTCTATCTGATTCTTGTGCTGACATTCAGAGGTGGTCTGGCACCACTTGCCATCCTTTTCTCATTACCATTTACGATTACCGGTGTGATCGCCGGACTGCTGCTCTCAGGTGAGACTTTGTCAGTCCCATCTATGATCGGGGTGCTGATGCTCATCGGTATCGTTGTAACGAATGCGATTGTGCTGATTGACCGTGTCATCCATATGGAGGCAAGCGGTCTGTCAACACGAGAGGCGTTACTTGAAGCAGCCTCTACTCGTGTCAGACCGATTCTGATGACAGCACTGGCGACTGTAGGTGCCTTGTCGCCTCTTCTCTTCGGCGGTGACGGATCTGTATTGATCAGTAAATCACTCGGTGTGACCGTGATCGGTGGTCTCGTATCATCTACTATCCTGACCCTGATAGTAGTCCCTGTTGTGTATGAACTGCTGATGAAACTGAAAAACAGACGAAAAAAAATGACGACTGAAACAGTCGTCAGATAATAAGGAACGGTTAGTCGATCAGACTAACCGTTTTTTTATAGCATAAAGGCAGTCACAATTACCATCGCTGCAAGCATCGCAGTGAAAATATGCAGAATCTGCAGGGCTTTCAGGTCATTGAGCTTAAACTTGAAGGCAGTGATCTCTATATTGATGACAAGTGCTGTGACCAGCAGGATGACCCATAGCGAGCCGCTCTGACCGATCAGCATGCCGGCAGCGAAGACGATAAGGGCAGCACCGAATATCATGCGTCCGATATGGGTCAGTTGTATGTTGTAGAAATAGATGCTTAAAAAAGCGATAAGTAAGTAGATGACAATGAAGAGTGTCAGTAATAGAATCATGCTGTTTTTCCTTTCGAGAAGTATAAAGCGATCAAAATAAGCGCGATTAGACTTGTGACTGCGCCGATGAAGAACGGCAGACTCAAGCTGTATGATAAGAGCCCGGTGAATAATAGCGGTCCGATAATACGGCCGAGGCTATCGAGGGAATAGCTGACGCCTGTCAGCTTACCCATATTCTGTGACGATGTCGACTTTGTCAGTGTGGAAGTGAGCAACGTACGCACTAATGCATTGCCTGACATGAGAAGGACCAGACAGATGCCGGCGTAGTAGATATTCATGGTGAAAGGCAGCATGACAAACGCAATCATTGTCACAATCTGGCCGATTACCATGATCTTTCTCTCCTGGCCATGCTTCACTTTACGCAGAAAACCGCCTTGCAGCAACGCATTGACCAGGCCGCCGATCATGAACAGGATGCCCATCTGCGTCGGAGTGATGTCGATACGTTCAATCTCAAGT
This sequence comes from Macrococcus bovicus, assembly GCF_030376725.1. Classification (NCBI taxonomy): domain Bacteria; kingdom Bacillati; phylum Bacillota; class Bacilli; order Caryophanales; family Staphylococcaceae; genus Macrococcus; species Macrococcus bovicus. The sequence continues at coordinate 197,202 of NZ_CP128470.1, forward strand.
AATTGGAATGAACTTTCCATCCCGCTCATCGTCAAAGTCACAATAAAAGTGCTGATCAGCAGAATGAGGATAGGCGCTGTGTAGTTCAGTTTGCCGCCTGACTGTTTTCCTGTCTCATGGAAGTGAGTCTCAGGCAATTTTGCAGCGACTGCCCCTATAATAGCCAGCAGAATGGCAGAAGTGACGAAATAAGGCAGCTGGTAAGAATAACCTGCCAGCAGACCCCCGACTGCAGGTCCGAAAATAAAACCGAAGCCGATCATCATACCCATCAGGCCCATATAACGGTTTCGTTCTTCTGAAGTCGTCACATCCGCCACAATACTTGTCGTCGTACTGAAGCAGGCACCTGAGAACAGACCGCCGATAATACGCGAGATATAGAGCATCGGCAGATTATCGATGAAGAGACCGAACGTCAGAAAGCTGAGCGTGAAGCCTGTCAGACCGATGAGCAGAATCTTCTTACGTCCTATTTTATCGGACAGCTGGCCCCAGAACGGTGCCGCGATAAAAGAGGCAATTGAATAAATAGAGAGCAATAAGCCCATATGAAAGGCATTCAGGCCCATATCCTTGACGAGAGCCGGGATAACAGGGATAACGATACTGAAGCCAAAATAGATGAAAAACTGTATAGCCATCAATACGGAGAAGAATGATTTAAGTTCAGGCGTCGAGCTGTTCGCGGATCTGTCTGATTTCATGTTCGAGTTCAATTAAGCGTTCCTCCAGTTGATCCGCAGTACGGCCGGTTGACTGCACTTTCTCAATATCACCTTGAATGCGGACATATTCATGTTTAAGTTCGGTAAGCTGATCATTTAAATTCATGATGATCTCCTTTATTTCTAGTGTATAACCATTATAAGCTATAATGAAGAAGACTTGAAAGAGGTGGGATTGAAATGACGAAAAAACTGAAAACGAATGCCATCCGCAAGCTGGATCAGCTGAAGTTGGCGTATGACATCATCCATTACAACAGTGAGGATGCGGTTGACGGCGTCAGTGTCGCTGCACAGATCGGTGAAGACCCTTCGGTTGTATTTAAGACATTGGTGACACATGCCGGAGCAGACTTATTTGTCTATGTGATTCCTGTGGCAGGCGAACTGGATATGAAAAAAGCGGCACAGGCGGCGGGCGTCAAGAAACTTGAAATGCTGCCGCTGAAGGAGCTGCAGCCGAAGACAGGTTACATGCGCGGCGGCTGTTCGCCTGTCGGCATGAAGAAACCGGCACCGACCTTCATCGATCAGTCAGCGGCCCCGCTGGACTATATGATTGTCAGTGCGGGCCAGCGCGGCACGCAGATGAAACTGAAGCCTGCTGACTTGAAAGAAGCGGTGAAAGCACAGTTCAGTGAGGTCTGTCGATGAAACTGAAGGATAAATTAGTCCGTCTGTCCATCCGAGGGAAAAGAACTATCGTTATCTCAGATATTCACGGTGAACTTTCACTCTTTAAAGCACTGCTTCATGACGTGAAGTGGACAGATGAAGATATTCTGATCATCAATGGAGATATCTTGGATAAAGGACCGGATAGTCTAGGGACGATGCAGTATATCAGAGCATTATCCGAGTCGGCCAATGTCCATGTCATTGAAGGCAACTGTGATCGCTTCTTCGATGAACTGGAAGAGGAGTGGCTGTATGCCTATATGAACGACCGGTATACAGTGGCACATGAATTTCTGAAGGAGACCGGCACGACGCTCAACGATTATCCGACGCAGCAGGACTTCGCTCAGGCGGTACTCGCTCAGTACGGAGACGACCGGCAGTGGTTCAGCCAGCTGCCGACTGCGATCGAGACCGAAGATTATTTATTTGTTCATGCGGGCGTTGAAGCGGATTATCTTGAGACGCCAAGAGAAGTCGCACTGACGATGCCCGAGTTCTATGTGCAGACGCATCAGTGTCCGAAGACAGTCATCGTCGGACACTATCCGGCAGCGAACTTTGTGGAGGACGGCCTGTATAGCCATGCAGTCAAAATCAACCAAGAGCGTCGGGTGATAGCGCTTGATGGAGGCAACCAGGTTAAAGAGAGTGGCCAGCTGAATGCGCTGATAATAGAAGCGGATGGCACGCTCTGCACGGCCTCTGTTGACCATCATCCAGAAGTACTGGTCATCCAGGACTTTGAAGTGAGCTATCAGGAACCCCATACATTTACATTCCCGGATTATGCGGTCAAGATATTTGAAGGCGATGAATACTTTACGTTTGCCGAACATCTATCAAGTGGTGTGCAGCTGATGATCAAGACCGAATGGATTAAAGAGAGAGACGACCAGCACTTCTTAAAAGATGATTACACCGATTATTTTATGGATGTGACTGCGGGTGAACAGGTGAAATTGATCAGTCGATATACAGGCTATGCTCTAATCAAGCGTAACGGCGTAGTCGGCTGGGTGCCGGAGGAAGTGCTGGACACTTCCTCTCAATAAGGGGTCTGATATTTTTCGTTGCGGTTATAGTAGCGGTGACGCGTGATGAGCATGGTGCCGGCAGTGACAAGCAGAATGGGCAGGATCACTGTATAGAGCATCATAAGCCCTGACAGAATCAGCATGATGGCACTTGCAAGAATATAGCGCTTCATGTAGAGGATGCCGAGCAGATTGAGCAGCAGCGGGATGAAAAGGATGATGCTGAAGGGCAGCAGAACTTCTTTTAAAGCGGTCGTTGCTTCAGTGACATGGTCCGTTCTTGCGCTGAGAAATTCCTGTACGACGGACTGATCGGCGAGCAGATAGATGGCTATTGTACAGAGGAAGAGAAGAGTCTGGATCGTGATGCCGATAAGGGCGAGTGTTCTAGGGAGTTTGATAAATTCGTTCATGGTTACACCTCGTTATTTTCATCTATCATAACAAAAAACGCACTGAATGTTGAAATTCAGTGCGTTTTTCATATATTAGCCTTTCCCGCCCATAAACGACGGATATTTTGTCATACCACCATCAACGTAGATAGTTTCACCGGTGATGTAGCTGGCATTCTGGCTGGCAAGGAACGTTGCCACTGTTGCGACTTGCTCCGGCTGGCCGATCATGCCCATCGGAATCATCTTCTCCGTCTGAGCGAGTGTCTCAGGATCAGTGAATTTATCACGCGTATGGGCAGACATGATGGCACCTGGTGAGATATTGTTGACGCGGATACCTGCAGGCGCAAATTCCATGCTCATGGTTTCCATCATCATCTTCATGCCCCCTTTACTGGCGGCATAATTGACGTAATTCGGCCAAGGGATGACGTCATGGACACTTGAGATATTAATGATAGTGCCTTTGATGTGATGAGCGATGAAGTATTTGGCAGCTTCACGGCTGCCGATGAAAGCACCTGTCAAGTTGATGTCCATGACACGCTTGAATTCTTCGATAGTCATTTCAACAGTCGGCACCGCTTTTTCCGTGCCGGCATTATTGATCATGACATCCAGGCTGCCGAATTCGTCAATCGCTGTCTGAATAAGCGCAAGAATCTCTTCTTCTTTTGAGACATCTGCCTGTTTGATGACGGCCTGACCACCATTATTTCGCACAGTCTCCGCGACCTGTTCCGCTTCTTCTGCGCTGGAACGATAGTTGACGACCACTTTCGCACCGTTTTTGCCGAATTCTTCTGCCATCGCTTTACCGATTCCGCTTGAAGCACCTGTGATGACCACCACTTTTTCTTTTAAATCAGGATACATGAATGTTCCTCCTCCTTAGTTCTTTGTATAACCCAGTAAAAAGGCGGCGGCAATAATCAGGATAATACCGATTGCGATGCCGATGTACTGCTTCTTCGTCTTGCTTTCTTTTAAGAAGAAGATACCGCCGAGTGTTGAAACAACCACGAGCATCTGGGAGAATGAAAAGCTGGTTGCGACACCTACGCGTGGTTGAGAGTAGAACATCGCCATATTACCCAGCGCCCAGACAACGCCTGGTACAATGTTCTTCATCACTGCTTTCTGTCCAGGGCGATGCTTGAAACTTAACAGAAAGCCGCCGATTATCATACCGATAGCCTGCGGGAATAAGGCTTGCCACCCTTCAACACCGAAGAACTGGCCGATGACCACATAAGTGATGTAACCCACGCTCGAAATCAGGAGGACAGGGATGGCTTTAGCAAAGTTATTCTGACTTTTATCGTTCTCCTGATCGCCTTTCAATGAAGTGAGTATGACACCCCCGACAAGTAAGAGGAGCGCTGTAAGGCCGAGTATGACAGCGGTTGTACTCCGCCATTCATGGAAGAAGAGAACAGAGATCAAAGTCGTGCCGACAAGCTGAATCCCGGTAGAGATGGGCATAGTACGGGAAACCCCGATCATTTCCACACTCTTTAACTGGTTACCTTGACCGAGTGCCCAGAAAGCGCCGGATACGATCCCGACCAGCAGTATCTTCCAGTTCAGAGCCGGCTGAACGAAAAGATAGACACTGATACCGATCAGAAAAGCGCCGATAACCGTTCCCATAATCTGCTCATAAGGCGAGCCGCCGACTTTAACATTAATGAGTACAACGCTTCCCCAGAGGAGAGCAGGTAATAATGCAATTAGTATATCCATTGAAAGCTCCTTTACTATGCTGTTAGTTTTTTCATTCCCTTCATTGTTTTTGTAAAACATTCAAATTAAAACACGGCAACCTGAAAGTTCGCCGTGTTAAATGGTCGTATATTTAAAGTGATGCATTTCCTCGGTCTTCTGAAAACCAAGCTTCTCATAGAATTCAATGGTGCGTTTGCGCTTATCTTCGACGACCAGCTGGATAGCTGTCGCCTGGTGCTCGCTGAAGGCATGCTCTGCCGCATATGCCACGAGTTTATGGCCGATGCCTTGCTGACGGTAATGTTTATGGGTTTCGACATGGTCGATATAGCAGATAGCGTGGTCGTTCGCTTCCAGGATGACATAGCCTTTAACGATGCCTTCACTGAGCAGCAGGAAAAGTTCGTAGTGGTCATCCAGAGCGTCCAGAATCTCTTTTTTCTTGGCGGAGACATCCACATACAGACTTTTGAGCAGCTCACAGAAACTCTTCTTATAGATCGGGCTGTATTTGATGACTTGACGGGTGTCTATCTTATCAGTCAATCGCTCTGCTGTCATCGTGTACTGCGTACCCAGGTACTGGGTTTTCAAGGATTTCATTGCCTGCTGACCGAACTGGTAGCGCTCTGCTATATAGAATTCATAGGTCTTTATGTCGGGATGCCGGCTGGTTAAAGTGCGCCACATCTCATAAATCGTATGAAGATTGAAGTCAGTGGTCAGCGGACCCAGTACTTTCGCTGAGTCATCTTCTTTGATCAATCCGATGAAGGTCTGATCATTCATGATGATCTGATCATCGGACAGAGTGCTGAGCAGTGTTTCAATTGCATCGCTAGACCGGGGGAGGTAGCCGACCCGATGTTCAGGTGCCTGGTTCAATGTATGAATGAACTGAGCCGTCTTCTTAATATCCATTTGACTCGCTCCTTGCTTCAAGAATAGAGAGGATGCCTTTATTATATGGGAAGTCCGCATGTTTGAGATGTCTTTTTTTCGCTTCCGCTGTTGCATTACTGACTAAATACCCATGTTTGACTGCATTTAGCATCTTAATATCATTGCCGCTGTCACCGAATGCGTAGGTCTCGTCAAAGTCGATATCATATTTCCCGATAAGATAGCGGACGACTGCATCTTTACCCGCACTTGCCGGGAAGAAATCGACGTCATAGCAGTCGGCAGGGTCGCCGATCAGTGGATTGCATTTGCTGATGTTGACGATTAAACGCTGTTCTTCTGCGGCGGCACGAATCTGTCTGAAGCGGCGTTCGTCTTCTTGCGGCGTTGTTTCGCGGTAATAATAATTACGTGAAAACGGTGCATGTATGAAAGGTTCTTGTACCATCAGCTGAATATCATGCGCTGCCAGAGTCTTCTCGACATCCAGTATCGTCGTCTTGGTGAATCCTTGACGCAGCATCATCATTTCATAAGCTTGATCATAGATTTCAACACCATCTTTAAAATAGTAAAGTTCCGTGCCGGAATTGCAGGCGATAAAGTGAGGGTATTCCATCTTCATTTCATCGAGACAGCCTTTAATCATATCGAGTGTACTGGCGGAGACGATACCGAACAGCATATGGCGTTCTTTGTTCAGATAAGTCGTCAGCGCTTTGACGTCTTGTGCATGGTTGCGGTCATGTGCGAAGTAAGTTTCATCAAAATCAGAGCAGACAAGTGTTCGGATTGATTCAGGAAACAGCATGCAGAAAACCTCCTTATTTTCAAATAGCATACAGTACTTAAGATGCGAACTCAACTGAAAGAATGCTATAATGATGCAATGACTTTACGAGAAGGAATGATAACATGAAATCAGTCGTACTTGCTGAGAAGCCGTCTGTCGCACGTGATATTGCACGTGTCCTCGGCTGTAATCAGAAAAAAGAAGGCTATATGGAGAACAACCGTTATATCGTGACGTGGGCCCTGGGTCATTTGGTCACGAATGCAGACCCGGAACAATACGACAGTCAGTATAAGACATGGGACTTAAATGCATTGCCGATCCTGCCTAAATATATGAAGACCGTCGTCATCGGTAAGACGCGTAAGCAGTTCAATACAGTCAAACATCAGATAGAGCGCAGTGACGTGAGTGAGATCATCATCGCGACAGATGCCGGCCGTGAAGGGGAACTTGTAGCGCGGCTGATCCTGGAAAAGTGTAAAGGAGAGAAGCCCGTTAAACGCCTCTGGATTAGCTCGGTCACTGATAAGGCGATTAAAGAGGGCTTCAATCATTTGAAAGACGGCCGAAAGTATCAAGGGCTGTATGATGCAGCTTTGGCACGAAGTGAAGCGGACTGGATTGTCGGTATCAATGCCACGCGTGCACTGACAACGAAATATGATGCCCAGCTGTCAACAGGCCGCGTCCAGACACCGACCTTACAGATGGTCAAGCTGCGTCAGGATGAGATCAATCAGTTCAAGGCGCGTCAATTCTACGGCCTTGAAGCCGTTATCAATGGCACGAAGTTCAGCGGGCCTCATCAGATTTTTGATGAGAGAGAGATTGATCAGCTGCTGCAGAGACTGCAGGGCCAGGAAGCGGTCGTGAACGCTGTTGAGAGCCAGGAGAAGAAGAAATATCCGGATAAACTGTATGATCTGACTTCACTGCAGCAGGAAGCTTATAAGCGCTACAAATACTCCGCCAAAGAGACGCTGAGTACGATGCAGAACTTATATGAAAGTCATAAACTGGTCACTTACCCAAGAACGGATGCGAACTATCTGACAGAAGATATGGTGCCGACACTTCGTGACCGTGTCGCCGCACTCAGTGGTACGCAGTTCAGACCGGTCGTTGTGGATCTGATCAAGACACAGATTAGAGGCAGCAAACATTTTATCGATGATGCGAAAGTGTCCGATCACCATGCGATTGTACCGACAGAAGTGAAGGCGCGGCTGGATGACCTGACGCTCCGTGAACGTCATATATATGAACTGATTGCTGAACGCTTTCTGAGTGTCCTGCTGAAGCCTTACCGCTACGAGCTGCAGACCATCAAAGTGACAATCGGTGACACAGTCTTCACAGCGAAGCATGAACGGCCGCTCGAACTCGGTTTCAGAGCCCTCTATGAACAGCTGACAGAAAAAGATGCGCTGGCATTCAGAAAAGGTGACCGGTTAAACGCAAAACTAACGAAAACATACGGTGAAACAGCACCGCCGCCTTACTTCAATGAAGGTACGCTGCTGAAAGCGATGGAAAACCCGGCTGCCATCTTCAAGCTGGCTAAGGAAAGCCGTTCCACATTGAAAGAGACAGGGGGCATCGGTACCGTTGCGACAAGAGCAGATATTATTGAGAAACTCTATAATCTCAATGCGATTGAGTCCATTGACGGCAAACTGCGTGTCACGAATAAAGGGAAACAGCTGCTGGAACTGGCACCTGCTGAACTGAAATCACCTGAACTGACAGCAGAGTGGGAGCATAAACTGATGCTGATTGAACAGGGCAAATATAACCGCAAAGCGTTCATCAGTGAGATGAGAACATTCACGGAAGAGCTGATCCAGGAGATCAAGGACAGTGAAGATAAATTTAAGCACGACAATCTGACGTCAACAGAATGTCCGACTTGCGGAAAGTTTATGCTGGAGATCAAGACGAAAAATGCGAAAATGCTGGTGTGTCAGGATCCGCAGTGTAAGACGAAGAAAAATGTCCAGCGTAAGACGAATGCGCGCTGTCCGAACTGTAAGAAAAAGCTCACGCTGCACGGTAAAGGGCCGAAAGCCATGTACAGCTGTACATGCGGTTTCCACGAGACCCAGGAACAGATGGATAAAAGATTCAGTGCCAAGAAAACAGGGAAAGTGTCCCGGAACGATATCAAGAAATATACGCAAAAAGAAGAACCCGTCAATAATCCGTTCGCGGATGCCTTAAAAGGACTTAAATTATAAGACTGCCTAGAAGGGCAGTCTTTTTTTAGGGAGATTAATTACGAACAAAAGTGATATTTTTGTTATGAATGTTCGATTTCTTATTGCTTTTTAGCGAATCACGTAATAGAATATACAAGTATTTTAAAAAAGAGCGTAAGGAGTTATTATGAAGAATTATTTTAAATTCGATGAACTCGGCACTAACTATAAACGCGAGATACTCGGCGGACTGACCACTTTCTTATCCATGGCTTACATACTGGCTGTCAATCCGGCGATGTTATCGCTGAAAGACGTCCCTGACCTGCCAGATGCCATGCGCATGGATGCAGGAGCCGTCTTCGTTGCGACGATACTTGCATCAATTGTCGGCTGCCTCTTTATGGGACTGATCGCTAATTATCCGATTGCACTCGCACCGGGTATGGGACTGAATGCATTCTTCGCGTTCACGGTTGTTCTGACTTACGGCATTCCTTGGCAGATCGGTCTGACAGGCGTGCTTTTCTCAGGGATGATCTTCGCCCTGTTAACAATGAGCGGCTGGCGCGAAACGATTATCAATGCGATACCGTTTGAGCTGAAGATGGCGGTTTCTGCAGGGATCGGGCTCTTTATCACCTTTGTCGGACTCAAAGGAGCAGGTATTGTCGCACCGAGCAAAGCGACTTTGGTGACTATCGGTAATATTCATGACCCGCATGTCTTGCTTGCAGTAGGCGGTATTGTCATCACGGTCATTCTGATGGCGCGTAAAGTACCAGGCAGTATCTTTATCGGTATGGTACTGACGGCTATCTTCGGTATGGTGTTCGGCCTGATTGACCCACCGAAACAGATCGTCAGCCAGATTCCAAGTGTTGAACCGACATTCGGTAAAGCATTCGAAGCATTTCAGAATCCGGGGCAGTTATTGACATGGCATTTCGTTGCCGTCGTTCTGACCTTCCTTTTCATCGATTTCTTTGATACAGCAGGCACATTAGTTGCTGTAGCGAACCAGGCAGGATTCGTTAAAGATAACAAACTGCCTCGTGCAGGCCGTGCGTTATTCGCAGACTCACTTGCTACAATGACTGGCGCAGTCTTCGGTACGTCAACAACGACTTCTTATATTGAATCATCAGCAGGTGTAGCAGTCGGTGCACGTACCGGCTTTGCGAGCGTGGTGACAGCCCTCTGCTTTGCATTGGCGTTATTCTTCTCTCCGTTGATGGCTGTCGTGACCAGTGCAGTAACCGCACCGGCGCTTGTCATCGTCGGGGTACTCATGGTCTCCAACTTAAGCAAGATTGAGTGGGACCGCTTTGAGATTGCTGTGCCGGCATTTCTGACTATGATCATGATGCCGCTGACCTATTCGATTGCTACAGGTATCGCATGTGGCTTTATCTTCTATCCGATTACCATGATAATGGCCGGCAGAAGAAAAGAGATTCATCCTATTATGTATGTGCTCTTTGTTGTCTTCGTCCTTTATTTCATCTTTGTACAACATTCATAGGAATGGCTGCGGCCATTCTTTTTTTATGTAGTTATGTGTATGAAAGGGTAAGTTATGAGCGACAAACAGTAAATATCGCTCATAACTTTCACACCAACTAACATACGACAAAAAATCGACTCTCCTTTATAAAGGAGAGTCGATTTATTTTAATATTGTCTTCTATTAACGGTTTTGTCGGTATCGCCACCGTAATAGACATGCGTGTTACCGACTTGGTTCGGCAATGTCATCACACGGATGATGAAGTAGATCAGAATAAGGGTCATCACCCAGTGCAGCACCATCGCAACAAATGGAACGACAGCAATGATGCTGAAGACAATTCCTATCAGCGGCACCCATAAGAGCTCTTTAGAGCGCCCGTAGCGGTCCGCGAGCATCACTGCAAGCATGATGCCATAAATCAGAATACTTGTGCCGAGCGGTGCCCATGCGAGCGATAAAACGTAGGAGCCACCGATGACCGGCAGACCAAAGAATGCTTCACGCATCAATGCGATAATGCCTAGCACTAAAAATACAATACGAAATGAACTTTTCATTTAATAACCTCCTTGTTTCTCCTCTTCCATCCACAGTTACCCTTTCTAATGGAAGATACTTCTATTATACGCTCTATCACGAAAATCCTTAATCATAAAGACTTGCACCCGCCACACATAATCGGTAGAATATAAAAATACGGTTTGAAAATAAATTCAACATTTTTAGTGTAAAGTGTTGAATTTTATAGCAAAGTCCTGTATTATATCTACTGTTGGACTTTTAAAAGCGATGAAGCGAGAGGTTACTGACACACCCGGCCGCTTTGCCATGGCGATGTGTGAGACAATTTTCGTGGAGAAGTCTATCAAACCAAAATAGACGATATCAAGAGGAGGTAAAATAATGGCAAAACAAAAAATTCGTATTCGTTTGAAAGCTTATGATCACCGCGTGATCGATCAATCAGCTGAAAAGATTGTAGAAGTAGCGAAACGTTCAGGTGCTGAAGTATCTGGTCCGATTCCGTTACCAACTGAAAAAACAGTTTATACAATCATCCGTGCCGTGCACAAATACAAAGACTCACGTGAGCAATTTGAGCAACGCACACACAAACGTCTTATCGACATTGTTAACCCTACACCTAAAACAGTTGATGCTCTTATGGGCTTAAACTTACCATCAGGCGTAGACATCGAAATCAAATTATAATTTAAAGTAGGAGGTGCGACTTTCGATGACCAAAGGAATCTTAGGAAGAAAAGTGGGAATGACTCAAGTATTCGCTGAAAACGGTGAGTTAATTCCAGTAACTGTAGTAGAAGCAGCACAAAACGTTGTATTACAAAAGAAAACTGAAGAAGTTGATGGTTATTCATCAATCCAGATCGGTTTCGAAGACAAACAAGCATATAAAAAAGACCGTAAGTCTAATAAATATGCAACTAAGCCAGCTGAAGGCCATGCTAAAAAAGCAGGCACAGCGCCTAAGCGCTTCATTCGTGAATTCAGAAACGTAGATGCTTCTGAATACGAAGTAGGTCAAGAAGTCACTGTGGATGCATTCCAAGCAGGTGACATCGTTGACGTGACAGGAACTTCAAAAGGTAAAGGTTTCCAAGGCGCAATCAAACGCCACGGACAGTCACGTGGACCAATGAGTCACGGTTCTCGTTACCACAGACGCCCAGGTTCAATGGGTATGGCATCTGACGCTTCTAAAGTATTTAAAGGTAAAGCATTACCAGGCCGTATGGGCGGTAATACTGTTACAATGCAAAACTTAGAAATCGTTAAAGTTGATGTTGAAAACAACGTTATCTTAGTTAAAGGTAATGTGCCAGGACCTAAAAAAGGATTAGTTAAAATCCAGACTTCAATCAAAAAAGGCAATAAATAATAGCTGAAAGGAGGACATAACATAATGGCTAATTATGATGTATTAAAAGTAGATGGATCTAAAGCAGGTTCAATCGAATTAAACGACAACGTATTCGGTATCGAACCTAATCAACATGTATTATTCGAAGCAATCAATCTTCAACGTGCTTCACTTCGTCAAGGTACCCACTCAGTGAAAAACCGTTCAGCAGTACGCGGTGGTGGACGTAAACCTTGGAAACAAAAAGGGACTGGCCGTGCTCGTCAAGGTACAATCCGTGCGCCACAATGGCGTGGTGGTGGTATCGTATTCGGACCAACACCAAGAAGCTACTCTTACAAAATGCCTAAGAAAATGCGCCGTTTAGCGCTTCGTTCAGCATTATCAGCTAAAGTAAGAGATAACGAATTCACAGTACTTGATGCATTAACATTCAATGCACCAAAAACAAAAGAATTCAAATCAATGACAACAACACTTGAATTACCTAAAAAAGTACTTTTCGTTATTGACGCTGAAGACATCAACGTGTTCTTATCAGCTCGTAACATCCCTGGTGTAACAGTTGTAACTGCAGCTGGCCTGAACGTTTTAGATATCGTTCATGCTAACCAAGTAGTGATGACTCAAGCAGCAGTTCAAAAAGTAGAGGAGGTGCTCGGTTAATGGAAGCTCGCGATATCATTAAGCGCCCCGTAATCACTGAACGTTCATCTGAGCAGATGGCTGATGAGAAGTACACATTCGATGTAGACACTCGCGCTAACAAAACTCAGATCAAAATTGCGATTGAAGAAATCTTCAACGTCAAAGTTGATAAAGTAAACGTGATGAACTACAAAGCGAAAAAGAAACGTGTAGGTCGCTACACTGGCTACACAAACAAAAGAAGAAAAGCTATCGTTACATTAAAAGAAGGATCAATCGATTTCTTCAACTAAAAATAACCATTTACCATTAAGGAGGTAAAACGACAATGGCAATTAAACATTATAAGCCAATTACAAACGGTCGTCGTAATATGACAAGTTCAGATTTCGCTGAAATTACGTCAACGTCACCTGAAAAGTCATTACTTGAGCCCCTTCCGAGAAAAGCGGGCCGTAACAACCAAGGTAAACTGACAGTTCGTCATAGAGGTGGCGGACACAAACGTCAATACCGTGTAATTGATTTCAAACGTAACAAAGACGGTGTTCCAGGTAAGGTCGCTACAGTTGAGTACGATCCAAACCGTTCAGCAAACATCGCATTAATCCACTATTTAGATGGTGAAAAACGTTACATCATCGCGCCTAAAGGCTTAGTTGTCGGTCAAGAGATCAACAACGGCCCAGAAGCAGATATCAAAGTAGGTAACGCATTACCACTTGCTAACATTCCTGTTGGTACAGTTATCCACAACATCGAATTAAAACCAGGTAAAGGTGGTCAGTTAGTGCGTTCAGCTGGTACATCTGCTCAAGTACTTGGTAAAGAAGGTAAATACGTTCTTGTTCGTCTTAAATCTGGCGAAGTACGTATGATTCTTGCAACTTGCCGCGCAACTATCGGTCAAGTTGGTAATGAACAGCACGAACTTATCAACATCGGTAAAGCCGGTCGTTCTAGATGGTTAGGCAAACGCCCAACTGTTCGTGGTTCTGTAATGAACCCTAACGATCACCCACACGGTGGTGGTGAAGGACGTTCACCAATCGGACGTAAATCACCAATGTCTCCATGGGGTAAACCAACTCTTGGTAAGAAAACTCGTAAAAAGAAAAATCGTTCTAACAAACTTATCGTTCGTGGACGTAAGAAATAATAAAATCAACTTGCTGACTGCGGCGTAAGCCGCAGTGTACAGCAGGATAAGAGGGAGGCGCCACAATGGCTCGTAGTCTTAAAAAAGGACCTTTCGTTGACGATCACTTAATGAAAAAAGTGGAGGCAATGGAAGCAAATTCAAAAAAATCAGTAATTAAAACTTGGTCTCGTCGCTCTACTATTTTCCCTAACTTCATCGGCCACACTATCGCAGTATACGATGGACGTAAACACGTGCCTGTATTCGTAACTGAAGATATGGTTGGACACAAATTAGGCGAATTCGCACCTACACGTACTTACAAAGGTCACGGTGCAGACGACAAGAAAACTAAACGCTAATTTCATATTTAAGGAGGAGAAACCATGGAAGCAAAAGCGGTAGCAAGAACAATCCGTATCGCACCTCGTAAAGTGAGATTAGTTTTAGATCTTATCCGAGGTAAAGAAGTTGGCGAAGCAATTGCCATCTTAAAATTAACAAACAAAGCATCTTCACCAGTAGTGGAAAAATTATTAATGTCAGCTTTAGCAAATGCTGAGCACAACTATGACATGAACATCGACACTTTAGTGGTGAAAGAAGCATATGCTAACGAAGGTCCGACTTTAAAACGTTTCCGTCCACGTGCACAAGGCCGTGCGAGCGCGATCAACAAACGTACTAGTCACATCACTATCGTTGTAGCAGATAAAGAAGCTAAATAATTAATATCTCATTAAGGAGGGAATACAGTGGGTCAAAAAATTAATCCTATCGGACTTCGTGTCGGTATCATCCGTGACTGGGATGCGAAATGGTATGCAGAAAAAGATTTCGCTACTCTGTTACACGAAGACTTAAAAATTCGTAAATATATCGCAGAAAACTTAAAAGACGCTTCTGTTTCTCGTGTAGAAATCGAACGTGCAGCTAATCGCGTTAACATCGCTATCCACACTGGTAAACCAGGTATGGTTATCGGTAAAGGCGGTTCTGAAATCGAAAAATTACGTAACAACTTAAACGGTTTAACTGGCAAACGCGTACACATCAACGTAGTTGAAATCAAGAAAGTTGATATGGATGCAACACTTGTTGCTGAAAACATCGCTCGTCAATTAGAAAACCGTGTATCATTCCGTCGCGCTCAGAAACAAGCAATCCAACGCGCTATGAAACTTGGAGCTAAAGGTATCAAAACTCAAGTATCAGGTCGTTTAGGTGGTGCGGATATCGCACGTGCTGAGCAATATTCTGAAGGAACTGTTCCACTTCATACATTACGTGCTGACATCGATTACGCACATGCTGAAGCAGACACTACTTATGGTAAATTAGGTGTTAAAGTATGGATCTACCGTGGAGAAGTTCTTCCTACTAAGAAGTCTAGTGAAGGAGGAAAATAATAATGTTATTACCGAAGCGTGTAAAATACCGTCGTCAACATAGACCTAAAACAACAGGTCGTTCAAAAGGCGGAAATGAAGTAACATTTGGTGAATATGGTTTACAAGCAACTACAACAGCTTGGATCACATCACGTCAAATTGAATCTGCTCGTATCGCAATGACTCGTTACATGAAACGTGGCGGGAAAGTTTGGATCAAAATCTTCCCACATACACCATACACTAAAAAACCTTTAGAAGTACGTATGGGTTCTGGTAAAGGTGCCGTTGAAGGATGGGTAGCAGTAGTTAAACCTGGACGTATTATGTTTGAAATCGCTGGTGTTCCAGAAGAAACAGCTCGTGAAGCATTACGTTTAGCATCTCACAAACTTCCAGTGAAAACTAAGTTTGTAAAACGTGAAGAATTGGGTGGTGACACAAATGAAAGCTAAGGAAATTAGAGATTTAACCACTTCTGAAATTGAATCAAAAGTAAAAGCGCTTAAAGAGGAACTTTTCAACCTACGCTTTCAGTTAGCTACAGGTCAACTTGAAAATACAGCACGTATTCGTGAAGTAAAGAAATCAATCGCGCGAATGAAAACTGTTGTACGTGCAAGAGAAATTGAGCAACAAAAAACTGAACAAAAATAATTGAAAAGAGGAGGACACTCTAGTGAGCGAAAGAAATTACCGCAAAGTTTACACTGGTAAAGTGGTATCTGACAAAATGGATAAAACAATCACAGTGTCAGTAGAAACTTACAAAACACATTCTTTATACGGCAAACGTATCAAGTATACGAAAAAATATAAAGCACATGATGAAAACAATACAGCTAAAATGGGCGATATCGTAAGAATTATGGAAACACGTCCTTTATCAGCTACAAAACGCTTCCGTTTAGTTGAAGTAGTTGAAGAATCAATCATTATTTAATCACTATAAGATAAAGGAGGTAACTCAGAATGATCCAACAGGAATCACGCTTAAAAGTAGCAGACAACTCTGGTGCCCGTGAAGTATTAACTATTAAAGTATTAGGCGGATCTGGCCGCAAAACAGCTAATATTGGTGACGTTATTGTATGTACTGTTAAAAATGCTACACCAGGTGGCGTTGTTAAAAAAGGTGACGTTGTTAAAGCAGTAATCGTTCGTACTAAGTCTGGTGTACGTCGTACTGACGGTTCATACATCAAATTCGATGAGAACGCTTGTGTTATCATCCGTGACGACAAAGGTCCTCGTGGAACACGTATCTTCGGACCAGTTGCTCGTGAATTACGTGACGGCAACTTCATGAAAATCGTTTCATTAGCACCTGAAGTATTATAATCATCACTAAAAATTGAGGAGGTGTCTCGACATGCACGTAAAAAAAGGCGACAAAGTTATCGTTATCACAGGTAAAGATAAAGGTAAAACAGGAACTGTAATTGAAGCACTTCCTAAAAAAGATCGCGTTGTAGTTGAAGGTGTGAACATCATCAAAAAACACCAAAAACCAACACAAATGAATCCTGAAGGCGGAATCGAAGAGCGCGAAGCTGCGATTCACGTATCAAACGTTATGTTACTGGATCCTAAAACAAACAAACCAACACGTGTCGGCTACAGAGTAGAAGACGGTAAAAAAGTTCGTGTTGCGAAGAAGTCTGGAGAAATCATTTAATAATCTTGGAAGGAGGTTCTCACTTTGACTCGTTTAAAAGAAAAGTTCAATAATGAAATTACACCTGAATTGATGAAAAAGTTTAACTACTCATCAGTAATGGAAGTACCAAGAATCGAAAAAATCGTTGTGAATATGGGTATCGGTGATGCAGTTCAGAACTCTAAAGTATTAGATACTGCAGTTGAAGAGCTTCAAGCAATCACTGGTCAGAAACCAATGGTCACTAAAGCTAAAAAATCAATCGCAACATTCCGTTTACGTGAAGGAATGCCTATCGGTGCGAAAGTAACGTTACGTGGCGAAAGAATGTACGAATTCTTCGACAAATTAGTAAACGTTTCACTTCCTCGTGTACGTGACTTCCGTGGTATCTCAAACAAAGCGTTTGATGGCCGTGGTAACTACACTTTAGGTGTTAAAGAACAACTCATTTTCCCTGAAATTGACTATGATAAAGTAAGTAAAGTACGAGGAATGGATATCGTTATCGTTACAACGGCTAACACTGACGAGGAAGCTCGTGAATTGTTAACTCAATTCGGTATGCCATTTCAAAAGTAATCTCTAATCTAATAGGAGGCTAAAACTTAATGGCTAAAAAATCAATGATCGTTAAACAACAACGTGAACCTAAATTCAAAGTTCAAGCTTACACAAGATGTGAACGTTGTGGACGTCCACATTCAGTTATCCGCAAATTTAAACTTTGCCGTATTTGTTTCCGTGAATTAGCTTACAAAGGTCAGATTCCTGGCGTTAAAAAAGCAAGCTGGTAAAATCAAAGAGTTGAAAGGAGGAAATTTTAATGACTATGTCAGATCCAATCGCAGATATGCTAACACGTGTGCGTAACGCAAACATGGTGCGCCACGAAAAATTAGAATTACCTGCATCAAACATTAAAAAAGAAATCGCTGAAATCCTTAAACGTGAAGGATTCGTGAAAAGCGTCGAATATATCGAAGATGACAAACAAGGTGTTATCCGTATGTTCCTTAAATACGGTGCGAACAACGAACGTGTTATCACTGGTTTAAAACGTATCTCAAAACCTGGTTTACGTGTTTACGCAAAAGCTGATGAGCTTCCTAAAGTATTAAATGGTTTAGGTATCGCATTAGTTTCAACTTCTGAAGGTGTATTAACTGATAAAGAAGCGCGTCAACGTAACATCGGTGGAGAAGTATTAGCTTACATCTGGTAAGAATTATTAAAGAAGGAGGTGCCGACAGATGAGTCGTGTTGGTAAGAAAATTATTGACATCCCAGCTGGTGTTGAAGTGAAGATCAACGGCAACACAGTGACAGTTAAGGGTCCTAAAGGTGAATTAACAAGAACATTTAACGAAGAAATGACTTATAACTTAGAAGAGAACACTTTAGAAGTTGTTCGTCCTTCTGATTCTAAAGCACACAAAACAATCCATGGTACAACTCGTGCATTACTTGCAAACATGGTTGAAGGTGTGTCTAAAGGTTTCGAAAAGAAACTTGAATTAATCGGGGTTGGTTACCGTGCGCAAATGCAAGGTAAGAACTTAATCCTTAACGTTGGATACTCTCACCCAGTTGAAATCGTAGCAGAAGACGGTATCACATTATCTGTTGAGAAAAATACTAGCGTAAAAGTTGAAGGTATTTCTAAAGAGCGCGTAGGTGCGATCGCATCAAATATCCGTGCTACTCGTCCACCAGAACCTTACAAAGGTAAAGGTATCCGTTACGAAGGCGAATATGTTCGTCGTAAAGAAGGTAAAACTGGTAAGTAATTAACTTAAAGAAAGGAGTATTCACATGATCTCTAAAATCGATAAGAATAAAGTACGTTTAAAAAGACATGCTCGTGTGCGTGCGAAACTTGCAGGTACAACTGAACGTCCACGTTTAAACGTCTATCGTTCTAATAAACACATCTATGCGCAAGTCATTGATGACGCTCAAGGTGTAACAATTGCTCAAGCATCTACTCAAACTTTAGGCTTAGATGCAACATCAAACGTAGAAGCAGCTAAAAAAGTAGGCGAAGCAGTCGCAAAAGCAGCAACTGAAAAAGGTATCACTGCAGTTGTCTTCGACCGCGGAGGGTATTTATACCACGGTCGTGTTCAAGCTTTAGCTGAAGCAGCTCGTGAAAACGGACTTCAATTTTAATAAAAGGAGGGACACTTAATGCGTCGTGAAAGAGAAGTAAAAGAATTTGAAGAACGCGTAGTTACGATTAACCGTGTTTCTAAAGTAGTTAAGGGTGGACGTCGTATGCGTTTCACTGCACTTGTAGTCGTTGGAGATAAAAACGGTCGCGTTGGTTTCGGTACTGGTAAAGCACAAGAAGTACCAGAAGCGATCAAAAAAGCAATCGAAGATGCAAAGAAAAACTTAATCACTGTTCCTCGTGTAGAGGGTACGACTCCTCACCAAGTCATTGGTCGTTTCGGTGCGGGTAGCGTATTAATTAAACCAGCTGCACCTGGTACTGGGGTTATCGCTGGTGGTCCAGTGCGTGCCGTGCTTGAATTAGCAGGTATCACTGACATCTTATCTAAATCTTTAGGTTCAAACACACCAATCAACATGGTCCGCGCGACAGTTGAAGGCTTAAAAGAACTTAAAGTGGCTGAAGAAGTAGCTCAGTTACGTGGAAAAACAGTCGAAGAACTATTAAATTAAGGAGGGCATACACATGGCTAAATTACAAATTTCCCTCACTCGTAGTATCATCGGTCGTCCTGAAACACAACGTAAAACTGTTGCTGCTTTAGGTCTTAAAAAAATGCATCAGACAGTTGAAGTTGATGACAACCCTGCGATTCGTGGGCAAATCAATAAAGTAAGTCACTTAGTGACAGTTAAAGAAATTTAATTTCTATTATTAATTAAGGAGGTGCCGTAATGAAATTACATGAGATGAAACCTGTTGAAGGTGCTCGTAAAGAACGTAACCGTGTAGGCCGTGGTATGGCTTCAGGTAACGGTAAAACAAGTGGCCGTGGACATAAAGGTCAGAAAGCTCGTTCAGGTGGTGGCGTACGTTTAGGCTTCGAAGGTGGTCAATTACCATTATTCCGTCGTCTGCCAAAACGTGGTTTCACTAACATCAACCGTAAAGAATATGCTATCGTTAACTTAAGCGAATTAGATCGTTTCGAAGAAGGTACTGAAGTAACGCCAGCATTATTACTTGAAACTGGTGTAGTAAGTGCTGAAAAATCAGGAATCAAGATTCTTGGTAACGGAGAACTGTCTAAAAAGCTTACAGTCAAAGCTCATAAATTCTCAGCTTCTGCGATTGAAGCAATTGAAAGTAAGGGCGGAACTCACGAGGTGATCTAATGTTTGAGACACTCAAGAATTTCTTCACAACAAAAGAAATTCGTAGCAAGATATTGTTTACACTCGCTATGTTATTAATCTTTAAGATCGGAACTTACATTCCGGTCCCGGGTGTTAACCCTGGTGCCTTTGACACACAAGGCAACGCTGGTGTGACTGATTTATTCAACACATTCGGCGGGGGCGCATTAAAGAACTTCTCCATTCTAGCAATGGGGATTATGCCTTATATCACGGCATCTATCGTCATGCAGCTTCTGCAGATGGATGTTGTACCGAAACTGACGGAATGGTCTAAGCAAGGTGAAGTAGGACGTAAGAAGATCAATCAGGTGACGCGTTACTTCACAATTATCTTAGCCTTCATTCAAGGTTTGGGAATGAGTTATAGCTTTAACAATATGCTTGGAGGCCAGTTGATTCAGAACACATCGATCTGGAGCTTCTTGCTGATTGCACTTGTCTTAACTGCTGGGACTGCATTTTTAGTGTGGTTAGGCGAACAGATTACACAGTACGGTGTCGGTAATGGTATCTCTATCATTATCTTCGCAGGTATTCTGTCTTCTATCCCTACAGCACTTGGACAGTTCTATCAGCAGAGTTTCGTCGGTGCTGAAGATACGACGATGGCAATCCTGAAAGCAGTGGGCTTACTTGTGGGTATGATTCTATTAACAGCGGGTGCGGTATTTGTACTGCAGGCAGTACGTAAAATTCCGATTCAATATGCTAAACGTCAAACAGGCAATCGTCTTGCACCACAGGCAACATTCCTTCCTATGAAGGTCAATGCTGCCGGTGTAATTCCGGTGATCTTCGCGATGGCATTCTTTATGTTGCCGAAGACACTGACAATGTTCTTCCCGACACAAGATTGGGCTCAGAATGTTGCGACTTATGCAGACCCTACTCATGGTGTCGGCATGGTCATCTATATCGTTCTCATTATCGCGTTCTCTTACTTTTATGCCTTTGTCCAGGTCAACCCTGAACAGATGGCAGAGAATTTAAGAAAACAAGGGAGTTATGTACCGGGCATCCGTCCTGGTAAATCAACTCAAGACTATATTACACGCGTATTATATCGCTTAACTTTTGTCGGTTCATTATTCCTTGCTGGTATTTCGATTCTGCCGCTTATTGCGACAACCTTCATGAACTTGCCTCAGTCACTTCGTATCGGGGGTACAAGTTTACTGATCGTTATCGGTGTAGCACTTGAAACAATGGCTCAATTAAAAGCTCAGCTTAATCAACGTGAATATAGAGGATTTAGAAGACGTTAGTAGGAGGGCAAATTAATGAACATCATTTTAATGGGTTTACCTGGTGCAGGTAAAGGAACTCAAGCGAGTGAGATTATTAAGAAATACCCTATCCCACATATTTCAACTGGTGACATGTTCCGCGCTGCTATCAAGAACGGCACACCGCTCGGCAACGAAGCGAAGTCATTCATGGATAAAGGCGAACTTGTACCAGATGAAGTGACTATTGGTATAGTGAAAGAACGTTTAGCAGAAGAAGATGCTAAAAAAGGATTTTTACTTGATGGTTTCCCACGTACAGTTGAACAGGCTGAAGCACTGAATCATATTCTTGCAGAGTCAGATCGTAAGATTGAAGCTGTGATCAATATTGAAGTGCAGGAAGAAGAACTGATGAACCGTCTGACGGGACGTCGGATCTGTGAAACTTGCGGAACAACTTATCATCTTGTATTCAATCCGCCTAAAGTAGAAGGTATTTGTGACCTTGATGGTGGTAAATTATATCAACGTGAGGATGACAATCCTGAAACTGTTGCTAATCGCTTAAGCGTTAATATCAAGCAGACGAAGCCGTTACTCGACTTTTACAGCGAGCAGGGCGTGCTGAAGAATATTGACGGTTCCAGAGAGATTCAAGACGTGACAGCTGACGTTGAAGGTATTTTAACTAACCTTTAATTCACATTACCGTTTCGCCTCCGGGTGAAGATACTTTTTATGTTCCAAATCAATCTTTGTGATATGACGTTATCCTCACCTAAAGTCCAAACAAGCTCGTGGATTTATTGCACCGAATCATTTATAATAGATGAGTTGACAATGTATCTCGACTTTCTTGAAACTTCAAAAAAGGGGGCAAATGATAATGGCTAAGCAAGATGTTATTGAATTAGAAGGTACAGTACTTGATACTTTACCGAATGCAATGTTCAAAGTAGAACTGGAAAATGGTCATGAGATCTTAGCACACGTAAGTGGCAAAATCCGCATGAACTATATCCGTATTCTGCCAGGTGACAAAGTAACAGTGGAAATGAGTCCATACGATTTAACGCGTGGACGCATCACGTATCGTTTCAAATAAACGAACTCCATCATAAATAGGAGGTTATAAACATGAAAGTAAGACCATCAGTTAAACCTATGTGCGAAAAATGTAAAGTTATTCGTCGTAATGGTAAAGTAATGGTAATTTGTGAGAACCCAAAACACAAACAAAAACAAGGATAAAAATGGAGGTGCACTATAAATGGCACGTATCGCAGGTGTAGATATCCCTCGTGAGAAACGCGTTGTTATCGCGTTAACTTACATTTATGGTATCGGTAAAACTTCCGCACAAAAGATCCTTTCAGAAGCTGGTATTTCTGAAGATACTCGTGTGCGCGACTTAACAGAAGATGAATTAAACAAAATCCGTGAAACGGTTGACGGTTACAAAGTAGAAGGTGACCTTCGTCGTGAAACGAACTTAAACATCAAACGTCTGATGGAGATTGCTTCTTACAGAGGTATCCGTCACCGTCGTGGTTTACCGGTTCGTGGTCAGAACACTAAAAACAATGCACGTACTCGTAAAGGCCCAGTTAAAACGGTCGCTAACAAAAAGAAATAATAAGTAAAGGAGTGAAACATAAATGGCTCGTAAACAAGTATCTCGTAAACGTAGAGTTAAAAAGAATATTGAAAACGGTGTAGCTCACATCCGTTCAACATTCAACAATACAATCGTCACAATTACTGATGAATTCGGTAATGCTTTATCTTGGTCATCAGCTGGTGCGTTAGGTTTCAGAGGTTCTCGTAAATCTACTCCATTCGCAGCACAAATGGCTTCAGAAACTGCTACTAAAGCAGCAATGGAACACGGCTTAAAAACAGTTGAAGTGACAGTTAAAGGTCCAGGTGCAGGTCGTGAAGCAGCTATCCGTGCTTTACAATCAGCTGGTCTTGAAATCACAGCGATCAAAGACGTAACGCCAGTTCCTCACAACGGTTGTCGTCCGCCAAAACGTCGTCGCGTATAATTTTATTTAGTACTTCAGTTCATTTACAATAGCAGTAGCACTAAAAATTATTCGACGTTGTTGAAGGAGGATAAATAAATGATTGAAATCGAAAAGCCTAGAATTGAGACAGTTGAAATCAGTGAAGATTCTAAATTCGGTAAATTCGTTGTTGAACCGTTGGAACGTGGTTATGGGACAACTTTAGGTAACTCCTTACGTCGTATCCTACTTTCTTCATTACCTGGTGCGGCTGTTAAAAACATCGAAATCGAAGGCGTACTCCACGAATTCTCTACAGTAGAGAACGTAGTAGAAGACGTGACAACAATGATCATGAACATCAAAGGACTGGCGCTTAAAATCTACTCAGATGAAGATAAAGTGCTTGAAATCGATGTGAAAGATGAAGGGATTGTCACTGCCAAAGATATCATGCATGACAGCGACGTTGAGATTTTAAATCCTGATTTAAAAATCGCAACAGTATCCAAAGGTGGACACCTGAAAATGCGTTTAATCGCGAATGCAGGTCGTGGCTATGCTTTAGCTGAAGATAACAATACGAGTGATTTACCAATTGGTGTGATTCCAGTGGATTCTCTTTATACACCAGTTGAGCGTGTGAACTATACTGTTGAAAATACACGTGTAGGGCAAAGTACGAACTTTGATAAATTAACTTTAGATGTCTGGACAGACGGATCATTAACACCACAGGAAGCAGTATCGCTGGGTGCGAAGATCATGACTGAACATTTGAACATCTTTGTTAACTTAACAGATGAAGCACAGAACGCTGAAATCATGATTGAAAAAGAAGAAGATCACAAAGAAAAAGTACTTGAAATGTCTATCGAAGAATTAGACTTATCAGTACGTTCATACAACTGCTTAAAACGTGCAGGAATTAACTCTGTACAGGAACTTGCAGATAAATCTGAGGCGGACATGATGAAAGTTCGCAACTTAGGCCGCAAGTCACTGGAAGAAGTTAAATTTAAACTCGAAGACTTAGGTCTTGGATTAAGAAAAGAAGACTAGTAAAAGGAGGTACGATTCATGGGTTACAGAAAATTAGGCCGCACTTCAGATCAACGTAAAGCGATGTTACGCGATTTAGCTACATCTTTAATCGTGAACGAACGTATCGAAACAACTGAAGCTCGTGCGAAAGAATTACGTAGAATTGTTGAAAAATTAATCACTTTAGGTAAACGCGGTGACTTACATGCTCGTCGTCAGGCAGCAGAAGTATTACGTCGTGTTGAAATCACTAACGAAGATGACACTACTCAATTCGCAGTACAAAAATTATTCAATGAAGTGGCACCACGTTACAACGAACGTCAAGGTGGCTACACTCGTATCATGAAAGTTGGACCACGTCGCGGAGACGGTTCAGAAATGGTTATCATTGAATTAGTTTAATTCATGTTTATAGAGATCACTTATCTTACACACACACTATAAGCAAATGAGTGCAACGATAATGTTTACCACACATAGATATTGTCTAGCTCAGAGTATTCTGCCACAACTGAACAACGATATGCGTGAACTCCTGTGGCAGAGTGCGCGCTTTTTTCATTCTTAATCCTTTTAGCAGGCGCTAAAAGGTTTTTTTTATGACCGGTATTTACGGTATACTGGTAATACATACTTTGGAGGAGGAATACAGATGCTGCAGGTCCATCACGTGAGTTATCAATATGAAGAGCAGGAGGCGCCTGCACTGACGGATGTCTCTTTCTCCATCAGGCGCGGTGAATGGGTCTCCATTGTCGGCCATAACGGCTCGGGCAAGTCGACCTTAGTCAAACTCCTCGGTGCGATCATGCCGCTCCAGACAGGCGAGATCACGATTGATGGGCTGCCGGTCACTGCAGAGAACGGCTATGAAGTGCACGGTAAAGTCGGCATGGTGTTCCAGAACCCGGATAATCAGTTTGTCGGTGCGACAGTCGAGGATGATGTAGCGTTCGGGCTTGAGAATTACGGCATTGAACATGATGAGATGCACCGGCGGGTCGATGCCGTGCTGAGGGCGGTCTCTATGGACCATATGAAGACACATGAGCCGCATCACTTGTCAGGCGGCCAGAAACAGCGCGTGGCGATAGCGGGCGTTATCGCTTTACGCCCCGATATCATCATCCTGGACGAAGCGACTGCCATGCTGGATCCTGAAGGTCGCCTGGAAGTGCTCGCGACCATCCGTCAGCTGCAGCGTGAGTTAAATCTCACTGTCATCGCCATCACCCATGACCTCGAGGAGACGCTGGAAGCGGACCGTCTTTTAGTGATGCATCAAGGGAGGCTCGTGATGGAGGGGACACCGGAAGCGTTATTTGAGCGTGGTGATGAACTGGAGGCGATCGGTCTGCCGCTGCCGTTCTCGATGCGCATGTACCAGATGATCACAGGGACATCTAAATTTGTGAAGGATGAGGAGCTGCTCGAGTACTTATGATTAAATTTGACCAGACAGGCTTCGCTTATTCGAAAGGGACTCCTTTTGAAGTGCGGGCGCTGCACGCCATAACAACAGACTTCAGGCTTGGACGGTATTACGCTGTTATCGGTCATACAGGGAGCGGGAAATCAACGCTTATTCAGCACTTGAATGCTCTGCTGAAACCGACAGAAGGCATGATGCATTTTGACGACGTCCAGGTCACAGCGAAGACGAAGAGTAAAGAGCTGCTACCGCTCCGTCGTAAAGTCGGGGTTGTTTTTCAGTTCGCTGAACAGCAGCTCTTTGAAGAGACCGTGCTCAAGGATATTATTTTCGGGCCCCTCAACTACGGGGTACCTAAAGAAGAAGCCATCGAGCGGGCTTACCGTCTGGCAACCCTCCTTGCCATAGATGAAAGCCTCTTCAGTCGTTCGCCTTTTGAGCTCTCAGGCGGACAGATGCGGCGTGTGGCGATAGCTGGGGTTCTCGCCATGGAGCCGGACATACTGGTTCTCGACGAACCGACAGCGGGCCTTGATCCGCGCGGCCAGGAAGAGATCATGGCGCTCTTTGACGATATCCAGGCGACCGGCATGACCATCATCTTGGTGACGCACCAGATGGACCAGGCTGCTCGTGCGGATGAGATCAAAGTGCTGCACGACGGCCGACTGGTGCTGGAAGGGACACCGGCAGAGATATTCAGTAGAGACCTCACACCGTATGACATGATGCCTCCAAAAGTGGTGCAGCTGCAGCGTGCCGTAGAAGAGAAGCACGGCATCAAGTTCCCGGCGCTCGCGCTGAATATGCACGACTTCAGCCGCATGTATCAGGACTGGAGGCAGCACGATGCTCGATAAAATGGTACTCGGCCGCTACGTGCCGCTCGACTCATTCGTTCACCGCCTGGATCCGCGGACGAAGATCATCTTCGTCTTCCTGATGACGATCGTGATCTTCTTTGCGAATAACGTCATCACCTACGCCTTCCTGATCCTCGTCATCCTAGGCATTCTCTATGCAGCGAAACTGAAGCTGTCCTTCCTGCTCGCAGGTCTGAAGCCGATACTGATCCTGTTGCTCTTTACGTTCTTCATGCATCTCTTCTGGACGAAAGGCGGCGGCACACTCTTTAAGCTCGGCTTTATCACAGTCGACCGGAACGGCGTCGAGCAGGGGATCTTCATCATGCTCCGTTTTGTCCTTATCATTATCCTGACGACCATCATGACGCTGTCAACAAGCCCTATCTCGCTGACAGATGCCATCGAGACCCTCTTCAGACCGCTGAAGAAAATCAAAGTGCCGGTCCATGAACTCGCGCTCATGATGTCGATCGCACTGCGCTTCATCCCGACCTTGATGGATGAGACGCAGAAGATCATGCGGGCACAGATGTCACGGGGCTCTGATATGACGACAGGCAGCCCGGTAAAGCGGCTGAAAGCTATCGTCCCGCTGCTGGTGCCGCTCTTTGTCTCGGCCTTTAAGCGGGCAGAAGATCTCGCTGTCGCGATGGAGGTGCGGGGCTACCGGGGTGACATCGGCCGCACGAAATACCGCAAGCTGCACTGGCGACAGGCGGACACGCTCGCCCTGCTTGCAATCATCCCGATTACATTATTGATCCTGTACTTCAGGAATTAGAGGTGACTCATGCGTATACTATTACAGCTGACTTATAACGGTGCGAACTTTCAGGGCTTTCAGATCCAGAATGAAGGGCGCACCGTGCAGTACGAACTGGAGCGCATCCTAAAGCGTATGCACCGGGATTTCGTACGTATTCATCCATCATCGCGTACCGACAAAGGGGTCCATGCCCTCTGTCAGTACGTCCATTTCGATACTCATCTGAAGCTGACACCCGACAAATGGCAGCATGCCTTCAACTCGGCGCTGCCGGATGATATCTATATCACAGCCGTCAGAGAGATTCCTGAGACGTTCCACAGCCGCTATGACTGTATCGGTAAAGCCTACCGCTATAAGATCTACCAGGCGCCGCACAGAGACGTCATGAAGACGGGACTCGAGACGTGGTATCCTTATGACCTGGACCTTGCGAAAATGAATGAAGCGGCGCAAGCCTTTCTCGGCACACACGACTTCACCTCCTTCTGTTCAGCGAAGACGGAGATTGAGAACAAAGAACGGACCATCTACAGCTTCACCGTGACGAAGACGCGTGACGGCTACGACTTCCACGTCATCGGCTCAGGGTTCCTCTACAACATGGTCAGAATCATGGTGCAGCATCTGCTCGATATCGGACAAGGCAGACGTCAGGATGATACGACAGCGCTACTTGCCGCACGTGACCGTAAGAAAGCGGGCAAGACCGCACCGGCAGAAGGACTCTACCTCGAGAAGATCTATCTGACCCCTGAAGAACTGGCAGAAGACATCCCGCCGGGCACGAAAATAATTACCAAAAATACACCGAAGTCATTGACAACAGACCCCGGAATGTTATAAGATAGACAACGGTATTGTTTAATATCAACCACTACAATAAGCCCCGGAAACTTATTGTGTTACAGATATATAGACAGAAATCATGAGGGAACTTTTTTTATTTTAGGAGGAAAAACACATGCGTCAAACATTCATGGCAAACGAATCAAACATCGAACGCAAATGGTACGTTGTTGATGCAGAAGGACAAACATTAGGTCGTCTTTCTTCAGAAGTAGCATCTATCTTACGCGGTAAAAACAAACCAACATTCACACCACACGTTGACTGTGGCGATCACGTGATCATCATCAACGCTGAGAAAATCCAGTTCACTGGTAACAAAGCACAAGACAAAATCTACTACCGTCACTCATTACACCCAGGTGGTTTAAAACAGATCTCTGCTGGTGAATTACGTGAGAAAAACCCAGTACGTTTATTAGAAACATCTATCAAAGGGATGTTACCAAAAGGTTCACTCGGCGATAAAATGGGCAAAAAATTACACGTATACGCTGGACCAGAACACAAAAACCAAGCACAACAACCTGTAAACTACGAGTTACGTGGTTAATTAAGAGGAGGACAATACATTGGCACAAGTTGAATACCAAGGCACAGGCCGTCGTAAACATTCAGTAGCACGTGTACGTTTAGTACCAGGCGAAGGTAACATCACAATCAACAAACGTGACGTACGTGACTACTTACCATTTGAATCATTAATCTTAGACTTAAACCAACCATTCGATATCACTGAAACTAAAGGCAACTACGACGTATTAGTCAACGTACGTGGCGGCGGTTTCACTGGACAAGCACAAGCAATCCGTCACGGTATCGCACGTGCATTAATCGAAGCAGATCCAGAATACCGTGGATCATTAAAACGCGCGGGCATGTTAACACGTGACCCACGTATGAAAGAACGTAAAAAACCAGGTCTTAAAGGCGCTCGTCGTTCACCACAGTTCTCAAAACGTTAATATCGTTGTTATATCAAGGTTCAAAGCACTTCTTGAAATCTTCCAGGAAGTGCTTTTTTATATGGTTTCGACATGGATGTTAAGTTATCGAGCATTAGTAAAATATATATCAATGAATTAATAACTGACAGAAATCAATTGGATGAAGATTCATATAGAACACTAGTAAAATTAACAGAAGGGTACAATCAACTCCATGGTAAATCTACAAAATTAGATTTACCTGACCAAGAAAAGATAGCGATTGCTAAAGCAGCAATCGGTATTATTGCAATTGATGGCATAGCTTTAAGTGATGAGTACATTGATTTATTATATAAAAATGCCAGAGGAGAAGTCACAGGTAGACAATTTGATGAGTATGTTAGACATGGAATTTATCCAGGGGAGAATGAGTGGTGATTACACCTATTGAAGATCATGTTTTTATTATAATAAAATGAATTGTTGTAATCAGTCCAAGTATAGTTTAATATTAAATTAACAGATAAGTCTGTAAACTTAAATTGAAAGGAAGATACAAATGAGAGCATTCTTCAATGTAGTAAATGTAACTAAAGCCGCGGAGGTCGTTTACCTTTAAGCTTTAAGTTTCTTTAGGTTTTTATTGGTAGACGACACCAATAAACTTAAGGAGCCATCACATTGAAATACAAAAAATTCTTTTCATTTTACAAACCATATAAAAAGATTTTCAGTTTAACGTTGCTAAGCACTTTGTTTGTGACTTTTAGTACTTTAACAATTCCTCTTATCATTCAATACATCACGGAAAACTTAATCAGCAACTTCTCAGAATCAAATCTTAGGTCAGTGATTCTAATTGGTGCATTATTATTAAGTTTAGTGTTTGTCCAGTTTCTATGTCATATCTTCATAGACTATTATGGACATGTCATGGGAGCAAAGATGGAGAAAGATATGAGTGAAGAACTATTTGATCACATACAGCAACAGGACCATGCTTTTTTCGATACGACGAGTACGGGGAGTTTGATGTCACGGTTAACACATGATCTGGAGAATCTTTCAGAGCTGTACCATCATGGACCGGAAGATTTTGTGATGTATTTAGTCCGTTTTGTCGGAGCAATCGTCATTTTGTCGTTCATAGAGGTCAAGTTAACATTAGTGTTGCTACTTTACGTACCAGTGACATTGTTTGTTTATTTCTATTTTTTAAAAAAATTAAATGTTATTTATGCTGAAGATAAAGAAAAGAGTGCGGAAATTAGTGGTTTCCTGGAAAATTCTTTAGCAGGTATAAAGGTCACGAAGTCTTTTACGAATGAGTACTTAATTTCGAGAAATTATAAACAATTGAATGCTGAAGCAATTGAAATAAAGAAGAAAGTCCATAAAACTGAAGCTCTGTATTCTGAAATAATTGGTTCTTTAATGCAATCGATGCCTATTGTTATTATCATAATAGGAGCAGTCCTGATTATGAATAAAGAATTAACAATACCAGCATTATTAACTTTTATATTATACGTAGGGAACATTACTTCACCTATAGAAGCCTTTGTTAGACTTTCTGTCATGTATAACGAAGGGCTATCTGGATTTAATAGATTTTATAATCTGTTGTTAAAGAAACCGAATATTATCAAGAATTCTATTAATAAGATTAACAACATTGAATCCATTGTGTTTGATAAGGTAACCTTTAAATATGATGACAGTAATGTACTGAACAATTTTGATCTATCGATTACTAAAGGAGAATATATCGCTTTAGTCGGTCCATCTGGATCAGGTAAGTCAACAGTAGCTAACTTGTTGCCACGATTTTATGATGTTAATAATGGATCTATAAAAATTAATGGACAAGATATTAAAGATATTGATCTTGAAAGTTTAAGAAAATCGATAGGAATCGTTCAGCAGGACGTATATATTTATTCATGTTCTGCTTATGAGAACATTAAGTATGGAAATCCAGATGCGACAATGGAAGAAGTCATGAATGCTGCAAAACTCGCAAATGCTCATGAATTTATATCTGAGTTACCTGAAGGCTATCATACACTCCTTGGTGAAAAAGGAGCAAGATTATCTGGAGGACAGAAACAGCGAATCAGTATTGCCAGACTGTTTCTGAAAAATCCCGAGATTGTGATATTCGATGAAGCAACGAGTGCCCTTGATACATTCAGCGAGAAGATTGTTCAGGAATCACTTGAAAATTTAACTGAGAATAGAACGACGTTAGTCATCGCTCATAGATTATCTACTGTTAAAAATGCGGATAAAATTTATGTACTGACGAAAGACGGGATTATCGAATCTGGAAGTCATCAGGCACTAATAGACGCAAAAGGATACTACAGCAGAATGTATGTATAGAAATAACTGAAAAGGACTTTCCAAGGTAGATGGAAAGTCCTTTCTTAATAAATGAATCAATGTAATAGTTATAATCGTAAGATTATTAAAATTTTAAATATTTACAATTTACTAAATTATATAATGGAGGTATTCGACATGAGAGCAAATACAACAATACAGGGGAAAATAAAAAATAAGGGGAAATTCGCCTAAATTACCCGACTAACTGCGATACCCCTTTAAGTTGGGGATTCAATGAATAAAAATAAAATAATAAATATCGGTATTTTAGCACATATAGATGCCGGTAAAACAAGTTTGACTGAACGTATATTATTTGAAGCAAGTATCATAAAGGAATTAGGTAGTGTGGATAAAGGTACCACACAGATGGATACGCTTGATATTGAGAAAGAAAGAGGTATAACGATTAAGTCAGTGGTCACCTCTTTCAAGACAAATGGTACTAAAGTGAATATCATTGATACACCGGGACATCCTGATTTCATTTCGGAAGTTGATAGAATCTTATCAGTTCTGGATGGCGTAATTCTAGTGGTTTCTGCAGTTGAAGGTGTACAGGCACAGACTATTACTTTAATGAAAATATTAAAGAAAATGAATCTGCCAGTCCTGATCTTTGTAAATAAGATTGATCGAAAAGGTGCAGATATAGATAGGGTAGTAAAAGAAATACAAAATCGATTAAGTGATAATGTTATTACATTAGGTGAGACTACTAATGCCGGAGAAAATGATTCTCATTTCCTACCGTTTCGTTATTCCGATGAAACTTTTCTTAATCATGCAATCAATCTATTAGGTGAAAATAGCACTCATTTTTCAGAAATCTTTATTAAAAACGAGGGCAATTTACTTGAGGAGACAGAAAGAGAATTTATAAAACAAGTGGAGAAAGGTCTACTGTATCCCATCGTATTTGGATCTGCTAAAACAGGTGAAACGGTAGATTATCTCATCAATCAATTGGTAAGACTTTTCCCTTCCTCCGCCAATAAAAAGTATGAGAAGTTACAAGGCTATATCTTTAAGATGGAGAAAGATGAAAGAAATGAATCAGTTGCATATGCTCGTATTTTTTCCGGGGAAGTTAATCCGAGACGGAAGATTCAATATGGTGATAAAAAAGAGGATAAAGTAACGCGTGTTCTAAAACCGGAAGAGGGAGCTTTTATCCAAATTGATTATATTCCCGCTGGTGACATTGCGATCATATATGGACTCAATGATGCACGCATTGGGGATTATATTGGAGAACATCATTATTCACTTACTAATTACTTTAGTCCTCCGACAATAACATCAGTGATTCATCCGGTAAACCTCAATCAGAAGATGGATATGTATAATACATTAAAGGAACTTGAAAAAATGGATCCTACCCTTCAGGTCTATAATGATACTGAAACAAATGAAGTGCAACTTTCATTATATGGAGAAGTCCAAAAAGAAGTGATTTCTAAAACTTTAATGGATGATTATCAAATCGAAGTGACGTTTGAAAATTCAAATGTCATATACATTGAAAGAATTGCAGGAACGGGAGAAGCTGTTGAATTTCTATCAGAAGATACTAATCCATTCATTGCTACAGTAGGGTTAAGAATAGAACCGAATGAATTAAATGGTGGAAATCAATTTGTCATCGAGGTTGAGAATGGAGCAATGCCGAAGCCCTTTTTCCGTGCAATTGAAGAGACTGTCTATAAGACGCTTAAAGAAGGATTATATGGATATGAAGTACATGATTGCATCGTCTATCTTACACATACAGAGTACTGGGCAAGACAAAGTGCCTCACACGGTGGATTTGATAAGAATATGTCATCTAAAGGCAGTGACTTTAGATTACTAACACCATTGGTCTTAATGAAGGCGCTGAAGAAGGCAGGAACTCATATATGCGAGCCATATGATGAACTCTACATTGAAATTCCGAAAGATTCGAACAATAATATACTATCATTATTATCGAAAAATGAAATGAAGATATCATCTCAAACTTTTTCAGAAGATATTATTAGAATTAAAGGGGAAATTCCGACTTCAAATCTTGTTAATATCAATGAAAAATTCAGAGACTTAACTGGTGGCGAAGGTATATTGATGAATGAATTTTTAGAATACCGGAAGACATATAAAAAAGTGTCTTCAAAAAAACGTAACTGCGTAAACCCATTAAATAGAAAAGAATATTTGTTGAGTGTACTAAAAGGGTACTAATAAATGAAGTGTATGTTAACTGAAGTTCTCAAAACTATAATTACCAGAGCTGCTGCGAACTTCTTCGATTACAGATATGATATGCAAATTGTGACAGCAATTTGTTTTAAATAGAAAATGCGTTCAAAGCACTTTCCAGCAGTTACTGGAGAGTGCTTTTTTGTTTAGAAATTTCCTTATAATTCACTTGGTAAATTTATAGTTTTATATGAATTCATTTTTTAACATTAAATTACTTTAATAAAATTCAAATTCTATATCGTATTACTAAACCGATTTTAGGTACGTGAAGAATCAAAATATGATTATAAAGTAAATGACGAGATTATTGGATAAGATGAAGCCTATGAAGTAAATGAAAGAATTTTTTATAATCCTATCGATAGAAAGAAAAGAAACAAACCAACCTTACGAACGTTAAAAACGATTTATGAAATAAATTATTATGATCATCTTAGTTATTATAAAGTGAAAGATTTGTTGTCTGTTAAGTTTGTTGATGAATTTATCGCATTGATTGAGACAAAAGAGTTTAAATACGTTGCTGATCAATAATGATTGTAAGGAGAGATACAATGGAGAATGAAAAACCTACTGAGCAACCAGCAAGAAGAAAAGCTAGTGAGATAAGGAAAGGATTAAAAGCAAAAAGGTATTATAATAAATAGAAAAAGTAGAAAAAATGTTTAAATTTCTAAAAAGTGAATTTCAAATTCAATTTGAAACATATTCAAGTTTGGGGTACAAACTTGGAAAAGATTAATTTATTAATACAAATCTATAATAACGATGAAAATCGAATGGTATTTACAAAATAAAAATAAAAATGAAATTATGGAAGAGTATTACCAACGTAAAAAAATGATAGAGTCTCATATAACCTATATGGTAGGCAGATTAAAGGAGATAAATGGTTTTAATCTTGACCAGTACAGTTTAAAATAACAGTTTTTTCATTTTTTTCATTATCCATTTGATAATCAAATTCAATATTTGACGTAATGATTAGAATTGTCGGATATGAATGTTTCATATTGTAAGCAGCGATATAATTTTAAAAAAACACTAATAACAATTTCCATTTTTCTACAGGAAATTAAAATTCATTTTAATAAATAGAATAAACATTTCAAGAAAAGATTATTAATTTAAAGATGTATTAAATTTTATATAGACAATTATTAGTGTAAATATATAAATTTAGAGAAGGTGAAGAATATAAATAAGAATCCTGAATTTACAACTATTAAAAGCCAAAAATATAAGAGATTGATTGAGGATGAATGTAACATACATCATTTTATAACATTTAGATATATGCTCCCATTTAGAATACCAGTTCCTAATGGTTCTATTTTTCATATTAATGACTTTATGTTTATCTATATTCAGAAAACATATCCTTTTTATGGATTAAAAGATGGTTTTGGTGTACCTGAAATTAAAAATACTGTAATAGAAGTGACCAATGCTTTAAAAATAAGAAATTATAAAAAAAACAAAAAAAAGTGAAAAAATATGAGATTAAAGAAATAGAACTTACTTAGATATTTGATAATCAATTAGAAATATTGAATGACTTTTTAGAGAACATAATTATTTATGCCCAATATCATAGTTTGCACAAAGTAGATAAATCATCATTATTAGGGCAACCAGTATTTAAACAGTATACTTGGGATAAAGACAATCTTAGAATAGATGATACGAATATTTTTATTATTAAATTATTTGATAAGATAGTAGGAGATACTTTAACTGATCTCAAGAGATAAGAGATAGATATGTTATGAATAATTTTTATTCTATTAAAAATCATCCTTTAAAGCAGGCAACATTATTTTTTAGAAAAGGAGAGAGATTTTTTTTCAATTATGATTTTAACTCTAGCATAGTAAACAACCAAACTGGATTTGAAGTTTTTATAGTTTTATTTGTTAAAAAGTACTACGAAATTACAAAAATAAAAAATGAGACACAAATAATCAACGTACTAGTGAGTGGATTTAAAAATATTTTTAAAGATCATTTTTTAAAAACATTATATAATATTTCGAGTGACCAAAATGAAGAAATAGAAGAAATAGAGAAATATTATTTAGAAGAATGCTACAAATTAAGAAATGAAATTGTTCATGCTGGAAAAGTTTATTCTGAGAAAGAAGCGAAACAATTTAAAGATTGTGTGTGTGATTTTATTTATATTATTAATCAGAAACTAAATAAAGAAAAAATGATGAATTTGCAAAATGTTTTTCCAATATTTCAATAAATAAAGAGAAAAGAGACATATATGAAATATTGGAATATTATAAAGATAAGAATTCTTAAAATATTAGTACCACCGGCCAGCAGTTTATTTAGTTACCCTTTAGTTACCCCTGAGTGATATTTGATGCAATTCTATGCAATTGAAAAAATTAGAAATCCTTTAATATCAAGGCTTACGATAGTCTATACAACTGTACGAAACCCTAAAGTTTTTTGAACGTAAAAAACCTGGTCTTAAAGGCGCTCGTCGTTCACCACAGTTCTCAAAACGTTAATATCGTTGTTATATCAGCGTTTACAACACTCTTTGGATTATTCCAAAGAGTGTTTTTTGTATTTTTATAGAGGTGTTTAGATACCATTTAGTTACCCCTTGGGGAACTATTTTGTGTGAAGCTTGATTAAAATTTAATGATATGAAACTGTATGACACCACATGAAATGACCTGGTTTTTCTCAGGGATTCAAACACTGTCTTTACAAATTAGTTATTGTATAATACTTATAAATATATGGTGGGGAGTTATGAGAATGTTAGAAAAGAAATTTGAAGATATTTTATACAATTCAACAGAAAATGAAACAATAGAATTTAAAGCTGCCCAAAATAATTTTAAGATCCATACATTTGGTAAGTATTTTTCTGCATTAAGTAATGAAGCAAATTTAAATGGGAAAGAAGTAGCTTGGCTTGTCTTTGGAGTTAATGATCCTAAAACATACAGAGGAACAGATAAATTCATTGTGGGTACTCAATTTAAAAAAGAAAGTGAAGCTATGAATAAAATGAAACAGGAATTAAAAGAAGAAATGAGTAATAATCTTTCTTTTACTGAGGTTACTGAGAAAGTTATTAAAGGGAAAAGAGTTATCTTTTTCGGAATTCCAGCTGCTTTAAAAGGACTTCCTACTACATATCAGGGTAGAGCGTATGGAAGAACAGGTGAATCAATTGATACGCTGTCTACCTATGAAATGAAAAAAATATATAACCAAACTTCAGAAGATTGGTCTAAAATGATTGTTGAAGATGCTACTATCGAAGACTTAAGTAAAGAAGCAATTAAAATGGCACGTGAAAAATATAAAGTAAAAAATAGTAGTCTAGCTGATGAAGTTGATGATTGGGATGATGTTACGTTTCTTAATAAAGCTAAAATAACATTGAAATCAAAGATTACTAATACTGCTATTATTCTATTAGGTAATCCTGAGTCAACTTCACTATTAAATAATGCACAAATAAATGTATCATGGATATTGAAAGATCAAGATAATATCGAAATCGACTATGAACATTTTTCAGCACCAATGTTAATTAATATAGATAAAATTTATAACAAAATAAGAAATTTAAATTATCGATATATTGCTGATGACTCTATATTTCCAACAGAAACTAAGAAATATGATTCATACGTACTTCGTGAATCATTGAATAATGCTATAGCGCATCAAGATTATACATTGAATGGTAAGATTAATCTTGTTGAATATCCAAATAAAGTGGTTATATCAAATGTCGGTGAATTCTTACCAGAATCAATAGAATATGTGATAAATTCAGATACACCAAGCGAAATATACAGAAACCAGTTTTTAGCAGATGCTATGGTGTCTTTAAATATGATAGATACTATCGGTAGTGGTATTAAAAAAATGATGAATATTCAAATGAAGAGAACGTTCCCTTTACCAACTTATGATATTACTGATAAAGGTGCTTTAAATCCAAAAGTTCAAGTAACAATCTTTGGGGAAATAATTGATGAAAATTATACTAAGTTATTGGTACAAAATAGTGATTTATCTTTGAGAGATGTTATGCTATTAGATAAAGTTCAAAAGAACGTTCGCATTGATAAAAGAGATGCTGATAATCTAAGAAAACAAAAATTAATTGAAGGTAGATATCCTAATATTATAATAGCTTCACATGTAGCTAATCTAACAGGAAAAAAGAACGAATATTTGAAAGATGCTGGATTAAATAATGATTATTACAAGGCCATGATTGTAACTATGCTGGAAAAGTATCCTAAAAGTACTAAACAAGAAATTTTTTCTTTATTAGAAGATAAACTACCTAATGTCCTAGATAAACAGCAAAAAATGAAAAAGGTTGATAATCTTTTACAGTCGTTATCTAGAAGTGGGAAAATTAAATCAACAGGCAGAGGTTCAGGTTCAGGGTGGATAAAGCAGTAACCTAAATTGAATTAATTAGGTTATTAAAAATAAGAAATTAGGTTATTAATACCTTGAAATATTGATATTATGAGCTTTTAGTGTGAATAAGTTAGGTTATTATTAGGTTATTAGTTTAAAGATGTAGGTTGTTAATTAAAGCACTTAGCACTGATCTGCAGATCATTTAGTACTAACATTTGGACCGAGATTGGACCGCAAACAACATCTAGGTATAGCAAAGAATTAATACTATTCCTATCTTCAGTTTCGGAAGAAATATTAGAAATCCTTTAATATCAAGGTTTGCGACAGTATATACAGCTGTACGAAACCCTAAAGTTTTTAACGTAAAAAACGCTGGTCTAAGGTATCAGTCGTTCAAAGCAGTTCACAAAATGTTAGGCAGCAGCTGTTGCAAGTTTAAAGCACTTTCCAACTCATGTTGGAGAGAGCTTTTTTTGCATTTTTATTGATGGATTCAGTTACCTTTTAGTTACCCAATAATGTTTGTGTATCAATTACATTCGCAAATTCATCATGCAGTGCAGTTAAATTGTAATGATGAATATCTTCAGCTTTTTGTAACTTTCCATGATAATCTAACAGATCAAATGATGCTGTTGCATCACTAATTAAAGTAACATTAAATCCAAAATTTTGAGCCATTCTTGTAGTTGTCGAAACACAGTGTGGTAAGGTTAGTCCAATAATTGTTAAAGATTTGATACTTTTGCTTTGTAAATATTCAAGTAAGGTTGTCCCGATAAATGCACTATTAACAGTCTTTCTAAAAACTTTCTCATGCATTAAAGGTTCAAATCCATTTGTAAAATATTGTAAGTTATCTTTGTGAAAAAGTGAAATAGGATTATCAGATACATGCTGAATATGTATGACTTCATTGTTCTGATTTCTAAAATAATCAATAATCATTACCATATTATTTTCGGCATCAGGATTATTTCGTTTTCCAAATTTTTCGTGATTAAATGCTTTTTGTACATCAATGACTAATAGTGCTTCCATATGACATCTCCTTATAGGTATAATACATATATCATAACGATGTTATTATTTAATTTAAATATGAATAACATTGAAATTTTGATGTTTTACTTTTGAAAAGGAGGTATTTTATATGAATGACTTAATAAATGACAATATCCTAGAAATTTTTACTGAAAATAGCAGGATTACTATGAATGATCTAGGTAGAAGAGTAAACCTTTCACCACCAGCAGTAAGAGAAAGAGTAAAAAAATTAGAAGAACAAGGTGTTATAAAGTATTATACGATTGATATTGATTATAAAAAATTAGGATATACCATTGAAATGATTGTTGAGATTGTAATTAAAAATAATAGATATGATGACTTTAAAGCATTTGTAATGAATCAAAAAAATATTGATTTTTGTTATAGAATATCTGGTGAAGCATGCTATATTTTTAAAGTATTGTTTGAAGATATGGAACAGGTCGAATCATTTATAGATGTATTACAACCATATGGTCACACAAAAAGTCATCTCGTATTTTCAACAGTTAAAAAATAAGTTATGAAATAGATAATAAAACTGAAAGCTAATGTATAATTATATTATTATACGTAATTAATTTTAGAATAGTTGTATTATTAAATGCCATTGATATTTACTACCGGCCAGCAGTTTATTTAGTTACCCTTTAGTTACCCCTGAGTGATATTTGATGCAATTCTATGCAATTGAAAAAATTAGAAATCCTTTAATATCAAGGCTTACGATAGTCTATACAACTGTACGAAACCCTAAAGTTTTTTGAACGTAAAAAACCAGGTCTTAAAGGCGCTCGTCGTTCACCACAGTTCTCAAAACGTTAATATTGCGTTCAACACTCTTCAGCAGGTGCTGGAGGGTGTTTTTTGTTTTTTCATTTGAGTTTATAGAGGATTTCTATATTTTTTTACAGCATGAGAATTAATAAAGAATTGATATAATAATAAAATGATACTAAAGGGAGGTTCTAAAGGTACCCATTAATCATGCAGGGACATTATCAGTTTGTTATTTCGTAAGTACTTGTGAATGAAACAAATAGATAATATAATAGTTAATTTTGCAAAAAAACTATTGTTAATGAAACTAGAAGATTTGAAAGTTTTATTTTTAAATAGTATTCCTTTATCGTAGAAGAAGGATTGAGATTACTAGGTATTCAAACGCCGCGTGAACTATAGGAAGATAGAGAATCTTATTTAAATTCTGAAAAGGAGAGATGTTATTGATTAAGTATCCCATATTGGAAGGTAATTTTACAATTGGCGTCACAGCTCCATCTTCTGGTTTAACTGAAACAATGTATGGATATATTCATGATATAAAAAAACGATTTTCTAACCATGAGATTAATATCGCGCCAACCACTTTGATGCAACATAAAGCTAAATCTACTGAGGCTGATGTCCGAGCATCTGAGTTGAATGCTTTTTTTAAAGATCATACTACTGATATCATTATTCCGCCTTTTGGAGGGGAGCTAGCTCTAGAAATTATTAATAAGATAGATTATAGACAATTAAGAACGAAGTGGTTACTTGGTTATTCTGATATCAGTACTATTCTTTTAGCGATTACTTTAAAGACTGGTATTGCAACTGCTCATGGTCCTAATCTTGTTGATTTGAGAGGAGTATATTCAGATTCGACAACTGATATGTGGACAAAAGTCTTAAAAACAAAAACGGGTGGAGAAGTCATTCAGTGTTCTTCAGAAAAATATCAAAGCAAATGGGATCACAACAATCCTACTGAGTGTGTATTTAATTTAGATTCACCGACTGAATGGAAGGTTGTCAATGAAGACGAAGTACAGATAGAAGGACGGTTGCTAGGTGGATGCACGGATGTTATTCACCACTTGATAGGAACTCCTTTTGGAGATGTAAATAAATTCAGAGAAACATTTATCAATAATGATGCTGTTATCTGGTACTTAGAGAATTGTGAGGCTAGTTCAACAGAGTTCAGAAGAACGTTGCTGCAGATGCAGTTAGCAGGTTGGTTTGATAATTGCAGTGGATTATTATTTGGTAGAACGAGAGTCGTTGATGATATAGAAGGCTATACAATTGATGATGTCTATAAAGATTTGGCTGAAGAATTAAAGATGCCTGTTATCTATGATATAGATTGTGGACATATGCCACCACAGATGACATTTATTAATGGTGCATACGCTATTGTAGAATGCAAAAATGGAAATGGGAAACTGACACAAAGATTTATATAACATTTCTTTAGAAAGGAAATCAGATATTATGATCTGGAATGGTGTATCTGCAATCGTCATTAAAAATTCTAAATTACTAATAGTGAAATCAAAAAGTGAGAATAAATGGTCTATACCTACAGGCGGGATTGAGGCAGGAGAAAGTAAAGAAGAAGCTCTAGTGAGAGAAGTCCACGAGGAGACAGGCTATAAAGTAAATATTATAAGACATGTAAAGCAGATGAAAAAGAAAGTGAAAGAATATGATGTAACAGTCGACTACTTTTACTGTAATATTATAGGTGGGCAGTTAGAAATAATTGATCCAGACAATGAGATTGCACAAGTTAAATGGATTGAGAAGGATGAATATAATAAATTAAATTGGCTCTATCCTGAAGACAAAGAAATGATTTTTAATTATCTATAATACTTATTGAAATGGGAAGTGATAAGTATGCAAGGATTTATTTTGAATGAAAAAGGTTATGTGACTTTTCCTTATGAAATTCTGAAACACATTGAACCCTACGTAAAATCTCTGAAATGGAAAGTGAGATGTGTGGAACATAATAATCCTGATAATGAGTCTTTTCCGTTGAATGAGCCACATGATTATTTTCTGGATGGTGAACAATTGTTTTCGCTTCTGCAGCAGTATGCACATGTTCAATGGATATGGGGCGTATTATCAGGTTTTCCGCGTGAGCTTTCCTGGGAAGAAATAAAGGGAAACTCAAACTGCTATGATATTACAGTGGACCAGCCTTATTTAAAGAATGGGTTATGTCATATTGAACCCCAGGCTGTCTTTGAATTAATAGCGTTGGATAGTTCGGAGACGTATGTTTTGATTAATGATGATGCTATTATCTCAAGTCTGTCCAGCCACTTTCCGCACGCTGAACGGCTGGAAAGCGAGTTTAAGAAGCGATGAATTTTTGAGAAGATATTTTTATGTTATAATTATCCAAAATAACGGTTTTATACAGGAGGGTGCCATGACGACTTTATCTATCCAGCAGGCTGTATTTCTGATCAGCACGTTACGTCAGCAGTTGAACCGTGAGATGCAGAAGTTCCATTCTGAATACCGGACGCCGATAGCGGTGAACAGTAAGAGTATTGTTACGGCTGAGAAGTCGCAGAAAGTGTTCGATTCTCTGCAGAAGATGGACCAGTTGAAGCATGATATTGTGACGCTGAAGACAGCGATTCATCTGAAGAATTCAACCTCTGAAATTGAGCCAGGCGTCACGGCTTCTGATATGCTGGAGCAGCTGAAGCTTGAGCGTAAGATGATCGAGGAGCTGCAGAGTTATACGGCATTCGGCTATGGCCAGGAACGGATTAAAACGGTCGCTGGTGTCGGCGTAGTGGAGGAAGGGATTATTGAAGAGGATAGGGTGAATGCTTATATCGAGGAGCTGGAAGCGGCAGCAAACGCCAAGTCCATGAAGGTCGACCAATTCAACAGCACGATGATGATTGAAGTCGAACTGCTCACGTCATAATCTGTTTCTGGTAGAAAGACTACTTCTCAATAGATCATATTTTGTACGGACGTTAACGCCTTACGACTTACACTTTGTTACGCCTTATGGATACGAATCTAGGAGACGAAGTATGTGATTTTAATCTTTCGATGGGCAAATGCCAAAAACTTTGGGCACCTAGTTTTGCCTTTAGCGGTGTTCTTCACTGTTCATAATCAGCCGGTCCTTAGGGGCTGGCTTTTTTTTATTGGACCTATCTTCTCAACCTTAAAGTTTCCTTAAATTTCTAGCTGACGGGTTACATCCTGGAATGATTTCATATACAGTGGGAGAAAAGGAGGTCATGTTGTGGAAGAGAATATAAGTCTGTCTGTTGCGCATTTAAAGAAGACCATCGGCAAGCGGACCATCATCAATGATGTCAGCTTTGCGGTCAGAAAGGGCGAGGTGTTCGGCTTCTTGGGGCCGAATGGGGCCGGTAAAACGACGACAATCCGGATGATTGTCGGTCTGACGACACCGACAGCTGGAGATATTACTATATTAGGTCACTCCGTCACTACTGAACGGGCGGAGGCCATGGAACATGTGGGGGCCATTGTTGAGAATCCTGAGCTGTATCCGTTTCTGTCCGGGCTTGGAAATCTGAAGCAGTTCGCCCGTATGC
This sequence comes from Macrococcus bovicus, assembly GCF_030376725.1. Lineage (NCBI taxonomy): Bacteria > Bacillati > Bacillota > Bacilli > Caryophanales > Staphylococcaceae > Macrococcus > Macrococcus bovicus. The sequence continues at coordinate 240,888 of NZ_CP128470.1, forward strand.
AGAAAGGGGTCACCCGGGAGGATATTCAGCGTGTCGTCAAGCTGGTCGGACTTGAAGAGAGCATCCATGACAAGGTGAAGAAGTATTCACTCGGGATGCGGCAGCGCCTCGGGCTTGCGCAGGCGCTTCTGCACAAACCTTCTCTGCTTATTCTGGATGAACCGACGAATGGCCTTGATCCGCAGGGAATCAGAGAAATCCGCGATTATATCCGTAAGCTCGCGCGCGAGGAAGGTCTCTCTGTTATTGTCTCGAGTCACCTGCTCAGTGAGATGGAGATGATGTGTGACCGTATCGGCATTATTCAGCATGGTCAGATGCTCAGTATAGAGGATGTGCACCAGGTCAGTACGGCTGAAGATGTTGTGCCGCATCGCTTCGATGTCTATCCGGTAGAAGCGGCAGCGCACTATTTTGCGTCACGCGGCATGGCGACTGTTCAGGAAAAGGGTCTTGTCGTCCAGGTCAGCCAGAAGGATGTACCCGATATCATCAGAGGTCTCGTCCAGGCGGATATTGATGTCTACGGGGTGGTCATGGACAAGGAGACACTGGAAGAACGATTCCTGAAGATGACTGGAGGTGCCAAGCATGTTTAATCTGCTTAAAAATGAATGGATCAAGTATTTTATGCGTCCGGCGACGTGGGTGATGCTGACGCTTATCGTCCTGGTCTTTGCGCTTGGCATCATGCTGGAGCGCTTTACGACAGGTGAGACGGATAGAAATAAGACATATGGAGAGAACTGGCGGACAGAAGTGCAGGCGGACATCAAGGACTTGAACGCTCAAGTGGACAAGCTCAGCAAAAAGGATATGAATAATTTGTCATTCAAAGAGTCCATCACTTTGGCTGAAAGTCAGCAGGAGCTGTCACGACTGAGCTTCTATCTTAAGAAGGATGTACAGCCTCCAGCGATGCAGAATCTATATGCCTACTTGCTTGATACTTCACCGCTGATCAACTTGGTGGCATTGATGGTGATTGTGATAGCAGGAAGTGTGATGAGCCGTGAACATCAGCAGGGCACGATCAAGTTACTGATGATTCGGCCCGCTTCCCGCCTGACAATATTCTTCGCTAAATATCTGTTTGTGCTGCTGACCTCACTGATCTTTGTGGTCTTCACGTACGGCATCTCGATGCTGTTCGGCCTCGTGACACGAGCACACAACCCGACGTCTAAGTTAGCTGTGACCGATGCCGAGACAGGCGACTTTAAGATGGTGGAATTCTGGCCGCTCCTTGCTAAAGTCATGGCCAATGATCTGGTGATGGTCATTGTGCTGGCAACGATAGCGTATGTATTATCCGTCGTTCTGCGTAATACAGCAGCAGCGCAGGGGATTTCACTGGGGCTGTTATTCTTAGGTTCACTGATCGTCAGTTTCATCGCCTCAAAAACAGAGCTGGTCAAATATATCTGGCCGGCGAACTGGTCGCTGAATCGCTATATAACAGGATTACCGCCTGTCAAAGAGATGACGTACGGTTTTTCACTCAGCTACAATATCATCGCACTTATCATAGTTGTCGCAATCGCTGCCTATGTCTTTAATAGACGGGATATTGCGAACTAAGTGTCTGAAAGCATACAAAAAATAGATGAGGGCCAGTTTAGGCCTCATCTATTTTTGTCGTTAAAGAACTGAAAGTGTTATTCTGTTAAGATTTCAGTAGGAGGTGAAGCGATGGAACAGATTCATCATTATACGGAGCTGACAGAGCGTATGGCTGGAGAGAAATTTGTCCTGTATGTCATGTCTGAAGGATGCAGCGTCTGTCATGCCGATCTGCCGAAGGTCGAAGAACAACTTACTCGTTATGATATTCCATGCGCGAGGATTATGGTCAATGACATGCCGGAAGCGGCAGGGCAGCTGTCTTTATTTACGGTGCCGGTTGTTATTTTATTTGCGGATGGCCGCGAATTTCACAGGCAGGCCCGCATCATTGATTTTAAGACGTTGGATTACCGGCTGAGCCAGCTGGCTGCACTGTAACAGCATTGCTGACAGATTTTCAGACTTTAAAAAAGACCTTCTCAAGCCTTGAGAAGGTCTTCGATGTTAGGCACGTCTTGTCATCAGTCTGAGGCCAAATGCCAGTAAGAGGATGCCCATAACAACGATTCCAGTTGAACGGTTCTCCTCACCTGTATCAGGCAGCTGTGTAACGGTCGTCTGATCCTGTTGCGTCTGAACACTTTGCTGGTTTTCAGATGCCTGCTTAAAGATAGCAGCCACTTGCTCGTTATATTCTACTTGAGATAATTGACCTGAGTCTTTTTGAATGGTCAGCTGGTTTACCTTCTCGAGGTCTGCAGCCGGCAGTCCAGATGGATCAAAGCCGACATTCGCCCAGCCATCACCATCCGTATCGGTAGATGCAGGTAAAATCTCACCCGTCACAGTTTTAGCCCCTTCATCTGCAAAAGCAGTCGTAGTGATAGTCGGAAGTTGCAAAGTACCTATAGCCAAAGATGCAATAAGAAGTTTGTTCAGTTTCATTATATTTCCCCCTTTATTGTAAGATACCTCCATTATAATATAAATAAGGTCTTATTTTTGAATTTTATGTAAAGAAAATAGATTTATTTTGATGAGGCTTTATTGAGCCGGATGTTTAAAAAAGAGTAATTCACTGATACTGACAATAGAACAAGCACTTCTCAAAAATAAGCGAGGAATGCTTTTTCATATATTGGGGTTAATTATAATTAGATTGTTTATGGAATAATTTTGAATTTAGGCTATAATGGAATTATTACGATTTTTGTAAATTACTATTTTGGGAGGTTATGATGACTAAGTCGACGTCATGGATTCTCTGGAGCATTTACAGTGCAGTAATTTGGTTATTATTCTTGATTCCAGCTATATTTGTCTGGGTCAGAACGGTAGATGGAACTGGGGCTAGCCAGACCTTTGAAAGCAGAATGATCAGTTTAATGGTACTTATGGTCTTCTTCCTTGTTCCATTCATCATTCAAATCATCTGGCTGATCGGTAATATTGTTTTTTACCGGACATCGAGTCCATGAAATAAGTGAATAAGACATCAGTGCTTATGCAATATCTTTGGGGTCTCGTCGTGTGGTTTCTATAAATAGAGGGTTGGTTCAGAAGGCGATACAGGAAGTCGACAAGATGGATTACGTAAGAGATGACAGTGAAAAAATTGAATGACAAAATGTCCTTGATTAAATACAGAAAAGGGGTATGACGATGAATCAGCAGTTGATTGAAGCGAGAGATGCAGTGGACGTGGCATTGGGGCGTATAGATGAGATTCAGAAAATGACGAGCAATGCTAAGGCGTGGAGCTGGTTTGATATTTTAGGTAATGGGTTTATAGGTAGTTTTTATAAGCGTCAGAACATCAAGAATATCAACGACAAGATGTCCGCATTACAGGAGGATCTGCAGAGAGTAGTGGCGGAGCTTGAGGATATTGATTTGACCGCTGATTTCAATCTGTCAGATACGTCGCAGGATCTGTTTCTGGATGTGTTCTTCGACAATATTGTCACAGACATCAGAGTACATCAGGAACTGAGTGACCTTAACCATGAGCTTGAGAATACAGCAGAGCAATTAAATATTATTGCCAGAGTCATTGATAACGAATTTTAAAAAGCAGCACGGAGCTGCTCTTTATGCTTTAGGTTGGATAACAACGGCTGTCCCGTATGCAACAACACTGGAAGTACCTTCTGTCGACATATTGGAATCAAAACGAACTGCAAGTACAGCATTTGCTCCCTTTGCGAGTGCGTTGTCCTGCATTCTATCGACAGCCTCTATACGGGCGTTTTCAAGCATCGTCGTATAGCTTTTCACTTCGCCACCGAACATATTTCTGATACCTGCCCCGAAATCTGTAAACATATCACGGGATTGCACAGTGATTCCGAAGACCTCACCTATCGTCTTCACTACTTCATGATTTGCAATACTTTCAGTCGTTACAACAAGAACATCTTCTCTATTCATCACATCACCTCCTGATATAATTTTACAATTAATAGAAAATTTATTCAAAATTTAGCTTAAGAACCATAATATAAAATTCTATAATATCACTGAGGAGGCTGAATGGATGAAAGAAGTGACGGTACATGGCATTACAATCAAATACCGTGAAACAATGAATCTTGTTAAAGATGACTATCGAATGGTGTTACTTACGCCAGGATTCGATGACATACACTGTGTGATTGATTTTAACTATGAGAATGGTCGATTTAAAAATATCAATATCAAACCGCGTTTCAATATTGATATCACAGTTGAAGAGGGCGTCTATATTTTTGACGTTAATTATGCGGGGGATTAATGACGATTATATTATAGTAGCGAAGAGAACTAAAAAGTAAGAAACCGTCTGTCATTATTGCAGACGGTTTCTCATTATTTATAGTCAGATATATTTTGTATCAATGCTTTTAATTGCTTATTAATCACTTCATCCTCAAACCAACCATCCTCTTTTTGCAGTCGTTTATTATAACTAATCAGTAATTTTAAGGCGTCTTGCGTGATGGCTCCACTGATTTTGAGATGTGTATTTAAGGCTTCATATGCAAGTCTGCCATGTGGTGAATGAATGACATATGCGACAGGCTTCTGCATTAATGTCGCCTCTGAGAGCATCCATTCAAGTGCATTCTTTAATATGGCAGGGACACCTCCCATATATTCCGGGCTGACGATGACAACAAAGTCAGCTGCTTTAATCTGCTCCCTCATTTGATTAACGACTTCATAGTATTCCTGGTATTCGGTTTGTGGATTGAATAGAGGCAGGTCTTTGATCGAATGAATGACTTCGAATATATGGCCGGCTTTTTCAAGCTCAACACCTATCTTCTCAAGCACCCCTAAGTTTGTTGAACGGGGATAAGGATTACCGCTGATACCGACAATTTTCATAATTGACCCTCCTTTATGTACGAAGATATATCAAAGCTACCTGAGTAGCAAGAAATCGGTTTATACTGTGCCTATATTGGAACCACCAGTCATAGGATTCACCTTGAATCATCTCAGTCTGGAACTTATCATGTGCCAGGCTTTTTTTCTGTCATTCCACTTTTTGGTTGAATCTGTATTGATTTAGGCGTATACTACATTCAATTAATGAGTTGAATGAGGAGCTGAGATGATGAGTGATTATCAATGTGATGTTGTCTGTCATAATGAAGCGCAGGTCGCCCGTGTAAGGCAGCATTTAGATGCCCTGCCCATGCTTGATGTGACATCTATTCTTAAGGCGCTTGCTGATGTGAACCGCGCCAAGATTATCCGTGCATTATGTGTGGAAGAGGAACTGTGTGTCTGTGACCTTGCCTGTATACTGGATATTTCTATCGCGAATACATCCAGTCACTTAAGGAAGCTGCATAGGCAAGGGCTGGTGAAGTCAAGACGTGAGGGTAAAATGGTTTATTACGGCTTGGATCATGATCTGGCTGAACAGATTATGACGCTGTCCTTAAAGCATCTGGAGGTGACCGTATGAGTGAAGGAACTGAACGCAAAACCTATCGTATCCAGAATTTATCATGTTCCAGCTGTGCGAAGACTTACGAAGAGAATTTAAAGGCATTGCCTCATGTCCAGGATGCGGAAGTGAATCATGCTGCAGCGAAGATTTATATCACCGGCGATGCGACGATTGCGGAGATGGAAAAAGCGGGCGCATTCGACAATGTGAAAGTCAGAGATGTCAGTGAGCGTAAAGTCGAGAAAGAGAGCTTCTGGAAGAAGAAAGAGAACTATCCGGTCTACGTGGCTGCCGTTCTTGTCATCATCAGTTTCATTCTTTCTTATACATCGGGCGAGAATGCATGGCTGCCGACAGTCGGCTATCTTGCTGCTATTATCGTCGGGGGTTATTCATTATTCATAACCGGATTCAAGAATCTTATCCGACTGAAGTTTGATATGAATACACTGATGACCATTGCGGTGATCGGGGCTGCATTAATCGGTGAATGGCAGGAAGGGGCGACGGTTGTCATTCTTTTTGCGATCAGTGAAGCGCTCGAACGTTATTCTATGGATAAAGCACGGCAGTCTATCAGTCTGCTGATGGACGTTGCACCGTCTGAAGCATTGATCCGTAGAAACGGTGAAGAACAGATGATGGATGTCGCTGATATTCGAGTGGGCGATGTAATGATCGTCAAGCCCGGCCAGAAAGTGGCGATGGACGGCAAGGTGATTGAAGGACAGTCAACAATCAATCAGGCCGCGATTACAGGGGAAAGTGTGCCTGTGACGAAGCAGGTGGATGACGAAGTCTTTGCGGGTACATTGAATGAAGAAGGCTTGCTGGAAGTAGAAGTCACTAAGCTTGTAGAAGATACAACGATTTCAAAAATCATTCATTTAGTGGAAGAAGCACAGGCTGAACGTGCACCGTCACAGGCCTTTGTCGACCGCTTCGCGAAATACTATACACCAGCGATTATGCTGATTGCCTTTCTCGTCATGCTCATACCGCCGTTATTGTTAGGCGGTGGCTGGCATGAATGGCTCTACCAAGGTCTGGCTGTGCTGATCATCGGCTGTCCGTGTGCACTGGTTGTCTCTACACCAGTTGCGATTGTCACAGCTATCGGTAATGCCGCAAGACACGGGGTGCTGATCAAAGGGGGAATTCATCTTGAAGAAGCGGGGCATATTGACACCATCGCTTTTGATAAGACGGGTACCCTGACAAGAGGCATTCCCGCAGTGACAGATATGTATCCGCATAATAATGAAGCATTAACAATCGCAGCCGCACTTGAAAACGGCTCACAGCATCCACTGGCTGCTGCCGTGGTCAGGAAGGCACAGGATGAGCATCTGGATTATGCGGCAGTCAATCTCAACAATTTTCAGTCTCTGACCGGAAAAGGAGTCAAAGGAGATGTGGCTGGCAGAACTTATTATATCGGCAGTCCGGCGCTCTTTGAATCACTGGGACTGGGGACAGATGCCCGCATAGCGGAGTGGCAGTCAGAAGGAAAGACAGTGCTGTTATTTGGCAGTGACCGCATTGAGCTGATCATGGCAGTTGCAGATGAACTGCGTCCGGAAGTGTCCGGTGTACTGCACGAACTGCATAACATGAAGATCAGTACGATGATGCTTACCGGTGATAACGAGAGAACAGGGGCAGCCATCGGTAAACAGGCAGGTCTCTCTCTCGTTAAGGCGAACCTTATGCCGGAAGATAAATTGAAGATCATCAAAGAAACGAAGCAGCAGCATCAGGTCGCAATGATTGGTGACGGTGTCAACGATGCTCCTGCACTCGCAGCAGCAGACATCGGTATAGCGATGGGAGGAACAGGGACAGACACGGCACTTGAGACAGCGGATATCGCGCTTATGTCCGATGATCTGAAGAAACTGCCTTATACGATACGTCTAAGTAAAAAGACGTTAACTATCATCAAGCAGAACATCACTTTCTCGCTGCTGATTAAAGTGATTGCCCTTCTGCTGGTTATACCAGGCTGGCTGACATTGTGGATCGCTATCTTCTCTGATATCGGTGCTACACTGATAGTGACCCTGAACAGTATGCGGCTGTTGAAAGTGAAGGATAACTAAATTAACGGATTACTCTATCTGTAAATTTATTTAGTACTCAATATTGCCTGGATGTTCTTCATCTATTATAGTTTCACACCTGCATTTGATGGATTTAGATTGAATCCGGTCATAATTCCGTTTGCTTTGCTTATTCTGCTATTAGTCTATCTATACATTTTATGGAATCGAAAGACAATGCCGAATAAGGAAATAGATTAACAGCCTTTCAGTGATGAAAGGCTGTTTTTTGGCTTCTGAGCCGACGTATCGATTATCAGGCCGTTCAAATTGATGACTCATAAAGTGAGATGTGGCGGTGAAGACTGTATACACAGTATTTTCCGGACAAGAGATTGGATTCCTTCAGAACACCGCACTATAATGAAGAAAGTAATATAATATCAGGAGGAATAGACAATGAAAATAGGTATTGTAGGTGCGAGTGGTAAAGCTGGTCGTTTAATCTTGAAGGAGGCCCTAGACCGTGGTCATGAAGTAACTGCGATTGTACGCGACCATTCTAAAGTGACCGCAGAAGTGCCTGTTATTGAAAAAGACATTCATGATTTAACTCGTGAAGATATTCAGCACTTCGACGTGCTGGTGAATGCCTTTGGGGCGCCGCTTGGTAATAGTCAGGGACATATTGATGCAGGACGGGCACTTATTAAGCTCGTTGAAGGTACTGATATCAGACTGATCGTACTCGGTGGTGCAGGTAGCCTTTACACGGATGACAGTAAGACAGTAAAAGTCGTGGATGCACCTGATTTTCCTGATGTCATTAAACCGACAGCGAGTGGCCAGGCTCAGAATTTAGATGAGCTGCGTCAGACGACTGATGTCAACTGGACATTCCTCAGTCCAGCTGGATTCTTTGATCCTGAAGGGGCTCGCACAGGCAGCTATCAGTTAGGACAGGATGTACTATTGATGAATTCTAAAGGTGAAAGCTACATCAGCTATGCTGACTTGGCTATTGCTATGGTAGATGAAATTGAACATGCAGCACACCTTAAGCAACGATTTACTGTAGTAGGAGAAAGATTAAATTAATGACGGCTGAAGGCGCAGATGAAAATCTGGGCCTTTTTTTATTTGAGCGAATGAATGGGATACTGAATCTTATGGTGTAGAGGAGAAAAAGGATTATTCCCTAGGGGTTCTCAGATAGTGTGGGCGTTATGAGCGATAAACGGGGAATATCGCTCATAACTCAAAGGAAAGCACTGATATGCCGGCGTTATGAGCGATAAACAGGAAATATCGCTCATAACTCAAAGAAAAGCACTGATATGCCCGAATTATAAGCGATAAACAGGAAATATCGCTCATAACAACTAACCAGTATAGGCATCAGAGTAATAAACCCTCAACCCTTCATTTATCTGAAAGTCAGAAAGCGTCCCAGAACCGAACATAACATTACAAACACATTTCAAATCGTAATGGTTGTTATATGGCTGATATAATTTGTTATTTTGGCGTAACTCATGACATCTTTCTATGTGTTATAGTATATCTTGTAGCTTAAAGCATAACGAATAACGAATTAAAAACTAATATATAACCAACAAATTTTGGAGGGTTTTTCTATAATGAATAAAACTATCTTATCAACTACTTTAGCATTAGGTTTAGGTGCAGCATTAACAGGTCAATCAGCAGATGCTGCTGAACAGCCAGTCAACAAAGCAGAACTTGCAGATCTTGCAATGAACCACCAGGACAAATTAAATGCAGCACCTATTCAAGAAGGAACTTATGACTATGAGTTCGACTACAATGGATACCACTTCGATTTCGAATCTAACGGTTCATCTTGGACTTGGAAATACTACACAAACGGTTACACACCAGTTGCTGCGCCAGCAGTTACAGCGCCAGCAGCAATCGCTCCAGTAAAAGCGCCTGTTACTCAAGCAGCACCAGTACAACAAGCGCCAGTTGCTCAAAAAGCAGCTTACCAAGCACCAGTAAGCTACCAAGCACCAGCTCAGACTTACTCTGCGCCTAAAGCAGCGACTACTCAAACATCTACTTCAGGTGTATATGTAAATGCTCACTTACAAGCAATTGCACAACGTGAATCAGGTGGTAATATCCACGCAATCAACCCAACTTCAGGTGCAGCAGGTAAATACCAATTCTTACAAAGCACTTGGGATACTGTAGCGCCAGCTGAATGGAAAGGTAAATCACCTGCATCAGCTCCAGAATCAGTGCAAGATGCTGCAGCGGTTAAATTATACAACGAATACGGTGCTCAACACTGGGTTACTGCATAATAACTCTATAACTTCAAGCCTGGGATTATCCCGGGCTTTTTTGTTTTTGTCAAAGGTTTATCTCCTTATCAGCAAGGGTAAAATGTGATTACATAACTGATAGAAAGGATGATTATCATGGCTTTAGATGGTAAATTTGATCAGCTTAAAGGGAACGTGCAAGAGAAAGTTGGAGAACTGACGGACAACCAGGACTTAAAAGAAAAAGGGATAGAAAACCAAGTATCTGGTAAAGTTAAAGAAACGACTGATCATGTTAGAGATGCAGTGAACGATAAAGTGGATGAGTTTAAAAATAAATAACAGTAAAACGACTGATGATACGGTATCATCAGTCGTTTTTTACTTATCTTAAGTATGTGATTTTTCGCCATAACCATTCCAGTGGGCCTATTCTGTAATATTTCAGATAGAGATTGCTTAACCATAAGAGTACAAGTGCAATGGCTGTCAGTAACAGATGAAGAGTGATGATATGCAGGCTATTATAGAACTTGAATAGATAGAAAATCAAAAACAGGATCACGCTTTGAGAGATATAGACACTGAAGGCAAGTTTCCCGAGTGCCTGAAATGGCATAAGCACCTTAAGCGAGCTGGATTGACTACACAACAGTACCAGTGTCATGACGTAAGCTGCCGCGAGGATGGTGCCGCCCACATAGACGAGTTCATAATGGCCGTCTAGTGCAAGTATCTTGAGGGTGATACCACTGATGGCAGTCACTGCGATTGAGAGAAGTGTAGCCTTTTTGTGGATGACCAGCTGACTGAAGACATGCGTTCTGAAGCACCACATACCGAATAAGATAAACGGCATAATCATCAGGACGCCTGAAATGATATTGAACATAGAGAGAGGCGTCGCTAGATCCATGAATTGCTGGGCGTTCCAGCTGATTATCCCGGCAATATCATGCTGACTGATTGCCTTCGTCAGCAACGTATCGGATGTAGAGGCTAGAGACTGGCTATCTGCAAACAGTGCAGTCATGATGACCGTTAAGGTAGTCAAAGCGAACTGAATGATAGCGACAATCAGTGAAACTACAGGTTTGACGAATAGAAAGGGAATACACAGTATGGCGAGGGTAGCATAAGTCTGCAGGATATCGCCGTAAAATAAAATGAATCCATGCAGCAGACCGAAGACCATCATGGCTAAAAAGCGTCTTAACAGAATAGGAGAGGGATTCTGCTCACGCTGCGTGATATTTCTGTACATAATAGCCATTCCCATACCGAACAAGAAAGCGAATATCGGATAAAAGGAGTTATGGATGATCACAACGTTGAGGTCATAAATCCACTGACTTAATGGATCACGGTAGATTTCTTCAGGTGCATTGTAGACATTGGCATAGTGAAAGCCAAGTGCATTCATAAAGAGAATACCGATAAGGCTGATGCCACGGATAATATCGATGCTGATAATACGTTCTTTCATAAAAAATCATTCCTCTGCTATTTCGATTGAATGTATGGTTCCTTCTCAGTATAGACCACATTGCCGAGAAAATTTCTTAAAGTTTTCTTAAAAAACAGCATCAAGCGGATCAACAGCCAAAAAATTGACAATCAGTACAGTTAAAATCTGTCACTACAGGGTAGAGAAGACTATCAGTCAGGTAATCAGGTGAGTATATGAAATTGTTACGTTATTTAACGAAGATTAGTTTAGTCTTATGCGGTATCGGGATCATTTTATTGACTGTGTCATCCATTTATCATGATGCGCAAACTCCGAAGGATAAGGAGGTATTACGTCAGTATCTTGGCGCTCATCATCATTTTGTGCAGACAGCAGATGGCACTTACAGTGTCTATGAAAAAGGGAGCGGACATGATGTCATTCTGTTCAGAGAAGGACTGCTGACCGTATCCAATATTCTTGATTTTATGCCACTTGCTGATGCATTGAGCAAACATCATCGTGTCATCCTGATAGATCCGTTAGGTTACGGTATGAGCAGCAGTCCAAAAACGAAGCGGACAAATGCGCATATCAATCAGGAATATCATAGAATCGTTTCCAAGCTGACAGATAATCAGGACCAGCTGACATTCATCAATCACTCAATCAGCGGTGCCTACACAATGGATTATGTGAACCGTTATCCGGCGCATGTGAAGTGGGTGATTAATATCGATGGTTCAAGACCTGTGCAAGGACTGAAAGTAACGGACGACCATCCCTTTGAGCTTATTCGTCTCGCGCCTATATTGAATGAGACCGGTATAATCAGGCTGGCTTTTCAGTTCGAAACGACGCGCCAGCTCACTGGTTTCAGCGAGATGCTGCGCGATATGACGCCGCTATATCATCAGACCCTTCAGCAACAATACAGCAGAATGAATCAGTGGGCTTTTCTGACCAGTGATATGCTGAAGTACTACACAGAATCCAATAATAATATCGCGCGCATCAAAGGCATGACATATCCGCCTGACATAGCCGTACGGTCATTTGCGGCGAGCGACACCGTCAGAAAATATTCAGACTGGCTCCATCTGCAAAATGAGGCTTTCAGCAATCCGGCGCTGCAGCATACCATTCAACTGGATGGGCCTCACTACCTGCATCATACTTCCAAGCTTTTAACAGAAGATATTATCAAATTCACAGATTATTAATGATGAATGGAGAGGTGAGTCAAATGAACAAATTATATTCATATGCATTATCAGCAACCCTTTTATTATCAGGCCTGACGATTGTCTCTTCTGAACCGGCAGCGGCAGTGACTACTGCGTCACCATCTGTCAATCCGTCTATACCATACTATATCTATAACGGTTACTTCAAAAACAATTCACAGACATTGATCAATCCACAATTTGTACGGGCACTGAAAAATGACAACGTGAAGATCAACGGCTATATGATCAACAAAAAACGACCGAAAACAGAACAGAATACCCAAATCAAATATCGTTATGACATCATGATGAATCTCTATCAAAATAAAGTCGTCGCTATTCATTTACTGGCAGATGAGAAAGCCATCACGCTGAGACAGTTCAAAGCTGCGCATAAAGGCACTAAAATATTGAAAGTCAAAGACTATCATAATGGTGCTTACCATATCATTTACCAGACAAAGAATGGTGGTAGCTATGAAGCTACTTTTGCCAACGGTTATCTGACGCTTGTTTCAATCTACTGACCGTTAAACAATCTATCGGACGGAACACTCGCAATAAAATAAGAGAAGCCCTTCAGTTACGAAGGGCTTCTCTTATTTTATAGCTGCAAGTTCATCTTGAGTGATCCATTTATGATTTGTCACTTTTTTACCTGTTTTCTGGTCTGTGTAATTGACCATGTAAACGGTGGTAGGTGTGGCTGAATCTATAGTCGCTTTAGCGCCCATCATTCCCGGCATATGATCGGCGTTCAATGTCACTTCATCACCCTTTTTAAATGGTTTTTTACCGGCGTTCTTTATCTCTTCATGAATCACCCATTTATGATTTTTAACAGGTTGACCTCCGTCTTCAGGTTGATAGGATACAGCATACACGGTGGTATCATACGCCCCGGCAACGGTTCCTTCTGCACCTTTCATCCCCGCCATATGATCGGCATTGATTCTGACTTTTTCTCCTTTAGGGTAGGCAGGCTTGACCGCTTCTTTCATCCCTGCGGGTAATTTGCTCTCCTGCATCTGCATATCAGTGTGATCCATTGAGGAGTGACCCATTGAAGTGTCCTGATTTTGTTGTCCGCATGCACCGAGTGCCAGTAAAGTCGTAAACGCTGTAGTCAGCAATAAGTATTTCTTTGTCATCTTGAAACCTCCTTATCAATTTAACCAGATTATAGCGGATATTATTCTGGAAGTATCCTTCACGCTCTCCCTATCACATAATTGTCAGAATTTTGTTAATAACAGGGCAAATGACAGAAAAAGACCTCTCCGGTGCAGGAGAGGTCGAATCATCTTATTTCTTTCTGATAGCTTCAAGCATTTCTTTGGTCATCGTATCTAAGTCAAACTTAGGAGCGAAGCCCCATTGTTTTTTAGCTTCTGATGCATCGATTGAGTTTGGCCAGCTTTCTGCGATAGCCTGACGTACTGGATCGACGTCATAGTCTAACTCGAAGTCAGGGATTTCTTTACGGATGCTTGCTGCTACCATTTCCGGATCAATACTCATAGCTGTTACATTGAATGCGTTACGGTCTTTTAAATTTTCTGCTGGTGCTTCCATTAATTTGATGATAGCGTCGATAGCATCGTCCATGAACATCATATCCATGAATGTGCCTTTGTCGATGTATGAAGTGTATTTGCCTTCACGAACGGCTTTGAAGTAGATTTCTACTGCGTAGTCCGTTGTGCCGCCACCCGGTTCTTTGACGTGTGAAATCAGACCAGGGAAACGGACACCGCGTGTATCGACGCCGAAACGGTGGAAGTAGTAGTCACATAATAATTCACCGGACACTTTGTTGACACCATACATCGTCGTTGGACGCTGGATAGTCGTCTGAGGTGTATTGTCTTTAGGTGTATTCGGTCCGAATGCACCGATTGATGAAGGTGTGAAGAACTGCATGTTATATTTACGCGCTACTTCCAAGGCATTCAGTAAGCCGCCCATGTTTAAGTTCCAGGCAAAGACAGGATTCTTTTCTGCCGTTGCTGATAATAATGCAGCCATATGCATGATCGTATCAGCTTTGAAGTCTCCTGCAATTTGGTCCATTCTTTCAGCATCTGTTACATCCAGTTCTTCGAAAGGTCCTTCGAGCACTTTTGAACCTTCTTCCGGACGACGTAAGTCAGTTGCTAATACATTATCTACCCCGTAGATTTCACGAAGTTTCAGTGTTAATTCTGTCCCGATTTGGCCGAGCGCGCCTGTGATCATAATACGTTTCATTGTTGTACTTCCTTTCTGTCGTGGAAAATAAATTATTTAATGATATTTAACTCTTTACCGACTTTTTCGTAGATTTTAAGGGCATCATCCAACATTTCTTTAGTGTGAGCAGCTGTCGGCATATTACGTACACGTCCTGTACCTTTAGGAACAGTAGGGAACACGATAGATTTAGCGTAAACGCCTTCTTCCATTAAGCGTTTTGAGAATTGTTGAGTTGTTTTTTCATCACCGATAATACAAGGTGTAATCGGTGTTTCTGAATGGCCGATGTCGAAACCGAGTTCTTTCAGACCTTTTTTCAGGTAGTCGCCATTCTCCCATAACTTATCGTGAAGTTCAGTAGATTCCATCAAGATATCGATCGCTTCAATGATAGCCGCTGAGTCTCCTGGTGTGAGTGAAGTCGAGAATAAGAATGGACGTCCTGCCACTTTGAGCCAGTCGATGAGTTCCTGTGTACCTGCTACGTAGCCGCCGACTACGCCGATTGCTTTTGATAATGTACCCATCTGGAAGTCGATTTTGTCCTGCAGACCGAAGTGTTTGACAGTACCTGCGCCTTTACCCATAACGCCTGATCCATGTGCATCGTCGACATAAGTGATGAGGTTGAATTCTTCAGCGATTTTTGCGATTTCAGGCAGTAATGCCACATCGCCATCCATTGAGAAGACGCCATCTGTGATGTACATGATTTTTTTGTACAGGCCTGATTCAGTCGCTTCTTTTGCTTTTGCGCGTAAATCTTCCATATCTGAGTGTTTAACACGGATGATTTTTGCTTTGGACAGACGGCAGCCGTCGATGATTGAAGCATGGTTCAGTTCATCTGACAGGATGGCATCATCTTTGTTCATGACAGCGCTGATCGCCCCCATGTTACAGTTGAAACCAGACTGGAATGCAATTGCTGCTTCAGTTCCTTTGAACTCGGCAATCTTCTTCTCAAGTTCTCTGTGGACATCAAGAGTACCGTTGATAGTCCGGACAGCTCCCGCACCGACACCGTGAGAATCGATGGTTTCTTTTGCGGCTTTTTTCAGACGGTCATGTGTCGCAAGACCTAAGTAGTTATTGGATGATAAGTTGATCAGTTCTTTACCATCGATTTTGATTTTCGGACCATTGGGACCTTCAACTACGTTGATTTCATTGTAGAGTCCGTTGTCTTTTAAGTAATCCAGATTTTCATTTAAAAACTGTTCTAAAACTTTAGACATAAATAATGACCTCCTAAGTTTTTGTCATGACCATCATAACATTTCTCAAGTGAAAAATAAAAGAAAAGTCCATCTGAAAAGTACAATTTAATAATTTAGACACAATAAAAGCCTTATTTTATGCATTATTTGCATTTATTTATCTTGTATAGGACAGACATTTTCTTATTTGTTCATTTCAGATGTACATATGTATGTATATCGTGCAACCGTTTACAGTCAATATTTTGTCGAAAATTATTGCCCGGAAGCACTTTACAATCAAAACTTTTGGTTATATGCTTATTGTGAAATAAATCACAAAGGAGTTTTGGTCATGAAAATCGGTATTGTGAAAGAACTGAAACAAGGTGAGGGACGAGTAGCCTGCACGCCTGAGAATGTGAAAAAGTTAGTGGACTCAGGGAGCGAAGTCGTGGTGCAGCAGGATGCAGGGATCGGCTCAGGATTTACGGATGACATGTATGTAGAAGCAGGTGGTCAGATTGTGTCGCATGAGGAAGCCTGGACGGCAGACCTGATCATTAAAGTGAAAGAGCCGGCAGCCAGTGAATTTCAGTATTTCAGGAAAGGTCAGATCATCTGGGGATTCCTGCATCTCGCTTCTTCCAAAGAGACAGTGGAAGCGATGAAAGAAGCAGGTGTCACAGCTATCAGCGGTGAAACTATTATTAAAGATGGTAAGACAGAACTGCTGGCGCCGATGAGTGCGATTGCGGGTCAGCGTTCAGCGCTCATGGGTGCTTACTATCTGGAAGGACAGCACCAAGGTCAAGGTATTCTGCTGTCGGGTGTACAGGAAGGCGTTGATATTCCGGGTGGTACGGTAGTGATCTTCGGTGGCGGTGCAGCAGCGGTCAATGCAGCGAATATTTCTCTCGGCCTGAACAGTAAAGTCATCATCATCGAACTGAATGATGAGCGGATCAACTGGCTGACAGAACACTATGCCGGCAGAAATGTGGAAATTGTGAAGTCAACACCCGCAAATCTTGCAGAGGAAATCAAGAAAGCGGATATCTTTATTTCAACCATTCTGATTCCAGGCGCTAAACCGCCTAAACTGGTTACGCGTGAGATGGTCAAATCCATGAAAAAAGGCTCAGTGATTGTGGATATAGCCATCGACCAGGGGGGCACAGTGGAAGGTATCAGACCGACCACGATAGCTGATCCGGTTTATGTTGAAGATGGTATTATCCATTATGCGGTCCCTAACCAACCCGGCGCTGTACCTAGAACCTCAACAATGGCTCTTGCACAGGGCAATATCAAATACCTGCTTGAAATCAGTGAAAAAGGACTGGAGACAGCATTGACTGAAGATGCTGACCTGAGAACAGGTGTCAATATATATCGTGGACATATCACTCATAAAGGTCTTGCCGACTCGCATGACATGGCTTACGAAGAACTTGAAAGCTTGCTTAAAAAATAACAATAAGGTGTGAACTTATCATGACAACCAATCCACTTGTTTTACAGACCGCACATATCGTCAATATCGGTGACATCGAAGCAGCTAAAGCACGCATCAAACCATATATTCGTGAAACCCCGATGATTCAGTCGATGTACTTAAGTCAGAATGTCGTTAAAGGGAACGTCTACCTCAAACTTGAAAATATGCAGTACACCGGCTCATTCAAATTCCGGGGTGCTAACAACAAGATTAACTCCCTGACAGAAGAACAGAAGGCGAAAGGCATCATCGCAGCATCGGCGGGTAACCACGCCCAAGGTGTTGCACTGACGGCTAAACTGATGGGGATTAAAGCGACCATTGTGATGCCTGAGACTGCACCTATAGCGAAGCAGAAAGCGACAGAAGGATACGGCGCAACCGTTGTGCTGAAAGGTGATAACTTCAATGAGACGCGTCTTGCGATGGAGGAAATGGCACAAGAGACCGGTATGACCATCGTCCACCCATATGATGACCGTGAAGTCATGGCGGGGCAAGGCACAATCGGCCTTGAAATTCTGGATCACATCTGGAATGTGAATACAGTCATCCTGCCGGTAGGTGGCGGCGGTCTGATTGCGGGTATTGCCACGGCACTGAAATCATTCAACCCGTCCATTCATATCATCGGCGTCCAGTCAGAAAATGTCCATGGCATGGCGGAATCGTTCAAGAACCGGAAGCTGACGGAACATCGCGACGGTCCGACACTCGCAGATGGCTGTGACGTTAAGATCGCAGGTGATAAGACGTATGAAGTCGTCAAACACCTGGTCGATGAATTCATCCTTGTATCTGAAGATGAAATCGAACACGCCATGAAAGACCTGATGCAGAGAGCTAAAATCATCACTGAAGGCGCAGGTGCCCTGCCGACAGCAGCACTGCTCAGCGGAAAAATCGATAAAGAATATCTGGAAGGCAAGAACATTGTCGCACTTGTATCAGGTGGTAACGTAGACTTGACACGCGTCTCAGGTGTGATTGAACATGGTCTGAAAATAGCGGACACCAGTAAAGGTGTCGTAGGCTGAATCAGCAGGAACGCTCCTCTCGTTATGAGAGGAGCGTTTTTTACTTTTACAGCCAACAGATTGCTGCTTAATTAGTTATAATAGAAGTAAATCGAAATGAGAGAGACGCATGTATAAACATATTTTTTTCGACTTAGACCATACCTTGCTGGATTTTGCGGCGGGTGAACACATTGCTATTACACAAGTGATTGAATCTGAAGGGCTGACGATGACTGCTGAACGCTTCCAGCAGTATCAGTCTATCAACAAAAAGCTCTGGCAGGCGCTTGAACGCGGTGAAATAAAGAAAGATGAAGTGCTGACAAGGCGATTCAGTGAATTCTTTCAGCTGCAGGCTATCACAGTGGACGGGGTCTTAAAGGAACAGATCTTCAGGACCGCCATTAATGACAGCCATCAGTTATTACCGGGTGCCATAGACATACTGGAGTACCTTAAGGACAAACCAGTTATATTGTCATCAGCGACTAATGGGGTGTATGCAACGCAGATGAAGCGGATGAAAGAGGCAGGGATTTATTCTTATTTCAGTCATCATTTTATTTCCGAGGAAATCGGCTATTCAAAACCACAGCCTGAATTCTTTGCCTATGCTCTTAAGAACGCGAATGCTAAACCAGAAGAAGTGCTGATGGTAGGAGATTCCATAACATCGGATATCGCGGGTGCTCAAGCAGCGGGCATAGATAGCTGTTATATTGGGCGTGAGAAAGTAGACGCTACTTATTCAATCAGCCATCTGATGGAGCTGACAGACATCATAAAATAAGATGAGGTGAATGAAGTGACATTACGTGGGTCAAAGAGCTGGAAAGCAATCAGCAGTTAAGTATTGTTGCACAAAAAGAAGCACATCGATTTTCGATGTGCTTCTTTTTTAGACGTTCTTCATGAGTGTAGCGATATCTTTATCGCCGTTGCTGATCGTCACTACTTTACCGATTGTGTTATCTTCTTCAGCAAGTGCTGCCAGAGCAAGTCCGACGTCTGGTATAGCTACAGTCTGTTCGGTCGCGTGGTCACCTTTACCATTGCCAGCTTCTTCTTCAAGTGCCACAGCCTGCAGAATCGTATAGTCCAGTTGTGTGCTGTCCATTAAATATTTATCCGCCAGGAATTTAGCTTCATAATATTCTCTTAAGTCGCTGTAAGGCTTGTCGTCCCATGCATCCGGGTTAAGTGATTCATAAGCACTCAGCATGATGTAACGCTTGATATTATTTTTCTCTGCTGCAAGCATCGTGCGTACTGCGCCGAAAGCATCGATCTGTAGTAAATCTTTGCCACGTGAACCTGCAGTGAAATAAACAATATCCACTTTACCGATTGCTTCTGCAATAGCACTCACTGAGTCAGTTAAATCAAGCTTAACTGTCTGAAATCCATCTGCATCGATTTTCTCGGGAGAACGGCTGCCCACTATGACGTTATGATTATTGTCTTTAAGCGTCTTTGCTAATTCCAGTCCTACTCGGCCGCTGCCACCTACGATAAATATATCCATGATATCAACATCCTTTCTGAATTAGGGCCATTGTATAATTTAGGGATGAGGGAAGCAAATATTTGGATTATAGTATTCGATAAATGACAGAATTAGCAGGGTAAGGACTTTGTAAATCTCTTGCTATTCCCGATCAGTCATTCTGATACTTGATCGGTGCCTGTCTGGTCATTAAACTCATCAGATAGCTGATAATGATGATAGACAGCGCAATAGGTAGCCATTCCAGTGAAATACTGTAGAAAGGTAGTTTATCGAGTCCTGCTATAGACAATAAGTGATGACGGTGCATCATATCGACGATAGAAAAGATGATCATACAGACGACGGTTACGCGTTGCACGAAAGGCTTCATCGGTATGATGGCGGCAAGTAATATCAGCAGCATCGTCGTGATTGCTACAGGATAGATCAGAGAGAGGACCGGCACTGACATTCTGATGACCTGGTTAAGTCCTAGGTTCGACAAGATAAAACTGATGAACGAGAAGCTGTAGACGAACGTTTTGTAAGGTATCTTCGGCACAATAGAATGGAAATACGTGCTGACTGCAACAATCAATCCAGTGGCTGTTGTCAGACAGGCAATGGTGACAGCAAGTCCCAGTAAAATACGGCCGAAGCTACCGTAGCCGAGCTGTGAGATATGCGTCAGAAGATAGACGCCTAGATTCTTATCATTCGTCGTGATATCTGCCATTTGTGCTGTGCTTAAGTTCACATGGTTGCCGATGAATGCAAGCGAGACATAGACAAGGGCCAGTAACGCACCTGCTGATAGGGCAGCCAGTGTAACTGACTTGAAGAGCTGCTTTTTATCACAGATACCACTCAGCTTGATACTGTTGACGATCAGTATAGAAAAAGTGATAGCCCCCAGTGCATCCATTGTCAGATAACCTTCAGATAAACCGTTTGAGAAACTGGCAGGTAGTGTAGGGAACATCTCCTGATTCCCTGCAGTCTGCGGCGCCTGTCCTAACAGAAAGAAGCCTCTGATGACAATCGCTGTGATGATAAGGAGCAGGATAGGTGTCAGCAATGAGCCGATGCGGTCAACGAGTTTAGTCGGGTTGAGCGAAATATAAGTCACGAGGGCGAAGTAGACGAGTGAAAAAAGCGCTAGACCGACTGCGCCTGGATTTTGAATCGCTGAACCAACAGTCAGTTCATACGCTGTTGTCCCGGTTCTCGGAATAGAGAACAGAGGACCGATGACGATATATATAGTAGAGAGCAGTAAGATAGAATAAAGCGGACTGATCTCATTCAGTGCACCTTCATAGCCACGTTTATCGAGCGCACCGACGATAACACCGATTAAAGGGAGGCCCACACCTGTCAGGACGAATCCTATCATAACAGGCCAGAAGAAATGCCCGCTTTCCAGACCAAGCTTCGGTGGGAAAATAAGATTCCCTGCGCCGAAGAACATGGCGAATAACATAAAACCGATACTTAATTGTTTTTTCATAGTCATTTCCTTTTTATTGATTTTAAAACCTCTAGCATTATAACACTTTAAAGTGCGATTAACTAGGGAGGCTCTTTTTATTTTCTGACAACTTAACGACTGTTGATATGCTATACTCTAAGCTGATATTTTAACGGAGGTTACAATGAATAATTCGATAAAAAAAGAATGGCTTACACGTCCGGGAGCCAATATATTAGCGGGCATCGTAGTCTCACTCGCCCTTATTCCTGAAGTGATTGCCTTTTCGGTGATTGCAGGTGTGGATCCCATGGTTGGCTTATATGCTTCATTTGTGATTGCGCTGACCATTGCATTTACAGGCGGGAGACCTGCTATGATATCTGCTGCTGCCGGTGCAATTGCTTTACTCGTCTTTCCCCTCGTACGTGATCATGGTGTGCACTACCTGTTTGCAGCGACCATTCTAATGGGCATGATCCAGATTATCTTAAGTCTGCTGAAAGTGGGCCGTCTGATGAAGTATATCCCGAATACAGTGATGATCGGGTTTGTGGATTCTCTCGCCATCCTGATTTTCCATTCGCAGCTGCAGCATATATTTGGTTTATCACGTGAGACTTATCTTTTCACTGCAGTGACCATTTTGATTGTCTACTTCGTTCCAAAGTTTTTCACAAGAATACCTGCACCGTTAATCGCAGTCGTTCTGTTGACCACTGCTTCTATTATGACGGGTGCTGATGTGCGAACGGTTGGCGATTTAGGGGACATTAAACGCACGCTCCCTCATTTCTTGGTGCCAGATGTACCTTTCAATATGGAGACACTGCGAATCATTCTGCCATATTCTCTTTCCATGGCGGTGGTTGGCTTAATAGAAAGTCTGCTTACTGCTCGAATCGTTGATGAAACACTTGATTCAGACAGCGATAAAAACCGTGAGGCAGGTGGGCAAGGTATTGCTAACATTATTTCAGGGTTTTTTGGGGGTATCGGCGGCTGCGCAATGATCGGACAGTCTGTGATGAACTTGAAGTCAGGCGGAACATCGAGACTATCTTCCTTAACAGCAGGTGTCTTCCTGATGTTCATGATTATGGTACTGGGTGATTTTCTTGTTCAGATACCCATGGCGATATTAGCGGGTATCATGGTGGTCGTTGCTTTCAGTACATTTGAATTCAAGACGTTCCGGTTGATGAAGCGGGCGCCAAAAAAAGATGTCCTGGTGATAATGGTGACCATCATTCTTGTTCTGCTGACACATAATCTGGCAGCAGGTGTGATTGTCGGCAGTGTCCTGAATCTGTTGTTGAAGGGAAAAGAACATACTGCGTTTCATACGGATTAAATCGAGGCTACGTAACGTCCCGCAGAAGCGGTTTGCGGGACGATACTCAGGAAGAAGAGTGGCCTGCCGCTCCGTAACGTCCCGCAGAAGTGGTTTGCAAGACGATACTCAGGAAGAAGAGTGGCCTGCCGCTACGTAACGTCCCGCAAAAGCGATTAGCGGGACTTTACCCTGTGCAATACTCTTCTGATCAGTAAATTAAATAAAGAAAAATAGCGATATACGCTGAGTTTTATCAGGTATATCGCTGTTTTTAATTTCATATATCCAGGCTATACGATGAAGCAACGGATCAATTCATGTAATTTGACATATACCACAGGGGGGTATAAGATATAACTGTAGATAAGTTCTATCTTATATTTTTTGGGCGGAATTTATACCCCCCGATCGTATGAAAGGAGTGTCCAGATGTCTGAAGAACATAATTATACTGTGACGCCGAGGAATACAGAAGAGAAAGAAAAGATGCTGAAACGGCTGAAGCGTATAGAAGGGCAAGTCCGTGGCATCCAGAAGATGATTGAAGAGGACCGCTACTGTGTCGATATTCTGATCCAGATCAGTGCGATTGAGTCGGCCCTTAAGCAAGTCGGCTTCTCAGTGACGGAGCGTCATATGAATCATTGTGTGGCGGATGCCATTCGTAAAGGTGAAGGCGAAGCATCCATCGATGAACTGATGAAAGTATTACGACAATTCGGAAAGTAGGTGTCAATATTGAAACAAGTGACCTTACCTATTGAAGGCATGACCTGTGCAGCGTGTTCAACACGTATTGAGAAGGTGCTGAATAAGATGGACGGTGTGGATGCCAAAGTCAATTTAACCACTGAACAGGCGGCGATTGTTTATGACAGTGACAAAGTAACTGTGGATGACCTGAGCACAAGAATCGAGAAGCTGGGCTATCATGTCAAGGCGACACAAAGTGAGTTTGATGTCATGGGCATGACCTGTGCCGCTTGCTCCAGCCGGATTGAGAAAGTGCTGAATAAGCAGCCGGATATTAAAGCGGCGACAGTCAACCTGACCACTGAAAGCGCAGTTGTGGAATATTATCCGGGTAATATGGACGACACCGCAATCATTGAACGCATCCAGAAGCTCGGTTATGACGCCAAAGTCAAATCAGATGATGCCGAAAAAGTGGATGCCAAAGAAGAGGCGCTGAAGAAGAAAAAATACAAACTGCTGCTATCAGCTCTGTTATCATTACCGCTCTTTCTGACGATGCTGACCCATATTTTCGGCATTCATCTACCGCATATCATGATGAATCCGTGGTTTCAGTTCATCCTGGCCCTGCCCGTGCAGTTCATCATCGGCTGGCAGTTTTATGTGGGTGCCTATAAGAACTTAAGAAGCGGCGGTGCGAACATGGATGTGCTCGTCGCACTCGGTACAAGCGCTGCCTTTTTCTATAGTCTGTACGAGGCAGTGAAGACGATCGGACATCCGGACTATCAGCCGCATCTCTATTTTGAGACGAGTGCCGTGCTCATTACACTGATTCTGTTCGGCAAGTACCTGGAAGCACGTGCTAAATCACAGACAACCCGTGCGCTCTCTTCACTGCTGAGTCTGCAGGCAAAGGAAGCGAGAGTTATCCGCAATCATGAAGAAGTGATGATGCCGGTCGAAGAAGTGAAAGCGGGAGACATGCTAGTCGTCAAACCTGGTGAGAAGATACCCGTTGACGGTATCATCATAAAGGGTCATACAGCAATTGATGAGTCGATGCTGACAGGGGAATCAATCCCTGTTGAGAAAACGGTGGAAGATGCGGTGATCGGCGCGACGCTTAACAAGAATGGACATATCACCATGCGCGCGACGAAAGTCGGACGGGATACAGCGCTTCAGTCTATCGTCAAAGTCGTTGAACAGGCGCAAGGCTCTAAAGCACCGATTCAGCGGCTGGCAGATGTGATTTCAGGCTATTTCGTGCCGATTGTCATCAGTATCGCCGCGCTGACCTTTCTGATCTGGATACTCTTTGTGACACCAGGTGCGTTTGAACCGGCGCTGGTCGCAGCGATTGCAGTCCTTGTGATTGCCTGTCCGTGTGCCCTGGGACTGGCGACACCGACTTCGATTATGGTCGGCACAGGACGTGCAGCTGAACAAGGGATTCTCTTTAAAGGCGGCGAACATTTAGAGCGGACACATGCGATTGATACGATTGTCTTAGATAAGACGGGTACGGTGACGAAAGGGAGACCGGAAGTGACTGACTTCACGGGTGACGCTGAGACGCTTCAGTATCTCGCATCCAGTGAAAAAGCATCTGAACACCCGCTGGCCGCAGCCATCGTCGATTATGCAAGGGAACAGCAGCTCACTTTAAAAGAGATAGAACAGTTTGAAGCAATACCAGGCCACGGTATCAGCACACAGATTGAAGGACGGTGTATTCTGATTGGTAACCGCAAGCTGATGACAGATCAGCATATTGATGTGTCAAATGTAGTTGATGAGATGGCTCGTTATGAAGCGCAGGGTAAGACCGCTATGCTGATTGCGGTGGATGAACAGATCAGAGGCATCGTCGCAGTGCAGGATACAGTGAAAGCAACAGCTGCAGCTGCGATTCATGAGATGCAGGAGATGGGTATTGATGTCATTATGCTGACAGGTGATAACGAGCGGACAGCGAGAGCCATTGCGCAAACTGTCGGCATTGACGAAGTCATAGCGCAGGTACTTCCAAGTGAGAAGGCAGAGAAGATCAGACAGCTGCAGGCAGCAGGACGAAAAGTCGCGATGGTCGGTGATGGTGTCAATGATGCGCCGGCTCTTGCAGTCGCTGATATCGGTATCGCCATCGGTACGGGTACAGAAGTGGCGATAGAAGCGGCAGATGTGACCATACTCGGCGGCGAACTGACACTCATTCCGCAAGCCATCAAAATCAGCCATGCGACCATCCGTAACATCAAGCAGAACTTAGGATTTGCATTCGGCTATAATATTCTCGGCATTCCGATAGCAGCACTAGGCCTCCTGGCACCATGGATTGCAGGGGCTGCCATGGCGCTGTCTTCAGTCAGCGTTGTCACCAATGCACTAAGACTGAAAACCATAAAGATCAAGTAATAAAAACGCATGCTGAACTGTACTGCACCCCAAAAGTTAGACCTAAAATCTAACGTTTGGGGTGCTTTTATTTGGCTAAATATGATCTGGAATTCAAGATGAAAGTAGTAAATGAATATATCAATGGTCCGGGAGGATATAAGACAGTTGGTGAACGCCATGGAATTGGACATGCAATGGTTCGAAAATGGTATCTGGCTCACTGTGCCTCCAGCATGGAAGGACTGGAACGTAAAAAAACAAGAACGAAATATAGTTTAGAAGATAAAATTGCTATACTGAGATGGATGAGGGAAAATGATGCTTCACTGACCATCAACTCCGCCAAATTCCGCATCAATAATCCGTCTCTTATCGCTGCCTGGAGAATTGCTTTTCGCAGGCATGGTATAGATGGATTGACTGAAAAGAGGAAAGGACGTCCATCGATGAAGAAACCAAAGAAAGTTGATAAGCGCAAAACTGACTATGTCAAAAATCTTGAACACGAGAATGAACTCCTTAGAGCTGAGCTGGCCTACATAAAAAAGTTGAAAGCTTCAGGGATAAATATACCGAGCCGACTTCTAAAATCGAATCACGGGTCATTAAGGAACTCAGAAAAGAATTCAGATTAAAGGTTATCCTTGAAGCACTTAATTTTCCGAAGGCGACATATATGTACTGACAGAAACAGTTTGATAAAGAAAATGAAGACCAGGAGATAGAGGACGAGATCAAAAAGATTTTCGAGGAGAATGACGGGAACTATGGGTACAGGAGGATGACAGGCGAGCTGAGAAGGAGAGGCCACCTGATTAACCATAAGAAAGTTCAAAGAATCATGCGTAAATTCAAGCTGAAATCCATCTCATTCACAAGAAAAAGCAGAAGATATTCTTCTTATAAGGGGACGATTGGACGTATCGCTGATAATCTGGTAAACCGCCGGTTTGATACAGGTATCCCCTATCAAAAGATAACGACTGATACATCAGAGTTCAAATACCATTATCTGAATGAAAACGGTAAAGTTTGTATCGGCAAGCTTTACCTCGATCCTTTCATGGATCTGTTTAACAGAGAGATCATCTCATACTGTATATCCGGAAGACCCAATTCCGAAGCCGTTTTGTCAGCTCTTTCTGAGGCAATCGCAGTTACTGATGCATGTGAATTCAGGAGGACCTTTCATAGTGACCAGGGCTGGGCCTATCAGATGGGCGCATATACACGCAAACTCAGTGATAACGGAATATTTCAGAGTATGTCGCGCAAGGGCAACTGTCTAGACAATTCTCCTATGGAGAGCTTTTTCAGTGTCCTGAAGCAGGAAATGTTCCATGGAAAAATATACGAAAGCTATGAGCAGCTGGAAGAAGCAATCCACAGCTATATATGGTATTACAATAATAAGCGCATTAAATCTAGACTGAACTGGATGAGCCCGGTAGGGTTCAGAGAGAAAACTCTAAGTCTGAAAACTGCATAAAAAAAGGAATGGATTTCTCCATTTCAAAAAAGTCTAACTTTCGGGGGTCACTTCACACTACAAACTAGCATGCGTTTTTATATAATATAATGAAACAAGTGAAGGGGATGGTTCAATGATTAAACCGGCAAAATTGAAGCGAGGAGACACTGTAGCTATAGTGTCATTGTCAAGTGGTCTTGCAGGCGAAGAAAATATCAAGTGGCGGACAGAACAAGGTATTCAGCGGCTGGAGAAAGTATTTGGCCTACGGGTGAAAGTGATGCCCCATGCATTAAAGGGCATTGAATACCTTTACCAGCACCCTGAAAAGCGGGCAGAGGATTTGCACCAAGCATTGCAAGATGAAGAAGTGAAAGGAATTATCTGCGCGATCGGCGGATACGAGTCAATTAGATTGCTGCCATATATCAATTTTGACATTCTTAGAAAAAATCCAAAAGTATTCTCTGGTTATTCTGATTCAACCATTCAGCATCTCATGTTCTATCGAGCAGGAGTATCTAGTAGCTATGGTCCGGCTTTACTAACTGATTTCGCTGAAAATATCGCGATGGACGAATATACAGTAGATTACATCAGAAAGACATGGTTCAGCAGTGAAGTGATAGGAGAAATAACACCAGCAAAACAGATCAGACAGTATGGCCTGAAATGGGAGCCTGAAAATCAATTTAAAGCACGTGATATGATTACAAATGGGGGCTATGAAGTTTTGAACGGCAGCGGTAAAGTGCAGGGGCATTTAATCGGTGGTTGTTTAGAAACATTGGCGAGTTTAAGAGGAACTTCTCTTTTCCCGACACTAACAGATTTTAAAGGAGCCATATTTTTTGTTGAGACATCTGAGGAATATATCACGCCGATTGACCTAGAGAGTGAGCTCAGAACTCTTGCAACGATAGGCGTATTTGAGCAGATAAATGGTGTCATTGTAGGGAAACCGCAGAATAATGTCTACTACGAAGAATACAAGGGGGTCTGGCAGACTATTATGAATGAATTTGGTTATCATGATTTACCTATCTTATACAACGGCAGTTTCGGACATAATGAACCTAAATGCATCTTACCATATGGACTTCAGGCAGAAATTGATGTCAACCGTCAGACGTTTAAAATACTAGAGGCAGCGGTAAAAAATGAAAGTAATCTTATCAATTGATGAATTAGGATTAACACAGCTTTATCTAAATCAAAGAAAAGTGGAAGCTGTTACAAATTGGCTAAATGAAAATTCAGTAACTTCAACAGTTGTAACAGTTATTTATTACAGAAACAAGCCGTATTTAATTGATGGGCATACAAGAGCATTTGTTGCTTATGGTAATGGAACAAGACAGATTATAGCTGAAATATATGAGGCTGATTTAGATACAGCTGAACTGCAGTTATATTTAACGTGTATAAAATGGTGTCAGGAACAAGGACTTTATCATATTGCAGATTTAAATACGCGAATTATCTCTGAAGAGGTATTTAGTGAAAAGTGGATTCATCGTTGTACAAATTGGATGGATCAAATGGAAAATGAAAAGGAGAGGTCCTTTTTAAATAGTGGCTATAAAAAATAAATAGATGTTAAAAATCCGACCAGGTCGGATTTTTTTATTTCGGTTGTCTTTTAATTTTTTCAATGGCTTTACCTTTTGCGAGTTCATCCACCAGTTTGTCCATATACCGTATTTCTTTCATCAGCGGCTGCTGAATTTCAGCAATTTTGACGCCGCAGATGGAACCTGTGATGAGATGGCGGTTCTCATTCAGCCGGGCGTTGTCATAAAATTCACGCATCGTGCGATCATTCGTTTTATAGTTATCCAGTTCTTCCTGACTATAATTGGTCATCCAACGAATGATTTCGTCCAGTTCTGCCTGTGTCCGATTTTTGCGTTCAACTTTCTTAAGTAAACTGCCATAGATTGAAGAAAACGTCATATTATAAATTCTATGCTGGTCCATCTGATCACCTCATTCTTATTATAATGGATAGCTCTGTTTTGTCATTTAAAGTATCTAATTAAATATTCATAAATGCATAATTTAAAGCTTTATTATTTAAGAAATAAGTAATAGAAAGTGTTCAATTCAAAATCAAGCTGTCAACCGGAAAATATATTCTTGAAAAGTCCTTTTGTAACAACTTTTGTCTATTATATGGAAATATTTAATAAATATTGGTTTATTTATAAAATATGTTTACTTAAATAAATATTATGCTTATAATAATTTTGAAATATTGAATCACTACTTACTGGAGGCTGATCATGATTATGAAAAAGTTAGATAAAGGATTTGCGCGAGCGCTTTTAGTGACATCGTTATGCTTTACATCAGCGGTACCGTTTTCTCAACCGGCTCTCGCAGTGACAGAGCAGGGGACAGTAGCGGAGTATGAAGAGCTTGCAACCAATCAGACCATTACTTTACGCGATAGTCTTTATGAAAAGCATTACTTGAAACTGACAGACATTCGAAGTGAGAACGGGAAAGTTAAACTGGTATTTGATTACAATTCACGCTCAATTATCAAAGATTCTTATTTAAATGCGAAATTACTGGTGCAAAACAATGGTCTGAAGACTGTCCAGACATTGAGTAAGAACGTAAAAAGAAAATCTTCTGCCCAGTTCGTCTTTACGGTTGATCAGCGTAAGCTTAAACAAACAGATGGTTCTCTCTTTATTCAGTTCAATGTAGCGGAAGCTGCGAAGTCATTCAGCGGCGATAATGTCAAGAAGCTGAAAATCGCGCTTGAAGGGGCACCTGCTACAGAGTTGCCGACAACAGAAGCGCCGACAACAGAGGCACCTACATCTGAAAATCCAGCTGAAGGGCCAGGCTATGTGGTCGTTAATAATGAACGTGTTGCAACAACCCGCGGTTCTGAAAGTACGGGGATGGATGTGCAATCTGTCGTGATGAAAAACGAGATGAACACGATTATTCCTCAGGAAAAGCCGATAATGATTGATAAAAATATTGAACTGACGCAAGCGGATAAAGAAGCATCGGAAGTCAACTTGAGTCGTTCGCAGCAGCGTTCATTATCTGATTATCAGGTAGGAGATTCACGGACATTCAACACCGTGAACATCTCTACCAACCAGGCGGAATCTACACGCGCACAGCTGCAATATGCAGGGACAAAGGCACTTGTATGGGTGGCGGATTCCAATGTAACGCAAGCAGATGCTGAGAAACTGGGTAAGGAATTTGATGCGAATATCGCACCGCTTATTCATAATAATTTCGGCACGGAATCTGACGTGGATGGCAACGGTAAGGTTAATATTCTCTTATATGATATTAAAGATGGTTTCGGCGAACAGTCACGCAGCTATGTCGGTGGTTATTTCAGCGGCCGGGACTTACTGAATGTAGCAGGTTCTAATAAAGGTGAGATTTTCTATATGGACACTTATCCTTCGATGGGATATGTGGATAAAACTAAAAAAGATGTCACTCAGATTTATTCAACTGTTGCTCATGAATTCCAGCATATGGTGAACTTTAACAAGAAGTATTTAGAACAGGGTCAGCCGATGGATACTTATTTGAATGAAGCATTCTCGATGGCGGCAGAACATATTTACTCAGGTCCTATCAGTGACCGTATTGATTACTACAATAATTCGAAATCCATTCAGAATGGTCATTCACTTACAATTTGGTCGAACGCCGGCGATACTTTATCAAATTATTCTCTTAGCTATCTGTTCGGTCAGTACTTAAATGAGCAGGCAGGAATCGGTGATAGAGTCTATAAAGAAGTAATCAATTATAACGGCAATACGCATGATTCACTGCAGCATGTGATTCATCAATATATCGATCCGAATAAAACAGTGGCTCAGTTTATGACGGACTTCCGTGTAGCTCTCCTGAAAAAAGAGCCGCAAGGGAAATTCAGTCTAGGCGATGAGCAGGAGTTCCAGCGTCTGAATACATTGGTGGCTGACCACGTTCCGGCGCAACTGGAACCGCAGGCATCTGTTGTCTTCAAGGTGGAGGACTTAAGCCGCTTTGAAGCACCTGCTAATAAAGGTACGAATATCAGTTATACAAAAGTAAGCGAATAGACAATGCGCATCATTCTGCGGAATGATGCTTTTTGATTTCAAATGTTATATGAAATCATTACAATGAAAGCAAAGGAGGGTTCTTAATGACCAATCAATTATTTGAACCATTGACGCTGAAGAGTGGAGTGACCATTAAAAATCGTCTCTATAAAGGAGCCATGAGTGAAGCGATGGGCACGAAGGAGCTGGGACCATCTGAAGAACTGATACATGTCTATCATCGCTGGGCTCAAGGGGGTATCGGCTTAGCTCTGACAGGCAATGTCATGGTCGACAGTCGATACTTAGGTGAACCGGGTAATGTAGTGGTGGAAGATTCAAGACATCTTGCTATGCTGAAACGCTGGGCGGAAGCTGGTAAGGAGAACGGCAGTCAAATCTGGATGCAGATCAACCACCCGGGTAAACAAAGCCCGAAATCTATGACAAAAGAACCCATTGCCCCGAGCGCAGTGGCGATTACCGGTAGTGCAGCAGGTGGTTTCAATCCGCCACGTGAGATGACGACTGAAGAGATAAAAGAGACAGTTCAACGCTTTGTGACAACAGCGACCATCGCTAAGGAAGCCGGATTTACAGGTGTGCAGATTCACGGTGCCCATGGCTATCTTGTCAGCCAGTTCCTGTCGCCGCGTGATAACCGCCGGACAGATGAATATGGAGGCTCTCTTGACAACCGGATGCGCTTCTTAGTGGAAATCTATCAGGGCATGCGTGAAGCATTAGGGGAAGACTATCCGATCAGCCTGAAAATCAATTCAACTGACTTCAAAGAAGATAGCTTCACTGAAGAGGAGTCCACTCTGGTCATCAAGAAAATGGCTGAACTTGGCATGGATCTAGTGGAGATTTCAGGTGGCGATTATGAGAAACCGAAGATGATGAGTGACGGTGAAGTCTTCTTCCTTGATTATGCTGAGAAAGTCAGCCGTGAAGTGGATATACCGATTGCAGTCATTGGCGGTTTCCGTAAAGAGGAAAGCATGGTAGATGCGATTGAAAAAACAAATGTGTCCATGATCGGACTTGCGAGACCCCTTGTTTTAAGACCGGACCTGCCGAACCGTCTGAAGAATGGCACTTACCGTGAAGTAGTATTACCAAGGCTGTCTACAGGTGTTAAGGCGCTTGACGCAGCCATTGGCGGCTTTGCCGGACTGACATACTATGAACAGCAGATTAGTAGACTGGGCCAAGGTCTACCGCCACAGAAACATACCAATGCATGGTCACCGCTTTTCCATCTTGTGAAAAGTCACGGTCCGGCTGCCCTCTCACCGAGAAGACGCTGATTGAATAAAGCCGAAAAGGCGCGCAACGTTGATGTTGCGCGCCTTTAAAGTATCAGGACGTTTTGTCCTTAATCAGCCTGAGCCAGTTGGTGTAGAACTGTTCAGCATGACCGGCCCACTGGTTGACAGGCTGCAGGTCAGAGTTATCATCCGGGAAATAATGGCTGGGTTTCTTTGCATGAGGATATCTCTGACGATCACGGATATATTCTTTTTTCAGCGTGTCAGTCTCATACTCCAGGTGACCTAACATAAATGTATCGCGGCTGTCAGGGGTGGTGATGAGATCGGCGCCCAGCTGGTCATGTCTCGACAGAATGATGAGTTCGGACAGGTCCTTGTCATCAACAGTGGCATGTCTGGACTGCGGAATAACATAGGAAGGCGCAAGACCAGCTGTCAATGGATGAGGCGCCGTGACCTCATAACGGTAGACTCCTGTCAGTTTAGTGGGCAGCACCTTCTTTTGAACACTGAAAGAGTGATGAAGTGCAAACAGAGCGCCCCAGCAGATGAAAAGACGATAGGGGATGACCTGAAACCGGTCCAGCAGCATCCTCAGTTCCTTGCTGTAGTGAACCGCTTCAAACGACAGATGTTCAAGCGGTGCGCCTGTCACGATGAGGCCGTCAAACTCATGGGCGCTGCTGTCACTTGCCCGGTCGTAATAAGACTGACAGGTATAATAGGCCGGATTAGTGGACTCTGGTGCATTTATATAGGCGAATGTAAGGCTGACTGTATAAGGCACTTGATGCAGGATCGCCATCAGTTGATATTCAGCCGCTTTTTTATCCGGCATCAGATTGATGATCAGCAGCCGGATGGCAGCTGTGTCGGTTTTAGAACCGTCTATCTGCAGGCGACTCAAAGTCTCCGGGTGACCATTTGCCTGGATAACAGACATCTAGATCACACTGAACCCTTTTTCAAGGTCATGGATGATATCGTCAATATGCTCGGTGCCGATTGACAGACGGATGGTCTCAGGTCTGACGCCGCTGGCCAACTGTTCGTCAGGCGTCAGTTGAGCATGGGTAGTGGATGCCGGGTGAATGATCAGTGACTTGGCATCACCTACATTGGCGAGGAGAGAGAACAGGTCAAGGGCTTCAATGAATTGACGGCCGGCTTCGTAACCCCCTTTCAAGCCGAATGTGAAGATTGAACCAGCCCCTTTCGGCAGATATTTTTCTTTCAGCTGATGATAAGGGCTATCCGTAAGGCCCGCATAGTCCACCCAGTCCACCTGTGGATGGTCATGTAGAAACTGAGCGACTTTCTCCGCATTAGCCACATGGCGTTCGACGCGTAGGGACAGTGTTTCGAGGCCTTGAGCAAGTAAGAATGCATTGAAAGGTGAGAGCGCTGCACCTGTATCTCTGAGCAATGTCGTTCTGATTTTGGCAGTGAATGCCACGTCACCGAATGTTTCATAGAATTTCAGGCCATGGTATGAAGAATCCGGTTCAGTCAGGCCTCTGAATTTGCCGTTCGCCCAGTTGAATGTCCCGCCTTCTACAATGACACCACCGATGGACGTGCCATGGCCACCGATGAACTTGGTGGCTGAATGCACGACGATGTGGGCGCCGTGTCTGAGCGGCTGACATAGATAAGGCGAGGCGAAGGTATTATCGACGACAAGGGGGATCTCGTATTCATCTGCCAGGGAAGCGAGCACGCCGATATCTGCTATATTACCTTCAGGATTGCCGATGGTCTCGACGAAGAGTGCCTTCGTATTCGGCCGGATGGCCTCTCTGACAGCCGTGAGGTCCTCCGTGTCAACGAGAGTGACTGCAATCCCGTACTTACGGAATGTATGAGTCAGTAACGTGTGTGTCCCGCCGTACAGGCTCTTTGCTGCAACGATATGGTCTCCCTGTTCTGCCAGAGCCTGCAGGGCATAGCTGATGGCTGCCATGCCTGATGCGACGGCGAGGCCTGCTGTCCCCCCTTCAAGGGCTGCTACACGCGCTTCGAAGGCGGCAGTGGTCGGATTCGTCAGACGGCTGTAAATATTGCCGGCTTCTTTCAGGCCGAACAGATTGGCAGCATGCGTCGTATCATCAAACGTAAAGGAAGTGGTCTGATAGATCGGTAAAGCTCTGGCGTTGGCATCGTTCTTGTCAGGCAGTCCTGCATGAAGCTGAAGTGTCTCGAAGTGGTATTGAGTCATAGTGATGATCCTCCTTAAAGATAAAATAAAATACACTTATCCAGAGGGGGATAAGTGCACACGCACAGACTCATCTCTCAGGATATACCTGCTGGAATTAGCACCTTACTGAAAAGGTTGCCGGGTTTCATAGGGCCAGTCCCTCCACCACTCTGGATAAGTGATATTTAATTAATCCTAATCATAATCAGCTCGAACCCTCATGTCAAACTATTTTTTGACAATATTAAATTTTCTAAAAATATTGACAAATAAAAATCTGCTCTATATACTGACGATAATTTAATATTTTGAAAGCGAAAAAGAGAAAAAGTAATGACAGCATCTTTTTGACAGCGAGCTTCTGGTGGTGAAATGAAGCAAAAGAACTGTGATGAAAAATGGCCTCTTTGCTGCAAGCTGAAAATGTGAATGAGTAGGTGATGTCCGAGGGTTGGCGCTCGTTATCAACGTCAAAGTATACATCTGTGTACTTGCTGAGGTGCAGTCAGTGATGGCTGGACGAATAAAGGTGGTACCGTGGGCAGACCCCTCACCCTTTACTAACCAGTAAAGGAGTGTGGGGTTTTTTAATTTGCTATGGAATATGACATGTTGACCCTTTATGCGACAACTGAAGCCAAAAGAAGACAACTGACTCAAAACAGGGGAGGAATTATAGATGACAGTAAATAAAACAGTGACACAACCGAAATTTGATTATGTAGGCAGTTTTCTACGCCCGGAGATTCTGAAAGAAGCACGCGCTCAGTTCGAACGTGGAGAAATCTCTCAGGCGGAACTGACAGCAGTAGAGGACCAGGAGATCATCAAGCTGATTAATAAGATTGAAGCACTCGGCTATACGACTGTGACGGATGGTGAATTCAGAAGAAGCTACTGGCATCTTGATTTCTTCTTCGGCTTTAACGGAATTGAGCGCCAGTTACTGGACCAAGGTTATCAGTTCCGTCATGTTGAGACCAGAAAAGACAGTATTAAGTTTGTAGACAGAATCTCCGGTGATCATCACCCGTTTGTCGAACATTTCAAGTTTGTACGGGATCACGCGCCTGGTCATCTGACGGTCAGACAGACCATCCCTGCACCTGCTCAGCTGCTTGTTGAGCTGACACGTCCTGGCGTCAAGGAATCAGTGGAAGCGGTATATTCCTCCAGGGCAGCTGTGATAGATGATATTGTCAGCACGTATAAACAAGTCATTGATGACCTGTACAGTGAAGGGCTTAAGGTCCTGCAGCTGGATGACTGTTCTTGGGGTATCCATCTGTCAGAAGAGACGGCACGCAAGATTCACGGGGAAGGGAACGGTTCGACCATCCCACTGGATGAGCTGAAGGCAGAGCTGCTTGAGATTAATAACCGCGTCATCCATCAGGCACCTGATGACCTGATCATCAACACGCATGTCTGCCGTGGCAATTACCAGTCAGACTGGGCAAGTGAAGGGCCGTACACAAGAGTGGCAGATGAACTGTTCGGCCGGGAAGATGTCGATGCTTACTATCTGGAATATGATACGGAGCGCGCAGGGGGATTTGAGCCGCTGGAGAAAGTCAGCGGTGATAAGCATGTGGTGCTCGGTCTGATCACTTCGAAGTTCCCGGCTCTTGAAGAGAAGGAAGCAGTCAAAAAACGTATCGATGAAGCAGCGAAATACATCCCTGCTGAACGTCTGAGTATCAGCCCGCAGTGCGGCTTTGCTTCTACAGAGGAAGGCAATCTGCTTACTGAAGACGAACAGTGGGCGAAGCTCAAATGGGTGAAAGAGATTGCTGAAGAGTATTTTGCGGGCAGATAAGGACAGGCGTTTTCTCTGTCTTCCTGCTATTCAGACAAATGACACCTCGCAAGGTGTCATTTTTCATGTCTATTCGACTTTGTCCATCATTTGAGGAGACTGTCGCCGTGAAAAATATGTTACCCTTAAAGGAAATAAAGGAGGTTATCATGATGGAGACACTTTATCTGGCAGGCGGCTGTTTATGGGGCGTGCAGGCCTTCGTCAAGACGATTCCAGGCGTCATCTGTACAGAAGCGGGAAGAGCGAATGGAACCAGTTCGGCACTTGAAGGACCGTATGACGGCTATGCGGAATGTGTGAAGACGACATTTGATCCTGCCAAGATCAGTGTGACTTCGCTGGTTGACCACCTCTTCATGATCATCGATCCGTATAGCGTCAACCGGCAGGGGGAAGATGTGGGAGAGAAGTACCGGACGGGTGTCTACAGCGAAGATCCTGCCCATCTCTCTCTGGCTG
Organism: Macrococcus bovicus; assembly: GCF_030376725.1. NCBI lineage: Bacteria > Bacillati > Bacillota > Bacilli > Caryophanales > Staphylococcaceae > Macrococcus > Macrococcus bovicus. The sequence goes on from NZ_CP128470.1 coordinate 278,069, forward strand.
CACGCTATATTCAGAGTCGTCCGGACCGGGAGAAGATTGCAGTTGAGGTGAAGCCGCTCACCCACTATATTCCGAGTGCCGACGAACATCAGGATCATCTGGCTAAATTCCCGCAGGATTACTGCCATATCCCGCCTGAACTGATGAATCGATACCGGAAAGATTAAATCTTGAAAAAGGAACTTGAAATTCGCGCGGAAATTCATTAGACTAGAAGATAGTTTCGCCTCCATAGTTAAGTGGCATAACGTATCAATGGTAATGATGAATCCTCAGTTCGATTCTGGGTGGAGGCATTATACACCGAAGTCTGTCTAAGACTTCGGTTTTTTTATTGCTATAATATAAGTGAAAGGGTGAAGAGAAATGGCTGATATCAACTGTGCAGCACTTGTTTATATAGAAGACGATCGACTGTTGCTTGTTAAAGTAAGAGAGCTCGAAAAATATTATTTACCTGGCGGCAAGATAGAAGTGGACGAAGAACCGATTGATGCTGCAATCCGCGAGACTTATGAGGAGCTGAATGTCGTATTGGATAAGTCTCTCGTCCGTTATCTGGGGCGGGTGGAAGGGCCCGCTTATCCACAGGATGCCGTGGTTTCATTGGAATGTTTTACATATGACGGGAAATTAAACGACGTCTCTGAAAATAATGAGATCACTGAAGTCCGTTACTTCGACCTCCGGCACCACGAACAGATTGCGCCGGCAGTGCTGGTGCTTATTGAGCAGTTGAACACGGGGGAATTGTCCTATGCAAAGTGAGAGAATCTTGCTGTCGCAACTGCCGGATGAGCTGAAAGAATTAGTAGAGATAAAGGATGCAGAAGCCATCATCAATTATTTCTTTGAATATGATATAGACGAAAGGCGACTTGCTGATGCTTTGTCCCGTTATGCGATTGTAAAAGATGATGTTGAGCTGCACCGGGCATCAGCTGGTGTCTATATGCACTGCCTGCCGTATCTGGATGATGCTTTTCATCTCGCTTATTTTCATGAATGGCGTGCTCTTGAACTGATGGACTTCACTAGTCGTGATGATTTGTCTGATTTTCTGCAGAATCGGGAGCACCCGGATTTTGATATGATTCCTGAGACGCATTATGAATGGGTGCAAAATAAATTGGATGAAATAAGGGGATAATCTATCGAGCAACGTCCCGCAAAAGGAGTTAGCGGGACGATACGCATGATATGGGTAGATGATCCGCTGAGTAACGTCCCGCAGAAGGAATTAGCGGGACGATACGCGTGACATGGGTAGATGATCCGCTGAGTAACGTCCCGCAAAAGGAGTTAGCGGGACGATACGCGTAATATGGGTAAATGATCCGCTGAGTAACGTCCCGCAAAAGGGATTAGCGGGACGATACGCATAATATGACACAATTCATCATGCCAGTAGTATGATGAATTCACTATAAAGAAAAAAACAGCGATGAGCTCTGAGATTTTCAGGCTTTATCGCTGTTTTATTTATCCGATTCCTTTGTTTATATTATTCGGCATCTATTCCTCTGGCTGCACGCAGGCCGCTAAAGATACAGCCGCCGAGAAATGTACCTTCTAAGGCGCCGTAACCATGGACACCGCCGCCGCCGAAACCTGCGACTTCTCCGGCGGCATACAGACCTTTAATCAATTCTTCATTCTGATTGAAAACTTGGCTGTTTAAATTGGTCTGAATCCCTCCTAATGTCTTGCGGCTGATAATATGAAGTTTGACAGCAATCAGTTTTCTGCCATCCAGGAACTTATGCGGCTTCGCAGTGCGGATAAACTTATCCCCTAAGAAATGGCGTGCACCGTTGATAAAAGTGATTTGAGGGTCTTTGCTGAATGGATGATCCACTTGTAAATCACGCAGCTCAATCTGTTTCCTGATTTCCTCATAATCCAGCAGTTCATTACCGGCAAGTGCGTTCATGCCACTGACTAAATCCTTCAGGTTATCTGCTTCCACAAAATCTTCACCGTCTGTCCGGAACTTTTCAACTGGTGCTGTTGCTGCACTGGATAAGCGTTCTTTCAAGATGCGGCGATAGTCTTTGTCTGTTAAATCCGGATTCTGTTCTGAGCCTGACAGCACAAATTCTTTTTTCAGGATATCTTCTGTCAGTATAAACCAGGAATAATCATAGCCTGTCTTGCAGATGGATTCCAGTGTATGAAGTGTATCAAATCCGGGATAGTCAGGGGCATCGAAACGCTTGCCCGTCGCATCGAACCACATCGAAGAAGGGCCTGGAATGATGCGGATGCCGTGTTTATTCCAGATAGGCGTATGGTTCTGAATCCCTTCCGTGTAATGCCACATGCGGTCTTTATTGACGAGACGGACTCCAGCATCCTCACTGATTTTGAGCATCTTACCATCTGTTGAATCTGGTACGCCTTGTATCATCTTCTCAGGTGCTTTGCCAAGTCGCTTCGGCCAGTTCTGTTTGATCAGTTCGTGATTGGCACCCACTCCGCCCGTTGTGATGATTAAAGTTTCGACAGGCATACTGAAAGTATCGATGATTGTACGGGATGATGGTGCACCGCGTTCAACATCACTCTGCTCCAGAATGTTGCCTTCAATCCGTCTGATCGTATTGTCAGTGATCTCGATAGCAGTGACCTGATGGCGCGGCAGGAACTGGAATGATGGATGAGAGAGACAGTAGTCGACGAAAGGCTCAATCAGCCCGGGGCCGGTACCCCACGTGATATGAAAACGAGGTACTGAATTGCCGTGGCCTGCTGCACTCGATCCGCCGCGTTCAGCCCAGCCGAGAACAGGCGCGAATTTTATACCCATCGACTTCAGATAACTTTCTTTTTCAAATGCGGCGAAACGAATATAGGCCTCCGCCCATTTCTTCGCCCAGACATCCTCATCTTCCAGGCGGTCAAAGCGAGCAGTGCCCAGCCAGTCGTTTAAAGCAAGGTCGTATGAATCATGCACTTTAAATTTGCGCTGCAGACTTGAATTGACTAAGAACAAGCCGCCGAATGACCAGAATGCCTGACCGCCTATCGCTTGCGCCGGTTCCTGGTCCAGCATGACGACATGATGGCCTGTTTTCAGTAATTCTGTCGCAGCGACTAATCCGCTTAATCCTGCGCCGATGATTGTGACTGTTTTTGTCATTAGATCCCCTCCTTGAATGCTTTCATTCTAACATGTCAACAGCCAGTTGTTAGGCAATCATGGCATAAAACCTTATAATAACAATGAAAAAGAATTTTGCAGGGGAAGGGGCACACATAACAGAATGAAGGTTCATTTGTTACTATCAATTGTCTTGATAGTAATCGCACTGGTTTACTTAGTGCTGTCGATTTTGATTCCGAGTGACGTACGGATTGGCTCCGGTTTGATCTGTACTGTACTTTCTATCATCTTTTATTTCGTTTACAGATGGGAAAAAAGATAAAAATCGAGTGGCGAGGGTGAAAGGATAAGTTAAACAGAAGGTTTTTGTCGGCGACAGGCATTTAACATTGATGATAAGCATGCCGCCATAATGAGGGATTTGCGTAAGTCATAGAACTATGATATATTTATAAAACGTAATAATTACGATTTATAAAAGGAGGAACTATGGCTAAAAAATCCAAGATAGCAAAAGAGAAGCAAAGACAGGCATTAGTCGAGCAGTACAGAGAAAAACGTGAACAGCTGAAGCGCGACGGAGACTACGTAGCACTAGCAAAGTTACCACGCGATTCCTCCCCGACTCGTCTGACTAGACGCTGTGAATTAACGGGGAGACCGAGAGGTGTCTACCGGAAATTCAAACTCTCTCGTATCGCATTCCGTGAACTGGCCCATCAAGGACAGATTCCGGGTGTCAAGAAGTCAAGCTGGTAACAGACAAGCCCGTTCCTGAAGGAACGGGCTTGTTATATTCTGATCAAGATCATATAGGTGAGAGTACCGACGGCAATAGACACCAGCATATTTCGTTTCCATAAATGAATCAGCACAATGGCGATAATGGCAGCTATTGCAGGCAGACTGTTCGCAAAGGATGACCATTTGATGTCCCGGAGTGCATATATAACGAGTAAACCGAATAGAGCAGGCGGCAGAATGCTGCCGAAATACTGAATCATCGGTGGTATCGGTCTATCTGATCTGAAGATGATGAAAGGCAGAAAGCGAGTCAATAATGTCGTACACGTAATCAGTGCGATCAGCATCAGCTGTTGTGTCAGGGTCATGATGTATCACCCAGCCTGATGAAGTAACGCTGGAAGACGAAAAAGATGACGATCATGACTATAAAGCTGGGGATAAGAAAGTAATCTTTGCCGAACACCATGAGACAGATAATAGAAATCATCATCCCGATAGTCGCTGGGGCACGCTTCCCTTTTAGAAACTCATCCAGGAAGATGACCAGGAATAGCGCCGCAAGAACAAACTCCAGACCGGTCAAATCAATTATGATGAAAGAACCGATTAAACTGCCGAGAAGTGAGCCGACGACCCAGTAACTATGAATGAACAGAGTCACATAGAACATGACCAGATTTTTATTCTGCCCCTCCGGGATATGGATGGTCTGATTGACAACAAATGATTCATCGCACATGCCGTAGATCAAGTAAGGCTTTAATTTGCCGGTTCCTTTGAAGCGGTCCAGCATAGCAATACCATAGAAAAGATGACGTCCATTGATCATGAGGGTCATGATAATAGCAGCCAAGGGATTAAAAGTCCCTAATAATAAGACGCCAGCAACGAACTCCATCGACCCTGCCAGCATGATTGCCGCCATCAACGGTGCAAAATAAGCGGGGTGACCGAGTTCGTGCATGTAGATGCCGTAAGTGATACCGAGAAACAGGAATCCTGCCATAATAGGGATGGTAGGTGGGAAAGCAGTGTGAATGGCTTCTTTATGCATAGCAGTCCTCCTTTTAGACTTTTGCTTATAGTAACACAAAATCAGTTTTGATTATCAAGAATTTTCAGATAACGTTTCCAACCACTCTCTTTTTGGTTTATTATGGTAAAAAGGAGTGATATCTATGCAATCCAAATGTTCCATTAAAAAGTTTCAGTTTAGACATATTAAGCGTCCCGGCATTCTTTTATTAGATGAGGAGCGACGCCTATTAGAGTTCAATGCCTATGGACTAACTGCGGCCGATAGCTTCAGCCAGACAATTCCAATCGATCTGATTGAGAAAGTTGAACTCTCAAAAGGCTTATTCCATGATACATTGAGCCTCTATTATGATGGCGAATGGTATAAATGGACTGATTTTCTGGATGACCACTATCAAGGGATATTTAAGGTCTTGCAGGACAGGACAGCTTAAGTTTTTCGGTAGATAAAAGCCAGGTTCTTCACAGAACCTGGCTTTTATCTAATTATATTTCATCCAGCTTTCGTACTTGATACCTGTTGCTTCACAGCCTAGCTTATCATTATCACGATCATGTTTTGTTAAATATGAGATATGGTGAACTGTAATACCATATGGATAATACTTCTTGACTTCTGTACAGTTTTTTAAATATTTTGGCGCACCGTTTCTGTATTTTGAAGTCGGATAACCGGCCTTAGAGGTGGCTGGCTTAGCGGTTGATGTAGGAGTCACGAATCCTTCCCCTTTTGTGTTCACGTAACCTGCTTTAGACCAAATGCGTAATTTCTGTGCTTTAGCATAGCTCTCACTTTTTTTCAGTGTGTTCAGATAATACTTCTGACTCATGATGTAACCGACCCGAGCATAGCCGTTTTTAACCATGGCGTTGTTAACGAGTACATTGTCAGCATATAAATAGACAAGGTGACGGCCATATTTGTCTTTCTTGATTGCATTGTCATAAGCGATGGTCAGTTTTTTGCCTTGCAGGTATTTTGTAAGGTATGCTTTCGCTTCTTTACTGTACGGCTGGCCCGCTTTTGAAGAGGTAGCGATTTCTGGTGCATCAATCAGAAGGAGGCGCAGTGTAAAGCTGGTGCGACTGTTTTTCACTCTGACTGTATCACCGTCAATGGTGGAAACGTAGGAGACAGCCATTTTCTTGGATAATGCGTATGATTGAGGTGCAGGAATCAAGAGCAGCAGCAATAAAATAGTGATCAATACTTTAAATGATTTCATCTTTTTTCCCCTTTGTTTATTTGTTCTATCATTATTATATTTAACTTTTTAAAGATATCTACATATTTTTTACATATTCAGTTAAAAAATTGCGCTGAGATTTTAAGATTATAAATATTCTGTACATTCTGATATTGTTTATGTATAATAAATAACAACAATTAAATAGATAGAGATGAGGCGCATTGATCATCAGTAAGTAAAGTCTGGAAGCTGCAAATACTTTGCTGAAAGGGTGAGATGCCGAAATGTAGTGATTCTTGCAGGGGTGGCTATGTTGGATTATTGAGTTAAGAGCTCTTAGTCTGTCATTATTTGAAAAATAATGGAGTGCATCACTTGTAAATAGATTAAACAAGTTCATTCCAGTGATGAACTTGTTTTTTTGTTTTTAGATGCCATGGGAGGATATAGTGTGATAAAACGTAGTGTAATCAAATTTGGTGGAACTTCGGTAGCGGATTTCACCAAGCTCAGAAATATCAGCCGCTATCTGAAAGACAGAACGGCACAAGGTGAGCAGCTTGTCGTCGTAGTGTCTGCGATGGGCAAGACAACAGATGAACTGCTCAGCAATGTAGAACTGTTGACAGCAAAGCCGAATGAACAGGATCTGGCACTCCTCTTGACGACAGGTGAACAGCAGACTATTTCGTATCTGTCGATCATCCTGAAAGAACAAGGAGTGGCGACGCGGGCGATGACTGGCTTTCAGGCAGGTATCAGAACGAAAGGGCATCATCTGAAAAGTAAAATCCTCAATATTGATGAACAGAAGTTTGAACAGGCATTTGAAACTTGCGACGTCGTTGTCGTGGCTGGATTCCAGGGGATGAATGAGCTGGGTGAAATCACGACTCTGGGCCGCGGGGGCAGCGATACAACGGCTGTCGCCATTGCATCAGCCCTCAATGTTTCATGTGAAATATACACAGACGTGGCCGGTGTTTACGGGACAGACCCGCGAATCTATCCGGCGAAACGTCTTGATTATGTCAGCTACGAAGAAATGATGGAGATGAGTGCATTAGGTGCAGGAGTTCTTGAGACACGAAGCGTAGAGATCGCTAAAAATTATCAGATACCGATTTATTTGGGACAGACATTATCAGACGAGAAGGGGACTTGGATTATGGCACAGGAAGAAATACTGGAGAAAAAAGCGGTCACGGGCGTCGCGCTTGATAAGGATATGGACTATGTGACAGTCAGCTATCCGATGAATGACTCAGCACTGCTGAAAAAATTATTTGAACTGCTGGAACAGGAAGAAGTCAATATCGATATGATTTCGCAGATCGTCAACATGGAAGGTCTGCAGATTTCCTTCACTATGAAAGATACGGATACTAATCAGATCAATAAGATCTTCACGATACTGCAGTCTGAATATCCATCGCTGAATTTTATTATTCAGGAAGACTATGTCAAAGTATCAGTTATCGGTTCCGGTATGAGAGATATGTCAGGGGTGGCAAGTAAAGTGTTCATGACACTTCTTGATAACCGCATTCCGTTCTATCAGGTCACAACATCAGAAATCAGTATCTCATACGTGGTCGATCAGCAGAACGGTAGACAAGCAGTCGAGCAGCTATGTTCAGCTTTTGAGCTATAAAAAGAGGAGGAGTAAAAATGAAATTAGCAATCGTGGGTGCTACAGGTTTAGTAGGTACAAAAATGATGGAAGTGGTCGAACGGAAAGGCATCCCCTTTGACGAACTGACGTTATTTTCTTCAAAGAAATCAGCAGGACAGATCGTTTCGTTTAAAGGACAGGACTATGAGGTGCAGGAATTAACTGAAGAACGTGCAGCAGAGCATTATGACTACGTACTGATGAGTGCAGGGGGCGGCACATCCCTGCAGTTCTCACCTATCTTTGAACAGGCAGGTGCAGTGGTCATTGATAACTCAAGTGCATTCCGTATGCAGGAGGATATTGATCTGATTGTACCGGAAGTGAATCAGCCGAAGCTGAACCGCACAATCATCGCGAATCCTAACTGCTCGACCATCCAATCAGTAGTCCCGTTGAAACCTCTGGCGGATCAATTTGGCTTGCAACGTGTCGCTTATACGACGTACCAGGCAGTCTCAGGTTCTGGTCTTGCCGGACTGAACGATCTGCGGGAAGGGGCTAAAGGCGCGGAACCGACGAACTATCCGCACCCGATTCATAACAATGTGCTCCCGCATATCGATGTTTTCCAGGAAGACGGCTATACAAAAGAAGAAGTGAAAATGATTGAAGAGACCAAAAAAATTCTTCAGCTGCCTGAGCTGCGTGTCACTGCAACGTGTGTAAGAGTACCGGTTGAAGACAGCCATAGCGTGGCCATTAACGTGACCCTTGAAAAACCGGCTACTGTCGAAGCCATTAGAGAAGTGCTGAGTCACCAGCAGGGAGTTGTACTGGTTGATGATGTAGAAAATAATGCCTACCCGCTTGCTATTCATTCCACTGGTCGCGATGAAGTGTTTGTCGGCCGTATACGGGCAGACGAATCGCTCGATAATACATTCCACATCTGGTGTACAGCAGACAACCTGCTGAAAGGGGCCGCACTGAATGCCGTGCAGATTCTGGAATCGTTACTTGAAGAGAGGGGACAGATTCAATGACATTATTTACAGGGACAGCAGTAGCGATCACGACACCTTTTAAGGACGGTGCCGTAGATTACGCAACATTTGAACGGCATGTAGAGTTTCTGATTGCGAATGGGATGCAGTCTATTTTTGTTAACGGTACGACGGGAGAAGGATCGACACTGAATGAGGAGGAAAAGCTCAATCTCGTGAAACTGGCGGTCAAGGTCGCTGCTGGCCGAGTGCCGATCGTCGTAGGGACGGGGTCCAACAATACAGCAGTCTCCATCGAGCATTCCTTGAAAGTCAAGGAGGCAGGTGCCGATGCAATCATGCTGATCACCCCTTATTACAATAAAACGAATCAGCGCGGACTTATTGCACATTTCACTGCCATCGCGGATGCTGTGGAGCTGCCTGTCGTCTTGTATAATGTGCCGGCTAGAACCAATATGACGATTGAGCCGGAGACTGTGGTTAAATTAGCGGCACATCCTCATATTGTGGCGCTGAAAGACGCAACAGGCGATATGCGTTATCTGGAGCAAGTAAGAGCCGCTGTATCAGATGAATTTGCCCTTTACAGCGGTAACGATGATTCTATCATCCCCTTTTACGCTCGCGGGGGAGACGGCGTCATCTCGGTGGTGGCGAATGCAGTGCCTGCTGAATTCCAGGCCATCTACGAAACATATGCAACAGACCCACAGGAAGCAGAACGTCTGTTTAATCAAGTGAGTCCTTTGATTGATGCACTCGGTGTTGATGTCAATCCGATGCCGATCAAAGCGCTTGTCACTGAACTGGGATATGCAAACGGTGAAGTCAGATTACCGCTTGTGCCGCTGGAGCAAGCAGACAGCGAAGTTATCCACCAGGCATACAAGACCTATAAAGGTGAAGTGTCATGAAGGTTCTGTTAGTCGGTTATGGTGCTATGAATGAACGCGTCGCCCGTCTTGCTGAAGAGCGTGGTCACAGCATTGCAGGTATTATCACAAAGTCAGATAAACATTATCCTTATCCATCATTCAAAATAGAAGAGGAGTGGCCGGCAGCAGATGTCATCATTGATTTTTCACATCCTGACCTGTCGCTGCCTGTCATCCGCAAAGAACAGCCTGTGCCGCTGGTCATGGCAACGACGGGACGGAAAGAAGAGATCATCCAGGCACTTGAAGCAGCTGCAGCAACGAAGCCGGTCTTCTTCAGTGCCAACATGAGCTACGGCGTGCACATTCTGACTGAAATTATCAAGTACAGCGTCCCTCTACTGCAGAACTATGATATCGAGCTGACAGAAAAGCATCATCGTAAGAAAGTGGATGCCCCGAGCGGGACCCTCGTTAAGCTGTATGATGCCATCAAAGAAAAGCGCGAAGCCGCGTATCCGGTATATGACCGAACTGAACTGGAAAGTGCAAGAACAGATGACGAAATCGGCATCAATGTTGTCCGCGGCGGTACCATTGTCGGTGAACATGAAGTCCTGTTCGCCGGCCATGACGAAACGATCCAGATCATTCACCGCGCACAGAGCAAAGACATCTTCGCCAGTGGCAGCCTTGATGTCGCAGAACAGCTGGTGAACAAAACGCCTGGCTACTACACATTCGATAACTTATAAAAAGGAGATTAAATGATGACATTACAATCAGCACAGGAAATTATTCAATATATCAGTGATAGCGAGAAGAAGACGCCGGTCAAAGTCTATGTCAACGGCAATTTCAGTGACGTCACATTCCCGGAGAGCCTGAAAGTCTTCGGCAGTGAATCATCTAAAACGATTTTCGGTGACTTCAAGGACTGGACAGCTTTCTATGAAGAACATCAGGCTGTCATGACAGATGTCGAAGTGGAGTATGACCGTCGTAATTCAGCGATTCCACTGATTGACCAGACCAAAATCAACGCGCGTATCGAGCCGGGGGCATTTATCCGTGAGCATGCGGAGATCCATGACGGGGCAGTCATCATGATGGGAGCAACCGTCAATATCGGCGCAGTCGTCGGTGCCGGGACGATGATTGATATGAACGCAACACTCGGCGGCCGTGCGACAACCGGCAAAAACGTCCATGTCGGTGCCGGAGCTGTACTTGCCGGTGTCATTGAGCCACCGAGTGCACAGCCTGTCATTGTGGAGGATGATGTCTTGATCGGTGCCAATGCCGTCGTACTGGAAGGGGTTCGTATCGGTAAAGGCGCCGTTGTAGCGGCGGGTGCCATTGTGACGGAAGATGTACCGGCCGGGGCGGTCGTCGCAGGGATGCCGGCACGTGTCATCAAGCAGGCACATGAAGTGGAAAGTTCTAAAATTGAGATTGTACAGGCACTGAGAAAACTGAACGACTAATATAGAGGTGAAGGTTATGGAATATGAATATCTGAAAGAGACGAGACGCTGGCTACATCAGCATCCTGAACTGAGCATGCAGGAATTTGAGACGACAGCTTTCATTAAAAACGAACTGGACGTGGCAGGCATCCCTTATGAGACGCCGCTGCCGACGGGGGTCGTCGCGTATCTGAAGGGCACGACAGATCGAGCAGTCGCTTTCCGCGCAGATATCGACGCGCTGCCGATTCAGGAAGAGAATGATGTTGATTACCGCTCAGCAGTAGACAATGTCATGCATGCTTGTGGCCATGACGGGCATACGACGATGCTGCTCGCTTTTGCAAAGCGTGTCAAAGCGCTATACGATGCAGGTCAATTGACAGCGACCGTCTACTTTATATTCCAGCCTTCCGAGGAAACAGAAGCCGGGGCGCACCAGCTGCTGCAAGCCTACACCTTTAATCCACTACCTGACTATATCTTCGGTCTGCATATGATGCCTGATAATGAGGAAGGACTGATTCTGTCGAAACCAGGTGCAATTACAGCGAGTGCGACAGAATACCGCTTCTTTATCACAGGACTGTCAGCTCATGTCGCGAATAAGGAGCAGGGGCATTCTGCCGGTGAGGCGCTGACCTTTATTTTGAATCAGGTGTCACAGCTGCAGCATTATCATCTGCCGGGTCTCCGGCAGAATATTGTCCATATCGGCCAGTTCCATGCCGGTGAAGCGATCAACACCGTTCCTTCGAATGGTTATCTGGAAGGGACCATCAGAACGTATGATAAGGCTGACCTGGAGACCGTTCAGACACAGATGACAAAGATTGCTGAAGCCTGTGCCGTCGTGACAGGTACAAATGTTGAAGTGAAGTTCTCAGAAGGCTATCCGTCGACACATAATGATCGTGCGGCCTATGCCATGATGAAAGCGGCGAGTGAGGACACGAGTCTTGAATGGGTCGAGAAAAAGGAGCCCTATTTATTCGGTGAGGATTTTGCGTTCTACAGTACGATCGCACCGACTGCCTTTGCCTTTCTGGGCTGCCGCAATACCGCCCAGAATTTTGTCACCGGTTTACACACATCAACCCTGAACTTTGATGAGAAGGTGCTGCTCGGCGGCGTCGACCTGTTCAGTGCGATTCTCAGTAGATTCGAGGCGACGCTATGACCGCTAGATGGACACTTGATACTCAGGTCTTCAAAGAAAACATTCAGCATGTGATCCAAGGACAGCCGGTCATGGCTGTCGTTAAAAACAATGCCTATCACTATGGACTGGACTTTGCAGTGGCAGCCTTTCTGTCAGCAGGTATCGATACGTTCAGTACCACTGTACTGCATGAAGCATTGCGTGTACGTGAACTAGCCCCTGATGCGAACATCTTTCTGATGAATCCATCTACCGAGTTCGATGTACTGAGACATCACCGTATCCATATGACATTGCCGTCGCTCGCATTCTACGAAGAATATCAGACAGAACTTGCGGGCCTCGATGTCCATCTGGAGTATGAAAATCTGCTGCATCGTTCAGGATTTAAGACGTTCGATGAGATGCGAGAAGTCATCCGCCTCAATGAGCAACGACCGGAACATGAACAGATGAATATCACAGGGATATGGACACATTTCGGCTATGCAGATGAGTTTGATGTGCCGCATTATGAAATGGAGAAAGCTGCGTGGCTGGCGGGACTAGGTGAGATGCTAGAGGATTATCATTTTGACTATGTGCATGCCCAGAACAGCGCAAGTTTCGTCAGGGACGGTCTCTTTAGTCAGCACAGCCATGCGCGGCTAGGCATTATTCTCTACGGCAGCAGGCCTTACTCAAGTCTGGATGAAACCATTACTCAGCAGGCTCTGACTGTCAGTGCGAACGTTATTCAGATACGTGAGCTTAAAAAAGGGGAATCAGCCGGTTATAGTTTCGCTTATACAGCTGATCATGACGTGAAGATAGCCGTCATTGATATCGGGTACGGCGACGGTATACTCCGGACCCGTAGCAAGCACGACTGTCTGATCAACGGCAGGCGTTTTCCTATCCGTGCGCTGATGATGAGCCATCTCTTTGTGGAAGTGGATGACAGCGTGAAGCCGGGCGACACGGTGATTCTCTATAGCAATGCTATTCGTATCGATGAACATACATTCAAAGGCGTCGGTGCAAATTCAGAACAACTGAGTGCTCTGAACCATCACTCACTCAAAAAGGAGATACTTTAAATGACATTACAATATGTGAATAATGAACTGACGCTGCATGGCCATAAGCTGTCTGATATCGCGAAGGAATACGGAACACCACTTTTCGTCTATGATGAAACGATGATCAGAGAACAATGCCGGAGATTTCACCGTGCGCTTACAGCATCCGGGCTGGACTATACGATTTCTTATGCTTCCAAAGCCTTCTCAAGCGTCCAGCTGTTCAATCTGATGGCGGAAGAACAGATGGGACTGGATGTGGTCAGTGAAGGTGAACTCTATACAGCGCTACAGTCACATGTAGCACCGGACCATATTCATTTCCACGGCAATAATAAGACGGACCGGGAGATTATCTATGCGATTGAGTCAGGCGTTGAATACTTCGTCATCGACAGTCTGGATGAAATCGCGCGTATCAATGCGCTGGCGACGAGACAGGTCAAGGCAGTGCTCCGTATTAACCCAGGTGTTGAAGCACACACGCATGAGTTTATTCAGACGGGACAGGAAGACAGCAAATTCGGTCTCAGTATCAAGAAAGGGCTGGCGCTAGAAGGTGTCCGCCAGATTGAGGCGGCTGAACATATCGACTTTATGGGTGTGCACTTCCATATCGGCTCACAGATTTTTGAATCAACAGGGACAGTGGAGACTGTTAAACTGGTGATTGAATGGCTGAAAGAAAACGATATCCATATTCAGGTGCTGAATATCGGCGGCGGCTTCAGCATTAAATACACAGATGATGATGTAAGCTATCCGATTGAAGAAGGTATCAGAACCATTACAGATGCCATTCAGTCAGCCTGCCAGACACATGATTATCCAGTGCCGGAACTTTCTCTGGAACCGGGCCGTTCCATCGTCGGAGAAGCGGGCATCACTTTATATGAAGTCGGCAATATCAAGGATATTCCAGGTACAAATTACTATGTGTCGATTGACGGCGGCATGAGCGATCATATCCGTACGGCGTTATATGATGCCAAGTATGAACTGCGGCTGGTGAATCGTGAGGAAACGCATGACAAGATGATGACGATTGCCGGCAAGCTATGTGAGTCAGGTGATATTATCCGCCGGGATATCAAGCTGCCGGCAAGTATCAGACGGGGCGATCTGCTCGCAGTTCTGTCGACTGGCGCTTATCACTACAGCATGAGTTCAAACTACAATCAGATGCTGAAACCCGCTGTTGTCTTCGTCTCTGAGGCAGGCGTCAGACCGGTTATCAAGCGTCAGACACTGGAACAGCTCATCCAGAATGACATCATCTAAGGAGGAACAGCCATGCCACAATTCAATGACCGGGTGATGGCATTACAAGTACCGGGGACCCGTCAGTTTGCGAACAAGGTCAGCCAGTATGAGAATGGCATTAATCTGACTTTAGGACAGTCGGGATTTGATACGCCGGACTTCATCAGACAGGCGATGACCGCAGCCATCGAAGCAGGGCAGTTGCGCTACACGCATAACAAAGGCCTGATAGAATTGCGTACGGCAATTACAGATTACACAGCTGAGCGGTTTAATGTGGATTATCATCCTGAGACTGAAGTGCTGATTACAAATGGCGGCTCAGAAGCGATTGACAGTATCTTCAGAACGATTCTGAATACGGGGGATGAAGTCATCATTCCTGCACCTGCCTATGCGGGCTACGAGCCGATTATTCAGCTGCTCGGTGCGAAGACGGTATTTGTCGATACGACAGAGACGCATTTTGTGCCGACAGCAGCACAGATCGCTGCAGCAATCACTCCCCGGACGAAAGCGGTCCTCTTCAATTATCCGACTAATCCAACTGGCACGACATTGAGTGCAGAAACCATCCAGGAACTTGTGCAGCTCTTGAAGGACAGAGATCTCTTCATCATTACGGATGAAATCTATTCAGAGAATATCTATGAAGGTCAGCATCATTCCTTCATAGAACATCCTGAAGTACGCAGTCAGCTCTTCTATATCAACGGCTTATCGAAGTCACATGCCATGACCGGGGCTCGAATCGGTTATGTGCTGGCACCGGAAGCGGCCATTGACCAGGTGACAAAAGTCCATCTCTATAACTCGATCTGTGCTGCCACACCCTCACAATACGGTGCAATTGCAGCTTTGACGCATCCAGCCGCCAAGCAGATGATCACTGATATGAATACAGCTTACCGGGAGAGAAGAGACTATCTCTATGACAGACTGAGACAGATGGGACTGCCAGTGGAGCTGCCCACCGGTGCATTCTACATTCTGCCTGATATCTCAGCCTATAACAGCGACTCCTTTCAGTTTGCGACAGAGCTGCTGGCAGCGGAGCAAGTAGCAGTCGTCCCTGGTGCTGCCTTTACATCCTACGGCGAAGGTCATATTCGAATTTCTTTTGCGAGTACAATGGAAGAGATTGTAGAAGGCTGCAACCGCCTGGAACGATTTTTAACAGATTATCATCATCATTAGCAGCAGTCTCCTTTTTGGAGGCTCTTTTTTTATGCAAAAATAATAGTCAAAAAAGGTCAATAAATTGTTTGACCTTTTTTGACCTTGGGTATATAATGAATATATCAAAGGAATAAGCACCCTTTGATAGTAAAATGACAACTGAATATTAGGAGGAATAAGTTATGAATAACTCATTTTTCAGCAACGAATTTGATGCATTATTTAACAGTATGTTTAACGATATGAACCAGATGAAAACTAACAATTACACTAAAAAACGCTACTATATCAACGGCCAGGAAGTCACACCTGAACAATTAGCTGCACTTAAACAGCAGGGCTACCACTTCAAGGAGGATCAACAGCCATCGTCTGTCACAGGACAGAATAACCCGTTATCTGCAGATGGAATACTCGGTAAACTAGGCCGCAACTTAACTGAAGAAGCACGCCAAGGCAAACTTGACCCGGTGATCGGCCGCGATAAAGAGATTCAGGATACCGCGGAAGTACTGAGCCGCCGTATCAAGAACAATCCAATCCTAGTCGGTGAAGCAGGGGTCGGTAAGACAGCAATCGTCGAAGGCCTCGCTCAGGAGATAGTGAAAGGAAATGTCCCGGCTTCAATCAAAGACAAGGAAATCTACTCACTCGATATTTCAGCGCTGGAAGCAGGCACACAGTACCGCGGTGCATTTGAGGAAAACGTTCAGAAATTACTGGATGAAGTGAAGGCACACGGCAATATCGTCTTATTCCTGGATGAAATCCATCAGATGATCGGTGCAGGCTCTACTGGCGGCGACTCAGGCAGCAAAGGACTGTCGGATATCATGAAACCGGCACTGAGCCGTGGTGAAATCTCTGTCATCGGTGCGACAACTCAGGATGAATACCGTAATACCATCTTGAAGGATGCAGCTTTATCACGCCGTTTCAATGAAGTCGTCGTCAATGAACCTTCTAAAGAAGATGCCTTTGAAATCTTGAAAGGCATCCGTGACAACTACGAAAAACACCATAATGTTGAGATTCCGGACGCAGCACTGAAAGCAGCGATTGAGCTGTCTATCCAGTATATTCCGCAGCGCACTTTACCGGATAAAGCGATTGACTTGATGGATATCACTGCAGCACACGTCTCTGCTGCTCATACTGCAGTAGATAAAGTAGAAGCAGAGAAAGAAATTCAAGCACTGACAGCAGAAAAAGAACAGGCTGTCCAGAAAGAAGAATATGAAAAAGCAAGTCAGCTGCAGGCTCAGATCAAAGAACTGAATGATAAAGTGTCAGCAGCACATGACGACAATAAAAATACGGTCACAGTTGATGAAGTCGCAGCAACGGTTGAACGCCTGACAGGTATTCCGGTCTCTAAAATGGATTCTGATGATCTGGAACGTCTGAAAAACATTCAGTCACGCCTTGAAGAAAAAATCATCGGCCAAGCGGATGCAGTGACAGCAGTATCCCGTGCTATCAGACGTAATCGTGCAGGGTTTGACGAAGGCAACCGTCCGATCGGCAGCTTCTTATTCGTCGGTCCGACGGGTGTCGGTAAAACAGAACTTGCTAAACAACTGGCGGTGGACCTGTTCGGTAATAAAGATTCCCTGATCAGACTCGACATGAGTGAATACATGGACCAGACAGCAGTCTCTAAAATGATCGGTACAACAGCAGGCTATGTCGGCTACGATGATAACGCCAACACATTGACTGAAAAAGTCAGACGTAACCCGTACTCTGTCATTCTGTTCGATGAAATCGAGAAAGCGAATCCGCAGATCCTGACACTGTTACTGCAAGTACTGGATGACGGTAAACTGACAGACGGACAGGGCAACATCGTTAACTTCAAGAACACTATTATCATCGCCACTTCAAACGCAGGGTTCGGTGATGGTCAGGAAGCAGACAGAGAGAGCATCTTTGATGACCTCAAGCACTTCTTCCGTCCGGAATTTCTCAACCGTTTCAATGCGATTGTGGAGTTCAAGCATCTGACAAAAGAAGACTTAAGACACATTGTTGAACTGATGCTCGCAGATGTGCAGCACACACTCGACAAAAAAGAAATCACGATGAACATTTCGGAAGACGCTAAAGACTGGCTGATTGAACAAGGCTACGATGAGAAACTCGGGGCACGTCCATTACGCCGCGTCGTTGAACAGCATGTACGTGATATGATCACAGATCACTACCTGGATCATCCGGAAGTTAAAGAAGTGAATATCGACGTTCAAGATAAACAACTTGTCATCAATGCATAAGCAGAAGGCAGCTCAGATGAGCTGTCTTTTTTGCGTTAGTCAATCAGTAGTTATTTCTCATCAAAACATCTATAATGGACACCATAAACAGTAAGGAGAGTGAGCGCATGGAACTCAAAGTGAAGAAACTGCAGGAACTTTCTTCAGAAGAGATATTGACGATTATTGAAGCGAGAATCAACACCTTTATTGTAGAACAGGACGGACATTACGGTGATGTGGATCAGCACGACCGCACGTGCCTGCATGTTTCATTGGAAGAAGATGGCCAGCTTAAAGCGTATTCTCGTATCATTGAAGAACCTGACTGCATCAGATTTGGCCGAGTGCTCGTCCTGAAGGAGTTTCGCAAGCAGAAGTTAGGCCGAAAGCTCGTCGGTCTGACCATTGAAGAGATTCAGAAACGCTATCCGGGCAAGACGATCAAGATTATTGCGCAAGCTTATCTGAAGGAATTCTATGAATCCTTCGGTTTTACTGCGACATCCGATGTCTATAATCATCATGAAATCCCGCATATCGATATGGAACTTTAACAGCCTTTCAGCAGAAGGGTTGTTTTTTTGTGTCTATCAGTCAGCATGTTATAATAAAACTATCACGTGATGGTTTGGAGGGATATTGATGGGAAGGACTTACTAAAAATCGGTGAACTGGCGAAGCTGGCAGGTGTTACTAACCGGACAATTGATTATTACACCAATATGAAGCTGCTGGACTTCGAACGGACAACATCTAATTACCGGCTGTATGATGTAGCGATGGTTGACCGTGTTCATCAGATCGAAAATCTGAAAGAACAAGGTAAGCATCTCACTGAAATCCGCCAGATTCTCACACCTGAACGGCGCGATATACAGTCGCAGATTAAACAGCTTGAACAGGATATCAAGCGCATCGCACAGTCTGATAATCTCGAACAGATTAAACAGCTGGCAACAAAAGACTTGGCAGTAGTTAAAGCACTGCTTCTACTTCTACATTAACGGAGGATATTTTTGGAAACCACAATCAATTTAATCATTTTTACGCTACTCATCATCTTGACCGCATTTTTCGTCGCTACAGAGTTCGCTATCGTCAAAGTGAGGCACTCAAGATTAAGTCAGCTTGTAGCTGAAGGGAAACCGGGTTCACAGGCCGCACAGAAAGTGGTCAGCCAGCTCGATGAATACTTAAGTGCCTGTCAGCTCGGCATTACCATCACGGCCCTTGGTATCGGGATGGTCGGAGAGAAGACGTTTGAGTTCATGCTGCATCCGCTTTTTACAGCCTTAGGAATCCCGCACGGCTGGATTCATGGCTTCACACTGGCGGGCGCTTTCATCATCGCGACCTTCCTGCATGTCGTCGTAGGCGAACTTGCGCCGAAGACCATTGCGATCCAGAAAGCAGAAGCGGTGACGCTGATGTTCAGTAAACCCATTATGTTCTTCTACAGACTGCTCTATCCATTCATCTGGATACTGAACGGTTCTGCCAGACTGCTGATCCGACTGCTGGGTATTAAACCGGTCAGTGAGCATGAAATGACACACAGTGAAGAAGAACTGCGTCTCCTGTTATCTGACAGCTATCAGTCAGGTGAGATAGATATAGAGGAACTGAACGTCATCAATAATGTCTTTGAATTTGATGACAAAGTGGCAAGAGAAATCATGACGCCGCGTAATGAAATCATCGGTTTTGACGTGACGGCTTCAATGGCAGAAGTCCTGAAGTGTATGACGGAAGAACGCTATACAAGATATCCGGTCTACGAAGGCGATAAAGACCAGATCATCGGCTTTATCCATATGAAGGATTTCATCAAGTTCACCATGATGGATAAAGAAAGCGTCTTGAACATGAAGATGACGGACTATATCAATCCTGTTATCCGGGATATCGAATCCGTTTCACTGAACAGTCTCCTGCAGAAAATGCGTCAGAAACGTGTCCATCTGGCGATACTGATGGATGAGTACGGCGGTACAAGCGGTATTGTGACCATTGAGGATATCATCGAAGAACTGGTCGGTGAAATACGGGATGAACACGATGAGGAAGAACCTGAACGGATCATTAAAATCGCTGACAACCATTATAAAGTCCATTCAAGCGCAGCCATCAATGATATTGAGAAATTACTGGACATCACCATCGAACGGAATTCGATAGACACGATGGGCGGCTGGATGGGCCTCTTGACAGAAGAGTCGGACGAGATCTTTCATGAAGGCTATATGTTCCATGTCTTGGAAAGAGACGACCATCACATCAACTGGATAGAGATCTACGAGACACCTCAAGTGGCAGAAGGATAATAAAATCAGAATGGCACGATTCAGGGACGGATGGTCATCGATATGCATAAGCAATGTCATCATTAATAGCAGAAACCTCATCAGTAGATGAGGTTTTTATTTTTATTTGATAGTAAAATTATGTCAGTCATTTTATTTTGTCCTTATATTTGTCATCTTATTGATTCATCATATATTATTGAATAAAAGTAAAATATGCTATGATGATATAAAATAAGGAGGTTTAACATTGGAAAAAATCGCTTTTATAACTGATTCGGCATCCGGATTCGGTATCCATGAACATCCTGATGTCTATGTTGTACCCATGGGTGTTGTGTTGAATAATCAGGAGTATGTCGATTATATAGATATACAGACTGATGAATTCTATGACAAGCTGCAGACTTATGGTGACGGCGCAAAGACGTTCCAGCCGTCCAGACAGAAATTCCACGAGACGTATCAGAAGATTGTGGATAGTGGCTACACGCACGTGATCGCCATTCATGCGACGCAGGAGATGACAGGCACTTACGAGAGTTCTGAGATGGCAAGTCGTGAGTTCGATATAGAATCGACTGTCATCAACTCCAAGATCGGTGATTATCCTGAACGTCGTATGATTGAAGAAGGGGTAAAGGCCGCTGAAGCAGGGATTCCTTATGAGGAGATTGTTCAGAGAATCAAGGACTTTACGAAGGACCCGGTACTGATGATTTATCCTAAGAACTTGAACCAGCTGAAGAATAGCGGACGTGTCAGTAAATCACAAGGCATTATCGCCGGCATCCTGAACATTCAGCTGATTCTTGATTTCGAAGACGGCAAGCTCTATCCGATAGAGAAAATCCGCTCGAAGAAGAAGGCGCTCAGCTTTATTCATGGTAAACTGGAGAGCAGAATTGAACAGGACAATCCTTCAAAAATCGGTGTCTCTTATGCCGGGGAGCACAGTGAAGCAGATCAACTGATTGCTTGGTTAAAAGAGCGTTATCCTGAGAAGACTATTGAAAAATATCCTCTTGTCCATGTAGCAGGTGTACATACCGGCTTTGGGACCATTGCTATCGGCTGGATCAAGGCCTAAACATCTCTTAAATGAGGTGTTTTTTCTTTTAGAGGGAATGGGTATGTAACAGTAAGGAGGTTTTAGTGTGGATAAAGAACAAGTGAAGCAACAGGTGTTAGAAGCTTTCAGATTTCGTCGTGCCATCAAGTCCTATGACCCGGCTAAAAAGGTGGAGCAGGCTGATCTGGACTATATACTAGAGGCGGGTCGTCTCAGTCCGAGTTCAGTTGGTCTTGAGCCGTGGCGGTTTATCGTTTTGGACAATGAAGCAGTCAAGCAGCAATTACATGACATCAGCTGGGGCGCGAAAAAGCAGCTTGAGACGGCCAGTCATTTCATCCTCATTGCCGCGCGTGAACATGCACGCTATGATGGTGATGCGTTTCATGAACTGACTGAGCGGATGGGTCTCAATCCTGAGCAGAGAGAAAAAGTACTGACGATTTATAAAGGTTTCCAGGAGCGTGATATGGAGATCGCTGACTCGGAGAAAGCGTTGTTTGACTGGTCCAGTAAGCAGACGTATATTGCGCTCGGCAATATGATGACAGCAGCTGCACTCATCGGCATCGACTCTTGTCCGATAGAAGGATTCCAGTACCGTAACGTCAACCGGATTCTGCATGATGCAGGTGTGCTCCGTCCCGATGAAGGCATCTCTGTTATGATGTCTCTCGGTTACCGGGATCATGAGCCGAAGCGACCTCAGAGCCGTAAGAATACAGAGGAAGTCATTTCATATTTTAAATAAGAGCCGGCAGTCTGCCGGCTCTTATTTGTTTATAACGTATATTGACTTGTCGACCCAGCCAGTTTCTTCCTGGATAAACTTCTCCCGGATGCATTCGAAACTAAGTCCCGCATTCTCAGCGGTTCTGATCGAACGGCTGTTATCAGGCGTAATATGCGCTTCGATACGATGGTAGTTCAGGTGCTGCAATGCATATTGAACAGCAGCTGCGACAGCCTCGCTTCCATATCCTCTGCCCCAGTAGCTGTTATTCAGTACATAACCGACCATACCCCAGTTGAACTGGTCCCGTAGCAGGGTGGTGAACTCAACTTTGCCGATAGGTAAATGACTTTCCTTCAGGAAGATAGCGAATATATATGACTCATCCTCTGCAGCCAGCTGAATCAATGACTGAATGACTTGTTTAAAGGTAGCCCTCGTATAGCTTGAGACGTCGATATCATCTGCATCGAATGCATTCTGTTTCGGCTTGCGCTGCGCGAAACCTTCTTTGAACGCCTCCAGATCGTTTGACTTCAGGGGGCGGATATAAAGTCTGTCTGTTTCGATATAAGTATCCAGATAAGTGATTTTCACGGGCCGTGCTCCTCGAATATTTGCGCTCATTATAACAAAAAAAAGACCGGAAGACCCGGTCTGATGATTATCCGATGAAAGCGATGAATTCTTTGACGAATGCTTCAACTTTCTCTTGTTGTTCAGGTTCTAACTCTAATTGACCTGTTCCCCACGCTGCTCCTGGAATTTTGATGCCAAGACCTTCGTGGTCCATCGGTTTCATACGAGTGTAAGCGACTAAAGTGTTTAAATTCTGACGTACGAATTTACCGTAAGTAGAGTTCGCCACACTTGCCACCGCAACAGGTTTACTGTTGATGACAGTGATTTCTTCATTGTTACCTTGTTCTGTCGGACGAGATAACCAGTCGATTAAGTTTTTAAGACGTGCAGTATATGAACCGTTGTACTCAGGAGAGACAATCAGCAGGGCATCTGCTGCTTTTACCTGTGCGCGGATATCTGTGATAACCTGTTGGTTCGGATATTCATTGTTCTGACTCAGTAATGGTAGTGCAGAGTAGTCAAGAATTTCAGCAGCTGCACCGTTTTTTTCGAGTTCTCCTACTAATTGTGCTGCTAATTGACCATTGAATGAACCTTCGCGGTCTGAACCATTGATAACTAATACTTTTTTAGACATGATAAATCTCCTTTAATCAGTTTTTGTTTTTGAATTTTTTGAGGATAGTGATCAACTGACTGCGTTCTTCTGCAGACAGTACATCAAAAGCCTCGTCGATTTCTGAGCGATGGGCAGGGAGCACCTGTTCAAACTTCTTGCGACCTTCAGCTGTCAGGCCGATGACTGACTTTCGTTTATCATCAGGAGAAACGTTCCGGCAGACAAGGCCGTCACGTTCCATATTCTTCAGGATAACCGTCATATTGCCGGCAGTCCCAAGAACCTTCTCCATCAGATTGCAGATGGGCATTTCACCTTTGCAGTACAGGACATCAAGGACACCGAACTGTGAAAGGGTAAGACCTGCTTCTCTGATACTCTTTCCGACATTCTTTTCGAGTGTGCGGTTAGCAAGTTGAAAGACAATCATCGCATGGACAGCTGAATGACGTTCAACTGTAGTATCCATTATTCACCTCATAACTACTAACTAGTAGTAACATCCATTATATTAATACTAGTTAGTAACATTGTCAAGAAGGTTGTTTAAAAAAATAAACCATGTTACAATGACACTTCACAGCGTTAAAGTGAAGGAGTGTATTAATTGGATAAAAAGCAAAATTGGAATTCATCATTAGGATTTATCCTTGCAAGTGCTGGATCTGCCATCGGTCTCGGTGCGATATGGAAGTTCCCCTACATTGCCGGGCAGTACGGCGGCGGCGCATTTCTACTGGAATTTGTCTTATTTACTTTAATCATCGGTCTCCCGCTGCTGATGACAGAATTCAGTATCGGTCAGACAGGCGGCACCTATTCAACAGCTATTTTTGGCAAACTGACGCCCAATAAAATCATGAATGGTATCGGCTACCTAGGGAATATTACGGCCTTTATTCTCTATTCTTTTTATAGTGTCATCGGTGGCTGGATCATTATTTTCATCGGCTACTATCTTCTGGGAAGTGTCGGACTTATCAAAGAAGATATCGGCTTCTTCCCTTATATGACGACCAGTCCATGGCTCTCGCTGCTCGGTCAGTTTCTCTTCATTGCAGTGACCGGTCATATCGTGTCATCCGGGATAGAGAACGGAATAGAAAAAGCGTCTAAAGTGATGATGCCACTTTTACTCTTGCTGTTCATGATCATTGTCGTGCGGTCATTGACGCTGGATGGTGCAATGGCAGGCGTCAAATATTTCCTCGTACCCCGATTCGAGGATTTATCCGTCGAAGGCACATTATATGCCATGGGCCAGTCCTTCTTTGCATTATCCCTCGGTACGACGGGCATGATTACCTATGCTTCTTATACGAAACAGGAGACCAATATCTTCAGCTCAGCGGGCTGGATTGTCATGATGAACTTACTTGTCTCGGTTCTGGCAGGACTCGCTATCTTTCCGGCAGCGAGTGCACTGGGTATTAAGGCAGAAGCAGGACCTGGTCTTCTCTTCATCGTCCTGCCGCAGCTGTTCAGTAAACTGACGTTCGGAACAGGCTTCTACATACTCTTTCTCATTCTGTTCCTCTTTGCGGCGCTTACGTCATCTATATCACTGCTGGAGCTTAATCTGTCTAATGTCATCAAGGGTCGTGAAGATAAGCGGAGAAGCGCTGCGCTGTGGCTCAGCCTCGCCGTCTTTATTGCCGGGATTCCAGCTGCATTATCGTTCGGTGTACTGAACAAAGTGAAATTCGGCGCGGGTACGATCTTTGATAATATGGACTTTATGGTGACCAACATCATGATGCCGCTTGGTGTCTTATTGACGACGCTGTTTGCGGGTTATGTAATGAAGCCGGAACAGCTGCAGCGTGTAATGCCGAAGGGCTTCCATTTCTGGTATGCGCTGATCCGCTATGTGCTGCCGGTTGTCATTATAATCGTATTTATCTCGCAGCTGATGGGTTAGATGTTCAGGCGCGCGGAAAAAGGGGTATAGTGAATCATCACTGTCAAAAGGAGAGATATAAATGAATCGTGTAAAACATGGCGATAAAATGTTCTACTTAGGAGATTCTCCAGATAAGCCTGATGCAATGATGACCTATGTACCTAACGGCGATGACAAAATCGTCATCGACCATACAGAAGTTAATGAAGCATTAAGAGGACAAGGCATCGGTCAGCAATTAGTAGCCGCTGCAGTTGAATATGCGCGTGAAACCCATAAGAAGATTGTACCTGTCTGTCCATATGCAAAGAAAATCCTGGAAGAAAACAAAGAGTATCAGGATGTACTGGCAGCGGAATAATCGGTTAGGCTCCTTCAGAAATGAAGGAGTCTTTTTTACAATATGAGCCATTTATGAGAAGATAAGAGAAAATGGCAAGGGGATAAATGATGCTGCTTAATTATGTATGGATTACACTGGGATTTCTTATTCTCGGTATCGGGCTTATGATCTATGACAAGAGAAAACAGAATAAACGTATTAAAGGATTGTGGAATCAGAGGACTGCGCTCAAGATTCAGAAAGGGGATTATATCCGTTATGACGGCTATTATCTGAACTACCGTAAGGAAGATGAGGGCATTGATGATATTACATGGAATGATTTGAATATGATGGCGGTCTTCAGGCAGCTGAACTATAACTTCACGACAGTAGGCGAGGAATATTTGTATGCTGCCTTAAGGAATGTCGGCACACTGCCGAAAGTAGACCGTGACTTAATGGAGCGTTTTCGAACAGACCATGGGTTCAGAGAGGATGTCTCTATAGCACTCGCTGACCTGGGAAAGAACGCTAACAGCAATCCTTCGCAGTTTATTGATAAAACATTTAATAAAGAGTACTATAATAAGTTCTATATATTTCTCAGTATACTGCCGCTTATAAGTCTCCTATTGTTTAATATATCTGTAACAGTGGGTTTGGTCGCCCTTTTTATGAGTATAGGATTCAATATGATGCAATCTTTTACCTTTACTTCTAGAAATGAGACTAATTATAGTGAACTGTTTTATGCGGTTCAGCTGATACGCAGTGCAGAACAACTGTCGAAGGTCAGCCCTTATTATTCAATTAAGCAGGGCCGACTGCGTAGTGTAGGACTACTGAGTTATCTCATGTTGAATGATAAGCAGAATGATCAGAACTTCTTCTTGCAGATTCTGAACGCACTGAAGTCGGTCTTTAATGCTGACTATCATCTCTATTATTATGCTGTCAGTATTCTGCATCGTAACCATGAGACTTATGAGGCATGCTTCCACACTATCGGTCTGCATGATCTGAGTTATGCGACTGCCCTATGGCGTGAGACATTAACCTACTATACAGAGCCTGAAGCGGGGGAGACATTGGTCGTGCAGGGCGGCTATCATCTGCTTCTCAAGGATTTTGTAGCCAATGATATAAAGGTGGATAGTGATATTATTCTGACTGGCTCGAATGCTTCAGGCAAATCAACATTCATGAAGATGCTGGCGCTTAATATCGTCCTGTCAAAAGGACTGGAAACCGCTGCTGCTGAACAATTTATATTGCCTCAAGGAGATTTGTACACCTCCATGAACCTGGAGGACAGTATTATGGCAGGAGACAGTTACTTCATCAGTGAGATAAAGTCATTGAAGCGTATTCTGCAGCAGGTCGATCGTCCCGTCTATATTTTCATTGATGAGATTCTGAGAGGCACCAACACAAAAGAACGTGTGGCGTCAGCAGAAGCGATACTGAGGTATCTGAACGATAGGGACGAAGTGACGCTGATCACCGCCACTCATGATATAGAGCTGACAGCGATGCTTGAGGATGAATTTGATTTCTACTATTTCTCTGAGACGTTGACCGAGAATAATGATGTAGAATTTGATTATAAATTGAAACGTGGTGTAACGAAGACGTCAAATGCGATTGAACTGATGCGGATATACGACTATCCAGAAAGCATCTATCAAGGGGCAAGAGAGACGGTAAGACAGACAACCTGACATAAAAGAAGGACCGAAGCCGGAGGCGTCGGTCCTTCTTTTATGTCAGGCAACTTGGCGGCATGCTTCTGCGCACTTTGCACAGGCATCTGCACATTTCTGACAGTGGTCATGGTCATGCTGCTTACACTCAGCGGCACATGCATCACAGATTTTCGCACATGCTTCTGCGAGCTCCTGAACCACTGGAGAATTGCGAGATAATGCCCCTTCTAAGTAACCGCAGATTTCGGAGCATTCACGGTCGAGACGGATGCAGTTGGCCATCATTTTAACATCATCCTCGTTTAGACACGCATCGAAACAATGATTACAAGCTGCCATACAGTCATGTAACGCCTTAATTAATTGCTCATTTGCCATGCTAAAAGCCCCCTTTAAAAGTGTCGATATACAAATAACCGAATTCATTTCTGGTAAACATCCTTCAGCCCAGGGACTATCAGACAGTTTGATAAATATCATTATGCTCAAGCCCTCTTTTTTGAGATGACTTTTATATTTGGGGTTTATTGGTATTATGGTTATATATGAGGTGATTAAGTGATTAATCAGAAAGAATGGAAAAATATTTTATTTGTTATTATTTATTTTGTCATCGGTGAATGGATAGGGTATCAAGTGGCTATATGGGTTTTATGTGCCGTGCTGACTTTAGCAGTGCTCATGGGTCTATACAAAATTATCAAAAGACTGAAAAGTAAATTAAGAGATTTTCCTGTAGAAGGTCAGTTTCTATTCAGCAGAGAAAAAGATATTTATCTATTGTATGGTCATCAAGTCTTACTGTTGATGGGAATATATATCTTGATAATAGGAATCTTGATGTTTCAGCGGCCGCTAAACTGGATGATTGCAGACAGCGGAGTGATTCTGTTGATTATATCTTATATAATTGAATGGAACACTAAGGACCGAGGAGATATCTTTAGTGAGATGGATGAAGAAGAATGAATACAGGCTTCTCACGCAAAATGGAATCTGGTTTGGCGCGTGAGTCAGCTGTCGCGCAGAATGACCGACTGATTCTGCGCGACAAGCTGATTTCATCACTTGTCAACTTTATAAAAGGGACCGTGCATATGCATGGTCCCTTCTATTTCTTGATGATTTCTTTCAGCTGCTGTTCAAGTTGCTGCGTCATCCTATGGGTTTCCTGTAGGAAATTCAGGTCAATATTTTGATCAGAGACGCAATGCTGGATTTTAGTGGAAATAATGGATTCATGCTGACGTCCTTTTTCCGTCAGACATACGTACAGCTGGCGTTTATCGCTTTCTGAGGCGCGTCGCTCAATCCAGCCTGCATGCTCCATTCGCTTGAGGAGAGGGGTCAGGGTATTGCTTGCAAGATTGAGCTGGCTGCCGATTTCGTGTAAAGGCTGTTCATCTTTTTCCCATAGAATCATTAATACAAGATACTGGGGATAGGTCAGTTCGAATTCTGACAGTGCCTGATGATAGAACTTAATAAAAAGGCGGCTTGCATTATAAACAGAAAAGCAGAGTTGGTCAGCAAGTTGATTTGAATGTGGTTTCATTTAGACTCCTTTCAGTCGTGCGCGATTGACTTAAAGATATTTAAGCAGTATAATCATTAATATAACTTAAATGATTTAATTAATATAGAGAAGGAGAGATAAGCATGGTCAAACCGTTATATGAAACAACTGTTATCAGTAAGGACGGCAGAGATGGTAAGGTCTTCAGTGAAGATAATACATTCTATTTAGATATCGCGACACCGAAAGAGATGGGCGGCCAGGCAACGACTGAGTCTAATCCAGAACAGTTATTTGCGGCGGGCTACAGTGCTTGTTTTAATAATGCGCTGATTTTTATTCTGAAGAATGCGAAAGTAGAAGATGCAGAACCAGAAGTGAGAGTCACAGCATCATTGTTACCTGATAAAGCGGATGGAGGGGTCAAGTTAGCAGCTGCGCTTGAAGTGACCCTGCACAATATGTCGCAGGAAGAAGCAGAAGATTATGTAGATAAAGCGCATCATTACTGTCCTTATTCCAAAGCGCTGAAAAACTCTATCGATATTGAAATAGATGTCAATGCAATTTAATTTGACGAGACTGGAATAAGTTCCAGTCTCTTTTTTTATGATCCGTCTGATAATCTGTCAGCGATTAAGACAATCTATAATAGCCCATTCTTCGGAATGGGCTATTTTACATTTTGTGATATTTATCGTTGTTATTTATTTTTAAATATGACATACTATTATTCAAATAGTATAACACATTAAATGATGAGGTGAATGGAATGAGCAAGTTTATTTATGCGTTTGAAGAAGGTCAGCAGTCAATGAAAGACTTATTAGGAGGAAAGGGTGCTAACTTATCAGAAATGATGCGACTGGGTCTGCCGGTTCCTAACGGCTTCACCATCACGACTGAAGCATGTATCCAGTACCTTCAGAATGGTGGCTTATCTGATGAAGTGAAAGCTGAACTTGAAGAACAGCTGCAAGCGCTGTATAAAAAGACAGGTAAAGAATTCTCTGCTGATTCTCTTCTCTTAGTCTCTGTTCGAAGCGGCGCTAAAATCTCTATGCCAGGGATGATGGATACCATTCTCAACTTAGGACTGAATGACGAAAACGTCGAAAAACTTGCGAATAATACGAATGATGCGCGTTTTGCCTACGACTGCTACCGTCGTCTCTTACAGATGTTCGGTCAGGTTGTTTATGAAATTCCGATGCATGCATTTGAGTCTTATTTCAACGACTTCAAGAAGCAGAAAGGTTATGTGTCAGATGCAGATATTCCTGCTGAAGATTTACAACAGATCTGTGAGCGTTTCAAAGAGGTGTATATGGAAGAGGTCTACAAACCTTTCCCGCAGGAGCCGCTTGAACAGTTGAACGAAGCGATTGAAGCGGTCTTCAAGTCATGGAATAATGACCGTGCCCGCATCTATCGTGAACTCAATGAGATTCCGCATGATATCGGGACTGCGGTTAATGTTCAGGAAATGGTCTTCGGTAACAGCGGCGAGAAATCAGGGACAGGTGTTGCCTTCACACGTAATCCGTCGACGGGTGAGAACAAGCTATACGGTGAGTACTTACTGAACGCACAAGGTGAGGATGTTGTAGCAGGTATCCGTACACCGAAAGAAATAGAGACATTGAATACACAGATGCCCGCTGTTTATCAGGCATTCGTGGATGTCACGCATAAGCTGGAAGAACATTATCATGATATGCAGGATATCGAATTCACGATTGAAGACGAGAAACTCTTCATCCTCCAGACGCGTAATGGTAAACGTACGGCTAAAGCGGCTATGAAGATTGCGGTTGATATGGTTGAAGAGGGTGTACTCTCTAAAGAGGAAGCTATTTCAAAAGTAGAATCTAAATCAATCGACCAGCTTCTGCATCCGGCATTTGATGCAAAAGCACTGGAAGAAGCAGAAGTGATCTCTCATATCGGACTGCCGGCAAGCCCGGGTGCAGCGACAGGTCAAGTGGTCTTCTCAGCAGCGGAGGCAAAAGCGCAGGCTGAAGCAGGCGAGAAAGTCATCTTAGTGCGTCCGGAAACCTCGCCTGAAGATATCGAAGGAATGATCGCCAGTGAAGCCATCGTGACGACGCACGGCGGTATGACATCTCACGCGGCTGTAGTGGCACGTGGTATGGGTAAATGCTGTGTCACAGGCTGTTCAGACCTTGATATCGATACGAAGAATAAAACAGTGAAGTTTCCGGGTGGAGAACTGGCTGAAGGCGATATCATCTCAGTGGATGGTTCGACAGGTCATATCTACCACGGCGAAGTGCAGACGACGAATGCTGAACACAGTGCAGAATTCGAACAGTTCATGACTTGGACGGATGAAGTTGCGCGTCTTAAAGTCCGTATGAATGCTGAGACAGAACAGGATATCGCTGCTGGTTACGAATTCGGGGCAGTCGGTATCGGTCTTGTCCGTACGGAGCATATGTTCTTTGGTGAGGAACGCCTCATTCAGATGCGCCGCTTCATCATCGCGTCTAATCACGAAGAGCGCGTGGCAGCGCTTGATGAACTGAAGAAGTATCAGGCAGAAGACTTCGAGAAAATCTTCCGTCTGTCAGGTGAAAGACCGACGATTGTTCGCCTGTTAGATCCACCCTTACACGAGTTTGTACCTAGAGAACGTGAAGAAGTAGAAGCGGTAGCTGGTCAGCTCGGATTATCTGTTGAGAAATTGGAACGTCGTATTTTAGAGCTGCAGGAAGTGAACCCGATGCTCGGCCACCGGGGCTGTCGCCTGGCCATCACTTATCCGGAGCTGTACGAAATGCAAGTAGAGGCAATGATGACAAGTGTCCAGAAATTAAAAGACGAAGGTATCAACTGCCAGCCTGAAATCATGATTCCGCTTGTCTCAACAATGAAAGAATTCACCAACTTGAAAGCCGTCATCGAGCGTAAAATCAGTGAACTGAACATTACAGTGGATTACAAGATCGGTACGATGATTGAAACGCCTCGTGCCTGCCTCATTGCAGGTGACTTAGCGCAGGAATGTGACTTCTTCAGTTTCGGTACCAATGACTTAACACAGCTGACTTATGGTTTCTCACGTGATGACGCAGGTAAATTCATCAATGACTACATGAATGATGATATTCTCGCAATCGATCCGTTCCAGACTTTAGACGTTGACGGAATTGGACGCTTGATCAAGATTGCTGTTGAACAGGCGAAGTCAGTTAAACCTGAAATCAAGATTGGTGTCTGCGGAGAACTGGGTGGAGATCCTAAATCCATCAACTACTTCAATACGCTGGCAATTGACTATGTTTCTTGTTCACCTTACCGTGTGCCAGGTGCTCGTCTTGCTGCTGCTCAGAGCAAATAGGAGGGAATCGTTTGGACGATTTAAAAATATATGTCATCTCTGATTCGATCGGGGAGACTGCGCAGCGGATGATTCAAGCCACGTTGACGCAGTTCCCTTCCATTGAGACGATCGAAATCAAGAAGTTCTCTTTCATCCATGATAAAGACAGCTTCATCAATATTCTCAATCTGGCTAAAAAGAACCGCGCCATCATTGTGACGACGATTGTCGATGAAGAGTTCAATGCGTTCGCCAGTGAATTCTGTGAACGTGAAGGTGTCTCTTATATCGATTATATGACGAGCCTGATACATGTCATCCAGGAGCATACTGGGCTTGAGCCACTCATGGAACGCGGCGCTTTCCGTAAGCTGGATGACAAGTATTTCAAACGTATCGAGGCGATGGAATACTCAGTCAAATATGATGATGGCAAGAACTTCACCAATCTGCAGGAAGCGGATGCTGTCATTGTCGGTGTATCCCGTACATCTAAGACGCCGCTCAGCATGTATCTGGCGAATAAAGGCTACAAGATTGCTAATATACCGCTTGTGCCTGAATCACCCATCCCAGAGGAAGTATACCGTCAGAAAGGTCTGCGTGTCTTCGGTCTGACAGCAAGTCCGGATTATATCGCGAATATCCGTACGGAACGTGTGAAAGTGCTCGGGCTGCGTCAGGAGTCGAACTACAACAATTTAAAACGAATCAAAGAGGAACTGAGTTATGCTGAGGAAGTCTTCCAGCGGCTCAATGCAACTGTTATTAATACAGAGTACAAATCAATTGAAGAATCAGCATTTTATATTGAGAAATACCTCGGAAAATAGTGAAACACACTTGACTTGTCAAGTGTGTTTTCTGTTTTACAACAATGTTCATAAAGGTGTTAAATATTAATCAAATTTAAGTGCTTTAACGCGTTTATTTATTATATAATGTAATTGCTTTCAAGGAAGAAAACATATAGAAGGAGAGGAAGCAACAATGGCAGCACAAACAGAGTTAAAAAAAGATATCGGCCTATTCCCTGCGCTCGCGCTCGTAATGGGTACTGTTATCGGATCGGGGGTCTTCTTTAAAGTAGCCGCAATCACCGATGCCACACATTCCGTAGGCTTAACGTTCTTAGTGTGGATTCTCGGTGGTATCATGACTATCTGTGGTGGTCTGACAGCCGCAGAACTTGCCGCAGCAATCCCGCAGACAGGTGGTATGACGAAGTACCTTGAATACACATTCGGCGACTTCTGGGGCTTCTTATCAGGCTGGGCACTTGCATTTATCTACTTCCCGGCAAACGTAGCCGCACAGGCGATTATTTTCTCAACACAGCTGATCAACTTATTCCATTTAGACAAAGGGTTATTGATTCCGATCGCATTTATCGCAGCATTATCTGTATTACTTATTAACTTTATGGGATCAAAAGCAGGCGGTATGTTACAGTCCGTCACACTTGTCATCAAGTTGATCCCACTGGCACTCATCATTATCTTCGGCTTATTACAGCAAGATAAAGTCGACTTCTCATTATTCCCGCCGATGGAAAGCGGCAATGGTAGCTTGTTCTCGATCATTGGTACAGGTTTACTGGCAACCATGTTCGCATATGACGGCTGGATGCACGTAGGTAACATCGCAGGGGAAATGAAAAACCCTAAGAAAGACTTACCACTTGCAATCTCAATCGGTATCGGCCTTGTCATGGCTATCTACTTATTAGTAAACGCAGCGTTCATGTTCTCATTACCGATCTCAGCATTAGCAGGTAATGAAAACGCAGCAGCAGACACAGCAATGAAATTATTCGGTGACCAAGGTGGTAAATTAATCACAATCGGTATCATGATCTCAATCTATGGTTCAATGAACGGCTATACGATGACAGGTATGCGTGTTCCTTACGCAATGGCTGAAAACGGTATGCTGCCATTCAGCAGACAGTTCCTGAAATTATCTAAATCAGGTGCACCTTGGTTCAGTGGTATCGTATTATACATCATCGCAATGGCAATGGTATTAATGGGTGCATTCGAAACCATCACTAACATGCTGGTCTTCGTTATCTGGTTCTTCTACTGTATGACATTCGTCGCAGTGATGGTACTGAGAAAGAAACAGCCGAATATGGAACGTCCATACAGAGTACCGCTCTACCCAATCATTCCGCTTATCGCATTAATCTCAGGTCTGTTCGTACTTGCGAATACATTATTCACACAACCTGTACTGGCATTAATCGGTATCGGTATTACTTTAATCGGGGTTCCTATCTACTTCTACAAACGTAACCAGAACCGCGCACACGGTATCTAATTATATACAAAAAGCGATTAATCTACGGATTAATCGCTTTTTTTGCGCCATATTTGATTGAAGTTAATAAAGCCATACTGGTTAAGTGACACACCCTGTAATGAACGGGCAAAAGTAATACTGTCTTCAACGATATAGAGCGGGTAAAGAATAGCATGCTGATCAAGTTTTCGGTCAATAAGACGATTCAGTCGATTCCAGCTATGATAAGGGATTACATGATAAAAGGATTTGACACGATGGAACCAGCTGTATGATGACATCAGCTGATGAATACTGGAAGATGAGCCGAAAATAAAATGGTGATAGGCAAGGGTTTGCGGTATATCCAAATATTCGCCGAAAAAATAATAGTCACCGCATAAGTTCATGTCACCGCCAATTGAATCAGCAAATGTATGATTGATGAGTTCATAAGGAATCTGGTGGCGATCGAAAATGGTGTCGAAAGTCTGCCGAGCAGTGTCGTTAATTTCAATACAGTCAATTCGGATAGGCGTATCGAAGACCGGTTTGACAACCTTTTCTTGTTGTATATAGGTGGAGTTACTTAATATCTTGGGTGCTGGCCGGTCCATTGTCAGATGATATTCATTTTTTAAGATTGATTTGATGTATTGTTTTTGGTCTGAAGTCAGTGTGCTAGCAGGATGTTGACACATATAATAAAAGCCGATATTTTTTGTCATCGTGGTCGTCGGTTCATCTGAGTCACCAATGACAGGTTTCTTGACTTCTGGTATGTAGACGAGCTCTATTTCATCGATGAATGCAGCATGACCATAGTAATCATTAAACCGCTTCAGGATAGTCGTATACTGATTATCACGTTTAATGAAATAAGGTCCTGTTCCGATATACCTGCCCTCTGTCTCTTTGTAAATAGCAAGAGATAAATGACCCAGTAAAGCTACAATCTGTGGACAGTTATCAAAATGAATCGTTAAAGCCAGTTCATCTATCAGTTCAATACGAGTGATCTGCTCAAGTGAATCAGCTGTATACTGATGCGACCGAGCATGTTCCAGACTTCGTTTGACATCTATAGAGGACA
Organism: Macrococcus bovicus; assembly: GCF_030376725.1. Classification (NCBI taxonomy): domain Bacteria; kingdom Bacillati; phylum Bacillota; class Bacilli; order Caryophanales; family Staphylococcaceae; genus Macrococcus; species Macrococcus bovicus. Next base: position 313,526 of record NZ_CP128470.1, read on the forward strand.
GGTAAGAGCCGTCGTGAAATTTAACATGTGGTCTTAAATAAATATCAATAGAATGCGCATGACATTCATAATGATGTGCCAGATGGTATTCAACGGACTGGTCTTCGTTGACTTTAAATAATGTATCGAAGACGCTCATCAGCACACTGGCATTTTTAGCTTCAAGAACTTCAAAAGGGCGTGTAGACAGTAGACTGTGTCTCTTAGTAATAGTCAGCTTGTCTTCATTCAGCGAGGTTTTGGCGAATCCTAGTAACTTATTTGATTTCGTCAATAACTTCTGCTGTGTGAGACTGCTCCATGACCATGATAAATAGGGCAGTGCTTCTTCCAGATGCCCTGCATTAAGTAACCTTTTAATTTTGCGGTAGTAGCTGGCTTCAATATCTTTATGCCAGGTAATAACCGTATATCGACTTCTTCCTTTACCGCTTACATAATCGAGAATACCTTCTGATTGCCAGCGTGCCAGGTTACGGGAAAGCTGTTTTTGACTTAAGCCGATGTGTGCTGCCAATTTACTCTGAGGAATACGCTGATTCTTATATTGATAGAGCGCAAGCAGATGCTTTTCCATATTTCCTCCATTAAGTAGACATATTAAATGATATGTCTATTTTTATTTGTGGGTGTCTGTAATAAGCTTATAACATTAAGGAGGTGCAGACAATGCGAATGAGCGAGTTACCTGCAAATGTTCATGTCAGACTATGGGGTTCATTTATCAGTCGCATAGCGGCAAGTGCTGTGTTCCCATTCCTAGCTTTATACTTAACTGAGACAATCAGCAAAACCTTTGCTGGTTTATTCCTATCATTTACAGTTTTAATATCCTTTATTTTGAATATCATTGCAGGCTATATATGCGATAGACTACCGCGGAAAAAATGGCTGGTTTCTTTATCCTATATTGACAGTGCGTTTTTATGTTTAATGGCAGCGGGTGTCATTTTAGATGAGATTGGCCTGTTTATCGTTAGCTTTCTGGGTAGCCTGACAGCGACGACCTTAAAGCGACCTGCCATGCGCGCACTTGTTCAGGATTCAGCGACACCTGCAAATAGAAAGCTGATCTATCAGCTGGATTACTGGCTCATCAATCTCTCTATGGCGCTAGGCGCTGCGATAGGCGGGCTACTGTATCATGATTATAAAGGTCTGCTCTTCACTATTTTAGGCATCACGACCTTTCTCGTCGCTATCGTCTATCACATCTTCATACAAGAAACACGGGCATTTATTGGACAGAAGGTGCATGACAATATTTTCAGAGATTTACTGCACGCTTATGTGGAAGTTTCTAAAAATAGACCTTTTGTTATATTAGTGCTTGGCAGCGTCTTTATTATGTGTGCAGAGTTTTCGACAAGCAGTTATATTGCTGTTCGCTTGGCAGAAACGTTTAAAACAATAACACTGTTTAATTTTGAAGTAACAGGTGTGCGCATGTTTTCGGTGATCAATATTATCAATACGCTGACAGTGGTCTCATGTACATTTTTAGTCGCTAAGATTGTTGCTAGAAATTCATTAAAGAAAATCATGATCGTCGGTCTTTCAATATATGGTGTAGGTTATACCATACTTGTATCGGCGAATGTGTGGTGGCTGATTGTCGCAGCTATTCTATTAGCAACAATCGGTGAATTAATCTATGCACCTATCAAAAACGCTGAAGAACTTGACTTGATTCCTGCTGATAAAAGAGGAGCTTATGGTGCGTTCAGCAACCTCGGCTTCAATGGAGCGGACTTGCTCAGTAAGGGCGGCATCATTTTAGGTGCATATTTAAATCCGCTGGCTATGAGTGCAGTGATGGCAGTCATTGTCTTGTTAGGGGCGTTCTTTATGCTGTATAGCCTGTTCGATTATAGAACCCATCATGAATAGCGCTTATGTGAATGAGTAAAAGATATATGAATCAGTGTAATGTAAGGTTTCAATATAAACTGAAAGGGAAAAATGGGTGTGGTTATCTAATATAAAGGGGTGAATGATATGTTTGAGTTTCGCAAGCTGAAACGAGAGGATGAAGCGGCATTCCTTGATTATTATAATGAATGGCCGGTACCGGATGAGATGGTTCCTTTTTCAACGAATTTCAGTCGTTATGATCATTTTGAGCAGTTGCTGGAAGGCTTGAACCACCAGGAATCAGGGGATGACTGGGTCAAGAACAGCACTTATTTTTATTTTGATAATGGACGTATTGTCGGCGCAGGGAATATCCGTCATTATCTGAACGATGCACTTCTTGAGACAGGGGGACATATCGGATACGGTGTGAGACCCAGTGCCCGGAACAAAGGCTATGCATCAGCCATTCTTCAGCACTCGCTGCAGTATCTGGAGACGCTAGGTGTTGATAAGGCACTGCTGACTTGTGATGCTGATAACCCTGCATCTGCTAACGTCATTCTTAAAAATAGAGGTATAGAAGCTGAACCTTTCATACAGACAGACGGGACGAAAGTGCGTCGTTTCTGGATTCATATATAAATAAACCTCGACATTCTCTGTCGAGGTTTATTTTACTTCTGTGGACGTCTTCTTGAGAAAAAGATTAATGCTGAACCCAATATTAAAGCGAGGGCGCCCATGAAGACGGGTGAATAAGATGAGATCTCACCTGTATTAGGTAAGTGAAAAAGTGAATCACTGGATGAGTTCCCATCTAATAACTGAAAATCGTTTTTAGGACGATTATTGATAGCCGTGAGCGAGTCATTGACTTTTTCCACAGCATCATGTGCTTTCATTTTGTCAGCATTTATTTTTTCTCTCAGCTTAGAAAGGTTGTCTTTTAATTCAGCAAGCTGGTCATTCATTATGGCAGACACACGGTTGTTGAAATCATACTGTGACAGACCGCCGAAATCTTTTTCATGAGCCAGATCATTAATCAGACGCTGGCGCTCCTCAGAGAGCCAGCTGATATCAAAATCAGTATAAGGGGATTGATTTAAGTCTACTTTACCACCCATCTGCTTAGTCCAGTTGTTGAGTGAAGAAAGTTGTTTGTGCATTAAATCGGCAATCTGTGTTAAGTAGCTTTGTTCAGATATTGCTTTGTTATTATATTGCTGTAACAATTTATCTGCTGCTTCTCGGTCAGCGGTATTTAACCAGGCAGTATTAATATGCTGGAAGGCTTCGGGATTTTCAGACTGTTTTTTTGCGATGTCCTGAATCTTTTGATAGTCCGCTGATACTCGCTCAGCTTTTTGATCGATGTTATCAGCATGTAGCGGCGCATCAGATTCAAGTAAGTGATCGACTGTCTGACTGAGCGATGTGTTGTCAGCTGGTTGTGCGCTCTGGAGGTCTGACGCTTGCTTCTGGAGATCTGAAGTTTGCTGTCTGAGGTCCTGCTTTTTCTCGTCGATGGCTGACTGCAACGTGCTTTTAGCTTCAGCCGCTTGTTCTGATAAAGGCATTTCAGTTGAAAGGTTAGGTGTTTCTTTAGTAGGAGCTGCAGGTGTCGTCACCTTACTGTCAGGTGATAGGCTTGCTTTAATGTCGCCTGGCGTCTGGGATTCTTGCTGTTCTATAGATTGCGTCTTAGCTTTTGCAGTGTCAATTAAGTGCTGGATATCCTGTGTCTGACTTGCATGACCTATGGATGAGCTCATCGTCAAAAGGAGAAGAGTACTAAGACCGGTTTTAGCTGCTGCTGATTGAGTGATTTTCATGGTCAATCCACCTTTAGTATATTAATATATTTTTATTTTACACCGACTGCAATCTTATGTCATCATGGTTATCCTGATTTTCAACTATCATTCTATGATTGATTTTCGTTACAGTGGTATGAAAGTGAACTCCGACTTATCGTGCAGCAAATCGTTATTATATCAAACTGAACAACCGTCAGTCGAACTCTTAAAAGCAGTCATCGATAAGCGGACAGATTAAGCAATCTGTCCATTTTTTTATCTCTGATATTAAACTATGATTGGCATAGGGAGGGATCACATTGTTTTACAGAAGAAAATATTATATGGTTAAGGATCATTTCGTTGACGCATTTAATCAGCATTTCAATCAGACCAATCTGCCTCACCAGCTTAAAAACGGCGCAAGGCTGGTTGGAAGGTGGATGAATAATAAGGGTGACGGGACACATGAAATCTTTGCGATTTGGGAATATGATAGTATCAGGTCATATAAAGAAATAGAAGCAGCGGTCAGAAGTGACCCGGCGCATCGCCTGAAAATTGAGGCTTGGTATGATGAACAAGGCGGGCGACGGAAAATATTTAATGACTATATACTTGAAGTCAGAAATGAAGAACTGATTTCTACTTTGGAGGATGATACTTTTGGAAATACTTATCAGACAACTTGACAGCCAGGAGGCCTCAACATTACAAGCAATCAGCATAGAAACATTTAAAGAAACATTCGAAGCGGATAACTCAGAAGAACAGATGGCGGATTACCTAAGTACGGCTTATGCTCTGGATAAACTGACCGCTGAACTGAATAACAGCCATTCCTATTTTTATTTCGCAGAGACTAAAGACGGGATTGCGGGCTATCTTAAATTGAATCAGCTGGATGCTCAATCTGAGAAGATGGGCAGCGACGCGCTTGAAATCGAACGGATTTACGTGAGATCTTCATATCATCGGCAGGGGATAGGTCAAGCACTGATGAAGAAAGCATACAACGTTGCTGTAGACAAAGATAAATCGAGAATCTGGCTGGGTGTCTGGGAGCATAATCATAAAGCCCGGGCCTTTTATGAGGCGGAAGGCTTCGTTAAGACAGGGGAGCATCTTTTCATGATAGGTGACGACGCGCAGACTGATTATATTTATGAGAAGCCGCTATGATATCATCTCGTGAACTCTTTGAATTGATGTACGAGGAGATGGGTCCGCAAGGCTGGTGGCCGGCGGATGATGAAATTGAGATGATGATCGGCGCTGTTTTAGTGCAGAATACGAGCTGGACGAATGTTGAGAAATCGTTATTAAGATTAAAGGATGCAACACAGTTTAATCCGGAACGTCTGGAAATGCTGTCGTCTGAAGAGATGCAGGAACTGATCAGGCCAAGTGGCTTTTTCAAGAATAAATCCAAGGCGCTGAGCGGGTTATTTGAGTGGCTGAAACAGTTTGATTATGACTACGAGAGAATCAATCAGCACTTCGGTCGTTCCTTACGCAGTGAACTGCTGAAACTTCACGGCATCGGACCGGAGACAGCCGATGTACTGCTGGTCTATCTATTCGGACGAGTTGAGTTTATTCCGGATAGTTATACGAGACGACTGTACAGGCAGCTGGGTTATGCGAACACAGAAAGTTATCAGGCATTCAAGAAAGAAGTCAGGATTGATGATTTCACAAATGAAGAAGCAAAAGAATTTCACGGCCTGCTGGATGAATTCGGTAAAAAGTATTTATCTACAAAAATGACTGATCATGACCATTTCTTAAAATCATTTTTTAAATTATCAGAAAAATAGATTTTACATTTAATGCATAATTATAGTATTCTTTACGTAACTAAAGAAAAGAAGGTGAAAAAATGATTCAGAGTTTGCATCAGGTTATGCTTTATGTCGATCATCAGGAAGCAGTCATCAAGTTCTGGACTGACAAAGTGGGGTTCAAGATTATTGCGGAGAACACGCTGCCAGAGAACTTCAAATCAGTTGAAATAGCACCGCATCAGGAATCTGAAACTTCTCTTGTTGTTTTTGATAAGGCGTTCATTAAGAAGTACAGCCCGATGGTCAGCCTTGAGCCACCTTCTCTTATGTTTAATGTCAACGATGCAGAAGCCCTATACAATGAATTTAAAGCAAAAGGTATAAATGTTGGAGAATTGACGGAGATGCCCGGTATGAAAGTCTTTAATTTTTCTGATCCGGATGAGAATTATTTTGCCGTTATGGAACAGCTTTAATAGACGCTTTAGAAGGATGATACAACAGTCAAATGAGTTATGAGCGACAAACACTAAATATCGCTCATAACGTGGCAAAAGAGCCGACATTCCATGAGTTATGAGCGATAAACACTAAATATCGCTCATAACGTGGCGGAAGATTCGAGGTTACATGAGATATGAGCGACAAACCTTAAATATCGCTCATAACTTCTACATATTTATGCCAGAAAGAAGACCATACGCTTCAATGCGTATGGTCTTTTTTCATTGTTCCAATTAATTAAAGGATAATTCAAATCGAACCAGCAGTTGTTTAGTGTCTTTTATCTTTAAATTGTTTGATGATATCGTAGCCTGGCCTTTTTGCGGCAAACGCTTCTGTTACTGCATGCCAGTCATCGCCTTCATCCTGAAAAATCTGCTGGAAAAGATCAATCTGTGCCTTGTTCAGTTTCTGAATCAGCGCTTCTCCTTGTGCAGTCGGATAGAGTTGTTTCAGCCTGCGGTCATGCTCCGCAGGCTCCTCTTCGATCAACCCTTTAGCTTTTAATGTCTTCAGCGTTTCATGAGACCCTTGCTTAGAGATTTCCATCAGTTGCAACAGCTCTTTTACGGTAATACCCGGCAGTTTACTGATGAAGAAAAGAAAACGATGATGCTGACGGTTCATCCCGTACTGTTCAATGATATCGTCAGCAGTCTTGATGAATGTCTGATAACCAAAATAAAAAAGCATTAAATCATAATCGCTCGTTTTCATAGCTTCACCTCTTTCCTCTTAGTCCCATTATAAAACATTTTCAAGATGCTGACGAATATTAATAGGTCAAGTTTGTTGACTTATTTAAATGCCAGAATTATACTTGAGATATTGAAGAAGGGAAAGGGTGGAGAATATGAAAAGAAGAGTAGGACAATACTTGATAGACCAGATCAGTGTATATGGCGTGGATAAGATTTTTGGTGTGCCTGGCGATTTTAACTTGGCTTTCCTGGATGATATTGTGAGCCATGATAAAGTGGAATGGGTCGGTAACACGAATGAACTGAACGGTAGTTATGCCGCTGATGGTTATGCACGAATCAAAGGATTAGGGGCTTTGGTTACCACGTTTGGTGTCGGCGAACTGAGTGCTGTCAATGGTATCGCAGGCTCATATGCTGAACGTGTGCCGGTTGTAGCGATTACAGGTGCACCGACGACAGTTGTGGAACAGGCAGAGAAGTATATTCACCATTCGTTAGGTGAAGGTCGCTTCAATGACTATCGCAAAATGTTCGAACCTATCACTTGCGGCCAGGTTTATTTGACGAAAGAGAACGCGGCAGTCGAGATTCCCCGCATCATTGCTAAAGCAGTTCGTTTCAAGCGTCCCGTCCATATCCATATGCCGATTGATGTGGCGATGGCGGAAATTGAAGTAGAGGAAGCGGAAGTCAAACCCCTGATTGTGCAGGATGTATCAGGTTATATTGAAAAAGTGGCTGCACGTCTGAAACAGTCAGAGCGCCCGGTCCTATTAGCGGGTCACGAAATCAATTCGTTCCATCTACACAAAGAACTAGAAGCATTCGTCAACAAAACGCATATTCCGGTTGCTCAGTTATCGCTGGGTAAAGGTGCATTCAATGAAGAAAATCCGCATTATATCGGTATCTATGATGGTAAATTTGCGACTAAAGCAGTCAACGAATATGTTGATGGCAGTGACTGCATCATCAATTTAGGTGCAAAACTGACCGATTCAGCGACTGGTGGTTTCACTTATACGTTCGATTTAAAAGATGTCATCTTCATGAACGATAACGAGTTCAGAATGGGCAACACGTATGATTCAGATGTTTCATTACGTGATTTATTAAATGGACTGTTAGAAATGGACTATGACAACAAATCAGACTTCCCTGAATTCAGTCGTGAAGGTTCCGCTGATTATCAACTGAATGATGAGCCGCTTACCCAGGAGAATTATTTCAAACTGATGGCTGCATTTCTTGAGAAAGATGACATTCTGCTTGCAGAACAAGGGACCTCATTCTTTGGTGCCTATGACCTGCCGCTATATGACGGCAATACATTCATCGGTCAGCCGCTATGGGGTTCAATTGGTTATACATTACCGTCATTGCTCGGTACACAGATGGCTGATGTCAACCGTCGCAACGTCTTATTGATCGGCGATGGGTCATTCCAGCTGACAGCACAGGAAATGTCAACCATGATTCGTCATCAGCTAAAACCGGTCATTTTCCTGATCAATAATGATGGGTATACAGTTGAACGTTTAATTCACGGTGAAAAAGAAATCTATAATGATATTCAGATGTGGGATTATACAGCGTTGCCAGCTGTCTTTGGCGGAAAAGACCATGTCATGACGCAGAAAGCTGCAACGGCGAATGAGCTGAAGAAAGCTATGGACGTCATCAATGACCATCAAGATAAGATGCACTTTGTTGAAGTGGTAATGGATGTTATGGATGCGCCCGTGAAATTAGAACAGATCAGTCAGGCATTTGCCAGCCAGAATAAATAGTAGCGTAGGGCCTTCCGGCGGGGAGGTCTTTTTGTGTTACATAATTTGGATTTTAAGCGGTTCATAAGAGATTTTTCTCTGCCATCATGGTAGTATTGAAAGAAAAAATCTCGAGGAGAGACGATGATGAAGAAAGAACTCAGAGAATGGCTGATTGCAATCATCACTGCGGTGATCATCTATTTTATAGTGAATACTTTTTTATTCACTCAATACGTAGTGAGCGGGGAGTCGATGTCACCGACGTTCCATAATGGTGATCGCCTGATTGTCAGCAAGATTGCGAACTCAATGGATAAGATTCAGCGCGGTGATGTCGTGATTTTCCATGCGGATGAAGAGAAAGATTATATTAAGCGTTTAATCGGTGTGCCAGGTGATACGGTGGAATATCGTAATGACCAGCTGCTGATTAACGGTAAAGAAGTGGCAGAGCCGTATCTGGATGAAAATAAGAAACATAAACGGAATGAATTTTTAACGGAGAATATTTCAGTCAAAGAATTGGTGCATGCCAACGGTGAATCGAAAATACCGGCGGGCTATTATATGGTTCTCGGAGATAACAGGGATAACAGTAGCGATAGTCGGTATGAGCTGGGGCTGGTCAAGAAAAGTCAGGTTGTCGGAGAAGCGGTGGTCAGAATCTTTCCGTTTGACCGGATGCATTACGATTTCTATCCTGATTCATTTAATGTAGTGAACAAATAAAGAGAGGCGTATGCCTCTCTTTTTTATACAAGTTTAATCAGAATGACACCGGCTATCATCAGGACAAGTCCGCATACCTGAATGCCTGTCGTCGGTGATTTACGGGCGTCGAACCAACCGAACTGGTCAATCGCAATACTGCAGACCAGCTGACCGAAGAGAACGATGACCACGACCAGACCGGTCCCTAAAATCGGCACAAGGGCAGCCATCGTCAGAACGAAGAATGAACCGATAATACCGCCGAGCCAGATCCATTTAGGCTTGTTCTTGCCGAATGCCAGTTTGACCTGACTTAATTGACGCCGGATGAGTGTGATGATGAACAGCAGAATGACCCCGACCAGAAATGAGATGAAGGCGGCATGAATAGGTGACTCAAGGACGGCACCCAGCCGGCCGTTGATAGCGGACTGCGTTGCCATCATGGCACCCGCAAGAATCCCGAACAGCTGGAAGGGCAATCGCCCGCTTTCCGTTACTTCAGGCACTTGTCCTTTGCGCTTACGGAGGTAACCGGGCAGTGCGATGACGGCAAACATACCTAGAATCAGCAGTAGGACACCGAGTGCTCTGATCAGTGAAAACGGAATGACAGGCGAGCCGAACAGGCCGAAGTGATCAATCATCATACTGGCCAGTATCTGACCGAGAATAGGCAGGATGACTGTCTGGACACCCCCTAGTTTTGGGAAGAGGAGGATATTACCTGTCAGACCGATAACGCCGAGTAATCCGCCGGTCCATAGCCACCAAGGTGAGGCCGTGAATACCTCAGCAGGTATGAGCAAGGTGTGTTTGGTAAGTAGTGTCACAATCGACAGGAAAATCGTGCCTACTAAGAATGAGATGAAAGAAGCGACGAAGGGTGACAGCACATAAGAGCGCAGTCTTGAATTGATCGCCGTCTGAATCGGAATACCTAAACCGATAACAAATGCAATGACTAAATAAAGCAATGACAACACTCCTTCTCACAGTAATTCTATTATAGAACGATTGAAGAGTGCATGGGTATTATTTGTTCTGATTAAGATAAGCATTATTTCATATAGACAGTTATCTATATTTAATTTATATTAGATATAGATAAATATCTATATGAAAGAAGTGGAAGTATGAATTACGAAGAAATGGCACAGATTTTTAAAGTGCTGTCTGATAAGAACAGGATTGAGATTGTTGATCTATTATCCTGTGGTGCGTTATGTGCCTGTGATATTCTGACGCATTTTAATGTGTCGCAGCCGACTTTGAGTCATCATATGAAGCAGCTGGTGTCAGTCGGCATCGTTCAGTCATGGAAAGACGGTAAGAAGACGATGTACCAGTTGAATGCTGAAAAAGTAGGGGACTGGCGTGCGGTTCATGATCAGTTATTCACGGCACAGGAACGTTGTATCTGCCATTCTGCCGACTGTTGTGGTGACGCATCATGACAATCATTGCTATCTTGATTTTTCTCTTGACCCTTACGCTGGTCATCTGGCAGCCGAAAGGTTTATCCATCGGTTATTCCGCTGTAGGTGGGGCTGTTCTTGCCTTATTGTTCGGCGTTGTAGATTTCAATGATGTGCTGGATGTGACCGGCATTGTCTGGAATGCAACGTTTACGTTTATCGCGGTGATCCTGATTTCTCTCATACTGGATGAGATTGGTTTCTTTGAATGGGCCGCACTTCATATGACGCGTCTTGCTAAAGGAAGTTCGCTCCGGATGTTCATCTATATCGCGATACTTGGCGCACTGGTCGCTGCTTTCTTTGCGAATGACGGGGCGGCGCTGATTCTGACGCCGATTGTACTCGCTATGGTGCGCCACCTGAAATTCAGTGAGAAAGTGGTCTTTCCGTTCATTATCGCATCCGGTTTTATTGCGGATACAACCAGTCTGCCGCTCGTTGTCAGCAATCTTGTGAATATTGTGTCAGCCGACTATTTCAGCATCGGGTTTGCGCATTATGCCAAAATTATGCTGCTGCCGAATTTGTTCAGTTTAGTCGCTAGTATCACTGTGCTGTGGCTTTATTTCAGAAGACATATCCCGGAACGTTATGATGACTCCATGCTACGTGAACCGAAGTCAGCGATTAAAGATTTCCGTCTGTTCAAGTTAGCCTGGGTGGTGCTTATACTCCTGTTGATAGGTTACCTTGTCAGTGATGTCATCCATGTACCTGTATCGCTTATCGCTGGTTTCATCGCCCTTATCTTTATTTTGCTGGCACGTAAGAGTCCTGCCGTTCATACGGGCAAAGTAATCAAAGGTGCACCGTGGGCCATCGTCTTCTTCTCTATCGGTATGTATGTCGTTGTGTACGGTCTGCGCAATGTCGGTCTGACAAATGTCCTGGCAGATGTTATCAATCAATTCAGCACGACAGGCTTATTCGGTTCCATTATCGGTATGGGCTTTATGGCAGCCTTTCTGTCTTCTGTCATGAACAATATGCCGACTGTGCTGATTGATCTAATTGCCATTGATCAGTCACAGGCGCAAGGTGCCCTGCAGCAGTCACTGGTCTTTGCCAATGTCATCGGCAGTGACTTGGGTCCGAAGATTACGCCGATCGGCTCGCTTGCTACATTACTCTGGTTACATGTGCTCAGCCAGAAAGGGGTTAAGATTTCATGGGGGACTTATTTCAAGACAGGTATTATGATTACAATTCCTGTGCTTTTCATCACTTTAGTCGGTCTCTATATTTCGATTTTATTATTTAATTAAGGAGTGTGTAAGATGAAAACTATTTATTTTCTCTGTACGGGCAACTCATGTCGCAGTCAGATTGCAGAAGGTTTTGCCAAGAAGTATCTGCCGGACTGGAAGGTCTATTCAGCAGGCATTGAGACACATGGTGTCAATCCGAAGGCAGTGGAGGCGATGAAGGAGGTGGGCATTGATATCAGTGATCAGACATCTGATAAAATTGATCCTGCTATCTTGAATAATGCTGATCTAGTGGTGACCTTATGTGATCATGCCAAGGATGTCTGCCCGGTTACCCCGCCACATGTGCGTACAGAACATTGGGGCTTTGAAGATCCGGCGGGTCAGGACTGGCCAGTCTTTCAACGTGTCCGTGATGCAATCGGCGCACGGATTAAACAGTTCAGTGAAACGGGACAATAAATAAACCTGTCATTTAATGACAGGTTTATTTTTATGGCCGCGGGTATAAGAAACAGTATTTCGAAAGAAGGAGTAGTCTTAAGTTGAACAAACAGAATGAAATAGTGTTTACGGGGATTGTCTTTATCGCCATGGCTTATGGTATTTCCCGTTTCAGTTATGGTTTGCTCTTGCCTTATTTCGGTGAGGATCTCGGGCTTTCCAATCAAGTTTCAGGGGTCATCTCATCCATCTCTTACTTAACTTATTGTCTCGGTCTGGTTTCTATGTTCACGATTTTTAAGAACTATCAGCCACGGGCTATCTTGCTCATCTCAGGCTCATTGTCTTTATATGGATTATATAATCTGATGGTAGCTGAAGAATATCCGCTGTTCGGCGCTGGCGTTATCATACTGGGTTATGCTGCAGGGCTCGCCACAGCGCCTTTCGGCCAGATTATCAAGGAGAAAGTGAGCTACGGCTATCAGGATAGAAGTAATTCATGGATCAATACCGGCATCGGTGTCGGCCTGATTCTAGTTGGTGTGATCGTCTGGCTTGTCGGTGATGCATGGCGCATCAGTTATGCGATTTTCCTCTTGATCAGTTTGATCATCATGTATTTCAGTTATAAGAAGCTGCCGAAAGTAGAGATGAGTCATCTGAACTATCAGACAGACCTCAGAAACATTTTTGTAGGGCGCAAGATGATTATCTCGACTGTTCTGCTGGGTATCGGTACGTCCGCTTACTGGACTTATTTTCAGTCATATGTCTTCCAGACACCGCACGATGACGTGAAAAATCTGTTCTGGATTATGCTGGGCGTCGGGGGTGTACTGGGCGGCTTTGCAGGCCATATGAATGAAAGACTGGGGACCGTAAAGATTCACATGCTGACCTGTGTGCTGCTCGCCATTGCGAACGTCACACTTGTTGTGACAGAAAATTTCTTCCTGATGGTGTTCTCTACCGCTTTATTTGGACTTGTCTATGTCTTTGCGATGGGGGTGTATGCCTTCTGGTGTGCGCGGTGCTATACAGAATACCCGGCGATGGGGATCATTGTCACCTTTGTCAGTCTCGCAGCAGGACAGTTCATGGGCACTTTCCTGGCAGGTTTCCTGCTTGAACGTTTTGGCTATCAAGGTCTGTTTTATATCTACGGCGCATTCAGTTTCCTGAATCTCTTTTTCAGACCACTGGCTGAGGAACTGGCAGATATATAAAAGGCTATCTCTTATCGAGATAGCCTTTTATATAGGTTTTGAGTATACAGATACACAAAAAAAGACACCTCAGTTGAGGTGTCTCTTGTACGTTAAATTATAATTTAACGATGTTAGCAGCTTGAGGTCCGCGTTGACCTTCTTCGATATCGAATTCAACTGCTTGGCCTTCTTCTAAAGTTTTGTAACCTTCACCTTGGATAGCGCTGAAGTGAGCGAATACATCGTCTCCACCTTCAACTGAGATGAAACCAAAACCTTTTTCTGCGTTAAACCATTTAACTGTACCTTGTGTCATGTGTAATGACCTCCAATAAATTATTACTAAATCAGAATCTTCCTTAAAAAGAAAATTCACACGTTACAAAGGAATCAACAAACCACGATTACTTTTGTACCATGTGAATGCCTTACTTTTTAACGTTCGATTTAATTTATTTAATTATATGACAGATATTCATTTTTGTCCATAGAAAGTTCTTATATTCTTTTTTATAAAGCCCGGTACTTTTTCAGAGTGATGATATTTAACACGATAAATAGGCAGGCAAAACCTAGCAGAATAATCAGGTCTGAAATGATGTAACTGAGCGATAATCCTTGATACATGACAGCCTTCAAGGCATCTCCTGCATAGTAGAGAGGTGTTAAATAAGCAAGCCACTGAATCCATCTGACGAGCGTATCTAAAGGGAAGATACCAGAGAGAAATATCTGCGGAACGATGACAATAGGAATGAATTGCATCATCTGAAACTCTGATTTAGCGAAAGCAGAGAGCAGCAAGCCAAGTGACAACGCGACAAGTGCAACAGTCACATTGATGATGATCACCTTGATGATGGAGTCAGATGGACCAAGCTTCAGCACATAGACGGCATAGAGAACGATGAGGGTCGTCTGAATGATGGCCATAAGACCGAAGCCGCATACATAGCCCAATACGATTTCATAGCGCCTGATCGGTGTCGTCAGCATACGTTCAAGCGTCCCGCTCATTCTTTCTTTCAGAAACCCCATACCTGCGAGAAGAAAGACAAACAGAAAGACAAAGAAACCGATCAGAAGCGGTGCAAATGTATCGAAAGGAGTGGTGTCTGCGTCGCCATAAAGATAGGTGGTCTCTATCTCAGTCTTTTTCGGTTCATCCAGTTTAATATTCTTCGTCGGACTGAATGGAATCTTGTTTAATGATTCAGTTAAATCCTTGAATTTTGCTTTGATATCTTCTATTACAGTGATTTGTGCTTTCTTCTGATAAGTCTGGTTGACGACAAGTTCCAGTTTTCTCGAAACTGTGACGTTTTGATTAAGCAGTGTCAAAGTCACTTTATCATTCACCTTTTCAGCGATGCCGTCCAGTTCTTCATGCCTGAGTTGTGATAGGTCCATCTCATGAAGTTCTGTTACATCGATATTCTGTGCTTCAATCGTATCGATAACAGAAGGTTCTAAATTTACAGCCCCTAGTCTTGCGGCAGGTTCATCGCTCTGAAAGACAAGATAGAAAAGGGTCAGTATGAATATCGGAGCGATGATAAGAAGGGCAAGTGTGCGTCTGTCGCGTAGTTGTTCGAGTAGTAAGCGCTTTGTCAGTCCGAGTATTCTCATGCTTGTCCTCCTTGTCCGGCACGAATAAACACTTCATCGAATGTCTCTGCATGATATCTTTCAAGAAGCGCCTGAGGGGTCCCTGAAGCGATGATAGTCCCGTCTTTAACTAGTGAGATAAAATCACAGCGCGCTGCTTCATCCATGACATGGGTGGTCATCAGAATCGTCTGGCCGTCTGCTTTCATTTTCTGCATTTCAGTCCAGATCGATGCGCGCAGCTCAGGGTCAATGCCGACTGTCGGCTCATCCAGTATTAAGATATCAGGATGATGCAGCAGGGCTGTCGCAAGGGACAGTCTTCTTTTCATGCCGCCTGAATAGTTTTTTACCTTCTTCTTCAAATCCGCTGTCAGGTTGACTAAATCTGCTGCGTAGTCAATCCTGCTTTCTGCCGTCCCTTTTTTCAGATTGAAGAGCTGAGTGAAGAACTTCAGATTTTCGTAACCGGACAGCTCCATATAGAGCGCATCTGATTGCGCCATATATCCGATATGAGGCAGCAGGCTTAAATTCGGCACACGTGTATCCTTGATGTAGATGGAACCGCTGGAAGGTGATTCAAGTCCGGCGATCAGGCGCATCAGCGTCGTTTTCCCTGAGCCGGAAGGGCCGATGAAGCCGTGAATGGTGCCCGCCTCTATGATCAGATCGATATTCTGCAGCACGGGGTGGTCATAGGACTTTGAGATATCGTTAATAATGATGATTTCGGCCATAAAAGCTGCCTCCTATATATTAGCTTGACATGTGGAAAAAAGGGTATTGAATGATTATCTTTATTATAAACTACTTGGTAGTGTTTAAGGAGTGGTGATGAGTGTTTGATACCTCTCCTTGTACATTATCCTCCAGGAGATTCTCAGTCAGCGGATTATATCGCTGAAATTTGGATTCCTATCGAATAAAAAGGGTATAATATAATAAATGTGAATATTGAATAAGGAGTGAAAGATTTGGCTACCCAGACTTTAGATGTAAGAGGTATGACTTGTCAGCACTGCGTTAACGCTGTTGAAACGAGCGTCGGTGCAGTAGAGGGTGTTCAGCAGGTCAATGTCGACCTGGACAATGGTAAGGTCGCAGTGGATTACGATGACAGCAAAGCGACAGTAGAGAATATTCGCGATGCCATCGAAGACCAAGGTTATGAGGTCATCCCGCAAGAATCTTAAGGTGGACAATTTGTCCATCTTTTTTAATTATCAGATTTCTATTTATTTCGGAATCCGATATAATGATGTAAAGGAGTCGAATGAAAAATGAAAAATGTTGAAGAGAAAATTAAAAAATATGCAGAAACTATTGCGAAAGTAGGACTGAATGTTCAACCTGAAGAAACTGTGGTAGTGGTATCCGATATCGCGGCACTTGATTTAGTGCGTGCTGTCACTGACATGTGTTATGAGTTAGGTGCTAAACGTGTGATCACTGATTTATCTGATATCCAGCTGACTTTGGCACATGCGAAACATCAGACAGTGCAGACATTAGAAGAAATCCTGCCGCAGATTGAAGCGAAGAATGCTTACTACCTGGCGGAGAAAGCATCAATGCTCTATATCCATGCGACCTCACCTGAAGCATTGAAAGATGCAGCAACAGAGAAAGTCATGGCAGCAAACCGTGCAGCACGTGCAGCTTCAGCTGAACTAGGTGCATCACGTATGCGTTATGACCAGAACTGGTGTATTGTCGGATACCCTTCTCCGGAATGGGCGGCACTTGTCTTCCCGGACTTACCGGTAGAGGAGGCGGAAGAGAAACTGCTGGACTATATTCTGCAGGCTGTACGAGTCGATCAGCAGGATCCCGTTGCCGCATGGGATGCACATAGCAGATTTCTGAAATCGCGTGCACAATGGCTATCAGATTATAACTTTGACCGCTTGAAATATACAGCGCCAGGGACTGATCTTGAAATAGGCCTGATTGATGGGTCGCGGTTCACAGGCGGGGGGCACAAAAATGCTAAAGGACTGGATATAAGGGTGAACATGCCGACGGAGGAAGTCTTTACGTCTCCGGATTATCGCCGTGTCAATGGTGTGGTTTCCAACACGCTGCCTCTCAGCTATAACGGACAGATTGTCGACGATTTCAAACTGACTTTCAAGGACGGTGTCGTGACTGATTTTGAAGCAGCGCAAGGTTATGAAGTGCTGAAAGAACTGCTTGAGTCAGATGAAGGGGCTCGCAGACTGGGAGAAGCTGCCCTTGTCCCTGTAGATTCTCCGATTTCGAATTCAGGAATCCTGTATTACAATACTCTTTTTGATGAAAACGCCTCTTGCCATATCGCGATTGGTAAAGCTTATCCAGGACCGGTGCCTGGCGCAACTGAGATGACTGAAGATGAGCAGGATGCAGTCGGTCTGAACAATTCTGTCATTCATGTTGATTTCATGATCGGCTCTAAAGATCTTGATATTGACGGGATTACACGTGACGGAGAAGTTATTCCTGTTTTTAGAGAGGGAAACTGGGTAGAATAGAAAAGTGAGTACAAAAGGAGGCAGTCAAATGAATAAATGGGTTAAACTTGGTCTGGGTGCAGGTGCGACGTACCTTACTTATAGAGCAGGACGTAAAGTATTATCTAAATATGACGATGTGAATACATTAATGAATGACATTGTCGGACATGAAAACTATGATGACTTAAGAAATCTGGTCTTTCAAGTTCTGGATATGATGACAGGCACACAGAAACTGACGCCTCATGAGTCAGTGCAGGCTGATGCGCCGAAAGTAGAAACGACTGATGAATCAATAGCAGGCGCGATTAAGTCAATCGTCGATATGCCATTTGTTGCTGAGATGATTCCGGACCAGAAAAATGTCCAGATGATTAAAGAAGTCATCGACGAAGCAGCAGAAGTAGAAAAGCTGATTCGCGGCTGGTTCAAATAATGAAAAACCATTCAATCCCTGATTGAATGGTTTTCGCTATTTATGGGAATATTTTTCGATTGAACTGAAATTGGTGATGCCGAAGGGGAAGACATTATCAGCAATATTGTTTTTAAGTTCCTGCAACGAAACGACAGCAAAGTTAGTCAGCTGTATCGGATAATTGAAGGTGCGGCTGTTTGTCACATAAGTATCGCTGTTCTTGATATACCATTCCTGGTTGATCTTGACGTAATCCATGTCAATATCTATATAGGTGATAAAGCCGTCTTTATACGTACAAGGTGTTGAGATATTACAGAACATGCTGAGCGGCTCCATCTTGTCATTGATGGCTATAGAGACCGTATAGCCGTGATATTTAGAGAAGAAGTGGAGCGAGGCTTCCTGGTAGACGATTTCTTTCTTTTTTATATGATGCTTCAGTATATTGTTTTGAGGGCATTTAACAAACCAGTAATGGCTCGTTTCTTCCAGAAGTTCTCCTGAATATTCAACGTAAGGTACATCAGGATATTTATAAGAGCGGATGGTAATTGTATTCGGCATATAGGCTATCCTCCCTTTGTGATATCTATTTATTATAAACGTGAACGGCGTCAAATGTATACGTTTTCACAAAATCTTAATAAACTCTTTAATTTACAATCTTGTAATACTTCTTGCGCGCCCTTTCATAGTACGATAAAAGAAAATGACTTTAAGGAGCCATATGAATCGCATACTGGAAATTTTCATCGTCGCATTAAAACTAGGTATCACTTCATTTGGGGGACCTACTGCCCATCTAGGTTATTTCAGAGCAGAATACGTGGAGAAAAGGGAATGGTTGTCTGACAAAGTCTATCAGGATTTAGTGGCGCTCTGTCAGTTTCTGCCGGGGCCGGCCAGCAGTCAGGTGGGCATGGCTATCGGCATGATGAGAGGCGGCCTGCTCGGCGGAATCGCCGCTTTTCTCGGCTTTACGCTGCCTTCTGTACTGCTTCTGATTCTGGCAGTCAGACTGATGCCGCCTTCCATCGACTGGGTACAGGGACTGAAGCTGGTGGCTGTTGCCGTTGTCCTGCATGCCCTGATTGGGATGGCGAAAGGCAGTCTGCAGTCATGGCAGACGGTCGGAATAGCGCTGCTGGCACTGTTAGCCTGTCTCTACCTGTCCACTGCTGTGACACAGATAGCGGTCATCATCATTTCAGCCCTTATCGGTATAGCGCTCTTTAAAGCGGGTTCTGAACAGGGCGGCCCTGTAGCATTACCGCTGTCGAGACGTACAGGTATCATCAATTTGGTCTTGCTGGTGATTCTACTGGTCGGTTTACCTGTCTGTGCGAATCTTCTTCAGAATGACTGGCTGACTGTCTTTGATAAATTCTACCGGTCAGGCTTATTAGTCTTTGGTGGTGGCCACGTCGTACTGCCGCTTTTGGAACGGGAATTTGTCCCGGTCTTTTTAGAGGCTGATGAATTCATTGCGGGCTATGGTCTTGCACAAGCTGTACCGGGGCCGTTATTTACCTTTGCTTCATATATTGGCGCGGTGATCGGCGGACTATGGGGCGGGTTATTGGCCATGGTAGCGATTTTCCTGCCGGCCTTTCTGCTTGTAGCGGGGTGTCTGCCATTCTGGCAGCAGATGCGTGAGAAGACAATGATGCGAAAAGCTTTAATCGGCATCAATGCAGGGGTCATCGGTATTCTTGCTGCCGCCTGGATTGATCCGATCATCAGTCATACATTATTTGATATTAAAGATTATCTTTTATTTGTGCTGTTATTCTGCTGCCTGCATTATTTCAAATTCGCCCCGTGGCTGATTGTTCTGCTGGGTCTTGTCATTGGACTTGTCTTCTACAGATAAGTCACTTATATGCATATTAAGTGTTTTTCCTTATGGAAAAGCGCTTTTTGCTTTATAATTGAGAAAGACTACAATACAGAATGGGATGACGCATATGAAATATCCGGTATTATTGGAACACAGCACAATTGGAATCACACCTGTATCTAACGGTATTTTCTCTGAGGCGGAGGAAATGTTCGAACAGGCCTTTAAACGTATGGAAGAAAGAGGC
The DNA here is from genome assembly GCF_030376725.1 of Macrococcus bovicus. Classification (NCBI taxonomy): domain Bacteria; kingdom Bacillati; phylum Bacillota; class Bacilli; order Caryophanales; family Staphylococcaceae; genus Macrococcus; species Macrococcus bovicus. The sequence goes on from NZ_CP128470.1 coordinate 333,618, forward strand.
TTCAAAATTGTCCTGAACGAAGATATCTGGGGACAAAAAAAGGCGCGGGCTGTTTCTGCTGAGAAGCGTGCAGCAGGCTTGGTGCAGATGATGACTGATCCGAATATAGATGTCATCATGCCGCCGTGGGGTGGCCATCTGGCCGTTGAATTACTGGAATATCTTGATTTTGATAAGCTGCAAACAAAGTGGCTGACCGGTTATTCTGATATCTCCACTCTATTACTCGCTGTGACGCTGAAGACAGGGATTGCCACTGCGCATATGGCGAATATTGTGGATTTACGCGGCAGTCATATGGACGAAGTCACAGCACGCTGGCTGGATGTACTGAGTGGTAAGTCCGGCCAGCAAATCATCCAGACTTCTTCTGAACGTTATCAGCTCGAGTGGGATCATGAGCATCCTACTGATATTGTCTTCAATCTGACAGAGAAGACAGAGTGGAAGGCAGTAGACGCAAAAGGACACGATTTAACAGGGGCTCGCTTTGAAGGGCGTGTGCTCGGTGGATGTATAGATACGATGAGACACTTAATCGGCACCCCTTACGGCGACGTTGCTGCCTTCAGAGACAACCATACAGAAGGTGAAGACATTCTATGGTATATAGATGTCAGTGAACTGGATACAGTTGATCTGAAACGTTCATTGACCCAGATGAAATACGCGGGCTGGTTCGAATCTGCAGCCGGTGTTATGTTCGGCCGTGTGGGCAAACCAAGTGTCAAGGAAGACTATACTTATAAAAATGTCTATCAGGATTTAGCGCAGGAACTGGGGAAACCTGTGATCTATGATGTGGATTTCGGACATAAACCGCCGCAGATGGCGATTATTAATGGAGCGTATGGTATGATAGAAATGATTGAAGATAAGGGACAGCTGACACAGTGGTTTAAGTAGTCTTTTAACGGGGGGAACACGTATGGACCATACGGATGTTTTTACGACTAAAGCATTTCTATATGAAAAAAGCAGACCATCCTATCCGGATGAAATGCTTACTTTTCTAAAACATCAATTTAATATAAAAGAAGATACACTCATAGCAGATATTGGTGCCGGCACCGGTAAATTCACCGAAAAGATTCTTGATTTAGGCTGTCGGGTCATTGCGGTCGAACCTAATCAGGTGATGGCTGAGCGTCTGCGGGATAGTCTGATGTGTGACCAGCTGGTTGTCAGTGAACGCCCTGCCGAACATACAGAGATAGACGCAGGCACCGTTGATCTGGTAGTGGCAGCACAGGCCTTCCACTGGTTCGACTGGCAGCAGTTTAAAGAGGAATGCAGCAGAATACTTAAACCGCGGGGCGTTGTCTGCCTCATCTGGAATGTCAGAGATGAAGCAGCACTTATCAACCGTCGAACAGCGGATATCTTCAAGACCTATTGTCCGGCATACAGTGGCAGTAGTAACGGGATGATGAATAATGATGATGCTATTCGTCAGTTCTTTGAAGGAGAGTTTGAACTGTTTGAAACTCGTCAGGACCTGACCTATAAGGAGCAGCAGTTTATCGACCGTTGTCTATCAGCAAGTTATGCGCTTGAGGCGACAGATGAAGATTTTGATGCCTTTGTGACGGCGCTCAGATCGTTATTCCAGGCATTCGCAGAAGAAGGTAAAGTGGTTATCCCTAATATGACGCGCTGTTATTACGGCACAATATAAGAGGTCAGGTTATACCTGACCTCTTTTTTTAACGTTTGATTGCGAATGCGATGCAGAGACAGATAACGACCAGACCGGCTGCCATATAAGGGCTGTAAGTGAGCGAGAAGTTCTCGAGCAGAATACCGCCGAGGAGGGCACCTGCGCCGATGCCTGCATTGAGCGCTGACATATTCCATGCCATAATCTGACTGGTATCACCTTCTACCTGCTTGATGATACCCATCTGAATAGCAGGATTGGTGCTCCATTCAGAGAAATTCCAGACCAGAATGACAACTAACAGCACGACAAATGAAGACAGTACAAAATTAAAGATCAGCAGTGTCAGCATAAAGAGTGTCAGACTGACCAGCAGCCATTTGCGGCTGCCCAGGCGGTCGGTCATTGTACCACCAAAACTGGTGCCGGTCATGCTGCCGATACCCGCAACAAAAAGTGCGATAGAGACATCGGTCAAGTTGTAGCCGTGTTCAATCATGATCGGACTGATATAAGTGAAGACAGCTGAATTCGCCGCCAGCAGTATAAAGGTAATACTGATATATTTAGCGGCTTCCTTCGGATAGAGCAGCTGGTTGCGGCTGGAATCTGAAGTCTCACCCTGAATGTGTTTCGGTAACTGGTAGACCAGCAGGATGGCAGCGACGAAGCTGAAGAGGACGATCATCCAGAACGTTGCACGCCAGCCGAGCAGTTCACCGAGCTTCGTACCGATAGGGACACCGAAGACATTGGCGCCGCTGAATCCCACATAGACGAGCCCGAGCATCTTGCCCCTTGTTTCAGGCTTGCTCAGGACAACTGTCAAGGCCAGTATTTTAACGACGATGATGGAAGCGGCTGCTGAAGCGATGATACGTCCGATGACAATAAGGGTAAACGTCTGACCGGCGGCATTAAGGGCATTACCTGCCATAAAAACCGCGAGACTGACCAGAAGGACCGTTCTTGGATTGAAACGCTCTGTCAGCTTGACCAGGATAGGACCAGAGATAGCGAAGGTCAACGCATAAATCGTGACGAGCTGACCAGCAAGGCCGGGCGAGATGTGCAGATCGTCACTGATCAGTGTCAGCACACCTGCGACGACGAGTTCAACCATACCGACAACAAAGATGCTGAGAATAAAAGTAAAAAGTTTAAAATAAGACATAAAGTTTCCTCTCAATAATTGGTAAGTCAATTATAACATGTCTTCATTAGACATTGCGCATGACTGACATTACAATGAAGAAAAAGGAGGAATCCATGTGATAGAAGAGAAAATTGAAGCAGCTTTCGATGCTTATGACCAAGGAGACGACAAAGAGGCCTATCGTCTGTTCGATGAAATGAAGAATGAATTGACACCCGGTACAGAGGACTATGTGACTTATCAGCATGCGCTCGGTTATCTATACATCACTGAGCAGAAGTTTGATACGGCAAGAGCCCACTATCTCGAAATGCTGGCAGCGACGACTGCTGAAGAGAAGCCGGCCATTTTGCATCAGCTCGGGACTGTAGAACAGCTTGACAGTGAATTTGAACAGGCGGCAGATTATTTCCAGCAAGAAGAAAGGTTACTTGATGCCCACGATGTCGAGAGTTTTGCGGCTAATTATTATGCTCAAGGTTATACAAAGATGCTGAGTGGTGATTACGAGGGTGCCCTTCTTATACTGACAAAAGCACGAGATCATGCGCAAGATGAGATCAGTCAAGCCTATGCAGAGCGTGCACTCGGTGAACTTTATGCTGCGCAGAGTCAGCCGGTAGAAGCGAAAGATTATTTTTCACAGGCGAAGAAACATTTTCGCGTGGCGGGAGACGAAGTCGGCGCAGCTGAGATTGAGATGCTGGAATCCATCATATTTGAGTGAAAAGAGAAGCGGCTGCTTCTCTTTTTTTTGGTTAAAGCGCTGCTAATAGGGAATAAGTAGACGTAAATTATTGTGGAGGTTATTATGAAAAAATATACGCCTGTCTTTATGATCTCAGCTGTCATCTGTATTCTCTTTGCAGCCTGGGGCGTTGTGTCGCCTGCAGGTATGCAGAAGAGCACGCAGCAGATGACTGCATTTATTACCACGAATTTCGGCTGGTATTATCTGATCACTGTTGCCATTATTCTGATTTTCTGTCTTTACATCTTCTTCTCACCGTTTGGTGGCATCAAGCTGGGTGCACCGGATGAAGAAGCCGAGTTTTCACTGCCTTCATGGTTTGCTATGCTTTTCAGTGCAGGAATGGGGATGGGGCTTGTCTTCTGGACGACGGCTGAACCCATCAGCCATGCGTTCAAACAGACACCTAAAGCTAAACCGGGGACCAATGAAGCAATCGGTGATGCGTTCCAATATGCTTTCTTCCACTGGGGAATACATGCCTGGGCAGTTTACGGTGTCGTAGCGCTTGTCCTTGCTTATTTCAGCTTTTATAAGGGCTACCCCGGACTCATCAGTGCGACGCTTGTCCCACTTTTCGGCAAAGAAAAAATGGCAGGACCTATCGGTAAGACCATTGATATACTCGCGATTATCGCGACTGTTATGGGTGTAGCAGCGACACTTGGTTTCGGTGCAGCACAGATTAATGAAGGTCTGAATTATTTGTTTAAAGTGCCAAGTAACTTTACGATCCAAGTGATTATTCTCGTCGTGTCGACGATTCTCTTTACCTGGTCTGCATGGTCAGGCATTGATAAAGGTATCAAGACACTCAGTAACATCAACATGCTGCTAGGTTTTGCGCTGATGATTTTACTGTTCATTGTCGGGCCGACCGTCTATATTCTGAATACATTCACCGATACACTCGGGAACTACGTTGCTCATTTCGTGGATATGACATTGCGCCTTGAGCCTCTGGCAGATGGCAGACGTCAATGGATTAACAGCTGGACCATCTTCTACTGGGCATGGTGGATCGCCTGGGCGCCGTTTGTCGGTATTTTCATTGCACGGGTCTCACGTGGCCGGACCATCAAGGAATTTATCTTAGGTGTACTATTAGTGCCTGCCTTGGTCTGCTTTATTTTCTTTGCAGTCTTCGGTGCATCTGCTGTCCATTTACAGCTGGGGGGCATTGATTTATCGCAGTTCCCGGTTGAAACCACCACATTTGCTATGCTGCAGCATTATCCACTGGGTAAAATAATGAGTTTCATCACGCTTTTTGTTATCGCGCTATTCTTTATTACATCAGCGGACTCGGCGACATATGTCCTGGGTATGCTCAGCAGTAATGGAGATATCAATCCGACTGCACTTGTCAAAGTCACCTGGGGATTACTCTTATCTGTCATTGCTGGGATCGTCATGTATGCAGGCGGTACTGCGGGATTACAGAACGTCCTCATTATTGCGGCACTGCCGTTCTCTGTCGTGATTTTCTTCATGATGATTTCTTTGTTGAAGGCATTAAGAAAAGATCATTTTTAGATATTGAAAACGTTTTCTAAATTGTGTATACTTCTATATATCTGCATTGCATATAAATAATAAGGAAAGAGCGTAAAAATTCTTTTACGCTCTTTTTTTCGGATGGAGGATATAATGGAGAAGTTAACACAGAAGCAGCATACGATAGGGATGTGGAAGTTTATTCTGACTTCAATCCTGGGATTGTTCTTATTTGTCACACCATTGACAGTGGACGGAGAGGCGACATTGCCGGTCGCACTTCTTGCCGGCTGGCTTAAAGAGACGATAGGCAAAGGTATGCCGACCGTACTCATCATCATCATCACTATTTCCATGCTGATGACCCTCTACTGTTCAATCTTAAAGAATGCGAAGACTTCTTTTATGAAGAATTTGTTTGAAGTCAATATCATCTGGTTGATCATCCGGCTTTTAGGGACGTTCTTTGCGATTGTTGTCTATTTTAAATTACCTGTGCCTTTTGTGAATACAGAAGCGACCGGCGGACTGATTTATAATGACCTGCTGCCGACACTCGTCACAGTCTTCCTGTTTGCAGGACTTTTCCTGCCGCTACTTATGGATTACGGTTTATTCGAGTTTATCGGTCCGATGTTCTCGCGTGTCATGCGTCCGCTCTTTACCTTACCTGGACGTTCTGCCGTTGAGAATCTAGCTTCATTTGTCGGCGATGGTACAGTCGGTGTCATGATGGCGTCTAAGCAATATGCAGAAGGCTTCTATACAAGAAGAGAAGCCACGATCATCGCCACCAGCTTCTCAGTGGTCTCGATTACGTTTGCGATTGTCATCGCCAAACAAGTAGAAGTCATGAACCATTTCTTTTTCTTTTACTTTACCGTGATTGCATCCTGTCTGATCGCTGCGATGATCACACCGCGCATCTGGCCGCTGTCGTCCATACCGGATACATATTCAAATGGTTCAGCTGAAAAACTGAAGGAGGATATTCCCGCTGGTTACAACGCCCTCAGCTATGGTTTTGAAAATGCGGTATATAGAGGCTATAGAGGACGGAATTTCAGTGATTTCCTCGGCCTCGGTTTCCGCACGGTGATGGATATGTGGTTTGCCGTTCTACCCGTAGTCATGGCCATCGGTACCATTGCGACCATGCTTGCAGAATTCACACCGCTCTTTAAGATTTTAGGCGCTCCATTTGTTCCTATACTGAATTTCCTGCAGGTCCCTCATGCGGCTGAGGCGTCACAGACTATTCTGATCGGTTTCGCGGATATGTTCCTGCCGGCCATTCTGATTCAGGATGTGCCGAGTGAGATGACGCGGTTTGTCATCGGTGCACTCAGCATATCGCAACTGATCTATCTATCAGAAGTAGGCGGTGTGATACTGGGCTCCAAGATTCCAGTCAGTCTGCCTAAACTATTTGCCATCTTCTTGATTCGGACGGCCATCATTTTACCGATTATCATTGCGATGGCACACCTTATCTATTAAAAAAATTCCAGTCATATGACTGGAATTTTTTTATGGACGCTCAAGTTGTGATTTAAGTTCATAGATGACGAGCTCAGAACCGAGCATCGGTGATTCACCCTGGGACTGAGAGGGACGCTGATGTGCTTTCTTAAATGCATCTGAAGTCTTCCAGGCTTCAAAGTCCTCCAGTGTCTCCCAGTAAGTGTTGACGTGCAGCTCATCATGTTCCGGGTTGCCCTGAACAGCGAGAACTTCTGTCTTGACGAAACCTTTCAAATCTTCAATGCCGCCACCTTGCGTGAAGCGCGGGGCCATTTTTTCTGCAAAACCTGTTTTCATTTTAATGCGGTTGGATACGACAAACATAAAGTTTCCTCCTTATTTCTGGACAGGATGAGTTGCCCAGATCTGATTCGTTTTAATGAATGTACGGCGGTTGAGTTTAAGCTGGCTGACGATGACGTCCGCGATATCCTCAGGATGGGTCATCGTGTCCGGATCAAGTGAGGTTTCACCGATTAAATCTGTCAGGACAGCTGAAGGATTGATAGTGAAGGTACGAATATGATGTTCGCGCATTTCACGCATCACACCTTCAGTCATACCTGCCACTGCAAACTTAGTAGCTGAATAGGCAGCAGTCTTAGCCGTTGCATTGATGGAAGACATAGAGGCGATATTAACGATGTCACCGGCCTGCTGTTCGATCATATGAGGCAGGACTTGCTGCATCATGGTGAAGACGCCCATGACATTCGTTTCAAACATGTCACGGAGCTCCTCGGCAGATGTCTCGAGGAAAAGATTTGTTTTCATGATGCCTGCATTATTGATGAGGATATCGATACGGCCGAATGTGTCGAGTGTATGTTCGACTGCTGCTTTGATATCCTCTTCTTTTTTCATATCGCAGACTACAGCTGTAGCATCAGTGTCCAGCATATCAAGTGTTTCCTGCAGGGCATCAGCATGACGGCCGGTGATGGCTATTTTGACACCTTCATCGGCAAGTGCGATAGCGGTCGCGCGCCCGATACCACGAGATCCCCCCGTAATAAGGGCGACTTTATTTGCTAAGTTTTCCATTGAGAGTCCTCCATTGACAGAAAAAGCCGCACAGAAGTGCGACTAGTCATATTATTTATTTAATTCATTCAGGATTTTTTTATCATTGTGTGTATAGATAATATATGATTTATCTTTTGTTTCTAACAGAATACGGTTTGTTTTACCAAAAGTAGAGCCAATACGTACAACATTCTCCTGGTTCTCATCGGTAGCAGCATAAATATTAGTATCTTCTTTAACGCTGACGATATCTTCGTTCGGGATTGTAATATCCGCTACACGCCATTTAATGTTAACCTCTTTGTCGTTTTTAGTGATTGTCATTGCCATTGATAAACACATCCTTTTTATATTTTGTTACTTATAATATACCCCTTTTTTTACACGCTTACAAATAATGCGTATAAAAATTGACAGGCATAGTAACTATTAATAGATTCCTTTTTCATGAATAACCAGTATAATAGTTAAATACTAATGGTAAGGAGAGAGAACATGAAACAGTTAATGGTTCTAGTTCTTGGCTTAGTGCTGATACTGTCAGGCTGTCAGCAGCAATCAGATGAGAAAGATCCACAGATTGATAAGGAAAATACAAAAGAAATGAAAGATGAACATAAAGAAACCGAACAAGCGACTGGCCATAACGATGCTAAGAAGCCCTCGGTAAAAGTAAGAGTCAAATCACCGGAGACAGAGAACGATCCGGCAACAGAAGCGGTGAGTGACGAGCATTACGATACAGCCATCTATAATGCAGCGAGAAACTGTCTATTGACAGGCACTTGTACCAAATATACTGATACGCCTGAATACTCGCGCGCCTGGAATAACCTCGCGACTGAAGGTTATCTCTGCCAGGATCATCATTGTGTCAAGACAGAACAGCCGACTGCAGAAATAAGAACAGTCCCGCGTACAACAGAAAGCGTGACGACAGAACAAGTGACCTCTGAAGTTCCGACTACTGAAGTGCCGGCGACAGAACAGCCGTCAGCCGAGAAGACGGCTGAAGAAACAGCTGAAGAGACATCAATACAATCAGCAGAAGATGTGAAAGTATCATCTGCTGAAGCAATGGATGTGTCCTCATGATACTGACGCTTGATATCATTAAAGAAACCTATACACCCTATGCAGATGCTGATAATAGTGTCACGATGAGCAGATATATGAAGAATCAGTTTCCGTTCCTAGGTATTAAGAAGAAAGACAGCGCACCGATTAATCGTGAACTGTTCAGAACATACGAATTACCTGAAAGTCATGCCCTGAAAATGCTGGTGCAGGCCCTGTTTTCCGAGCCTGAACGCGAATATCATTACTTTGCTATAAGGCTGCTGGAAAAACAGAGGCATGAGCTCACCTCAGATGACCTATCTTTTCTGGAGTCCTTGGTGCTGCAGAACAGCTGGTGGGATTCCATAGATGATCTTAGTCCGAATATCGTCGGTCCTATCATCCGTCAGGGTCATCCGGAGGATCTTGAGCGCATGATGGGCTGGGTGACTTCTGATAATTTCTGGTTGCAGCGTGCAGGGCTGCTGCATCAGCTGAAATTTAAGAGTAAGATGAATGAGGAATTGTTGATTAAAATGATTGAACAACTGAAACACGATAAAGAATTTTTTATCAGAAAAGCGATCGGCTGGATTCTGAGAGAATACTCGAAGACAGCCCCTGACTTTGTTATGGACTACGTCAGTAAAGCAGGCTTGTCAAAGCTCAGTGAACGAGAAGCGCTGAAATGGCTGCGAGCGAAGGGGGCAGTCGTATGACAGGTAAAACCCATCTCGCTTTCGGTATTCTGCTCGGCACAGGATATGCGCTTAGAACGACGACTGATTTAGGTCAGTCTGTGGCGATTATTACCACAACAGCGGCGTTCAGCCTGGTGCCTGATATTTGTCACGCAGGCAGTAAAATAGGTCGCAAGCTAAAGCTTCTTAGCTTACTGATCGGCTTTTTCTTCGGTCATCGAACGATGACACATTCTCTCTTTTTTATGGGGCTGACGGCTGTCATTCTGACTCTGCTCAATATCGATTTTATTTATATCATCTCTAGTTTACTTGGCATTGCGAGCCATATTATACTAGATATGTTAACACCGAGAGGCGTTGCACTCTTTTTCCCGCTTGACTATAAAGTCGTTTTGCCGATCCACTTCAAGACAGGAGGCATTGTCGACCTGTCTCTGGCAACAACTTTCACATTATTGACTGTCTATCTGGTCTATGTTGAAATGTTTCATCGCACAATCAACTGGCTAAATGGATACTAAAACTCATGTTATTAAAGGAGAAATTATGGCTACTTTGCAGGATTTACCGACTTATCATCACCATGCACTGTCTGAAATGCTGACGATGATGTCTGAAGAAGAAAAGAACCGACTGACCCAGGAATTAAGTTCACTGAATTTGGATGAAGTGGCAGCACTTTATGAAGATGTTTACGTCAATCGTCACGTTGAAGCGCCGGCGGGTCAGCTTAGAGATGTAGAGACAGAAGTGAAATCTGAAATGTCCGAGGAACGCCTGACTGAACTTGAGGGTCTTGGCCGTCAGGCTATCCGCGAAGGACGCTTTGCTGCACTTCTGATGGCTGGCGGCCAGGGCACACGTCTTGCGCATCCGGGACCGAAAGGGACGTTCACTTTTGATGGTATCAGTCTCTTTGAGCTACAGGCGAAACAACTGCTGAAGATTTCTGCTGAGTGCAATACAACCATTCCGTGGTTTATCATGACAAGTGATATCAATCATGAAGAGACACTGGCATTCTTCAAGGCGCATCATTTCTTCAATTTTCCGGAAGAAAATATCACGTTTTTCAAACAGCCTAATATCGTGGCTTTATCACCTGAAGGACAGCTGCTACTGAATAAGCAGGGCGAACTGCTGACCTCTCCTAACGGCAATGGAGGTATTTTTGAGGCACTTGCTGCGACAGGCCTTTATGAGACGATGCACAAACGTGGCATTGATTATATCTATCTCAATAACATCGATAATGTTCTGGTGAAGGTGCTGGATCCGGTGTTCTGTGGTCTTGCTGTCGAGTCCGGGGCCGATGTCACGACAAAGACCATCCGACCTCTGAACGGTGAAAGTGTGGGACGTGTGATTATGGCAGATGATAAGAAGCAGGTCATGGAATACACAGAACTGCCGGAAGGACTGGAGAATCAGTTTACGAACGGGAATATCGGCATCCATATTTTCAGACGTGATTTTCTTGAAGCGGCGTCGACTCATAAGCTGCCTTATCATCTGGCCGTGAAGAATCTCGAACAGCTTGATGAAGATTTTGCTGTCGTGAAAAAAGAAACGTTGAAATTCGAAAAATTCTACTTTGATATCTTCCGTTATGCTGAGACTTTCAAGACGCTGCAAGTGGACCGTGAATCGGAGTTCAGCCCGCTTAAGAACAAAGAGGGAAAAGATAGTATAGAGACAGCGAGACAAGCGTTGCTCGACAATCATATGATCTAGGAGGCCATATGTTACCTTATATCGGATTTGGTGCGATTGCACTGATCAATCTTTATTTTGCCTATTATTTTATTCTGGCAGATGGCCGGGGCCAGTTGACTTGGATGGGTTTCGTATCGCTGTTTGTAGCACTTGTCTTTATCTATCTGCTCATGCGCTATTATCAGTCGATGAAGCGTCAGGATATGAAGCACTTCAATGCACATATAAAATCTGATGACGACCGTCTGTTGAAATAAGGCAGATCATATTCTGGATGACATAATGAATGAGGGGAAAAATGAAAAGAAAATGGCTATGGCCGCTGCTGCTCACTTTGCTTATCTTTGCCATGATTGCTGGAAGTGCAGTCTATATGGCTTATCAATCTCATCAGGCGAAAAACACGATTTATATCGATGATTTTATTAAGAAACAGACGATCATCATCAAGGGTAAAGTCGCACAGCATCAGGCTACTTATTATCTGAAGCCCGCAAAGAATGATCCGGTCAAGGTTCATGTTAAAGAAGGCGAGAAGGTTGCAGCGGGTAATCCGCTTTATACTTACAGAGAGGCAGATCAGGAAGGTAACACTGAACTGAGCCTGCAGCTTGATAATAAACGCGTGGAAAAAGAACAGATTGAAGGACAGATCACTGCTTATGAGGAGCGGCTAGCTGAAGCGACTTCTGAAGAAAGTGCCTCTATTGAAGCGCAGATCAACTGGCTGGAGTCTGAGCTGACGAAAGCAGAGAATAACATCAGTATTCTTGAGGAGAAACAGAAGAAGCAGGAAGATAAAGTGGGGGCTCTGACCATCAAGGCGAGTCAAGCAGGCACCATTCTTGATATCGATGATGACCAGCTGCAATCCTTTACAGCTGTGAGACAAGACAAACCTGTCCTTACGATGAGCGTAGGTAAACCTTATTTTGAAGGCTATGCACGTCGCGGCGAGGTGGAACTGCTATCACCTGTCATGCCTTTTGACAGCACGGATGATAGTCCCGTTAAAGGCTCGCTGACTAAAGTCGCTTTGACACCGCGTGATGAATTACGGGGTAAATCGCAGGGCGTTCAAGGCTTCCTCATTGAAGGCAGTCTCGACAAAACAGATGACCTGTATTTAGGAGACCGGTTATCTATAGCAGTGCATCCATCGAAGAAAGGTCATATCTGGCTGCCTGAAAAATATGTGAAGAAAGTCATGAAGGCTGATAAACCTGAGTATTTTGTCAAAAAAGTGTATGGCAGTGATAAAAATGAAGCTAAAGTAACGGTGGAGAAAGAAGCTGAACAGTATTATCTCGTCACACAGGGCTTATCCGCTATCGATAAATTAGAAGCCTATAAAAAGTAAGCTGAGGAATCAGCTTATTTTTTTTGGCATGATAGTTTCTTAAAATTATGGGTATAAATTAAATAAATTAAGTAGATAGCGGAGGTAACCTTATGCAGTGGCAAGGTAGACAAGGAAGTTCAAATGTAGAAGATATAAGTGGCGGTGGCGGCGGCTTTCCGGGTGGCGGTATGGCAGCAGGCGGTGGCGGTGTCGGCTGTCTCGGTATTATAGTTGCCATTATCTATATGCTGATTACAGGAAATAGCCCTGGCGATATTTTAGGTGGAGATTCCGGCCAGCAACAACAGACGCAGCAGCAACAGACGACCCAGACGGATGGTTCGGCAGATGACCGCAAACAGTTTGCATCTGTTGTACTGAAAGATACAGAAGATGTCTGGAACAACATTTTCCAGCAATACAATCGTACTTATCATGAACCTAAGATGGTTCTGTTCTCTAATGGTGTCAATACAGCTTGCGGTAGTGCAAGTTCATCGATGGGACCTTTCTACTGTCCTGGCGACCAGAAGCTTTATATCGACTTAACGTTCATGGATCAGCTGGAACAGCAGTTAAACGCGCCGGGTGACTTCGCGATGGCTTATGTCATCGCCCATGAAGTCGGACACCACGTTCAGTATGAACTGGGTATCTCTGATAAAGTCAATCGTTTAAGACAGCAGTTAAACGAAACAGAGTTCAATAAATATTCAGTAGCTCTTGAGCTTCAGGCTGACTACTTCGCCGGTGTCTATGCCCATTATGAAAATGAAGCAGGAATTACTGATGAAGGTGACATGGAAGAAGCAATCAAAGCGGCTCATGCAGTCGGCGATGATACCCTTCAGCGAAATGCGACCGGCCGCGTCAATCCGGAAAGTTTTACGCACGGTACAAGTGAGCAACGTATGAAATGGTTTAAAAAAGGCTTTGATACAGGTGACGTCAACGGCGGGGACACATTCAGCGCTATGGGCCTTGACTTATAATTGCTTATAGAAGTGAAGAGAAGATATACTTAAAGGAGTATATCTTCTTTTTTTTGGAGGTAATAGATGAAATTATTTTACGGCGGCACCATTTACACGATGCAGCGAGAAGGTCACAAAGTTAAAGCGGTTCTGGTAGATGACAACCGGATAGTAGCTCTATTTGATGAAGTGCCGAAGGTAAAGGCGGAATATATTGATCTGCAAGGTGCAGTCATGTTTCCGGGCTTTGTGGATACGCATATCCATCTGGTAGGTACAGGAATGGCGCTTGGCAGCGTGAATTTCAAAGATGATGTTTCAATAGAAGATGTAAAAGAAAAGCTCAGGGCTGCGGCACAGCAGCTTCCGAGAGAGAGCTGGCTGGTCTGCGAGGGCTATAATGACAATCAGCTGAATTATAGACTGACGCGTGATGAGATCGATGAACTGGCAGATTGCCGCGTCATCATCAAACGCGTATGCCGCCACGCTGCTATTGTCAATAGTGCGGCCTTCAGTGCCCTATGCATCGAGGACGAGGTCCAGGACATGGATGGCGGACATTTTGAAAAAACAGAGGGGCGATTGAACGGCTGGGTGCATGATCACGCGATGGATCTGTTCGTGAATGCCAGCCTGAATGAGACAGTTGATTCACTTGCGCGACATATGGAACGGGCGGCACGTGGAATGCATGCAGTCGGACTGACAGGTATTCATACCGAAGACTTAGGTTACTATAATAGCCCCGAAAATGTACTGGCTGCCTACTCTCAAGTGTTCGGTAAGAATAAAATGCAGCTGAGGCTTAATCTGCTGCGTCATTATTCTGTCTTCGAGTCAGTGGCTGACTACGTGTTCACTGATTGGCTGAAAAAAGATGCGATGAAGTTTTACGCAGATGGTGCACTGGGGGGCAGAACCGCTTTATTCCGTGAGCCGTACAGTGACCAGCCAGATACGAGAGGGCTTGCTATTTTCAATCAAGAGGAATTAGAAGAACAGGTGCAGCGCGCACGACGTCACCATTCAGCAGTCGCTGTCCATATTATCGGCGATAAAGCGTGTGAAATGGTGCTGGATGCGATTGAAAAATATCCATTGAGGTCGGGACATGACAGGCTGATTCATGTCAGCTTCCTGTCGCCGGATTTAATAGCGCGTATGAAGAATCTGCCGCTCATCTGTGATGTACAGCCCCTTTTTGCCACTTCTGACTTCCCCTGGGCAATCGACCGGGTAGGTGAAGCACGCAGTCGATATGCTTACGCCTGGAAATCATTGACGGAAGCGGGTATCATGTTAGGCGGTGGCTCGGATTCGCCCATCGAGTCATTTAATCCATTGAAGAGTATAGATGCCGCTGTCAACAGACGGCCATTCGATGCGCAGAACCAGTATTTCACTGAAGAATGCCTGTCCATTTATGAAGCGATTCAGCTCTTTACGGTTAATGCTGCGATGATTGGCCAGCGTCCGGAGAATGGCATGATAAAAGAGGGTTATTTGGCGGACTTCACAGTGCTCGAGACAGATCCATTCACTGCTGAGCATATTGGAGATATTCGCAACAAGATGACGATTGTAGACGGTGATATTGTCTATAGACGATAAAGGAGGCGCAGGATGAAATTCAAAATAGATGTCAGCAAGATGATGACACTGCTTTTTATGACCACTATCTTTCTGGTATCCGGTTTGATATTTCTCATACTTGTGTCATTCGGACTGTTCGGCCTGAGTCGCATACTGATTGCGTGGCATCTGGCTGAATTTACTTATAATCAGAGTTTTGCGGACAATCTTTTTTACTACGGCTCCTATATAGCCGGAGGTTTTTTTCTGCTGCGGATAGTGGAATTCGTTTTTGATAATCTGAAACGCCTTTATCAGGATAATCCTTATTTTCAGGCACCTCTTGTGCATGGAATCATTCCTATTTCAGCGACGTTGATATTCTATTTCTTCGTTCACGTCAATTATCAGTATATCCGCATCAATTTCTTAGTCATTATGATAATTATCACCGTTCTTTATGTGCTGACTGAAATCTTTTATCCGAATAGTGAAGACTTAAATCAGACAGATGATCAATAAAAGGCACGGAATCTTTTGATTCCGTGCCTTTCTTATTTAGAAGTCTTTCTGGCAGTATACTGACACGCTGCCTGGATTGACTTTAAAGATGCCATTACCCTCGTCATCTATAATGACTTCATCTTCTCGGACATTGTTGTAATCAAGCCAGACTTGACCGCGCCGTTCTTTGCCGACAAACATCTGTTTCTGTGCTTCTTCTGTGCTGCTGTTCATAATGACAGCACAGCCTGAGTTTTCCACTTCTTTTGCACCACGGCGCACCCAGCCGATTACGTTTTCGTGATCAAAGTAATCATCTTGAAGGCCGTAAGCTTTGTTTTTGCGGATGAAGAGCAGCGTATCAATCATTGCTTGTTTGCCTTCTATCGGCATCTCTCCGCCGATACCGTAGTAGTCACCGTAAAAGACAACGGGAAAGCCGTCATATCTCAGAAGGATTGACGCATAGGCAAGTGGTTTGAACCAGTCTTTGACGAATGACTCCAGCGCTTCTCCCGGCTGAGAATCATGATTGTCGACGAAAGTGACAGCATTTAGCGGATTTTCCTGAACGAGTGTTTTATCGAACAATTGACGAAGATCATAGCCCTGCCCTTTTTCGGAGGCTTCCTTGAAATTGTAATGGAGCTTCACATCAAACAGATCAAGCGCATAGTCAGCCTCTGTCAGAAAGTTCTCGTTGGTTTCAAGGTCCGGCAGCCAGAATTCACCGACGAAGTAGAAAGGTTTGTCAGAATGATCAGTCATCGCATGAACAAAATCTCGTATAAAGTAAGATTCAATATGCTTGATAGCATCTAAGCGCATCCCGTCAATATCCAGTTCATCTATCAGCCATTTCCCCCAGTCAATCATTTCTTTTCTGACGTCTGGGTGCTTATAATCGATATTTGAGAACATCAAGTAGTCGAAATTACCTTTTTCATCGTCCACATTTTCATTCCAGTCCTTATTTTCACCGAGAATTTTATAGATTCCTGTTCTTCCGGTACTGTGATCATAATCAGTGCCGTTGAAATGGGTGTAATTCCATTTGAACTGACTGTATTTGTCTTTGCGGCCGGGGAAAGTGAATTTTGTGTAACCTTCAATGTCAAACGGTTCGGAAATGACCTTCATACGGTTTTCCGGGTCTACTTCTACGACTTTGAATACTTCGGTTTCATCAGCGCCTGCTTTATGATTCATCACGATATCGACATATACTTTTATGTCATTGTCATGACAAGCTTTAATAGCAGCTTTTAGTTCTTCTTTCGTACCATATTTAGTCCGGACCTCGCCTTTTTGATCAAATTCGCCGAGATCATAGACATCATAGACGCTATAACCAGGATTTGCGACGTTATCTGCTTTGGTCACAGGAGGAATCCAGACGGCATCAATACCTCTTTCTTTCAAATTGGGCGCATCTTCTTTAAGGCGGTTCCAGTGATTACCGTCGCCGTTCGTATGCCATTCGAAGTACTGCATGATTGTATGATTCTGTATCATCTAGCCTCATTCCTCTACATTTTAGTTGGTGGATATATACAGTATACCACCATAGCTGAAAAGTAAGACAATTCGGACGAATAGTACTGTGATTTATTGATTTTTTGTTATACTAGTTCTAATAGAAGAAGAAGGAGCGTTTAAATTGCTAAGTAAAGAACTGATGATTGAATTAATCGGCCAACTGAAAGATCCTGTCATTAACCATCCATTAAAAGAAACAGGCGGTATTAAGGAACTGACTGTTAAAGAAGAAAAAGAACATGTCAGCGTTAAACTGGCGATTGCTAAACTAGGCGGTCAGCCTCAGCTTGATCTGCAGCAGCAAGTCGTGGAGACCCTTAAAACAAATGGGGCCAAAACTGTAGGCATCCGTTTTGAGGAACTGGATGCTGCAACGCTTGAACAATATCGCGGAGAAGCGGCATCACCTGTTGAACGTAAACTGGAAAATGTTGAGTTCATCTCCGTCGCTTCAGGTAAGGGCGGGGTCGGTAAATCAACAGTATCTGTTAACCTGGCTGTTGCACTTGCCCGTTTAGGTAAGCGTGTAGGACTTGTAGATGCAGATATCTATGGTTTCAGTGTGCCGGATATGATGGGAATCACTGAACGACCAGGTATTAAGGGCCAGATGATTGTGCCTGTCGAACGGTTCGGCGTGAAAGTCATCTCGATGGCATTCTTTGTAGAAGAGAATGCGCCGGTAATCTGGCGCGGCCCGATGCTCGGTAAAATGATCAATAACTTCTTTGAAGAAGTGGAATGGGGCGAACTGGATTATATCCTTCTCGATTTACCGCCCGGCACAGGGGACGTCGCACTTGATGTGCATACGATTCTGCCGAAGAGTAAAGAGATTATCGTTACGACACCGCATCCGACAGCAGCCTTCGTTGCAGCACGTGCAGGGGCAATGGCTCTTCAGACAGACCATGAAATTCTGGGGGTTGTAGAGAATATGTCTTATTTCGAAAGCAAGGAAACAGGCAACCGTGAATATGTGTTCGGTCAAGGGGGCGGTGCTAAGCTTGCTGAAGAACTTCATACAGAGCTGCTCGGACAATTACCACTTGCACAGCCTGAATGGGATGAAGCGGACTTTGCACCATCCATCTATGATGAGAATCATGAGTTAGGCTACATCTATCAAGAAATAGCAGAAAAAATCATTAGCAAGACTAATAGATAGAGAGGCAATATAGTGACACTTAGAAATTTATTGAAGTTTTATGGCACGACCTTAGTGATCGGCCTTATCACCACCATTTTGGTCAGTCTGATTTTTGCGTATGACAAGCTCACTGCTTTTCTGGTAGAGGGGCAGATAGGTGAGTTTCTGGCAGCACTCATCTGGTTTATGGGCTATGGTTTACTTATAGCAACTATCAGTCAACTTGCATATTTCAGTTATCTCTTTATTCATCAGCTGGGGCTGGGGATATTTAGAACAGCATGGAAACCTATCCAAGTGGTTATCATCCTATTTGCATTCTTCGACCTCGTCTATTTCCGATTCCTGAGATTCGGTGAACAGCACGGAGATGTTGTGAGATTTATCTGGATACCGATACTTGTCCTGATCAGTGCGCTGCTTGTCAGCTATTATAAATCTAAACTGACTGCGACAAACGTCTGGGTACCTGCAATGTTCTTTATGATAGTGATGACAACAGTTGAGCTGATTCCTTTCCTAAAGGTAGAAGATACGACCTGGCTGTACACAACTATCTTCCCTCTGATCTTATGTAATACGTTCCAGCTTCTGATGATGCCTAAATACAATGAAGCCTCAAAGATAGAACGTGCTAAACGTCGGGAAACAAGAGAAGAACGCATGACAGCATCGCGAACAAAGTCAGCGACAGTTAAGAAGAAAAAGCAACAATAGAACGTTTGGTTGGCCCCTGTAATAATGGGGGTCTTTTTTTTCTAAAAAAATTAGATAAAGTAGTTGACAGTTTTATATCCGCTTGTTATGATATTAAAGTCGCTGAAAACGACAAGAGCTTTAAAATAAATTGCAAGAAAAAAGTCTTGAAAGTGTAAAAGTGGTACTTGAAACGAAAGAATGATTCGAGTAAAATTTTTAATGCAAGCTTGAAAGACATAGCAACTTAACTTTAAATGACTGATACGAAGTGTAAAACTTCTTAAATAAAAGGCTTGCAAAGTTAAAGAAAAGCTGTTATCATTTAATCTTGTGAGACGAAAAATGAACATTGAAAACTGAATGACAATATGTCAACGTTAATTCCAAATAAGACTGCGATTTTAATCGCTAGTCGCATTTGCAAACTCGCGTAGCCGAGTTTGTACAATGTTAAAGAGTGATTGGCTTAACCAATCAGAGAGCTTTATCAAACACTTTTATGGAGAGTTTGATCCTGGCTCAGGATGAACGCTGGCGGCGTGCCTAATACATGCAAGTCGAGCGGACAGACGAGGTGCTTGCACCTCTGAAGTCAGCGGCGGACGGGTGAGTAACACGTGGGTAACCTACCTGTAAGACTGGGATAACTTCGGGAAACCGGAGCTAATACCGGATAATATTTTCCACCTCATGGTGGAATAGTGAAAGACGGTTTTGCTGTCACTTACAGATGGACCCGCGGCGCATTAGCTAGTTGGTGAGGTAACGGCTCACCAAGGCGACGATGCGTAGCCGACCTGAGAGGGTGATCGGCCACACTGGGACTGAGACACGGCCCAGACTCCTACGGGAGGCAGCAGTAGGGAATCTTCCGCAATGGACGAAAGTCTGACGGAGCAACGCCGCGTGAGTGAAGAAGGTCTTCGGATCGTAAAACTCTGTTGTAAGGGAAGAACAAGTACGTTAGTAACTGAACGTACCTTGACGGTACCTTACCAGAAAGCCACGGCTAACTACGTGCCAGCAGCCGCGGTAATACGTAGGTGGCAAGCGTTATCCGGAATTATTGGGCGTAAAGCGCGCGTAGGCGGTTTCTTAAGTCTGATGTGAAAGCCCCCGGCTCAACCGGGGAGGGTCATTGGAAACTGGGAGACTTGAGTGCAGAAGAGGAGAGTGGAATTCCATGTGTAGCGGTGAAATGCGCAGAGATATGGAGGAACACCAGTGGCGAAGGCGGCTCTCTGGTCTGTAACTGACGCTGAGGTGCGAAAGCGTGGGGATCAAACAGGATTAGATACCCTGGTAGTCCACGCCGTAAACGATGAGTGCTAAGTGTTGGGGGGTTTCCGCCCCTCAGTGCTGCAGCTAACGCATTAAGCACTCCGCCTGGGGAGTACGGTCGCAAGACTGAAACTCAAAGGAATTGACGGGGACCCGCACAAGCGGTGGAGCATGTGGTTTAATTCGAAGCAACGCGAAGAACCTTACCAAATCTTGACATCCTCTGACAACTCTGGAGACAGAGCGTTCCCCTTCGGGGGACAGAGTGACAGGTGGTGCATGGTTGTCGTCAGCTCGTGTCGTGAGATGTTGGGTTAAGTCCCGCAACGAGCGCAACCCTTATCTTTAGTTGCCATCATTCAGTTGGGCACTCTAGAGAGACTGCCGGTGACAAACCGGAGGAAGGTGGGGATGACGTCAAATCATCATGCCCCTTATGATTTGGGCTACACACGTGCTACAATGGATGGTACAAAGGGCAGCAAAACCGCGAGGTCAAGCAAATCCCATAAAACCATTCTCAGTTCGGATTGTAGTCTGCAACTCGACTACATGAAGCTGGAATCGCTAGTAATCGTAGATCAGCATGCTACGGTGAATACGTTCCCGGGTCTTGTACACACCGCCCGTCACACCACGAGAGTTTGTAACACCCGAAGCCGGTGGAGTAACCTTTACAGGAGCTAGCCGTCGAAGGTGGGACAGATGATTGGGGTGAAGTCGTAACAAGGTAGCCGTATCGGAAGGTGCGGCTGGATCACCTCCTTTCTAAGGATAATACGGAAAAGGAATCTTAATTCCTTCGGAATGACGTCTGACATATTGTATTCAGTTTTGAATGTTCATTCATTCAAATGGGCCTATAGCTCAGCTGGTTAGAGCGCACGCCTGATAAGCGTGAGGTCGATGGTTCGAGTCCATTTAGGCCCACCATTTAAAAAATTGTACTTTGAAAACTAGATAAAGCAAGAAGAAAAAGATTTTACCAAGCAAAACCGAGTGAGTTCATTGATTGAATTCTCAAAAAAATCGCGCGTCTGTATTCATACAGACATCACATTATTAATAACAGATTAAGTTATTAAGGGCGCACGGTGGATGCCTTGGCACTAGAAGCCGAAGAAGGACGTTACTAACGACGATATGCTCTGGGGAGCTGTAAGTAAGCACTGATCCAGAGATTTCCGAATGGGGAAACCCAGCATGAGTCATGTCATGCTATCCATATGTGAATACATAGCATATGAGAAGGCACACCCGGAGAACTGAAACATCTAAGTACCCGGAGGAAGAGAAAGAAAACTCGATTCCCTGAGTAGCGGCGAGCGAAACGGGAAGAGCCCAAACCAGGATGCTTGCATCCTGGGGTTGTAGGACACTCTATACGGAGTTACAAAGGAACGATTTAGACGAATGACTTTGGAAAAGTCAACCAGAGAAGGTAAAGGTCCTGTAGTCGAAAAGTCGTTCCCTCCTGAGTGGATCCTGAGTACGGCGGAACACGTGGAATTCCGTCGGAATCCGGGAGGACCATCTCCCAAGGCTAAATACTCTCTAGTGACCGATAGTGAACCAGTACCGTGAGGGAAAGGTGAAAAGCACCCCGGAAGGGGAGTGAAATAGAACCTGAAACCGTGTGCTTACAAGTAGTCAGAGCCCGTTAATGGGTGATGGCGTGCCTTTTGTAGAATGATCCGGCGAGTTACGTTTTGATGCAAGGTTAAGCAGTGGATGCGGAGCCGCAGCGAAAGCGAGTCTGAACAGGGCGAATGAGTATCAGGACGTAGACCCGAAACCAGGTGATCTACCCATGTCCAGGTTGAAGTTCAGGTAACACTGAATGGAGGACCGAACCGACTTACGTTGAAAAGTGAGCGGATGAGGTGTGGGTAGCGGAGAAATTCCAATCGAACCTGGAGATAGCTGGTTCTCTCCGAAATAGCTTTAGGGCTAGCCTCGCATGATGATTACTGGAGGTAGAGCACTGTTTGGACTAGGGGCCCCCCTCGGGTTACCGAATTCAGACAAACTCCGAATGCCAGATAATTTAGTGCGGGAGTCAGACTGCGGGTGATAAGGTCCGTAGTCGAGAGGGAAACAGCCCAGACCACCAGCTAAGGTCCCAAAATATATGTTAAGTGGAAAAGGATGTGGCGTTGCCCAGACAACTAGGATGTTGGCTTAGAAGCAGCCATCATTTAAAGAGTGCGTAATAGCTCACTAGTCGAGTGACGCTGCGCCGAAAATGTACCGGGGCTAAACATATTACCGAAGCTGTGGATTGTCCTTAGGACAATGGTAGGAGAGCGTTCCAAGGGCGTCGAAGCATGACCGTAAGGACATGTGGAGCGCTTGGAAGTGAGAATGCCGGAGTGAGTAGCGAAAGACGGGTGAGAATCCCGTCCACCGATTGACTAAGGTTTCCAGAGGAAGGCTCGTCCGCTCTGGGTTAGTCGGGACCTAAGCCGAGGCCGACAGGCGTAGGCGATGGATAACAGGTAGATATTCCTGTACCACCTGAGATTGTTTGAACGATGGGGGGACGCAGAAGGATAGGCGATCGTACTGTTGGTTATGTACGTGCAAGCATTGAGACTGAGTATCAGGCAAATCCGGTACTCTTAAGGTCAGGATGTGATGCGGAGCGAAATTAAGTAGCGAAGTCGTCGATTTCACACTGCCAAGAAAAGCCTCTAGTTAGAGATCAGGTGCCCGTACCGCAAACCGACACAGGTAGTCAAGATGAGAATTCTAAGGTGAGCGAGCGAACTCTCGTTAAGGAACTCGGCAAAATGACCCCGTAACTTCGGGAGAAGGGGTGCTTTTTAGGGTGCAAGCCCTGAAGAGCCGCAGTGAATAGGCCCAAGCGACTGTTTATCAAAAACACAGGTCTCTGCAAAACCGTAAGGTGACGTATAGGGGCTGACGCCTGCCCGGTGCTGGAAGGTTAAAAGGAGTGGTTAGCATCTGCGAAGCTACGAATTGAAGCCCCAGTAAACGGCGGCCGTAACTATAACGGTCCTAAGGTAGCGAAATTCCTTGTCGGGTAAGTTCCGACCCGCACGAAAGGCGTAACGATTTGGGCACTGTCTCAACGAGAGACTCGGTGAAATCATAGTACCTGTGAAGATGCAGGTTACCCGCGACAGGACGGAAAGACCCCGTGGAGCTTTACTGCAGCCTGATATTGAAATTCGGCACAGCTTGTACAGGATAGGTAGGAGCCTTTGAAGCGTGAGCGTCAGCTTACGTGGAGGCGCTGGTGGGATACTACCCTGGCTGTGTTGACTTTCTAACCCGCGCCACTTATCGTGGCGGGAGACAGTGTCAGGCGGGCAGTTTGACTGGGGCGGTCGCCTCCTAAAGAGTAACGGAGGCGCTCAAAGGTTCCCTCAGAATGGTTGGAAATCATTCGCAGAGTGTAAAGGCACAAGGGAGCTTGACTGCGAGACCTACAAGTCGAGCAGGGTCGAAAGACGGACTTAGTGATCCGGTGGTTCCGCATGGAAGGGCCATCGCTCAACGGATAAAAGCTACCCCGGGGATAACAGGCTTATCTCCCCCAAGAGTTCACATCGACGGGGAGGTTTGGCACCTCGATGTCGGCTCATCGCATCCTGGGGCTGTAGTCGGTCCCAAGGGTTGGGCTGTTCGCCCATTAAAGCGGTACGCGAGCTGGGTTCAGAACGTCGTGAGACAGTTCGGTCCCTATCCGTCGTGGGCGTAGGAAATTTGAGAGGAGCTGTCCTTAGTACGAGAGGACCGGGATGGACATACCTCTGGTGTACCAGTTGTCGCGCCAGCGGCATAGCTGGGTAGCTATGTATGGACGGGATAAGTGCTGAAAGCATCTAAGCATGAAGCCCCCCTCAAGATGAGATTTCCCAACTTCGGTTATAAGATCCCTCAAAGATGATGAGGTCAATAGGTTCGAGGTGGAAGCGCAGTAATGTGTGGAGCTGACGAATACTAATCGATCGAAGACTTAATCAATTATCAGATTTTTTGGCCGGCTTTGCCTGGTTTCTTCTTCCTTGCTTATCTAGTTTTGAGAGTACAATATTCTCACCCTGTCTGGTGATGATGGCAGAGAGGTCACACCTGTTCCCATACCGAACACAGAAGTTAAGCTCTCTAGCGCCGATGGTAGTTGGACTTACGTTCCGCGAGAGTAGGACGTTGCCGGGCAGTTTTTTTATTTATCCACAGTAGCTCAGTGGTAGAGCTATCGGCTGTTAACCGATCGGTCGTAGGTTCGAGTCCTACCTGTGGAGCCAGGCCCCTTGGTCAAGCGGTTAAGACACCGCCCTTTCACGGCGGTAACACGGGTTCGAATCCCGTAGGGGTCATTTGGAGGATTAGCTCAGCTGGGAGAGCATCTGCCTTACAAGCAGAGGGTCGGCGGTTCGATCCCGTCATCCTCCACCATTTTAAAATTCATCCTTATATATATAAGCTGGAGGGGTAGCGAAGTGGCTAAACGCGGCGGACTGTAAATCCGCTCCTTCGGGTTCGGCAGTTCGAATCTGCCCCCCTCCACCATTATTGGGGTATAGCCAAGCGGTAAGGCAACGGACTTTGACTCCGTCACTCGTTGGTTCGAATCCAGCTACCCCAGCCATTAGAGCCATTAGCTCAGTTGGTAGAGCATTTGACTTTTAATCAAAGGGTCAGAGGTTCGAATCCTCTATGGCTCATCTTAAACCATATCCTTAGGGATATGGTTTTTTTTATATGGTAAATCAGATATATACTATATGGTAAAATATTGAATTTTATACATGGTTGCATATTATAAGTCTCTCGTTTAAAATGAAGTTATGAGAACGTTTTCTTAAACTTGTTTAAAGGGGATACTATAATGAACAAAACAATTGAAATTATTGGGGCACCAAATGCATTTGGCCAGCGTAAATTAGGGGTGAATCTAGGACCAGATGCGATGCGATATGCAGATTTAGTGTCTAGACTTGAGAACTTAGGTCTTGACGTCAATGATAAAGGAAACGTGCCAAGTCCGGCGATAGATATGAATAAATATCGCGGAGAGCAAGACGGTGGACTCCGTAATCTTCCTGAAGTAGTAGAATTCTGTGAAACACTTTGCCATGAAGTCGATGAGACAATAGCAGCTGGAAAGTACCCACTTGTTATTGGTGGCGATCATTCGATTGCTATGGGAACCATTTCTGGTGTTAAAAAGCATTACAATAATTTAGGCGTCATCTGGTATGATGCGCACGGCGACTTAAACGTTGCAGATTCATCGCCGTCCGGTAATATTCACGGCATGCCTTTAAGAGCGCTTATCGGTGATGGTCATCCGGACCTCGTCAATATCGGTGGCTATAAGAACAAAGTAAAAATAGAGAATATTGTCCTGATTGGTATGCGTGACTTAGATGAAGGGGAAAAAGCTTATATCAAGGAAGTCGGAATCAAGACATATACGATGTCAGATATCGACAGAATAGGTATGGGACAAGTTATTGAAGAGACGCTTGAATATCTTAAGGATACGGACGGCATTCATCTATCACTCGATGTAGATGCTCTGGATCCAGTGGAGACACCGGGAACGGGAACAACAGTACCGGGCGGTATTTCTTACCGCGAAAGTCATTTAGCGCTTGAGATGCTCCATGACTCACAACGCGTGACATCAATGGAAATCGTTGAAGTGAATCCACTGATTGATATTCATAACAAGACAGCGAACCAAGCAGTAGAATTACTCGTGACTTTCTTCGGAGATAAATTATTATAGAAAAAGAGCAGCTTCGGCTGCTCTTATTTTTTAACTGTTTCGATATGGATTTCATATTGTGTATCCCCAGATTTAGATGATGCTTTTTTCAGGAATTTCTTTAAATCTTTTTTCAGCTGTGGCAGTTCTTTTTCGTCAATCTGCACTTTCAGCTCTTTTCCCGATTTTTCCTGCTGGTCATCTGGGTGAAATTGCAGCAGATGATCCGCAGGAATAAAGGCTTTGGCCGTGGGGGCATAGAATTTCTGGATGATACTAATTTTCTGTTCAGTCTTAACAATTTCAATAAAGCCGTATTTCTCCATCTCTCTTAGATGATAGTGAATCTTTGCACGTGGAATCTCCAGTTCATCAGCAAGCTGCTGGCCGGTCTTTGAAGTATCATAGAGACATTCCAGTAACTTGATGCGGAATGGATCACTGATACATTTAAGCTGTGCCAGGTTGTCAATCAGTAAAAAATCCTGCATGAGAAGCTCCTTTATATACATTGATGACTTAATTATTAACTTGAATAAGCGCGATGTCAACTTTCTACACGAATAGATATATTTATCCCTACATACGTTAACTTAAAATTAGCAAAAAAATAGTAACTAAGATTATTATTTTTTTTTGTTAATTATTGTATAATAAATCTAAAAGGAGTATATAGAATGGTTGGACAACGAGTAAAGGAATTAAGAAATGCAGCTAATATGACTCAACAGGAACTGGCAGAAGGTATTATTTCAAGAACTTATTTAAGCTTAATCGAGAAAAATGCTGTCCATCCCTCCACTAATGTGCTGAAGAAATTAAGTGTTAAATTAAACTGTACGCTTGATGACTTCACCACCACTGCATCAGAAAGAAACTTGAGTCTTCTGGATATTAAGAAAGAAATAAAATGGGCTGAGAATAATGTGAAATCAGAGGATTTTTCTCGCCTGGAGGACTTTATCGCGAAAGACTATCAGACACTGGAAAGTATTACTGAATACGAGCGGGGAGATACTTACTGGATAAGAGCGAGCTATTTCTTCAGTAAAGAAGATTTTGTATCTGCAAGAGAAGAAGTGAATAAAGCCATCAAAATTGTAGAAGGCATGAAAGAGGTCAATCTCTACTTGCGTTGTCTTATACTGCTCGCCCGTATCGAATTCGAGGAATATCATACAGATGAAGCAATCAAACAGCTCACGAAAGCGAATAACGTCACTATTTATGAGAACATCTCTAATACGACTCGTGTCACTATACTGGCACTATTGGGTGAATACTATCGTCTCATGGGTGAAAATCTGGTATCTATCAACTTCAATAAAGATGCCCTTGCGCTGAACAAAAAATTGAATACGCATCACAAAGGATGCAGTATAGAGAACTCACTATTCAAAGCTAAATATGGGATCAAAAACTATGAATTAGCAGAAAAGCATATCCGACGTGCTATCAAATATGCTGAACTGGAAGATGATCCGATGCAAGAAGCGGGTATAACCACTAATCTGGCAATCTTAATGATTAAAACGAAGAAGTATCAAGAAGCTTATAATGAGCTGAAAAAGGCCCTTAAGATTATTGAAGATAATAAAGTTGACCATCCATTTGTACTGACTATTAAATTACGCTACGCCCAGGCTATGGCTCATCTCGGTCAAGTGAAAGAAGCGAAGAAACTTGTCCAGGAGTCTCTTGCAGAAGAT
The DNA here is from genome assembly GCF_030376725.1 of Macrococcus bovicus. Lineage (NCBI taxonomy): Bacteria > Bacillati > Bacillota > Bacilli > Caryophanales > Staphylococcaceae > Macrococcus > Macrococcus bovicus. Next base: position 361,230 of record NZ_CP128470.1, read on the forward strand.
TCAGCTGGCTTTGTTTTCGAAATCATGGGTGATATCTGTGTGATGGAAGGCTATTTGGACACTGCCATTGAATACTTGCATAAGTCAGTGGAAGCAAAGGAAGAACCGTTATTCAAAACAAGACTTTATCCGAAGCTTGCTGACTTATATCGTAAAGTCGGAAAAATTGATAAATCATTAGAATATTACGAAAAAAGCGTGCACTTCTATGATGAACTCGTTACTGACATGATATAATGAGGGAGAGTCACAGCATGGAGGAGATGCAATGTACTTTTTAGATTCATTGGGCAATTTAAATGCCGCTAAAGTCATTATCAGCATCCTCGATTTGTTAATTGTCTGGTATGTTCTCTATTTAATCATCAATGCGATTAAAGGCACGAAAGCAATACAGTTGCTAAAAGGGATATTCTTCATTTTAATCGGTAAATATGTCAGTCTATTGCTCGGTTTAACGACAACCACTCGATTATTTGATTTTGTACTTGAATGGGGGTTTCTCGCTGTTATTGTCATATTCCAACCGGAACTTCGAAGAGCACTGGAGCAGTTAGGACGAGGAAGTCTGTTTAAAAGAAGTTCAACTCAGAACATCAATCAAAAAAAATTAACAGAAGATATGGTGAAGTCAGTACAGTATATGGCTAAAAGACGTATCGGTGCGCTGATCGTCATCGAGAAGACAACGGGACTCCAGGATTATATTGAGACCGGTATACCGATATATGCCAATATTTCATCAGAGCTTCTCATCAATATTTTTATTCCGAATACACCTTTACATGACGGTGCCATGATCATTCAAGGTGATAAGATTGCAGTAGCAGCCAGTTATCTGCCACTATCTGATTCTGCCAAGATTCAGAAGAGTTTAGGTACGAGACATCGTGCGGCTGTAGGCATATCTGAAGTATCAGATGCTTTTACAATCGTTGTCTCAGAAGAAACAGGCGCTATTTCCGTCACTTATAATGGCAGGCTGCGAAAAGAAGTCTCTCTCGAAGTGTTTGAGGCTTTGTTAACCGAACACTGGTTCAGTGCACAGCTGGATAAGAAGGGCGGTGAAGATCATGTTAGAGACTAAATGGGGACTCAGAATCATCTCATTTATACTGGCCTTGGTCCTGTATCTGTCCGTCAATGATATCTTCAACGTCTTCGTGACACAAGAACAGCTGAGTGGCGATGATACAGTGGTTATTAATGATGTGCCTGTTGAGACGATCTATGACAAGAAAAATCTTTATCTGTCTGGTGCACCGCAAAGTGTCAATGTCAAAGTGACTGGACCGCAGGCGATTGTCAGAAAAACTGAAAGTATGATGGATTTCAGTGTCAAACTGGATTTATCTAAAGATCTTGTGGGAGATCACAAGAAAAAGTTTCAAGTTGAAGGTTTGTCTGATAAACTGACTTATGAAGTGCAGCCGAAGACAACCAATATCACACTAGCTGAAAAAGTGAGCACCACACATGCAGTGGAAGCAGAGATCAATCCGAGTCGTCTGGCAACGGGCTATGAGTTAGTTGAAAAACAAGTGGACCCTACCCAGGTTTCTATAACAGGCAGCAGTGATGAGATCGCTAAAATAGCTTATGTCAAAGCAACGCTCAGCAATAGAACAAAAATTTCCGAGACCACGACTGAAGAAGCTGAAGTCGGTGTCTTCGACAGTAATCTTAATAAGCTGGATGTTACTGTCAAACCGGCAAAAGTGAAAGTGACGATGAAAGTACAGCCGATTTCAAAAGTCGTCAAGATTGTACCTGTCACAAAGGGAACCTTACCTGCTGGAATGACGTTAAAAGGTATCACACTTTCAGACGATGAAGTAGAACTGCAAGGTAAACGCTCGACGCTGGATGGTATCGGTGATATTGAGGTGGAGGTTAATCTGGATACTATTAATGCAGACACTACTCTCGATGAGAAGATTCCATTGCCTAGCGATGTCTCAAAGGTGACACCGAAGCAAGTGACTATAAAAGTAGACGTAACAAAAAAAGAACAATAAAGGAGTATTGACTGATGGGCAAATATTTTGGAACAGACGGCGTAAGAGGCGTTGCAAATAGCGAATTAACACCTGAATTTGCATTTAAATTAGGACGTTTCGGAGGCTATGTACTTGCGCATAATGGCCATGATAATCCGACTGTATTGGTGGGACGTGATACACGTGTATCAGGAGAGATGCTTGAATCGGCACTTGTTGCAGGATTATTATCGACCGGCGCTGAAGTAATGCGCCTGGGCGTTATCTCAACACCTGGTGTATCGTATTTAACACGTGAACTGGAAGCACAGGCGGGGGTGATGATCTCAGCAAGTCATAATCCTGTGCAGGATAATGGTATTAAATTCTTCGGTGCAGATGGATTTAAACTTTCTGATGACCAGGAAGCGGAAATTGAAGCACTGATTGATGCAGAAGAAGACACAGTACCTCGTCCAACAGGCGTTAATCTGGGTCATACATCTGATTATTTTGAGGGTGGCCAGCGTTACTTAAGCTTCTTGAAATCAACGATTGAAGGCGACTTAGAAGGCTTGAAAATCGCTCTCGATGGTGCGCACGGTTCAACCTATTCACTCGCACCCTTCCTGTTCGGTGACTTAGAAGCGGATACAGTAACGATGGGATGCAATCCAGATGGTAATAACATCAATGACGGTGTAGGTTCTACGCATCCAGAAGCATTGGCTGAGCTGGTTGTGGAGAGTGGCAGTGATTTCGGTCTTGCTTTTGATGGCGACGGTGACCGATTAATCGCAGTAGATGAAAAAGGTCAGATTGTTGATGGTGATCAGATTATGTTCATCCTGGCGCAAGCCATGAGTAAACGTGGTGAGCTGAAGGACAATATGGTGGTTTCTACAGTCATGAGTAACCTCGGCTTCTATAAAGCGCTTGAAAACTTCAATATTCAAAGCGATAAAACAAAAGTCGGTGACCGTTATGTCGTAGAAGAAATGCGACGAGGCCATTATAACCTGGGCGGTGAGCAGTCGGGCCACATCGTTATGATGGACTACAATACGACAGGGGACGGCTTATTAACAGGCGTACAATTAGCATCTATCATCAAGCAGTCAGGTCAGACATTAAGCGAGCTGGCAGGGCAGATGACAAAATATCCGCAGCGTTTAGTGAATATCCGTGTGACTGATAAACACGCTGTAGAAGATAATGCAGATGTGGCAGCAGCCATTAAAGCAGTAGAAGATGAGATGAACGGTGAAGGCCGTGTCCTTGTTCGCCCGTCAGGTACCGAGCCGCTTGTGCGTGTCATGGTTGAAGCGAAAACAGATGAAGATGCCGAGCGTTTTGTTCATAGCATCGCAGACGTTGTAAAAGAAAAAATGGGATTATAATAGATAAACGCCTTGCAGCTGCAAGGCGTTTTTAATTGCTATCCAGTAAAAAAAAGCCGCTCTTAGTGAGCGGCTTTGAGTCATTATAATGTTTGATATTTTGCTTCAATTTCTTGAGCTAAACTGTCATCTATCTTAGCATATTCTTTTAAGAACTGTGCAGGGCCGTGTTCTTTAATATAGTGATCTTTGTCGACAGCTTCTGGGTCATGCTCATCGGTATAACGCATTAAATAGGCAGCCATATTGATTAAACCTTCGTGTGGTTTGTCTTCAGTCACTAAGTATGACAGAGGTTTAATGATACGGTCTTCCGGACTGATTTTACGTAGTGGTGAACGGCCGACACGATTTAGGTCATCTGACAAGTATGGGTTCTGGAAGCGGCCGATGATTTTTTCAACGTATGCAGCCTGTTCTTCTTGAGTGAAATCATATTTGCTTGTTAAGTAGTCGCTTGTTTCGCCTAGTACTTGACGGAGCTGTTCAACGACTTCTGGATCTTTCATGGCTTCATCGACTGTTGCATAGCCTTTATATTTACCGAAGTATGCGATGAAGGCATGGCCTGTGTTGACAGTCAGTAGTTTACGTTCGATGAAGGGGTGAAGATCCTGAACATATTTGACGCCTTCAAGTTGCGTACCATACCATTTCTCTTCTTCAATGACCCATTCAAAGAAAGGCTCAACCATTACATCTAGTGGATTCTGCTGTTTCTGAATCGGCACAATACGGTCGACTGCTGAGTTAGGGAAGTGAATATGCTCACCGAGTTCACCGACTTCATCAACAATCGCTTTTTTCAGCTGGTCTGTTGCCATAATGGCATTCTCACATGCCACGACATTGACGGGACGAAACGCATCACGCTTAGCCAGAGCAGAGGCGATTGATTTACCGATGATAGGCAGAATATTGACGCCGACAGCTGTTGTGATTAAATCAGCTTCCATCAATGCCTGCTCTAATTTATCTAATTCTTCAACGCTATGAATCCCTTTAACACCTTCTACTCGCTGACGCGTCTTGCTTTCTTCAGCGATAATAACATCATAGGCCTGCTCCTGGTTGATCAAGTAGATGATCTGTGAGCTGACATCAGCGAATGTGATTTCGTAGTGGTTATCATAAAGAACTTTACCGATGAAGCCGCGGCCGATATTTCCGGCACCGAAATGGACAGCTTTCATTATAGTTCTACCTCCCCGAAGATGGCATTGATTTCATCAGCTGACTGGGCATTAATCACACGCTCAACATTCTCTTCTTCTGAGAAAACAATGGCGATCTGAGACAATAAATCTAAATGGTCACCGTCTTTACCTGCGATACCCACTACTACTTTCACGATATTACCGTCCCAGTCGATACCTTCTGGCGCTTGCAGTAAGGTGATACCTGACTTGATCACTTCAGCTTTCGCTTCGTCTGTACCATGTGGAATCGCAAGGAAGTTACCCATATAAGTGGAAACAATCGCTTCACGTTCTTTCATGGCCTGAATATATCCGGGATTGACAGCGCCTGCCTCTACTAATTTCTGTCCTGCTGCTTCGATTGCTTCTTCTTTAGATGTGAAATGCTGGTTAACGAGAATATTTTCTGTTGGAATTAAGTTTGACATGTTTGATTCACTCCATTTAATAGATTTTTTGGCTGATTTGTTTAATCAGTGTATCTTGCATATGCTGAATGACAAGTTCAGAATTGCTGAATAACTCGTCAGGTGCTTCCAGATGGGCCATGAGTAAGGTGCTTAACTCGCTGACAAAGGGTCTGGCTGTTGTTTCTTCCGGCAGTAGCATGATAAGCAGGTAATTGACCTCCTGCATGATGCCGTTCATATTTTTCATCTGAACCGGAGAAGTTAAGGTTACCAGTTCAATGAACGGATGAGAAACTGCAGCATGAACAATATGTGGAAGAGCAACGGGATAACCTGAGAGGGCGAATCCCTGGACTGCTTCTCTTTTGCTTAGCTCATCTGCTGCCGGCAGCTGCTTTCTGTATTCATCCCAGCTGGAGATGGAAATCGTCTTGAATTCGATACCCTGTAAAATAGCATCAGATTCAATAACGAATGGTATAACATCATTATACACGCTTCGTTTAGTTGATTGCACATGTGACGATACAGAGGTAGAGAAGACCTGCTGCAGAAGGGCCTTGTCTCCTTCCGGTAATAACGGATTGACTATAGTATAGGGCTGACTGATGTCAAGCCCGACTGTCGACACGATATAGCTGTAACTATCTAGATGAAGAGACTTCAAATCACTGACAGAAGCAAGCTTGGTCACCTGCACAGCAGGAAAATGCTGTTCTATCTGATTGGCAAGGATTCTACTGGTCCCAAGACCGCTTGTACAGACGACAAGGACACTTGCTTTTGTATTCTTCATGGCACCCCCGAAATGGAGGACGAGAAACGCAACTTCATTATCCGGGAAATATACATCTGGAAATACAGTCTCCAGCGCAGTGCTGATTGACTTGAATAACCGCTCGTAATCCTGCATGATCATCGCCGTTAAAGGGTTATATGTCTCTATTCCCCCGGTCATACGATTTAATGCGGGTACAAGATGAAGAAGAAGCCCTTCTTTCAGAGTGGGATTACCGGAAAAATCATGATGCATCAGACGGGAGACTTCGTTAATCAGCTCATCTGTTGCAGGACTGATATCACTTTCAGCCGCACTCTCAGCGGCTCTACGCTTGGCGCCCCGTAAGTGCATCGTAATAAAAATGACTTCTTCAAAATCGAAATCAATATCGTAGGCGGCTGATAATGAGCGCGCTAGATTCTGAGCGACCTGAAACTCAGGTGTTACTTCCAGCGATTTGATAATATCACTGGAGATTGAAACTTTTTCATTGTTACGGATCCGTTCAATGGCCAGTACAATGTGGATGGTGAGTGTAAGATAAGCAGTTTCAAGCAGCACATAAGGCAGTTCAGCTAATTCGTCCATAAGAAGACGTTCAACGCTGAATATCTGATCGATATCCACTAAATCCTTAAGACTTGTATCGTTTAAAGTCTGGTAGACAAAATGATCCTCAATGACTGAGTAAACACTCGTAGAATTCAGTTTATCGAGCATGATATCTGCAAGCAGCTGTCTTTTGTTCACTTCTTCGCCGAATAGCTGCAGGCCTTCGCCACGTTTCTTCTGCAATGTCAGATGATAACGGGTGAGGTCAGGACTGAGTCCATCAAGCTCCTTGGACAGTTTATTGATGGATACACCAATCTCGCTGGCGAGACTATAAAGTTTGACCGGATCTTTCGCCCTGATCAAAGTGTAGAGAATAATAACTTTCCGCTCTTCAACGGATAAATCGAGCACAGTAGAGGCATCCAGTTGCTCGCTGAGTAAAGCGAGGTCGATATCATCACCGGCAATGCGGAGGCCTTTACCGGTCCGCCGGTCAAGGCTGAGATTCATGCGGCTAAGCGTTTCTTCGACAAACTTCAGTTCACGATGGACAGTACGGCTGGAGACCCCCAAGTTCTGTGCAATCTGATGAATAGACAAAAAGGAGCGTGGACTTTTCAGCAAAGACTCGATGATTTTTTTCTCTCGATGACTGATTTGCATATCCACACCCCTTTCTTCTGGTAGATTATTCAATTACTTGATTCCATTGTAGGACGGATCACATAAGATGTCTAATTACTGGTCTTGCTTCAAGTTGGCAATCAGCTCGTCATAACGAGGAGAGTTCAGGAAGTTATCCACTGAAATATGAATAGCACCTGGAACTTGCTTGATTGCACGGTCTGTCAGGACTTTTTGTGTGATGACAAGCTGAGCATCTTTCGGTAACTGGTTGATAGCTGAGTTCGTGACTTCAGCATTGATGCCAGCTTTTTTGAACTTATTACGTAACATACCAGCACCCATCGCACTGGAACCCATTCCTGCATCACAAGCGAAGATAACCTTGTTGACATGAGAGTAGTCATGGGCAGATACATTTTCTGTATCATACTGAGCCAGTAAATCTGGTTCAGTTGTTTCATCTTTATCCACTTCAACCACTTTCACACGATCAGAAGTAGTTGCAGAAGCACCTGTCAAAGCACCAGAAACAGAAGATTTCTTACCTTTACGTGCTTCCATTTCAGCAGTCGCTGCTGCTAAATCATCTTCACCTTTGTCCTTAGAGAATTTCAGGATAAGAGAACCGATGATGAATGACACAAGAGCGGCGAGTAAAACACCGATAAACATATGAATGTGTTCACCTTTAGGTGTAACTGCAGTATAAGCAAGAATTGATCCCGGTGCTGCTGGAGATTGTAAACCAAAGTCGACGAGTGAGAAGTAAGCGACACCTGTCATACCACCTGCGATTGCTGCAATAATCATAGCTGGCTTCATTAACACATAAGGGAAGTAAATTTCATGGATACCACCCAGGAAGTGAATGATTGCTGCGCCCGGTGCTGTTGCACGTGCAGATCCTTTGCCAAAGAGCATATAGGCAAGCAAGATACCAAGACCAGGTCCAGGATTTGATTCCAAAGTGAATAGAATCGATTTACCTACTTCTGCCGCTTGATCAGTAGCAAGTGGCGTTAATACACCATGGTTAATTGCATTGTTTAAGAACAATACTTTAGCTGGCTCAATTAGAAGTGACGTTAAAGGTAAAATGTGCAAGTTAACTAAGAATTGTACGCCTTCACCTAGAATCTTCATAATCCAGCCTACAACCGGCGCTAATAGATAGTAAGAGACAATCATCATACCTAATGCCAGGAAACCTGCTGAGAAGTTGTTCACTAACATTTCAAACCCTGTGCGGATTTTAGGTTGAACCACTTTATCAAACTGCTTCATCAGCCAGCCGGTTAATGGTCCGATAATCATAGCTCCGAGTAGCATATGCTGGTTTGGAGGAAAAGCAGCGATAATTCCCATCGTTGCAGCTGCACCTACAACGCCCCCGCGGACGTCATGGATAAGTTTACCTCCCATGAAGGCAATCATGATAGGAATTAAATAATGAATAGTAGGATCGACGATTGATGCCAGGTTTTTATTTGGCCACCAGCCGACAGGAATGAATAAAGCTGTTAAAAAACCCCAGGCAATGAAAATGGGGATATTCGGCATGACCATACTACTTAAAAAAGAACCGAATGCTTGAACGCGACGTTGAAGGCCGCTTTTTTGTTCTGCCATAATATTTCTCCTTTATTTTTTTATTTGTTAATTCTATTCTAATAGGAAGTAAATACGAATACTATGGATAGTAAACTTAAGTTTGTCATATCGACTCATGACAAAGCAGAATAAATGATGTCTGAACTTGTATCTACAAATCTTTAATTGTATAATGAATTAGGTTTAACTTTTTGGGAGGATAGGGAATTATTAGGGCTACAGCGCCAGTACAGTCATGACTGTTGACGAGGAGAATGGTGATCGAAAATTCGGCGGATGCCATTCCGGACTTGCTGTTCGACAGCTGTTTGTTAAAACTTCCAGGTGACTGGTTGAACAAAGACACTCAGCATAAGCAAATATTAAACCGAAATCAAATATTAATCATAAATTGACTATCGGAGGAATTATAATATGTGTGGAATTGTTGGCTATATTGGAACACAAGATGCAAAGGAAATCTTACTTAAAGGTCTTGAAAAATTAGAATATCGTGGTTATGACTCTGCGGGTATCGCTGTCCGTAATGGTGAGGATGTTCGCGTCTATAAAGAAAAAGGGCGTATTGCTGAATTACGTAAAGTAGTGGACAGCTCTTTTGAAACATCTACAGGTATCGGTCATACACGCTGGGCCACTCACGGTGTTCCTAACCATGAGAACTCTCACCCGCATCAATCAGAATCAGAGCGTTTCACGTTAGTGCATAACGGTGTGATTGAAAACTACGAACAACTTAAAAAAGAATATTTAACAGGTGTGACTTTCACTTCAGATACTGATACTGAAATCATTGTTCAGCTGGTCGAATACTTCTCTAAACAAGGTTTAGACACTGAAAAAGCATTCGTTGAAGTCCTTAAATTACTTCACGGTTCTTATGCACTTGGTTTACTGGATAAAGAAAATCCAGATGTGATCTATGTTGCGAAAAATAAATCACCTTTACTTGTCGGTCTTGGTGAAGGTTTCAATGTCATCGCTTCTGACGCAATGGCCATGCTTCAAGTAACAGATACTTACGTTGAACTTGTTGACGGAGAAATCGTGCTTGTTGAAAAAGATAAAGTGACGATTAAAAACTTAGACGGTAAAGTAATCACTCGTAAACCTTACAAAGCTGAAATTGATGCTTCAGATATCGAAAAAGGCACTTATGCTCACTATATGTTAAAAGAAATTCACGAACAGCCAGGTGTGATGCGTAAAATCATCCAGGAATACCAGGATGAAAAAGGCGAACTTAAAATCGATAAAGACATCGTGAAAGCTGTACGTAAAGCAGATCGTATCTACATCGTTGCTTGCGGAACTTCTTACAATGCAGGTCTTGTAGGTAAAGAATATTTAGAGAAATGGGCAGGCGTTCCGACTGAAGTCCATGTGGCGTCAGAATTTGTCTACAACATGCCGCTCCTTTCTAAGAAACCGTTATTCATCTTCATCTCACAATCAGGTGAAACAGCAGATAGCCGTGCTGTGCTTGTCGCTATCAAAGAACTCGGCCATACTGCCCTGACTATCACAAACGTACCAGGCTCAACATTATCACGTGAAGCGGACCATACATTAATCTTACACGCAGGTCCTGAAATTGCTGTTGCTTCAACGAAAGCTTATACCGCTCAGATTGCTGTTCTTGCGATCTTAGCGCAGGTTGTCGCTAAAGATGCAGGCATCAAAGTGGACGTCGAGCTGTTACCGGAACTGGCAAAAGTGACAGCAGCGATAACAGCAGTGATTGACGATGCTCATAAAATTGAAGGCTTCGCTACAGAATTCCTTGAAACGACACGTAATGCATTCTTCATCGGACGGACGATGGATTATTATGTAGGTGTCGAAGGCTCTCTTAAACTGAAAGAAATCTCTTATATTCAGGCCGAAGGATTTGCCGGCGGAGAACTTAAACATGGTACGATTGCCCTTATCGAAGAAGGAACACCGGTTATTGCACTTGCTACTCAAGAGGCAGTGAACTTATCCATCCGTGGTAACGTCAAAGAGGTCGTCGCACGTGGTGCGCATCCGCTGATCATTACAATGGAAGGTCTTGAACAAGAAGGCGATACTTACGTGATTCCTCATGTTCATGAGATGCTTGCACCACTGGTATCTGTCGTGGTGACACAGCTCTTAGCTTACTACGCAGCTCTGCATAGAGGTTGCGACGTGGATAAACCTCGTAACTTAGCAAAATCAGTTACTGTTGAATAATATTAAACCCACAGATTCATATCTGTGGGTTTTTTAAATGCAAGAAAAAATTTAAATTATTTGTAAATTTGTAAAATTAGGTTGTTTTTGCTCAGTGATTTATTTATTCTTATAAAGGTAGAAATAAATCAAAGGAGTATGACATGAAAAAATTATTTGTGGCGTTGTTATTATTATTAGCTGTATTCCATTCTGACGTTCAAGCAGCGAAGCTGAATCCGGCCCTTTATCCTGGTGCACGTTCGGCTGAAGTGAATGAACCTGTCATGCCTGTCATACCTTCTGTAGATAAGGCACTAGCTGATATGCCACAAGCATATAGACAAAAAGTTAAAGGTGGCTACTGTCATGCAGGCACAAGTAAAGCAACTGTTTCTGTCTGTAAATACGGCATGATTGAAGGCTATGATTACACATTAGCGATTATCGGTGATTCTCACGCAGGTCAGTGGCTTGGCGCAGTGCAGGAATTTGCGAATAAAAATAAGATTCGGATTGTTTATGCGACAAAAAGCGCTTGTGCGCTGACGACAGATGTCTTCACTAATTATGCGAACGATAAAAATAATAATACATGTACCCTCTGGAACAAATCGATTATTCCCACAATTGCACGGTACAAGCCTGACTTAGTGTTAACTAAAGCAGACTCTAATAGCGGGGCACATCCAGGAACACTGTCTCAAGGTTTTATCAATAAATACAATGAACTGAAAGCACGGAATATTGAGGTGTTTGCAATTCGAGATACGCCTTACTTCCATATCAAAGAGACACCGACAAGCCGTGATATGTTCTTGCCGGCATGTGTCGACAAATACGGAAGAAATAGCAGTAAATGCCGAGTATCCAGAAAAACAGTACTGCCTACTTCAACTGACTGGACTAAACTTGCAAATAAACCCTCAAACGTACATTATATTGATTACTCCAGAAAGATCTGTGGGTATACTTATTGTTATCCTGTCAAAGGGAATGTGATGATTATTCGAGATCAGCACCATCTGACTGATTCGTTTGCCAGAACGTTCAGTACATATATAGAACGTGACATGATGCCGATACTAAGAGAAGTTCGCGCTAAGAAATTAGCAGCTGCTACACCATAATGAAAAAGATACTTTCAACATTATTGTTGTTAGCTTTATTTTACGGAAATCAAGCGGATGCCGCACTTTCACCATCGCCGCAGAGTGCTTTTAATGATATACCAGTTTCTTATAAGGATGGTTGTCATGCGAATGTGAACCAGGCTCGTGTAAAAGTCTGTAAATATGGTGATACGATTGAATTTAACTACACAGTGGCAATTATTGGAGATTCTCACGCTGGACATTGGTTAGGGGCGCTACAAGCTTTTGCTAAGAAATATGATATCCGTATCGTCTATGCTACAAAGAGCGGTTGCAGCATGACATCACAGTATATGCCGAAATATCCGAGTTGTAATGAGTGGAATAAGAACTTGATTCCGACCATTGCACGTTATCATCCAGACCTTGTACTGACTAAAGCAGATTACTCATTGGCGTCTGTAAAAACAGTTCCATCTGGTTTTATAGATAAGTTTAATGAACTGAAAAAGCGTAATATTGAAGTATTTGCTATTCGTGATACACCTCGTTTTGCCGTGAATATTCCAGCTTGTGTGAGTAAATATGGCGCGGATAGTATTAAATGCAAGACGAAAGCGATGCCTAAACCTTCAAACTGGAGTAAGCTAAAAACAAAACCAACAAACGTTCATTATTTTGATTATACTTTCAGACAATGTGACAATACGTATTGTCATCCAGTAAAGAATAATATCATTACTGTGCGTGATCAACATCATATGACAAATACTTATTCTCAAACATTTAGAACTTATATTTTAAAAGACATGATGCCGATACTAAGAGAAGTTCGCGCTAGAAAATTAGCATCAACAAAATAGTGAATGATAGTTAAAAGACCCCTAAGGTTGAGTTTTTAAGATTCAACCTTAGGGGTTGACTACATTTCTGAGCCAGTTTTTTTATTTAATAGGCGTAACCGCTGGCTACTTCTGAGCCATCTTCATCATATTCAATGACATAACCATCATGGTGTATATCGAATGATTTGATAGGATTACCATTAGCGTCGAAGATACCAAATCCCCAGCCTGTAGCATTTGCGACAGGCGTTCTTACTTCATTGCTTCCTGTATTGAATGAACCACCTGAGAAACGTAGAGCAGCAGCGCGTGCTTCTTCAGGTGTAGAGATGAAAATTTCATCATCATCTCGATCAACTTCAACAGTTTCTTTCTCCTTAATGACTACTACTTTCGGTTCAGCTGTGCTGTTTTCTTCCGCGATATAATTTGAGATTTCATCTTCATTAAACTGAAGATGAACCTCTGCCATTGAATTCTTGAAATCGTCCTTGGTCAGCAGCTTTGAAGTCGTTTTAAAGTTTTCACCGTTAACTTCTCCTTCAGCTGAAACATTTAATTCATTCTCGAGACTGAACGGCCCATATTGCTCCTTATTTTCATCAAACTCTATCTGCTGGTCATTGACTTTAATGATTGTTTCACCATTGTCCAGAGAATCATCGCCATTAAGCGTCACTTTTATATAACCGACCTGGAAGTTCTCCTTAACTTCTGGTGATTGAGTAGTATCTACCACGAGCTCACCTTTATAACTTGTACCATCCAGACTTTTTGTTGCGGGTATAGTATATAGACCCGCAGGCATCGTCCCAAGGTCAACAGTTTGTCCTTTCATTAAATCGACTTCTTTTTCTTTGCCATTCGATGAATAAGTTAATGTTGAGTCATCTTGAGCTTCCAGCTGCACTTTCTGGCTTGCCACATTGAACTGATAGTCATTGAGGATACCGTATTTCTTTCCGTTATTAGCTATCTCAAGAAGAGGGCGATCAGCAAGTTTGATGGTAGAAGGGACTGACTTAGCCTGATTTTTCAGCTGAGCTACAAATGAATCGGTAGCCCCTTTATCATCTAATAACTTCATAAAAGCTTCCGACTGATCTGCAGTTAAAGATTCGCCGTCTGAAGACAGCAGTTTTGACAGAGCTGCAGAATCTTTATTTTTTATTGCAGTTCCGATAGCATCAGCTGTTTTTGATGAAGTGTCTATCTGCGTGAAAAGAAAGAACGCAAGCAGCAATAAGGCGGCCACAATGATGATGGGAATCAAGAATTTCTTTTTCTTTCGGTGAGCTGTTTCGGTGGGAACGGTTTGCTGTTGAGTTACTTCGGCGCCGCAGTTCGTACAAAACCTTTGTCCTTTTACAAGTTCAGCCCCGCAATTTTGACAGAATTTCATATTAGCCTCCAATGGGTGTTTTTATTTATTATATATCAAAAAATGGGAAAGTTGTGCATAATGTAATGGATAAAAATGGAATTTATAATGGTAACTTTTTGTAAAATGAGAGGTAAAGTATTATAATGGTATGGCAACAACAACTTGAGGAGTGATAGCAATGAATAAATGGAGCAGCTTAGTTGGAGCAGGTATGATTGCTTCAACACTAGTAGCGGGTACAGTCGTGGCTGAACAGCCGGCTCAAGCGAAAACTGATACTGTCCAGAAGCCATACTATAACTATAAAGGCTATACGAAATACGACGGCGGGTTTGTACTTGATAAGTATTTTGTTTCAGCACTGAATAATGAGAATTTTACGCTTAACGGCTATAAAGTGGCGCCAGATGCCAAAGTAGGTGGCGAAGGTCAGAAATCAGAAGTATTTGGCTCGGCTATTGTAAAAGATAACAAAGGCAAGGTCAGTACGATTGAGTTTACGGTAAAAAAAGGAACAATCTCTCAAGCGGATTTTAAGAAAGCACATAAAGATAATCGACTTGTGAGAACAACGACCAGCAAAACAGGTGAGACTTTCCTGAAATATAAAACTAAAAATGGTGGTTATCTTGCAGCGTTTGACGCGAAGGGCTATCTGACAGGTATGTCAATCTACAGCTAAAGGCTGAATAGAGAACCGGAGTAGACACTCCGGTTTTTTTAATACAGATAGCCGGCTATAACTAGCTCTACAAGTTATGCCACAACTTTCACGGTATAATGAAAAATAACACATTAAAGGGGGATATCATGGAAATCTGGGATGCATATGATAGGGACTTAAATCATCTTGGGACAACTCTGACGCGAGGAGAGCCGATTCCGCGGAACCAATACCACATTGTCGTTGAAGTGACATTAAGACATCAAGATGGCTCTTTTCTCGCGATGCAGCGAGACTGGAGTAAACATGGGGGACCGGGGCTGTTTGAAATAACAGCGGGAGGCAGTGTTCTACACGGAGAAACAATCGAAGCGGGCGCTATGCGTGAGCTGCAGGAAGAGACGGGGATCACTGTCACAGAACTTATCCCCCTTTACAACACGTCAAATGACGTCAACCAGACACATTATTTCGGCTATCTAGCTGAAACAGATGTATCCAAAGACAGCGTCACTTTGCAGGAAACTGAAACAATCGATTACAGATGGATAGAACCTGACAAACTGGCTGAATTTATCGCTTCTGACAGAGTGGTAAATGGTACAAAAGAGCGTGTCTGGCCGCAAATAGAAGGTCTATTATGAAAAAAATCATGATAATTGGTTCCGGTGGTGCCGGTAAATCAACCTTAGCCCGAAAACTCGGTGACAGGCTGAATCTGCCTGTCTTCCATCTCGACGCCTATATGTGGAAACCGAACTGGACGTTATCCACCCGAGAAGAACAGAAAGACATTCAGTCAGCGTTGATGACATATACAGAATGGATCATAGACGGCAACTATTCCGGTACGATGGATATCCGAATCAATCAAGCGGATACGATTATTTTTCTCGATATCAGCAGAAGAATCTGTCTTTATCAAGTCATTAAACGGTACCTCACGCATCGTCACACTGTCAGACCTGATATGGCAGAGGGCTGCGAAGAAAAGATAGATAGAGAGTTCCTGCAGTGGGTCTGGAATTATCCACGTGATAAAAGACCTGGTATTATCCAGAAATTGAATCATCTTAAAAGTGAAAAACAGGTTATTATTCTTCATTCACCGCAGCAGATAGAACAATGGATCCGTCATCTATAATTTTAAATAAAACGGGTATAGTTGGTAGAAGACCCTTCTAAGGAGCCGCATATATAGCTCTGATGGATGGACGATTAAAAATGAGACACAATATCCAGTTTATTATCGACGAAGAACAGCGGATGATACCAATCAGAGAAAATAATATAGAGGAGCTGAAATCATGAATTACGGTAGCGACTATAAATCGATTCCCATGACTTCTATTGCAAGTGGTCATACGACTGAAGTAAAATCAGGTGTTACCCAGCATACATTGCAGATGGTTAATATTTTCCTTGTCGAGAATATAGACGGCTCATTTGTACTGATTGATGCCGGCATGCCGAATAAGGCACAGGCAATTATCGAGTTGGTTGAACAGCAGTACGGCAAAGGTGCCAAACCACAGGCTATTCTGCTGACGCATGGTCATTTTGATCACGTCGGTTCTATTATTGAGCTCATTGAAGAATGGCAGGTGCCTGTCTATGCGCATCCTCTCGAGCTTCCTTATCTGACGGGTCAGACCGCTTATCCAGATGCAGATCCTCTTGTTGAGGGAAGCTCTTCAGGCCGACTGTCATTTATCTTTCCGAAAGAACCAATTGATCTCGGGACTCATGTTCGGGTACTGCCGCAGGATGGTACGGTTCCTTATCTGGACGATTACAGATGGCTTCATACACCGGGTCATACACCTGGACATGTCTCATTCTATAATGACAAAGAAGGACTGCTGATTGCAGGCGATGCCATCACAACAACCGATCAGGATTCGCTCTACAAAGCGATGAGCCAGAAACATGAGTTGAACGGTCCGCCGAGATATTTCACACCAGACTGGCAGGACGCAAAAGAATCTGTCCGTAAACTGAATGCACTGAAGCCGAAAATTGCTGTGACAGGTCATGGCATGCCAATGGCAGGAGAGACACTCGCAACTAACCTCCAGGAACTTGCCGAGCAATTTGATAGACTTGCTAAACCGAAGCATGGTAAATATGTCTAACATCGTCAACACTCGAAATTAGTGTTAAAATAAAAGCAATAAGCATATCGAGGTGAATGTATGTCATCAACAAAAGACTCCTATAATTTCAGGGATATCCGTCCCCTTAAACTAGGGGAAGAAGTAGGAAACTCTGTCTCACATGGCGTACCGGCGCTTTTGATTTTATTGTCACTGCCATACTTTGCGGTTAAGACTTATTTGATGGGTGGCATGGTACTGTCTCTCGGGATTTCAGTTTTTCTCATCAGTATTTTCCTGATGTTCCTGTCGTCCTGTGTCTATCATCTCATGCCGAATCATTCTGTTCATAAATATGTCATGCGTATTATCGACCATAGTATGATCTATGTTGCGATTGCAGGGACCTATACACCGATTGCATTAAGCATAGTCGGCGGCACATTAGGCTGGACGATTATGGTGATTCAGTGGGTTGTCACTATAGGCGGCATCGTATATAAAGCAACTGCGAAGAATGTGAATCCGAAAATAAGTCTGACCTTATACTTAGCAATGGGCTGGCTGGGCATTATCCTTTTCCCGAGTCTCATCGGTAAAGTCAGTATGGAATTTGTTCTCTTGATTGTGGCAGGTGGACTTGCTTATTCCATCGGTACCTGGTTCTATGCCCAGAAGTCGCGTCATTATTTCCATATGATCTGGCACTTCTTCATTCTGTTTGGTGCAGCTTTTCATTTTATTGCACTTTTATATTTCATATAAAATTAATCTATATTAAAATAGACCCCCGCATGTTGAATTTTGTAGTTCAACATGCGGGGGTCTGACAAAGACAGAGATGTCCTTATTTAATGCCATATTGATTTTTAATTGCTTTAGTCTGCTGATAACTTGTATAAGCAGAGTAGAGCAGCAACGCACTGAATATACCAGAGAATAAGATGCCATAAACGATATTAAAAATTAGTGTGATAGTAAAGAGAAACATCAGCAGCATGAGGAGGCTGATAGAGAAGTTGATCACTTGTGGCAGTGTGAATTTTCTCATCCATTTAGAGTTCAGGTTGGATATCATCAGCTGATTGATGACGAGTCCGATGATGCCAAGATACATAATGGGTGACATGAGGCCTGCAAGATTACCGGCCTGAATAGCCTGATACGTGGCATAGATCTGATAGAGTGTGAAGGCAGCAATCAGTATAATAGTAATATAAATTCTTTTATCCATAAGTCCTCCTAGAGAAATGTGTATCACTAGATTATCACGGTTAGAAACTAATTGAAAGAAATGTCCAAAGGTGCTTGGCTGTAGAAGAATCGTTTGCTATAATAGTAAGACATCAACTTAATATCTGCACCCTTAGTTCAGCGGGAGAATACTTGCTCGACAAGCAAGGGGTCGGCGGTTCGAATCCGTCAGGGTGCACTATTAACCACTTATCTAATAATAAGTGGTTTTTATATTGTCAATGATGTCATTGCAGAACCGATATCATTTTAAACCCTATCCCATTGATAGAGTTATAGAAAATAAGGGACATATCGAGCTATTTAGCAGATGATACCATAAATGATAAAAGAATTCATAAAAGGCTATTCCCACTAAAACTCTTTCAAGTTATAATAAATTAACTAACTAAAAGGGGAATTCAGATGAAGAAACTAATCGTATTTCTGGCAGTATTTGTACTTACATTTGTATTAGTGGAACAAGCAGATGCCGCTGAACTTGGACAGGTCAACTTAAAAAGCAAATCTACCATTACAGCGATGAAAAATGGCACGATGAAGTTCAAAGGTGTTAAACTGGGGAATACAGTGGGATATGCCAAAACTAAATGGGGTAAAGGCTATGAAGGCGTGACAAGTCTTTATAAATATTATGACTACAGCATGCTCTTTGAATCAGATGATGACTCAGAGGACTACGATACAGTAGGTGCGTACTTCACAGGCAAACGTGGCATGAAAATCTCACAGTATCAGCTTGAATCTTTCGAATACTACGGGTCATCAACAACTCTCAAATTCAAGGATATGCAGAAATACTGGGGTAAACCAGCGTTTCATTTTGTATCCGCAGGTGAAGAACATTAT
This sequence comes from Macrococcus bovicus, assembly GCF_030376725.1. Classification (NCBI taxonomy): domain Bacteria; kingdom Bacillati; phylum Bacillota; class Bacilli; order Caryophanales; family Staphylococcaceae; genus Macrococcus; species Macrococcus bovicus. The sequence continues at coordinate 380,174 of NZ_CP128470.1, forward strand.
GTGTATGGACAGACAGCACTGGTCTATGATGATTTAGATGGACAGTTCCTTGGATATAAATATTTAAATAAAGCGGTCATGAAAGAAACAAAACAAGCATTTTCTAAATAAAAATAACTGATGAAAACCTGCCGGGTAAAGTAGACGCTTTTACTAGGGAGGTTTTTAATGTTTAATGATCTGGTTTTTGCATCCTATTTTATTTCAGCTTTCACTTAATTCATTTTCTAGCACTTACTAGTCGGGTATAAGTTATTTCTATAAATTATTTATTAATAGTGTAAAATCTATTTCTTTTCTTATAAATGACTATATAATGGAATTATTAAAATTAAATGGGGGATTTATCGATGAAAAAATTAATGACGAGACTTGTTGCTGCTTCAGTCCTACTTCTGCCTGCAGCAGGTCATCATGCTTCTGCTGCTACTAAAACACCGACTTACACATTGCCGAGCGTGACAAATGCAACAGTTGCTAAGCAGCTGAAAGAGGGAACATATATTTATAAGCGCTCGGACGGCAAAAAAATTAAAATGGGAGATACTTTCGGTACACTGCGTACGACTTATGGTGATCCTAAGTTTTTCACGACAAACCGAACAGCTAAAATTTCAAATTTCACAGCCACTTATGGATATTCGACAACACCTGTCAAATTTGCAGGTGATGTAAGCAAGGGTCTCTATAATTTTGATACGGCACCTATCGAAATGATGGTTTTCAACTACAATAACAAATATACGTTGGATACGATTCAGAAAGTGTATGGTGAGGCACCCCTGATTAAGAAGATGTCAGATGTTCAGTATAACTATTATTACAGCAATGGTTTCTACCTTACTTATTATAAGGTGGATGGCGTTCTGAAACTGAATTCGATGACCTACTATAAGCTGCTTAACAACTAAAGAGTGATGACATTTATTGCCCTATTAATATTTGTAATTTTCTGAAAATATTACTATACTAAAAGTGTAATATTAATTTAATAGGAGGGACTCAAATGGCGAAAAAAATCTTCGAAATCGATTTAACTAAAAAGATGCACGAACAGAAACATCCAGGACATAACAGATGGCATCCTGATATTCCGGCTGCTTTTTCTGTTGAACCGGGTGAAAGTTTTAAGATGGAATGTCTAGACTGGACGGATGGTCAGATTAGCAATAATGATGATCCATCAGATATTAAGAACGTTAATTTGAAACGTGTTCATGTTCTAAGTGGTCCGGTTCATGTGAATGGTGTTGAACCGGGTGATTTGTTAGTGGTTGATATTTTAGATATTGGTACTTTCAGTGCACACGAATGGGGTTTCAATGGTATTTTTGCTAAGGAAAATGGCGGTAGTTTCTTAGTGGATCATTATCCAAATGCAGCGAAATCAATTTGGGATTTTGAAGGTATTTATGCGACGAGTCGCCATATCCCTAATGTTAAATTCGCAGGTATCATTCACCCCGGTCTAATTGGTGTTGCGCCAAGTCAGGAGATGCTGGATGAGTGGAATAGACGTGAGAAAGCATTGGTGGATACGAATCCGAATCGTGTTCCAGCTTTAGCAGAGTTACCAGATCCTGATTCTTGTGTGCTCGGTACGTTGAAAGGCGAAGATTTTGATCGTGTGGCTAAAGAAGGGGCACGTACTGTACCTCCTCGTGAGAACGGAGGTAACTGTGATATTAAGAACTTATCGAAAGGTTCTCGAATTTACTTCCCTGTATTTGTGGATGGTGCTAAGCTATCTGTCGGAGATCTACACTTCTCTCAAGGAGACGGTGAGATTACGTTCTGTGGAGGTATTGAAATACCGGGTTGGATTGAACTTAAAGTGAATGTCATCAAAGGTGGCATGGATAAGTATAAGATTAAGAGAAATCCGGCATTCCAACCAGGACCAGTGATGCCGCATTATAACGAATACTTAGTATTTGAGGGTATTTCAGTCAATGAATTTTCTGGTGACCAAACCTATTTAGATGCTAATACGGCGTACAGAAACGCGTGTCTCAATGCGATTGAATTCCTGAAATCATGCGGTTACACAGGTGAACAAGCTTATATGTTACTCGGCTCAGCACCTGTTCAAGGTAACATTGCGGGTATCGTTGATATTCCAAATGCGTGTTGTACGGTCTCTTTACCGAAAGAAATCTTCTTAAATAACATTATCCCGAAACTAGATGAATAATGCCTAAATATACATTTCTTTGTTCAAGTTGCGGAGAGTATGACACATGGAAATCAATGAACAGTAACCTGCAAGAAGACACGTGCCCTGAATGCAGTGAAGTGACCAAGCGGATCTATAAAAGCTTTAGAACGAATCAAATGGATACAAAGTTATACAAAAGAATCAATTCAGGCATGACACCGAAAGTCGTTAAGCGCGAGAACCTGCCAAAGAGTAATGTCAAACAACTCAATCGTAATCAAAATCCTATGCCATGGACGTTATAAAAGTGTCCACTAAGAACAGTTTTTCAATTAAAATAGCGAAGCAGAAAAAAGGAACCATTTTGACCGTCTATCTGAAAGATAAAGCGGGTAACAAGAGTAAGGGAACTATGATTAAAGTATCATAAGAGTGAGTTGATAATTGGACCAGACGGATGTATATCATCCGTCTGGTTTTTCATCTCTTCCTACAATAAATATATACTTAATAAAGTAACAACTTTTATATGACTTGCTACAAGATTATTGACGTCTTGAAACTAAATTCGATGATTTATTATAAGATGCTTAAAAACTAATGATGAAGGCCACAGTAGGCGGTCTTTTTTAATTTGCTTGACGTAGTAAGCTTCCATTTACATCTCAGATTTCGTATGTTATTATTCCTTAGTAACTTTATCGGAATAATAGGAGGAAACTTTATGTGGTTAATCATAAGTGGTCTGCTGGTCGGTGGTATGCTTGGTTTCGTCATGCAGCGTACGCGCTTTTGTCTGACTGGCGGCTTTAGAGATATGTATGTGCAGAAGAACAACAAAATGTTTTATGCATTACTGATTGCAATTACGATTCAAGGTATCGGATTATGGATCTTATCATTGTTCAACATCGTACAGTTACCTTATGAATCATTTTCGGTCATCGGAACAATCATCGGTTCATTCGTCTTTGGGATTGGGATTATTTTAGCAGGAGGATGCGCGACAGGTACGTGGTATCGTGCAGGTGAAGGATTGATTGGCAGTTGGATTGCGCTCGGCATGTATGCTCTTTTTGCGGCCATCACAAAAGCCGGCGTGTTAAAGCCGTTCTTGGACAAAATGAATAGTGTGACTGTAGTTGATTCGAATGTCAGTCAAGTAACCGGCATTCCGTACTGGCTGCTAATATTAATGTTAGGACTTATTACATTATTCTGTGTCAGAAAAGAGCTGACTAAACCTAAACCGAAGTTTGCTGTACCTACTCTGAAGCCGAAGTTTAACGGGGTTAGACATCTTTTCTTTGAGAAGAAGTATCATCCTTTTATGGCCGCAGTGGCTATCGGTCTGATTGCTCTTATCGCCTGGCCGGTGAGTATTTCAACAGGGCGTAATTACGGCCTCGGTATTACAACACCATCTGCTCATTTACTGCAGTTTCTAGTCAATGGAGATACGAAGCTACTGGACTGGGGGGTCTACTTAGTCCTTGGTATTTTTATCGGGTCATATATTGCAGCGCGCGGTTCACGTGAGTTTAAATGGCGACTGCCTGATAAGATCACAATCAGAAACAGTGCAATCGGCGGAGCATTTATGGGTATCGGTGCTTCGCTTGCAGGTGGCTGTTCGATTGGTAATGGTCTGGTGTCTACTGCGACCATGAATGCACAAGGCTGGTTATCTCTATTATTCATGATTCTCGGCACATGGTTTATGAGTTATTTCTTATTTGTAAAACCGATGCGACAAAATAAAAAGGTATCAGTCAAACCACAGACTGCTTAAGGAGAGATGAGATGTTATACGAATTAGGTACAGTAGGAATGGTCTGTCCGTTCCCGTTAATTGAAGCACAGAAGAAAATGGAAGAACTGAATCCAGGCGACGAGCTGAAAATCGACTTCGACTGCACGCAGGCAACAGAAGCGATTCCAAACTGGGCGGCCGAACAGAACTATCCAGTAACGAACTACGAACAATTAGATGATGCATCGTGGACAATCACGGTTCAAAAAGCATAGCAGTGAGAGAGAAGTTTCATCGCTTCTCTCTTTTTTATTTCCATTTTCTTATATTATGGTGCATATTGGATGCGCTTTCGTTATAATTGATGTGAGTAGACTAGCAGGAGGATGGATATGAAGAAATATATGCTGATAGGGGCTGCAGTCATATTTCTTGCAGCATGTGGTAATAAGCCAGAAGAAAAAAGTGAAGTCAATCTCGAAACGAAAGAGACTGTTACAGAGGCGACAGAAGCGGTTACTACGGAAAGTCAGACGACAGAAATACCAACGACTGAAAAACTGACAACTGAGGAGAAACAAGCTGTAAAAGACAGTGATATCACAACGATAGACGGTATCGCACATTTCAACTTACCGCGTGTAGATACTTATGAGTACGGGCAGGTTCTGCTCTCAAATTCATTTAATATTAAAGGCTATCACGCAGGTGATGCTGCTGGGGACTTGATTACCCAGTTAGGACCTGCTAAAAAAGTCTATGAACAAGAAGACATCAAGTCATATGAGTATGATAATTTTACTGTCGGTGTTAAAGGCGACAAAATCTACGGTTACAGCCTGAATATTGAAGATCAGCATATCGCAGACGGCTTGGAAGAAGCATGGCAGAATCAATCTGAGAATACACACAGTGAGTACATGAGATTCGATCGTGACAAGACGAATGGTTACTATATTGAGGTTTATCCTGATATGGACAAAGGTCTCTATACATCAATCGCTATAATAGGAGAGAATCATAAGGAATCTATAGCTGAAGATAGTCAGCCGTCAGGTTCCAACTATAATTTTGTCAGTTCTGATGGGACTGTTGATGTGACTTCACCTGAATTCCATGACTATTTCTTCTTTGAGAATCATACGAATGACTTTGCCGATATTAAGGCGGGCATGACGATCGATGAGATTGCGGATATCTATGGTCGGCCGACTGAAAATGGTCAGGACGGGCACCAAGGCGGCTATTATAAATTTGGGGATATTGCAGTTTCGATGATAAATCCAACCGATAAAATAGCCATCAATCCAAGCCAAAAAATCTCTAAAGACCAAGTGCTTGAACTTTACGGGGAGCCGACAGAACAATCTAATGAAGAGCCGATGGGTGATATGTTTATCTACAATACCAATCCGACTAATGGCTACCAGATCCGCATTATGTTTGATGGTAGCGGTTATGTATCAGCTATGCTGAACGAACCGGAGGAACAATAAAGTGAAAGTGAATGTTTCATTATGGCATTCAGGAAGATGAAACTAAACATGGGCACTGAAGCGCGAGCATACTTTTATCAATTTAACTAGCAAAAAAGCTGCAATTATCCTGCAGCTTTTTTATTATGCTGTTTGTAGAGCTTATTCAAACGATGTTTATGGCTATTTTTGATGAGGTAAAAATAAAGAAGGGTAAGATTATTCTGATGAAAGTCCAAATAATACTTTCTTGAATTAGAATCTAACAGCTTACACAAATATGAAGGCTTCATGAAAAATAGTGAATTGTCATCTGAAAGGAGGGCAAGCCTCGTGAAATCTGGCAAGCACGTTCATGTGAAGATGACCCATGTGAAGAAAAGGTCTAGCATCAGAAGTTATTAAAAATGCGTCCATGACAAGATTGTCATAGACGCATTTTTATTAGTCTTCCATATAGGCTTCTTTTAAAGAGGTGTCTCCTGCAAACTTATGAAGTACCATGTTTTTAACTGTAGGATTGACGAGACGCGCCATGCCGCTCTGATACATCGGTGCGATTGCAGCATCTTCCAGAAGGATAGATTCTGCTTGCTGTAAAGTGGTCCAGCGTTTTTCTGGTGTCGCAAGCAGCGGACCTTTAGCATCTTTAACCAGTTGGTCGAATTCTTTGTTAGACCAGCCTGTCTCATTGTTAGGACCATCTGTCAGGAACATGTCGACATAAGTCATAGGGTCTGGATAATCGGCACCCCAGCGACCAAATGCTATCTCATAGTTCATTTTAGATTCGAGGCTTAGCTTCTGCTTGAATGGTTGCTGTTTAATCGTTAAGGTTACACCTGGTAAGTTTGTTTCAATTTGTTCTTTGACATATTCAGCATCCTTCTTGGCCGTATCCTGATCGTAAGTTAAGTATTCAAACTCAAATTTATCTTTACCGAGTTCTTTTTTAGCTTGTTCATATAGTTTCTTGGCTTCTTCTTTGTCATAGTTAAGCGGCGACTTAACGCCTTCAACATAATCTTTACCGTCTGGCCCTGTCACAAATTCAGTCGGCGTCAGGACATCTGTTGCCTTAGAGCCATTGTTCAGCAATTTCTCAACATATTTTTCCTTATCAATAGATTTTGCCATAGCGAGACGCAGATTCTTGTTTTTAAGTTCAGGTACTTTATCCTGATTGAAACGGATAAAGTAAGTACGTGCCTCAAGCTGTGCATCGAAACCTTTTTCATTTTTGTATTTACTCACCTGTTCTGCAGCAAGCTGGACGACATCAAGCGCACCTGTCGTATAGAGACTGGCTGCCGTCTGCTGATCTTTTACGACCGCATAATTGATTTTTTTAAGTTTCACTTTATCTTTATCCCAGTAGTTCTTGTTAGGCTCAAGGACATAATTTTTCTCAACATTCCATTCTGATAAAACAAACGGCCCGTTATAAAGGGTGGTATCTGCTTTAATCCCGAAGTTCTTGCCTTGTTTCTCGACGAACTTCTGGTTCTGCGGATAGAATGTTCCAAATGCGAGCAGTTCCTGGAAGTAAGGGACATTTGTGTTGAGATCAATTTGCAGCGTGTGGTCATCTATTGCCTTAACACCTAATTCTTCCGGCTTCTTCTTCCCTAAATTGACATCTTCTGCGTTTTTGATGTCATACATGATATAGGCATATTCAGCACCTGTATCAGGATTAAGCGTACGCTGCCATGAATATACGAAGTCTTGTGCAGTGACAGGATCACCATTGGACCATTTAGCATCTTTGTTCAGCTTGATAGTCCATGTCTTGCCGTCCTTTGATTTTTCAGGATCTCCTTCAGCAACACCGGGAATCGCTTTATCTTTATCATCTAAAACATAGAGACCTTCCATCGTCTGATTCATGACGTTGAATGCAACCATATCAGTAGCGAGAGATGAATCCATTGTCGGGATATCAGAAATCGACATGAGCTTGAGCTCTTGCTTAGAGCCAGATTTTTTGTTGTCTGAATTCGCTTCTTTATTTCCATCTGATGAACAAGCAGCCGTAATAGTTGAGACGGTTAATAAAGAGGTAAGTAATAGTAGCTTTTTCTGCATAAGTTGCACTCCTTTTGACTGAATTATCTGAATATTAAACTTATTATAACGCAATGAAGAATAAATACAATAACAATTTGAATTTTTATGCACAGAAAAGGAGCAGTAATGAGAGTTTATCAGTGAAGTGTAAAGGGTAAATAATACTATCATGTTTATCACAGGAGGCTATTATGACTGAAGAGAAAAATACCAATGTAGAAGAAATAAAAGAAGAACGCACCAATAAGCGTTTTGAGCAGGATGAAGCTGCTGAGCGACAAGAGGAAGAAACACCTGAAGCGGAAAAGAAAAACTTTATTTAAACTCATCATAGAGTAAGTGCCGCTCCTAGAAATCAAGTTAATGAATTCGGGAATAATCTAGATGATCTAGCAGAAAATAAGCCGTAAAGAACTGACTATTTATTGATAGTCGGTTTTTTGATGGATAGATAGTTTAAGAGTTAATCTAGTGATGTATATGTATATTTAACATTTAATAACACAAAGTTAACAATAAAAAAAGATTAAATAATTTTAAATTTATTTTTAATATTGTCGAAATATGTCGAATATAGTATTATATTCGACATTTTTTTATGATATGCCGAAAAAATTGAATGAATGAAGCATATTGTAATCTAAACCATTTTAGAAAAGTTATTTTATAAAAACAATTGTTCAACTTAAAAGTGTACATATAAAACGAGAAACTTAAAGTTAACAAAATAATACGTTGATAAATTTTTAAAAGGTGTTAATATGATTCTACAAACCTTATAAGAAAGGGGGTTAGGAGTCATTTTTAACACCTTTAAACATTATTTTACAATGTTAATTGTTATCTTAATCATTGCCCAGACATTAACAACTGTTGCTTATGCAAATACCTCTACCGCTATTTCAGGTGATGAGAATATTATCAACATACTTGAAACTTCTCATGATCAGTCCATTATTCATTGGCAATTAGACCTTAAAAAATTGTCGAATAATATTGTTAAATTGTCGATTGAGGGAAGCCATCAACTTGATTTAATACAAGTAACTGAAGTATTCAAAGCTCAAGGTATAGAGATCACGCAACCGGATCCTATGAAGCCGGATTATCTACTGAAAGTCTCAGATATAACTAAGACTTATTCAATTGAATTTCAATCAACAATCATGGAACAGACGACAGATTATCGTATAACGGCTGAAACACTTTATAACGATGTCTCTATCAAAGCGACTGATGGAGTCTATCAGCTCATAAAAGTGACAGGAAATCTGACATATCAGAAGGTACCGGCTGGTACATCGTCACCAGATACCGTCATTTATCTGGTCAATACGGCGACAAACGAAATGGTTCAAAAGCAAATAGTTCCTGCATCTGCGACTCAATATATATTTTCAGATGTTAGAAAGTTTGACGATGCTGGCAAGGAAATCGTTTATACCATTACCACACAGAAATTAGGGACTTATGAGACAACGATTTCAAAATATGACATCACTCAGACTTATCTGAATGCAGACATTAAAGGGACTATCACCAATCCGGAAAGTCAGCCGTTAGAACTCAAGCTGTTCGATAAGGCGACAAATCAGTTGATTGATACACAGACAGTCACTGGTTCTGAAACAAGTTACACATTTCTTAATGCACCTCTCAATGATCCAGCAGGACAACCGGTTCAGTATGAGGTGCAAGTGACGCAGCTTGCTGGTTATCAGATAGAGGTCACAGGCTATGACATAGCAGTCACTAAAGAGGCATCAACAGAAGCACCGACAACGGAGACGCCTAAAACAGAAGTGCCCGCGACAGAAGCACCGACAACGGAGATGCTTACAACAGAAATGCCCCTGACAGAAGCACCGACAACGGAGACATCTACGACAGCAACACCGACAACAGAAGCCCCAACTGTACAGGCGCCAACAACTAGTACGTCTACTACACAAAGTTCAGTGATAAAGACGCCTACCAAGACAGCGAGAACAATGACAACCTTTAGTCTGGCACCCACAAGTACAACTTCAACACTTACCGCTTCTCCGTCTTATGCATTCAATACAGTTAAGTATTCATATAACGGTATTCTTATGACGATGACAGCAGTGATGAACAGTACGAATACCTCAATCGATTGGACCATTTCTATATCTAATAAATCTGGAAAGACGTCTAATACCATTGACTATAATAACTGGACGTTAAGTACAGGTCTTGGTAAGCCGACATCATTTAGTTATTACAATGGTGCAACAGGGGGCACAGCTGTAAATAAAACATGGGCGACGAATCAGACCCTGACTTCCTACAGTGCCAATGTTAACACCATCAAATTTACGACGCCGATCACGACCTCTGGTTTAACAAGTTACAAATTTTCAATTAGTCCGATCTATGTTGATACCTGGAGCAATGGATCAGGTATCTGGGGTGAATTTCTGATGCGGACGAATACGCCTGCTGTCAATGCCGTCTCATCTTCTGATACGAAGGTGACAGGAACGGCTGTAGGCAATTCGACAGTCACTATCAAAGATGCAAATGGCAATATCTTAGGTACCACAACAGCAGATGCATCTGGTAACTATACAGTGACAATCCCTAAGCAGGCCGCGGGCACGGTCCTGAACGTGACAGCAAAAGCCTCTAACTTAGCTGAAAGTACAGCAACCCAGGTCACTGTGACACAGTCAGCTGTTGCACCGGATGCACCTGTCATCACTAATGAAGTTATGCCGTACACCACCGCTTTAAAAGGGACGGCAGAACCTAATATGACGATTGAAGCGACATTACCTAACGGTACGAAAGTCACTGGTAAATCAGATGCATCAGGAAATTTCTCATTAACCATTCCTGTGCAGACAGAAGGAGCCAAGATTTTAGTCGCTGCTATCTCTCCGAACGGTTTAAGAAGTAACAATACAACTGTCACGGTGCAAAAAATGGCAACGACAACCATCAGTAAGATTGACAGTAGTCAGGTGGGCGTTGTAGGTACAGCAGACCCCTTTTCGATTGTGACGTTGACAGATGCAAATGGTAATGTGCTGGGAACAACGAAAGCGTCAGCAGATGGAACCTATTATATTGATCTGTATAAACCGCTGCCCGCAGGAACTGTCCTCTATGCTCAAGCGAAAATGGCAGACGGCACACTGAGCAATAAAGCGACTACAACAGTCGTACAGGCAAGTGCAACAACGACGCCCGGCACTGGCACAGCAATCATTGAACCTAATCCGACCTATGTCGGCAGTATCTCGAATATGAGCTGGGATGAACGCGGACTTTACCGCAACCGCGTACCGCAGCCTGTGGAATACAATGAAGGTTATTTATGGAAGTATGCGAAACCGACAAGTGTCAAGAATCAATATGCCATCGATCTTAAGACGCAAGGACGTTCAACTGTCAGTCAGCAGCCACTTGATATTGTCTTAGTTGTCGATAACTCAGGTAGTATGGATCAGATCGGTTCTAATGGCATGACGCGTTGGGAGAACTTGAAAGCAAGTGTCAACAGCTTTATCGATGAAGTAATGAAGAACAATTCGACCGGTACATCGCCTTTAGTTCGAATCGGTGTCGTCAATTACGCTCAAAATATTATTAGTCAGAAGACCTTCTCTGCTGATCCTGCAGTCGTTAAAGGTGCGATACCTGCATCTCCTTCCTACGGTAGTCAGAGCGGTACATTCACTCAGCTTGGAGAACGGACAGGTGCTCAGATGCTTGCAACGTCGCCGAACAAACAAGTGATGATTGTGCTGACGGATGGGGCGCCCACACTGAGTTATAAAGGAACGGCTGGTACAGGTCCGGAAGATATGACCGCATTCTCTACTCTTATCAAAGGGAGCGGCTGGACTTATCTGCTGGATGGACGATCTGAACCAGGTTATGACCACAATGCTTACACACTTAACGGCTTTACAGTCACCAATCACGGACAGCCTACCATCTCTGAGGCGAAGCTGATTAAAAAGAACAATCCTGGCTTCACAGTCTTTTCGGTCGGTATTGATACGAATGTGCCATCAGCAGGTGCCACGACTGATGATATGAACAAAGTGCTGACCAATATCGCTTCTAAACCTGAGTATGCCTTCCAGACAACGGACTCAGCTACTCAGTTATCTCAGATACTCTCAAACATTTCTCAGATTATGTCTGACAGTATTTCGAAAGGGGTAGTAACCGACCCGATCGGACCAATGTATGATCTCGACCTTGGCAGTAATGGTGTATTTGATTCATCAGATTATACACTGACTGCATCAGATCCGTCACTGCTGATAGGTGTCACTGTTACCTATGATGCTGCGACACGGACCATCAAAATCAATGGCTTAACTCTCGGTAAAGGTGAATGGGTCAACTTGAACTATAAGGTGAACCTCCGAACAACAGATTCATCATTTGTCGAGAATCAGTGGTATCCGATGAACGGCAAGACTACATTGCAGCCGACACCAACTTCAACTCTTTTAAGAGAATATCCAGTGCCTGAAGCGAAATATGCGGAGCCGGTCTACAGCTTCACGTTCAACAAAGTAGATGATAAAGGTAATACACTCGCAAATGCGACATTCTCATTGAAGAATAATTCGGGTGTCACTGTCACACAAACATCCGATGCGTCAGGGCTGGTAAGTTTTGCAAATCTGAAGACTGGCACTTATACCTTGAATGAAACTGCAGCGCCGGCAGGTTATACGATGGATACAGCAACTCATACTGTCAACATTGGTTCAGACGGCTCTGTTACAGTGGACGGCAAGGCTTATACAAGTGGCACACTCTACAAAATCATCAATACAAAGATACTAGGTAAACTCGATATTGTTAAATATCAAGCTGGCGATGAAAGCAAGCTACTTGCTGGAGCAACCTTTGATCTGAAAGATTCAACTGGCCATGTGATTGCCTCACGTACGACGGGGACTGATGGTAAGATTTCATTTATTGACTTACCACTTGGTACATACACATTAGTGGAAGCAAAAGCACCCACTGGCTATCAGCTCGATCAGACGCCAATCAACGTCACGATTAAGGACGGCACGCTGGTTACTGTTAAGGTCTCCAATAAAAGCAATTCAGCAATTCTGCCGAATACAGGAGGGTGGGGTACATTACTCTTCACCTTCAGCGGCATTATCATTATATTCCTGTCCCTCATGTACCGACGCCAACAAGTTTAAAAATTAAAAGGAGGACATTCCATGTCAACTATCGCAAAGCGTTTTTCTGCATTACTTATTATCACTCTTATCGCCTCTCTTTTCGCACCGTTCCAGCAGGCATTTGCAGCTGGCCCTGCCACAAATTTAACCATTCACAAAATCACAGGTGACACTGCTAGAACTTCAACATATGGTGAATTGACAGGTACTGAGACACCGACTGGTGAACCAATCTCCGGTATTTCATTCACATACTGGAAAGTCACTTCAGATCAATTGACAGCTATGAAAGCAAATCCATCTTCTTATGATACAGCAGCCGAAGTAGAAGCCTACTTAAATGGTGCAACCGGCACTGCTACAGGCACTACAGCAGCAGATGGTACCGTACAAGTAACCAACTTAGCTGAAGGCTACTACTGGTTCATTGAAAACGGATCGACAGCAGTTAAATCTTCTGCAGCTGTTCCGTTCGGTCTTGAATTACCTATCACTAACGAAGCAGGTACAGGTTACATCACAGACTTAAATGTGTATCCAAAGAACGTTTTACAGGATACACCAACGATTGATAAAGACGTAGAATCAGATGGTAACAAATCATCATCATTCGCTGTGGGAGAACAATTCAACTGGTTAATCCAGCCGACTGTTCCAACAGGTATTGAAGAATACAACAAATTTGAAGTAACTGATAAAATTGCAACTCAACTTGATTTTGCAGGTGCTGCTCAGGTGGAAGTCACTGTTAACGGAACAGAACTTGTAGCAGGAACAGATTTCACGGCAGCTTATGATGCAGCAACACGTGAACTGAAAGTGGTATTTACAGCAGCAGGAATCGATAAATTAGGTACATTCGGCGCAGCACCAAAATTAAACATCTTAGTACCTACAACTATCAACAATACAGCAGTAATGGGTCAACCTATTTTAAACAATGCGACTTTAAACTTTGACAATGGTCACGGTATTACCACAGAGCCGAACGGAACCAATACACCGGTTACACCACCGACAGTCCCATCTACTGATGTCCCTATGGTTTATACAGGGGGTAAAAACTTCGTGAAAACGAACGGTTCAGGTACAAATCTGCAAGGAGCACAATTCGTTGTTAAAAATGCAGCAGATGAGTACTTAATTCAAGATGCAACAACTAAAGCCGTTTCATGGACAACTGATAAAACAAAAGCAACTGTCTTCACTTCTGATGCTAACGGTGCATTTGAAGTAACTGGTTTACCATATGGTGCAGATGGCTCAGCTAATGGCGGTTCAACATCATATTACATCGAAGAAACACAAGCCCCATCTGGCTACACATTACCGACAAATCCGACAACTGAGTTTACAGTCAATTCAACTTCTTATTATTCAGATCCAACTGCAGTAACAGCAGGTGCAGCGGCAACAGCAACGCCGCAGGAAGTCATCAATAAACAGACTTCTATTCCTAATACAGGTGGTATGGGTACGGTCATCTTCACAGTAGTTGGTCTTGGCTTAATGTTAGCGGCATTAATGTTCTTCAGAAGAAGACAAGCTTAATCGATTCTTAAATATGATAAAAGATAAGGTGGACCAAGGTCTGCCTTATTTATTTATGAAATGAGTGATTCAAGTGATAAAACAAAAACCAGATAAGCAAAAAAAGAACAGCTTACTATCGAATCTGCTCTTCCTGATGATTTTTTTAAGCGGACTCGGCATTCTGATTTATCCTATGATCAGCGCTGTCTATTATGATTACCAGGCGAGCACTGACATCAATGATTTCAATAAAGAAGTGGAGCTGCTCTCGGAAAAAGAACTTGATAAACGTATAGAACAGGCTAAAGCCTATAACGAGTCCTTAACTCACACTACCCAGGTGCTGCACGACTCCTACACTGAAAAAGAAGAAGAAATCGGTAAAAAAGCTTATGCAAAGATGCTCGAAGTCAATGAGAAAATCGGCCACGTTGAAATACCGAAGATTCATCAGGACCTTCCAATTTTTGCAGGTACAACAGAACGTGTTCTTCAGAAAGGAGTCGGGCATCTTGAGAATACGTCTTTACCCGTTGGCGGTAAATCCACTAGAGCCGTTTTGTCAGCGCACCGAGGGTTACCGGATAAGAAGCTGTTTACAGATCTTGATAAAATGAAAAAAGGGGATATGATTTATGTCTATAATATTCGGGATGTCCTCGCCTATAAAGTCGATAAAATTGAAGTGATTAAACCGGAAGAATTCGATAAAATTAAAATTCAGGAAGGAAAGGATTTAGTGACACTCCTGACTTGCACCCCTTATATGATTAATTCTCATCGTATGCTTGTAACTGGACACCGCGTTCCTTATACGCCGGAATTACAGAAACAGCATCAAGCAGAAAAGGATCCATGGTGGTATAAGTTCATCACAGTCTATAAGAATTACCTGATTGGATTAGCCATTGCGTTTGTGCTTTTTCTGCTTTGGCGAATCTGGCAGAATAAAAAGAGAAAACGGGAAGCTGTATGAGAAAAATAGTTTTAACGCTTATATTTTTAACTGGCCTTATCATTGTGCTCTATCCGCTTGTCACTAAGATTTATTACAATTATGATATGTCGCGGCAGTCAGCAGTTCTGCTGGAACAATTCCAGGTTAATTCTGATGACCAGAAACAACGCTATATTGCTCAGCGCAGGTCAAATGAGGAACTCGCGATGAATCAGCCGACTCCTGATAGCCCTGCTGTCGAGGTGAAGAAGAACGACCGACAGAAAGAAGAGATGATAGGCGATGATATCATTGCCACAGTTAAAATTCCGGCACTGAAGCTGCATTATCCGGTATATGAACGGGCGACACCAGAAAGCCTGAATCGTGGAGTCTCACGAGTAATCGGCACCAGTTTCCCTGTGGGAGGGCGGTCAACCAATAGTGTACTGGCCGCACACTCGTATTCACCTTTTCATGAATGGTTTACGCATATTGACCGACTGAAAAATGGTGATCAGATCATTATCAATAACTTCAAGGAAACACTCTATTATAGAGTGTATGATAGAGTGATTGTGACGCCGGATCATGTGGAAGCGATGGCCATCAAAAAAGGCAGAGACATTGTCACGCTGCTTACCTGTACACCTTCCGGACAGGAAAGACTACTGATTTATGCAGAACGGACAACGAAAAATGGCCAGAAAGTGGTCTCCGAACCTAAGCGTCCACTTGAACATCGCTATCATCTCATAGATAACCTTAAGGTTCTGGCAGAATCCTGGTATGTCATCGGTATCGTTATTATTCTGACGCTTATATTTATTATCTTTTTGCGGCAGGAGAAATAATTATTGAGATTTTGTAAAGATGCCAGTAAAACGTTTAAAAAAGGTGCACGTGTCGTATAGTATCAGTGAAGATAAATTCTGCAAGGGGGGTAATGAATATGATGACATCTATTTCGGTTGCATTACCCAAAAAAGCATCACAGCGCCTGCTGTGATGCTTTTTATATACGTTTTTGTCTTCGATAGGTCATGATTTTTGAAATACTGTAGAGAATGAGTCCCGTCCAGATCAATCCGAATGTCACAAGGTGGGTGATAGTAAACTGCTCATTGAACAGAAAGACACTTTGGATCAGCATAAGTGTCGGTCCTATGTACTGCAGAAAACCGATTAATGACAACGGGATGCGACGTGCGCCCGCTGTAAAAATGATCAGCGGAATCGCAGTCAGCGCACCTGAGAACAGCAGAATAAAGCTGTCCTGATTCATACCAAAATGACTCATATTAATGCTTTTCAAGTAAACCAGTCCTATTAATGCGAAAGGTAAGGTGAACAGACATTCAAGCAGAATGGTATAGATGGCATCGATTCGGATATTCTTTTTCAGGAGACCGTAAATTGCGAAAGAAGCAGCAAGCAGCACAGAAATATAAGGAAATACACCGAGCGATAACGTCATATAGAATACACCGGCCGCAGCAAGTGCGATAGCAAGCCATTCCACTTTAGTGAAACGTTCCTTCATGAAGAAAAGACCGAGCAGAATACTCATCAAAGGATTGATGTAATAACCAAGACTCGCCTGCATCACATGGTCATTCGAGACCGCCCAGATAAAGAGCCCCCAGTTCATAGCGATGACAACGGCCGCAATGAATAGACTGAGTGCCTGTTTCGGTTCGCCGAACAGGCTTTTTGTCTGAATCTTGAGTTCAGATGTCTTACCGAGAAAGAAGACGAGAAGTATCATAAAGACTAGGGACCAGATGATGCGATGCGCTAGAATTTCATAAGACTGGATACCGTCGATTAGTTTCCAGTATAAAGGTAGTACGCCCCACATGACATAACTGCCTGCAGCGTAGAGAATTCCTTTTTGTTCTTCAGACATAATTTCACCTCCTTGCTATCATACCAGAAGAAGTCTGGATGTTTTCTGAAAAAGTTTGTTAGTCAAGAAATTTTTGATTGGTCAGTTATTGACGAATGTCGATACAATTGCTATGATTTTAACAACTTAATAAAACTCTTATCAAGAGTGGTGGAGGGATGTGCCCGATGAAACCCGGCAACCAGTCAGTTTGACATGGTGCTAATTCACATAAAGCGATTGCTTTAGAAGATGAGAGAAAGCGGATACTTTCTCTATTTTTTATGGAGAAAGTATTTTTTTTATTAAAAAATTTGAGGAGGATTCTATGATGAAAAAAGGTTTAGGAATTTTAAGTGCATTCTTATTATCAGTGACGCTTACAGCATGCGGTTCAGCGGATGAAAAAGAGAACGATAAGAAAATCGTAGTCGCGGCATCACCTACCCCGCACGGAGAAGTGGTCAAACATGCAGCTGAGGCGATGAAGAAAAAAGGTTACGACGTTGAAGTTAAAATCGTCAATGATTACAAAGTGCCTAATAAATTACTCGATGAAGGTGATGTAGACGCCAACTTATTCCAGCATGTTCCATATCTTAATGCAGAAAAGAAGACCCATCATTATAAAATTGAGGAAGTCGGCAAAGTATTCACGACACCGATGGGAGTCTATAGTAAAAAATATAAGAATCTAGCTGAAATCCCGGACGGTGCAGAAATCTTTGTCTCCAGTAATCCGGCTGAAGAAGGCCGTTTCCTCTCTTTCTTCGTCAATGAAGGGGTCATCAAGCTGAAGGATGGCGTGAAGATAGAAGATGCCAAATTTACGGATATCGTTGAGAATAAGAAGAATCTTAAATTCAATAATAAGCAGAGTGCAGAATTTCTGCCGAAGACTTATAAGAACGGAGAAGGTGCGGCAGTCATTATGAACTCCAACTATGCAATCGATAATGGTATTATTCCTCATAAAGATGCGATTGCACTTGAGGATAAATCATCCCCGTTCGCGAACATCCTGGCTGTACAGGAAGGGCATAAGGATGATAAAAAGTTTCAGGAGCTGATTAAAGTCCTGCAGTCAGAAGATATGAAAGCTTATATTAACAAGGAATTCGGCAAAGATGTCGTCCCTTATGAGAAGTAAAAAGTGTAAGAGGTTACATCCATAACACCGACTGTCAAAGGTAGGTGTTATTTTTATGTAAATAGCGTGAACAGTGTATTTTTTATCCAGCAGAGGGTATAGCAGAGGGAATGACATTTGGGGAGGTTATATAATGAAAAGAGAGAATATTTCTTATTGGACTGAGTCGGCGAAAGTGACTGATTTTCCTGCACTGGAACAGGATATCAGAACTGAAGTGCTTGTCATCGGGGGAGGGATCGCAGGTATTCTTGCCGCTTACCGTTTAGCTGAAGCGGGTCAAGATGTCACGCTTGTTGAAGGCCGTAAACTGGTGCAGGAGACGACAGCTAATACAACGGCTAAGATTACTGCGCAGCATCACCTCATGTACCAGGAGATTCTGAAGTCTCAAGGAGAAGATAAAGCAAAAGCTTTTTATCAGTCGCAAGTGGATGGGATCAAGGCTATTGAAGATTTAGTTCAGAAACATGCTATAGACTGCGATTTCGAGAAAATGTCCAGTACGCAGGTGACAGATGGCCGCAACGAAAAAGCTATACGCGATGAATATGAGGCTTATCAGACGTTAGGAATCAAGGCGAGATTGCACGAAGAAGATCTAGGTCTGCCATTTAAAACAACACTTGGACTGGAGATGCCGGACCAGGCTCAATTTCATCCGATTAAATTCCTGTCGGGCATGGTCGAAGCAGCTGTGAAAGCAGGCGTTAGGTTCTATGAAGAAACTTTGATTACAGAGCTCGGGAAAATTAAAGCCCTGACTGAAAAAGGTCACACGATTCATTTCGAAAAGGCAGTCATGGCGACGCACTTTCCCGTCAATCACCTGAAAAATAACTATATGTCTCAACTGCAGATCGAACGTTCTTATATTGTCGCAGCAGATGGCATCGATATTCCACACGGGATGTATCAGACGGTGGACGCACCTAAACGTTCAATCCGCCATTATCATCATGAAGCGGGAATCGGGGTACTGGTGGGTGGTGAGAATCATATCACAGGTGCCAAAGACCGGACTGAAGAGGCGTATGAAAAGCTCGGTGAATTCGCTCAGGAAAACTTTAAAGGCCATATAACGGCACAGTGGTCCGCACAGGATATGATGACGGTGGACCGTATGCCGCTCATCGGTCAGTATGATAAACAGGATCCAAACCTTTATGTGATCACGGGTTTCAATAAGTTCGGGATGGCCACAGCAGCAACAGCAGCCCAGTTGATCAGCGATTTAATCAATCGTCGGCATAATCCATATGAAGCACTCTTCAGACCGGAACGCATCAATACTCTCGGAAATCAGGCGAAAGCACTGGGTAAACAAATCAAAGATGCAGTCAAAGGAGAAACGCTGGCGCTGAAAGATTACAGTACGGACACCTCTGAACTTAAAACCGGAGATGGCGGTATCTTCAATATAGAAGGAAAACTGCAGGCGGTTTATAAAGATGACGAAGGCAATGAGCACCATGTCAGCCCGTTCTGTACGCACCTCGGCTGTGTCGTTAAGTTTAATGGTGCCGAGAAAACATGGGACTGTCCATGTCATGGCTCAAGATTCGATCGGCAAGGTTGTGTGCTGGAAGGACCGGCGACAAAGGATTTAAAGTAAACAGATTCTTTAATCATGTAGTTATGTAATCGCATACTTTTTTCTTGCAAGAGATAAGCGTATAATAGGTAGAAACAAGGTAGGAGGATGCGAAACATGACGAACAAAACCGATGTTATTTTGATTGGTGGCGGTATTATGAGTGCCACTTTAGGGATATTACTTAAAGAGTTGAAGCCGGAGCTGAATATCACTGTCTTTGAAAAACTTGATCAGCCTGGACTTGAGAGTTCAAATGCCTGGAACAATGCAGGAACAGGTCACTCTGCTTTATGTGAGCTCAACTATACAAAGGAAGATAAAGACGGCAATGTTGATATTTCAAAAGCACTGGATATCAATGAGCAGTTTCAACTGTCAAAACAGCTGTGGGCGCATCTGGTGAAAAAGGGGCTGCTTCAAAACCCGCAGGACTTTATCATGCCGGTGCCGCATATGAGTTATGTCAGTGGTGAGGATAATGTTCGCTTCATTAAAAACCGCTACAAGGCATTGTCTGACAATCCGCTGTTCCGTGGCATGAAAATAACAGAGGATAAAGAAGAAATGAAACAATGGGTGCCTCTTATGATGGAAGGGCGCGATCCGAATGAAGTGATGGCCCTGACGATGATGGAGTCAGGCACTGATATCAACTTCGGCAAACTGACAGAAGATCTGTTTGATGTATTGCAGGCACAAGGGGTGAGCCTGCAATACCGTCATGAAGTGAAAGATTTAAACCGTGTGCAGGGCGGCGGCTGGCAAGTTAAAGTGTATGATGAAGACCGCAAGAAGACAGAGTATCATAATGCTGATTTCGTCTTTATCGGCGCAGGGGGCTACAGTCTGCCGCTACTGCAGAAGACGGGTATACCGGAATCGAAGCATATCGGCGGTTTCCCTGTAAGCGGACTCTTCCTAGTATGTAAGGATCCGGCTATTGTTGAGAAGCATCATGCCAAAGTCTATGGTAAAGCTAAAATCGGTGCACCGCCAATGTCAGTTCCTCACTTGGATACGCGTTATATTGACGGTGAACAATCGCTGTTATTCGGTCCTTACGCCGGATTTTCTCCTAAGTTCCTGAAAACAGGTTCTTATATGGATCTGATCGGATCAGTGAAGCCGAACAACTTGCTGACAATGCTCTCAGCAGGTGCAAAAGAAATGAAACTGACACAGTATCTGATTGAACAGGTGATGCAGTCTAAAGAGCAGCGCATTGAAGAATTACGAGAATTTGTGCCGAATGCGAAAGCGGATGACTGGGATATCGTAGTAGCGGGTCAGCGTGTACAGGTCATTAAAGATACAGATCAAGGCAAAGGCACACTGCAGTTTGGTACAGAGGTCATCACTTCAGAAGACGGTACAGTGGCAGCACTGCTCGGTGCGTCACCAGGGGCTTCAACCGCGGCACATGTGATGCTTCAAGTATTGGTCAAATGTTTCGGCAGTCAGATCCCGAATATTGAAGAACGCCTGAAAGACATCATTCCTTCCTATGGTCAGAAGTTAGGGGATAATGAAGCATTATTTGAGCAGGTCAACCAGGAAGTGTCAGAGGCACTTAACTTAATACCGAAAAAATAAAAGCAGCCAGACGGCTGCTTTTATTTTGTATCTTCTGATGGAATGAAAGTGAACGTGTAATGTGGAAGTTCAGTCTGAAGTCTTTTTGTCAGGAAGATGCCTTCTTCGTTATGTTGTCTTTCAAGCGTCTCGCCCTCAGTGATGATTTGATCTGTTTCGAGGTCAAGCCATTCACCGTAGCGATTTGTCCATCGGAATAGATCGTGATCGAGTGTATCAGAAATAGGGAATTCAGTGACATCTAAATTAGAATGACAGATTGCACACCAGATAGGATCAGCGCCGTAGTCGGCTGAAACATGGATGTGGCTGAGCGTAGCACAATTGCAGAGAGTAGACATGGTAAAAGCTCCTTTTAAGTTGCTGTATACAACAAAATTTTAATGATGATACGTTAGATTATTTTTCTTCTTGATATTCCATGATTAAGAACTCCTGCAGGACATCACCGGCAAGCATCAGTTCATAATCCTTCTCAGCAAAACCGCAGCGTTCATATACTTTAATGGCACGTTCATTTGACGATATAACAGCGAGCTGGATGGTTTGACACACCTGTTCTTTAATGAAGAGAACAGCTGCTTCCACAAATTTTTGTCCAAGCCCTTTACCCGTCATATCAGGTCTGAGACCGAGGCCGAGTGTACAAGTTCCTTCATTATAATGAAGTTTTAACATCCCGACTAAATCTTCATCTCTATAGACAGTGAAAAAGTCATTTTTACTGTCAAAGTCATCCTTGGTCAGGTTGTATAGGTGATAAGGCGCAGGATAACGCCACGACACTATTATGTCCTCTTCATGTGGGGTCATTTTATGCATGCGATACATCAGTATTTCCTCGGATTCAGTTCATCTATTTCTTCTTTAGGATCGTGGCCGTATTGATTAGGTCCTTCCGTGCCATCAAACGTCATAATAATGAGTAAGATAAGCGTGATGAATAGATGAAGGATTTCAATAAAAAGCTGAATGTCGATATCGAGGAATCGAGCGGGCAAGGCTGCTGGTAGATGAAGAACAGGCACCAGTAATGTGAACCAGCCCGGGATGTTTAAATCCTGTAGTCTTCTGAAGGTCACCGAAAAGGTAGGGATAATCAGGATCAAGTTACTGACTAAATTCATGATGACATAGATGTGTTCGTTATCTAATTTATAGTACATTCCTACTACAATATAGGCGATGGAATAAAGCAGGAGATGGAGACTCGTAGGAACCCAGAACTCTTTACGTCTGGCCCGGTCATGCAAATTAAATGCCTGCGTCCAGAATCGCTTATAAGCTTCCATCGCCGTCATGGTTACAATCAAAAATAACACCTGCTTTCGAATATCTGTCTAAAATATAGCACAGAATGATTTCGTTGCTAAGGTTTGTCTGACAGTTTAAGAAAACTTTAAGGTTCATACATAAAAAGGAAATATACGGGTATAGTTTATCATCATAAAAAAAGAGGGGTTTACATGAAGAAAATATTACTGACTGGTGCTTCTGGCTATATTGGTGCTAACCTGCTTAATGAAATCAAGGATGATTATCAGATTATTGCTGCATCCCGCAGTACTAAAAATAAAGAAAATGAACAGAATGTCGAATGGAAGAAAGTCGACCTGTTCTCTATTAAAGATGTTGAAGAGGCGATGGAAGGTATTGATACTGCGATTTATCTTGTCCATTCAATGCAGCCTTCAGCTAAGTTGACGCAGGCTTCATTTGTCGATATGGATGCTATTCTGGCTGATAACTTCGGGCGTGCGGCTAAAAAACAAGGGGTCAAGCATATCATCTTTATGAGTGGTATTATGCCGCATGAAAAATCTGAGGATTTATCAGATCATCTGCGCAGTCGCTTAGAATGTGAAAAGATTCTTGGTTCATACGGCGTACCCGTGTCAACGTTACGGGCGGGACTCATCATCGGACCGAAAGGCTCGTCATTCCCGATCCTGAAAAAATTAACTGAACGTCTGCCGGCACTTGTGCTGCCTAAATGGGCATACAGCAAAACGGCACCCGTTGCTTTAAAAGACGTTGTGAAAGGGCTGGCTGCTCTGATTGAACGTCGTCCCGAGAAAAATGAATCCATTGATATTTTCAACGATGTAACAGATTATAAAGGTATGTTTAAAGCGACCGCAAAAGTCATGGGTAAAAAACTGCCGATGATGGATCTGCCGATTATTCCGGTCTCCATCACTAAACCGATTGTCAGTCTGATTACCGAAGAGCCGAAGGAACTGGTGTATCCGCTTCTTGACAGTCTGGTCCATGACATGGTGCCTTCAAAGGAAAATTATGTTGAAGGTATTACGAATGCGCCTACTCCACTGGATGAAAGTATTAAGACCGCAATCGAGGAAGATAAAGAGGACAAAAAGAAATCTAAAAAGTCGGAGTCCATTGGGCAAGCGCTGAAGAAAAGTGATGTTAAGTCGGTACAACGTATTACGATTCCATCATCCTGGTCCATCGATCAGACAGCTAATTATTATATGAACTGGCTATCCCGTATTGGTATGTCATTTATTAACACGGCAATCGATGGTGACACGTTATCAATCAGCCTGCCTATTTTCAAGGATCCGATTCTGATCCTGCAGAAAAATAAGGATTATTCAGATGATGACCGGGTTTTATTCATGATTAAAGGGGGTAAATTCTCTAAAGCAGTCAAAGAAGGCGAAGAGGGAAGAGCACGCTTAGAGTTCCGTAGAATCCTGGATACTAATGAATGTATTATTGCGATTCATGAATATGAGCCGACATTACCATGGTTTATCTATAAACTGACTCAAGCACGTATTCATTTAATTGTGATGACATTGTTTGGCTGGGAAACTAAAATCCTTGAGAAGACTTTAGATTCCACTTATTTGGTCGACAAAGGGAAGAAAACAAAAGAAGCTTAAGTCATCTTTGTAATATAATTGGTAGAAATTTGAATTAATAAATATGATAAAAACCGCAAAAACCTTATTAGAATAAGGTTTATTGCGGTTTTGCTGTTTATTACATAGCTGATCAGTCATTGTAACATTTAGCCGTTAAACATATCACTTATGTAACAAATATATAACAACGCCCCATTTTCAAATTTTAAATGCTAATATAAATTCATCGCAAAGCGCTGATAAATGACGCAGCACTTATTAAAAAATTACAAATTCATTCAACTGAATTTCTGGAGGATATTATATAATGAAAAAGACAGTACTTACTTTAACAACTTTAGCTGGCCTTGCAACATTAGGTTCTCACCATGCAGACGCAGCAGCTCACACTATCGATGAAGTGAATAATGGTCAAGCTGAATCGCCAGCAGTATCATCTAACCAATCATACAGCTACACATATGTAGTTAACCAAGATGGTTCAAGAACTTATAACTACTCAAACGGCTTCAACCGTACAGCTGCAGTTCAAGCACCAGCTGTTGCAGCTCCAGCAGCTAATTTAGATCGTGTCTCTAATTCTGATACAGCTGCAGCACCTGTTGCTAAAAAAGCAGTAGCTACAACTGCTTCAGTTAATAACAACGTTGCGGCAATCGCAAACAGCATGGCAGCAAGCCGTTCATACGTATACGGTGGTAATTCATCTACTGCTGTTGACTGTTCTGCATTTGCTCAGCAAGTATTAGCAGCAATGGGTAAATCAATTCCACGTACAACTTGGGCTCAAATGGCAGCAGGTACACCTGTCTCAACTCCACAACCAGGTGACTTAGTCTTCTTCAACGGTGGTTCACACGTTGGTGTCTATATTGGTAACGGCCAGATGGTTGATGCATTAAATCCATCAGCTGGTGTCGGTCAACGTGCAGTATCATATATTGATGGTTCTATTACAGGTTACTACCGCTACTAATTAAAAGCTTAAGGCCGGATATCTCTAAGATATCCGGCTTTTTAATGCTTTCACCAGTTCTTTACCTACTTTTTGAGCAGAAGTTGGATTCTGTCCAGTAATAATCCGCCCGTCTGTCCGCACATATTCTTTCATTGGACGTTTAGCCTTATATTTAGCTCCCGCTTCTTTCAGACTGTCTTCTGCCAGGAAAGGCACATGTTTTTTAGTGCGATTTAAACGCTCTTCAAGGTTACTGAAACCTGTTACTTTCTTCCCTTTGATTAAGCGTTGTCCTGTTGTTGTGTCCAGTAGATTAACTAGGCCGACAATTCCGTGACAGACGCCTGTCACATAGCCACCGTCCTGATAGATCTGCTCTGCAATCTGCTGAAGTTCCATATTATCTTTGAAGTCCCACATAGTGCCATGTCCACCTGTATAATAAATCGCTGCATAATCTGCCGGATTGATATCAGCTGGTTTTAGAGATTCTGCGAGGGCACGGCGCTGAAAATCTGCGTCGCCATACCATTTAAAGTCGATGTCATCAGCTGTCGGCATGCTGGAAGGATCAATCGGTACAAAGCCGCCTTTTGGACTGACATAATCGATTTCATAGCCTGCTTCTGCAACCACCTCTACAAACTGTGCTGCTTCTCCTAGCCATAAGCCGGTCGCACGATTAATATCTTGATATTTTTCAGTATTGGTCAAGACAACAAGAATTTTTTTCATGATGGTTTCACTCCTTTGTTATTTTATACCCGATAATGTCGTATTCATGCTTCATCTGTAGTAGAATGAACAAAAATGAGGTGATGACCGTGTGGGAAATAAGAAAAATTGACGAATTATCGACGAGAGAATGGTATGATATCACAAGACTTAGGGTAGATACGTTTGTCGTCGAACAGCAATGTGCCTATAGAGAAATTGATGACCAGGATCTTGCTGCTCTCCATGTTACAAAATTTGACGGCGGCTTAGAAGCTTATGCCCGAATCATTGAAGGTGATGACCTTTATATTGGCCGTGTCATTGTCAATCAGAAATTTCGGGGGAAAGGCTTATCGCGGGAACTGATGACGGTCTGTCTGAACTATATTGATGAACATTATGCGGGCAAGAACGTAAAATTACAGGGCCAGGCGCATCTCGCTGATTTTTATCGTTCATTCGGTTTCACAGAGACGTCTGTTATTTACTTTGAGGATATGATTCCACATGTTGATATGGAGCGTACTTATGAAAAAAATCTATAGAAGCGACTTTACATTATGGGATGAGAAACTGGTGCTCTGCTCTACTGATCAGGGTGTCTGCTCACTCAGCCATACCATGCCGACTATTGCAGAGGCTACGTGGGTCACTGGAGAAGCGGCAGATCAGAAAAATCATACCTATATGGAGGACTTGCTGGCCTATGCGGCAGGTGCAAGAACAGCATTCAACTGGTCGTATGATCTGACAGGCACACCATTTCAGCTGGAAGTATGGAATGCACTTCAGACCATCCCGTACGGCACAACGCGGACATACAGTGATATCGCTGACATGATTGGACGGCCACAAGCTGTTCGTGCAGTGGGCGGTGCAATTGGACGCAATCCAGTCCTGATTTCCGTTCCCTGTCACCGTGTGATCGGAAAAAATGGTAAACTAACAGGCTTCTCAAGTGGTCTTCATCTAAAAAGAATATTGCTGGATATTGAAGCTGTCCCTTATAATGATTGAGAGAATAAATGATAATGAAGGAGAATAACGCATGACTTTGCCCTTATGCCCGCAGTGCGGCTCTGAATATACTTATGAGGATGGAATGAATTATGTCTGTCCGATGTGTGCGCACGAGTGGCCCATACATGCAGATGAAGAAGAAGCGGTAGTAATCAGAGATGTCAACGGTAATGAACTCGCAGACGGGGATTCAGTCACTGTCATCAAAGATCTAAAAGTAAAAGGTGCTTCTTCTGTGATTAAACAAGGCACAAAAGTTAAGAATATCCGTTTGGTCGATCCTGAAGATGGTCATGATATTGACTGTAAAATAGAAGGCTTTGGTCAGATTGGTCTGAAATCGTCAGTCGTCAAAAAAATATAAAGTTCAGAGGTATGGCGAGGATGCAGCATGCTATATTAGCTGTCAACACTTCTCAGGCTGCTTGATAATAAGAGGAAATTTACTCATTTGAAGTAGTAGGTATTAAGGTGAGGATATGTTACAATATAAATGCTGAAAAAGAAGGAGGATCATCAATTGAAAGAACAAATTGAAGTTCTGATTCTGAACGGTGAGTTTGAGCGTGTCAGGCAGTTGATGACCGATAATGATTTCCTGGATTTTGAAGAGGCATTCATTGGAGCGGCTCAGAATACAGAATCTGTTATGTTCTATACCTTTATTGTAGAAGTGATGAAAGAACAGGAAAGTGCGGAACTTCACGATCTGGCATTTTTATTACTGGTTTATCCGCTCAGTGAAGTGACCGATGCATTCAAAGCAGCCTATTATCATGCTGAACGCTCTGCTGAATTGACCGAATACAAGGAGATCAAAAGCTTGCTGCAGCTCTTATTCCTGTACACGGTACCGGAGCCTGTCCTGACGGATAGACAGGCTTATCAAGTGGCAAAGGAAATTCTGAAGCTGGATCCGCATAATAAGATTGCAAGAGATCTCATGAAAAGAGCAGTTAAAAAAATGGATGCCGGCGTTGTGGATATCAATGATCTTAGCCGTTCTCAAAACGCATAAAATCCTCGGATGACTCATCCGAGGATTTTTCTATTCTTCCAGCCAGAGTTCAACTGGAACAATGACCGGAAACATACCGCGGTCTTCAGTTATTTTTGTGATAATAGCAGAAGCTTTAGAGAATAATGGCACGGCATACATCTTTTCGTTGCTCAGAAGCTCCTGAAGCACATCAGCAGAAGGATCATCACTTTTCACAATAATCGTCGCCTGGATGACGCCATCTACTTGCGTGCCAAAATGGCCGAACATGAAGTTGAGGGTGAACTCAAAAATCTCGTTATCCTCAGGATGCTGTTCAATATCGATACGGTGCATTTTAGTGATTTCAGGAGAATGCTGCTCGAAATCTCGGACATGCAGCTCTTTTAAATGCATATGTACTACTTGTTTATGTAATTCCATAGTCAAGCTCCTCTCAAGTTGATGTACCTCCTTATTATAACCTATCTCTTCATAAAATGTTTATTCATGACTAAGCCGGGTAAACAAGAGATTGTGTTTTGAGTTTTTATTTCAATTTAGGAGGAGATGTAGTGTCGAAAAATACAGAAGCAGTTAAAATCGGATCAGCCTATGTGGGCGTAGTGGTCGGAGCAGGATTTTCCACTGGTCAGGAAGTTTTGAAGTTTTTCACGAACTATGGTACTTATAGTTATTTAGCTATTCTGATTGCGGGGCTGATGCTGACCTTCTTTGGGCGTCAGATCTCAAAAATCGGGAATGCACTGGATGCAGAAGATCATGTCGGTGCGATTCATTACTTATTTGGTGAAAAATTTGGAAAAATCATTGACTATATCTTGATTTTCTTTCTTTATGCCTTATCAGTCGTTATGATTGCCGGGGCCGGAAGTGCAGCACATGAAAGCTTTGGTGTACCGACATGGCTCGGCTCACTGCTGATGATGCTCGCTGTCAGCTTTACGTTGTTAATGGATTTCAATAAAATAGTCGGTGCACTTGGCATGGTGACACCGTTTCTGATTACTGTTGTAACGATTATCGCTGTCTATTTCTTCTTTAATGGGACCGTACCATTCAGCGAAGTGAACGAGCATATTGATGTTTCCAGACAACCGACGCATCTATGGTGGTGGGATGGTATTCTCTACGGTGCCCTTGCATTCTCAACGGCCTTCAGTATGATGACTGCGATTGGTGGAGACGCAAGCCGTAAAGTAGTAGCCGGGCGTGGCGGTTTAATCGGCGGTCTCATCCTGTTAGTGTTAATTTTGATGGTGAATTCAGGATTGCTCGCTGAACTGGATAAAGTCAATCAGGCAGCGATTCCAACCATCTTACTGGGAAGGGAGATTAACCCGATTATCAGCGTTGCGCTGAGCATCATTATGTTGCTTGTCATCTACAATACTATCGTCGGTTTGATGTACTCATTCGTCGCTCGGTTCACTACACCTTATTCAAGAAACTATAAACTCCTGCTCTTCGGTTCAATGATCATCGGCTACGGTTTAAGTTTCGTTGGTTTTGTAGAATTAGTAGATGTTATTTACCCGCTGATGGGTTACGTCGGACTTGCCTTATGTATGGGTATCACCGTGAAATATTTTCTGCGTAAACGTAAAGGCAAGAAACATATTGCATAATTCAGAGATACAGGGTGAGAACCCTGTATCTTTTGTGCTTGAAATGGGTAAATGTTAGAATGAAATGAAGAATGAGTGGAGGCAGAATGATGCGAGTGTTATTGACGGGCGTTAGCGGTTATATTGGAAAACATCTTTATGAGTCCTTACATATGGAGCACGACCTGGTTGTCTTATCGCAGTATAAACAGGCTTATGAGGATGTCAGCTGGATGAGAGGAGATATCTTTGCGCTTGAAGATGTGATAACAGCGATGCAAGACATTGATATTGCTGTCTACTTCCTGGATCCGACCAAACGGTCATCCAAAACGATGGAAGCGTCCTACAATGATATGAATGCTCTTGCGGCTGATAACTACGGCCGCGCAGCAGAGGCCATGAATGTGAAAGAAATCATCTATGTGGCAGGTGCAGTGGAGGACGATGAAACGCTGAAGATCCTACGGTCCTATCAGACACCCGTCAGAGTGACGCATACAGCAATCAGACGTAAAGGCATGCTCGCGCGGTTTCAAAGTGCAAGAAGAGATGATGTCAGGATTATCAGACGTTTCAAGATACCGGCATCATGGACGCTTGAAAAGTTTACGGCACATTACTTCGACTATTATAAGAATGTTCTGCCGGGACTATCCAATGTTGAGATTGATGAGAACTCATATTATCTGCAAGGTGCTAAAAGAGACTTGATACATCTTAAAAGACGCACAGCTTTGACCAACAATGACCGCCAGATATTTGATATTGCAGGCGGGGAACTGGCGACAATAAGACATCAGCACACCGGCACACTTGAGTTCCGGCGGATGCTCGGGACGGAAGAAATCATGGTCTGCATCCATCGCTATGAGCCTTCTAAATCGTGGTTATTCTATCAGCTTCTCCAGGCACCATTTCATGCCTTGACCATGCGTATATTTGAAGTGGAGATGCGAATAGAGAAGTTCAACGAAGAGCAGCGGAACGGTCAGACTAAGACATATACACCCCATCGATAACTATAAAATCTATTCTGAAAGTGTCAGAATAGATTTTTTGTTTCTTTGACGCTTTAATTTAGCAATATATCAAAAAAATTAATATTATCACTACAAAATTTACTTAAACTTTACAAAAAGGTATCGTTTCTTTTTATTTTGTTTTACACTAATAGGTGTTGTGAGATTATTCCACATAATTCTAGGAGGATTTTCATGTTTACGAAGAAGAAAGATAAGTTTATATTACAGCTGGAAGATATGGCTGAGAATCTGAAACGTGCATCTGTTGTGTTTGGCGATATGTCTTTCCATAACGCATTTGATCTCAAGAAGTATGCTGACAATATTAAGTCATACGAAAAACATGGTGATGATTTAATGCAGCAGATGATTTCAGACCTCAATCAGACATTCATCACACCGATTGAACGTGAAGATATTCTGGCATTAGGTAATGCAATTGATGATGTCATGGATGGCATGGAAGAGACGTCTGCCATGTTCGAGATGTATTCAATAGAGTATACTGATGACTTCATGAGTGAATTCGTTAAAAATATTCAGGCATGTACAGATGAAATAAAAATGGCTGTTGATTTAATCGGTACAAAAAAATTCTCTCATATTCGTGTCCATTCAATGAATATCAAAGATCATGAAACCATTTGCGATAATATTTTACGTCAGTCGATTAAACATATTCTTTCTGTTGAAACAGAACCTGTTACCATCATGAAAATTAAGGATATCTATCAGGCACTTGAAAATATTGCGAACAAGTGTCAGACAGTGGCCAACAATCTTGAATCAATCATTATGAAAAATAGTTAGGAGTTTCATGATGGATCAATTATTAATTATCACTATAGCCATCGTAGTCTGTGCGCTGGTGTTTGACTTTATCAACGGTTTCCACGATACAGCGAATGCGATTGCCACAGCAGTGTCAACTAAAGCGTTAAAACCAAGACATGCCATTTTGATGGCAGCCGTCTTGAATTTTCTCGGTGCTATGTATTCAACAGGGGTCGCGAAGACGGTCACAAAAGATATCGTCGATCCTTTTACATTGAAGAATGGCTCGGTTGTTATATTGGCGGCATTATTGTCCGCAATCATCTGGAACTTAGTCACTTGGTATTACGGCATTCCGAGTTCTTCATCCCATGCATTAATAGGATCTGTAGCCGGCGCCGCGATTGCATCAGCAGGATTTGGCGTCCTGCATTACAGTGGCTTCGTCAAAATCATTATGGCACTGATAATTTCGCCTTTACTGGCGTTCGGTGTCGGTTATATTGTCTATTCAATCTTTAAAGTCGTGTTTAAGAACAGTAACCTGACACGAACCAATCGTAATTTCCGGTTCTTTCAGATTTTCACGGCAGGACTTCAAGCTTTTTCTCATGGTACAAACGATGCCCAAAAAGCGATGGGTATTATCACGATGGCTCTCATTGCGGCAAATATGCAGACAGGGACAGAAATACAGCGCTGGGTTCAAATATGTTGTGCAACGGCGATGGGTCTCGGCACGGCAGTCGGCGGCTGGAAAATTATTAAGACGGTCGGTGGGAACATCATGAAAATTCGTCCGGCGAATGGTGTCGCAGCTGACCTCAGTTCAGCGCTTATCATTTTTGGGGCGACTCATATCCATCTGCCTGTCTCAACCACGCATGTCGTATCCTCATCTATACTGGGTGTCGGTTCTTCTCACCGTATTAAAGGAGTGAAATGGACTACTGCACAGCGTATGGTTGTGACATGGGTCATTACATTACCTATATCAGCTCTTATCGCTGCACTCACTTATTTTATATTGCATTTATTTTTATAGAACTTTAAAAAAGGGTAAACTTATCATGAGTTTACCTTTTTTATATGGGAGGAATGACCATGAAACATGTACTTGTTGTTCATAGTGCAAGTGAACAGAACTATGACAGCGGGAGCAATCCGCTGATTCGTTACTTAAAGAGCCAGCTGCAGGGAATCGAGTGGCACACGCCTTCCTTCCCGCGTGAAGACGGACAAGTCTACAAAAACTGGGTTAAAGTGCTGACAGAGACACTTGCTGATATTCCGGAAGAAGATGAGCTGATTATTATAGGACATTCATTCGGGGGTACAGTCGTCATGAAATATCTGACAGAAAATCAGGATACGCATCATATCTCTAAGGTGGTGCTGATCGGTTCACCTTTCTTCGGGTGTGATGATAAATTCAGCGCACCGGAGAATAAACTGAAAGAACATGCAGAAGACGCATTAGACAGTAAGATCATTCTGTATCATATTCAGTCTGAAGATGATGACCGTGTCAATATCAGTCATCAGGACTGCTGGCGACAACACTTCAAAGGATTGAATACCATTACGAAAAAAGAAGGCAAACATGAGTTTCATCAAGGTATAGAAGATTTGCTGCCTATTTTAGAATCATAAGGAGAAACGTGATGTTTATAGGTGTAGATATAGGAACGACAAGCACAAAAGCAGTGCTATACCATCAGTCAGGTGCAGTGATGGCTGTGCACCATGTGGAATACCCTCTGCTGACGCCTGTCCCGGATGTCGCTGAACAGCGACCGGATGATATTTTGGAGGCGGTCATAGAAACTATCGGACAAGTCAGCCCTGACAACGGAGAAGCTGTTCAGTTTGTCAGTTTTTCAAGTGCGATGCATAGTCTGATTGTCATGGATGCAGAACATCAGCCGTTGACAAACAGCATCACCTGGGCGGATAACCGAAGTCAGGCTTATGCCAAGGAACTGAGGATGACGAACAGGGGGCAGCAAATATATGATAGGACAGGGACCCCGATACATGCAATGAGTCCGCTCTGCAAGCTCATCTGGCTTAAACATGAAGCGCCGGAAATATTTAACCATGCAGCTAAATTTATCGGTATCAAAGAATACGTTTTTCAACGTTTCTTCGGTCAGTATGTGATTGATTATTCGCTTGCTTCTGCGACAGGGCTCTTTAATATTCATGAGCTGAGATTTGATGCAGAGATCTTAAAGGAGCTAGGAATCGAGGAACAGCAGCTCTCGCGCGCGGTGGATACAACTTTTATTCTGCGAGGGCTGGATGAATCGATTGCAGCGCGAATGAAACTCGATCCTATGACCCCGTTTGTTATCGGTGCATCTGACGGCGTCCTCAGCAATCTCGGTGTAGATGCATTCAGACCAGGTGAAGTCGCGGTGACCATCGGCACAAGTGGTGCTATCCGGACTGTTGTTGATGCGCCGCGTACTGACCATGAGGGCAGGCTTTTCTGTTATGCTCTGACGAAAGATAAGTGGGTGATCGGCGGTCCGGTCAATAATGGTGGCGTGGTGTTGCGCTGGGTTCGTGACGAGCTTGCTGCCAGTGATACTGAAGAAGCGAAACGACAGGGCATCGACAGTTATGATATGCTGATGCGGCTAGCAGAACAGGTACCTGCAGGCAGCAACGGTCTGATATTTCATCCTTATCTATCAGGCGAACGTGCCCCATTATGGAATTCAGATGTCAGAGGATCGTACATCGGTCTTACCCTTGCACATCGAAAAGAGCATATGATACGTGCTGCATTAGAAGGTATTCTCTATAATCTTTATACAGTGTACAGGGCATTAACTGTTCTGATGGATGAACCGGTGATTTCGGTGAAGGCAACCGGTGGCTTCGCACGCAGCAAGCTGTGGCGCCAGATGATGGCAGATATATTCGATGAGAAGCTGATTGTTCCGGCAAGTCACGAAAGTTCATGTCTAGGTGCAGTGATACTGGGGCAGGTGGCAATAGGTGAGAAGGCTGATTTTTCGCATGTCTCAGACTGGGTCGGCCATTCATTCTGTCATATCCCTGAAGATGAGCAGGTCAGTATGTACCGGGAAATAATGCCGCTTTATATGGATACCGTCCAGTCACTTACTGAGCAATATTCACGTATAGCAGATTTCCAGCGCAAGTATAATTCTTTGTGAAATTAGTCAGAGCCGTGTACAATGAATGCTACTAATAACTTAAAGAGGTAATGCTTATGAATTATCAAAATGTTTCTATATCAAGGTCCGGACAGATTCGCCAGGCATGGCTGTATTTTATGTACTACTGGCTTATCTTTGCAGTAGGTACTTTTGCCGGACAATTCGTCCCGCCTGCTCTTCGCATGTCAGTTTCGATACTGATTATGGCCATCGTTCTGATTTCATTGTTTGTGAAGTCCTCACGTAAATTCAGTGCCCTGATTGCAAATGTACTGGCATTCCTGATAGGGGTCGTCAGCTATGCGTCGTTTATGTATTTTCTGAATGACCTTGGCACAGTTGCTTTTTATCAGAATGTCGGACTCGCAGTTGCTGCATTCTTTATGTTTGGTTTCCTGGGTTATTTTGTAATCGGTGACGCATCCAGCTTAGGCCGTTTACTCTTCCCGGCACTGATTGCACTTATATTTGCGAGTATTCTCGGCTTCTTTATCCATATACCTATGTTTCACCTGGTGATTACTGTTTTTGGACTGGCTATTTTCCTCGGTTATACGATCTATGATTTCAACCGTATGAAACGCGGCGCTTTCTCACCGCGTGAGATGGGCTTCAACTTATTTATGAATTTATTGAACATCATCATGGATGTGCTGAGACTGGCAAGTATCCTGAGAGATTAAGAGTGACGTGAAGTCACTCTTTTTTTTGTGTGAAATAGTGTATAATAAGCTTATATTAAATCGAAAGAGAGATGGCTTTATGGGTCGTAAATGGAATAATATCAAAGATAAGAAAGCAGCAAAGGACAAGAATACGAGTCGAATCTATGCCAAATTCGGCCGTGAAATCTATGTGGCTGCGAAGTCTGGCGAACCGGACCCGGAATCAAATCAGAATCTGAAATTCGTACTGGAGCGCGCCAAGACTTATTCAGTACCTAAACATATCATTGACCGCGCAATCGAGAAAGCGAAGGGCGGCGGAGAAGAAAATTATGATGAGCTGCGTTATGAAGGCTTTGGGCCGGCGGGTTCTATGCTCATCGTTGATGCACTGACCAATAATGTCAATCGTACAGCGAGTGACGTCCGCGCTGCATTTGGTAAGAACGGTGGGAACATGGGTGTCTCCGGTTCTGTTGCCTATATGTTCGATAATACAGCGGTATTCGGTTTTGAAGGCAAATCAGCTGACGAGACGCTCGAACTGCTGATGGAAGAAGATATCGATGTACGTGACGTCATGGAAGAAGACGGACAGACGATTGTCTATGCTGAACCAGATCAGTTCGCAGCTGTCCAGCATGCACTGAATAATGCAGGGATTGAAGAATTTACGGTTGCAGAACTTTCAATGTTAGCCCAGAATGAGCTGGAATTAAGTGAAGATGATCTGGCTACATTTGAAAAGCTGGTTGATGCGATTGAAGATTTAGAGGACGTCCAGAACGTCTATCATAACGTGGAACTATAAGCCAAGATTTTTCTTGGCTTTTTTTATAGGGGGAACTATGAAGGATAATAAGAAAATGCAATTGATCAGTGGGCTCAATATGACACCGCATCCTGAAGGCGGGTATTATAGTGAGACATATCGTTCGACCTTAACAACAGAAGGACGCGAACTTTATTCAAGCATTTATTTTTTACTGGAGACAGGCAATATCTCACATTTTCACCGCATTGATGCTGATGAACTGTGGTATTTTCATGGGGGTGATGCACTGACATTGCATATGATTATGGCAGATGGCACCTATCAATATGTAAAGCTCGGTCT
Organism: Macrococcus bovicus; assembly: GCF_030376725.1. NCBI lineage: Bacteria > Bacillati > Bacillota > Bacilli > Caryophanales > Staphylococcaceae > Macrococcus > Macrococcus bovicus. Next base: position 416,491 of record NZ_CP128470.1, read on the forward strand.
TGATGTATTGAACGGCGAAGTCCCGCAGTTTCTTGTGCCTAAAAACACTATTTTCGCGTCTACAGTTGAAGCGGATCATGAGTGGAGCCTGGTCGGGTGTATGGTGTCACCGGGATTTAAGTTCGAGACATTTGAACTTTTCACGCAAGATGAACTGCTGAAGATATACCCTGAACATGAAGCACTGATTTTAAAATATGCATTGAAGGAGATCAGGGATTAGTGGAGACGGTTAATCAAAATAAAAAGTTTCGTCCGGAGATCGAAGGCCTGCGCGTCATCGCTGCGCTCCTTGTAGCCGTCTATCATATCTGGTTGGGTAAGGTATCGGGAGGAGTAGACGTTTTTTTCGTGGTGTCAGGCTTTCTGATCACGACAAGTCTATTGTCTAAAGTCAGAAGGACGGGTACGGTCAATTTCTTTGACTTTATCTTCGGACTGCTGAGAAGACTAGTGCCTGCTGCATTTTTTATCTTGTTTACAGTCATTGTCCTCAGTTATTTCTTTTTGCCGGAAGTACAATGGTCACAGACAATAAAGGAAATCTTTGCATCAGCTTTCTATTATGAGAACTGGCAACTGGCCTATACAGCTACTGACTATCTGGATCACACCAACGCAAAAAGTCCGGTTCAGCATTTCTGGGCAATGAGTATCCAAGGACAGTTCTATATCATCTGGTTCTTGCTGATCTGGTTAGCAATCTGGAGTGCGAAGTGGATGAAAACAACGGTGAAAAAACCACTTTTCATTCTGTTTTTAATTCTATTTGCTGTTTCGTTTGTGTTTTCAGTTTATCTGACTGCTATCAATCAACCGTGGGCCTATTTTGATACACGAACACGGGTCTGGGAGTTTGCGCTTGGCGGTTTACTTTGTCTGCTTCTGACTCGTATTAAGCTGCCTCATATGCTGGCTGGCTTACTCGGCTGGCTGGGTTTATTGATGCTGGTATCGTGCGGTTTAATGCTGAATGTATCATCACTGTTCCCTGGCTATGTGGCATTATGGCCGACCCTGGCAGCAGTCTTCATTCTGATTTCAGGTGAGAATCCTTCGAAGTTCGGGGTTGAGAAACTGCTCGGCACCGCCTGGATGGTTAAACTGGGCGCATTGTCTTATGGGTTTTATTTATGGCACTGGGTAGTATTGACATTCTACCATGTGTTTAAAGAAGTTAAGCATGTTCCCCTTACAGATGGCCTATTGATTCTAGCAGGCTCACTTCTCCTGTCCTGGCTGACGACACGCTTTGTCGAACGGCCGTTACGAAAACTGAAGTTTCCGAATAAAAGTGCACGTACAGCGTTACTGCTAGGTAGCTTGTTGGCGATTGTAGCGGGCAGCAATGCATTCTGGTTCTACCAGATGAGCAGTGATCAGGTGGCTGACCAGAAACTGATAGGTTCAGATGATTATCCGGGCGCACGTTCTATTGACATGGATAATGTGCCGCAAAAAGATTATCTGCCTGAAGCAGAAGCAATCAAAAATGACAAAGCAGACCCTTATACAGATGGCTGTCATGTGGCGGCGGGTGACCCGGTGGTGAAGGTTTGTGAGTATGGTGTTACAGAAAATTATGATTATACTGTCGCATTAGTAGGAAGCTCTCATGCGGCTCACTGGCAGCCTGCTCTAGTCAAAATGGCAGAGAAAAATAAAATCCGCGTCCTCAATATAACGAAAAGCGGCTGTCGTTTTTCCACCTACAAAGCAAAGCAACCATCATGTATCGCCTGGAATCAGCATGTTATTGATAAAATCGTGGCTGAGAAACCGGATATAGTCTTTGCGAATGCCGATGTAGGTTACTGGAATATTCATGAAGTGCCGGTGGGCTATATTGAACAATTCGAAGCACTGAATAAAAAAGGGATTGAAGTATTTGGTGTACGTGATACACCGTATTTCCGTAAGGATGTACCGACTTGTGTCAATCAGTATGGAGCAGATAGTCCGAAATGCCAGACAAAGCGAGAAGTACTATTCCCTGAACCTTCAGACTGGGCTAAGTTAAAGAATCCGCCGGAAAATGTACATGTCTTTGACTACACTGATTTTTTCTGTGATGAAGAAGTATGTAGACCTGTCATAGGGAATGTTATGGTGTATGTAGACAATGGTCACATTTCAAGATCCTATATGGAGACTTTGAGTCCCTATATAGAGAAGGACTTAATCCCGTTACTCAAAAAAGCAAAAGCGAAACGTTTGTCCTGATGGATGAACGTTTTTTTCGCAAATAAAGATGCATTTAATTACAATAGGATTAAGGAGATGATGCGATGATTCGAGCATTCAGGACGGCTGATATTGATCAGATTCAGGCTCTGAACAAGGCAGAAGGCTGGGATAATTTAGTTGCTCGTCACGAACAGACCCTGCATAGCTGGCAACATAGTGTCGCATTCGTAATGGAGCTAGAAAATGAAGTGGTCGCCTGTATTCGTGCGCTGACAGATGGCTATGTCTCCCTCTATGTCTGTGAGCTGATAGTGAGAAAAGATGTCAGAGGTAAGGGGTATGCAAGAGCTTTGCTGGATTATGTACATGATATCTATCCTTCTACACGAATGGAACTGCTTGCAACAGCGGATTCCAAGGATTACTATACACCCAGATTCAGACCGTTTTACGGCTTTAGAAGAACATACCATGAAAACTAAGGAGTGAATAGAATGGATTTAGGTTTAAAGGATAAAGTCGCAGTGATTACAGGTTCAAGTAAAGGAATTGGCAAAGAAACAGCCATGCTCCTGACTGAAGAAGGAGCGAAAGTTGTTTTGGTGGCACGCAATGAAACGGGATTAGATGAAGCGGTTCAGGAGATAAAAGAGAAAACCGGCCAGACTCTGAGTTACGTCGTAGCAGATGTCACAAAAGAAGAAGATGCAAAGAAAATTATTGCACATGCGGTACAAACATATGGCCGTCTGGATATTCTGATCAACAATGCGGGTTCTGCATTTGCTGAAAATTTCGAGAATGTTGAACTCAGCGACTGGCAGAATGATTTAAATCTGAAGCTTTTTGGTTGGCTGCATATGATTCATGCTTCTTTGCCTGAACTCAAGAAACAAGGTGGTGCTATCCTTAATCTAACAGCAGTTGCCGGCAAAACACCACCCGCTGAATCGTCACCGACATCTGTGTCACGAGCAGCAGGACTTGCACTGACTAAAACACTCAGCAAAGACTTAGCACCCTATAATATTCGTGTCAATGCAGTCTGTATCGGTCTGATTCGAAGTGGGCAGATTGAGAAACGCTGGCAGCAGGAAGCGCCTGAGAAGTCATGGGAAGAATATGCAATAGATCCGAAGTTCAGTATTCCGCTTGGCCGAATCGGTGATACGAGAGAAGCAGCAAATGTTATTTCATTCCTTGTTTCAGATGCTGCAAGCTATGTAACAGGTACGGCAGTTAATATTGATGGTGGCAGTGGAGCTGCTTTATAGATTATATGACTAAATATACGCTGAGTTATGAGCGATAAACGTAAAATATCGCTCATAACAAGGGACGACCGCAGCAATTGTATGAGTTATGAGCGATAAACGTGAAATATCGCTCATAACAAGGGACGGCCACAGCAGTTGTATGAGTTATGAGCGATAAACATGAAATATCGCTCATAACAAGGGACGACCGCAGCAATAGTATGAGTTATGAGCGATAAACGTGAAATATCGCTCATAACAAGGGGCGACCGCAGCAATTATATGAGTTATGAGCGATAAACATGAAATATCGCTCATAACATTATCAAACTTATGCTATTAGTAGACCGCATACCCGAAGGGTATGTGGTTTTTTTATAGTAACAACAATTTTTATAAAATGCTTGCGCTTATACTGTACTAACTGTATTATTTTAATTAATACAGTTAGTACAATATTGTTAAAGGAGGTCATCTATTGATTTCAATTGATAACCGCAGTCGTACGCCTTTATATGAGCAGTTAATCGAGAACATTAAACTGCAGATTATTAAAGGTGTCATGAAACCTGATGAGCAGCTGCCATCTGTCAGACAGATGGCACAGGAACTGACCATCAATCCGAATACGATTCAAAAAGCATATCGAGAACTTGAACGCGAAGGCTTCACTTATTCTATTCCAGGCCGAGGCAGCTTTGTTCAAAAAATAGAGACAGATATTAATAAGGAGCGTGTGGATGAATTGACAACTGAACTGGAACGTATCATACAGGAACTTTTATTCCTCGGTCTGACGAAAGAAGAGTTACAGCAAAAAATTGAAATTATCGCGGGAGGTGAACAGCATGAACGTCAAGGCGATTGAAGTTAGTAAATCATTTGACCGTTATCAGGCGGTCAGAGAAGCCACATTAGAACTGATTCCTGGTACCATACATGGTTTACTGGGATCAAATGGAGCAGGAAAGACGACTTTCTTAAAATTATTAGCCGGTATCTATCAGGCTGACAGCGGACAGATTCTCTATGATGAAGAAGAGGTTTATGAAAATACGGTTATCAAAGAACAGATGCTTTTCATGCCGGATATTCCTTATTTCTTCAATTATTCTAATTTAAACGAGATGTCTGCTTTTTATAAAGAATCTTACCCGGGATTTAGTGACAGCCGTTTTCTTCAGTTGGTCAAACTACTGAAGCTGAATCCGAAGCTGCGATTCAACCGCATGTCAAAAGGGATGAAGCGTCAAGCAGCATTCATTCTGTCGTTGTCCTGCCAGCCTAAAGTACTCCTGCTCGATGAACCATTTGACGGACTGGATCCTGTTGTCAGACATACCATCAAAAATCTGCTTATTCAGGATGTTTCAAGCCACCAGATGTCTATTCTGGTTTCCAGCCACAATCTGCGTGAGATGGAAGACTTCTGTGACAGCATCTCCATCATGCACGAAGGAACGATGCTGATTAATCGTGAACTCGACAGCCTGAAACGGGAGCACTGCAAAGTTCAGGTTGCATTCGAAACACTGCCGCCGGAATCATTCTACAGGGACTTAAAAGCACTCGACCGCAAAATAAAAGGTCGTGTCGTCACATGTATCACTGCAGGCAGTGACAGCCATATAGAAGAAATCATTACGCAATATCATCCGCTCATGTATGATATTCTGCCGCTGACTTTAGAAGAGATATTTACTTATGAGATGGGAGGACACGGCTATGCTATCGAAAATATTATCGTTGAATAAAGGCTTGTTTCAGCATTTCTTTTTCAATAATTTAATCTTTATGGCAATCAACATCATCTGTACATTCTTCCTGCTGCCATTTGGTTATATCTTAATGACTTATAGTGAAGATGGGCAAATGTATAGCACGAATAGTCATCTGCTAGGTATGGACGCTGCTATCCTTTCCATCTTTCTGGTCGGCACATTATTTTATGGTGTACTGAGTGCGCTAGGCATGACTTATTTCCTGAAGAATGAAGATGCGTCAGATTTTATGCATAGCCTGCCGTTTAAAAGGCATCAGATACTGGCACATATGCTTGCTGCTTTTACGGTGACAGTTGCCATCAATCTAATCATTAATGGCGTTATTCTTAGTCTGTTTTCACTTCATTTCAAGGACATCACGGCCGGTAAAATCTTTGACTGGGTGATTCTGACGTTAATTGTCTCACTGTTCTCGTTCATATTTACGCTTTTTGTTGGCCAGCTGATCAATCATTACTTTGGCCATCTGGTGCTCACTGCTTTATTGCTCATGCTGCCTGTTCTCTTCCACAGCCTTGCAACAGGGATATACAATAATTTATTCCGCGGTGCGACGATACTGGATTTTGATCCGGGCCAGGAAAAAGTCTATACACTGTCAGAGAATCTGACATTCCCGGTTGGTATGGTCAATCATATCGTTGACCGGATAGACTGGCTGTATTTTGGTATTGCGATGCTCGTAGCATGCCTACTGCTCGCTTTGACCTATTTCCTTTATGAGCGCCGTCGCAATGAGCGTATTGTTCATTCTTTCCAGCGTTCTTGGCTTGAATGGGCGTTTATCACGTTAGTTGTCCTACTCGGTGTAATGGTGTCAGGGACTATTTTTACTGCAGGCGTGCAGAACTTATTGATTATCGCCATCATCTATATTCTGTCATTCCTGATCATCTATCTGCTGGCACAGGCAGTCAATCAGCGAAGTCCGAGAGTAAGATTGAATGTCCGCGCTATGGCTTTGACGTTTCTAGTGGTCGCGCTGATACTCGCAGCGACTTATGCCTATGGTAAATGGCAGGAAGGTTACGTGCCGGACGTGAATCAGGTGGCATCAGTGAATATGGAAACCGAAATGTCTGAGGAAATGAGACCACATCTGAAAAGTTACGTGACAGATCCCGCTTATATTAAAGAAGTTGTGACGCTACATCATGAAATTATTGACCATAATGCTAAAGATTCGTATGGCAGCTTCTCTGTGACGTATAAGATGAAAGATGGAACACTTCAACACCGCACGTATAGCGATCTCTCTGAAGAACAGTTCAAACAAGCATCAAAGTTAGTGGACAATAAAATCTATGCCAAAGCTATCGCAGCAGGTTATGACTGGGCTGATTTGAAAAATGATACTGTTAATATCGATATCGATGAAGGTGATACACAAGTCATTGAACCTAAATATAATTCAGAATTTATAAAAGCATTAAAAGCAGATATGGCAGAAGAGAATATCGAAAAATCTTCAGTACGTCTCTCATCTTCAGGTATTCTAGTGAGTTTCTCGCAAACGAGCAGATATGCTGAATTTAATCTCTCACCTTATCATCACCATTTAATTGACTATATGATGAAGAATAAAATGATTGATCAACCGAGTGATATCTTTAAAGCAGATGAATATTATCGTCTGAATGTCAAACCGGATCACTTTGATGGTCAGACGACTGTTGATGACACTGAAATGAAAAAGCTGAAGAAAACAAAAGTGACTCAGCAGGCTTTCAATCAGGCGTTGAATGAGGGTTCAGCTGATATCGAGGGTGATGATATATATGCTGTCGGTAAAGATGGATTTTTTGCTATAATTAAGATGAATAAAGAAGTGAAATAAGAAGATGCTTGCATCTTCTTATTTCCTTATGACCCGGGAAATGGAGGATGTTATGGCAGAGAAAAAAACGACAGCCCAAAAATCAGCCGGTAGAAAACCAGCTGCTAAAAATAAATCAGTAAAGAAAATGACAGCGAAGAAATCTGCCCCTAAAAATAGCAAGAGTCCTTCTGCGCGGCAGAAATCAAGATCACAGAAGAAAAAGCCTGTCGGTAAATGGATAGTAGGCGGCCTGTTTTTAATTGTTGCGGCTGTTACAGTTTTTAATGTGCTGAAGCCGATGCCAGTTGGTCTGTCCAAACGTTTTGAGCCCAGCAGAACCAATGATGTGAAGCTATTGCTTGATCATACTTATGGCCAGCAGTACGACCAGGAAATTTTCAGTACAATCTTCCAGACGATTGATGAGGCAGATGATTTCATCATACTGGATATGTTTTTATTTAATGATGCCTATGACGGGCGAGTGAAGTTTCCTGACCTGGCTGGCGAGCTCACCAGACATTTGATCAGGAAAAAACAGGAGAATCCGGATATACGGATATACGTGCTGACCGATCCTATTAATTCTGTTTATGGCAGCTATACGCCGCTCCATTATAAACAGATGCGCGCCCATGATATTTATGTCTATGAAACAGATTTAACGAAATTACGCGATTCTAACCCGCTTTATTCAGGCTTATGGCGCTCAACATTTTATTTCTTAGGTAACAGTGAGAATGGCCACTTGACCAATATTTTCTCAAAGAAGGCGCCTGATGTAACAGTGAGGGGAATGGCAGAACTGCTTAATTTTAAGGCGAATCATCGCAAGACACTGGTGACTGAAAAAGCCGCTGTTATTGCCAGCAGTAATCCTCATAATCCGAGTGGCCATCATCAGAATATCGCGGTTAAAATGTCCGGCCGTATTCAGGAGGACTTGATCAGGAGCGAGGTTGCTGCCATCAATATGAGCGGAGGCAGCCTGGAAAGAGAAGACTTTACTATTCGTAACCGTGCATTTAATAATACGATGGATTACGAAACGACCCTTGTCACGGAAGGGAAGATTAAAGAGGCACTCCTTGAATATATTGAGAGAACGAATGATAATGACACGATGAAGATAGGAATGTTTTATTTGTCTGACCGAGATATGATTGACGCACTGCTCAGGGCAGCCGAGCGTGGTGTCAATATCAAGCTGATTCTTGATGTCAATAAAGAAGCATTCGGCAAAGAGAAGCCGGGTATCCCCAATAAGCCGGTCGCCCATGAACTGGTCTCGAAAAGTGATGACCGTATTCAGGTGAAATGGGCGGTGTCACATGGTGAGCAGTTCCATAGCAAATACTTGCTGATAGCAAACGATCAGCAACAGACTTCCACCTTATTTGTCGGCAGTGCGAACTTTACGCGTAGAAATTTGGCGGATTATAATATGGAGACAGATGTCATCCTGTCAGGTAAATCCGATCTCCCTGTCTTTAAGCAGCTGGATGCTGATTTTGATGCTAAGTGGAATAATGACCGGGCACATGTGACAGATAGCTATGATGTGAAGAAAGAAGTATCGTTCTGGAAGACAGTGCTCTATCGTCTGCAGGAATTCACCGGTCTCTCCAGTTTTTAAAAAATAGACGTTCAGCTATATGGCTGAACGTCTATTTTTATTTGCTGTACTGAACGAAGTCAAAATGGGTGCCTTCCAGCCCTAACTGCTGATAGAACTGGACCAGGTATCTTGCATTGGCATGTGCCCAGTGGATATCAGTCGCATATTGTGTCTGTCCGGGTGCATCCGGATTCCAGCGCATCTTATACAGTGTGTTCTGTGACTCGCTTAAATAACCTGTAGCAATGAACTTTGCGCCCCCGATGATCGCCTTATCAGGTGTATCCCAGCCGACATTTGCTGCATACTGCGCGCCGTATTTCACTGCATGTTTATCAAAGGCGCCGATGCCGAACATGTTGTAATATTTCTTCTTTTTGTCAGCACCTTTCACTTTCTTGCCTTGTGCAAGTTCACTTGTCCCTTCACCTGTTTCCAGCAAAGCATGTGAAATTAAATAGATTTCATTGATGCCATAATGTTCACTGGCCACTTTAAATGCCTGTCCACGTCCTTCTAAAATACCTTTACCTTGAAGCAGGTAATTGAGCTGCTCCACAGAGAGACCTTGAGGTTCGGTCAGATTAAGGAACTGGTAACGGTTGATGCTGTCAGCTGCCAGTTTGCCAGTATCCATCGCTTCAAGAATGGCTGTCTTAGGTGCGTTATACCACTTGATACCATTAGAGGTCTGTGGTCTTGGTGTCAGTCTCATCTGCGCTTTGTAAGCATCTTCAAGACTGGCTGTGACCATGCGTGCCCCTGCAATAGGGGTGGCCTTAATTTCTGTTTTAGTCACTGGCTTCTTAATGCTCGGTTGGGCTGGTTTGCTGACTTTCTGCTCTTGGCTGACAGCATGTTTGATCTCAGATTTCTTAGTTGCCGGCTGCGATGTAGGGTGGTCAGCTTTTATCCACCCTGTTAAACCGGTAGTCCGGGTGATTTCATGATAGAGTGTATCTCCGACCTGCAGTGACTGATTCACTGTAACGCTTTCACCTTTAGGTGCGCGGTCTATGATTTGTCTGTCTGTCCCTTCAGGAACGCTGTAGACCTTTGTGCTGGCTGAAAGCTGAAGCGTTGTATCAGGTTTTGCTGCATCTTTAACCGGGCGAATCACGAGGTCGTCTGCTGCAACGTAGCCGATTGCATTGTTGATGTCAGGCGTCACCTGGACACGATAATAAGGTTGCTGGTTGATCATCACTTTATCATTGACATAAAGCGTATAGTTCACATAATCACCTGCGACTTTTTTCGTCATCGCATTCATACTGGTGATGATAATGGAGTTAGTATCTTTAATATGCCCCATTCTTAATGTGTCTGCTTGTGCGTAAGAAGAGCACAGAATAGTGGAAAGCATGGTCAATGCAAGTGTGCGTTTAATATACTTCATTCAGGACCCCCAGTAGTTTAGTGATTTTATTATACAGGAAACAATCGATCAAAAGCTGAGTTTTACAATAAATTAACGATTTGTCTTGAGAATGTTACGATAGACGATATCTGCTATCTTCTCCGGGGGCTCGACGCAATAATTCTGCAGCCAGAAATAAATAATTCCAAACTGGCCACCTAACGTGTAATTGACAAAATGCTCAGGATCCTGAAGGTGATGATCCATAATGATGTGCATGTAGTTTTCCTTCAGAACCCCCATAAATTTTTGTGTGAAGTTCTGAGCCGGATGAACTGTCATCAATGTACGAAAAAAACTCTGATTCTCATAGATATATGAGAACAAATGATTCAAATAAAGGCGTGATGAAGTACGTAGAGTATCAGAATCCGTCTTTATGGCTTCTGCAAACTGACTGCCGATTAAGTTGAGTTCTGATAGATGCTGTTCAATCATATTATCCAGCAAGTCATATTTATCAAGATAGTATGTATAAAAAGTGGAGCGGTTGATATGCGCTTCTTCGCAGATCATTTTAATAGTAATTTCACGAAAACGATGTTGTTCCAGTAGTTTTAAAAACTGTTCTTGTATCAGCGTTTGTTTGTCTGTCATAAGTACCTACTTCTTATCTCTATTATAGTCACTTATTTTATCATAGATTCAAGATTGCGAAAATTAAAAAAAGAAGTTGACACTTTATTCATGTCCATGTACTATGAGTATAACTTCATAAAACTTATCAAGAGAGATCGAGGGATATGGCCCGATGACATCTCAGCAGCGGACTCAGAAATGAGCACTGTGCTAATTCCATCAAGCTTAGCTTGGCAGATAAAAGGACGTTTAAGACTTTTTAGCTTCTGGCTAAAAGGTCTTTTTTTTGATTTTTAAGGAGGCTACCATGGCAATTATTGAAATTGATGAAGTATCAAAACAGTTTCAGACGAAGAAAGGAACAGTGACGGCACTGCAAGATGTGACACTGAATATAGAGAGAGGACAGATATTCGGCATTGTGGGTTATTCAGGCGCCGGTAAGTCCACTCTGATCCGGTTGATCAACAAGCTCGAAAAACCGACGAGCGGTCGCATCATAGTAGATGGTGAAAACATCACTACCTTAAAACCCCAGCTGCTCAGAAAAAGACGGCAGAATATCGGCATGATTTTTCAGCAGTTCAACCTTTTTAAGGCAAAGACAGTCGCAGATAATATTAAATATCCACTGAAGCTGACCAAAAAGTATTCACAAGCAGAACTGGATCAGCGCGTCGATGAATTACTTCAGTTTGTCGGTTTGTCAGATAAGAAACATGATTATCCGGCTCAGCTGTCAGGTGGCCAGAAGCAACGTATCGGTATCGCCCGTGCGCTTGCAACGAATCCGGAAATTCTGCTTTGTGATGAAGCGACGTCTGCTCTGGACCCCGAAACAACGGATGAAATCCTGCGTCTTCTGAAACGTATCAATCAGGAACTGAACATCACCATCGTACTCATTACGCACGAAATGGAAGTCGTCAAGACAATCTGCGATGAAGTGGCGGTCATGGAACAAGGGCGTATTGTAGAACAGAACAAAGTCTTTGACCTATTCACGAATCCCGTGCATCCGACGACGAAACGTTTTGTCCATTCTGTGCTGAATGACCATGTGCCAAAAGGTGTAGAACCCTCACGGAAGTTATATCGATTCATCTTCAATCATCAGCAGATACTGGAACCCGTGCTGAGCCAGATTGGCCGCAAGTATGAAGTCGATTTTAATATTTTGTATGGCAGTATAACTGAGTTGACCGATCGTTTATTCGGTAATTTACTGATAGAGGCGGTCGGCTCAGATTACAAGGTCCAGTTTGCCCTGCTGGAGCTGAAGCAATATGGTATTGAAATCAAGGAGGTTGATGGCTTTGCAAGCTGATTTATCTGAATTTTATCCGATTATTCTGCAGGAACTCATTCATACATTGATTATGGTCGGTATTACATTGGTGCTCGCAGCAATGATAGGTATTCCGCTCGGGATATTGCTCTATGCAACAGGACGGGGCCATGTCCTTGAGAATCGTTCAGTGAATATGGCGTTAAACTTTGTGATCAACACCATCAGACCGATTCCATTCATTATATTTCTGGTTGCATTGATACCTGTTACACGTTTCTTGGTGGGCACATCTATTGGCATCTGGGCAGCTATTTTCCCGATGACGCTCGCGGCTTCACTGTCCATCGCCCGGGTTGTTGAGAATAACATCATCTCGGTTGATAAAGGGGTGATAGAGGCAGCGGAAGCAATGGGTTCAACAAAATTCGACATTCTGTTTAAAGTGCTTGTCCCTGAAGCGGCAGGCGCATTGATATTGGGACTGACATTTACGACCGTGTCGCTGATTGAATTCTCAGCTGTTGCTGGCCTTGTCGGGGCAGGCGGCATTGGGTATCTCGCATTTACCTATGGCTATCAGCGGTTTGATGTCGCAGTCATGTTCATTACGGTGCTGATACTGATCATTCTAGTTCAGATCGTCCAATTCATTGGCAATAAGATTGCAAATATATACACAAGTCGATTATAAGGAGAGAAAATGATGAGAAAATTAATTTGGGTTGTCTTAAGTGTGGTAGTATTTTTAGCGGCGTGTGGAGGTAAGGATGACAAAACAGTTAAAATCGGTGTGACAGGGGAAGATAAAACAGTCTGGAATATCATCAAAGAAAAAGCGGCGAAAGATGGTATTAAAGTAGAGCTCGTTGAATTCCAGGATTACACGATTCCTAATAATGCCCTCAACGAAGGTGAAATTGACCTGAACGCATTCCAGCATTTTGCGTTTTTAGAGGAATTCAAGAAAGCACATCACTTGGATATTACACCGATCGGCACAACTGTCTTTGCACCGATGGGTATTTATTCAGAGAAGATTAAAGATATCAAGGAACTGAAAAAAGGGGATACAGTCGCGATTCCTAATGATCCGACTAACCAGGCCCGTGCACTTCGTCTGCTTGAAACAGCTGGCATCATTAAATTAAATGATGACTTTGGGCTGTTAGGCGACCCGTCAAAAATAAAAGAGAACAAATTAGACATCAAAATCAAAGCGATTGATGCGCAGCAGACACCACGAGTGTTACCGGATGTAGCAGCAAGTATTATCAACAATGGTGTAGCGGGTAAAGCAGGATTCGATACTAAGAACGATCCGATTTATCTTGAAAGTGCGGATGCTGAAAATGCAAAGCCGTACATCAATGTCATCGCTGCAAAAACTGAAAATAAAGATAAAGCCGAATACAAAAAAATCGTTGAATATTATCAGACACCTGAAGTAGCAGAAGCGATCAAGAAAAATTCTAATGGTGGCGAAGTCGTTCATAAGCTGACGGCAGATGAGATTAAGGAAGTCGAAGAAAGCGTGAAATAGAGAAGGTGAACACCCCGTGCTGATGACGGGGTGTTCTTTTACGTAGAGGCTGTCACAGACTGGCCATTTTTCTGTTCTAAAGTCTCTACAGAAATAAAAACCTTCATTAATATAGCTGTTAATACAGACTCTCATCTTTAAATCTCATTGACTTGTAGTCCTGATCAATACGAGTACTTGATAAGTTCCAGACTGTAATAAAAAATGTAATCGTTTGCGATTTGAAGAATGGCAAGAAATCCAACACTTTGTTGAATATTGTTGGTTGATAGTGTGATGAAACTCACTATAATATAGTTTATGTGAAAAAAATTAAATGGAGGAATACACATGAAAAAAATAGTCTTAATCAATATCTTAACGTTGCTTATCCTTGCAGCTGCTGGTATTGCTGCTTATCATTTCTATGATGAAGCAACAAATTATGTTAAAACAGATAATGCAAAGGTAGACGGTACACAATTAACAATTGCAAGTCCTGCAGCCGGTAAACTGACTACATTTGACAAGCAAGTCGGCGATGAAATTTCTAAGGACGATACAATCGGTGAGGTCATGACGCAAGGTGCGGACGGCAAACCAGCAAAAATGGACCTTAAAATGCCTCAAGACGGTACAATCGTTAAAACTCAAGCAACTGAAAATGGTTTTGTTGGCGCTGGTACACCTATCGCTTACGCTTATGACATGGACAAATTATTCGTTACAGCAAATATTAAAGAAACAGATCTTGATGGTGTCGAAAAAGGTCAAGACGTTGATGTATACGTTGATGGTTACAAAGACACAACACTTAAAGGTGAAGTAGAACAAATTGGTTATGCTACTGCTTCTAGCTTCTCATTATTACCTTCTTCAAACGGTAATGCGAACTTTACTAAAGTCACTCAAGTAGTGCCTGTTAAAATCAGCCTTTCTAAAGACAAATCATTAGACATCTTACCAGGGATGAATGTAACTGTACGCATTCATAAAAACTAAGGAGGTTATCGTATGACCTCATTTATCATTGCATATATCCTATTATCTCTGGCGGTATTCTTTGTTATTAACCGCCTTTTCCTGAGAAGAAAGAAAGTTAAACCGGTTGACCGCGAAGAACAGGTTGTGGAAGAAACACCTGTCTACAATCATCAATCGGAGAAGGTGACTTATGAGCAGCCGATCAAAACACATGTTGAGCCGGAAGTCATCTATAATAGTGCAACTCACAGTACACATGAAAAAACAGAAGCGCATCCTGAAGAAGTGATCTATAACAGTGAAGTAGCGCGCGAACATGACAATAGAGAGACCGCTGCTACTGAAGAATCACCAAGAGAATCAGCAGCTCATGCGCATGGTCCGAACTTAACTTTCGGAAAAAATATCACTATCCCTAAGATCATCACTGCGCTGATGATCGGGATGTTCGTCGCAATCTTAAACCAGACGCTCATCAACGTCGCCTTACCGGTCCTGATCAATGACTTTGGTATTACGACTTCTACTGCACAGTGGCTGACAACAGGCTTTATGCTGGTCAATGGTATTTTAGTGCCTATCAGCGCCTTTCTGATACAACGTTTCACTTATCGTCAGTTATTCATGACGGCCATGATATTTTTCACAATCGGCTCTCTGATTTGTGCCATCGCAGGCAACTTCCCGGTGATGATGGCCGGCCGTCTGACACAGGCAGTAGGTGCCGGTATCTTGATGCCGCTTGGTACGAACATCTTTATGTCTATCTTCCCGCCTGACAAACGAGGTGCGGCTATGGGTATGATGGGTATCGCATTTATTTTAGCACCTGCAATCGGTCCTACCTTGACAGGCTGGGTCATCCAGAACTATCACTGGAATGTCATGTTCTACGGCATGTTCATCGTCGGTGCGATTGCACTTCTGATTGGAGCCGTGTGGTTCAAAATTGCACAGCCGACGCATAAAGCCAAACTTGATATACCAGGTGTTATTTTCAGTACTATCGGGTTTGGTAGTGTTTTATACGGTTTCAGTGAAGCCGGTAACAAAGGCTGGGACTCAGCCGTTGTAGATTCTACCATTATTATCGGGCTGATTTTCATCGGTTTATTCGTTTTCAGAGAACTGTCAATGGAAAATCCGATGATGGACCTCTCAACTCTGAAATACTCAGGTTTCTCATTCACGACATTGATCAACATCATCGTCACGATGTCATTATTCGGTGGGATGATCCTTCTGCCGGTTTATCTGCAATCCATCAGAGGATTCTCACCACTTGATTCAGGATTGCTGTTATTACCTGGATCACTCTTAATGGGTCTGATGGGACCTATCGCAGGCCGTTTATTCGATAGAATCGGCATTAAACCGCTTGCTATCTTCGGTCTTGCTATCATGACTTATGCAACGTGGGAACTGACTAAACTGAATATGGATACACCTTACAGTCATATTCTGAGTATCTATATTCTGCGCTCATTTGGTATGTCATTTATCATGATGCCGATTATGACAGCAGGTATGAATTCATTACCAGGCAGATTAATTCCTCATGGTAACGCGTTCAGTAATACGATTCGTCAGCTGGCCGGTTCAATCGGTACCGCTATCCTGGTCACTGTTATGACGCAGCAGGCAACAGCGCATCTCGGTGATATAGCGGATAATCTGGATAAGACCAACCCTGCCATCATGAATCAGATGCAGCAGGCGGGACAAGCAGTCGGGAATGATGCACTAGGTACTCAGATGATGCTCGGCCGCATGCAGCAGCTTGCAACCATCAATGGTATCAATGATGCCTTCTGGGTCGCTACCGTACTCAGTGCACTGGCACTTATCTTATCGTTCTTCCTGAAAGGCAAACATCATTACCGCTCAGATGAAGCATAAAAGAGAAGCTCAATGCTTCTCTTTTTTTGTATAAAGAACCACTTACATATGAGGTCAAAATAAAAAATACTATCTCTGAAATGGTTAATTTTATATAATAATGTGTAAGGAGTTGTGCGATTTGAAAACGAAATATATTGATAAACGTTACTGGCGCAGATTGCAGAAGAAAGAATATAAAGAACTGAGAATAGAAGATCATACGTTTGACGGCATTGTGGGTCTCGTGACGATGAAGAAAGTGAGAGCTCCCTTACAAGTAGAGGTCGTAGGGACAACGATTACGGTCGCAGAAGCCGGATATCAATGGTTGCAGTTATTGCCTAAAGATAAAAAATACAGCATCACGGCGATGTATGACCGTGCAGGTAAGCCGGTACAGTATTATATCGATATTAATGAACGGAATATATTGGAGATGGGCGAGGCGAGAACAGCTGATATGTTTCTCGACATTCTTGTACTCCCGACAGGTGAATATGAACTGGTGGATGAGGCGGATATCAAGCGTGCGCTCCATAAAGGTGAGATTACGCAGGAACAGTATGATGCAGCCTATCAGACCGCGAATGAGCTGATGCAGCGAATCAGCAGTGACTTTGTCTCTTTTGCTGAAAAAGTAGAATATTGCAGACGGAAAATAGCCCCTATGATATAGAGGCTATTTTTATTAATATTAGAGTAATGATTGAATTCATAGTCAGCGACTGCTTGAATGCAGCTGATTTAATAAACACAGATAAGTATGAAAAAAGCCTCTTTAAAAGAGGCTTCAATCATTAGCTTGTGATAAAGTCGCCACCGTTGATATGAATCGCTTGTCCCGTGATGTAGGTAGAGTCCTGCGAAGCAAGGAAGACATAGGCAGGTGCATTTTCACTTGGTTGACCGCGACGTTCCATCGCTGTTTCTTGTCCGTGTTTCTCTACTTTCTCAGCAGAGAAAGTCGCTGGGATAAGAGGTGTGTAGATCGGGCCTGGTGCTACACTGTTGACACGGATCCCTTTTGGTGCCAGCTGCTGAGACAGTGAGCGTGTAAATGCCGTAATCGCACCTTTAGTTGCTGAGTAATCAATCAGTGTTTCAGAGCCACGGTAAGCTGTTACACTGCTGGTATTGATGATGGAATCACCTTTAGACATATGAGGCAGGACAGCTTGCGTTAAATACATCATGCCGAAGATATTAGTCGCGAATGTCTCCTGAATCTGTTCCGGTGTAATATCCAGGAAGTCATCCTGTGGGTACTGTACGCCGCCGTTGTTCACTAAGATATTGATCTGACCGAAATCGGTGACTACATCAGCAGCGAGTTTTCGACATTGCTCTACGTCCTTTAGGTCAAAGGCATAAGCTTTTGCTTTAGCGCCGAGTTCTTCTAAGCGTTTCACCGTATCATCTGCATCCTGCTGTTCATCATAGTAACCGATGGCAACGTCCGCGCCTTCTTTTGCATATAGGATGGCTACTGCACGACCAATACCTGAGTCACCGCCTGTAATTAAAGCCACTTTACCTTTCAGTTTACCGCCTGCTTGATAATCTTCATCTTCTGCGATAGGCTTTGGATCCATTTCATGCTCGCGGCCTGGTTGACCCTCCTGTGTATAACCTTTAATCTCTTTATCAATCTTTTCAAACTTATCCATGAGTGAGCCTCCTCGATTTGTATTATTTAGTTATACCTTTTATAAAGACGCCTAAAACATGGCATACTATATAAGTAAAAGTTGAGGTGAATGCTATGACCATGCAACAGACGAATAAAATAAGAAAAGAGGGCGCGACATGTATGACAGTCATATACATCTAGCTCAATATCGTGATGTCGAAATGATGGATATTCTGTCTCAAGTAGAAGAGGTCATTGCTGTTGCAACAGATTTGACCAGCAGTAAAAGATTACTCGACTTAAAAAGAAGTTATGATATCTCCATCGCAGCAGGCTTTCATCCTGAGCAGACCTTATTATCAGAAGCACAGCTAAACGAACTTGTGGACTGGATACGAGACAACCGGTCAGCGCTCTCTGCCATCGGTGAAATAGGACTGCCGCAATATCTGAGACGGGAAGGAAAAGTCGAAGATGAACAAGCATACATCCATTTACTCGAAACACTCATTCATCTTGCAGGTGAACTGGAACTGCCGGTCGTTCTTCATGCCGTCTATGCGGATGCTGCGATTGCGCTGCAGCTGCTTGATCAGTACAACGTCCACGGTCACTTTCACTGGTTCAAGGCGACAGACGATTTAATCAATGAAGTCATCAAGGCAGGTCACTTTATAAGCGTCACGCCGGATATTCTTTGGAACTCCAAGACGAGACGGGTAGCAGAACTTGTACCCCTTGAACAGCTGATGATTGAGACGGATGGTCCTTGGCCGCATACAGGATTTGACAAGTGCGACATTCACGGTCAACTATCTGCTATAATAGATGAGGTCGCAGTCATTAAACAGATGACACGTAATAAAGTGATGGAACAGATCAGATATAATACACGTTCATTCTATCAATTGGAGGCGCATGATGAAAATAGATGATTACCGATTAATTGTGACATTAGCTGATGCAGAAACACTCAGGAAAGCTGCAGCGCTTCTGTATATCTCGCAGCCTGCCGTCAGTCAGCGCCTGAAGTCGATTGAAGAGGAATGGGGTACAGCTATTTTCATTCGGACGAAGAAGAAGTTGATTGTGACGACACATGGTGAAAGTATTATTCAGCATGCGCGTAAAATGCTGAAGGAAGAAGAGACCCTTAAAGAACTGATTCATTCCTCAGAGGGGGTTGTCAACGGTAAGTTATCAATCGGGGCTTCTTCCTTGATCGGTCAGACGGTTCTGCCTAAAGTGCTTGGTCGTTACGTCGAACTTTATCCGGAAGTGAAGATTCAGCTGCAGGTAGGTTCAAGTGCACAGATTTCAGCACATCACCGGGATTTCCATGTGGCGATTATCCGCGGGACAGAAATGATGAACATGACCAACGAGCTCTTTTTAGAGGACAGACATTATTTTATCTATCCTAAAGCTAAACAGCATCAGCTGAGTCAGCTCCCTGTCATAGAATTTCAGGCGGATGCCGCTTACCTGAAAGAAATTGAAGAGTGGTATACCGAACAGTTCGGGCAACTGTACGCGCCGCAAATACGGACCGATCAAATTGCGACATGTAAAGAACTGCTGCTCAGTGGTGTCGGTATGACCGTGCTGCCGGAAATCGTGATCGGTGATATCGATCAGGAACGATTTGCCGTTGAACTTCTGGACGCCGGACAGGGACATATGACCCGTAAGACTTACATGAGTTATGATCATGATATATTAAGCCTGCCGCAAGTGGAAGCTTTCATCAGCTTGATGAGACAATATCAGTAGAAGGTGACAAGATGGATCTAAGAACAATATTTAATAGCCTCGGTGCACGAGAAGATTATAGGCAGATCATAGAAGAGTTCAATGATTTTATTAAGCTTTATGAAATGGCTCTTCTTGAGCTGCAAAGCGATATCGAAATAATAGAACTGGAATGGCAGACGCGCTATGAATATTCTCCTTTTGAGCATATTAAGACGCGGATGAAGACACCGCAATCACTCCAGAAGAAGATAGAACGAAAAGGCGTGCCATTCACGATTGAAGGTATCCGGGACAATATATTTGATATCGTCGGCTTAAGAATTGTCACGAGCTTCGAGGATGACGTCTATAAGATATATGAGTTGTTAAAAGGGCGTAATGACCTTAAAATAAAAAGAGTGAAAGATTACATAAAGAATCCGAAACCGAGTGGTTATAAAAGTCTGCATCTCATCGTTGAAACTGAGCTGATTCTCTCTGAAGGCATCAGATGGGTTCCGGCAGAGATTCAGATTCGCACGTTAGCGATGGACTTCTTTGCTTCTACAGAACATAAACTGCAGTATAAATACAACACGAAAGAACTCAGTCAGGAAATCAAGGATGAACTGTTTGAGGTAGCTCAGGCATCAAGTCAGCTTGATGAAAAAATGACAAGAGTCCGCAATACGATTCTGATTGATTAAAACGTCATAGCGAGCGGGCTATGACGTTAAGTATGACTGAGGCTGCAATTAATTCAGGCGTTTCTGGAATGTCTGACGTTGATCTTCACTCAGTGCTGATACACTGATCGCTTTCTTCAGAAGATTGACGTTTTTCTTATCTGTATACAGGAGTGAGTTGAACTCATCTAGAGTAAACTGTGCAGGATCACGCTCCAACAGTTCGAGCTGACTGTCCGGCTGAACATAGCCTTCTTCAAGCACCCGGAAATAACAGCCTGTCGCATGGGCAGCACTCATCATTTTGACAAGTGTCGGGACACCATATTTCTTTGCGATGGTATTGCATGGACCACGGCCTTCTGATACTTGAATAACAGCATCACCGAGTCTGAATGTATCACCAATTGCAATGTTT
This sequence comes from Macrococcus bovicus, assembly GCF_030376725.1. NCBI lineage: Bacteria > Bacillati > Bacillota > Bacilli > Caryophanales > Staphylococcaceae > Macrococcus > Macrococcus bovicus. The sequence goes on from NZ_CP128470.1 coordinate 437,297, forward strand.
TCTTTTGTCAGACCGACTGTCGTAATATTCTCACCGAACATCGCGTAATCCGGCATATCTGAAATGAAGCCCTGCCAGAGTGCATAATCCAGCTTATCGTATAGACAGACCGCCTTATTGACACCGCCGTGGCCTTTATAGGCATGCTCGTCTCCTTCAAAACCGAGTCGCGATAAATAATTCGGTTCAGTAATCGGATATTTATTGACGGCAGTCCTTTTAGGGGTGCCGCCCAGCAATACTTTTTCAACTTTACCCGTACATATTTGAATGACTTCATACTCCATCTGATCACCTCAAGTTTTACTCCATCATACAATATATTAAGAAAGTACGTGAGAAAATGTTCCGAGATTTAATGAAAATAAAGAACTACAAACTATTCCTGCTGGACATGATACTGCTCGGGATGGCACTCGCGATCACCGTACCCTTCTTCATCCTCTATGCGACTCAGGAACTCGGTATGACCCGTGGCATGTATGGCATCATGATGGCGCTCTTCGCACTGGCAGGATTTCTTGTGAATACGATTGTCGCTCGTTTTTCAGATAAAGCCGATTTCAAGCGCAAGTATATGATTCTCTTCAGTCTGTCGATGTCGTGTATTGCGTTCAGCAGTTACTTCTTTGTCCAGACGCCTGTCATCTTCATCATGATGTACGTCTTTTTTGCGGGTATGGGTGCACCGGCCATGCCGCAGCTCTATGCATCAGCCCGTGAAAGCATCAACGAGTCTGCTTCCGTCAAGCATGCAGCTTTTGCCAACACAGTCTTACGTTCAATGTTCAGCTTCGGTTTCCTGTTCGGACCGCTTGTCGGGACAGTTCTGCTGAAGCAGTTTGGCTACGCCGGTCTTTTCGGCGGGACGATTCTTTGCTATTTAACTGCCCTACTCACAATCATCATCTTCTATAAAGAGGTAGAAAAGAAAGAAGTGGTTCGTGAAGCAGGTTATGTTGAGCCTGTTACACCCAACTTACTACGCGACATGTTTCTGTTGATTCCTTTTCTGGCCTTTGTCTTCCTGCATGTGGGACAATGGATGTATACACTGAACATGCCGCTATTTGTCACAGAATACCTTCATGCTAAGGAAGCGAACGTCGGTTATCTAGCGAGTCTCTGTGCCGGACTTGAAGTGCCTTTCATGATTATTCTGGGGATTATGTCAGCAAAAATGGAAACACGAACTCTGCTGATGATCGGTGCTGTTCTAGGCGGCGGCTATTACTTCTCAATCGGTATCTTTGATAATGTCGTCGCTATGCTGATCGGCCAGATCGGTCTTGCCTTTTTCCTGGCCATCTTACTCGGACTGGGCATCAGTTATTTCCAGGATATCCTGCCTGATTTCCCGGGTTATGCTTCAACGCTGTTCTCGAATGCGATGATTGTCGGCCAGTTAGTCGGTAATCTGCTTGGTGGCTTCATGAGTGACATCGTCGGACTCAGCAATGTTTTCTTCGTCTCTGCATCGTTTGTCCTGCTGGCCTTCGTCTTACTGATCTTCACGAAACCCGTCAGAATGGAGGATATTATTGAATGACGACCTTACTCTGGTTGCTGGTCACGGTTTCATTTATACTGGCATTCGTCAGTTTAGTCGTACCCGTTATTCCGGGCGTGCTGATGATGTGGCTCGGGTTTCTGATTTATCATTTTGCCATAGACAGTACCACGCTCTCCTGGTTCTTCTGGATGGTCATGGTCATCATCACAGCATTCATGCTCGTCAGCGATTATGTCGCAGGCAGTTACTTCGTCAAACGCTACGGCGGCAGTAAAGCAGGCGAGATCACAGCACTCATCAGTGTGATAATCGGGAGCTTCGTCTATCCGCCGTTCGGTATCATTCTGTTCCCTCTGATCACTGTTTTTATAGTGGAACTCTTAGTCGTCCAGGATATGAGGAAAGCGATGGACGCGAGTTTGGGTTCATTACTGGGCTTTCTCGCAAGTACATTTGCGAAACTCGTCATGCTGATGGTGATGACGGTATGGTTTATAGGAGACATAAATATCAATTTCTGAAGAAATACTTAATAACCGAAGAGGCCGCTCACTGCTGTGAACGGCCTCTTCGGTTATCTTCCTGACTGGAACAAAGTGCATTTGTTGCACTTTAGGGTTTCACCCTCTACACTTAAATCATCACAGTAGAGGAGGATTTACATGTACACATCTAAAGCTGCATTTATCGAGGAATATGAACGCGAAGGTCAATTGACGCTGAACTGCTTGAGAGAACTGACTGATGACTCTCTGGAACAGGCAGTGTCTGAGCAGGATCGTACTTTAGGTGAAATTGCATGGCATATCACACAAAGTGTCGGCGGTTTTGCTTCACTTACGGGCGAATCATTTGAAGGTGCGCGCTTTACGCCTGACTCAGCACCTGACAGTGCGGAAGAGATTGCAGATATCTATGAAAAAACATACAAAAGCGTAGTGGCGTCTTATCAGAACTCTCTGTCAGATGACAATCTATCAGATGAAGTGGATATGTTCGGAACAAAGATGCAAAAAGGGGCACTGCTGCAAGCTGCGAACTTACATCAAGTTCATCATCGTGGGCAGATGACTGTGCTGATGCGTCAGGCCGGTCTTCACGTGCCTTCAATCTATGGTCCATCAAGAGATGACAAATAAAAAAGATTCAGGCAGCTGCCTGAATCTTTTTTAACTGTTAAGAGGGGTCAATCCTTTAAAGCCGACTAAATCATAGGCTGTTTTGACTGCTTCGTCGCTTGGGGGTTCGACGTCAGTTAATTCATATGGGATACCGAGCGCCTCCCATTTATGGACGCCCAGCTGGTGATAGGGGAGGATTTCAAACTTTACTACATTATCCAGGGAGTTAACAAACTCACCGAGCTTGATCAGATCTTCTCTGCTATCTGTCAGCCCCGGTACAAGAACGTGTCTGATCCAGACAGGCTGTTTACGGTCAGACAATAGACGCGCAAACTTCAGAATATGGGTGTTAGGCTTGCCTGTCAGCTTTAAATGTTTGTCATTATCGATATGCTTGATGTCCAGCAGGAATAAATCAGTATATTTCTGCAGTTCATTAAAGTGATTCATAAAGGCAGGTGTTTCATTGAAGCAGCCGGCTGATGTATCTATACAAGTAGAAATACCTTCAGCTTTGAGCTGTTTAAATAATTCTTCAAGGAAGGGCAGCTGCAGGAGCGGTTCGCCGCCGCTCACTGTCACACCGCCACCTGATGCATCAAAATAAGGCTTATAAGGGAGGATCTCCTGAACCATTTCCTCAGCTGTCACTTCACGTGAAGGTTCACCGATTTGCCAAGTATCTGGATTGTGACAGAATAGGCAGCGTAGTAGGCACCCTTGGGTAAATAAGATATATCTTAGACCGGGTCCATCTACCGTTCCTAAACTTTCGACTGAATGAATGTGTCCTTTAATCAATTGAAGTCCCCCTAAGCAATTAGTTACATTTTTTCGTGGAATGTTCTGGAGATAACATCCAGCTGCTGTTCACGTGTTAATTTGATGAAGTTGACTGCGTAACCCGATACACGGATAGTCAGCTGTGGATATTCTTCTGGATGTTCCATTGCATCCAGTAAAGTTTCTCTGTTGAATACATTGATATTTAAGTGGTGACCATGCTGCATCGCGTAACCGTCTAACACGCTGACTAAGTTCTGCTGCTGTGCAGCGTCTTCTTTACCAAGCGATTTCGGTACGATGGAGAAGGTGTTTGAGATACCGTCTTTAGCGCAGTCGTATGGTAATTTAGCGACTGATGATAATGACGCTAAAGCCCCTTTTTGATCACGTCCATGCATTGGGTTTGCGCCTGGTGCGAATGGTTCGCCTGCTTTACGGCCGTCTGGTGTATTACCTGTTTTCTTACCATATACAACGTTTGAAGTGATAGTTAACACTGACATAGTGTGTTCAGAATCACGGTATGTTTTGTGTTTACGTAATTTGGTCATGAATTCTTCTACTAATTGAACAGCGATATCATCGACACGTGCATCGTTGTTACCATATTGCGGGAATTCACCTTCAGTTTCGAAGTCAACCACTAATCCGTCTTCGTTGCGGATCGGTTTCACTTTAGCATGTTTAATTGCTGATAGTGAGTCAGCTGCAACTGACAGACCTGCGATACCTGTAGCCATTGTACGAATAATTTCTGTATCATGTAAAGCCATTTCAATTCTTTCATAGCTGTATTTATCATGCATGTAGTGAATGACGTTTAATGAATTGATGTAGACACCTGCCAGCCATTCCATCATATCGTTGAAGCGTATCATCACTTCGTCGTAGTCCAGATATTCTGAAGTGATCGGTGCAAGAGCCGGACCGACTTGAGCGCCAGATTTTTCGTCTTTACCGCCGTTGATGGCATAGAGTAATGTTTTCGCTAAGTTAGCACGAGCGCCGAAGAACTGCATCTGTTTACCGATTCTCATTGCAGAAACACAGCAAGCGATACCGTAGTCATCACCGTAGCTTTCACGCATCAGATCATCATTTTCATACTGGATGGATGAAGTCTGAATACTCATCTTCGCACAGTATTTCTTGAAGTTCTCAGGTAAACGTGTAGACCAGAGTACGGTTAAGTTTGGTTCTGGTGCAGGGCCTAAGTTATCTAAAGAATGCAGGAAGCGGAATGAGTTTTTAGTCACAAGTGCACGGCCATCCATGCCGACACCACCGATTGATTCAGTTACCCATGTCGGGTCGCCAGAGAATAATTCATTGTAGTCAGGTGTACGAGCGAATTTCACTAAGCGTAATTTCATGATGAAGTGGTCAACAATTTCCTGTACTTCTTCTTCTGTCATAACGCCGTTCTTAATATCGCGTTCTGCATAGATATCCAGGAATGTAGAAGTACGACCTAAACTCATCGCAGCCCCATTCTGTTCTTTGATTGCCGCTAAATAAGCAAGGTAAGTCCACTGTACAGCTTCTTTGAAGTTCTCAGCCGGACGGCTTAAATCAAAACCGTAGATTTCGCCTAATTGTTTCAGTTCATTTAACGCGCGGTACTGTTCAGATACTTCTTCACGTAGACGGATGATATCTTCAGACATGGTTGTGGAGATATTATCGAAGTCGCGTTTTTTCTCAGCCATTAAGAAGTCCACACCGTATAAAGCCACTCGACGATAGTCACCGATGATACGGCCGCGGCCATAGGCATCTGGCAGACCGGTGATGATCCCCGCTTTACGACATGCCAGCATTTCTTTTGAATAAGCATCGAAGACACCTTGGTTATGAGTTTTACGGTATTCAGTGAAGATGTGTTCAGTTTCTTTATCAAGTTCATAGCCATAAGCTTCACATGCTGCTTTAGCCATCCGGATACCACCATAAGGCTGCATGGAACGTTTGAATGGTTTTTCTGTCTGAACGCCGACGATAGTCTCAAGATCTTTATTCAGATAACCTGCATCGTGAGAAGTGATGGAAGAGACCACTTTAGTATCCATATCCCACATACCGCCGCGGTCACGTTCTTCTTTAGTCAGTTCCATGACTTGTTTCCATAATTGTTGAGTTGCAGCAGTTGCTGGTGCTAAGAACTCATCATTACCTTCGTACAGTGTATAGTTCAGCTGAATGAATTCTCTGACATCAATTCGTTTAGTCCATTTCCCTGTTTTGAACCCAGACCATGCAGTTGTTTGTTTTTGTTCATTCTTTAACATAATTTATGCCTCCCAAACATAATGTGATTGACTTCACAATATGATTATATCATGTAAGTGAATATAATCACATTATTCATCAATTTTTTTTATTGTTTTTATCGATTCAGTAGTATCAAGGGTTGAGCTGTAATAGAACATACTTTGAAATGAAAGCTGTCTCTATAACAGTTGTTTACCCGGTGGTCTGTTCTCTACTCATCGTGCTAAAATAAGCATATGATAATACATATGAATGATGATCACCCGTTACTTAAAGAAATCGCTTATTTGCATGAGTCAATTCCTGCTGGCTATGAAGACTGGCAGCCGACGGACCTGGATTACCTCTTAAGAGAAGAGTCACTGAAATTACTGATGCAGCATGAGGGCGATCAGATATTAGCCATCGTTGAAGAAGAACTGATAGCCTTCATCTGGTATAAGATGACTGATCATACACACATCAAATCGTTGTGGGTAGATCCCCGTCGAAGAGGACAAGGTTATGCAAGCAGACTGAAAAATGAAGTGAAGAGAATGAGCGAAGCACAAGGGATGGCTTATATCAAGGGTACTGTCCATCCCGCTAATAGAGGGATGGTCGCCCTGAACAAGAAATTAGGCTATAATTGGGTAGGTAAAGAAATGAGACTTGAACTCTAGAGGTGGCCAATGATCCGTACGTTATATATCGATATTAATAATGAGCTGAAGATATGCGAATCACCTTATGAAATGACTTCAGAGCCGCGGCTCCTGTGGGTGGATATGTCCGAACCGACATTGCATGAGAACCTTCTGCTCAGCCAGTTCTTTCATTTTCATCCTCTTTCTATAGAAGATGCAGTTTCAGTGAGACAAAGACCGAAATATAAGGAATATGACGACTATCTCTTTTATGTGTTCCATGCCATTGATCTGAATACGATGAAGCCGGAAGAAATAGATGTCTTCATCAATGATATTCTGGTCGTGACCTATCACAAAGAGCATTCAGAAGAAGTCGATAAAGTATGGAATATGATGATCCATAAGAAAGATAACTCGAAAGCATCCACATCTGAAATCATGTTCCTGACACTCGATGCGATTGTCGATAACTATTTTCCTTTCGTCTATGAACTTGAAGATAAAGTGTTCTCTTTTGAGGACAGACATTCAGTAGACATCTCAACAGAGGTACTGATTGAGGAAACCTTTGATTTAAGGGAAGACTTGCTCTTGATCAGACGAACAGTACTGCCGATGAGAGACTTGGTGTATAGACTGCTGGAAGGCAGAATCATGTCGTTATCGAAGAAGCAGAAAATATTTCTGCATCATATCAATGACCATTTGATCAAGCAGGTGGAGATGATTGAATCGTCACGTGAGATGACTGCCGACATTCGTGATAATTACATCTCACTTAACTCATTCAAAATGAATAACATCATGAAGATTCTGACCATCTACTCCGTGATATTCATGCCGCTGACACTGCTTGCCGGGATCTACGGCATGAATTTCGACGTCATGCCTGAACTCCACTGGAAATATGGATACTTGGGCGTCTGGATAGTCATGCTGGTCATTACATTCGGTATGATTCTCTACTTCAGACGGAAAAACTGGTTTTAAAAAGGTCATGTTTCTGAAGAAACATGACCTTTTCTAATATTCAGCGTTACAGTAATAGATGTTATGCCATTCTTTGAACATGGGGCCGTTACTGCCGGTTACTGGATCTGAACCCGGCAGCTTAACCCGGTTGATTGTTCTGTTGACAGCCGTTAAGTCATCATAGGAAGTAGTGGTCTCTACTGCATCTTCCGTCGGATAAGCGCCGACAATCCTGAAATCCTCTGACATGGCAAGCCGCTTATGACCGTAACCGGCGGGCAGCAGAAGCACATCGCCTTTATGTACCGTGACGGTCTGGCCGTTCTCGCCTCCGATCAGTAGTTCTGCCTGACCTGCTTTAACGCCGAGCACTTCATGGCAATTCGGATGGAAGTGGTGGTAATCAAATACGCCGTTCACCCAGATCTGATGCCAGCCATTGCGTTTAAATAGTTCGGACGGGTCCTCTTTGATATCATGATAAATGATAACCGGCAGCACCATATGATTAGGTGCTGATGGTGAAACGGGTGCGTGTAAGATGGTATGTCTCATAAAATAACCTCCTTTATTTAACAGCTTATTTCCCTTTATCAGATTGATTAAGCATAGAAAGGAATGATCAGATGGAAATATTTATTATGCTCTCGAGCTTTATTATCGCTACTATTCTATCGACCATTATTCATTACAAGTTTCCGCGGATACCTCTTGTCTTTATTCAGATATTTTTAGGCATGCTCATCTTTCTGACACCGATTCCTATCGTCATGGAATTTGAACCTGAGATGTTTCTGATCGGTATCATCGCACCGCTGTTATTTCTGGAAGGTAATCATGTCTCGCGCATTAAACTGTTGAAATATATAAAACCTGTCGTCCTGATGGCGATTGGTCTCGTTTTTACGACAGTCATCGGTCTCGGCTATATTACACATTTTATCATGCCGCTTATTCCGATAGCCGCTTGTTTTGCCTTGGCTGCTATCATCTGTCCGACAGATGCAGTTGCTGTACAGGCCATCGCACAAGGTAAAAAACTGCCGAGAGGACTGATGACCATCCTTGAAGGAGAGTCGCTGCTGAATGATGCGGCGGGCATTCTGAGTTTCAATATCGCAGTGGTCGCCCTGACTGCTCATGTTTTCACTGTGCAGGGGGCTGCGATACAGTTTGTGACGACTTCTCTCGGAGGTGTCATCATCGGGCTGATTATCGGCATTATCTTTGTGCAGATCAGAATCAGATTGTTAGATGGTGGCTTTGAAGAAGAGTATATTTTCAGCCTGATTCAGCTGCTGACGCCCTTCGTTATTTATATGGTTGCTGAAGCCTTTCATGTATCAGGTGTCATCGCCGCGGTTATCGGTGGTATTATTCACGGCATAGAACGCGACCGTTTCAGCCAGGCGACGACTAAGCTGCAGATGGGATATAACTATACCTGGGGCCTGTTATCGACTGTGCTCAACGGCATGGTCTTCACCATCCTCGGCTATATTATTCCGGAGGTGACGCTTGAGATCGTCACCCACGAAAGACAGAATTTAGTGGGGCTGTTAATCCTGACAGCCATCATCTCACTTCTGGTCTACCTCTTCAGATTTATATGGGTTTTCATGCTCTATGACATGTTTTATATACCTGAGAATCCATTTATCAAAATACTGAATAATCCGGATGCAGGTCTGCCGGAAGAACGTCCTTCACGCTTTAAATATGCGCTTATAGCGGCAGTGTGTGGTGTTCACGGGACTATTTCAATGGCGATTGCGCTGACATTGCCCTATGAGATCTATCAGGACCGGTCGTTCATTTACAGAGACGATCTGCTATTTATAACAGCAGGGGTGGTGGTCATCAGCTTAGTCGTGGCTCAGGTACTGCTGCCGCTGCTCGTGGAGAACGATGTTATCCAGAACACCTCCAAATATTCGTTCAAAGAAGCGCGTATATTCGTGATTGAAAAAGCCATTGAATACCTGCAGCAGCAGACGACAGAAGAGAATACAGCGATTACAGGTAATCTGATTCGACAGAATACGATGCGCATCAACTTCTATAAGCGTATCCGGGATAATGATGAAAACCCGAAAGAAATCATCAGACTCCAGAATAAAGCGCTCGATGTCGAGGCAGCGGTGCTGGAAGATTTAACGGCCAGCGGTGCTATATCTGAGACTGCTTATCAAAACTATGTCGCCTATGTCGAACGGACACGGTTATTTGCACATACTTCTTTCGTTAAGAGAGTACTGTTCATTATGCGCGTACGTAAAAGTAGACGTAAACTGAGCACGCGTTTCAGTGGAGTAAGTCCTCTTACCTTCAGAAGTCATCTGATTGAACTGCAGAATATCGCCAATAAGGTATACACTGAAGTGCTCTCTGCCTTACTGGAAGAAGCGGGCGACCATAACCGGATGGAAGTGGCACTTGTCTCAGACATCTACCTGAACCGGGTAGAACAGTTAAAGCGTAATATTGTGAACGAAAAACTTGAGGATGCGGAAGCACTGATGGCGCTGAATATGATTGGGATGGAACGTGAAGTGGTGCAGCAGCTAGTGAGACGAGGCAAGATTTCCCCTGATGTGGCAATTGAACTGCGACAATCCTTGAACTATGACGAAATGATTCTGCTTGATAATCAGAGTTAATGTTTCTCGATGTAAGGGACAGGGAATGAAAAAGCTAAGAATATTAGAAAAAGGATGATGACCATGCATGAAGAGAAGTTTGTTCTGATTGAAAATAAGGAGATAACTTTAAGAGAGCTCGCTAGTGAACTGGAAGCCATTACGGGTTATACGGTGACGGACAGCTTCGGGGATATCAATCGTATCGTTGCCCAGAAGCCGAATTTTGATGATGACTTTGAAACATTTCTAGTCACCTATGAATTCAACGAGACAGCTGATATCGTGGATGCGACGGTAACCACACCGCGTAATGAGAAGATTAACTTTAAAACAGACCCAGTGAAACTTCGTCTATTATCTTACAAATCCAGATAACCTCAAGAGCATCTGATTTTTACGGAAATCAGATGCTTTTAATATTAAAGAAAGGACAGTCATGGTATGATTTAGGGAAAGAGCAACAATAATTGAGGGATAAAATGAAGAAAATAATGATCACAGCACTTGCAGCACTCCTTCTCGCTAGTCAGTCCGTTATAGCGGATGGTGCTGAAAAAGTGAAAACTAACCCAGAAATCGTTCAAAAAAGAGATTTTCTGCCTACTTTCGGTATGCCCGCTTTTAAATCAAGAAAATATAGCGGTCCTGTGACGAAAGAGAACGTACTGATTGTCATGATGGATTTCAGTGACAGCAAGCAGTCGACGCTAAAACCGGGAGTCGGCCGCTATTCACCGGCTGCAAATGCTTCAAGAAACTATTATCCGAAATATACGAAGGAACATTACAGAGATTTATTTTTTGCAGATCGGTTTAAAGGGTCAGACGGCAAAAGCTATCGCACTGTAAAAAATTATTACGAGATTTCCTCAGGAGGCAGTTTTACATTAAGCGGTCAGGTATCAGGGTGGTATCGTGCGAAGAAGCCGCTCAGTTATTATGGCGTCAATGAGGATGCGAATGATGATGCCCATGTCCATGAACTGATCATGGAAGCAGCGGCACGTGTCGCTAAAGACAAATCCATCAATCTGAAAAAATATGATCGCTATGATTATTATGACCGGGATCAGGATGGCAACATCAACGAACCAGACGGCATCATTGATAAATTTATCGTCGTTTTCAGCGGTATCGGAGAAAGTGAAGGAGGCGGGGCGCTCGGCACGAATTCAATCTGGGAGCACGTCAGTGAAGTAGGCTCGCGCCCTCATACCATTCCCGGCACTTACAGTCGGACCTCCAAGTTCCCTGGACATCGACTGGCGATAAGCGAATACGGGGTGATGGCAGAAGATAGTTCCGTCGGTACATTCACGCATGAGTTCGGTCATATGCTCGGACTCATTGATGAATATGACACCTCCCGCTCGGCTGGCAGTCATGCAGGAGAACCTGTGCGTTACTGGTCACTGATGAGTTACGGTGCAGATACGGGTAAATTGGTCGGCTCGAAACCTGTCGGCTTAAGTCCGCTGGCTAAATCTGACCTGCAGATGATGTACGGCGGGAACTGGCTGCGCGGAGCGGTCATCAAATCCACTGATATCACGAAAAAAGGCAAAACCTATCTGCTGGATCAGGCCAGCAGTAAAGGGCGTAATAATGACATTCTGCGAATCGAACTGCCGGACATCAGAAAAAGACTGAAATCGGGCCGCTATAGAAACTATCAGCAGTATTATCTGGTTGAGTGGCGCACCCATACCGGGCTAGATAGCGGACTCAGTGAAATATATGATCCATTCGGCCGAAACTATTACGGCAAAGGCATGCTGATCTGGTATGTCAACGAATATTACCGTAATAATTCCGCGTTGATCAATCACCCGGGTAAAAGTTTAGTGGGGGTAGTCGATGCGACGCCGAAGACCCTGACTTCTAAGACAGGTCACGCACCGACGACAGATATCCAGATATTTGATGCCCCGTTCAATACGAAGCGTTACGGCAACTATAATAAACTGTCAAATTACTTCTTCAAGAAAAACAACACAGACCCAGTACCTGTTTTTTCTGACTACAATTATACCCAGGCGAAACTGGATAAACTGATGCTGCCTGAAGCTGGACGAGTACTGCCGCAATACGGCATTAAAATGCGAGTGGTCGAGCAGAATAAAGAAGGCACAGTCGCTAAAATAAAAATATATAAATAATAAAAATGCACATTTCAATATGAGATGTGCATTTTTATTTTTAAGAAAATATATCAGAAAATTTAAAATACTTATTTACAACTCATTCGAATTCCGACATAATAGATTTAATCAAACACAAGGGGGCCTTTATTTGAAGAAGAAAGTTATTTCATCTGTCTTGACACTAGGGATCATTTCATCGGGTACTGCATTTGCGAGTGACTATTATAAGGGAACGGGCTTTGACAGTGTCATTGCCAATGAAGACCGTTTAATTGAGATGCTGAAACAAGAAGGGATCTTAAAGGAAAATGCTTCACGTGCTGAAGCCGAAAAAGCAGTAAAAGCTTATGTGAAAAATAAAGGGGAAGCAGCGACAGAGAAAGTAAAAAATGAAGGCAAGTTCGTCAAGAAGTTCAAGAAAGTCACCAATCAATCCAACAAAGCAAAAGATAATCGCTTCGTTAAAGGAAAAGGACAGAAGAATGGCCATGCCAATGTTCTGAAACCTGTACAGCTGGAAGGTTATAACGGCGAAAAGCGTACAGACAAAGTCCTGCTCCTCGCCATTGATTTCCCGGACTACAAAAACTCAACTATCACAAAAGAAGAAAGTGATATGTTCTATGAAGATTATCCTGTTGATCATTACCAGCAGATGGTATTCGGTGATAAAGGATTCAAAGGGCCGAATGGTGAGAACCTGCTTAGTATGAAACAGTTCTATCAGAATCAATCAGGTGGCAGTTACGATATTGATGGAGAAGTCCATGGCTGGTACACGGCTGATCACCCGGCAGCCTATTACGGCGGCAACTATCCTGACGCTGATGGCAGTGACGCTCGTCCGAAGGAACTTGTAAAAGAAGCGCTTGAAAAAGCGGCACAAGATCCAACACTGAATCTATCAGATTATGATCAATGGGACCGTTATGATCTAGATGGTGACGGCGTGCTGAATGAAAAAGACGGCATCGTTGACCACGTCATGATTATTCACGCTGGACCAGGTGAGGATGCTGGTGGTGGTCGTTTAGGTCCGGATGCTATCTGGTCTCATCGCTGGAGCCTTGACTTCAATAACCAGGGGGAACCTTACACTATTCCGAATACCAAGTCTGGACTGAATCAGTTTGGCGGTAAACTGGCAGTCATTGATTATACTATTGAACCTGAAGACGGCGCTACCGGCGTATTCTCTCATGAGTTCGGCCATGATTTAGGACTTCCTGATGAATATGACACAATCTATTCCGGTAAAGGGGAACCGGTCTCATATTGGTCAATCATGTCAAGCGGTAGCTGGGCAGGTAAAATTCCAGGTACAGAACCAACAGGTTTTGACGCATATATGAAAGAACTGCTGCAGAACTACCACGGTGGTAACTGGCAGACAGGCAGTGAAATTGATGTCAAAGACGTCACATCGACTCCGCAGTCCTTCACATTAGATGAAGCTTCTAGTAAAGGGACAAATGATGATGCAGTGAAAATCACGTTACCTGATAAAGAAACACAGGTGGTCAAGCCGGCTGAAGGCACTAAAACTTATTTCAGTGGTGCCGATAACAATCTGCTGACATCGATGACGACAACAGTAGATTTAACAGGCAAAAAAGCAGCAGCATTATCATTTAAGGCTTCATACGATATTGAAAAAGGTTATGACTATGCCTATGTACAAGCCTCTACAGATGGTAAGAACTGGACTAACCTGGCAGGTAACATTACGAATAATGATGACCCTGAAGGTTCAGGTGCCAATGCGGGTAATGGTATCGACGGCACAAGCAACGGCTGGGTAGATGCTCAATTCGATCTGTCAGCATATGCAGGCAAAAAAGTTCAGCTGCGCTATCTATATGTCACAGACGCGGGTGCAATCGGATCAGGCCTCTATATCGATGATATCAAGGTCAATGCAGACGGCGCTACACTGCTGGCAGACGGCGCAGAAAATACTGCTAGATTTGATCTGAATGGTTTCTCAGTGTCAGACGGTAAGAAATACAGCAAAAACTATTACCTGCTGCAGTGGAGAAGTCATCATAAGATTGATGAAGGACTGGCACATATTAAACGTGCAGGTAACTTAATGAGTTTCAACCAAGGCTTGAACATCTATTATGTGGATGAAAGCTATTCTGATAACCATGTAGCGAAACATCCAGGCTATGGTTATATCGGTATCGTCGATGCAGACCAGAACGCACTGAAATGGAACGGTGCCAATTCATCTTATGCATCTACGCAGTATCAGGTTCGTGATGCCTCATTCAGCATGACGGCGCAGGAACCGATTCAATTGAAACTTGACGATGGTTCAACGCTTGTTGACAATAATCTGAAGTCAAGCGTTCTCTTCAACGATCAGAATGACTACTCTAACCCAGCACAGCCACATGCCGGTAAAATCTTACCGCAATACGGCCTGAAAGTGAAAGTGGTCGCAGAATCTAAAGATAAGTCGGTCGGTAAAGTTATCGTCTATAAATAAAAAATGCCACTTCGGTGGCATTTTTTATTTGCTATAATAGAGACGAGGTGAGGAGATGAATTATATAGAGACGGACCGCCTGATTCTACGCAACTGGCAACAGAAAGATCTGCCTTTATTCCAGCAGATGAATGCTGACGCTGAAGTCAGACGCTATTTTCCAGACCGGCTGAGCTATAAAAGATCGGAAATCATTTTTCAGCAGATGCAACGCGATATAGCAGAAAACAACATCGGTTTATTTGCAGTAGAGCTCAAAGCGACCGAAGCGTTTATCGGTTTCATCGGCATGCACTTACTGGAGAAGAATAAGTGGTTCTCCCTAGCTGAGATGCCTTTTTATGAGATTGGCTGGCGTCTCCGCAAAGAGGCGTGGGGAAACGGCTATGCGACAGAAGGGGCCAAGGCCGTCCTTTCTTATGGAAGAGAAAGGATTAATGGTCCTATCTACAGTCTGACAAGTGTCAGAAATCTGCCGAGTATTCGCGTTATGCAGAAAATCGGGCTCGCTGAATACAGAACGTTCAATCATCCTATGATTCCGTCCGGCCATCCCCTCGAAAAACATGTGCTTTATAAGGATCAAAATGATACTGATCAGTAGCTGTCTTGTCGGGCACCCTGTTCGTTATGATGGTCGTGACCAGTTAAATTCACGTCTTAAACAGTTAGTGGAGGACGGGAAGGCCATGCCGGTTTGTCCGGAACTGATGGGCGGGCTGCAGGTGCCTAGAGAGCCGGCAGAAATAAGGGGAGGGGACGGAGAAGCGGTCTGGCAAGGTCGTGCGCGCGTCGTTACGCGCTCCGGTCAAGACGTCACTGCGCAGTTTAAGGAAGGGGCGCTGCAGACGCTTGCTATGTGCCGGCAATATCAAGTGACCCTGGTGATACTAAAGGAATATAGCCCGAGCTGTGGCACTCAAATGATTTATAACGGTCAGTTTGACAGCACTAAACAGCCGGGGCTCGGTGTCACATCAGCACTCCTCAGACGGAATGGTATTCAGGTCATCAATGAAAAAGACCCTCTACTTGAGGGTCATGGATTGGATTAAGGCGTCCGGTTCTTCTTCCAGAACTGCCAGTGATAGATAACGCTCGTCTAAAAATCCGCGGTCATGCATTTCAAGCAGCATCTGGTAGAGCGTATTATAATAGCCGTCTATATTGTAGATACCGATGGGTTTATGATGAAGCTCCAGCTGTGCCCAAGTGAAGATTTCAAAGAACTCTTCCAATGTACCGGCACCTCCCGGCATCATAATAAAACCATCAGAGTAATCAGCCATCATTTTTTTACGTTCATGCATATTGTCGACAATATGCAGTTCTGTCAGTCCGGTATGCGCGACTTCTTTATCTCGCAGGAAACCCGGAATCACACCGATGACTTCACCGCCATGCGCGAGTACGCTGTCAGCAATGACACCCATCAGTCCGACGTTACCGCCTCCATATACTAAACGGATGTTGTGAGCGGCTAGATAAGCGCCTAATTTTTTGGCCTGTTCGGTATAAATAGGTGCCCCTAGACGGGAGCCGCAGAAGACTGCTACTGATTTCATGGAAAAAATCCTTTCTAAATATGTTATCATTAGGGCAAGAGGTGACGGTATGATCAGAATTATGAAAGTATATCCTGGAATGGAGATTCCGTTAGAACATTACTCATTATCACTCGGGCAGATGAGATTTTCCGGCCATCCTAAATATATCATCAATCGAAAAAAAGCGGATTACCAGCCTTTTGTCATATTAAAAGATAATGAAGTGATCGGTGTATTTGCACTGGAAACAGGCAGCATCCTGCCAGTCATGGGTGCAGATACCGATGCTATCTATCTGCGCGGCTTATCCATCTCAAGTCAGTATCAAGGCAAGGGTTATTTCAGACAGGCGCTACGGGCAATAGAAGAATACTGTTCTAGTCTCAATAAATCAGAACTGTACTTGATGGTCAATGTGAAAAATGATAATGGCTATTATGCATTTATCAAGACAGGTTTTGTAGACAGGAAACGAATGGTGCGGCAAGGATTTCTTAACTTAAAAGTATTATCAAAAACCATCCATAATCATTGATTAAGGATGGTTTTTTTCAGTTGGTCTTTAAAATAGGACTTGTCAGCAGGTGATAAGGCTTTTGGACCTTTAGTACGGTGCCCTGCCCGTCGCATCTGCTGAGAGGTATGTCGAACTGTGAGCAGCTGGTCAATATTATCTTGCGTATAGCGTTTGCCGTTATGATGAAGAATGATGGCTTTCTTATTAAGAAGAAGACTCGCTAGCCCGTAATCCTGAGTAATGACGATATCTTCTGGACGTGCTAGGGCGACGATTCTGTAATCTGCACTGTCTGCGCCGTCATCGACATACTGAACCGAGACGTATGCAGGGTACTGTTTAGAAGTGAAGTGATTGAAGTTTCGCACCAATATCACTTCAAGCTGATGCTTACCCGCCAGCTCAATGATTTCGTCAATCACCGGACAGGCATCAGCATCGACGATAATCTCCATTTAATATTTGCCACGTCGTTCGATATGAGCAGCCATCTGTTGACGATGGGTCTCGAACAATGGTGCATTAGAGTAATCCTCATCATGATTGAAATCGTAAACTGTTTCCGGCGTTTCTACTTTTGTCTGCGGACGCAGCCGTGTAAATGCACTTAAAAATGAAGCGGAATCTGCTTCTTTCTTCTTCATTCCTTTTAATTCTGCTTGATGTTTTTTCTTCGCTTCTTTATCAGCTTTCGCCAGCTCTTCTTTCATCTGCTGCTGGCGTTCTTTCAGTCGTTTTTCTTCTTCTTTCTGACGTTGACTGATAGCTTTTTCGAGCTGCTTGCCCATCTGTTTTGTTTCTTTGAGCTTCTTGTTTTCTGCGCGGTTCTCCTGAATATTCTGGGCAGTCGACGCTACAAAATGAGAGGCAGCGACAGTTTTGTCTTTTACATTTCTCGTCGTCTGAACCATTTTCTGCGTTGTATCCACTGTTCGGTCTTTCGCTTTTGCAGCGACATCTTTCGTAGCGATAGCCGTATTCACCGTCTTCTTTTTGATAGCGACATAATCAGGGTTATCTTTTAAGCGGTGGCGTTCATTAATTAGGGGGACGAGGATAAGAGCCCCTAGGTTTACAGCGGTTTTAATTTTATCATTCATCGTCATTCTCTCCTTCATAAGGTCGTATTAATAACTTCATCTTACCCTGAATATGCTTAAAATAAACGGCTGTCACAAGGACAACCGTCATTTTACTCTTCAAGACTATTCGTAATTTTATCTGTTAAATACATTAAATGCTTGTAATCTGCGTAACTGATACCGGAATGCACAAGCATCTCCTCAGGGATTGTATTGATTTGTTCAATCAACGTTTTACCTTTAGATGTTAAATGGACAAGTACGATCCGTTCATCTTCACACGATCGGATTCTCGTCACTAATTCAGCCAGCTCCATCTTTTTAATGATAGGGGTGATAGTACCGGACTGAAAAGCCAGCCTTTCGCCTAATTTCAGGACAGGCAGGCCATCTGACTCGTTCAATACCATGAGAACCAGATACTGCTGATAACTCAGCTGATAAGGCTTCAGTAATACGCGGTTATAATATTTAATCAGTTGATGCTGTGCATGATAAAGATGATAATCAAGCGATGATATTTTATTCATAGTTACTCCTCAACAATAAAAAATTAAATCCCTTTACCGATACCGAAACCGAAGTAGAGCACCGCAATAATTGCGACAAGAATCAGTCGATAAATGGCAAATGGTATCAGTTTGACACGGTTGATCAGTTCCAGGAACAGTTTAATGGATAAAACGCCGAAGACGAAGGCGAAAATAAATCCTAGAATGTAGAACCATGTCTGATCAGCATGGATGTACTGATAATTACTGATCAAGCTTTTGGCACTGGCAGCAGCCATGATAGGCACAGCCATCATAAAAGTGAAATCAGAAGCTGCTTTATGGTCAAGCTTCGTCAGAACACCTGCTGAAATGGTGGAACCAGAACGTGAGAAGCCGGGCCAGAGCGCCAGGATCTGGACCAGACCGATAATGAAAGCCTGACGATAAGTGATGCTGTCCACCGTCTGCGGCTGCTGAACTTTCTTCGCATATATATCTGCTGCAATCATCAATATAGCACCGAGCGCAAGGCCTATAAGGACAGTAGGTACAGAGAATAAGTGTTCATCGATGAAATCATCAAACAATAGGCCGGCAATCCCTGCCGGTAACAAGCCGACGATGATGTGCGACAGCTTAAGACGACGAGTCCCGCGTTCTGCTTTAAAGCTGAGCATATCGACAAAACGATGTCTGAAAATCCATGCCGCAGCGAGTATTGAACCGAGCTGAATCACAATTTTAAATGTATTGGCAGATTCTTTTGATCCGAGAACCTGTGCTGAATGCAGCCACATATCATCCACTAAAATCTGATGACCTGTAGAAGAGACAGGCGCAAACTCTGTCAGACCTTCAACAATCCCTAAAATAATCGCTTTTAACAGTATAAAGAATTCCATTTCTTAACCACCTTGTGTTATATCATTTTCTTTGACAGTATAACACATCACAATGTCATAATAATATTTTTAACCAGCGGGAGATGCAAAGCGTATTATTTTTGTTTTCCACATTTATCATTATAATATAACTGAGGATGTGAAAATGTGAAATATTTAACAAGTTTATCTAAACGCTATCTCTATATACATGTATTATTGGTCGCTGCTTCCTTGTCACTGGCCGC
The DNA here is from genome assembly GCF_030376725.1 of Macrococcus bovicus. Lineage (NCBI taxonomy): Bacteria > Bacillati > Bacillota > Bacilli > Caryophanales > Staphylococcaceae > Macrococcus > Macrococcus bovicus. Next base: position 456,641 of record NZ_CP128470.1, read on the forward strand.
TATTATTATTTTACAGAGTCTGAATATCGGACAGCTGATAGATGGTGTTCTTCACCAATCTATACCTTATCAGTTATTAGCTATCATTCTTGCCATACTAATCGGAAGAAGCGTCCTGCATTTTGCCATAAAATGGCTCGGTGTAGTGCTCAGCGCCAGAATCAAGCATCAGCTGCGTCGGTCAGTGATCAATGAGAAACGACCGGCCGCTGATACTTTGAACCTATCAACTGAAGGAATCGAAGGGATTGACAGTTTCTATGCTGACTATCTGCCGCAAGTCTACCGCTCTGCTATCATTCCGTCAGCCATCATTGTTTTTCTGCTGTTCTTTCACCGGAATGCAGCCTTGATCATGCTGATCACTGCGCCGTTTGTACCATTATTCTATATTATCATCGGCATCAATACCGCTAAAAAAGCGACGGATCAGATGACGGCACTTAATCAGTTTGCCGGTTATTTCCTTGATGCGATACGCGGCATTGTGACGATCAAACTGTTTAATAATGAGGCACGCGTTAAACAGGATATTGCAGAGAAATCTGAAGGATTCAGAGCGAAGACAATGATTATCCTGAAGACGGCTTTTCTGTCCACACTGATGATCGAATTTATCACGATGCTGTCTATCGGGATTATCGCCCTTGAAATAGGACTCGGTCTGATCGTCTTTAAAACCATTTCTTTCTATACGGCGATTGTCGTCCTGATGCTTGCACCGGAATTCTATAATGCGTTAAAAGATTTAGGTGCTGCTTTTCATACGGGTAAACAGGCGGAAGGTTATGCGGAACTTCTCAGCGGACAGGGGGCAGAGCGTATTCAGTATGCTTATTCAGTTCGTGATACTATTAAAATGAATACACAACTCGCTTATTCAAACTTCAGTATGCAGATTCACGATGAACTGCCAGTGCGTCATGCCGTGATCTTCGGTCCGAGTGGAGCAGGTAAATCCACTTTCGCGAAAATGCTGTCGGGTGTAGAGACTCATGGCCATGGTCAGATTGAGCTGCCTGCTTATCTTGAAAATAATATCATCTATATGTCTCAGCAGCCTTTTGTGATGAATGATACACTTCGACATAATGTCACGATGTTTAATCCGGTCTCTGAAGAGGCGCTGCTCTCTGCTGCAAGACAGGTCGATATGCTGGAACGTATTCAGGCTCTGCCGCAAGGATTCGATACCGTCCTCGGCAGTGGCGGCGAACAGCTGTCAGGTGGAGAAACACATCGACTGATGCTGATGCGAGCGCTATTGAATCCGGCAGCCATGATTATTTTTGATGAGCCGACTGCCATGCTCGATGCAAAGACAGCAGGCATTGTAAGCGCTACTTTGAAAGAACTGAGTGAACGATCCATTGTTTATACGATTGCGCATCAGCGGACAACTATTCAGTCAGCTGACTATCTGATTTATATTGAAGCAGGCAGAATGACGCATGGTAGGCCTGCAGATTTCAGGGAGCAGGAATTTTATCAGGTGGTGATGCAGGATGTTTAAATGGATCAACAAAAAGACTTACCGCTCTCTGTCACTGGCTATTGTCATCGGTGTGATCGGTGGCTTAACGGCTATCGGTATGTTCAGTTTGAGCGGCCTTATGTTGTCGAAAAGTGCCTACGGTGTCCCGCTTTATTCGCTGATGATTCTCGTGGCTTCCATCAAACTGCTCGGGGTAGTGCGTGCAGTGGCTCGATACTTTGAACGGCTGATCAGCCATGATGCCACATTCCGTATGTTGAAGGAAGTCAGAGTGAGTGCATTTGATCAGCTGATGCTGGACTTTGTCAATCTGCATCAAAAATGGCGTCTGTCCGAACTTCTGCAGCGTACTGTCAATGATATCGAGAAGCTGCAGAATGTCCTGTTAAGAGTGATCTACCCGCCAGTGGTGGTGCTGCTTACTGCGCTGAGCGTCTGTGGCATCTATGCCTTCTACGACTGGCAGGCAGTCCTGGTTATTGCCGGCGTGATGCTGATAATATTGATCGCACTGCCGCTTATATTCAGTCATATACTCAGCCGGCTGACGGCTGCAACAAGAAGCAGTCAATCGAGCTTTATGTCTCTACTGACAGATTATCAATTGGGCCGTGAAGATTTAGCAGTGTTCGACCAGGAAGGCCGGTATGAACACAGGCTGCAGGTTGCGCAGCATGCATTTGAAAGAAATCTTCTGCGGGAGAAGCAGCTGCTCGCTCTCTATGATTTTCTGCTCAACCTATTCAGTATGCTGGCCATCTGGGGTGTGCTATTTGTGATGCTGGACCGCACCGTCCTGATGTACGCAAGCATCGTCATGGTCACTATTACTTTATTTGAAATGGCCGTTCCGATGACCAACTTCCCTTTCTATTATCAGGAAACGAAGCGGGCGAGTGAGCATCTGTTGACATTTTCTGCACCGGAAGTTAAAACACAGCCGGCCCGTGTCCTGCCGATTGAACTTAATCACCTCACCTTTAGCTATCCCGGGCAGACGCGTCCGGTTTTAGACCATTTGAATATGACGATACAGGAAGGTGAAAAAGTAGCGATTGTCGGCAGCAGTGGTTCCGGGAAGTCTACTTTGATGAATCTGCTAGCAGGGCTCTATTCAAGTGATATTGTGACGGGCGGCGTATCGATGCAGGACATCGACCGGGAAAGCTATATGAATGAACTGAATGTCATGCAACAGAAGAATCATTTCTTCCAGGGGACTGTGCAGGACAATCTCTTCAGCGATAACACCGAAGCCATCAATCAGTATTTACAAGATTTCAACCTACCTTTTACAGCTGAGAGCGAAATCAGTGAATTTGGTCGTAATTTATCCGGGGGTGAGCGGCAGAGACTGCACTTTATAAGAATGCTGCTCAGAGATAGAACGCTCTGGCTGCTCGATGAACCATTCAATGGCATCGATGTCGTGAATAAAAAATTGATGATTGAACAGATTCTTCAGCAAAAAACGGTTGTCGTGATCAGTCATGAACTTGAAATCTTACGGGACTTTGATATGATTTATGTATTGGAAGATGGAAAATTGATGGAGTCTGGTCAGTTCGAGTCATTAATGGAGAGACGAGGCATTTTCTATCATCAACTTCTATTGGAACGCCAGAGAATTAATTAGGAGGACAACATGACAAAAATAGCGTGGTTAGTCGATACGGCGGCGGGATTTACGAAGGAAGAAATTGCAGAACATGATCTATATGTCGTGCCGATGGGCCTGATCTTAAACGGTCACAGCTATATCGATCAGGTCAATCTGTCATCAGAGGAGTTTTATCAACTGCTGCAGCAATATGGTGAAGGGGCAAAATCTTCTCAGCCGAATTTTCAGGCGATGCTGAATACGTATCACAAAATCAAAGAAGATGGGTACGATGCTGTGATCGCTGTTCATCCGACGAGCGAATTAACAGGGTCCTATCAGAATTCTCTCACTGCGAGCAGTGAAGTCGAGATAAAGTCAGCGGTTATTGATTCACGTACGGGTTCTTATCCTTATAAGAAAATGGTTCTTGAAGGGATGGCACTGACTGAAAACGGAGAATCCTTCGACACAGCGGTGAGTCATATTAAGCAACGAGTGAACGACTCTGTGCTTTACCTGCAGCCTAAAAATCTGCAGCAGGTCAGAAGAAGTGGCCGGCTCACTGCCTCACAAAGTTTCCTGGCAGGTCTCCTCAGTATCCAGCTGATTCTAAGTCTGGAAGAAGGTAAGATCATTCCTTACGAAAAAGTCAGAACGCGGAAAAAAGTATTAGACCGAATGATAGAAATAGTGGAAGATGCGATTGAAAATGATAATATCAAGGAAATCTGTGTACTGAATTCCGGAGATAAAGAAGAGGCACAGAAGTATGTAGAACGATTACAACAGGATTATCCGGACCTCATTATTCACGAGGATTATATGGTGGCAGTCGCCAGTGTCCATACAGGATATGGTACAGTATCAGTGGGCTGGCTTAAAAATTAAAATAACCTGAGCACATGCTCAGGTTATTTTATTATTCATATTATGAACCATCTTATCCAGCAATTCTTTCAGCTCGTCGATTTCCTGATCTGAAAGAATATCCTTCTCCAATAAAACGTCGGTACAGTTCTGGAGCGGTTCCTGAAGTTCCCGGCTTTTATCGGTAAGGTGAACGAATACCTCCCGCTGATCAAGTTCGGAACGCTTGCGAACGATGAGGTCATTCGCTTCCATACGCTTGAGAAGAGGAGAGATAGTACCTGTATCAAGTGCCAGCGCCTCAACGAGTGTCTTGACATTAACCGGTGACATCTGCCAGAGTATGGAGAGAACGAGGTACTGCGGATAAGTAAGATTATATTGTTTAAATACTTGATTAGTATAGAAGCGATTCATCTTACGCTGTGCGTTGTAGAGACTGAAACACAGCTGTTTGTCGAGCTTGAAATTATCGGACATTGAATTCCCCGCCTTAAATATATTCTGAGTTGTATAATACTTACTAACCTTATTATAAAAACGTGGCTAATTCAAGGCAATAATATTTGAATAACATGTAAATGTGATTAAAAACTGTATGTGGGAGGATTTTATGGGTAAAATTAAACTCTATATTATAAGTGGTTTTCTAGGCAGCGGTAAAACAACACTGCTGAAACAGATGCTGACACAATGGCAGGACCAGAAAGTAGCCATTCTTATGAATGAACTCGGACAGTTTAATGTAGATTCTACTATACTAGGTGACAAAACACCGATGAACGAACTGCTGAACGGTTGTATCTGTTGTGACCTGAAAAGTGATGTTGAGGTTCAGCTGCATGATATCAGACATCGTCATCAGCCGGACATCATCATTATTGAAGCAACCGGGGTAGCGCATCCCGTTGAAATCTATGAGGCATGTCTTGCGCCTTCTTTGACGTCGTTCATTCAGATACAGTCCATATTGACCTTAGTTGATGGGCCGCGGTTTCTTGACCGTGCCAAGTATAGTGTCACGACTGTCCACCTGATGGAGGAGCAGGTGCGCTATGCACACAGTGTCATCATCAATAAGAAAGATTTAATGAGTGCTGAGGATATCCGTTCAGTTACTGAACAGGTTGAATCATTGAATCCCGCGGGTGAGGTCTTCGTGACTTCCTACTCAGAAGTCCCGGACACAGTATTTGCAGGAGAAGGGGTGAGACCTGGCATCCACCAACATCACCATCATGGTATCCAGTCCATGGTCTATACGTTTACTGCGCCGATAGATAGTCGCAGATTCGTCAGCTGGCTCAGATCATTGCCGGAAAGCGTACTCAGAATCAAAGGTTACCTCAAGTTCAGAGAGAATCCTGGCCAGGTGGTTCTGTTCCAATATTCCTATGGTATCCCGCAATATGAGCCTGAAGAGATGAACCTGCCCCTTAAGCTGGTGGTCATCGGCGAACAGCTGGATAAAAATAAGATGCTGGACCAGCTGGACCAGCTGCAATTCAGTTAAGACAATCAGAGGATTGTCTTTTTTTGTGCGTGAATTTGAAAGTTTTTGAATGATTTTGATAGTTTTTGATTGATTTTTGTAAACGGTACCATTATACTGAAATTGTGATAAGGGGGTCAGAGAATGCTTACTGAAAAACGTCATGAAATGATCTGTGACATGCTCAGTCAATATGACATTGTCACACTGCAGCAACTGACAGAGATCATAGGCAGCAGTGAATCTACTATAAGGCGTGACTTATCTGCACTGGAAGAAAAGGGTCAGTTAATCCGAGTCCATGGTGGTGCCAAACAGATATCAGACCAGCACGACACAGAGCTCAATATCAAAACAACAAGATTCGTCCGTGAGAAAGATGAAATAGCGAAACAGGCAGCTGCACTGATAAAAGACGGTGCCTGCATCTACCTGGATGCAGGGAGTTCAACACTCGCAATGATTCCCTATCTCACTCAGCGCGATCTGACAGTCGTGACAAATAGTGTGACCCATGTAATGGCACTCATTGAGCGGGGGATCAGGGCGTTGATGATCGGTGGCTTGGTCAAGCCTAATACGATGGCTAACGTCGGCTGTGCTGCTGAGGAGATGCTGAGGACATTTAACTTCAGTATGGCTTTCATCGGCGTGAACGGGGTGGATGCTGATAATGGCTTTACAACGCCTGACCCGGAAGAAGCGGCCATCAAGCGACTAGCCATCAAACAGAGCAGACAGAGCTATTATCTGGCTGACGAATCGAAGTTTGATCATGTGACATTTGCGACGATAGTGCCACTCAGCGAAGCCAGTATTATTACAAACCATAATCATTCTTACATCAAGCAATATGCTAAATATATAAAGGTGGGGTAGCATGATCTACACAGTGACTTTAAATCCATCAGTGGATTACATCGTGTTCACTGACACGATGAAAATCGGAGAATTAAATAGAGCCAGTCAGACTTACAAGTTCGCAGGAGGTAAAGGTATCAATGTCTCACGTGTTCTGAAGTCCCACGGCGTTGAATCGACAGCACTCGGCTTTACAGGCGGATTTCCCGGAGATTTTATTAAAAACAGCTTACAAGAAGACCGCATCATGACTGACTTCATTGAAGTGGCAGAAGATACGAGAATCAATATTAAATTAAAAGGCACGGCTGAAACAGAGATCAATGCGCCAGGGCCGTCCGTCACACGCGAACAGACAGAACAGCTGCTCCAGCAGATTCAAAGGCTGTCTCCTGACGACACGCTCGTACTCGCCGGCAGTATCCCGTCTTCTGTAGATGCAGATATCTATAGCCGGATTGCACAGTTATGTCCCGGGAAAATTGTGGTAGATGCAGAGAAAGACTTGCTGTTATCCGTGCTCGACAGTCAGCCTGAATTCATCAAACCGAATAAAGCTGAACTTGAGCAGATTTTTGAGAGGAAGCTTGAGACTGTCGATGAAATAATAGATTGCGCAAGAGAACTCATCAAGAAGGGGGCCAAAAATGTGATGGTCTCACTTGGCGGTGAGGGCGCACTCTATGTAAGTGAATCACTGGTCTATCAGGCAGAAGTACCTAGCGGTCATGTAGTCAATACGGTAGGGTCAGGAGACTCTACTGTGGCAGGCATGATTGCGGGTATGACACAAGGACTTTCTATCGAAGAGAGCTTTAAACTGGCAGTGGCCTCAGGGACAGCGACTGCATTTACAGAGGATCTGGCCACACAAGAACAAATAGCACATGTCTTATCGGATATTAAATTGACAATCGTCTAATTATAAGGAGGGTAAATCAATGAGAATTACAGAACTGCTGACACAGTCAACTATTGCGATGGATTTAAATGCTGCCACTAAGAATACAGTGATCGATGAGCTTGTGGAAACATTATGGCAGGCAGGAAAACTGAATGACAAAGAGGCCTACCGTGAAGCCATCCATGCCCGTGAAGCACAGAGTACGACAGGAATAGGAGAAGGCATCGCGATTCCACATGCGAAGACAGATGCGGTGAAGGTACCAGCGATTGCTTTCGGTAAATCAAAGCCGGGCGTTGATTATGAATCACTGGACGGAACGCCGGCGCATCTTTTCTTTATGATTGCCGCACCGGCAGGCGGTGCACAGACCCATCTGGATGCCTTGGCTAAATTGTCCGGTATTCTGATGAATGAAGAAGTAAGAGCACAGTTACTGAACGCTAATTCTAAAGAAGAAGTACTTGCTATTATCGATCAGAATGATGAAAGCGCAGCAGAAGTTGAGGAAGTGGTTGCGACGCCAGCTCCAGCTGCTGATGATAACCTGATTCTTGCGGTCACAGCTTGTCCGACAGGTATTGCGCATACCTATATGGCGGCGGATTCTTTGAAGAATAAAGCAGCGAAAATGGGTGTGCCGATTAAAGTGGAGACGAATGGCTCCGGTGGTGTGAAAAACAAGCTGACTGAGGATGAAATCAGACGCGCGAAAGGGATTATCGTTGCGGCAGATGTCAATGTCGATACAGCACGTTTTGATGGAAAAAACGTAGTCATGGTGCCAGTGGCAGATGGTATCAAACGTCCGGAAGAACTGATCAATATGGCCCAGGATGATTCACGGCCAAAATTTGTCGCTTCCAATAAAGCACGTACAACAGACTCAGGTGAGAAAAAAGGATTCTATAAGCACCTGATGAGTGGTGTATCCAATATGCTGCCCTTCGTTATTGCCGGGGGAATATTGATTGCGCTTAGTTTCTTCTGGGGGATTAAGTCATCAGACCCTACTAACGCACAATATAACGAATTTGCTGCAGCATTAAATACAATCGGTGGTGGTAAAGGTGCATTCGGTCTGATGATTCCGATTCTAGCTGGTTTCATCGCTCTCAGTATTGCTGACCGTCCAGCTCTTGCACCAGGTATGGTAGGGGGTCTGATGGCTGTACAAGGGGGCTCAGGTTTCTTGGGAGGTCTCATCGCAGGTTTCCTGGCCGGCTACTTAGTGAAAGGGCTGAAAGCGCTGTTCAGTGTTCTACCACCAGCTCTTGAAGGGATTAAACCGACCTTGCTCTATCCCGTGCTAGGGGTGGGTCTGACGGGTCTGATTATGTACTATTTAATCAATCCGCCGGCGAAATGGCTGAATGATTTACTGACAACAACATTGAACAATATGAATGGTACAAATATTATCCTGCTCGGTCTCGTGCTGGGAGGAATGATGGCCATCGATATGGGTGGGCCATTCAATAAAGCAGCCTACGCATTTGGCCTTGCAGCGATTGATGCAGGTAACTATGCGCCGATTACTGCGGCAATGATTGGCGGCATGGTACCGCCGCTTGCCATTGCACTTGCGATGATTATCTTCAGACGTAAATTCACAAAAGTTCAGCGTGGATCGACTGTCTCGAATGCTGTAATGGGGGCATCATTCATCACGGAAGGTGCGATTCCATTTGCAGCGGCAGATCCGCTTCGTGTTATTCCGTCAATGATAGCAGGTAGCGCGACAGCAGGGGCTTTAGCTATGGCATTTGGCTGCCGGGTTCCTGCACCCCATGGCGGTATGTTCGTGATATGGCTCGACAAAACTCACTGGCCGATGTTCTTACTTGCTCTCGCAATCGGTACAATAGTGTCAGCATTAATCTACGGCTTTATTAAACCGAAACTCACTGAAGAAGAACGGCAGGCTGAAATGGCAATGGAATAAACACTAAGCATCCGACCTACGTCGGATGTTTTTTAATAACTGACGTTATATATTGTAATAAAGGGGTAAATTTTATAACATTATAGTTAACTTAGTAGAGAAGGATGAGCCCATGTTATATTACAAAACATACATTAAAGATAAGGAGGCGCCCTGGATCACCTTTATTCATGGTGCAGGCGGCAGTTCGACCATCTGGTTTAAACAGATCAGGTATTTCAGAAAAGATTTTAATATCCTGCTCGTGGATTTACGCGGGCACGGTAAATCTCAAGAAGACAAGTGGAAAAAAGGAGACACTTTCGGGCATCTGGCAGCCGAAGTGATAGAAGTTTGTGATCACCTCGGAATTGAGAAAACACATGTCATCGGTATGAGTCTCGGTACGATTGTGTCTCAGTCTTTAGCCGACCGTTATCCAGAGCGCGTACAGTCACTCGTTTTAGGCGGGGCTATTATCGCTCTTGATATCCGCACAAAGCTTTTACTCTGGTTGGGTCGAACAATCAAGCGTATCATCCCGTTTATGCTCCTTTATAAATTGTTTGCGTACATCATTATGCCGAGAAAAACGCATGAGGAATCCAGACTCGCTTTTGTCAACGAAGCTAAGAAGATGAGTCAGAAGCAGTTTGTTAAATGGTTCAGTCTGACCAAGCTGATCAATCCTTACCTGAGCCATCTGCAGGTCTCCACTAAAAAAATTCCGACCATCTTTATTATGGGGTCTGAAGACTATTTATTTATTCCGCCTGTCAAAAAAGTGGCTGAAGAGAATAGTAACTTCAAAGTAGAAATCATTGAAAACTGTGGCCATGTCTGTAATATCGATCAGCCTGATATTTTCAATGACATTTCAAAACGATTCATTATGTCGCATGCGTAACGCTGCGACATAAAATATGTTAGAATAAGACTATTATGACAAGTGGCTGTCGTTTCAGACAGTCACAAAATTTTCCGGAGGTGAATCCCTAATTCTAGGGAATTAATTGGACATAGAGACCATTATCAAGCTTTTCGTATTTGCATTTTTAATCTTAATGACTGCCCTGTTCGTAGGATCTGAATTCAGTTTAGTTAAAGTCAGACTTTCCCGTATTGAGCAACTCGTATCTGAAGGCAACAAAGCTGCCAAGATAGTCCAGCACATGGTTCATGAACTGGATTATTATCTGTCAGCCTGTCAGTTAGGTATTACTGTTACTGCACTTGGACTCGGCTGGATTGGTGAATCGACTTTTGAAGCAGTTATTCATCCAGGATTAGAACTTCTGCATATTCCAGTAGAACTCGCAAAGCCGATTTCGATTGCACTGAGTTTCCTGATCGTCACCTTTCTGCATGTGGTGCTAGGCGAATTAGCACCTAAGTCGCTGGCAATTCAATACGCGGAGCGCATGACCTTAATATTCGCTAGACCGCTGTATTATTTCGGCATTCTGATGAAGCCGTTGATCTGGGCGATGAATGGAACGGCGCGTACTATCCTGAGAATGGTAGGGGTTCAGCCTGCCGGGCACGAGCAGGCGATGAGTGAAGATGAGCTGAAGATCATTATGACGCAAAGTTACCAGAGCGGTGAAATCAATCGGACTGAACTGGCTTACATGCAGAACATCTTTTCATTTGATGAACGTCTGGCAAAGGATATCATGGTACCGCGGACCCAGATGATTTCATTGACGCAGCCATTTGATATTTCGGAGCTGCTTGAAGTGGTCAATGAGCATCAGTTTACTCGCTATCCGATTACAGAAGACGGTGATAAGGACCATATTGTCGGTTTTATCAATGTCAAAGAATTCCTGACCAAATATGCATCAGGTGATCCTGTCCGTATTAAAGAGCATGTACATGAACTGCCGCTGATTCACGAGGTCACTCGGATCAGTGATGCGTTAATCAAGATGCAGCGTGAACGTGTCCATATGGCTCTGGTTATTGATGAATACGGCGGTACAGCGGGTATTCTGACGATGGAAGATATACTGGAGGAAATCGTCGGTGAAATTCGTGATGAATTCGATGATGATGAAGTCAACGATATCATCAAGACAGGTGAAGCGACCTATCAGATTAACGGCCGGGTTTTGTTAGCAGATATTGAAGAGCAGTTCGGAATCACCTTCGAAGAATCAGATGATATCGATACGATCGGAGGCTGGATGCAGGCCCAGAATCCTGATATCGATAAAGATGACTATGTAGATACGTACTTCGACAAATGGGTCGTCCTGGATGCAGAGAATCACCAGATTAAATCAGTGGCGTTGCATAAGGACTTCAATGCATCGCGAGAAGAAGAAAATGGTGAGAGCGAAGCATGAACCGTTCGACATTAAATAGTTTGTTTCGTTTTTTCAGTTATCTGGAAGGGGGCTCGCTCTTAATCCTGTTCTTTATAGCGATGCCTCTGAAATACTTGGCAGGGAAGCCGGAAGTGGTGATGGTCTTCGGTTCCGTGCATGGATTCCTCTTCACCATCTATATTATTCTGGTGCTGTGGCTGACTTTTAAGCTTAAATGGCACTTTAAATGGATCGCAGGCGCTGTTATTGCGGCCTTTCTGCCATTCGGTACATTTGTATTTGATCATTACTATAAACGGACTTTATATTATAGAAACGAATAAGAGAGACGAAGGTCTCTCTTTTTTTGGAGGTTAAGCGATGAGAATCAATAAATATCTATCAGAATCAGGTATTACTTCTAGACGTGGTGCAGATAAATATATAGATGCCGGTCGTGTGAAAATTAATGGAGAGCTGGCTGAACTTGGGAGTCAAGTAGAAGAGGGAGACATCGTCACTGTCGATGGCCGGCCGGTTACCCTGGAGAAGAGTTATGTTTATCTGAAACTGAATAAACCGCGAGGCATCACCTCGACGACCGAACGGCATATTAAAGGGAATATCGTGGATTTCGTGGGCCATCAGGAGCGTATTTTTCATATCGGACGCTTAGATAAAGATTCGGAAGGCTTGATCTTACTGACGAATGACGGAGATATCGTCAATGAGATCTTGCGTGTGGAAAATAAGCACGAGAAGGAATATGTCGTGTCTGTCGATAAGAAAATCACTGATGAGTTTATCGAACGGATGGCAGCGGGCGTCGATATCCTTGGGACTACCACCTTGCCGGCTAAGGTCAGAAAGATCAATGACCGGACTTTTAATATTATTCTGATGCAGGGCCTTAACCGTCAGATCAGACGGATGTGTGAAGCGCTTGGCTATGAAGTGAGACAGTTGCGCCGTGTACGAGTGATGAATATACTTGTCGATGACCTGAAACTGGGGCAGTGGAAAGATTTATCGCAGCAGGAGAAAGACGAACTCTTCAGGCAGCTGGACTATCAACCTAAAAGATAATAAGATTCTTTAGATGAGTGGATGGGCGCTGCGTAAAGTCCCTCAGAAGCAGTTAGCGGGACGATACTCACCATTGTGAGTGGATGGGCGCTGCGTAAAGTCCCGCAGAAGCAGTTTGCGGGACGATGCTCGCCATTGTGAGTGGATGAGTGCTGCATAAAGTCCCGCAGAAGCAGTTAGCGGGACGATACTCACCATTGTGAGTGGATGAGTGCTGCATAAAGTCCCGCAGAAGCAGTTAGCGGGACGATACTCACCGTTGTGAGTGGATGAGTGCTGCGTAAAGTCCCGCAGAAGCAGTTTGCGGGACGATACTCACCGTTGTGAGTGGATGAGTGCTGCGTAAAGTCCCGCAGAAGCAGTTAGCGGGACGATACTCACCGTTGTGAGTGGATGGGCGCTGCGTAAAGTCCCGTAGAAGCAGTTAGCGGGACGATACTCACCATATGAAAAGCCTCTTTATACCATTAAAAAAACAGCGATAAATTCTGATTGAATCAGATTTTATCGCTGTTATCATTTCTGAATATTTAATAGTCGGTAATCGCTTTATTATTCGCCACCAAGCATGTCGAACAGACCACCGAGTGGGCTGCCTTCACCGTAGCTTGAACTTTTCCCTGATGCAGGCGCTGCAGCAAAGACGCGGCTTGCCAGACGCGAGAACGGTAAAGATTGGATAAATACGGTTCCCGGCCCTTGGACACGGGCGAACCATAGACCTTCACCACCGAACATTTTTGTTTTGATACCTGGAATCGGTTCGATATCGTATTGAACGCTTGATGTCATGCCGACAAGGCAGCCTGTATCAATCTGCAGCACTTCACCAGGTTGCAGATGGCGTTCAACGATAGCGCCTCCTGCATGAATAAAGGCCATGCCATCACCCGTCAGACGCTGCATAATAAACCCTTCACCACCGAAGAACCCGACGCCGAGCTTTTTCTGGAATGCAATATCAATGGATACACCCTTGGCAGCAGCTAAAAAGGCATCCTTCTGACAGATGAACTCACCATTTAACCGGTTCAGGTCAAGCGGGATAATCTTGCCGGGATAAGGGGCTGCTAAATAGACATGTTCTTTCTGATGACCGCGATTGGTGAAAGTCGTCATAAAAAGGCTCTCACCGGTTAAAGTACGTTTACCAGCAGAGAAGAGCTTATCCATAAAGCCGCCTTGCTTAGCGCCATCACCGAAAATAGTGGCCAGTTCAATGTTAGGATTGACCATCATCATACTGCCCGCTTCAGAGATGACTGTTTCATTCGGATCAAGCTCTATCTCTACATACTGGATATCATCACCGTAAATTTTATAATCTATTTCGTGGTTATTCATGCTACTCTCTCCCTTTTTTTCTTCAGTATAACGATTTGGATGCTGAACCGCCACAAAGTTGTTAATAATCAAAGAAAGATTATAAATACATCTTTAGTATAATGAGCTTGAGGTGAAGCCTATGAAGTTTAAGAAGCCAAATCAGCATGGGGTATGGGCGATGCTGATCATGCCTTTTTTATTCGGTATTTTTGCCGGCGTCTTCAGCTTGTATCACTTATTATTTATAACAGGCTGGTTTTTAGTGTTCTTTGCGGTTGATAATCTGCTGTTTTACATCAAAAAACGTAAAAAAGATAAAGGCTATCTGTTGTCAGCGGGTATGTTTGGCGGTCTGGCAGTATTATGTCTACTGCTGCTGGTTATACACCAGCCAGCCTTACTGTTCTTCTTCGGGATGATGATACCTTTTGGCGGGCTTAATATTTACTTCGCCAGTATCCGGGATGAAAGAAATGTATTAAATGATCTGAGCGCGGTTATCATTTTTTCAATAGCCGGTTGTATCAGTTATTTTACCGGACGCGAGGTCTTTGATGGTGAAATGGTTAAAGTGTTTGTTTTCAGCTTTTTATACTTTGTCGGTACGATTCTTTACGTTAAGACTATGATCCGAGAAAAAAGAAATAAGAAATATAAATGGCTGTCCTATAGTTATCATTTACTGCTGGTGGTTGCAGGCTTTTTATGTCATATTTTAATTGGAATGGCTGTCATACCTAGTCTGATGAGAGCGGTTATGTTCTACGGCAAGAATTATAAGCCGATGAAGATAGGGCTGTTGGAGATAGCGAATGCTTGCTTCGTCACTTTAATGGTCGGGCTGTATTTTCTGAAGTGAAGAATGCAGTGGGCATATATCCTGATTGAAATATAAAAAATGACGACCAGATGGTCGTCATTTTTCATATTTTTCTCGATGCTCTTTTTTCATCTTCAGGTATTCTTTGTCTTCACGAATGGTATCCCAGTATTCTTTGAAAATAAGGGCGGATTCTCTTTTTTCCGGGGCCTCATCATTCAGATAGACAGAACCATTCTCTGCATATTTCCTGCCGCTTTTATGGTGGGCGTAACGCATAGCACGGGTATAGCCCATCTGGATGAACTTACGGGCCATGTCCATGCCGACAAAATCGTTCTCTTTCTTATAATCCTGATAGAGTCCATATATGGTCTCGGCTGATTCTCTAGCGATTTCAGGCGTCTTAAATCGCCAGTGAGGCAGGATTTCTCCTTTATAGGGCTGAACTAATAATACGCCCTGCTCCCCGCGGCCGACTTGATACAGCTCAGGATGCGCTCTAAAATCAAGCGTCTCAAAATCCTGATCATAATTGAATTCCTTCACTGCAAATTCCCCCTAATAAAAAAAGAGCCTTGGAAGGCTCTTTAAAAATTAACGACGTTTGTGCATCATACCAAGTACGATTGAAACGATAGCGATTAACAGGATAGTACCTACTAATGCTGGTAAGATGTAAACGCCCCAGATTTCTGGTCCCCAGTGTCCAAGTAATGATCCACCGATAGATGCACCCAGTAAACCTGCGATGATATTACCGATTTTTCCGCCTGGAATATCAGTACCCATGATCATACCTGCTACCCAGCCGATAAGACCACCCATGATTAACATTAAAATAAAGCCCATATGTGTTTCCTCCTGTTAAGTAAAATAAGAATAATAAAACATTTATCTCTTATGATTTATATATACCCAGGCGTTTAACCCGCAAACATAAAAAGCTAAAATTTATACCCCTTTTCTGTTGCTCCATAGCAACGTATGCAGCTGAGGGGTCACATAGACGTTGTTCATCTCAGCGTCCTGCATGACACGGGCAATCAGTTCTTCGTAGCGTTCTAACAGCTTAGCAGTATGGTCATTTACATCGTCTTCAAGATACGGGTTACCTACCTGTACATAAAAAGGCAGACCTAAATAGCGGTGATGTATCTGCTTGGCGAACTGGTAGTCAGCCTCGTCGAAAACAACGACCTTCAAGCTGATTTTAGGTGCATCCAGCTGACTGATGACCTCATCGAGAAGGGTGAGATTCTGCTGCATATTTGATGACGGCGGTTTCGGACTGAGGGTCAGCTGGTCAATGTCCCGCATCCATGTCTGGAACTTAGAGCCTTGTGTTTCAAGCGCAACCTCACAGCCCTCAGCATGCAGTAAATCAACCAATGTCCCGATAGCCTTAATAAGAGCCGGATTACCGCCTGAGATGGTCACATGATTGAATGACGGGCCTCCAATTTCTCTTAGCTCTGCATAAATGGCTTCAGCTGTCATCATTCTGATGGCTTCCTTCATTGAACCGTCCCATGTGAACTTTGAATCACACCAGCTGCAGCGGAAATCACAGCCGGCTGTTCTGACAAACATCGTTTTGCGACCGATGACCTTGCCCTCACCTTGTATCGTAGGACCGAATATCTCCATGACCGGTATCATAGGGCACCTCGGTAGACGACATAGCTTGTCGGTGTTTCACGAAGAAAAACTTGCAGGCATGTCGGCTGATTGTCCAGCCCGTCCAGATAGGCTTGAACAATCGTATAGATGAGTTCAGCCATCTTCTCAGTGGAAGGGATCAGACCCTCGACTTCAGGCAGTTCGTTCAGAAGCTGATGGTCAAAGCGGGCGTGTATCAGTTTTTTTAACTCGCTGAAATTGACCAGAAAGCCGAGGTCATCAAGCTCATTGCCGGCTATCGTCAGATTCAGAAAGTAAGTATGACCATGTATACGTGCACAGGCCCCTGCACGTGCGTCAGGAATGTAATGAGCGCTTGAGAAATTCATATCTTTATTCAGTTCAAAACGGTAGGAGTGGGTAACTTGCGGATAGATTTGACCGATCATTTTGTCCCTCTTTCTGCGAGATAGGCTTCTAGCCCCGCCTTTCTTAATTGACAGCTTGGACATTCTCCGCAGCCATCAGCCATGATGCCTTCGTAACATGTCAGCGTCTTAAATCGCACATAATCCAGCTGACCGAGTTCATCTGCCAGCTGCCACGTTTCCTTCTTATCCAGCCACATAAGCGGCGTATGGATGACGAAGTCTTCATCCATGGCCAGGTTCACGGTGACGTTCAGAGACTTGATGAAGATGTCTCGGCAGTCTGGATAGCCTGAGAAGTCGGTTTCACATACACCGGTTATAATATGTTTCGCACTGATCTGATAGGCCAGGGCAGCAGCGAAACTCATAAAAAGAAGATTACGCGCCGGCACGAACGTATTGGGAATGTCGCCGTCTTCTATGGCCATGGAATGGTCTGTTAACGCGTTAGGTGACAGCTGAGAGAGAAGGGACATATCCAGCACATGATGCTTCAGCCCTTGTTCTGCAGCTATATTTGTCGCGACTTCTATTTCAAGCGCATGACGCTGGCCATAGCTGAAAGTGACGAGTTCGACTTCCTGATAATGTTTCAGTGCATGGAACATGCAGGTCGTACTATCCTGCCCCCCACTGAAGACGACGAGGGCTTTATCATTGTTTAATTTCATTATTTCCACCTTTTCAATAAAAAAAGACATCTTTCCCTAGCAAGATGTCTGACTAGTTTTTTATAGAGGGTGTACGCTAGGAACCTCTTATTCAATTCGTTACTCATTGTAGCAGAAAAAAAGCTATACTAAAAGAGATAAATTTTGAGCACCGGAGTGAAAGCATGTTTTTAATGATAGATAATTATGACTCATTTACTTATAATATCGTCCATTATATCGAAGGTATGGACGAGGAGATCATGGTACGTCAGCCGCATGAAATCACGATTGCTGAGATAGCTGATATGCAGCCGGAAGGGATTCTGCTATCGCCAGGTCCCGGTCATCCGGAAGATGCTTCATTGACACTCGAAGTGATCAGAACTTTTGCCGGCAGCATTCCACTGCTGGGGATATGTCTCGGTTTTCAGGCAATTGTGACAGCTTTCGGCGGTAAGGTTGATAAAGGACAGCCAGTTCACGGTCATAGCGCTGACATCAATCATGATGGCAGAGGACTGTACACCGGTCTGCCGACGCCGCTGAAAGTAGCGCGCTATCATTCGCTGCGCGCGGTCAGTCTGCCAGCATCCTTGATGGTGACAGCCAGCACGTCTGATGGTATCATCATGGGAATCAGACATCATGAGTTTCTAGTTGAAGGGGTGCAGTATCACCCTGAATCGGTGCTGACAGAACGGGGTCATGAACAGTTAAAACAATTTATTAGGATGTGCAGAGAATGAGAGCATGCATGCAGTTCAAGGAATTTGGGACTTTATATTTTGAAAATCCGCTTCAGATACTTACCGCTTACACGCTGGATGACGTGAAGAGCGTTATTGACGTAGCGGAGGAGTGGAGCAGGACGCACTATGTCGTCGGCTATCTGAACTATGAAGCAGCGGGAGCATTTTCCCCGTTAATGGCGGTTAAAGAAGCAGACTGCTATGCGAAATTCTATGTGTTCAACGAGCCGGTTGCCCCGTTTGAGAAGGCCGTGCTTGAACAGCCGGTCAAATTCGCCTTTACAGAGACAAAAGAAATGATAGAAGACCATATCCGTGAGATCAAAGAAAGGATAAAGCTCGGAGATACTTATCAGGTCAACTATACGACCCGCCTAAAGGCTGCAGCTGATGTGGATGCCTATGCCCTCTATCTGAAACTGACGGAAATGAGTAACGGCGGTTACTGTGCTTTTATTGAAGAAGGCGACCATGCCATCATCAGTATATCGCCGGAACTGTTCTTTAAATACGACCGGGCGTCACGTGTCATTCAGACTAAGCCAATGAAAGGTACTCTCGCACGGCACCCGGATCCTGAGCAAGATAGAAAGAATTTCGAGCAGCTTCAGTCTTCCGAAAAGGACCGGGCAGAGAATGTGATGATAGTTGATTTATTGCGCAATGATTTAAGCCGCATTGCGATGAGAAATTCTGTGCAAGTGCCCGCTCTTTTTGACATCGAAGCTTATCCGACAGTCTATCAGATGACGTCTACAGTAGAAGCAGTCATTAAGCCCGCTCATACCCTTTTTGATGTGCTCAAGGCGCTGTTTCCCTGCGGCTCGATTACAGGGGCCCCGAAAATCAGCACGATGACCATCATAGATGAACTCGAGAGTGAAAGAGGGATATACTGCGGAACAATCGGTATCCTGACACCGGAGCAGGCTGTTTTCAACGTCCCGATTCGGACAATTGAAAAGAAAAACAATCAACTCGTTTACGGGGTAGGCGGCGGCATCACCATCGATTCTGATGAAACAGCGGAATTCAACGAAATGGTCATGAAGACTCATATTTTAAGGCAGCTGGCCCCCTATTCAGATTTTAATTTAATCGAGACCATGCGCCTGGATCCGACAGGCATCAGACGGCGTGAATTTCACTATAAGAGACTCTTAAACAGCCTTGAACATTTTAATTTTGCTTTTGACCGCGAGCTTCTGCAGCATATATTCAGTCGTCAGGGAACGGGCAGCTACAGGCTCTCTGTCTATGATGGCTATATCTCAGCAGTGAACCGTCCGCTGCCAGCCCGGACTTTTACTCAGGCACTGCTCACGCCTATGAAAGAGGTGCCTATAGAGCGTCTGCAGCATAAAACCTCAGAGCGAGATCATTACACGTCAGCTGACGGTTTTCTTTCTTTATATTATAATGAGAATAATTATCTGACAGAATTCAATATCGGCAATCTGGTCTATGCGCTTGACGGTGCTTTATATACGCCCCGGTCAGAAGACCAGCTGCCGGGCTGCATGCAGGCCGAACTCCTTGCAGATAAGCGGATTAAAAGGCGTGATCTGCATATAGATGAACTTGATTCAGTCGACCAGCTCTGGATGATTAACTCTCTTAGAGAATGGGTGAAAGTTGAACTTTATCAACAAAACGTGGCAAAGTTCTAGATAAAAGCGTAAAATTAAATCAATTAACTTATGAGCGTTAGGAGAACCTTATGATTATCACTTTAATACTTCTCATCGGTTTATGCGTCTGGATATACTATTGTAATCAGCGTGTGATATCTTTCTTGAAAGCAGGAGAGGATAGGAGCGCATTGATCTGGCTCTATACGGCTATCGTTACTGCTGTGCTGATTGTAGGCGTCCTTGTCTTCAGTATGAGACAGGCATTAATCAGTCTGCTTGATGTGTTCTATCACCACTAAGTGATCAGCCTGGAAATTTAGTAAGTAGAGAGAGGTTCTATGATGATATTTGAAGACGCAGGATTATATACAACTTATCAGACAGCGAAAAGTGATCAACTGTCTCATACTATTGCGAATGGACTTGTCGGCAATGATTCAGAAATGCCGACATTCGAAATGGCAGTGGTGCCGGCAACCATCTATTTTGAAGAAGAGACTTTGATTGCGCTGACAGGGGCGGATTATCATGCCTATACATCGGAACGGGAAATCGAGATGTTCAAGCCTTACTTGATGGCGAAAGGGGAGACCCTGCATTTCCGACGGGCGGCAAAAGGGACACGTGTCTACATGGCAGTGGCAGGTGGCGTGCAGGAAGCTGTGCTGAATCAGAAGATAGAAGCAGCTACTTCTTTTAAGTTGGCACATCAATATACGGACGTACAGAAAAAGCTGATCCAGAAATTATCTGTGGTGGAGTCATGTCCATGGGGCGTTGATTATTATTCTTTATCACGTGTCTATTATTCTGATATTTTTCATATCTATCCTGTTAAAGATATTGTCATTCCGGATGATGAAGTTTATGAAGTTTCAAGTTATCTTAGTCGCCAGAGCTTTACATTAGAAGGGCCGCTGATTCAATATCACGAACAGCCTGAGACTCACCTCAGCCCCGGCAGCATCCAGGTGACTGTGGACCAGAAATTAAGAGTGATTCTGACGGCGGTGACCGGAGAGGAAGCTGTTGCCCAGATTGCCCCTTATCATTTCTCGAAACTGGTTCAAAAGAGACCGGGCTCAAAACTTATTTTTAAGAACGTGACTCAGGAAGAGTACGATGAGCGTAAAAATTCTTATGATCACTGGGTAAAAAGTCTTTTAATGCAGCTGTCTTACCAACTGAAAAGTTATGTGAATGCTTGATGTCTGATTATAGACAAAAAACATTCACATATTACACAAAAAATAGCTTATCAGCTATTTTTTATTTGCTTATATAGCAAAATAAGGTTAAATTTATATATTGAAGCTAATCATATTAATTTAAATTAAAGAACGTTAATTTTATGTAAATACTACCGGAAGGGTATAGGATGGGAGCTGTTAAATGGATGTTTAAAAATAAAAAAATAACGATATTTACTTTCTTTCTGATGACTGTCCTCACAGTATCAGTCAAAACATATTTTGCGTATTATATTGATCTATCTCTAGGGGTTAAAGGCATCGTGCAGAACCTGATTCTCCTGCTTAATCCTTATAGCCTGGTGGCCCTTATTTTAAGCACACTCCTCTTCTTCAAGGGCAGAAAAGCATTCTGGCTGGTCTTTACCGGCGGGACATTGCTGACACTCCTGTTGTACAGTAATGTTGTGTACTTCAGATTCTTCTCTGATTTTCTGACATTCAGTACATTGAATCAGGTCAGCAACGTGGAATCAATGTCAGGCGCTCTCTGGAGTTCATTCCAGTGGTATGATTTCGTTTATTTCCTGGATACGATTATTTACCTGGTTTTATTGACTGTTAAACGCGACATGCTGTCCACACAGTCATTCAAACGTAAATTTGTGCCTGTGATGATGGGAATCTCAATAGCCTTATTCTTCATTAACCTGGCATTCGCAGAAATGGATAGACCTGAACTGCTGACGCGTACGTTTGACCATAAATATTTAGTGAAATATCTAGGCCCTTACAACTTCACGGTCTATGACGGTGTGAAGACGATTCAGAACAATCAGCAGAAGGCGCTGGCTAGTGCAGACGATCTGACACGTCTCCAGTCCTATACGAAAACCAAATACGCTGAACCGAATAAAAAATATTTCGGTATCGCCAAAGAAAAAAATATCATTAAAATTCATCTGGAAAGTTTCCAGACAGAGATGATCGGCCTTAAAGTCAATGGTAAAGAAGTGACGCCTTTCCTGAACACACTGGCGACAGGTAACGGGGATTTCGTCTATTACAGCAATTTCTTCCATTCCACAGGCCAAGGTAAGACATCAGATGCTGAATTAACGATGGATAACAGTATCTATGGTCTCCAGCAAGGTTCAGCCTTCTCATTGAAGAGTGACAACACATTCCAGTCGCTGCCCGCTATTCTGCATCAGAAGCAGAACTACTCAACTTCCGTGATGCACGGTGACTACAAGACGTTCTGGAATCGTGACCAGATTTACAAACGTTTCGGCGTTGATAAGTTCTATGATGCAACGTATTATGATATGAGCGATGAAAACTTAGAGAACCTCGGTCTGAAAGATAAGGAATTCTTCAAGGAATCGATTCCTTACCTGAAGAAAGAGCAGCAGCCTTTCTATTCTCATCTGATTACACTGACAAACCATTATCCGTTCACAGTGGATCCGTCAGAAGCGACTATTGCATCGCCGAACACTGGTGATGCGACAGTAGATGGCTATGTTCAGACAGCACGCTATTTAGATGAGGCCGTGAGACAATTCATAACAGATTTAAAGAAAAACGGACTTTATGATAATTCCGTCATCCTTATCTACGGTGATCACTACGGTATTTCAGAGAATCACAATAAAGCGATGGGTCAGCTGATTGGTGAGACAGTGACACCGGCTAAATTTATGGATTTACAACGTACTGGTTTATTCCTGAAGGTACCTGGTATCAAAGGACATGTGGATCCTACTTATGCGAGCCAGGTAGATGTCATGCCGACAATCCTTCACTTGACAGGTATTGATGCTAAACCGTATACCCTCTTTGGGACAGACTTATTGTCGAAGAAACATCGACAAGTGGTCGTCTTCAGAAACGGGGACTTCATCACGCCGGAGATCAAGTCAATCAATGGTGTGTTCTATGACAATCAGACAAATGAACAACTGACAGATGAGAAATTGATTGCAAAAGCAACGAAGATCAAAAATACAGTGGCAACAGAACTTGAAATGTCAGATAGCCTGCTCAATGGGGACTTACTGCGTTTCTATGACAATAAAGAATTCAAGAAGATCAATCCTGCTGACTATGAATATAAGGATGGCACAGTCAGTGCGATGAAATAGAAAAAAGAGGCGATTTCATATGAAATCGCCTCTTTTCTTATCCAAGTGATACATCAAGAATCATCATGATGGTGAAGCCGACCATGAGACCAAGTGTCGCAAGGTCGGTATTCTCGCCGGACTGTGATTCAGGTATCAGTTCTTCTACTACGACGAATATCATGGCACCTGCTGCAAATGCAAGCGCGTAAGGGAGTAAAGGGGTCACAAGAAGAACTGCTGCAGCACCGATGACTGCGAAGACAGGTTCAACAAGTGCAGAAGCCTGTCCGAAATTAAAGGCACGCCATTTGGATTTGCCGTCCCCGTGAATTGGCAGGCTCAGTGCTGTTCCTTCAGGGATGTTCTGGATACCGATACCGATTGCGAGCCCGATTGCAGCCATCAGTCCGCTGTCCGTTGCGTGACCGATTGCACCGAATGCCACACCGAGTGCCAGACCTTCAGGAATATTGTGAAGAGTGATGGCGAGTAAAAGCAGCGTGGACTTGTTCAGATTGCTCTTACGTCCTTCCGTCTGATGACCAGGTGATGCATGAGCGTGCATATGCGGAATAATCACATCCAGACCCCGGATGAAAACGCCCCCAAGCAGAAACCCGATCGCTGCCGGAATCCAGGGAATCTGACCGGCTTTTTCACTGAATTCAAGTGCGGGTGCCAGCAGTGACCAGAATGAAGCGGCAATCATGACGCCGGCAGCAAAGCCTTGCATCGTATTCAGCAGCTTGTTGTTGACTGACCTGACTAAAAAGACTACAGCCGCACCTAATGCTGTCATGCTCCAGGTGAAAATACCGGCGATGAGTGCCTGATAAACATGTGAGAGTTGACTAAACCACTCTAACATAGTGTCTCCTCCTCCTTAAAAGTGTATAATATATAAATGAATTTTTGACAATAACCATATGATAGCATACATATGAGAAAGAGGTTAACGATGGAAGCGTATAAAATAGAGAATTTAACGAAGCAGTACGGAGACAAGACTATTTTTGACCAGGTTAACCTGAGCATAGCAGAAGGCGAAAAAATTGCCCTTGTCGGTATCAATGGTACAGGTAAGAGCGCACTTTTAAAAGCCATCGCAGAAATCGAGCCGCATAATGGTGTCGTAACACATCCGAATGGTTTTAAAATCGGTTATGCCGCCCAGGCCCCGGTATTAAATCTGGAGGAGAACGCCATTCAGAACGTACTGGACCCTGAAAATCCGGTTGTCAGGCTGCTGAATGATTACAATGAAGTGCTGATCCAAATGACGACAGACATGTCTGATCAAACCATGCAGAAATTCAATCAGCTGCAGGAACAGATTGAAGCGGTTGACGGCTTCAGCTATCAGGCTGAAGCCAAGACGATTTTAACGAAGCTAGGCATAATGGACCATGATAAATTGCTGCGTGACATGAGCGGGGGTCAGCAGAAACGTGTGGCGCTTGCCAAGAGTTTATTGTCCCGGCCGGATTTACTATTGCTTGATGAGCCGACCAACCACCTGGATTTTGAGTCTATCGCCTGGTTGATACAGTTCATCAAAACGTATCCGAAAGCGGTTTTAGTTGTTACCCATGACCGCTTCTTCTTGAATGAAATCACTGACCGTATCATCGAACTGAGAAATGGACATCTCCACCCATACAGCGGCAATTATGACGCTTATATCGCCCAGAAGGCAGAAGAAGAACTGACAGCTGAACGCATTCAACATAAAGAGAAACAGCTTTATAAGCAGGAACTGGCCTGGATGAGAAAAGGGGCTAAAGCACGGACGACTAAGCAGCAGGCTCGTATTGACCGTTTTAAGACAATAGAGGAGAAAGTCGGCGAGCATCAAGTGAAAGACCAGATGTCAATCGATTTCAGTCATCAAAGGCTCGGTAAACAGGTCTTTGAACTGGAGAACATAGGCATCCGTATGGGCGAGAAAGAGTTGTTCAACGGCTTAACCACTATTGTCCAGACCACTGACCGCATCGGTATTGTCGGTGAGAACGGCAGCGGTAAATCAACACTCTTAAATATTCTGAGTGCGCATCTGACTGACTATACCGGCACGCTGAAGACGGGACAGACCGTTAAAATCGGCTACTACCAACAGTCTTACGCAAAGATGAATGAAGAAATGCGTATCATTGATTTTTTACGTGAAAAAGCAGAGGAGGCCACTCAGAAAGATGGTACCAAAATTTCTGTCACCCAGCTGCTTGAACGGTTTTTATTCCCGTCCAGTATGCACGGGACATTGATACACCGGTTATCAGGGGGGGAGAAGAAGCGACTTTATCTGCTCAGTATTCTGATAGAAGGGCCGAATGTCCTTCTTCTGGATGAGCCGACGAATGACCTGGATACCGAGACGCTGACCATTCTGGAAGCCTATCTCGCTGATTTTAACGGGGCAGTCATCACTGTCAGCCATGACCGCTATTTCCTGGACAAAGTCGTGACGAAGTACTGGTATATTTCAGACCGGAAAGTCAATATCATCCTCGGCGAATTCAATGACTATCTTGCTTATAAGAAAGCGATTGTTACAACGCCCGTTAAAGAAGTGACCGTGAAAGAAAAACGCACACAGACCCGCGTGAGCTACAAAGATAAAAGGCGGTTCGAGGAATTAGGCAGAGAGATAGAAGCACTGGAGCAGCAGCTGGAAGATACGGATGATCAGATAGCGCAGGAGACCACGAACTATGAACGTCTGAATCAGCTGACGGCCCTACGAGATGACCTGAATACACGCTATGAAGAAGCATTTTTAGAGTGGAGCGAACTCGCAGAACGGATGGAATAGAATGAAGCTGGAAGATATACTACAACAATATTATGGCTATGAGACATTCAGAGAAGGACAGAAAGAGCTGATTGAGCACGTCTTGAATCATCAGTCAGCGCTCGGCATCTTACCGACAGGGGGCGGGAAATCCATCTGTTATCAGGTGCCGGGTATTGCGAGGGGTGGACTGACACTCGTCATCAGCCCGCTCATCTCCTTGATGAAAGACCAGGTCGATACATTGAATGCAGCGGGAATTTCAGCCGCTTACTTGAACAGTCAGCAAAAAGCGGCAGAAGTACGTGAAATTGAATCAGCCTTAAAAGATGGCGCTTATCAATTTCTCTATGTCGCGCCGGAACGATTTGAACAGAATCATTTCAGATATTTACTGACACAGCTGGATATCAGACTGATTGCGTTTGATGAAGCACACTGTATCTCAAAATGGGGTCATGATTTCAGACCGAGTTACCGCCAGGTCGTCTCTCGTGTGATGACGATAGGCGCACCTTGTATGGCCGTGACAGCGACTGCCACTGTAGACGTCCGAAAAGACATTCAGGAACTGCTTTACATCAATGATCACTGTGTCGTTGAAACAAGTGTTAAACGCGATAATCTTGATTTCAAGATTGACCCGACATTCCAGAAAGACAAGATGATCAGACGCTACGTGAAAGAACATATCAAAGATTCAGGGATTATTTATGCGACAACACGTAAACAAGTCGAGGCGCTCAGCGAACAGTTCACGACTCATCACCTCAACCACACGATTTACCATGCTGGATTGTCCAGTGAAGTGAGAGAACAGAACCAGACGGCCTTTGTGAATGATAATAGTCCCGTTATGATAGCTACCAATGCATTCGGCATGGGCATCGATAAATCTAATGTCAGATATGTCATCCATTATAATCTGCCGCAGGACCTGGAATCTTATTATCAGGAAGCGGGTCGTGCCGGTCGTGATGGCCTGCAGAGTGAATGTATTCTTCTTTATAACGAGCAGGATATTCGCCTGCAGCAGTTTTTCATCAGTCAGACACCGGACGAAGTCATTCAGGAACGTAAAAAAGAGAAGCTTGAGAAGATGGTTCAGTATACGAAGACCACACAGTGTCTACAAGGGACGCTCATCAATTATTTCAATCCGGAAGAACACCTTGAACCATGTGGCAGATGTACGAACTGTCTGATGGAAGCTAAGTATGATATGTCTGTTGAAGCCAAAAAACTGATGAGTTGTCTGATTCGCATCAAGATTCCTGTCAGCAGGAGCATACTGACGAAAGTGATCAGAGGCGAACAGGTGTCACGTGAAATGTCTCAGCTCAGTACATTCGGACTGATGAAGGAGTATGAGACCAAGGATATTCACGGCTTCATTGATACCCTTCTTTTCAACGGGTATTTAGATGAGAGAGATGGCAAGCTGCATGTGCATCCCAGTGCCAAAGAGGTCTTGATAAGTGACGTTAAGATCATGACGCATTATCATCCCGTTTCCTACAATGAACGCGTGACGATTCATACGCTTGTCAATGTAGATGAGGAGTTATTCGAACATCTGAAGAGCGTCAGAAAAACGTTAGCCGTCGAACTGGGTGTCCCGCCTTTCACCATATTCTCTGACCGGACACTGACGTTATTCGCCCAGAAACAACCGACTTCCAAACAGGAGATGTTTCATATAGAAGGCGTCGGTTCCTATAAACTGAAACATTACTGTCCGCGTTTCATCGAAGCGATAAAAAGTTATCAATCCTCAGTTTAGCCCGTCTGATACAGGTTATTAGAGTACAGAGGTGAAGACATGATAAAATTTGACAATGTTGCTAAAGTCTACGGCCATAAAGCTGCTGTAGATCATATCTCCTTTGAGGTGAAGGAAGGGGAATTCTTTGTATTGATTGGGCCGTCAGGGTGCGGGAAAACGACCACTCTGAAGATGATCAACCGCCTCATTCCGTTATCGAGTGGTTACATCTACTTTAAGGACCAGCCTATCAGTCATTATAAGCTGGATGAGATGCGCTGGGATATCGGCTACGTTCTGCAGCAGATTGCGCTTTTCCCCCATATGACAGTACGGGATAATATTGCGCAAGTCCCTATGATGAAGAAGTGGTCAACGGACCGGATAGATGAACAGATCAATCGTCTGCTGGATATGGTCGGACTGCCGCATGAGCAATATAGAGACCGTTATCCATCTGAACTGTCAGGGGGACAGCAGCAGCGTATAGGTGTTGTCCGGGCGCTCGCTGCAGATCCGCCTGTTATTCTGATGGATGAACCTTTCAGTGCACTTGATCCGATCAGCCGTGAGAAATTACAGGATGATTTACTGCAGCTGCAGTCAGAAATCAATAAAACGATTATCTTCGTCACGCATGATATCCATGAGGCCTTCAAGCTCGGCGACCGCATCTGTCTGATGAATCAGGGCCGTATAGAACAGATCGGCACACCACGAGATTTCGTCGATAGACCGAACAGCGAATTTGTACGGTCATTCATCGGCCATACGAAGATAGAACGTCACGCAGCTGACTGTATACAGCCACTGCCTTATGATGGACGTTATCCGGCAGTCAGACCTGACACGCCTGTCTCCGAACTCTATAAGCTGTTAGCAGAACAGGAGCAGCTGAATGTCATCGATACAGAATATAGAGGGGCTGTTACGCGTACTTCAGTCTTTCAGGCACTGAGTAAAGGAGTCGCTGAATAATGAAAGAATTGATCTCAACTTTTCAGGAAAGACAAGGAGAGCTCTGGACTGCGCTCTTTGAACATATCCAGATTTCCTTTATTGCACTGCTCATCGCCATGCTCATCGCCGTCCCACTCGGTATTCTGCTGACCAGACGGGAGCGTGTCGCTGAACCTGTTATCAATGTAACAGCTGTCCTGCAGACGATTCCCTCACTGGCTCTTTTAGGTCTCATGATTCCGCTGTTTGGTATCGGACGGGTGCCTGCTGTTATTGCGCTTGTCATCTATGCGCTGCTGCCGATTCTGCGTAATACCTATACAGGCATCAAGGAAGTAGACCCGTCGCTGAAAGAAGCGGCGAGCGGTATCGGTATGAACCCGTTCAGACGGTTGACACGCGTTGAACTGCCGCTTGCGATGCCGGTCATTATGGCAGGCATCAGAACAGCGATGGTCCTCATTATCGGAACAGCAACACTCGCTGCATTTATCGGGGCTGGTGGACTGGGTGACCTGATTTTACTCGGCATTGACCGTAACAATATGGCTCTTATACTGCTCGGTGCCATACCTGCAGCAATTCTAGCGATCTTCTTTGACCTCCTCCTCCGATGGATGGCAAAGTTATCTTATCGGAAGATTGGCATTATCTTAGGTATTATTGTGCTCGCTGCCCTGCTGATGGCAGTCATCCCTCTTTTCTCCAAAGAAAAAGGACAGCTTAAGCTTGCTGGTAAACTAGGCACCGAACCTGAAATTATCACGAATATGTATAAAGAACTGATAGAAGATGAGACTGACGTTTCTGTCGAAATCAAGCCGGGACTCGGCAAGACTTCATTCCTGTTCAATGCGTTGAAGGCTGATGAAATAGACGGCTACCTCGAGTTCACAGGTACCGTGCTCGGCGAACTGGTCAAAGAAACGCCGAAAGCCAATACGGAGGCTGAGGTTTATCAGCAGGCTAAAGACAGTATCATGCAGCAAGAGAAGATGGCCCTGCTTGAGCCGATGCAGTACAATAATACTTATGCCCTTGCAGTGAAACGCAGTTATGCAGAAAAAAATGGACTGACAACAATTTCTGACCTCAGTAAAGTGAAAAATGATATCCGTGCTGGATTTACACTGGAATTCAATGACCGTGAGGACGGCTATAAAGGAATCCAGAAGAAATACAACTTGAAATTCAGTCACGTCAATACAATGGAACCTAAAATTCGTTATCAGGCGGTAGAAAGTAACAAGATTGATCTGATTGATGCGTATTCTACAGACGCTGAGCTTGAAAAATATGATATGGTGGTATTAAAAGATGATCAGCATCTCTTCCCGCCTTATCAAGGTGCGCCGTTACTGAAAGAAGAAACGGTTAAGAAGTATCCCGAAGTGGTGAAAGCACTTAATAAGCTGGGCGGACAGATTTCAGATGAAGAAATGCAGCAGATGAATTATGAGGTCGCCTACAAAAAGAAAAAGGCGGAAGACGTTGCGCATGCATTTCTGAAGAAGAAACAGCTGATCAAGTAAGGAGATTGTAATATGAAGAAACAGCTTGCCTCGCTAAACATTTATTCACCGGGTAAAACAGCAGAGGAAATCCGGCGCGAACTGAATCTCGAAAGTGAAATGATGAAACTGTCATCCAATGAAAATGTGTACGGGCCTTCGCCGGCAGTCGAACAGACACTTCAAGCTGCCATCCAGAATATCCATGAGTATCCGGATGCAGCAGGGTCTGATCTGAAACAGGCGATCAGCGAATTCTATCAAGTCCCGGCGGAAGCGGTGCTGCTGGGTGCAGGACTGGACGAAGTGATTCAGATGCTTTCCCGGGCCATCCTGAAGCCTGGAGACGAAATCGTGACAAGTGAGCAGACATTTGTACAATATTCCCACCATGCAGTGATTGAGGACTGTACAATTGTGACAGCTCCGCTTGTCGACGGCAAATTCGATTTAGAGGCACTGGCTGATAAGGTGAATGACAACACAGCACTCGTCTGGCTCTGTAATCCGAACAATCCGACCGGCCATTATTTCTCAGAGGAAGAGCTGACGCTATTCCTGAATAAAGTAGGTAATATCCCTGTCGTCCTGGATGAGGCCTATGCTGAGTATGTCACGGCCGAAGATTATCCGCACAGTATGAAGCTGAGAGAACAGTTTGACAATATCATTATTCTGCGGACTTTTTCGAAGGCTTATGGGCTCGCTTCTCTTAGAATCGGTTACGCGATCTCGTCAGATGAATGGACAGACCTCTGGCACCGTGTCAAACTGCCTTTTAATGTGACCACATTATCCCTTAAGGCAGCAGAAGCAGCGCTGGCTGATCAGGCGTATTTACAGCGAACGGTCAGACAGAATGCGGCAGAACGAGCACGTTACTACGCGTCTGATTTTAAACATCATCTTCTGCCGTCAGAGACGAACTTCGTCTTTATTCAAACAGATGATGTAATGAGATTAAACGATTATCTGCTTAGAAGAGGGATCATTGCCCGTCCGGTGCCTGGTGGCGTACGTCTGACGATTGGAACAGCTGACCAGAATGATGTTATCATTGAAGTGTTAGAGCGATATTTTAAGGAGGAAGTATAGTGAGAGAAACCATTGCAATTGATATGGATGAAGTATTAGCAGATACATTGAAGAAAGTGATCTTCAAGTTCAATGAAGAATCAGGAGAAACGGTGACGGCTGAAGACCTACAAGGTGTCAAATTGCGCGATCTACATCCTCAGCATGTTGAAAAACTGTCAGAACTGCTGCTCGACCGCAGCTTCTTCAGGGACCTTGAAGTTTTTCCGGATGCCATCCGTGTGGTCAGACGCCTGACTGAACATTATGATGTCTACATCGCTACAGCTGCAATGGATGTGCCGACTTCTTTCGATGCAAAATATGAATGGCTTTTGGAACATTTCCCGTTTCTTGATCCTCAGCATTTCATTTTCTGCGGTAACAAAGGTGTCGTAGGAACTGACTATTTAATAGATGATAATCCGAAACAGCTTGCTGCTTTTAAAGGCAAGGGGATCATGTTCAACGCAGCGCATAATATTCATGAAGAAGGCTTTGACCGCGTGCATAGCTGGAAGGAAGTTGAAGAATATTTCTTCGGTAAAGCTTAAAAAAGAGATGTCTCGTCAGAGACATCTCTTTTTTAGCATACTTCAGGTCCGACAAACATGCGGAGCCGTTTGCTGAGAACGGTGATATGCACCGGTGTGGATAATTCAATTTCACCGTCGACATCAACGTCCATCGGCTCCCTGGTTCTGATTATCATCTCTGTTCCTTCTATCTGCTCCACATTTTTGCTGATATTGTTCCAGTTATCAATCGATTTCTCCTTGATCATTTCAGTGAATAATTTAATGCCTGCTTCCTTAAATATGAAGGCATGCATGACGCCATCATCCGGGCAGAGTTCTTTAAGCGGTATACGATTACCGCCGACGAACTGACCATTAGCGACCACTATCATAGAGGCATTGCCGGAAGTGGTCTGTCCATTAACCTCTATCTCATAATCAAAGAAAGTCGGGTCTGTCACAGTCTTTAAGGTAGAGAAGAGATAACTGAATTTACCGAGCTTACTTTTCTTTTCATCGACAACGGCTTCGGCATTCTCAACGATGAGTCCCATACCGACAAAATTCAGCACATAGCGGTCGTTGGCCTGCATGACATCAATATGTTTGACGCGGCCATCAAGCAGGACTTCTGATGCTTCTTTTGGGGTAGGAGGGAGATTCAGCGTTTTGGTGAAATCATTAAATGTACCGCCAGGCAGAATACCGATCGGCAGGTTCAGTTCAGCTTCAATGACGCCGTTGATGAGCTCGTGGACCGTCCCGTCACCACCCAGTATGAAGATGGCATCATAAGTATCCTCTTTCTTGATGAGCTGGCAGTGTTTCCTGATATCTCCTTCCTCGTCACTCCGGTAGATGACGAGTTCCTTGCACATCTTAAGCAGGTTCGTTGAGACCTGTCCCAGTTCTTCGTGTACATCTCCCTGTCCCGCTGCTTCATGATAATAAAGAATGCCTTTATTGAACTTAACCATAGATGATACATCTCCTTTTACCTAACAGTACCCGAAAATAAAAGAAAAACACGTCCGGAGAGGACGTGTTAATTAATGAATACCTTCCATTTTACGAGAAACCCATTTATTCAGTGTAAGTAAGATAACGAAGAGAACTAGAGCCATACCACCAATAAAGCCGAAGTAATTCGTATAACCCATGGGCTCAACGAGTTTGACAAGCTGAGCGTTGATTGCCTGTGCACTGGCATTTGTCAGGAACCAGAGACTTAGCATCTGTGAGCTGAATGCTTCAGGTGCAAGTTTGACGGATACAGAAGAACCCGTTGGCGACAGACATAACTCACCGATTACACATAGGAAGAAGGAGAGGACGAGCCACATTGGATTATAAAGTTCACCTTGACTCGTCATTGCTGGAATAATCATGATGAGGAACGAAATCCCAGCAAAGAATAAGCCTAACGCAAATTTAAGCGGTGTTGAAGGGTTGTATTTGCCCAACTTTGTCCACATTGCCGAGATGAAGGGTGCCAGCAAGACAATGAAGATAGGATTAACTGATTGGAACCATGCTGCTGGAACAGTGAAATCCACACCGAATACCTTATTGAGGTCGAGCTGGGTCTGTTCTTTAGCGAAGATACTTAGCACGTTAGCCCCTTGCTCCTGGATGGACCAAAACATAACCCCGGCAATGAAAAGTGGAATATAAGCCAGTAATCGCGAACGCTCTGTAGAGGTCACGTCATTGCTTCGGTACATGGTCAAGAAATAAAGAATCGGTAATAACACCCCAAGCACGGTTACGACGATAGAGAAAGTATTAAATGTCAGGATTCCCATGTTGAGTGTTATCACTATGATGGCAACTAAGAGAATCAACACAATAGAAATCATTTTTGTATATTTTGCTTTCTCCTGCGCGCTGAGTGGATGGGAGGGTACTGACCCTACTAAACCTAGTGAGCGTTTCTGGAAAATAATATAAGCAATAAGTGCAAGAGCCATTCCGATGGCTGCAGCTAAGAAGCCGATATGATAGTTATAGTTTTTCTGAAGCGCACCGACAATAAATGGTGACACCAGTGCACCCATATTGACAGACATGTAGAAGATAACAAATCCGGCGTCCATACGGTCATCATTTTTATGATAAAGTCCACCTACCACATTTGAAATGTTAGGTTTCATCAGCCCGGATCCTATTATAATGAGAAACATGGACGCTAAAAATGAGGGAACACCAAACGGCAGACTCATCGCGACATGTCCTGCCATAATGAGAACAGCACCATACATTAGTGAACGTCGTGAACCTAATACTCGGTCAGCGAGCCATCCCCCTATGATTCCTGTCATGAAAATCAATGCGCCGTACATTGAAGCGATGCTGGATGCAGTCGTCTGATTGATGCCGAGTCCACCGTTGACGACTTTGTCATACATGTAATAGACGAGAATGGCACGCATGCCGTAATAGCTGAACCGTTCCCAGAACTCTACGAAAAACAGAATGCCGAGTCCTTTAGGATGGCCAAAGAATCCTGTCTGAGGGACACTGTTGACCATTTCTTCTCTCGTGTATTTCATACTTCCAACCCCTAACTTTATAATTACTCATATTGTAGCGATGGACAATGGAAAGGACAATAGTTGTGTAAAAAGTTGGAATATTTAAATAATTCATAGCAAATGAAAAAGCACTCAACATGAGTGCTTTTCTTAATGAATACCATGCATTAACTTTTTGATAAGCGGACTGAACAACATGACGATGACACCAAGTCCGATGGCGATAGCACCGAAATAGCCGAAGTAATGGGCTGAGTCGATACTTGTATAGACGTTGACAAGTTGAGCATTTAAGCCTTGTGCCATTGTATTGGACAAGAACCAGATACTCATCATCTGTGCCGTGAAAGCTTGAGGCGCCAGTTTAGTGGTGGTTGATAATCCGACTGGTGATAAGCAGAGTTCTGCGACTGTTACGAGGAAGAAACTGAGCACAAGCCAGAAAGGATTGATCAGCTGCTCACCTGAAATCAGAGGGAAAATCATGACCAGGAAGCTGGAACCTGCAAGCAATAAGGCAATCCCGAACTTGATAACTGTTGGTGGGTTATAACGACCGAGACGCACCCAGAGCGATGCAACAAGCGGCGCTAATGTCACGATGAATAATGGATTCAGTGACTGGAACCAGGCAGCAGGAATCGTGAAGTCGATCAGACCATTCGTGACAATACCCAGGTCGAGCTGTGTGCGTTTATCTGAGAAGTTGGCGAGTACAGTCGAACCCTGCTCCTGAATCATCCAGAACATCACAGAAGCCAGGAATAACGGGATATAGGCAAGAAGTCGTGATTTCTCGACTTTGGTTGTCTGACGAGATAAGAACATGGTAGCGAAATAGATGACAGGCAAGACAACCCCTAATATAGAAATGGTTAAGCTGATAGTCTGTAAGTTCAGTTGGTTCAACGCATTCAGAACGAACAGATAAAGAATAATGGCAGCTAAGAGAACACCGACATATAACCATGTTTTGTTACGCGTTTCCGGTGTAATCGGATTGGGTACATTCAGACCTGAAAGCCCCAGTGTCTTTTTCGCTGTCAGCACGTAAACGACAAGGCCGAAGAACATCCCGATAGCCGCGGCTGCAAATCCGGCATGGAAACCGATACGTGTCTGCAGCAGACCGACAAGAAGCGGCGATAAGAAGGCCCCTAAGTTAATCGACATGACGAATAACGTGAATGCTGAATCAACTTTTGAGTCGTTCTTCAGGTAGAGCTCACCGACGTTAGATGAGATATTCGGTTTCAGTAACCCTGTACCGATGATCAAAAAGAATAAAGCGATTAAAAAGAGGGTGAACTGGTTCGGTAAAGAGAGCAGTATATGACCGATCATGATGAGAATGGCACCGATTAAGATGGAATGTCTCGTGCCAAGCAGACGGTCAGCTATCCAGCCGCCGATAATACCGCTCATATAGATCAGTGCGCCGTAGATGGAGACGATCTGTAAAGCAGTCCCTTCTTCGAGTCCGAAACCACCTTTTGAAACTTCATAATAAAGATAGAATGCGAGAATCGCCTTCATACCATAGTAACTGAATCGTTCCCAGAATTCTGTCACCATCAATGTGAAGAGTCCCTTAGGGTGTCCGAAGAAACCGGTTCTTGGCATACTGTTGACGATTTCTTCGCGTGTGTACTGTGACAAATTAATCTTCCTTTCCCTAAAAAAATAAAAACAATGTATCTAATATACACTGTTTTTAATTCTCTGACAATTCTAATTTATCTATTTGTAATCGTTTCCGGGTATAAATCATGGTTCATCAAGCGATAATTCGCTATTTCTTCATATTTTGAATCAGGACGACCATAGTTGGTATAAGGATCAATTGAAATACCGCCGCGTGGTGTGAACTTGCCCCATACTTCAATATAATGCGGATCCATCAGTTCTATTAAATCATTCATGATGATATTCATGCAGTCTTCGTGGAAGTCGCCGTGGTTACGGAAGCTGAAAAGATACAGCTTCAGTGATTTAGATTCTACCATCTTGATATTTGGAATGTAGCTGATGTAGATAGTGGCAAAGTCGGGTTGACCGGTTATAGGGCATAAGCTCGTGAATTCCGGACAGTTGAACTTGACGAAATAGTCACGGCCCGGGTGTTTATTATCGAACGACTCTAATATAGAGGGATCGTATTCATATAGGTATTGGTTGTGCTGATTGCCAAGCAGTGTGATGTCCTGCAGTTCATCTTTTGAACGTGTCATGGTATGACCTCCTTCATTAATCGTACTGATACTACTATAAATCTGGTGTTTACTCAAGTTTTGCTTTTTTGAACATATATAAACTTGCGCTGAAGACAATGAAGTAACCAAGAAAACTGAATATATCCGGTACTTGATTGAACAAGGCGAAGCTGATGATAGCGCTGAAAAGCACCGTTGCATAGAAGAATATGGAGATATCTTTTGCAGGCGCGTACTGATAGGCGATGGTGATTCCGAACTGGCCGATTGTCGCGAAAACACCAGACAGAATCAGATAGAACGTCTGCGTCATGGTCATGGCATGAAAATCAGATAGGACGAAGGGCATCAGGACAACAGTTGAGAAGAAAGAAAAATAGAAGACAGTGGTATAGAACTTCTCTCGCGGCCCGAGGACCCGTAACGTTGTGTATGCAAAACCTGCAAACAGAGCGCCGGCAACACCGATAAGTGCATAGAACATATCGCTTGAGAAGCTCGGCTTAATAATGAAAAGTGAGCCGATAAAAGCGACAAGGATAGCTGTCATCTGATAAGGTTTAATCTTCTCTTTCAGGAAGAGGGCACATAGGAGGATGGTAAAGAAGGGACTCAGTTTATTCAGCATATCTGAATCACTCAGCACCATATGATCGATGGTTATATAATTCAGAACGACACCGATCAGACCGAACGTGCTTCTTGCTATCAGAAGGGGCTGATTCTGCATTCGTCCGAAGAGACGTTCCCGGTGCTTGATGACAAAGTAAAGCGGAATGATCATTCCGACGAGATTGCGGAACAGCGTTTTCTGCAGGACAGGGATATCACCTGACAGTTTGACAAATGCCCCCATCAGGCTGAAGCCGAGGGAGGCGATGAGTAGAGCGAAGATACCTTTTTGTATATGATTCATGATGACGACCTTCCAAATAAGATAATTCATTTTAACATAATCATCCTAATGGGCTGGAATCCTGTCATCAAAATGTAATAATTTTTCAAAGCTATGTGTAGCAACAGGTTAAGAATTTCGGCTAAAAGTCAAGGGTCTAAATTAAAAAAAATCTGGGTATAATCGATTGAAAGAGCGAACAAACGTGCTATAATATTTCATATATCTTGTGGTGCTTCTGAGGACAAAACACAATATATTGTGTTTTGTCCTCAGATATCCTACATATTCATTTTTAGAGCGTTTTTTACATAGGAAGTGATAAATGTGAAAATAGTCTACTATTCGCTCACCGGTAATGTGAGACGTTTCTTACAAAAATCAAATTTTACTGGCGAATCATTGCTGGATATCCAGACGATTGAGGAGCCTTTTATTGTAGTGACAGGAACAATTGGCTTCGGTGAAGTGCCTGATCCAGTTCGTCAGTTCCTGAACCGGAACAGTCGTTATCTTGTAGCAGTCGCCAGCAGTGGAAACCGCAACTGGGGTCAGAATTTCGCCCGGTCAGGTGATCTGATTGCGGCTGAATACCATGTTCCGCTACTCATGAAATTTGAGCTCCATGGCAACGCGCATGACGTACAATTATTCAACGAAAAGGTGGATGAAGTAAATGAAAGTCTTAGACGACAAACAGTACAATCATATTGAACTTAATAACCAGGTGACAAAGCGTCGTGCAGATGGCTTCTTTGATATCGAAAAAGATCAGGATGCCCTTGCTGTCTACTTAGAGGAAATCAATGACAAGACTATTCATTTTGATTCACCCCTTGAACGACTCCATTATCTAGTGGACAATCAGTTCTATTATAATCTGTTTGAGGATTATTCTGAGACTGACCTTGAAGAAATTATCGCTTATGCAGAACGTCTGCCGTTTAAGTTCGCGAGTTATATGTCTGCAAGTAAGTTCTTCAAGGATTATTCGCTGAAGACAAATGATAAAAAAGCCTACCTCGAAGATTATAAAGAACACGTTGTAATCGTCAGTCTCTACCTGGCGAAAGGCCATAAAGAGAAAGCGAAGGAACTCATCAATGCTATGTTCGAGCAACGTTACCAGCCGGCCACACCGACCTTCTTGAATGCAGGCCGTGCGCGCCGTGGTGAACTTGTATCATGTTTCCTGCTGGAGGTAGATGACTCTCTGAACTCTATCAACTATATCGATTCAACAGCGAAACAACTGTCTAAGATCGGCGGCGGTGTTGCCATCAATCTCTCAAAACTTCGTGCCCGTGGTGAAGCAATCAAAGGCATCAAAGGTGTCGCAAAAGGTGTGCTGCCGGTTGCCAAAGCATTAGAAGGCGGCTTCAGTTATGCCGATCAGCTGGGTCAGCGTCCGGGAGCAGGAGCGGTCTACCTCAATATCTTCCATTATGATGTGCTCGAGTTTTTAGATACTAAGAAAGTCAACGCCGATGAAGATTTACGTCTTTCTACTATCTCAACAGGGCTCATTGTCCCTTCTAAGTTCTTTGAGCTAGCAAAAGAAGGCAAGGACTTCTTTATGTTCGCGCCTCATACAGTAGAAGCGGAATACGGACAGACATTGGATGATATTAACTTGGATGAGATGTATGACAAATTAGTGGCAAACCCTAATATTATGAAGAAATCTAAAGATGCGCGTGAAATGCTCAACATGATTGCACAGACTCAGCTGCAGTCCGGTTACCCGTACTTAATGTTCAAAGACAATGCCAATAAAGTCCATGCCAACAGCAATATCGGGCAGATCAAGATGAGTAATCTGTGCACGGAGATTTTCCAGCTGCAGGAAACGTCTGTTATCAACGATTACGGCACTGATGATGAGATTAAACGTGATATTTCATGTAACTTAGGTTCACTGAACATCGTCAACGTCATGGAATCACGTAAAGTGCGTGAATCAGTGCATACAGGTATGGATGCACTGACAACTGTCAGTGATGAAGCTGACATCAAGAATGCGCCAGGTGTCGCAAAAGCGAACCGGGAATTACATTCTGTCGGACTCGGCGTGATGAATCTGCATGGTTATCTCGCTAAAAATAAGATTGCGTATGAATCAGAAGAAGCTAAAGACTTTGCCAATACATTCTTTATGATGATGAACTACTATTCCATCGAACGATCAATGGAAATTGCCAAAGAACGTCAGGAAGTCTACGCTGACTTTGAAAAATCAGATTATAAATCCGGGGTGTATTTCGAGAAATATATCAAGGAAAGCTTTGCACCTCAATCAGAGAAAGTACAGGCACTTTTTGAAGGCATTCATATTCCGACACAAGAAGACTGGCAAGCACTGAGTGCACAGGTAAAAGAGCACGGGCTCTTCCATGCATACCGCTTAGCGATTGCGCCGACACAAAGTATTTCATATGTCCAGAACGCCACAAGTTCGGTCATGCCGATTGTTGATCAGATTGAGCGTCGTACATATGGGAATGCTGAAACCTTCTATCCGATGCCGTTCTTATCACCAGAGACGATGTGGTTCTACAAATCAGCTTTCAGTACGGATCAGATGAAACTGATTGACTTAATCGCAACAATTCAGCAGCATATCGATCAAGGTATTTCTACTATCTTATTCGTCAATTCTGAGATTTCTACGCGTGAACTATCACGACTCTACGTTTATGCCCATCATAAAGGACTTAAATCACTTTACTATACACGTAACAAACTACTGAGCGTTGAAGAATGTACAAGTTGTGCAATCTAACTAATTAATGCAAGGATGGATTAAAGATGAAAGCAGTAAACTGGAATACACAGGAAGATATGACTAACATGTTCTGGCGTCAGAATATCTCGCAGATGTGGGTGGAAACAGAATTTAAGGTTTCTAAAGATATCGCCAGCTGGAAAGAGCTGACAGAAGACGAAAAGTATACATTCAATCACGCTCTGGCCGGTCTGACAGGTCTCGATACCCAGCAAGCTGATGATGGCATGCCGCTCATTATGATGCATACAACTGATCTGCGCAAAAAGGCGGTCTACTCCTTTATGGGGATGATGGAGAATATCCATGCGAAAAGTTATTCTCATATCTTCACGACGCTCCTGCCATCAAATGAAACAGATGAGCTGTTGAACGAGTGGGTACCAAGTGAGCCTCATTTGACTTATAAAGCCAACCGTATTTTAGAGAAATATCATAAACTCTGGACGAAGGAAGCGAGTGTTTATGATCAGTACATGGCGCGTGTGGCATCTGTATTCCTGGAAACATTCCTCTTCTACAGTGGCTTCTACTATCCACTGTACTTAGCCGGCCAGGGCAGAATGACCACTTCAGGTGAAATCATCCGTAAGATCCTGCTCGATGAATCGATTCATGGTGTCTTTACAGGACTGGATGCACAGAGCCTGCGCAATGAATTATCAGAAGATGATAAGCTGAGAGCGGATAAAGAAATGTATGCAATGCTGGATGATCTGTACCGCAATGAGGAGTCATATACACGTGAACTATATAATCGTGTCGGGCTGACAGAAGACGTACTGAATTATGTGAAATATAACGGGAACAAAGCGCTTGCTAACTTAGGATTTGAACCTTACTTCGAAGAGCGTGGCTTCAATCCAATCATCGAGAATGCACTGAATACAAGTACCAAGAACCATGATTTCTTCAGTGTGAAAGGTGATGGCTACGTCCTCGCACTAAATGTTGAAGCACTGACAGACGAAGATTTCATATTTGAATAAAATGAACCCATCACAATGTGTATATTGTGATGGGTTTTTTAGAGCGAATTGTATAGCAGGCGAGCAACGTCCCGCAAAATGGATCTGCGGGACGATACGTGATGAAAAGCGCCTCTATGTGAAGAGCAACGTCCCGCAAACAGAATCTGCGGGACTTTACTCATTCCAATCTCATAACTTCTCTTATTTTGTTTCTCGGTGCAACGTGTATTTCTTTAAACGCGGACAATATTTCATCAGTTCGATACGTTCAGGGTTATGACGTTTATTTTTCTTCGTGATATAGTTGCGGTCTCCGCATTCTGTACAAGCTAAAGTAACATTTACTCTCATTTTGATTGCTCCTTATATTATAGTGTGATTTCTGCATCCTACTCTTTTACGGTAGTAGGTGATGGATCAGACATGTCTCAACAGTGAAATTCATTGGAAGGCAGGCATTATCCAAGACAATAATACCTGATGACAGTCATTCATCCACCTACAATTCGTAATTGTTACGATTTATAATATTACGCTAAAAACCTATAAAAGTAAAGAGGCTCCTGAAATTTTGTCAGAAAAAGAAACACTGCTAGTCAAGTCGGCTTCTGTCACGATTTCGACATTGATTAATAGAGGAAGAATCAAGATAATAGGAAATGACTGACAAATAGAAAGGGAGTTATACAATGAAGAAACTAGTCGTTATCCTGTCTGCCGGCCTTATACTTGCTGCGTGCGGTCAGACTGAAGAAAAGCATGACCATGCCAAACAGGAGACAGCATCAGTAGAGCCTGTTAAGGTGGCTCTCAGCGTCCCGGAAAAAGCGGAAGCAGGTCATGAAGTTAAATTGACAGCAAAAGTCACCCAGGATGGAAAAGCAATCAATGATGCTGATGAAGTCATGTTTGAAATCATCAAAGATGGAGACAAAGACAAATCGACTAAAAAAATGGTGAAAGAAGCTAAAGACGGTGTCTATGAACTGCCTTATACATTTGATGAGGATGGCAGCTATCAGGTGATCAGTCACGTCACAGCTAAAAGTCAGCACACGATGCCTGATAAAACCATTACAATCGGCAATGTCAAACATAACGAACATGCACATCACGAAGGTGCTATTCACGTGATGCCGATTAAAGCCGTGAAAGGTGAACCGACTGACTTCATGATCCACGTAAAAGATGAAGCGGGTAAAGCGAAAGAAAAACTGATGACGCGTTTAGAAGTGATGATGCCTGACGGTAAAACTAAATGGGTTGACCTGAAAGAAACAAAAGCGGGTCAGTATGAAGGCCAGGAAACATTTGATGAAGCTGGGAAATATACAGTGACCGCACATGCGGAAAATAAAGAAGGTTTCCACGTCCATACGGATGCAACGTTCACATTAAAATAAGAGACAGGCGGCTGCCTGTCTCTTATTTGATTTGTTCGAAATAAGGGTCATCCAAGTGATTGGCCTGAAGATGTTCAACCTGTAAAGTAGTATGATCGAGCTTGTAGGTTTCCTTCAGCATCGCCGCCAGCTCATTGATGACCTGATAGTTCTCAGCATCACTTCTGTTATCCACGACGACGTGGGCAGACAGATTATAATGACCGGTTGTAATAGCGGATAAATGGAACTCGTGGACATCCAGGACATTCGGATGCTCTTTCATCCGCGCGATGATTTCATCTGTATCCAATCCATCAGGCACTTTCTCCATCAGAATATCCCAGGCGTTCTTAACAATCTTATAACCACCGCGGAAGATGATAAGTGAAATCAAAATACTTAGGATAGGGTCAATCAGCACCCAATGCGTGAAATAGATGACCACAACGGCAACAATGACGCCGACAGAATTTAAAAGGTCACCGATGAAATGCCAGAGCGCACTCTGAACATTGATATTATCTTCACCCTTCAATGACCGGGCAAGGATAAGGGTCAGAATGATGTTAACCACCAGACCGATCAGTGAGATAGTCAGCATCAGTTTCACATCAACTTGCTGTGGATGCACAATACGCATAATGCCTTCATAACAGATACCGAGAGCGATGACGACAAGCGCAAGCCCGTTGAGCAGTGCCGCCAGAATTTCAAGTCTTAAGTAGCCGAAGGTATAACGGGCAGTAGGGGCTTTTGCTGCGAAGTAAATCGCAATCATCGACAGCCCAAGTGCTAATACATCGCTCAGCATATGGGCAGAGTCAGACAGAAGGGCGAGTGAGTTCGACAGAATACCGCCGACAACTTCAACAATTGTAAAAAATAAAGTGATTAAAAGAGACGCCCAGAGCGTCTTTTTGGAGCCTTGCTGTTCTTTTAGGTGTTCAACGTGATGGTAGTAATGAGGCTGACTGTATGTTTTTCTCATAGTTATTCTCCTTGAGTCGCAGTGATTTTATTGTTCTCATATACAATTCTACCCCCAAGGTGACCTGTGTAAGCAAGGAAGCCGCTTCCAAGTACAGAAAGAATCAGGACAACGATTAATAATTCTTTTCTGAATCTGGTGCTGAAGTGTGTGTACACTTTAATGACAGCGGCAGCACCGAACAAGAACATGGAAGTAAGCGCCATCTGTTCATGCTGGTGAATCAGCCCTTCAACTTCTCCGAAATGCATTTCAGCGAAACGCTCGGCGCTGTCACCGGTCATATAGGAGACAATCCCTGTTACAACACCCGCCACTAGAAGAATAGTGCCGGTCATGTTAAGCTGACCTCTGTATTTCAGTGAAACGAGCTCAATAATAGTGGCAAGTAATAATAAGGCAATGGGAAAGTGCACGATCAATGGATGTAATGGCATGTATAAAACCTCTCTTCTATTTGATGAGAAAAAGATAACATGCCAAACTGACAGTAAACTGACAAAGCTATATTTTTTTAAATTTTATTTCTAAGACAAAGCCATGATCATTATACGCCTGATACAGGCCGTTATGCTGACTGACTATAGATTTTAAAAGTGCAAGGCCTATCCCGGATCCAGCAATATG
Organism: Macrococcus bovicus; assembly: GCF_030376725.1. Lineage (NCBI taxonomy): Bacteria > Bacillati > Bacillota > Bacilli > Caryophanales > Staphylococcaceae > Macrococcus > Macrococcus bovicus. The sequence continues at coordinate 500,760 of NZ_CP128470.1, forward strand.
CTGCTGTCCGTGCGCACGGTAGAAACGGTCGAAAATATAGGGCAGGGCTTCAGCAGGCACGCCGGAGCCGTTATCTCTGAAAGTCAGAAGTGCGTCTGCTCCGTCAGACTGCAGGGTTAAATGAATCTGGACATCTGGATGGTTGTACTTCCGGGCATTGTCAGTCAGGATATAAAGGAGCCGTTTAAGTGCCTGACTGTCTCCTGGTATAAAAATGTCAGGTTCAACCGACGCTATGATATTCAGTTTCCGTGCGTTAGTCTTACAGAGTGCTGAAAGGTTGAGCGGCACCCGCTCTATTGTTTCAGACATCTGGGTAAGATCACTGATCAGAGCGGACATATCAGCGATTTCACTGCGCATATCATGTAGCGCGTCCTCACTTTCATCAGATAATTTCTCTCCGTCAAATAATCTGATGACATCAGTGGCGGCCTGCATGACGGCAAGCGGTGTTTTCAGTTCGTGGGTTGCATCCTGAATAAACTGGCGCTCCCGCTCCATGCCTTTCTCATAAGGTTCAATCGCCCGCTTAGCGAATAGATAGCTGATCAGTGCAATCAGAATGACGTAAAGAATGACCAGACTGATGAGTGTCGTACGCAGCTGCTTTAAGCCATGATAGGCTTCTGTGGAATCATGAATCGTATAGATCCAGTAAGTCTTGGTCTGTACTTTGACGGCGCTGCTGGCGACGGTGAAATGTCGCTCGTCCATGGAATAGAGCTGATGATGCAACTGCTGTTCTGGTAAGCGCTGATAGAGGTCATTGATCAGTTCCTGACCAAAGTGTGAGGACTTGACGATACGCTTGCCGTCAGTGATGAAATAAAGCACAGGTTCCTCGTCTGAAGAAGAATCTTTGAGGGATAACCGCAAACCATCAGCTGTCCTGATAAAATGTTCCTCTTTCTCTTCGGCTATTTTCTGACGAGACTCCAGCTGCTGTTGGTAACGGATACTTGATGACAGGCTGAAATAAGCGATGAGTGAAAAAGAGAGAAGAAGCAGAAAGATAAGCGCAGCAAAGAATACAAATAAACGCTTCAACTGATTATTCACTGAGCTGATATCCGATATTTCTGCTGGCTTTGATTCTGACAGGACCGATTTTTTTACGGAGACGACCGACTAATGCTTCGACTGCATTCTCGCTGACGTCATCATCCAGCCGCCACACCTTGTCTAAAATCAGTTCTTTTGATATCATCCCTTGCTGATGATGGAGAAGGAGCTCAAGTAGCAGATGCTCTTTATGGGTCAAAGACAGCGCCTGACCCTCCTGTGTGATGAGACCATTCTCTGTGTTAAGTGTCAGCGAACCGAACGTGATGACCGAAGATATACGTTTTTCTGCACGTCTATTAAGGGCCATGATGCGCATATTCAGTTCTTCTATGTCAAAAGGCTTCGTGATATAGTCGTCTGCACCTTGTGTGAATCCAGCCAGCTTATCATCTATCTCACCTTTGGCAGTGAGCAGAATAATAGGGGTATCAATGCGTTCTGCCCGCAGCTCGGCGATGATCTCCAGACCGCTTAGAGTGGGGAGCATCCAGTCGATCAGCAGGATGTCCGGAGAAGCGGCGCGGGCATATTCGAGGCCATCAGCACCGTCTATCTGCCAGTTCACTGTATGGTGCTTCTTCTCAAGCAGCATCTTCGTCATCCTGCCTAACTTCAGATCATCTTCAATCAATAATATATTCATTATCTCACTCCTATCAAAAAAGCAGCAGATTAGTCTGCTGCTTTTTCACCTATTACTCTGACTTCCGGCTGCAATTCCACACCGGCATTTTCAAGAACAGTGGCCTGGACATAGGCAATCATCTCTTCATAATCCGTTGCGGTGCCGTTATCGACATTGACGATGAAGCCGGCGTGTTTGGTGCTGACTTCGACTCCTCCGATACGATGACCTTGCAGACCCGCCTGCTGAATCAGCTGGCCAGCGAAATGGCCGGGAGGTCTTCTGAACACACTGCCGCATGACGGATATTCAAGCGGCTGCTTTTCTTCACGTCGTTGCGTCAGGTCATCCATTTTAGCTTGAATGACAGTAACATCACCGCGTTCTAGATTGAATGTAGCTTCAAGGACAACAAGATGCTGACTCTGTATAGAACTCGTTCTGTAATCCAGTTCGAGCTCTTCTTTGGAAAGAGTCAGGATGTCACCTTCTTCATTGACCACTTTCGCGTGGTCGATACAATCTTTGACTTCGCCGCCATATGCTCCGGCGTTCATATAGACAGCTCCGCCGATTGAGCCGGGTATCCCGCAAGCGAATTCCAGCCCGGTCAGATGATGGTCACGTGCGATTCTTGAGACCTCGATAATAGCTGCCCCGCTTCCTGCGATGATCTGATCATATTCGACCTGGACATCAGTGAAGTTGAGGAGGCTCAGAACGATGCCGCGGATACCGCCATCCCGGATGATGATATTTGAGCCGTTACCCAGAAAGGTGACCGGAATGTCGTGTTTCTTGGCAAACTTCATAATGAGACTGACTTCTTCGTAGCGATGGGGTGAAATATAGAGGTCGGCATGGCCGCCGGTTTTAGTATAAGTATATTTCTTCAGGGATTCGTCTACTTTAATCCGTTCACGTGGGATAAGAGTGGACAGTTCTTCTAGTAATGAATTTTCAATCATGGCGTTCGCCCTTTCGTACAATCTTAATAACCATTATAGCAATTTTAATGCTTATTTGCGATACGCAGCCTGAACCAGTCCGCTTTGGCTGATTCATAATCCTTCTTTTGCAGGTGCCGGATACTTGCTTTATAGGCCCTGAACTCTGCAGCCAACGTTTCGGACTCGGTAAGCATGTCCTGAGCAGCCTGGTAATGAAGGGCTTTAGTGCTTTGATCTTCCACGATGTGCAGCCGGCATCTTTCCTGCAATGAAATCAGGTCGTGAAACTCACTGAAGACACATTTCTTGTGATAAGGGTGGTGAAGGCGATAAAATCCTGCTTGGTTGAGGCGTTTCTCGTCAAGTGTGGTCATGGCATGTAAACTCGGTACAATCACCAGGATGTCCATAATTCCATCGTCGCCTAAAGCAGTACTGCCGATATGCTGAACATCGATTACAGGTGAATCCAGAAGATCCAGCAGCATGCGGCGTTTATCGTTGAATTGGTTCTGAATATCAGTCATGAAATAACCTCTGTCATTATTTAGTATTTATATTGCTGAGCGGTTTAGTTATAATAGGGTAAGCAAGGAGTAGATATATGAATATAAAATTCTATGGTCTTATGCTGTTCGCTATCATTTTTTTAGCGGGATGCGGGAATAGTCTGCATGCCGATATTAAAGATTATAAGATGCAGATGAAAGATGTTCAATCTGAAGAAAAGAAATTAGTGAAATATATCGATGAGCTGGCACTGGACAAAGTTGACCAGCTGATAGGTTCAGAAGTGACAGACCAGAAAAAGAGAAATTTACAGGAAAAAGAGCAGGTCATTCAAAATAAAGTCTTACCTCAGCTCGCAGTATATGAAGATAAAATGAATAAAGTGAAGGTGGATAATCCGGATATACAGGAGGTCCATGATATTTATATCAGTAACTTTGATGAGAAAAAGACATTTATCCATAACATCTATACTTATATCTCACTTTATAATCATTCAATAGAATCTAACGAGGAAATTCTAGGTTATACCCAGATCTTTGAGAAGAATAAGAAAACAAGTGAGAAATATGCAGCATTAGCTTCAGCGGAGAAAAAGGAAGCAAAAGATTACAATCAATTAACGCAGGTCATCAATCATAACAACGAAGAACTGAAAACGCATGTCGAAGAGTTGATGAATACCTCTGAAACATCCAGACGGATTGCTTTTATCGATAATAAACTGATACCGCTGCTCAACGGTCACGTAAAGTCTCTTAATCAGATTCATCTGACTGCTGAAAATACATTACGCTTAAGGCAGTCGCAGCTTGAAATCTACTATAGCTTGATCAGTTACTACAAAGAACGCAAGACCGCAATGAAAATAGAGGAGAAACTCAGAAAATTACCCGTTCAGAATATCCTGTCAAAAGCCAAAGAAATCAAGACATTAGATAACCGGTATTACCAGGCACTAAAAAAACTTGAAGAGCAGGACTGACTCTTCAAGTTACTTCTGCCTTAACTTTGACAGATAAATATTGCGCGCAATCACAGTGATAATCCAGATACCGAAGGCGATAATAATCACCCATGATAATGTGGCGTTCTTCTGAAAGTCTATGACAAACAGGCAGACCGCAATCAGCAGACAAGTATTGATCGTGTCAACTACACTCCAGCGTTTCACGGGAAGTGGGGGCTTGGCCATAATATCCCTCCTTTTTAATTTAGATTATAACATGACTATTTAAAGCGGCGTGGGGTATTAAATAAATAAGTTAACGAGTTAACCAATGATGAGGTGAAAGAATGGTTATTAAATTAAACAGTATTGAACAATTCGAACAGACCATCCAGGAACATGATAAGGTCTTTGTGATGAAGCATTCCCTGACATGCCCGATTTCGTTGAACGCTTATGACCAGTATAATAATTTTCTGTATGAACGTGATATGGATGGCTATTATCTGACCGTACAGGAAGCGAGAGAACTTTCGAATTATATTGCTGAAAAGACCGGTATCAAACACGAATCACCGCAAGTGTTCTATTTTGTAGATCAGCAGGTTGTCTGGCATGACTCTCACAATCATATTACGGTGTCTTCATTATCAGCAGCAGAAGAATAAAAAGGGATAACTGATAGCCTGGCTATTGGTTATTTATTTTTGAAGGAGATTACAATGAATATATTAGTGGCGATAGATCGTTTTGAAGATATATTGACGTCAGGTGAGGCGTCCAGTTACATCGAAGAAGGGGTAAGAGCCGTTTATCCTGACGGCAATATGATCAGTGTCCCTTTATTTGATGGTCAGAAACACCTGATTGAAGGCATCTTATCCTGGCAGCAAGGCATCAAATATCAATGGCAGGTTCAAGATGCTGATCTCAGGCAGCGTGATGTGACAACGGCTGTAATCCAGGATTGTCTCTATATTGACTGTACGCCGCTGTTCGGTGCTACAGCCAACCCGCTCAAGACTTCTTCATATGGTCTCGGTCAGGTGATATTGAACGGCCTTGATCTAGGGTATCGTTCGTTTACTATTGCGTTAGGCAAATCAGAGGTCTATGACGGTGGTATCGGGCTGCTAGAAAAACTCGGCGCAGTATTCTTTGATAGAGAGGATAACAGAATGACGGGGCCACTATCCTCAGAACACATTAAGTACGTCAGAAGAATGGATCTGAGCGGACTTGATGATCGTCTGTCGGAGAGCACCTTCAAAGTGATCAGTGACCGGGATTATTATCTCTTCGGTAACGACAGCCAGATAGCGGCATCTCTGCTTGATGATACGGCAAAAATGACCATTGATAATAACATCTGGTATTTGAATGAGCAGTATAAAAAAGCGGGGCTGACTTTAAATCCGAAGAACGGTGGCCATGCAGGTGGATTGCGCAGTATCTTCGAGAGTCTGTTCGGTGCGCGCATCCTGTCTTCAAAAGACATGATTTTTGAGGAGACCAGCCTGAAGGAACTTCTTGAAGAAGCAGATATTGTGGTCTACGGCGGCGGAACAATCAGCCCTTCTGACAGCTCACTCGTCGCTCAAGCGATGACACAAAGAGCAGGCACACAACTATACATTTATCTGGCGGCAGGACAACAGTTTGCGCCGCCGGGTGAAGCCGTGCACTTTCTGAATGTCTATCCGGATATGACGACTGATACCGATAAACTGAAGCTGGGCATACAGCTGCAGAACGGCATTAAAACATTGCTGACCCTTGCAAAGCAATAGAAGCCACTGAATTGTCAGTGGCTTCTTTTTATGCAAGTTCTTCAAATTTTCTGATGATACCGACGATATGGTGTACGGATTTCTCCATATCGTCAATAGAGACGTATTCGTAGGGGCCATGGAAGTTTTCAGCTCCAGTGAATAAGTTAGGCGTCGGCAGTCCCATATAAGAGAGCTGTGACCCATCTGTCCCGCCCCGGATCGGCTCGACAATCGGCTCGATTTCCAGTTCCTCCATCACTTGCAGCGGGATATCGATCAGCTGAGGATAAGGCTTGATTTTCTCACCCATATTGAAATACTGGTCATGGATTTCTATATGCACAGACGTCTCGCCGTATGTCTCAGCAATGGTCTGAGCTGCACGCTGCATGGTTTCTTTACGTGCACTGAATTTCTCTTTGTCATGATCGCGGATGATATAGGAGAGAGAAGCAGCTTCCACAGAACCTGACATCTCAACAAGATGATAGAAGCCTTCGTAGCCTTCAGTCTGCTCAGGGACTTCATGGGCCGGCAGCTGCTGATGAAAGGCCATTGCCAGTGTCTGTGCATTCACCATCTTATCTTTTGCGGAACCAGAGTGCACGTTGACTCCTTTGAAGTGCACTTCAACACCTGCTGCATTGAAACTTTCATATTGCAGTTCCCCGCGACGGCCGCCGTCAATCGTATAGGCAAATTCAGCCCCGAAACGTTCAACATCGAAGTGGTGAGGACCCCGGCCGATTTCCTCATCTGGTGTAAAGGCGAAGCGGATAGTGCCGTGCTTGATTTCTGGATGATTCTGCAGATAGATGATGGTCTCCATGATCTCGGTGATCCCCGCTTTATTGTCAGCGCCGAGTAAAGTTGTACCATCTGTTGTCATTAACGTATGGCCAGTATAGTGCTGAAGCTCCGGGAACTTCTCTTTGGCGATCACTAAGCCATTTTTTAAGGTGATATCGCTGCCGTCATAAGACTCGATGATCTGCGGCTGAACGCGAGTGCCTGTAAAGTCTGTTGCTGTGTCCACATGTGCCAGAAGTCCTAGAACCGGCACTTCTTTGTCACTGTTAGCAGGCAGTGTCGCCATCAGATAACCTTTATCATCGACGGAGACTTCAAGACCTAACGCGCTTATCTCGCTTTCCAGTAAGCGCAGTAAGTCCCACTGCTTCTCTGTAGATGGTGTAGTCGTACTTGCTGCATCTGATTGTGTGTCGATCTGAACATAACGACTCAGACGGTCGATTAATGCTTGTTTCAATTGAACCCCTCCCTTGTTGTCCCCTTATTATAACGAATTTTGTCTTCTGCGAACATATCTGCGTACTCTGAAGAAAGAGTGGAAAATCATTTCTGCGACGATGAGACCGAAAGCAATAGCCCCGGATATGAGCGCAACCTTTATCCCGTTCTGAATCGCCGTATCATAATCATTGATGATCAGATTTTTGGTTGCATCATAAGCAAGTCCTCCGGGCACGAGCGGAATGATGCCCGCTACATAGAAAATGATGACCGGCTGCTTATAATACCGGCTCATTAAGTGAGCGGTGATGCCTAAGAATAGAGCGCCCGCAAATGAGGCGGTCACCGCTGAGACGTCGTAAGTGAACAGCACATAATAGATGATCCAGCCGACAGCGCCGACAAAGCCGCACGGTAACAGCAGTCTTCTTGGTGCATTGAAGACAATGGCGAAGAAAACCGTGGCAAAGAAGCTGGTGATAAACTGCAGGACGAACCAGAGCATTTCTAAAGTAAAATCAGACATACTGCAACCCCCGTTCCGATTGCAAAAGCAGTCAGACTTGCTTCGACGCCCTTGACTGCCCCTGCGAGAAGATGCGCCGCCATGAGATCCCGGATGGCATTTGTAATGAGTACACCCGGGACAAGAGGCATCACAGCAGAGATGATGACTTTATTAAGCGAGACCCCACCTAAATAATTCACAGCGAGGAGAGCAGTGACCGCAATCACAAATGCACCGCCAAACTCAGCGAAGAATTTCAGGCGAGTATGCTCCTGGATAAATTCAGCGACCATCAGGCCGATACCGCCCGCGATAATGCTTGGAATGATATCCCGGAAATCCCCGTTGAACATAATAAGGAACAGGCCGCTGACAATAGCCGCTGACATCATGCGCAGCCAGTAAGGGAAGTGCTGATTGGACGCTGCCAGATCCTGCAGCGCTTCATGGGCGGTCTCGAGTGATAAGACATCCGCCGTAATGGCCCGTGATATCTCATTGGTTTCTGCGATTTTCTCGAGGTCTGTTGTTCGTGATAAGACCCGTAGAAGTCTCGATGATGACTCTGAAGAAGCAGAGAAAATGATGGCAGTGGGTGTGACAAAACTGTTGGTGGAATGTAGTCCGTAGTGTCTCGCGATTCGTGTCATCGTATCTTCGACGCGGTAAGTTTCTGCACCGCTTTCCAGCAGGATTTTACCGGCGAGTAAGACAACGGCAATGACTTTATTTTCATCTATCTGATTCATGATGACCTCCTTGTTCATAAAAAAAATAACAGAAAGGAGCCTTTCTGTTATTTAATAATAGGGTTGAACATCACCGTGTCGCGTCCTTGTTCTTTAGCAGCATGAAGCGTATCATCTGCATCTTTAAAGATTTTGCGATGCGATTTGATATCCTTTTCTTGAAGATACCCAACACCGATAGAGACAGTCAAGGAAATTGTTTCTTTGTTCGGTAGGTGGAACGCAGAATTTTTGACGCCTTTACGAATACTTTCGGCAAGTTTGATCGCCGCATCGAGTGTGACATCTGTCAGAATGACGGAAAATTCCTCCCCGCCATTACGATAAGCTTTAATATTTCTTGGGATATAGTTGGTCAGCACCTGGCCCATCTGTCTTAAGACGGCGTCACCCGCATTATGGCCGTATGCATCGTTGACATCTTTAAAGCCGTCGATATCAATCAGTAAGAGCGCAATAGTACGGTGTTCAGCTTCATAGCTCAGTTTATTCAGTGAGCGGTCAAATTCTCTCACATTGCCGAGGCCTGTTAAATAGTCCATCGTCTTCTCGTTTTCATAGCGCTGGATCAGCTGAGAGATGCGCCAGATATCGACGAACATCAGACTGCTGCAGATGGACAGGATAAAAGATGAACAGAATATCAGAATGAAATATTCCATTGGATGCGTCAAGTCTCTGAAATACAGACTGGCTGCAATGATAGCGAGACCGATGGCTGTCAGCCACTGGATACTGACGAAGTGAGAATAGGAGAGAAAAGGACCTATCAGGCCGGTGACAGCCGCAATGACAAGAAGGATGATCGCAATATCCATGTCGTAGCCGAGCCAGAAGACTGCCACCAGACTCGTCACGACAGCACCTAGCATCGTATAGACAAAATTAGTATAACGAGCAAGGAACAATAAGGGAACGAAAGCCAGCACAAAAGTGACATCATCGAACTGAAGCGGATTGGTCAGTAACAGACAGCTGATGAAAGTCATCAGCAGCGTAATATAATTTTTTGAGAAGACAATTTCTTTCTCTTCAAAAAACTGCAGGCGATGGAAAAGATAGAATCCGCTGATGGTAATCGCAACATTAAATATCAGGGTCTCAATCATGTGACACATCCTTAGTCATATAGTTTTTTTCTTTTGAGAATCCGCGGCCGATAATGTCGGATGCGCTCAGGAAGACGGTGAAGGCATCGAGATTTTCATCGTTGATCACCTGCTTGAAATAAATCGCTTCCCGCTGCTCCATGACCGAAAACAGCAATGTCTTCTCTTCGCCGGTGAAACCGCCCATAGAACTGATTTTGGTATAACCACGTTCAACCGTGTCATAAATCAGCTGACCGACCACAGCCTCCTGATCTGTAATGATGAAGACGAGCTTATTGTCACCAGCTTTCAGTTCGACGAAATCGATGACCTTACTTGTCACGTAGATGGATATTAATGCATAAAGCGCAGATTCAAAGCTGAGGACGAATGCACTGAGCAGCACGACGACAGCATCGACTATCAGCTGACAGAACCCGCTGGATAATGATGTATATTTTTTTACGATCTGAGCAAGCGTCGCAGTCCCGCCTGTTGAGCCTTTACCGCGGTAGACAAGACCGAGGCCGATCCCGAGGACAATCCCGCCGTAGATAGCACCTAGGAGAGAGTTATGGACACCGTGAACGACGAAATCTTTCGAGATAAAGATAAAGAAGGGGATCAGGAAAGTCGCGATTGCTGTCTTCAGACTGAACGAGCGTCCGAGAACAATCCATCCGGCAATAAAAATCGGAATATTAATCAAGGCCTGGGTCAGATAAGGCTGAATGCGGAAAGCGTTATAAAGTATGGTGCTGACACCCGATATCCCACCCGCTGCTATCTCAGAGGGGAGCAGGAAAAAGTTATAGCTGATACCGACCAGAATAGAACCTATAATCATGTAGAAATAATCTCTTAAAACCGGATTTTTCATATAATCCTCCTTCTTATAAATTGTATTTTTTCATTAACCGTCTTATTATGAGTCATAAATGAACATTCGTCAATGACGTCAGCAGTCATAATAAATATTTAATATAATTCCTAGATGTAGACGATTATGCTATATTTAAAGATAAGATAAACCTCGAGGTGGTCTATGTTTACCTTAAAGCTGATTGCTATTACAGCAGCTATTTCCTACTGTCTGACGCCGCTTTTGATCTGGGTCTCTCCCTACATCGGCGCAATGGACAAACCTAATATACGCAAAGTTCATAAAGAGCCTGTTTCAGTTATCGGTGGACTAGCCCTGCTTATCTCATTTCTGATTGGTATTAAAATCGCGCAGCCGATAGAGGAAGAAATTGTTCCCCTGGTGATAGGGGCCATCCTGATTAATTTGCTCGGCCTGATTGATGATATATTTGATCTGAAGCCTATTATTAAACTGATCGGACAGATCTTAATCAGTCTGGTCGTGGTCTATCATGGCATTACAATTGATCTGATCACGTTACCCTTTGGTGTCATCATCCAGTTTGGCGTCCTCAGTGTCCCGGTGACGATTCTCTGGATTGTCGCTGTGACAAATGCCATCAATTTAGTGGATGGACTGGATGGTCTCGCATCGGGTGTCTCAATGATTGCGCTCGGTACTATCGGCCTTATTGCCATCTTCCAGGGCAATATTTTTATTTTGATGATCTGCAGCGTACTGATCGGCTCGCTGCTCGGTTTTATTCGCTATAATTTTTATCCGGCGAAGATCTTTCTGGGTGATAACGGTGCCTTGACGCTCGGTTTTATCATCGGGGTGCTCAGTCTGCTCGGCTTCAAGAATATTACGCTGATCTCGCTTCTGTTCCCGATTATTATTCTGGGGGTGCCATTCATCGATATGGTCTTTGCGATGATCAGACGCTACTTGAAAGGTCAGCCGGTTATGCAGGCGGATAAGTCTCATCTGCATCATAAGCTGCTCGATCACGGTTACTCACATCCGCAGACGGTCATCCTCATTTATTCCATAGCGCTGCTCTTCAGTTCAGCATCCGTCATTCTGTACTTATCGACCAATATCGGTGCCATTGTCATGACCGTTCTTATTCTGTTCACCATTGAGATGATTGTAGAATTTACCGGTTTGATTGATGACAACTATAAGCCGCTCATCAAGCTCTATCGAAAAATCATTAAATAGATAGTGGAAAAGGAAGCATCAGTTCTGCTTCTTTTTTTATTTGGCCCTGACCTTGTGTAGTCTCGCTGACAAAGCTTTCGAAGCTTGCGGCATCTTCAGCCGTCACGTGGATGCTGTACGTCACCTTATCGGTATAGACTTGGTCGACGATTTCGTAAGGCTGGTCGGCGATATCATATTCAAAGCGGCCCGTCTGATCATAGTTCAGCGTCACCTCGTAAAGTATGGCATTCTGGATGCGTACTTTCCCGGCTGCTTTGATGGCCTCTGTTACACCTGACTGATAAGCACGGATAAGGCCGCCTGTACCGAGTTTGATGCCGCCGAAATAACGTGTGACGATAGCGACGACATTATGGATATCCTCTTTTTTCAGCGTCTCCAGCATCGGAACACCTGCAGTGCCGGATGGTTCACCGTCATCATTCGCCTTTTGGATCTGGTGCTGATCCCCTATTGTATAGGCAGAGCAGTTATGGTTCGCCGTCTTATGCAGTGCTTTGATCTCCGCTATCCGCGCTTTTGCTTCTTCCTCATTCTCGACTTTAAAGAGATAAGTGATAAAGCGGGATTTATTGATCAGTTCTTCTGTTTCAAAGTCCTCTTTAATCGTGATATAGTTCTCCATTCTGCATTCCTCCATATTCATTTTCAGTATAGTCAACTTGCGACACATCAACAATGCTTTAACTTTATTTTTAGGATAAAAATGGTATGATACTTGTGTGGGGAACTGTAAGGAGGGAAGTTATGAAGATTGCAGTATTAACAGATTCAACCGCAAATATCAGCGACGAAATGAAAGAACGGTATCCTATTCATGAAGTCTATCTGAATGTCTTGTTTGATGGCCAGCCCTACCGCGAGAAAGTCGATATGTCAATGGAGGAATTCTACATCAGAATGCGTGCTGAAAGTGAATTGCCGACGACCAGCCAGCCCGCTGTCGGTGAATATGTGGGGAAACTGGAAGAGCTGAAGGCAGCAGGTTATACCGATGTCATCGCCGTCCATTTATCGAGCGGTATCAGTGGAACCTATCAGAGCGCTATTACAGCAGGTGATATGGTAGAAGGCATTACGGTTCATGCAGTGGATTCAGAAATTTCACTGACACCGCAGGCCTTTCTATGCATCAGAGCAGCGCAGATGATCAAGCAGGGTGCTCTTGTAGACGAAATAGTTGCAGAACTTCAATCAATGGTTCGTGAGCAGGCTGCTTATTTCATGGTCGATGATCTGAAGAACCTTAAAAAGGGCGGCCGTTTGACAGGGGCCCAAGCCTTCGTGGGCAGCATGCTGCAAGTGAAGCCGATTCTGCATTTTGTTGAGACTAAAATTGTCGCTGCAGAAAAAGTCAGAACAAAGAAAAAAGCGTTGAAACGCATTGAGGAATTAACGGCAGAATTTATAGATGGTGAAACAGCAGTGACTGGATGTGTCCTGCATTCCAACGCAGAGGCAGAAGCACTCGAATGGCTGAAAGATGTGCAGCACAGATTTCCGGACATTCATTTCATCGTCTCCGATATTACACCGGTCATCGCCACTCACTTAGGTGAAGGCGCAATGGCGCTCGGCGTGGTTAAAAGAGATTTAAAATTGTAAACTGTTTTTATTCTTAATATTTTATGACAGCACACTTATTTAAGTGTGCTTTTTTCTTTGGAGGTAAGAATGGGCTTACTTATTGAAGGTAAAGAGATGCAAGGTGTGAAGGATGGCCGCTGTCACTACTGTATGAATGAAGAGAAGGAGCTGTTCCACCAGTTCTACCATCATGGCTTCGAGAAGGAAGTGAGCTATTGCCGGTCCTGTATACGGATGACCTACTCGTCGACCGAGACATTCTATGATTTACTGGAACTGCCGCCTGTATATGAAGAGGCGGATTACCAACTGGACTTCGAACTCACCGACCAGCAGCAATATGCCAGCCGTGCAATCGTGGAAACGGTCATAGAAGGAGGGCGGAAGCTGCTTCACGCAGTGACCGGTGCCGGCAAGACAGAGATGATATTAGAGGGCATTAAAGTAGCGAGACAGCGGGGGCAGAACGTGGCACTAGTGTCGCCGCGTGTAGATGTCGTCAAAGAACTCTATCTGCGGATGAATGAATATTTTCGTACAGACATCGATGTCTTATATCAGGGGCAGACCCTGCAATTTAACAGTACATTCGTCATCAGCACCGTGCAGCAGCTGGTCAAGTATCAGAACCACTTTGGTCTGGTGATAGTCGATGAAGTGGACGCCTTTCCGCTGCCGATGGACAAGCGTCTGAGACAGACGCTGGAACGGGCTGCGACAAAGGATGCCGCTCTGGTCTACCTGACAGCAACGCCGCCAAAAGAGCTGCAGAGGGAGATGAAGGAGGTGACAGTCGTTCTGCCGGCTAGGTATCATAGAAGACCTTTACCTGTTCCGAGTTATAAATATCTGTCGAAAAGGCAGCTGATGAAAGGTGGATTGTCACCCTATCTGAAACGTCAGCCGGCTACTTATCTGCTGGTTTTTTTCAACAATATCTCAGATATGGCACAAGCGGCAGATGTATATCGCGACTTTCAGCCGGTGACAGTCTATGCCGCTGATGCTCTAAGACATGAGAAAGTAGAAGCCATCCGGGCCGGACAGCACGCCATTATATTCACGACGACTATACTTGAACGCGGGTTTACAATGGCGAATCTGGATGTCTATGTGATAGGTGCAGAATCCTACACGGCTGAATGCCTGGTCCAGATGGCCGGACGGGTAGACCGCAAATTCATTCCTTACGAGGGGACGGTCAGATTTTTTCATGATGGAGTTTCAAGAGAGATGCAGGCGGCCGTCCAGGAGATCAGAAAGATGAATGTTGACGCGAAGAAAAGGGGATGGATCGATTGAAATGTCTGGTTTGTCTTCAGCCTGTCAGTGAACCTTTGTTTCTCAGCAATTACTTCTCGCCTCCGCGGATCATCTGCATGGAATGTGAGGCAGCATTTGAACAGTTGCAGGGACAGCGCTGTCCACACTGCCACCGTCTTCTGGTCGATGAAAAGACATGCTCAGATTGTCGGTTCATGCATCAGTATTTTAAGCCGCTGGACCGCATCCAGATTCTCTATGATTACAATGATTTCATGAAAGAAGTCATCCATGCATACAAAGGCAGAGGGGATATCAAGCTTGCTCAGGTTTTTGCATATCTGCTCCGCGGGCATCTATCTTACATGAAATCGTTCGATGCGGTCATCGCATTACCGACGAGTGATGAGAAACTGAAGCAGCGGGGTTTCAGTCAGATGGAGGAAATCTTATCCCATTTGCCGGTGCCGTGCAGCCGCTGCCTGACAATGAGCAGCCGGCTGAAGCAGTCTGAACTGACCAAGAAAGAGCGGCTGAAGCAGGTGAATCCTTTTGCTGTCAGCAGGCCGGTCGATGGCCGTATTCTGCTGATTGATGACATCTATACGACAGGTCTGACCGTCCATCATGCAGCCGAAGTTCTGCGGGCACAAGGTGTTCATACTGTTGAAGTGTTAACGTTTGCAAGACCTTGATTATATGCTAGAATAAAGGTAGGAAGAAACACCACAGAATAGGTTTCATAAGGAGTTGTTTCATTATGATCAGATATGAAATTCACGGAGAGAATATCGAAGTAACAGATGCAATCCGAAACTACATCGAGGAGAAATTGAGTAAACTTGAGCGTTACTTTGCTAATGTGCCGGAGGCGAATGCACATGTCAAAGTTAAGACTTACCAAGATTCTCGCTCTAAAATTGAAGTCACTATTCCACTTAAAAATGTTACCCTGCGTGCAGAAGAACGTCACGATGATCTATACGCGGCAATTGATCTGATTGTTGAGAAGTTGGAACGTCAGGTCAGAAAACATAAAACAAAAGTCAATCGTAAATTCCGCGAAAAAGGGATTGAAAGAGATGTTTTCCCTGTCTTCACTGAAGCGGAGAAAGAAGAGGAAGAGCCTGAAATTGAAATCATCCGTTCTAAACAGTTCGATTTAAAACCGATGGATTCTGAAGAGGCCGTCCTGCAGATGAATATGCTCGGGCATGATTTCTACATCTTTAACGATGCTGAAACAAATGGCACTCATATCGTCTACCGTCGTAAAGATGGCAAGTATGGTTTAATTGAGACATCAGCAGAATAATGAGCATCCCCTCTTACGTGTAAGAGGGGATTTTTCATGCCGTTATGTTTTTATAACAATTGAATAAATGGTATTATTAATTGTTGTAGATGGTAACTAAAGGAGAGAAAAACATGGGATTCATTAAAAAGATGTTTGACGGCAATAAACGTGAAGTAAAATCATTGTCTAAGATTGCAGATCAAGTAGATGGCTTCAAAGATATCATGGCAGCAAAAACAGATGATGAGCTGAAAAACATGACCGTTATGTATCAGAATGAACTGAAAGAAATAGAAGATTATAGAGCGCAGCAGGATTATCTTGACCGTATTCTGCCTGAAGCGTTCGCAGTTGTACGTGAGGCATCGAAGCGTGTGCTTAACATGTTTCCTCATCCCGTTCAGATCATGGGTGGGACCGTTCTTCATCGCGGTGATATCGCGGAAATGAAGACCGGTGAAGGTAAAACACTGACGGCGACAATGCCGGTCTATTTGAATGCACTGACAGGACGCGGTGTGCATGTGGTTACCGTCAATGAATACTTATCAAGCACGCAGTCTGAAGAAATGGCACAGCTTTATAATTTCCTCGGCTTATCTGTCGGTCTGAACTTGAACAGTAAGACAACCGCAGAGAAACGGGAAGCCTATGCAGCTGATATTACATACAGCACGAATAACGAACTCGGCTTCGACTATTTACGGGATAACATGGTGACATACAGCGAAGAACGCGTCATGCGTCCGCTGAACTTTGCGATTATCGATGAGGTTGACTCCATCTTAATTGATGAAGCGAGAACCCCTCTTATCATCTCAGGCCAGGCTGAGAAATCGACCGGCATGTATATTCAGGCGAATGTCTTTGTCAAGATGCTGAAGCCGGACATCGATTATAACTATGATGAAAAAACAAAGGGTATCCAGTTATCAGAAAGTGGTATCGATAAAGCGGAGAAAATGTTCAAAGTGGATAACCTCTATGACGTGAAAAATGTCAGCCTGATGCATCACATCAACATTGCTTTAAAAGCCCATCGCTCGATGCTGAAGGATGTGGATTACGTCGTGGAAGACGGCGAGATCGTTATCGTCGATCAGTTCACAGGTCGTACCATGCCGGGACGCCGTTTCTCTGATGGTGTCCATCAGGCGATTGAAGCAAAAGAAGGCGTGGAAATTCAGAATGAATCTAAAACGATGGCCTCTATTACATTCCAGAACTTCTTCCGTATGTATAACAAACTGTCTGGTATGACGGGGACAGCAAAAACAGAAGAAGAGGAATTTATCAGCATCTACAATATGGTCGTGACACAAATTCCGACGAATAAACCTATTGCCCGCGAAGACAACGCGGATTTAATCTTTGCCTCTGAAAAAGGTAAGCTGGGTGCTGTCGTTGAAGAAGTGATTGCACGTCATAAGACCGGACAACCTGTGCTGCTCGGCACCGTAGCGGTTGAGACGAGTGAATATATCTCAGATCTGCTTAAGAAACGTGGCATCCGCCACAACGTGCTGAATGCCAAAAACCATGAACGAGAAGCAGAGATTGTAGCGAATGCCGGTCAGAAAGGCGCCGTGACCATTGCGACCAACATGGCCGGTCGTGGGACAGATATCAAGCTGGGTGAAGGCGTGAAAGAACTCGGTGGTCTTGCGGTTATCGGGACAGAACGTCACGAATCCCGTCGTATCGATGATCAGCTGCGAGGACGTGCAGGTCGTCAAGGAGACCCTGGTTTCAGTCGCTTCTATCTGTCACTGCAGGATGAACTGATGGTCCGTTTCGGCTCTGAACGGATGCAGAATATGATGACACGACTCGGTATGAACGACGAGGCACCGATTGAATCTAAGATGGTGTCACGTGCAGTGGAATCTGCACAGAAACGAGTTGAGGGCAATAACTATGACAGCCGTAAACGTGTCCTTGAGTATGATGATGTGCTGCGTAAACAGCGTGAGATCATCTACAAAGAGCGTAACGATATTCTCGAGCAGGAGGACTGTTCAGCTCAAGTCCACTCCATGATCCAGGAATCGGTGCGCCGTGCTGTCAATGCCCATTTTACAGGTGAAAATGATCAGCAGGATTACGCAACCTTCATCAATTATATTGAAGATATGTACATTCCTGAAGGTGACCTGAAAGAGGAAGAGATCGCTCGTCGGGATAACGATGAAATCTATGATATCGTCATGAATCACATCGACGCCCAGTATAAACGTCAGGAAGTTCAGCTCGGCGAACAGATGCATGAGTTCGAGCGTATGATTCTGCTGCGCACCATTGATATGAAATGGACTGACCATATTGATACAATGGATCAGCTGAGAACGGGTATCCATTTACGTTCTTATGGACAGATCAATCCATTACGTGAGTACCAGAATGAAGGTCTCACCATGTTTGAGGATATGCTCGACAACATTGAGGATGACGTCTCTAAATATGTGCTTAAGTCGATCATCGATAAAGGCGAACAAGTAGAGCGTGAACAAGTGGCTCAAGGTGAAGCCATGATTGCAAATGATGGTAAAGAGAAAGTGAAGAAACAGCCTAAACAAGCGGAGCCGACAATTGGACGTAATGAACCTTGTCCATGCGGCAGCGGCAAAAAATACAAAAACTGTCACGGAAGAGATGAGAATTAATGGAAGCATTTGAAATCAAGAATACTCTTTCATCAATTGATGAAAAATTAACGAGTTTCAGGGGGTCTCTTTGACTTAGAGGAAAAAGAGACGAATATACAGGAATATGATGAGATGATGGCTGAGCCGGGCTTCTGGGATGATGCCACTCAGGCGCAGGACATCATCAATAAAAGCAACGCCTTAAAAGAAGTAGTGAACGGCTATAAAAAGCTGCTCGAAGAGAAAGAGAACATCGAAGTCATGCTGGAGATGGTCAGAGAAGAAAGTGACGAAGAGATGGAAGCGGAGATCGCTGACAACTTAAGAAGTCTCAGCGAAGAGGTCGATCAGTTCGAACTGAAGATGCTCTTAGACGGTGAATATGATGCCAATAATGCGATTCTTGAACTTCATCCGGGCGCCGGCGGTACAGAGTCCCAGGACTGGGGGGCGATGCTCCTGCGCATGTATCAGCGTTTCAGCGATAAGCAGGGCTTCAAGGTAGAAACGCTTGATTATCAGCCAGGAGACGAGGCCGGTATTAAGAGCGTGACGTTGCTGATTAAAGGTCACAATGCCTACGGTTACTTAAAAGCGGAAAAAGGGGTCCATCGGCTTGTACGTATTTCGCCATTTGATTCATCAGGTCGACGTCATACGTCCTTTGCATCGTGTGAAGTCGTGCCTGAATTCGATAATGATCATATTGAGATTGAGATCAATCCGGAAGATATTAGTGTGGACACATACCGGGCGACAGGTGCAGGCGGACAGCATATCAATACGACAGACTCTGCTGTCAGAATCACCCACCATCCGACCGGGATTGTAGTGACATGTCAGAATGAACGTTCACAGATCAAGAACCGGGAGCAGGCGATGAAAATGCTGAAGGCGAAGCTCTATCAGCGTAAACTTGAGGAACAGGAAGCGGAGATGCTCGCGATCCGGGGCGAACAGAAAGAGATCGGCTGGGGCTCACAGATTCGCTCCTATGTCTTTCATCCTTATTCGATGGTCAAAGATCACCGGACGAACGCTGAAACAGGTAATACCTCAGCTGTCATGGATGGTGATATCTCACTTTTTATCGATGCTTACTTAAAAAGTCAGCTGTAATGGTTTAACAGATGCTATATAATGGTAAGTGTAGAATAAAAGGGGGTATTGCTGATGAAGAAATGGTTAGTAGGCACAGTATTAGCAGGCACGCTTGCCCTGGCAGCGTGTGGTAACGGAGAAGAGACGAAGACAGCGGACAAGAGTAACGCTGACCCGGGGCTGACAGCATTCCAGAATAATTCCTGTGTAGGCTGTCACGGCAAGAACCTGGAAGGCGCAAGTGGCCCGAACCTTACTCAGGTCGGTGCGAAATACTCTAAGGCAGAAATTGTAGACATCATTAAAAATGGTAAAGGCAATATGCCGAAAGGTCAGGCACAAGGTGATGACGTCGATAAAATTGCCGAATATTTAAGCAAACAGAAGTAATATTACAGTTATATAAAGATAGCATTCAAAAGATATCTTTATATCTCCCCCTATGCTATATTTGAATCAAAATGATGAAATTGATTCAAAAGCGGGGGGATTTTTTTTATGAAGAAAATAGTTCTGACACTTGCTTTAGCCACAACTTTGTCGATGACAACGATGACCGGCGCTGATGCAGCTGAAAAAGTGCATGCCGGTGAATATAAAGTGAAAAAAGGCGATACTTTATTAAAAGTAGCGGATAAATATGACATTTCGACTTTACGTCTCAAAAAATGGAACCATCTTAAATCCGATAAGTTGAAACCAGGTAAGATCTTAATTGTTGACGAAAAAAAAGTGAAACAGGCGCAAGAGCTTGAAGTGATGCTTGACCCTAAAGTAGAGATAGTCAGAGTCAAAGAGACGCCTGAAGCTAAAATAACAGAGCCCGCTGTCCCAGGACGCAATCATACGGCTGAACCGACCATCACGACTCAAGAAGAACCTGTTCAGCCGGCAACCCCTGTTACCCGCCCGCATGAGGAAGAAGTCAATAGCAACCCTCAGGACACGGATTATACTGACTTAGTCTCTAGCGAGTCAGTCATTACTGACTTAGTCTCTAGCGAGTCAGTAGAGACGGAGTCGGTAGTGAAGCAAACAGAAGAAACTCCTGCAGACAAGGCGCAAAACAAGGTGGCACAGATTGCACTGAAGATCGCAGCCAATAAGACGTATGTCTATGGTGCGAATTCATCTACACAAGTCGATTGTTCTTCATTCGCTCAGCAAGTTTTTGCTGCTATGGGCAAAACACTGCCACGGACGACTTATCAGCAGATGGCGGTCGGAAAGCGAGTGACTTCTCCGGTCGCAGGAGACCTGGTCTTCTTTAATAACGGGAGTCATGTAGGCATTTATATCGGTAACGGCCAGATGGTTGACGCCTTGAATCCTAGAGAAGGCGTTAAGCAGCGTGCCGTCAGTTATATTAACGGCAGTGTGACAGGCTATTATAGATACTAAAAGGACAGTTTAATCTGTCCTTTTTGTTTAAGTTTATAGAAATGTGTCTATAAGTATATATTAGGTAACAGATATATTACGGTTAAGTAACATCGAAATATCCTCTCATTTTCTATGCTAATATCATCTTACTAAGAAAATGTTGGAGGAACAATTCACGATGAAAAAAATGATGATGTCGATCTTAACAGTCCTTATGCTACTTACCTTCTCTACTGCTGTTGAACAGCCTACTGCTCATGCTTATTCTAATCCTGTTAAATATAAAGCAGCTAACTACTATACTTGGGGAAGCTGTGCATACTACGCATTCAATCGTCGCGCTCAACTCGGCCGCTATGTTTCCAACCAATGGGGCAATGCAAAGAACTGGGCATATAACGCTTCACGTAGCGGTTACACTGTCAGCCGTAAACCAATTAAAGGAGCGGTCCTCGTTTCTCAATTAGGTTACTACGGTCACGTTGCGGTCGTTGAAAAGAAATATACAAACGGTTCAATTGTCGTCTCAGAAATGAACTATCCACGTCAAGGGGTTAAAACGTACCGTACGATTCCTAGCTACCAAGTGGGAAATTACCAATATATCTATTAATTTTTAGCACGGATAAACGAATGTTTATCCTTTTTTTTATGGATTCTTGCTATAATAGCGGAGAAGGAGGAGGCAGAATATGAAACGAATAGTGATGTGGGTATTGAGCGGTATTTTTATGCTGCTGGCGGCGTACAGTGTCTACACTGTCGTCCATCAGGATCCTGCAGAGTTGAAAGTCAGCGGACAAGCGCATTATATTAACGGTCGCAATATCAGCAAGGAGCCGGTACAGAGTCTGGAAGGACAGAAGCTGGAGCTTAGTCGTGAACTGTCAGCTGACATCAATATCATTAATTTCTGGGCCTCCTGGTGTGAACCTTGTAATCAAGAGATGCCTGAACTGATTCAGTACAATCAGGAGAAGCCGAATCATATTAAACTGATAGGGATGAACGTTCAGGATAAAGAGAAGGGACGGACGTCTTTCCTTAACAAGTATCAGCCTGATTACCCGATCGTGATCGGTACTGAACAGATAGTCAAACAATACAAGATCTATAACATTCCGACCACGATTTTTGTCAATAAAGAAGGACGGGTTCTGACGACTTATGTCGGTGAACTGGATGCCGGCAAACTGGAGACACTCATTCAGGAAGTGGAAGGGAGATCATAGGTCAGTATCATGATATGGTATATACTTGCCGCTTTGCTGCCCGCTCTTATGGTGATCATGTTCAGTAAGATGACAAAAAATAAATATACAGGATTAGCGTTAGCCACTTTAGTGATAGGGGTATCTGTCTATAAAGGCTTTTTTCATTCAGAAATGATTGTGTTTCTTGATACCATTTCGCTGATGCTGGGCTACTTCACTGTTGATCAGCTGAAGCTAGATCAAACGATCCACTATTGACAGACACGGTCGCACATGCGAGCGTGTCTTTGTTTTGAGAGCGAACAGATGTTTGTATTTTTACCGCTATCTTTGCTAAAATAAATACGTTAAGGAGGGGTTACATGGAACATCATCCATTTAAACTGCAGTCAGAATTTAAGCCCGGCGGTGATCAGCCGGAAGCGATCAAGAAGCTTGTAGCCGGTATTAAAGAAGGGAAACGTTATCAGACGCTGCTCGGCGCAACAGGGACAGGGAAGACGTTTACGATGAGCAATATCATTCAGGCAGTCGGGAAGCCGACATTGATCATCGCCCATAACAAGACGCTGGCAGGTCAGCTGTACAGTGAGTTTAAGGAGTTCTTCCCCGATAACCGTGTAGAATATTTTGTCAGCTACTATGATTACTATCAGCCGGAAGCGTATGTCCCCTCTACAGATACGTTTATTGAAAAGGATGCTTCAATCAACGATGAAATCGATAAATTACGTCACTCAGCGACTAGTGCGCTTTTTGAGCGTGATGACGTCATTATCATCGCATCCGTGAGCTGTATCTATGGTCTCGGCAATCCCGAAGAATATAAGGATATGGTGGTCAGCGTCCGTACTGGCATGGAGATGGACCGCAATGCGTTACTCCGTAAACTGGTGGATATCCAGTATACGAGAAACGATATTGACTTTCAGCGGGGGACTTTCCGCGTGCGGGGAGATGTGGTCGAGATATTTCCTGCTTCACGTGATGAGCAGTGCGTGCGTGTCGAATTTTTCGGTGATGAGATAGACAGAATACGTGAAATCAACTATTTAACAGGCGAAGTCCTGAAGGAACGAGAACATTTCGCTATTTTCCCGGCCAGCCACTTTGTGACGCGGGAAGAGAAGATGAAGCTCGCCATCGAACGGATTGAACAAGAACTTGAAGAACAGCTGAAAGTATTTCGGGCGGAAAATAAACTGCTGGAAGCGCAGCGCCTTGAACAGCGGACAAACTACGATATCGAGATGATGCGGGAGATGGGCTTCTGTTCCGGTATCGAGAACTATTCGGTTCATTTAACACTGCGCCCTAAAGGCTCGACCCCCTATACGCTGCTGGATTACTTCGGTGACGACTGGCTGATCATGGTCGATGAGTCCCACGTCAGTCTGCCGCAGATTCGGGGTATGTATAACGGGGACCAGGCCCGTAAAAAGGTGCTGGTTGATCACGGCTTCAGATTGCCGAGTGCACTCGATAACCGTCCCCTTAAATTTGAGGAATTTGAAGAAAAAGCCCGGCAATTCGTCTATGTTTCTGCGACACCAGGTCCGTTTGAGATAGAACATACTGACGAAATGGTCGAACAGATTATCCGTCCGACAGGCCTGCTGGATCCGATCATTGAAGTTCGACCTTCAAAGCATCAGATTGATGACCTGATGGAAGAAGTCCGCTTACGTATTGAACGGAATGAACGTGTCCTGATCACGACACTCACGAAGAAAATGAGTGAAGACCTGACTGCTTACCTGAAAGAAGCAGGCATTAAAGTCAACTACCTCCATTCAGAAATTAAGACACTGGAACGTACAGAGATTATCAGAGATCTGCGTCTCGGGGTCTATGATGTGCTGATTGGGATCAACCTCCTTCGTGAAGGTCTGGATATACCGGAAGTGTCACTGATTACTATTCTGGATGCAGACAAAGAAGGCTTCCTGCGTTCAGAGCGCTCGCTGATTCAGACTATCGGGCGCGCTGCGCGTAATGAGAACGGGAAAGTCATCATGTATGCGGATAAAATCACTGATTCGATGCGTACAGCGATAGATGAGACCAAGCGTCGTCGTGATATTCAGGAAGCGTACAATAAAGCCCATGGCATTACCCCTACGACGATCCATAAGAAAATCCGTGATGCTATCAGTGCGTCTATAGAAAGAGACGACACAGTAAAAGAAGCTAAACCGAAGAAAAAGCTGACGAAAAAAGAACGTGCAACCCGTATGGAACAGATTGAACACGAAATGAAAGAAGCAGCCAAGGCACTCGACTTCGAACGGGCGACAGAGCTGCGTGATATCCTATTTGAACTGAAAGCAGAAGGGTGAAGTTATGAAAAATAAAGAGATTGTCGTTAAAGGAGCAAGAGCTCACAATTTAAAAGATGTAGATATTAAAATACCGCGTGATAAGCTCGTCGTGATGACAGGACTATCTGGTTCGGGGAAGTCGAGCCTTGCATTTGATACGATTTATGCAGAAGGCCAGCGTCGCTATGTGGAATCGCTCAGTGCTTATGCGCGCCAGTTTTTAGGGCAGATGGACAAGCCTGATGTGGATACTATTGAAGGTCTTTCACCCGCCATTTCAATTGACCAGAAGACGACAAGCAACAATCCGCGCAGCACGGTGTCAACTGTGACGGAAATCTATGATTATTTACGTCTGCTGTTTGCGAGAATCGGGACGCCTTATTGTCCGATTCATCACATCAAAATTGAATCCCAGACTATCCAGCAGATGGTGGACCGTATTATGGAGCTTCCGGAACGGACTAAAATTCAAGTGCTGGCACCTGTTGTCACCGGTCGTAAAGGTGAGCATAAGAAACTGATTGAGGACATCGGCAAGAAAGGCTATGCCCGCTTACGAATCGACGGTGAGATGATGGAAATCGGAGATGAGATCAGCTTGGCGAAGACCTCGAGTCATGATATTGACGTCATCATCGACCGTTTAGTTGTCAAACCGAACATCGAGAGCCGGTTGGCGGATTCCCTGCAGAATGCACTGGAACTTGCTGAAGGGAATGTCGTGATCGATGTCATCGGTGACAAGGAAATGAAGTTCTCAGAAAACCATGCCTGTCCAAAATGTGGTTTTTCTATAGATGAACTGGAACCCAGAATGTTCTCGTTCAACAGTCCGTTCGGTGCCTGCCCAAGCTGTGATGGTCTCGGCACAAAGTTGACTGTTGACCTTAGTCTGGTGATACCGGATGAATCCGTCAGCCTGGCTGATGGGGCACTGGTGCCTTGGCAGCCTATCAGCTCGGAATACTATCCCTCTCTGCTGAGACAGACGGCCAAGCATTTCAAGATAGATATGAAGAAGCCCTTTAATAAGCTGACCCAAAAAGAACGTGACATTATTCTGTACGGTTCACCGGAGCTGATCACCTATAAGTTCAGGCAGGATAACGGCGTCAGTCGTTCCAGAACAATGGCTTATGAAGGTATCGTCAACAACATCGACCGTCGTTTCCATGACAGTCCTTCTGACTTTACACGCGAACAGATGCGCAAGTACATGACTGAAGAAGTATGCGAGACATGTGAAGGATACCGTCTGAATCAGCAGGCGATGGCCGTCAAGATAAATGATGAGCATATCGGTCAGGTCGTGAAACGTTCAATCGGCCAGGCCCTGCAGTATTATGAAGAAATTGAACTGACGGAAAAAGAGAACGTGATTTCAGCGCTCATCATCAAGGAAATTACTTCCCGGCTGTCTTTCCTGAATAATGTCGGCTTGGAATATTTGACGATGGATCGCCGCGCGGGTACCTTATCAGGCGGTGAAGCACAGCGTATCCGTCTTGCCACACAGATCGGGTCGCAGTTGACGGGCGTCCTTTATATACTGGATGAGCCGTCTATCGGCCTTCATCAGCGCGACAACGACCGCCTCATTTCTTCTCTGGAATCGATGCGTGATCTAGGTAACACCCTGATTGTCGTTGAGCATGATGAGGACACGATGCTCGCTGCAGATTATCTCATTGATATCGGTCCAGGTGCGGGGGTACATGGGGGTCAGATTGTAGCGGCCGGCACACCGAAGCAAGTGATGAAGAACCCTAAATCGCTCACCGGCCAGTATTTGAGCGGCAAGAAACAGATTGATGTCCCGGAGAGCCGTCGTGAACCGGACGGACGGTATATCAAGATAAGAGGCGCACGCAGTCATAACTTAAAGGATATCGATGTGGATATTCCGCTGGGTGTAATGACTGTCGTAACCGGTGTCTCAGGCTCCGGCAAAAGCTCATTAGTGAATGATGTGTTATTCAAAGGACTGGCACAGGAAATCTATAAGACTAAAGGTAAGCCAGGTGCTCACGATTCGATAGAAGGCATTGAACACATCGATAAAATCATCGATATTGATCAATCACCGATCGGCCGCACACCGCGTTCCAACCCTGCCACCTATACAGGTGTATTTGATGATATCCGTGACCTCTTCAGTCAGACGAATGAAGCAAAGCTTCGGGGTTATCAGAAGGGCCGTTTCAGCTTTAACGTCAAAGGTGGCCGGTGCGAAGCCTGTAAAGGGGACGGCATCATCAAGATTGAGATGCACTTCCTGCCGGATGTCTACGTGCCGTGTGAGGTCTGCCATGGTAAACGGTATAACCGTGAGACTTTAGAGGTCACCTATAAAGATAAGAGTATCGCTGATATCTTGGAGATGACGGTCGAGGATGGCTATCATTTCTTTGAGAATCATCCGAAAATCAGCCGGAAGCTCAAGACGATAGTCGATGTCGGTCTGGGTTATGTCGCTATGGGACAGTCCGCCACCACTTTATCAGGTGGTGAAGCACAGCGTGTGAAACTGGCTTCAGAACTTCATCGCCGGTCAAATGGCAAGACATTGTATATCCTGGATGAGCCGACGACAGGACTGCACGTCGATGATATCGCCCGCTTGCTCAAAGTCCTGCATCAGCTGGTGGAGAACGGGGACTCTGTTATCATCATCGAACACAATCTCGATGTCATCAAGACAGCAGACCACATCATCGACCTTGGGCCTGAAGGAGGCGACGGGGGCGGTACGATTCTTGCAGAAGGGACCCCTGAGATGATTATGGAAGTCAAAGAATCCTACACGGGTCAATACCTGAAAAAAGCGATGGCGCGTACGAAGAAATAAGGATAGATCCGCATTGAACGATGCGGATTTTTTGTTTGATTGTATTTCAGCTGGAAGTTCATTAAAATTAAGGTATGGAGGAATAACCGAATGAATAGTGCTGAACTACAGAACCATTTTAAATTTAAATTATTAGCCGGAGAAAAGGGGCTGGAGCGACCGATCAGCAACTCAGATATCTCAAGACCCGGTCTCGAGATGGCTGGCTACTTTTCTCATTACTCATCAGACCGTATACAGCTCTTAGGTACAACAGAGACCTCTTTCTTTGAGATGCTCAGTAAAGAAGACAAAGCAGAGCGGATGAGCAAGCTCTGTCGGAAAGAAACGCCGTGCATTATTATTGCACGGGGTATCGAGGCGCCGGAGGAATTAATCGATGCCTGTAACCGTCGTGATACACCGCTCTTCAGCTGTGAGGATGCCACGACGAACTTGATCAGCCGCCTGACCAATTATCTGGAGACCCAGCTGGCACCGGCAACAAGCCTGCATGGTGTACTGGTCGATGTATACGGCATCGGGGTGCTGATCACGGGTGACTCAGGAGTCGGGAAAAGTGAGACTGCACTGGAACTCGTTAAACGAGGACATCGACTTGTCGCAGATGACAACGTTGAAATCAAGGAAGTGTCGCGTAATGTCCTGATGGGCAGCCCCCCTAAACTGATAGAACATCTCCTAGAGATCAGAGGGCTGGGCATCATTAATATCATGACATTATTCGGGGCAGGATCCATTCTTCCGGAGAAGCGGGTCATGCTGAATATCAATCTCGAGACCTGGGACCGGGACAAGATGTATGACCGTGTCGGACTGGTCGAGGAAACCTTATCTATCCTTGATTCTAAAATCACCAAAAAAACAATACCTGTTAAACCTGGACGGAACCTCGCAGTCATCATTGAAGTGGCCGCCATGAATTATCGTCTGAACAAAATGGGTGTCAACACAGCAGAAGATTTCAACAATCGTCTGAATCAGCAAATCAAAAAACAGTCACTGAAGGAGAACTAATATGTTATATTCAATCGATCCTATTGCCTTTCATGTCGGCTCATGGCCGGTACGTTGGTATGGCATTATTATTGCGACAGGCATCCTGCTGGGTTTTCTCATTGCCAATCGAGAAGCGAAGAAACATGGTATGGCAGAGGATGACCTGATTGATTTAATTGTCTGGCCGATTATCGTGGGCATTATTTGTGCCCGTATCTATTACGTGGGATTTGAATGGCATTACTATAAAGAGCATCTTGCTGAAATTCCGATGATCATGAACGGGGGGATAGCCATTCACGGGGGACTGATCGGTGCGCTGACCACGGGTTACTTCCTGGTGAAGAGACGTCATCGCTCATTCTTTCATATGGCAGACTTGATTGCGCCGAGTATTATTCTGGCACAGTCCATGGGACGCTGGGGAAACTTTATGAATCAGGAGGCGCATGGCGGGCCGGTCTCCCGGGCCTTTCTTGAGAATTTAATGATTCCTGACTGGATTATCAGACATATGCAGATTGACGGCGTCTACTACCAGCCCACTTTCCTGTATGAATCACTATGGAGTCTGCTCGGGTTCATCGTACTGCTGCTGCTGAGAAAGCATCTGCGAATCGGTCAGACCTTCCTGCTGTACGCCATCTGGTATTCCATCGGCCGTTTCTTTATCGAGGGCTTAAGAACAGACAGCCTGATGCTGACTGAATACCTGAGAATAGCGCAAGTGATTTCTCTGGTCATCATTGCGGTCAGCATCATCACCTGGATTTACAGAAGCATGAAGTATCGTCTGCCGAAATACGGCGACGTCCACCATATTTTACGGAGCAGTGATGATGAGACGTACCGAGCAGCATAAGGTTGATGGTCCTAATCCGTTATGGAATGTCTATCAGAGACTGCCGTTCGGACGGACATTCTTCAATACAGCCATCATCGAAATAGGCAGATATTGCCCTTCTATGCCGGTCAAGAAAAGACTGTATGAATGGACAGGTATGACGATCGGCCGCGAGACTTCGATTGCCTATAAGGTGACGCCGGACATCATGTATCCGGAGAAAATCACAATTGGTGCAAACTGTGTGATCGGCTTCAATGCGACCATTCTCTGCCATGAATATTTGATAGACGAGTACCGGATCGGTGAAGTCATCATCGGTAATGAAGTCATGATTGGTGCAGGTGCACTGATATTACCGGGTGTGACCATTGGGGACAGAGCCGTCATCGGGGCGCATACTGTCGTGACAAAAGATGTGCCCGCCAGAAGTTTTGCATATGGTAATCCGATGCAGATAAGAGAGTAGGAATCAACATGAATGAAAAAATAGTCAGTCTACCTGTAGACGCTGATGGCTATGCACATATCGCGCAAAAGAAAATAAGGCAGCAGCTGTACCGGGATGCGATTCCTTATCTGGAGAAAGCCATCAGTCTGAACAGCAAGCAGGACTATTATATGGCCCTCGCGACGTGTTTGGTGAAAGCAGGGAGAACAGAAGAGGGCATCCACACCCTGTTTGAGAGAATTGTGAAAGAAGAGGATTTTGCCGTTTATTTCTATCAGCTCAGTCAGATCTATACGGAGATAAGAGATCCTAACAAAGCATTTCTCTACGGCCTCTATTATGTTCAGCTGACCGATGATCAGGATTATTTTGACACGCTAAAAAAGACATTTGAAGTCACTTATACGAGTCAGACAGCTGTGGAAGCGGAAAGTACACTGTATGTCGCCCAGCAGTTGTTTCAGTATCTGTTCTCCCATGGCCGTATCGATGAATCTATTGACTGGTTGAGCAGTCAGCCGGTTCATATCCAGGAGCGCAAAGAGATGCGAAACCTGAAAGCGATGGCGTACCTTTTTATGTCGAAGTATCAGGAAGCTGAAGCGCTTCTGGATCAGCTGCTGGCAGAAGATGAGACAGATATACACGCGCTGTGTCACTATACGTTGCTGCTCTATAATACCCATCAGCATGAGAAATTCAATCATTATCTGCAGCGGCTGAACAAGCTGCACCCCATCAATGAAGATGAGTCATTCAAACTGGGTATCGTCCTGAGTTTCCTGAAACAATACGAGGCTTCGCAGCAGCTGCTGTTACCGCTTTATAAGAAGAGGAACTTAAAGAATGCGCAGCTGCTTCATGCGTTAAGCTTCAATTATTTTGCGTTAGGACAGGAAAAAGAATCGGAAGAAACGTGGCGCAAATTACAATCATTTTCTAAGGCTGCCCCCAGTCCGAAGGAAGTTCACGACACAAGCCGGTTCATTGAAAAGGATATCCTGCCGTTACTTCATAGCGATGACAGACATGCCAGAATTGTCGGGCTCTTCAAGCTGTCTCAGCTGCCCTATAAGGAGGCGATTATCTCCAAGGAGCTGTGGGATCAGCTGGAACAACTGGGCGATTATGAAAAATTATATCTATCTTATATATTCAACGAGTTACACCTTGTGAAACTTGACTATATTCATCAAGGCTTAGTCCTGTTATGGCAGCACGATCAATCGACAGAACTGCTGATCAGCTGGGTGGATAAGGCCCAGGCTCTGATTGAACTGAACGAACTGAAAGAAGTGACAGCGTATGCCGCAGCCTGCTATTACTTATACATGAAAAGAACGGCGGCGATTTCCCTTCAGCATTGTGCTGAGCTCTTTCAGCTTACGCGCTACCGCTTGACTAAAGCACTCGATTTCTATAAGCAAAATAGTATTTAAATCAGCCAATGTAGGATATTATGATACTACTAAACAATCCTGAAGGAGGATACTATGACTGAACAAAAACAATATGATGTAATTATTATCGGGGCAGGTCCGGCCGGTATGACAGCAGGTTTATATGCTGCACGCGCCAACCTTTCTGTTGTGATGGTGGAACGTGGTATGCCTGGCGGCCAGATGGCCAATACAAGTGATGTGGAGAACTTCCCGGGGTTTGACCTCATTACAGGACCTGACCTCTCAACGAAAATGTTCCAGCACGCACAGAAATTCGGCGCTGAATATGCCTACGGGGATATTAAAGGTATCCGTGTAGAAGGTGATGATAAGATCGTCTCATTAGGCGACAAGGAACTGGTCGGTAAAGCGGTCATCATCGCAACGGGTGCGGAATACAAAAAAATCGGTGTACCCGGTGAAAATGAACTGGGTGGACGCGGTGTATCTTACTGTGCGGTCTGTGATGGTGCATTCTTTAAAAACCGCAATCTGATTGTCATCGGTGGCGGCGACTCAGCAGTTGAAGAGGGCGTCTACTTAACGAAATTTGCCGATAAAGTGACCATCGTTCACCGTCGAGACGAGTTACGTGCCCAGAAGATTCTGCAGGAGCGTGCCTTTAAAAATGAGAAGGTAGATTTCATCTGGAATTCTACGCTGAAAACAATCAATGAAAAAGACGGTAAAGTGGGCAGCGTCACCCTCGTGGATAAAGAGGGGAAAGAGTCTGAAGTTCAGGCTGATGGTGTCTTCATCTATATCGGTATGCAGCCATTGACAGGTCCATTCCTTGATCTCGGTATTACCAATGAAGCGGGTTATATCGTCACAAACGAGCAGATGGAAACAGCTATCCCTGGTATTTACGCAGCGGGTGACGTCCGTGTGAAAACATTGCGTCAGATCGTTACGGCAACAGGCGACGGCAGTATTGCTGCTCAGAACGCGCAACATTACATTGAAGAACTTAATGACAAAAAATAAATGATGTGCTTATGACAGATGCGTCCAAATGGGCGTATCTATTTTTATGATTTTGTGTAAAATGATATTGAAGGAGGGATCGGCTTGAATTCAGAAGAAGGTATTAAAAAACTGATTGTGGTAACGGGAATGAGCGGGGCAGGTAAATCGGTGGCCATCCAGAGTCTGGAGGACTTAGGTTATTTCTGCATCGATAATTTACCGCCTATTCTGCTGCCTAAGATTGTGGAGCTGATGCATGAGAACAATGAATCGCTGTCCAAGGTCGCAATCGGCATCGATTTGAGAGGGAAGGATTTTTTTGATAATTTATCCAACGAACTGCAGCAAGTCACCAATCTGACGGATATCGCTGTCCAGATTCTCTATTTAGACGCTAAAGACCGTGTTCTGGTGACACGTTATAAAGAGACGCGGCGCAACCATCCTCTATCTGAAGGCGGCTCACCGCTGCATGCGATTCAGCAGGAACGTCAGATGCTGGCTGATTTACGGGGAATGGCGACCCATATGATAGATACCACAGAAATGAAGCCTAAAGCATTGCGCAGTCATATATTAGAGCTGTTCAACAACGGCAAAGATAATATTTTTAAGATTAACGTGATGAGCTTCGGGTTCAAGCATGGGATTCCGATAGATGCAGATCTTGTATTTGATGTGAGATTCCTGCCGAACCCTTATTATATCGAGACATTAAGGCCGTTAACCGGTCTGGATGCTTCAGTCTATGATTATGTCATGAAATGGAAAGAGACGACTATCTTCTACAATAAACTGATGGACTTGCTGAAGTTCATCATGCCCGGCTATATGCGCGAAGGTAAGTCACAAGTCGTCATCGCTATCGGCTGTACGGGCGGCCAGCACCGTTCCGTCGCACTGGCAGAACGCATCAGCCATGATCTGAAAGATTTCTTCGATTTTGAACTCAGTACATCTCACCGGGATGCGATGATTGAAGGTAAGATCAATGAGAAGGCTTAGAATTTGTCTGATCGGCGGAGGGACAGGCTTATCTGTTCTGGCGCGGGGTCTGAAGGCGTATCCAGTGGATATCACGGCGATTGTGACTGTAGCTGATGACGGGGGAAGTACCGGTAAAATAAGAAATGAGATGAATATTCCGGCGCCCGGAGATATTCGGAACGTACTTGCAGCTTTAAGCGACGTCGAGCCGTTACTTGAAAAACTATTTCAGTATCGATTTGATTCAGATAGTATGGGACGTCATCCTGTCGGCAATCTCATGCTGGCAGCGATGACCGATATTACTTCGGATTTTGGCCACGCCGTAAGAGAGCTGAGCAAAAT
Organism: Macrococcus bovicus; assembly: GCF_030376725.1. Lineage (NCBI taxonomy): Bacteria > Bacillati > Bacillota > Bacilli > Caryophanales > Staphylococcaceae > Macrococcus > Macrococcus bovicus. The sequence continues at coordinate 534,027 of NZ_CP128470.1, forward strand.
TCTGAATGTCAAAGGGACGGTCATCCCTTCGACCAATACCAGCCCTATTTTAAATGCCGTCATGGAAGATGGGGAGATCGTAGTCGGGGAATCATTGATACCGAAAAAGAATAAAAGAATTGATCATGTCTTTCTGACACCTGCCAATATTCAGCCGATGAATGAAGCAGTGGAGGCGCTCTATGATGCGGATTTAATTGTGATGGGACCCGGCAGCCTCTATACAAGTATTATTCCGAATATGCTTCTTCAGGAGATAGCAGAAGCCCTGATCAATAGCACTGCCAAAAAACTGTATGTGTCGAATATTATGACGCAGCCGGGCGAAACCACAGATTATACTGTTTCGGATCATATCGAAGCGATTCATAAGCATGTCGGCGCGCGTTTCATACAGTTCGTCATTGCGAACCGGAAAACATTAAGCGAGAAGATATCCTCTAATTATGAACGGCGGAATTCTGCTTTCGTCCACTGCGACACTGAAAATATCGAAGCTGAAGGCATCAAAATATTAACCGATGATCATTTAGTCCTTGTCAATGAGGACTATGCAGTGCGGCATGATAACAATGTCCTGGCAGAGATGATCTATGAACTGGTTCTATCTGAAGTGAGTACCATTCAGGTAGATGAATAGAAAGGAAGAGTAACGTGTCATTTGCATCTGAAATGAAAAATGAACTGACAAGAATAGAAGCAGATGACTGCTGCAGTAAGGCAGAGCTTGCTGCCCTCATTCGCATGAATGGTAACTTAAGCATATCGAATCGTGAATGGGTGATTAATGTTCAGTCAGAAAATGCAGCGATAGCGCGGCGTGTATTTTCATTGATCAAAAAAATATTCGGCGTTGAAATCGAGCTCCTGGTCCGTAAAAAGATGAAGCTGAAGAAAAACAATGTCTATATCTGCAGAATTAAGACGAAGGCCAGAGACATCCTGGAGGAACTCGGCATCCTGGTGGAAGGCAGCTTCACACATGAAATAGAAGACCATCTCGTCAAGAACAACTGCTGTAAGAGAAGTTATCTGAGGGGGGCTTTTCTCGCAGGAGGCTCGGTCAACAATCCTGAAACTTCCTCTTATCACCTGGAGATATTCTCATTATACGAAAGTCACTCACGCGACTTGACGAAACTGATGAATGAGTATCAGTTGAACGCTAAAACGTTGGAACGGAAAAAAGGCTATATCTCCTATATGAAAGAAGCGGAGAAGATTGCCGACTTCCTGAGTCTGATCGGTGGATACCAGGCACTGCTCAAATTTGAGGATGTGCGTATTGTACGGGATATGCGTAATTCAGTGAACCGTCTGGTGAACTGTGAGACCGCTAATCTGAACAAGACCATCAGTGCAGCGATGAGGCAGGTTGAGAATATAGAACTGATCGAGCAGGAGATCGGGCTGGAAGAGCTGCCGGATCGGTTACGCGAAATTGCAAAACTGCGGATTATCCATCAGGATATCTCTCTTAAAGAGTTAGGTGAAATGGTATCGACGGGTGTGATTTCGAAGTCGGGTGTTAATCATCGCTTAAGAAAGCTGGATGAAATAGCCGAAAAGCTGCGTAATGGTGAAGCCGTAGACCTAAAAAAATAACAGATGCCGCGGCATCTGTTATTTTTCATTTTTAAAGACATCGAATGGCTTGAAGTGTTCTTCCGGAATGGTAAGACTGCCCGGTGTTGCATGATTAACTGCATGAATAGCGGTATGCATGAGCATCTCGCGTTTATAGTCATACTGTCTTTCGCCGAAATGATGGGCATACTTCACATAGTCCTGATATTCAGGATCATGCTGATCCAGAGATTTTAAATATTTCTCATCATCTTCATGCATTTTAAAGACGGGATACTTGTTCATGCTGTTACCTGTTTTAATGACTTCAACATGTTGAGGATCTGCAGTGATGAAAGTGCCGTTATCGAGCATATACATCGTCATATGATCGAATTTCACCTCAAGAATCGCATGGAATTCCTGACCTTCACCCGCTGGTTTAGTCGGGATGCCGTGCCCTGTATCTTCAGTATAGAGAACAGTATCGTTATCTTTTACTCTGACCTTCTTATCAATCGTTTCCGTTGTAAGCTTCGTCAATGGATATGTTTTTTTGACGCCCGGCTTCAGACTTTCAGTATCCTTGAAGGCGGCGTCTTCATGGTCATGAATATCTTCTTCCTGAGTCTTCTGTATGTTTTTCTCGGCAGAAGGCTGTTCAGTTGTAGCGGAAGAGACTTTCTCCTTCGTCGCCTGTGTACTTGCAGAATCATCTTTTTGAGCACAGCCGGTCAGCAGACCCGCTGCGAGCAATATGTATAAATACTTGTGCATCAGAATACTCCTTTAAAAAGAAATAGCCCTCTATCACTTCAACAGAGGGCTTTTTAAATATTAATTATTTAATCAGCTTGAAGATTTGTTTAGCGTTGTCTGTATTCTCGATATTGCCTCTCCATAAGCTGCTTGATGGACCGTAACCGTAGACGTTAACGTCTTCGCCTGTATGACCACCAGTTGTCCAGCCAGTTAAGCTGCGAGCGTTGACAGGTGCTTCGATGGCGTTTTCGATCTTAGTCGCATCTTTAGCTGCAACTGCGTCTTTGATAGCTGCCATTTCTTCTGGTTTCAGTTCAAAGCCGACGTTCGCTTTGATGATTTCTTCTACATTAGCGCCGTCTTTCATCAACTGTGCACGTAAGTATTCAGGTGTATGTTTCATCTGTTTGATCGGCTGAGTGAACCAGTTATAGATACCGTTTGCACCGATTGAGAAACCACCTGTAGAGTGATCGGCTGTTGCGATAACCAATGTATTACAGTCTTTTTTAGCGAAGTTGATCGCTTCTTGGAAGGCTAAATCAAAGTCTCTCATTTCGCTCATTGCGCCCGTGATATCATTGGCATGACCTGCCCAGTCAATCTGAGAGCCTTCTACCATTAAGAAGAAGCCTTTTTTGTTTGTATCTAATTTTTTGATCGCTGTTTTAGTCATATCCTTTAATGAAGGCGTATTAGCGTCACGGTCGATCATTTTAGGCATGCCGCCTGGTGAGAATAAACCGAGGATCTGCTTATCTTTAGAGTTAGAAGCAGCTTTTAATAATCCTTTTTTATTACCGACATATTTGTAGCCGTCATTTTTAAATTCTTTAATTAAGTTTCTGTCTTTACGCTGGAAGTAATCTTTACCGCCACCCAGGATGATATCAACTTTGTGTTTACCGTTGATCATTTCATCGTAGTAGTCATCAGCGATCGCTGGCATATTTTTACGGGATTCATCGTGCGCACCGTAGGCAGCCGGAGTTGCGTGTGTCACCTCTGAAGTAGCCACTAGACCAGTTGATTTACCGACTTCTTTAGAGCGTTCAAGAACAGTCTTCACTTCAGTCTTGTTATTATCAACAGCGATTGCGTTGTTATATGTTTTGACACCTGCACTCATCGCTGTAGCAGCAGAAGCAGAGTCTGTGATATTTTCATGCTCATCTTCAGCAATCGTACGTTGAGTACCTAATAAGTAATGGTCGAATGAGACAAGATCCATTCTTTTAGTTGCAGGGTTATCCATCATATAACGATAAGCAGTGTTGTAAGAAGGGCCCATTCCATCACCGATCATGAAGATGATGTTTTTTGGCGCTTTCTGCTCGCTGCAAGGCGTTACTTTCTTAGTCGCAGCTTCTACAGTATGAACGCCCGTGGAAGTCGGCATTGAAGATAAGAAAAGACCAGCAATAACTGATGAAGCAATAACTTTATTGAATGATTTCACAATGAATCCTCCTAAGTTTTATGATTACAAACTAAATTTATCAGTAAAATGTAAAGGGAAGTCGCAGTTCTTGTAAAAAGTATGTAAAGTTAATGTAAAAAAAGCACTGAGCTAGTGCTCAGTGCTGATCAGATATTCTATTTTTCTTCCACTGCTGGATGCATCACATCGTCAATAAGACCATATTCTTTTGCTTCTTCAGCGCTTAGGAAGTTATCGCGGTCTGTATCTTTTTCAATTTTTTCAATCGGCTGACCTGTACGTTCTGACAGGATGCGGTTTAATTTCTCACGTGTTTTTAAGATGTGACGCGCAGCAATTTCAATCTCGGTCGCCTGACCTTGTGCTCCGCCAAGCGGCTGGTGGATCATCACTTCTGCATTAGGCAGTGCAAAACGTTTACCTTTCGCACCGGCAGCCAGTAAGAATGAACCCATAGAAGCCGCCATACCGATACAGATCGTCTGTACATCAGGTTTAATGTGCTGCATCGTATCATAGATCGCCATACCCGCAGTCACGCTGCCGCCTGGAGAGTTGATATAAAGGTAGATATCTTTTTCAGCATCCTGCGCCTGTAAGAAGAGTAACTGTGAAACGATAGAGTTAGCGACATTGTCATCAATCTGAGAACCAAGCATAATGATGCGGTCTTTCAGAAGGCGTGAGTAAATATCGTATGCACGTTCACCGCGGTTAGTAGATTCAATAACTGTTGGAATTAAATTCATCAATAAATCCTCCTTTAAGGTTTGATAATAATATACTATATATGGTCAAAAATAGTCAAAAGATAGAGCTTATTTTTAAATTTCTTGCAGACTTGTATTTTTTCATATTTAAATATATAACAATTACCGTTATAATATAAGTTAATTGCCCTCGTGGTGTAATGGATAACACGTAAGATTCCGGTTCTTGAAATGGGGGTTCGATTCCCTCCGAGGGCGTTATAGCTTCATTTTTTGAAAATCTGTCATTCCTGACAGATTTTTTTGTGTACAATCACTGAGAATAGGGTATATATGGGCTAATAGAGTCAAGGAGGACAGCCGTATGTTAAAAGACCGTTTAAAATTTATTATTTTATATGAACTGAGGAAAGGGACTGTGCTCGCAAATTTCTTTGGCTGGATTGATACAAAATTACTGAAAGATTCTTTTATTGAAATGAAAAGAGAAGGGCTGATTTCCGGGGAAGTCATCGTAGACGATCTGGTTGTTCTTAAGGATATTGAGATTACAGAAAAAGGACGCCTGGAGTTAGTGGATATGCTTGATGATCCTGCATACGAGAAAGGTTATCAGCTCTGCTGTGAAAACAATCGTTTGAAGGACTGGGTCTATGGCGGCGCATAAATATTTTCTGACGCTTTATACGCAGCCGAACTGCTCATTATGTGAAGAAGCCAAACGACAGCTTGAATTTGTGGATTTAGATATTACATATGAAGAAGTCAATATAACTGAAGATGATGAATTAATGATGGCATACCAGATCCGTGTGCCGGTGCTGACTTATAAGGACAGAGTCGTACAGGAAGGCATCATTGATTTTGTCACCGTGACTGAAAACCTCGAACAATATTAAATGATGTTCGAGGTTTTTTCTTGCAAATAAAAGGTTATCTTGCTATCATATAGGTGTAACACACATTGTCCCAACTGGGACGTTTTATGTCTCATTAAGTTGGAGGAAGTCGAATGGATCAAATTTTCGCCGTTCAACAGAGACTGGTTCCAGATTTGATTGAAAAAATGCAGCGTCGTTTTAATGTGCTGTCTATGATTCACCTTGCTCAGCCTATTGGCAGACGTGCCTTAGCAGAACGGCTTCATCAGACTGAAAGGATTTTAAGGAGTGATGTTGAAAGTCTTAAGGCTGAACATCTTATCGATATTCATCCTAAAGGGATGACCATCACTTCAGAAGGACTGGAAGTGCTGAATTTACTGGCCAGACATATGGAAGTCTACAATGATTTGTCGGCGCTAGCGACGGAAATCAGTAAATTGACGGGTATCAGTAAATTGATTGTCGTTAAAGGTGATGCAGATGAAAGTCAGGAAACATCGATTAATCTCGGTGTTGAAGCAGGACGTTATCTTCATTCGTTGCTCGGACCGGATATGAAGGTGACCGTCACTGGAGGTTCCAGTACAGCGAGTATGGCAAGTCATCTGGCTCAGGTGCCATTTGACGTCACTTTTACGCCTGCGCGTGGGGGGCTTGGTGAGGATATGATTCATCAGGCGAACTTTATCGTCGCAAAAATGGCGGAATCAACGGGCGGTTGTTATGAGGCATTGTATGTACCGGACCAAGTCAGTGAACAGACTTATCAGAACTTGATTGAAGAACCTTCAATTCGGTCAGTGCTCGATCAAATTAAATCAGCAGATATCGTAGTTCATGGTATCGGTAATGCAGCCAAGATGGCAGTCAGAAGAAAAACCGATTCAGCTGTTCAGAAATTATTGCTTGAAAATGAAGCGGTCGGTGAAGCTTTTGGTTACTATTTTGATAAAAAGGGTAATATTGTTTATAAGGTGCGGACGATTGGTTTGCAACTTGAAGATGTGATCAACAAGGAACATATTATCGCTGTGGCAGGTGGGAGCAGTAAAGTAGATGCGATTGCAGCCTATTTGAAAAACGCACCGAAACAGACCACACTTATTACAGACGAAGCAGTAGCAAAACAGTTATTGAAGGCATTTGCCTTTGACAATAATATAAATTAAAAGGAGGCCATTATTCATGGCAGTTAAAGTAGCAATCAACGGTTTTGGACGTATCGGTCGTTTAGCATTCAGAAGATTACAAGAAGTAAAAGATATCGAAGTTGTAGCGGTTAACGATTTAACAGATGACGATATGCTTGCACATCTTTTAAAATACGATACAACACAAGGCCGCTTCAAAGAGGAAGTACGTGTCGTTGAAGGTGGTTTCCTTGTCAATGGTCGTGAAATCAAATCATTCGCTAACCCGAAAGCAGAAGAACTTCCATGGGGAGAACTGGGCATCGATGTGGTATTAGAATGTACAGGTTTCTACACTAGCGAAGAAAAAGCCCAGGCTCATATTAAAGCTGGCGCCAAAAAAGTATTGATTTCAGCACCGGCAACTGGAGACCTTAAAACAGTTGTTTATAATGTCAACCATGACATTTTAGATGGTTCTGAAGAAATCGTGTCAGGTGCATCTTGTACAACAAACTGTTTAGCACCTATGGCTAAAACTTTAAATGACAAATTCGGTATCATCGAAGGTTTAATGATGACTGTTCACGCTTATACAGGTGACCAGAACACACTTGATGCACCACACGCTAAAGGTGACTTCCGTCGTGCGCGTGCAGCAGCTCAGAACATCGTACCTAACTCAACAGGTGCTGCTAAAGCGATCGGTCTAGTTATCCCTGAATTAAAAGGTAAATTAGATGGTTCAGCTCAACGTGTCCCTGTTGCGACAGGTTCTATCACTGAGTTAACATGTATCTTAGAAAAAGAAGTGACAGTTGAAGAAATCAACCAGGCAATGAGAGAAGCTTCAAATGAATCATTCGGTTACACAGAAGACCAGATCGTCTCTTCTGATATCATCGGTATCACTTACGGTTCATTATTTGATGCAACTCAGACTCGTGTAATGACAGTCGGTGACCATCAAATGGTTAAAACTGTATCATGGTATGACAATGAAATGAGCTACACTGCTCAATTAGTGCGTACTTTACAACATTTAGCTGAACAAGCACAGCAAGCTTAATCTAGTTAAGCGTAAGCAGGAGAAGATACGCTTCTCCTGCTTATTTTTTCTTAAAAATTGTTATACTGATACTGACACCCATATTGAGGAGGAATAGTAATGGCAAAGAAGATTGTTTCAGATTTAGAATTGAAAGATAAGAAGGTTCTGGTTAGAGCGGATTTCAATGTTCCGATGAAAGACGGCGAAATCACGAATGACAATCGTATCGTTGAAGCATTACCTACAATTAAGTACATCATTGAGCAAGGCGGTATTCCCGTTATTTTCTCTCATTTAGGTAAAGTAAAAACAGAAGAGGATAAAGAAAAATTATCGCTTCAGCCTGTAGCGCGTCGTTTAGCTGAGTTACTCGGTACAGAAGTCGGTTTTGCGAATGTCACGCGTGGTGAAAAATTAGAGGCTTCTATTCAGAATCTGACACCTGGCGATGTGTTCTTAGTGGAAAATACACGATTTGAAGACGTTGATGGCAAAAAAGAAAGTAAAAATGATCCTGAACTCGGTAAATACTGGGCTTCTCTCGGCGATGTCTTTGTCAATGATGCTTTTGGTACAGCGCACCGTGAACACGCATCCAATGTAGGGATTGCAGCGCATCTCGATTCTGCTGCAGGTTTCCTGATGGAAAAAGAAATCAAATTCATCGGTGGCGTTGTAGAGAATCCTGAGCGTCCATTCGTCGCCATTTTAGGTGGTGCCAAAGTATCGGACAAAATCGGTGTGATTGAGAACCTGCTGAAAGTAGCTGATAAAGTTCTTATCGGCGGCGGTATGGCCTATACATTCCTGAAAGCACAAGGCAAAGAAATCGGTCAGTCATTGTTAGAGGAAGATAAGATTGACTTAGCGAAAGATTTACTGGCACGCGGGGAAGGCAAAATTGTCCTGCCGGTTGATGCGAAGGTCACAAAAGAGTTTTCTAATGACGGCGAAATCAAGGAATTATCAGTCGATGAAATTCCAGCAGACGAACAGGCCCTGGATATCGGCCCTAAAACTGTTGAATTATTTGAAGAGCAGTTAAAAGGTGCTAAAACAGTGGTATGGAATGGACCGATGGGTGTCTTTGAAATGAGCAACTTCGCTAAAGGAACTATCGGTGTCTGTGAAGCAATCGCGAATTTAGAGGATGCTACAACGATCATCGGTGGCGGTGATTCAGCAGCAGCAGCAATGGAACTGGGCTTTGCTGACAAGTTTACTCATATCTCAACAGGCGGCGGTGCGTCACTTGAATATTTAGAAGGTAAAGAACTACCAGGTATTAAATCTATTTCAGATAAATAGGAGTGTTTAATGATGAGAAAACCAATTATTGCAGGTAACTGGAAAATGAATAAAACAGTTGCAGAAGCGAAAGAATTCGTTCAGAACTTACCGGAACTGCCTTCTAGTGAAGAAGTGGACACAGTGATCTGCGCGCCGGCTATTCAGCTGGATGCGCTGGTCAGTGCGAATGTGGAAGGATTGAACATCGGTGCCCAGAATGCCTACTTCGAAGAGAGTGGTGCGTTCACTGGAGAAACGAGTCCTGCTGCACTGAAAGACTTAGGTGTTAAATATGTCGTACTGGGTCATTCAGAACGCCGTGAATACTTCCACGAGACAGATGAGGATGTTAATAAAAAAGCGCTGGCTGTCTTTAAAAATGATATGACGCCCATTATCTGTGTGGGCGAAACGTTAGAGCAGCGTGAAGGCAATGAATTTGAAGCAGTCATCGGTCAGCAGGTTTCAGCTGCTTTAAAAGGTTTTACAGAGGAGCAGGTCAAGCAGGCAGTCATCGCATATGAACCTATCTGGGCTATCGGAACAGGCAAATCAGCAACGTCACAGGATGCGCAGGACAGCTGTCAGTTTGTGCGTTCAGTAGTAGCGAAAGACTTCTTGCAGGAAGCAGCTGAAGCTGTACGCATCCAGTACGGTGGTTCTGTTAAACCGGACAATATTAAGGAATATATGGCACAACCTGATATTGACGGGGCTTTAGTCGGCGGTGCTTCTCTTGAAGTGGAGTCATTCGTCAAGCTGTTAGAAGGTGCAAAATAATGACTCAACCTACAGCGCTGATTATTTTAGATGGTTTTGCCAATCGTGATGAAATCAAAGGAAACGCTGTTAAGCAGGCGAATAAACCGAATTTTGATCGTTATTTCAACCAGTATCCGCATAATCAGTTGAATGCATCCGGACTTGATGTCGGATTACCTGAAGGGCAGATGGGTAACTCGGAAGTGGGTCACCTGAATATCGGCGCGGGCCGCATCGTCTATCAGTCACTGACACGTATCAATAAATCGATTGAAGATGGCGACTTCTTCAAAAACCAGGTGCTGCTGGATACCATGCAGCACGTTAAAGAGCATCACAGTACGCTGCATTTAATGGGCTTATTGTCTGATGGCGGTGTCCACAGTCATTACAAGCATTTATTTGCGCTGCTGGACATGGCGAAACAGCAAGGCGTTGAACGTGTCTATGTGCATGCTTTTCTTGACGGACGAGACGTTGGTCAGGAAACAGCGCTTCAGTATATTGAAGAGACTGAAGCGAAGTTCAAAGAGCTCGGACTCGGACAGTTTGCTTCTGTCTCTGGTCGTTATTATGCCATGGACCGTGACAAACGCTGGGAACGTGAACAGATGGCGTATGACGCCATGACGTATGGTAAAGGTAAGGAATATCAGACCGCTGCTGAAGGCGTGAAAGCAAGCTATGCCGAAGGTGTGACGGATGAATTCGTTATTCCGTTCGTCGTCAAAGATCATGAAGTCCATCAGGAGAACACAGGGGTCAATGACGGCGACGGCATGATTTTCTTCAATTTCCGTCCTGACCGTGCAGCCCAATTATCGGAAGTCTATACAAATGAAGAATTTGTCGGCTTTGAGATGGACCGCCGTTTGATCGGTATTAAGTTTGTGACGTTCACGAAGTATAGTGATACCGTCAAAGCAGATGTTGTTTTCGAGAAAGAGAACCTCATCAACACAATCGGTGAAGTGGTGGCCAGCGCAGGAAAGAAACAGCTGCGTATCGCTGAAACTGAGAAATATCCGCATGTCACTTATTTCATGAGTGGCGGCCGTAATGATGAGTTTGCCGGCGAACGTCGTGTGCTGATCAATTCACCTAAAGTTGCCACTTATGACCTTAAACCTGAAATGAGTGCCTATGAAGTGAAAGATGCACTGCTTGCTGAACTGGATAAACAAGACCTTGATCTCATCATTCTGAACTTTGCTAATCCGGATATGGTAGGTCATAGCGGAAAGCTTGAACCGACCATTAAAGCGATTGAAGCGGTAGATGAGTGCCTGGGTGCTGTTGTCGATAAAATCCTTGAGCAAGGCGGTAAAGCGATCATCACAGCAGATCATGGGAACTCAGATGAAGTCATTACAATGGATGACCAGCCGATGACTGCGCATACGACGAACCCTGTTCCCGTTATAGTGACAGACGAAACCGTTACACTGCGTGATGGCGGTCGTCTCGCGGATCTTGCGCCTACTTTACTTGACTTGATGGCTATCGATCAACCAGCTGAGATGACTGGAGAATCGTTGATTCAGAAGCAATAGATATTAGTTGATTAAATACAGTGAATATTCAATAATATAAGAGAAAATACATTCAAAGGAGTTTTAACTATGCCAATTATTACAGACGTATATGCACGCGAAGTCCTTGACTCACGTGGTAATCCGACAATCGAAGTAGAAGTATTAACTGAAAGCGGTGCATTTGGACGTGCACTTGTGCCGTCAGGTGCTTCAACGGGTGAACATGAAGCAGTTGAGTTACGCGATGGCGACAAAGAACGCTATTCAGGTAAAGGTGTAGAAAAAGCTGTTGAAAATGTAAACGAGATTATTGCACCAGAAATCATCGAAGGTGAATTTTCTGTGCTTGAACAAGTGTCAATCGACAAAATGATGATTGCTTTAGATGGTACACCAAACAAAGGTAAATTAGGTGCGAACGCAATCTTAGGTGTCTCTATGGCTGTTGCGCGTGCAGCTGCTGATTATTTAGGACAGCCTTTATACAAATACTTAGGTGGCTTCAATGGTGTGCAGTTGCCGGTTCCGATGATGAACATCGTTAACGGTGGTTCTCACTCAGATGCACCGATCGCATTCCAGGAGTTCATGGTATTGCCAGTCGGCGCTGAAACATTCAAAGAAGCTTTACGCTGGGGCGCTGAAATCTTCCATAACTTAAAATCAATCTTAAAAGAACGTGGACTTGAAACTTCAGTAGGTGATGAAGGTGGTTTTGCACCACGCTTTGATGGAACTGAAGACGGTGTTGAAACGATTTTAGAAGCCATCAAAAAATCAGGCCTTGAACCAGGAAAAGATGTCTACCTCGGTTTTGACTGTGCGGCTTCAGAATTCTACGAAGACGGCGTCTATAACTACGCGAAGTTTGAAGGCGAGAACGGCGCGAAACGTTCTTCTGCTGAACAAGTGGATTACTTAGAAGAACTCGTCAACAAATACCCGATCATCTCTATTGAAGATGGTATGGACGAGAACGACTGGGACGGCTGGAAAGCTTTAACGGAACGTTTAGGCGATAAAGTACAGCTCGTGGGTGATGACTTATTTGTTACAAACACTGAAATTCTTGCTCGTGGTATCGAACAAGGCATCGGTAACTCCATCCTTATCAAAGTAAATCAGATCGGTACATTAACTGAGACATTTGAAGCGATTGAAATGGCTAAAAAAGCAGGCTATACAGCTGTTGTTTCCCACCGCTCAGGTGAAACAGAAGATACAACCATCGCTGATATCGCTGTGGCGACAAATGCAGGCCAGATCAAGACAGGTTCATTATCAAGAACAGACCGTATCGCGAAATACAATCAATTACTTCGTATCGAAGATGAGTTATATGAAACTGCGAAGTTTGAAGGCATTAAATCTTTCTACAATTTAAATAAATAAGTAGGCTGAAAGACACGGGACGCCGTGTCTTTTTGTGTTTTCATTTGTAGCATTTCATGGTAAAATAGGGCAAGTGACTATGAGTAGGAGGACCCTATATGCATACAGTGCTAACCATTTTATTGGTCATCGTTTGTATCGGATTGATTACTGTTGTTTTACTGCAGGAAGGTAAGAGTAATGGTTTATCTGGTGCTATCAGTGGTGGTGCAGAAACATTATTCGGCAAACAGAAGACACGGGGTGTCGACTTGATTTTACTGCGTACAACGATTGTACTGTCAGTGTTATTCTTCTTAATTATGCTGGCATTAACTTATTTCAACATGTAGATGATAAGTCCGGTGATTCACCGGGCTTTTTTATTTTGAATAGCACTTAAAAACACATACAATAGTATTAATACCATAAAAGGAGTTATCATCATGAAAATTCGATTACCTGAACCATTTTTCTTTGAAGAAGGTCCGCGTGCTGTGCTCTTGCTGCACGGTTTCACCGGCAACTCTTCTGATGTCAGACAATTAGGGCGTTATCTGCAGAAGAAAGGGTATACGTGTTATGCACCGCACTACGAAGGTCATGGCGTCCCCCCTGAAGAACTGCTTGCTTCAAGTCCGCATGTCTGGTGGGGTCAGGTGCTTGAAGCCTATGACTTCCTGAATGAGAAAGGTTATACTGATATTGCTGTAGCGGGCCTTTCCTTAGGTGGCGATTTTGCGCTCAGACTTTCTCAGAACAGGGATGTCCATAGTGTCGCGACCATGTGCTCGCCGATGTATATCAAGACAACCGGCAATATGTTTGAAGGGGTCCTGGAATATGCCAGAGAATTCAAGAAACGTGAAGGCAAGGCTACTGAGCAGATAGAAAGGGAGATGGCGGCCTTCCATCCGACAAGTCTGCTGGAAGACCTTCAGCAGACCATCGTCAAAGTGCGCGAATCGATTGACGACGTCTTTGCACCTCTCTTTGTCGCACAAGGCCGACTGGATACGATGATCAATCCGGATTCCGCCAACATTATTTTCGAGGAGTCATCAAGTGATTTGAAGGAGATTCACTGGTATGAACATTCAGGTCACGTCATTACTATAGATAAGGAAAAAGAACAGCTCTTTGATGATTATTTTGCATTTTTAGAAGGGCTGGAATGGTCTCACTAAAGAAAGGGGAAGACTATGACACAAACAGAAATTTTAAACATTCTTCAGACTAGAAAAGGCGAGGCGCTTGCCATCAGTGATATCGAACAGGCACTGACGCTGTCAAACGCGGAGGAATTCAAGGCACTCGTCAAAATACTGGTTGAATTAGAACAAAAAGGCAAGATCAAACGGACAAAAGAGGACCGTTATATGCTGATTGACTCTGAGTATGTTGAGGGCATTGTCAGTCAGAACAAAAAAGGCTTCGCTTTTGTGCGTCCGACGACTGAAGGGATAGAAGATATCTTTATTCCGCCGAATGCTATCAATCAGGCCATGGACGGCGACACGGTTCTCGTCAAAGTCTCAAAAGGTCGCGACGGCCGCGAGGAAGGCGTCATCAAGGAAATTACCCACCGCGCCATAACGACCGTTGTCGGCACATATACAGAAGCGAAACACTTCGGTTTTGTGTTGCCTGACGATAAACGGATCACGCAGGATATCTTTATTCCGAAGAAACGTAACTTAGGAGCGGTGGAAGGCCACAAAGTGCTGGTGGAGCTGACAGCCTATCCAGATGGCAGCAGTAACCCTGAAGGACATGTCACTGCGATTCTCGGTCATAAAAATGACCCGGGTGTCGATATTCTGTCCATCATCTATCAGCATGGTATCAATATTGATTTTGCGCCAGACGCTATCAAAGAGGCGGAACGTGTCCCGGATGCTATCAGTCCTGCAGATATTAAAGGGCGCAGGGATTTAAGAGATAAGCTGACGATTACCATTGATGGTGCTGACGCGAAGGACTTAGATGATGCCATCAGTCTTGAACGTAAAGGTGAAAATTATCTTCTGACAGTCAGTATCGCAGACGTCAGTCATTATGTGACGGAAGGTTCTGCACTGGATAGGGAAGCTTATGAGCGCGGCACGAGTGTCTATTTAGTTGACCGCGTCATTCCGATGATTCCTCATCGCCTGTCCAATGGCATCTGTTCATTGAATCCGCAGGTAGACCGGCTGACAATGAGCTGTGAGATGGAGATTACGCCTGAGGGTGAAGTTGTTCATCATGATATCTTCCAGAGTGTCATCTACTCAGATGAACGGATGACCTACAGCGATGTCAATGAGATTCTGGCTGGAGATAAAGAACTGCGAGACAAATACGCCCATATTGTACCGATGATTGAAGATGCACAGGAACTGAATACCATTCTGGCTGCAATGCGTAAGCGCCGCGGAGAAGTTGACTTCGATTTCAAGGAAGCGAAAATTCTGGTCAATGAAGACGGCGTGCCATTTGATGTTGCTATCCGTGAGCGCGGTAAGGGTGAACGCCTGATTGAGTCGTTCATGCTGGCAGCAAACGAGACAATTGCTGAGCATTTCCATCATATGAAGGTGCCATTTATCTACCGTATCCACGAAGAACCGAAAGCAGATAAAATCAAACGTTTCTTCGAATTCATCGCGAACTTCGGTATTATGGTGCGCGGTGGTACAGAGCATATTCATCCGAAAACCTTGCAGACCATCGCGAAAGAGATTAAAGGTAAGCCGGAAGAAATGGTGATTTCTACATTGATGCTCCGGAGTATGCAGCAGGCGAAGTATTCCGAGCAGTCACTCGGTCACTTCGGTCTGTCAGCGCAGTATTATACCCATTTCACTTCGCCGATTCGTCGCTATCCGGACTTGATCGTGCATCGTCTGATCCGTAAGTATCTGATTGAGCAATCAATGGATGACGCCGCACAGGACAAATGGGAAGAAATGCTTGTCGAAATCAGTGATCACACGTCAAAACGTGAACGACGTGCAGTAGATGCAGAACGTGATACCGATGATCTCAAAAAAGCTGAATATATGCTGCAGCATGTCGGTGAGGAGTTCGAAGGCATTATCTCGTCCGTGGCAAACTTCGGTATGTTTGTGGAGCTTGAGAACACGATTGAAGGCATGGTGCATAATACGAATATGACAGATGACTACTATCACTTTGATGAACGTCAGATGGCGTTGATCGGGGAACGTGGCGGCAAAGTCTTCCGTATTGGGGATAAAGTCAAGATTAAAGTACTCAGCGTCAATATCGACGAGCGCATGATTGACTTCAGCATCGTCGGTATGGAACCACGACAGGTAGAGCGTAAGGCGCGGGGAACAGTCATCCGTACTGAGAAAAAAGGTCAGGATGATAACCGTAAACCTCGCGGTAAAGGAAGAGGTAAAGGAAGAAGTAACAGAAGCGGCGGTCAGAATAAAAAGCCGTTCTACAAGGCAAAAGCTGTAAAGAATGCTGGACGCGGCAAGAAGAAATAGAGGTGAAAATATGCCGAAAGGTGAAGGCAAGACACTCGCACAGAATAGAAAAGCGAGTCATGACTATACAATTGAAGAAACGATTGAAGCCGGCATTGAGCTGAAAGGCACTGAAATCAAGTCGATCAGACGAGGCAGTGCCAACTTGCGTGATTCCTATGCCCGTGTCTACAAAGGTGAGATGTATGTCTATAATATGCACATCGCTCCTTACGAAGAGGGGAACCGCTTCAATCATGATCCGCTGAGAACACGTAAACTGTTACTTAAGCGTAAGCAGATTGATAAGTTATTCGGTGAAACAAGGGAGCAGGGCTATGCACTCGTACCGCTCAAGCTATATATCAAGAACGGTTACTGCAAGATGCTGCTCGGGCTCGCAAAAGGTAAGAAAGACTACGATAAGCGACATGCCCTGAAAGCGAAGGAAGCGAAGCGTGAGATGGACCGCGCGATGAAGGAAAGATATTAAACCTGCCGGATTGGGCAGGTTTAATTTTTTATTGTCAAATGACAGTTACATGCTACAATAAAGAAAAAAGAGGTGTGTAATGAATATTAAAAGTCTTCTGCTTTCTTCTGCTGTTATGATGACCTTAACGGCTACTGTTGTCCCTGCTGAACCGGTACAGGCACAAGCACAGCCGGCTAAGATGACAAGAGCTGCTTTCTACAAACTGACTACTGACATCCATAAAGACTATCTGAAATTAGTCCCTGCCACAAGACAAGGGGGCACTTATGTTAACGAGAAAAAGCAGGTTGTCTATATCGGAATCGTTAAGCTGAAACAAAACCAGAAATACGTGGATCTCTTCAAGAAAAAATATGGTAAGAACGTCGGGTTCTATGATGCAGAATATTCAGTTCAAGGGCTTAAAAAAGCAAGACTCAAGCTTGAAAACTACGTGAAAGAACATCAGATTGAATTCTTTTTCATTGGCACGGATACGAAGGAAAGCAAAGTAATAATCGGTTTAGATGATAGACACAAGACAGATATCGCCTTGCTTAAAAAACGTTTTCCTCAGGCAGCATACGAGATTCAGGCTATCCCTTTCGAGAATAGACCTCAACTGGATTAATCAGGACCTTTTACTTGTTAAAAGGTCTTTTCTTTGCTATATTTAAATATGCTAGTTTTATGACATACTACCATTTCGGGGGCGTTACGGATTCGACAGGGGTCACTTGGGTTGGTATAGCGTGCCGGAGGGTTGTCTCCGCATCAACACAACAGTTATAATAACTGGCAAAACAAACAATTTCGCAGTAGCTGCCTAATCGCACTCTGCACCTCTCTCAAGCATCGCCTATGTGCCTGAGCACGAGGTTCAACTGAAGTAGGATACGCTGTTCACTTCCGCCTGGAGTCTGAACAGAAGAGATGAATCGGGCTAGCTATTAAGTAGGTTGTCCATTGTCAGCTTAATAGTGAAACCTTAACAATGCGACTACGCACGTAGAAGTATCAACTGCAGGATCTTTGGACGCGGGTTCGACTCCCGCCGTCTCCATATATGAGTTCATCTTAACGGATGAACTTTTTTTGTACCCAAAAACATTACAACAGACTTACAAAACGAAACTGTCCAGTAAAACGGCTTGTCACAATTGTTCATTTATGTGAGGATATTGCATACTCGATATTACCCGAAGATGACGCTCTGTAACAATGTTCAACAAATGGACAAAATACATTAATATCGCTGTTATCGTTTTAAAAGCGCAATACAAAGCTGTTACATGTGTTTATTTCAGCCTGTTAGACTGCTAGAGTTAATTTATCACGAAACACGAAAGGAAATGAACAGATGAAAAAATTTATAGCAGCTTCAGCGCTTGGTGTCGGATTCGCACTTTATTCAGGCGGAGGTTATGACGTTCAGGCAGATGAAATGATCCACGAGGCAGTAAAAGGATATTCTTATGAATACGGTTCATACTATACAAAAGATATGCAGGGCGATTATCACCATACGAAAGATGGTAAATGGGACCAAAGCATGTTTGATGATAAAGAATGGTATTTCTATTTGACGGATCGCAATCATAAAAAGCATTATTTCTATTTCCCGAAAAGTGAACTGAATATATTTATTCCGGACAATAACTATTCCGCATCCCAGTCGCATCAAGATATTGAGAAAAAGGGTTATGATATAGCACAGCCGAGTCGTCACGTGAATATGGCTCAGGTTCCAACTTCTGTGAATGTCAATGAAGAAAAAGCAGAACCAGTGGCTGGAAGCCAGACGAACATAAGTCCTTCAGCTCAGTCCTATCATGAGTCTGCAGGTCAAACATCATCTCAAAAACAAAACACAGCTTCAACTCAAACTAACGTAACTCAACTACAATCTCAAGCTTCTTCAGCACAGCAGACAACTGAAACGGCTCAATCTGATGATGCACAAGCGTCAAGCAGCTGGCTGAAGAACTACAGTAAGATGCAGCCTTACGGTCAATACTACGGCGGCGGGGCGCATTATGGTGTCGACTATGATATGCCTGAGAATACACCGGTCTACTCACTCACTGACGGAACCGTTATTCAGGCTGGCTGGAGTAATTACGGCGGCGGAAATCAGGTCACCATCAAAGAAGCGGACAGCGACTATTATCAGTGGTACATGCACATGAATTCACTGAATGTCTCTGCAGGACAGACTGTTTCAGCTGGCCAGCAGATTGGATTGTCCGGCAGCACAGGCAATTCCACTGCGCCGCATCTGCATTTCCAGCGTATGGCAGGTGGCGTCGGTAATGAATACGCTGTTGATCCGACAAACTATGTCAATCAGCAATAGCATGACCAGAGCTCTGAACTTAGTTCAGGGCTCTTTTATTCGTTTACTTCAAGCATTTATATGGTATATATTTATAATGAGAACGGAGGGAACGTTATGGATAAAGTGAATGTGAAATCTAAAATTGTAGTGACCTTATCCGCCGATAAGGATCAGTGGGAAGACCTCTATAAGAAAGTGGAGGATAATGAGCTCTATATTGACATTATCGAGTATAGGGCTGACCTATGTGGCGGGGACCAAACAGCGGATTATCTGGAAGACCTCAAGACATTGAAAGAGAAATTCAGTAATCTGCCGATCATCTTTACTTATCGCACCTGTGGTCAAGGGGGCAAGGGCAAGCTTGAACCTAATGAATATTATGCGCTCAACCGTTCTATTATTGAAGAAGGACACATCGATATCATTGATATTGAGCTTTTCCTTTATGAAGACCTGCGGAATGAGCTGATTGACCTTGCACATGACAAGGGGATCCAGGTGCTGGTTTCTCATCATGAGATGGACCACACGCCGAGCCTGAAAGAAATGAAAGCATTTTATCAGCATATGCAGCAGCTGAACGTAGATTACAGCAAGCTTGCGGTCATGCCTGAAGATGGCCGCGACGTGCTGAAGCTTCTGACTGCTGTCTACGAAACGAAGCAGGATTCCGATCATCATATTGTCGGCATAGCGATGGGTGAACAAGGGAAACTCAGTCGTCTAGCAGGCGGTGTCTTCGGCTCAGCGCTGACTTATGGCCATATCGGTCAAGAAGCAGCGCCGGGTCAGCTGCACGTTCAGCAGTTGAAGGCCTTGATGGAGATTTATCAGTAAGCATTTACAAAATAATCGTCCTTCTCTATAATTGATAATAGTTATCAACTAGAGGAGGACTTTTCTCATGTCTATTCAGGACCTGATCATTAATAGAAGAAGCATAAAAAAGTTTGAGCAGGATAGTCATTTTGAGGACGCCAAGATACAGCAGGCGATTGAGCTTGCCGCTTATGCCCCGAATCACGGTATGCGTGAACCATGGCGCGTAATCTGGGTGAAGAAGGACCGATTACCAGCTTATGGACGCCTTTTTGCTGAAGTCAACTTTAAGAATGACAGTGCAAAAGGACAGGCATTTATCGATATGGCTGCCAAGCTTGGCGGCATACTTATTATTGCAGGACCGGTAGACCGTAGACAGAAGCAGCGTCTGGAGGACCTGCTCGCTGTGGGCGGCTATATGCAGACATTATCGCTGCTACTCTTTGATGCAGGGGTCGGCAGCTGCATCAAGACACCTGCCAGCCTGACTGAGCCGAAGTTCAACGAGGCACTCGGTATTCATGGTCATGAGATGATTCATGGTTTAGTGTATCTGACTGAGCTGCCTGAAGAGACAGCGGGCAAGCCGCGTAAAAATATCAATTTAATCAGTGAATTTTAAAAAGCCGGCTATGCCGGCTTTTATTTTTCGATATGTTCTGCTAGAAATGCTTTCACTTCTTCAGGGGTCTTGGCATTGGCTGAATGAAGATGGGCTTGTTTCACACCGTTCTTGAAGATCAGTAAGCTTGGAATACCCATAACGTCATTTTCCGTTGCAGCTTCCGGCACTTGATCACGGTTGATTTTGTACCAGGTGATATCATGGTACTCATCAACAATCGGATCAATCCAGTAGTCCATTCTTGAGCAGTCCGGACACCAGTCAGCAAAGAATTTCACAACAATCTGTTCATCCTGGTTAATAATCTCTTCGAATTCTGCATATTGACTTATTGTTCTCATAGTCATACTCCTTTTTGTCTTTATATTGAGTATATACCATTCTTGGTCAAAAAATAAACGATGAGCTTGAGAGACATTTGTCCTATTGTCGAAATATTGGTACTATTATTCTATCTTACTGTTATGGAGGAAGACGATGCTAAAATTTTATCAGTTACCTAATTGTTCAACATGTCGAAAAGCAGCTCAGTTTCTGCAGGAGCATGGCGTCAGCTTTGAACCGATTCATATTGTGGAGCTGACACCGACTGCTGCTGAATTCAGGAAGTTGATTGAAGATACAGGTGTTGAGGTCGATCAGTTGTTCAACCGTCAAGGCACTAAGTTCCGCGAGCTTGGACTGAAGGATAAATTGGAAGCGTTACCACTGGATGAAAAATTAAATCTTCTGGCATCTGATGGGATGCTCGTTAAAAGACCGCTTGCAACCAACGGTAAGCAGATTACGCTTGGTTTCAAGGAGGAACAGTATCGACAGATCTGGCTATAAAAAATGTTGAATAAGCTGTCATGCTGTGTCATTATTAGAGTGTAATTACTATTAGGAGGGGATTTTTGTGGCAACTATTGAAGGCTTAAAGTATTCTAAAGATCACGAATGGGTAAAATCAGAAGGAAACATTAAAACAATCGGTATCACTGACTTCGCTCAATCAGAGCTCGGAGACATCGTTTTCGTTGAACTTCCAGAAGTCGGCGATGAAATTTCAGCAGGACAACCTTTCGGCAGCGTTGAGTCTGTTAAAACAGTTTCAGAATTATATGCGCCGCTTAGTGGTAAAGTTGTAGAAGTAAACAACGAACTTGAAGATTCTCCGGAATTCGTTAATGAATCTCCTTATGAAAATGCTTGGATGATTAAAGTTGAGACTGAAAGTGACGATGAATTAAATGAGTTACTTGACCAAGCTCAATATGATGAAATGATTAACGCGTAAATGCTATAATTTCCTTGATAAGATGCTTATCAAGGATTTTTTTATAACTGCATATGAAAAGGTGATGAGATGTCTGTAATCAGTAAAGTCATAGTTGTGGAAGGCAAGTCTGACAAGAAAAAGTTACAACAAGTATTATCTGAACCTGTACATATTATCTGCACGAACGGCACGATGGGTGTCAGTAAAATGGACGAAATGCTCGATGAACTGACAGGCCATAACGTCTATATCATGACTGATGCTGATAAAGCAGGGAAAAACATTCGCAGCTGGTTCAAACGCCATTTAAGTGAATGCAAGCATATCTATATTGATCCAACTTATGGTGAGGTCGGCCGCTGCCCTGTAGATTATCTCGCCAAAAAATTAATGAAACATGAGTTTGAAGTGAAAGGTCTGGAAGCGGAAGATGAAAGTCAGGGAGTATTTGCCTTCAGCCCCGTCTGGTAATTATGTGATATTCGGTTATACGCCCCTCTGCGGTACATGTAAGGTCGCAGAGCGCATGATAGACATCATGCCAGAACTGATTGAAGTCAATATAATGAAAGTAGATTTAAATTTTGCGGCGTCATTCGCGCAGCGCTATCAGCTGATGAGTGTGCCTGTTCTGCTCATTGTAAAAGACGATGAAGTAGTGGAAACCATCTATCGTTTTGAATCCGTCACAAATATTTATGAAATTATTCGTAAAGTATTGACGATTTAAATATTGTAGTCTAATATGTATAACAATTGAATATAACTCTTATCAAGAGTGGTGGAGGGATGTGCCCTATGAAACCCGGCAACCGTCATATGACATGGTGCCAATTCACATAAAGCATACGCTTTAGAAGATGAGAGACGATGAACTCATTGCGTCTTTCTCTTTACGGGAAAGACGCTTTATTCGTTTAAAGGAGGTACGTAAGTGATTACGTTAAATCATGTTGTCAAGCAGTTCGCAACAAAAAAAGGAATGATAACCGCTGTTGATGATGTCAATCTGACGATCAACGAGGGTGAAATATATGGTGTCATCGGTTTTTCAGGTGCAGGTAAAAGTACGTTAATCCGTATGTTCAATGGCCTTGAAAAACCGACGACGGGTGATGTGGTCGTCGGTGGCGATAACATTGCAGAGCTCAGTCCGACTGACCTCAGAAAGAAAAGACAGAAAATCGGTATGATCTTCCAGCATTTCAATCTGCTGTGGTCACGTACAGTATTCGATAACATTGCATTTCCGCTTGAAATTGCAGGTGTCTCTAAAACTGAACGTACTGCACGGGTCAATGAACTGATCCGCCTGGTCGGACTTGAAGGCCGAGAAAATGCTTATCCCTCTCAGCTGTCAGGGGGGCAGAAACAGCGGGTCGGCATTGCCCGTTCGCTGGCCAATAACCCGACTGTGCTGCTCTGTGATGAAGCAACCAGTGCACTTGACCCGCAGACGACAGATGAAATTCTGGAGCTGTTGGTGAACATCAATCGCCAGCTCAAACTGACGATTATTCTGATCACGCATGAAATGCAGGTCATCCGAAAAATCTGTCACCAGGTCGCTGTCATGGAAAATGGGCGTGTGGTGGAGCAGGGTCCTGTCATGGAAGTGTTTGAAAATCCGCAGTCAACTGTCACGCAGCGCTTTGTCAAAGATGATCTGAAAGACGCTGAAGTTGAAGCTTCTATCGATGAGATTATGGCACATTATCCGACCGGAGCGATTCTTCGCCTGAAGTTTGTCGGTTCTTCTACCGGGCAGCCGATTGTCAGCCGGATGATCAGAAAGTATGATCTGGATGCGAATGTTCTTGCCGGTAACATTAAGCATACGCAGAACGGTTCTTTCGGCCATCTGATCGTACATGTGCCTGCCCTTAATGCTGAAGTCGAAAGAATGTTCGACGAGTTAAGGGTGCACGGCGTTGAAGCGGAGGTGGAAAGACGTGGATAATACGATGATGGATACGTTAAGAGAAATGTTCAGTTTTGAGAATGTCATCTGGCCGGATGTCTGGGTGGCTGTTTATGAAACGCTGTATATGACGATTATTTCGGCAATCTTCACTTTTATATTCGGTCTGATCATCGGAACGGCGTTATTCCTTGCTTCACGCAGCAAATCAAGAGGGGCAAAGATTTTCTATAATATCATGGCCTTTTTTGTCAATCTGTTCCGGGCGATTCCGTTTATTATTCTGATTCTGCTTCTTATTCCATTCACCAACGTCCTGATGGGGACGATCAGCGGGGTCAAAGGTGCGCTGCCTGCATTAATTATCGGCGCTGCTCCCTTCTACGCCCGTCTTGTGGAGATCGGTATGAAAGAAATCGATAAAGGTGTCATTGAAGCAGCAGAAGCGATGGGCGCGAGCCGCTGGACACTTATCTGGAAAGTGCTGCTGCGTGAATCATTGCCAGCTCTGATCTCAGGTATCACGGTTACCACGATCTCGCTGGTAGGTGCTACGGCAATCGCCGGTGTTATCGGTGCCGGTGGGCTCGGTAACCTTGCTTATTTAGTAGGTTTCACCCGTAGTCAGAATGATGTGATCTTAGTATCGACTGTCTTCATTCTGCTCATAGTCTTTGCAATACAGTTTATCGGTGACTTCCTGGCGAAGCGCACAGACAAACGTTAAATATAAAATACAAAGGAGAAAAACGATGAAGAAAATTTTAGTATTTACACTTACGCTGTTATTCGCTGTTGTCCTGACAGCATGTGGCTCCGAGTCAAAAGAAAACGGGAAAGAAGATAAAACGATTAAAGTAGGGGCTTCACCGGCACCTCACGCAGAACTGCTTGAGCAAGTGAAACCGATCCTTGAAAAAGAAGGCTACAAACTGGATATCAAAATCATCAACGACTATACAACACCGAACCGTCTGTTGAACGATGGCGAATTAGATGCAAACTTCTTCCAGCACACACCTTACCTTGACACTGAAGTGAAGGAAAAAGGCTATAAAATCGAATCTGCTGGTAATGTGCATATCGAACCGATGGCTGTCTATTCTAAAAAATATAAATCACTGGATGAACTACCTGACGGCGCAGAAATCTTCGTCTCAAACAACCCGGCTGAAGAAGGTCGTTTCTTATCATTCTTCACAAAAGCAGGCTTAATTAAATTAAAAGAAGGTACAGACCCAGTCAAAGCGACATTCAAGGATATCGCTGAAAACAAAAAGAACCTGAAATTCAACAACAAACAGGCAGCTGAATTTTTACCTAAAACGTTCAACAATGGCGAAGGCGATGCAGTCATTATCAACTCCAACTTCGCACTTGATAATAAACTGAATCCAGTGAAGGACTCTATCGCACTTGAAGATAAAGATTCACCATACGCTAACTTAGTCGCTGTTCAGAAGGGCCATAAAGACGATGCGAAAATTAAAGCACTCGTTAAAGCGCTTCAATCCGATGACGTTAAGAAATTTATCGATGAGAAATATAAAGGCGCAGTTATCGCTGCAAACTAATCTTTAACACTCAGACTCGTTCTGAGTGTTTTTTATTTTCAATCACTCCGGTATGATTCTCAATGAAATGGTCTCAATCCGTTTAACAATCCATCTATTTACGTTATAATAATTGAGTAAATGAATTTAAGAGTCTTTGACTGTAAATTAAAATCATTATAAACTATAAAAAGTCTAAAATAATTATAATTCGTGGAGGGTACACAAATGGCATCAGTATTAGAGATTAAAGATTTACACGTTTCTATCGAAGGAAAAGAGATTTTAAAAGGTGTAAACTTAACAATCAAACAAGGTGAAGTTCACGCTATCATGGGACCGAACGGTACAGGTAAATCAACTTTATCTTCAGCAATCATGGGTCATCCGAAATATGAGGTCACTCAAGGGGAAGTTTTACTTGATGGTGAAAATGTACTTGAAATGGAAGTAGATGAGCGTGCGAAAGCAGGTCTTTTCCTTGCGATGCAGTATCCATCTGAAATCTCAGGTGTAACCAATGCAGACTTCTTACGTTCAGCGATTAACTCTCGTCGCGAGGAAGGTCAGGAAATCAACCTGATGCAGTTCATCAAGAAAATGGACAAACAGATGGACTTCCTTGAAATGGATCCTGACATGGCGACACGTTATTTAAATGAGGGCTTCTCTGGCGGTGAGAAAAAACGCAATGAAATTCTGCAGTTAATGATGCTGGAACCTAAATTTGCCATTTTAGATGAGATTGACTCAGGTCTCGATATCGATGCGCTTAAAGTGGTATCAAAAGGTATCAATGAAATGCGTGGCGACAGCTTCGGTTGCCTGATCATCACTCACTATCAGCGTCTTCTGAACTACATCACACCAGACTTCGTCCACGTGATGATGCAAGGCCGCGTCGTTAAGTCAGGCGGAGAAGAACTTGCTCAGCGTCTTGAAGCAGAAGGTTATGACTGGATCAAGCAAGAATTAAACATTCAGGATGAAGCAGCTGAATAAGGAGGAACTGAAATGAGTGACATCAACTTAGAACAAATCAAAGGTTTATCAGAATCCCGCAATGAACCTGCATGGATGACGGCGATTCGAGAAGATGCGTTTAATCGTTTAGACGCGATCGACATGCCTAAACCGGACAAAACAAGACTTGACCGCTGGAATTTCGACGTGACTTATCATGCGGCGGACAGTACAACTTTTGACAGTACAGACGCGTTACCGGCAGAAGTGAAATCTATCATTGATGTTGAGGCTGTCGAAAATCTTTACGTCCAGCACAATAATACGCCTGCTTTCCTGAAAGTGGACGAAAATTTAGCGGCACAAGGTGTCATCATTAAAGACATTCACACTGCGATGGCAGAGCATAGCGACCTTGTTCAGCAGTACTTCATGACTGAAGGGGTTAAAGTCGATGAGCATCGTTTAACTGCCTTACATGCTGCCTTACTGAACGGCGGTCTGTTCATCTATGTACCAAAGAACGTGATCATTGAGTCGCCGATTCAGATGGTCGTGTTACATGATGACAAAGACGCGAATCTTTTCAATCACCTGCTGATTGTAGCGGATACAGGTTCAGAAGTGACTTATGTAGAGAACTATTTATCCACAGTGGAAGAAGCAGCGGGACAACTGAATGTGATCTCAGAAGTTATCGCCAATGATAACGCTAAAATCACTTACGGCACTGTTGATTTCCTGGCAAAAGGTTTCACAGGCCACGTCATCCGTCGTGGTATCGCTCACAAGGATGCAACGATTGACTGGTCACTGGGTCTGATGAACGATGGTGACACAATCAATGACAATACGACTTACTTGATGGGGGATAACTCAACAAGTAACTTAAAGACTGTCGTCGTCGGTCGCGGAGAACAGAAACTGAATTTCACGACGCAGATTATTCAGTACGGTAAGAATTCTGTCGGTCATATTCTCAAGCACGGTGTAATGAAGGATGCGGCGTCTTCAATCTTCAACGGTATCGGCTATATCAAGCACGGTGCGACTAAAGCGGATGCGCAGCAGGAATCGCGTGTACTGATGCTGTCAGAGAAATCACGTGGGGATGCCAATCCGATCCTGTTGATTGATGAAGATGATGTAACAGCAGGGCATGCGGCATCAGCTGGACGTGTAGATCCAATGCAGCTCTTCTACCTGATGAGCCGTGGTATCTCTCAGGCTGAAGCAGAACGCTTAGTCATTCATGGTTTCCTGGCGCCTGTTGTCAATGAATTACCGATTGAAGCGGTAAGACGTCAGCTGACAGACGTTATCGAACAGAAAGTAGCAATTAAATAACAGAAAGGTCCTGATCTAATGGCACCATTCGATATCAATAAAGTTAAAGCGGATTTTCCGATTCTGACTGAAACGGTCAACGGCCAACCGCTCGTCTACCTTGATTCATCTGCGACCAGCCAGAAGCCGCAGCAGGTCATTGATAGAATGAATCAGTATTACCAGCATGAGAATGCGAACGTTCACCGGGGTGTTCACACACTCGGTACCCGTGCTACTGATGGCTATGAGGGCGCACGGGAAGCCGTCCGCCGTTTCATCAATGCACAGTATTTTGAGGAGGTCATCTTCACGCGTGGAACGACAACCGCTATCAATACTGTGGCCCACAGCTACGGCGATATGGCGGTTGAAGAAGGTGATGAGATTGTCATTACTCAGATGGAGCATCATGCGAATCTGGTACCATGGCAGCAGCTTGCCAAACGTCGTAAAGCTGTGCTGAAATATATTCCGCTGCAGCCGGACGGCACACTGGATTTAAAGGATGTTGAAGCGACGATTACAGACAGAACTAAGATTGTCTCTGTTGCCCATGTCTCCAATGTACTCGGAACAATCAACGACATTAAAGCAATCGCGAAGCTTGCCCATGATAAGGGCGCGATTATGGTGTCAGACGGCGCGCAGGCGGTGCCGCATATGACAGTAGATGTCCAGGACTTGGATGTCGACTTCTATGCATTCAGCGGTCACAAAATGGTGGGTCCGACCGGTATCGGTGTATTATATGGACGCAAGTCATTGCTGAATAAAAT
Source organism: Macrococcus bovicus (assembly GCF_030376725.1). Taxonomy (NCBI): domain Bacteria; kingdom Bacillati; phylum Bacillota; class Bacilli; order Caryophanales; family Staphylococcaceae; genus Macrococcus; species Macrococcus bovicus. The sequence goes on from NZ_CP128470.1 coordinate 562,074, forward strand.
GGAACCGATTGAATATGGCGGGGATATGATTGACTTCGTCGGTCTCCAGGACTCCACTTGGACAGAACTGCCGACCAAGTTTGAAGCAGGTACGCCGCTGATAGCTGAAGCCATCGGTCTACATGCAGCCATTGACTATTTAGAAGCCATCGGACTGGATGAAGTCCTGACATATGAACATGAGCTGACAGCCTATGCCTATGAGAAGATGTCAGAGATCGAAGGGCTTGAAATCTACGGTCCGGGTCCGGATAAACGTGCAGGGCTGATCACTTTCAATCTTGCCGGTGTTCACCCTCATGATCTCGCAACAGCACTTGATTCTGATGGCATCGCTATCCGCGCAGGCCATCACTGTGCACAGCCGCTGATGAAGTGGCTGAACCAATCTTCAACTGCACGCGCAAGTTTCTATATCTACAACACGAAAGAAGAAATAGACCTGTTAGTGGATAGCTTGAAAAAAACAAAGGAGTTTTTCAGCTATGAGTTTTAATAATTTAGACCAGCTTTATCGCTCAGTGATCATGGATCATTATAAAAATCCTCGTAACAAAGGGGTGATTGAAGATGGTTCACTGACCATTGAGATGAACAATCCGACTTGTGGAGACCGCATTCGTCTGACGCTTGATGTTGACGGTGATATCGTCAGAGATGCAAAATTTGAAGGTGAGGGATGCTCTATTTCAATGTCCAGCGCTTCAATGATGACTGAGGCGATTAAAGGACACACGATTGATGAAGCATTAGCGATGGGCCATGAATTCAGTCAGATGATGCTTGGCAATGACTATGAAATCACCGAGGAAATGGGTGACATCGAAGCGTTATCAGGTGTCGCTAAATTCCCTGCACGAATCAAATGTGCCACTCTTGCCTGGAAAGCACTTGAAAAAGGAACAAAAGACGAAGAATAAGGAGTGAACCAAATGGCTAAAAAAGCACCAGATGTGGGCGATTATAAATATGGTTTCCATGATAAAGACGTATCGATTTTCCGTTCAGAACGGGGTCTGACTGAAGATATCGTGCGTGAAATCTCTAAGATGAAGGAAGAACCGGAATGGATGCTCAATTTCCGATTAAAATCATTAAAGCAGTTCTATAAAATGCCGATGCCGATGTGGGGCGGTGACTTATCAGAGCTGAACTTTGATGAAATCACTTACTACGTTAAACCATCAGAACATACAGAGCGTTCATGGGACGAAGTACCTGAAGAAATTAAGCAGACCTTTGATAAATTAGGTATCCCTGAAGCGGAGCAGAAATATCTTGCCGGTGTCTCTGCCCAGTATGAATCAGAAGTGGTATACCACAATATGCAGGAAGACCTGGAAGCACAGGGCATCATCTTTAAGGACACAGACTCAGCATTACGTGAGAATGAAGATATCTTCAAAGAACATTTCGCATCAGTGATTCCGCCTGCCGACAACAAGTTTGCGGCTCTTAACTCTGCGGTATGGTCAGGTGGCTCATTCATCTATGTACCGAAGAACGTTAAACTGGATACGCCACTGCAAGCTTACTTCCGTATCAACTCAGAGAATATGGGGCAGTTTGAACGTACACTGATTATCGTGGATGAAGGCGCAAGTGTCCACTACGTAGAAGGCTGTACAGCCCCTGTTTATACAACCAACTCACTGCACTCTGCTGTCGTTGAGATCATCGTTAAGAAAGACGCATACTGCCGCTATACAACCATCCAGAACTGGGCGAATAACGTCTTCAACCTGGTGACTAAACGTACATTTGTCTATGAAAACGGCACGATGGAATGGATCGATGGTAACATCGGTTCTAAACTGACGATGAAATACCCGGCTTGTTACCTCCTCGGCGAGGGCGCACGTGGTATGACATTATCTATCGCCTTGGCAGGTAAAGGACAGGTACAGGATGCCGGCGCGAAGATGATCCATAAAGCACCGAACACCTCTTCAACCATCGTCTCTAAATCTATCTCTAAACAAGGCGGTAAAGTGGTTTACCGCGGTATCGTTCACTTCGGCCGTGATGCTGAGGGTGCACGTTCAAATATTGAATGTGATACACTCATCATGGACAACGCGTCAACTTCTGACACGATTCCTTACAATGAAGTCATGAACGACAACATCTCTTTAGAGCATGAAGCAAAAGTCTCTAAAGTATCTGAAGAACAGCTCTTCTACCTGATGAGCCGTGGTATTTCAGAAGAAGAAGCGACTGAAATGATCGTGATGGGCTTCATCGAGCCATTCACCAAAGAATTACCGATGGAGTACGCAGTAGAGATGAACCGTCTCATCAAGTTCGAGATGGAAGGTTCAATCGGTTAATTCACAACAAAAAAGACGAGTCTGATGCTCGTCTTTTTTTGTTTGTGAAAATTTAGGTATCTTTATTAGTGAAATTGCGTTAAGATTTTTATGTTAACGACGGCAGACAGAAAGGAGACATCTTATGATTAATACCTATATCAATTCAGATGAAGGGACCATTATTAAAGCTGAACGATTCCAGCCGAACAACTGGATCAATATGACGCAGCCATCGCGCGAAGAAATGGAAGAAGTAGCGGAGTATTTCAATATCCCGATTGAATTCCTGGAAGATCCGCTCGACCCGGAAGAAAGTGCGCGTATTGAATATGATGAAGAGACGAACAGTACATTGATCATCAATGATTTTCCGATTATAGATGAAAACATCAAACAGACTGTATCCTATATCACAGTACCGATCGGCATCATCTTAAGTAAAGGTTATATCATCACGATCTGTTCCCGTGAACATGAGATGTTCAATAAACTGATGAATCGCCGTTTTGATCTGCGCATGAAATCGAGATTTCTGCTGGAAGTACTCTTTACAGTAGCGACGATGTACAACAATACACTGAAGCGACTGAACCGTGAACGTCTGCGCATCGAGAGTAACTTAAGAACATCACTGACGAATAAGCAGCTCTATGAACTGATGGAACTCGAGAAAAGTCTGGTGTACTTCCTGACCTCACTCACGGCCAACGGTGATACAATCAAGCGGATCTTCCGCTCCCGTTCAATCAAGCTTTATGATGAAGATAAAGAACTGCTGGAAGACTTGATGATTGAGAATACACAGGCTTTAAGTACGACAGAGCTCTATACGAATATCCTGGAGAGTATCGCCGGGTCCTATTCTTCACTCATCGGTAATGAGATGAACAATATCATGCGGCTCCTCACACTAGTCACAGTATTCCTGACCTTGCCGACCCTTGTCTTCAGTTTCTTCGGTATGAACGTCGACTTGCCTCAACTGAACTGGATAGGCACGGTATCAGTCGCGTTTCTTCTGATGGCACTGACCTATATTTTCCTTGTCAAAAAGAACATCTTCAAATAGCAGAAGGACTGAACAATATGTTCAGTCCTTTATTTTTGATATTCGCCGAGAAACTGCTCTTTTTCATTGAAGAGTGTCGGGTAACTTAAGAAGCCGACCATGACACTTGATACAGTCGCAGCAGTGAGCAGCAGGAAAAGAATAAGCAGCTGGAACTGGACAGCGACGATAGGGTCTGCCCCCCCGATAATCTGGCCGCTCATCATCCCCGGCAACTGTACGAGCCCCATCGTCTTCTGACTTTCAATCGTCGGTATCATCGCACTTCTGATGGCTGACATCAGGCTTCTATGTATGGCCTGTTTATTCGTTCCGCCAAGCGATAATATCAGTTCGATCTGTTCATCGTTATTTCTGATTTCACTGAGGAAGCGGTTTAAGAACAGAAGGGAGAGGACCATCGAGTTACCGATGACCATGCCGCTGATAGGGATGACATAACGCGCTTCAAACGGGATGATGTGAAAGCCGAGCATAATCCCCATCGTAATGACTTCAACTGTGATCAGTGTCACGACAATCTTCCATGTGATACCTTTTATACCTTGCCCTTTTTTGATGATATTCTGAGTCGCTGCTGTGATCATCAGTAAGATCATCAGCAGGATATAGACAGGATGATTGCCCTCAAAGACAAATGTCAGAATATAACCGACTATAAAAAGTTGGATGGTGCTGCGGATTGTCGCGATGATAATATCTTTCTCGAGACCCAGTTTCAGGTAAGCTGTGAGCACTAAAGGAATGATGACGAAGATGATCGTCAGACTAAGCTGTAATAGGGTCATTGTTCTTCTCCTTCAATAAATTCTCTGACTGCTGAAATTTGACTGTGCAGCAATGTCTTGGAATCACCTGTATGTTCGACGCGTCCGTCTTTCAGCATGATATAACGGTCTGTGGCCCGCACTGCCTGGTCAACATCATGTGTAATCCAGATAATGGTGACTTGCTGACTCTCATGAATAGAATGAATGAGCTTTTCCACTTCTTTCACACTGCGCGGGTCCAGACTGGAAGTGATTTCATCGAGCAGGAGCACACGCGGCTGATTGACGAGTGTACGTGCTATAGACAGTCTCTGACGCTGACCACCGGACAGAGATTTGATGTCCTGTGTCAATGGGACATCTTCTAAATCGACCTGGGTAAGAAGACGGACCGCTTCATCTTCAGTTAGAGTGTCTGCCGCAATGGCTCTTGGCAGATTCAGGTTGTCAAAGACTGTGCCGGGCAGCATCGGCGCACTCTGCAGCGCCATACCGGCATGGCGTCTGAGATTCAGCATATCCATATTGGAGATAGGGGTGTCATTGAAGTAAATTTCTCCGGAAGTGGGGCTATGCAGTCCGTTCAGGAGTTTAAGCAGAGTCGTTTTGCCGGCCCCTGAAGGTCCGATGAGTGCTGTGATGGTGCCGGACGGAAACTGGCAGGTGATATCATGCAGAATATGATGCTCATTTCGAGTGACATTAATTTTTTCAAGTTGGATGGTCGTCATTTTTAGATTCCTTTCTAGAGAGTGTCCTCATGACTTATGATATGATTAGACTAGGTGATGATAATGATAAATATAGGATTAACCGCCTGGTCGGATCATGATACATTATATCCTGAACTGGCGAATAAAAAAGATAAATTATATACATATGGCAGTTATTTTCCGACTGTTGAACTGGATGCAAGTTACTATGCGATCCAGCCTGAACGGAATATACGGAAATGGATCAGTGAGACGCCGGACCGCTTCAAGTTTGTCGTCAAAATTCATCAGGCACTGACCGGCCATGCGGAAGTCGAGCAGTACGCAGATACGAGAATCCAGCTGATTGAACAGTTTAACCTGATGGTAGGTCCATTGATAGAAGAAGACCGGCTGGCCATGGTCCTGGTGCAGTTCCCGCCCTGGTTCGACTGTAATACCCAGAACATTAATTATATACTATATCTGAAGCAGCACTTACGAGAAATGCCTATCGCGATAGAATTTCGTCATGACAGCTGGTTTACAGAAGAGATGACAGAGAATACGCTGCATTTTCTCTATGAAAATAAACTGATCCATGCGGTATGTGACGAGCCGCAGAGCGGTCATGGCTCTATTCCGATGGTGAACCGGGTGACGCATCCCATCTCGCTTGTCAGGCTGCACGGCAGAAATGTGGCAGGCTGGACGAAGAAGGATATGTCTGACCAGGAATGGCGGGATGTCCGCTATTTATACGAATACAATGAAGAAGAACTGCAGGCTCTCGCAGCCAAGTTCAGAATACTCGATCAGAAGGCAGAAGAAGTGTACGTCATCTTCAATAATAACTCAGGCGGACATGCAGCAGGCAATGCCTTACGGATGAAAGAGATACTCGGGATTGATTATGATCATTTAAATGCACAGCAGCTGTCGCTGTTCTAAGGAGGACAAGATGTCTATTGTACTACTCATTTTACTGGGCGTCGGCTCAGCTATTCTCGGCTCATTGGTCGGTCTCGGCGGGGGTATTATTATCGTGCCTTCCCTCATCTTTTTAGGTGGGACAGGTCTAATAGGCGGCATCACCCCGCAGACAGCTATCGGGACCTCAACGGTCATCCTGATCGCCACAGGATTATCGGCTTCAATCGGCTATATCAAGGCAAAACAGGTCGATATCAAGTCCGGTTTTCTCTTTCTGCTCGGCATTGTGCCGGGCGCTATTGTGGGCGCTTATCTCAGTCATTTTCTGACGCTGAAAAGTTTCAATCTTTATTTCGGTCTGCTGATGATTATGATGAGTATCGTCCTGATGTTCAGGGATAAGATCAGGCCGATCAGGTTTTTTCAGAATCCCGCCCGTATGCGGTCTTTCACTGATGCCAAAGGGCAGACCTTCGAGTACAGTATTGCGCCGGTGCCTGCTGTGATGGCGACGTTTCTGGTCGGCTGCTTAACGGGATTGTTTGGTATTGGCGGCGGTGCGCTGATGACACCGCTCATGATTATCGCCTTCAGATTCCCACCGCATATCGCAGTCGGTACAAGCATGCTCATGATCTTGTTCTCCAGTATCTCTGGTGCTATCAGTCATATTGTGCAGGGCAATGTCATCTGGCATTACGCAGTTATTCTAGTCGTTTCAAGTTTTATCGGCGCCTCAATCGGTGTCCAGATCAATAAACGTGCAAAGTCAGAGACAGTCGTACTGATGCTGAGACTCATTATGCTGGCTCTTGGTTGTTATCTGATCATAAAAAGCCTGATTTAAAGAGGGGATATTATGGAAATCAAACTCTACCATACAAATGATATTCACAGTCATCTGTCGACTTTCAATAAGATTATTCGCTATTTAAAGGACAGACCGGACAACAGTTATTACGTCGATCTAGGCGATCATGTGGATAGAAGTCATCCTTATACCGAGGGAACACTGGGCAAAGGAAACGTTGAACTGCTGAACGAAGCACATGTCAAAGTAGCGACCATCGGCAACAATGAAGGCATCACATTGACCCATGAGGACTTTAATGCACTGTATGATGAGGCAGACTTTAAAGTGACATGCTGCAATCTGTTTGATATGGAAGGACAGCTCCCCCGTCACCTCAGGCTGCATGTGATCGATGAGTTCAAGGGTGTTAAATTCGGCTTTATCGGTGCAACAGCAGAGTTCACACCTTTTTATAAGGCACTCGGCTGGCAGGTGACTGAGCCGCTTGACGCCATCCGCAAGCAGGTTGAAGCGATCCGCAGTGAATGTGATGTCATCATTATTCTGAGTCATCTAGGGATTTTTGCCGACCGCCGGATTGCCGAGGAAATTCCAGGTATCGATTTAATACTCGGTGCGCATACGCATCATCATTTTGATAAGGGGGAACGGGTCAACGGTGTCCTTATCGGTGCGGCGGGCAGATATGGTGAATATATCGGTGAGATCAAACTGCAATTTGACGGCCGACGTCTCGTGCAGAAAGAGGCAAGACTGATTGAGACTGATGAACTGACCGATAGTGAGGATCATTATTATGAGGAAGGCCGTGACTTGCTCAGTGAAGTCATCCATCACAGTCCGGTCAGTCTGCCAAGACGACTGTACAGCGCGTCCTACACGACGGCACTGCTGGCAAGGGAACTGAGAATTGAACTGGATGCAGACTGTGCCTTGATCAATTCAGGACTGATCGTTGAAGGTTACGAAGGAGACAGCTTGACGAAATATGATCTGCATAAGATGCTGCCGCATCCCATTAATCCTGTTAAGATCACACTTTCCGGACGAGAGCTGAAGGAAGTCATCGCTATGAGCAGCAAGCATGAGTTCCGCGATGAAATCGTCAAAGGATATGGCTTCAGGGGTGACGTCTTCGGTATGTATGTGACGGATCATATCGGCTATATTCAGTCCGAGCGACAGTTTTTTGTGGGGGATCAGCTGATTGATGATCATCAGACCTATACACTTGCCACGCTAGATATGTATACGTTCGGACGCTTTTTCCCGCAGTTCGTTCAGAATGACAAAGCCTACTTTATGCCTGAGTTTCTGCGGGATGTCATGCAGCTCGCACTGGATAGAAGGTTTTCATGAAGCAGACATTTTAATTTAAATCACTTTGCGTTATAATTAATGGATATCGGAGGGATGTATTGTGGCGACAAGAAATGAAGAAATTCTCAGAAAACCTGAATGGTTAAAAATAAAGCTTAATACGAACCAGAACTATACAGGACTTAAGAAAATGATGCGTGAGAAGAACCTGCATACGGTATGTGAGGAAGCAAAATGTCCGAACATCCATGAGTGCTGGGGTGAACGACGTACAGCGACTTTCATGATTCTCGGTGCAGTCTGTACACGTGCCTGCCGCTTCTGTGCGGTTAAGACAGGTCTGCCGAACGAACTTGACTTAAATGAACCCGAACGTGTGGCAGAATCAGTCGAACTGATGAACCTGAAGCACGTTGTCATCACAGCGGTGGCACGTGATGACTTGAAAGACGGCGGTTCTGAAGTCTATGCAGAAACGATCCGCAAAGTACGCGAACGCAATCCATATACGACAATAGAAGTGCTGCCATCAGATATGGGCGGCAGCTTTGAGAACTGGGAGCGCCTCATGAATGCGCGACCTGATATCCTGAATCACAATATCGAAACAGTCCGCAGATTGACACCGAGAGTTCGGGCTCGTGCGACCTATGACCGCTCACTTGAAGTGCTCCGTCGTTCAAAGGAACTGCAGCCGGATATTCCGACTAAATCAAGTCTGATGGTCGGCCTGGGTGAGACTTGGGACGAAATCCTTGAAGTGATGGATGATCTGCGTGCAAATGACGTGGACATCATGACAATCGGCCAGTACTTGCAGCCGTCTCGGAAGCATATCAAAGTTCAGAAATACTATTCACCGCTTGAATTCGGTAAATTGCGTAAAATAGCGATGGACAAAGGTTTCAAACACTGCCAGGCTGGGCCGATGGTACGTAGTTCTTACCATGCTGATGAACAGGTGAACGAGGCAGCGAAACAACGTCAGGCGCTCGGAGAAGCTTAATGATTGTGAGAGCAGGCGACCATCATTTTGAGATAATGGTCGATCATAAGAATGCTTTCAATCAGGAGCAGTTTGAAACGCGCTATTCAGAAGTACTCGATAAATATCCGATTATTGTCGGTGATATCGGCTATGAACAGCTGCGTCTGAAAGGCTTCTATGAAGATAAAAATAAAAAAGCGGATATCAGCCGTAGATTTTCAAGCATCCAGGATTATCTGCTCGAATACTGTAACTTCGGCTGTGCTTATTTCGTCCTGAAACGGCTGACAGTACATGAAGTGATTCGCCACCAGGCAGAAGAGGTTGACGGAGAAACAGTAGAGGAAACGCCAGTAGAGGCTGAGGCAGTCCAAATAGAAGAGCCGGTGACACTCGCACCGGCTCAGGAGATTGACGATCTTAACACTGGTAAAACGCTCAAGGATTTTTTAAAGTAACTGCGCAGGCAGTTACTTTTTTTTAATGGATGACGTCATTTAAGAATTCAGTCACTTCTGCCGCTTCAGCGTCACTGATACCAAGCACATAAGCAATATAACCTTCCTCTTCCAGGTCATCACGACCGATGATGCCGAATTTATTGGACTGCGTATTCAGCACGATGGTCTTACCGTAATGGCGGTCGGTCTGGATGAGTGTCAAATCATGACGAGATTCTCCTAGAAAGCTGACGAAACGGACATTCGCCTTCTCAGAGTCATCGTATAAGAACATATCTATCATAATATCCCTCCGTCTCAAGTATATCAGTAATGAAGGCGATAAGAAAATTTGTTAAACTAGGGATGGAGGCGATAACATGTACTTTGTAGATCGAGATGAACTCGCATTAAAGCTTGACTATATCACACAACTGACAGCTGATTTCACAGCTGCAGAAGGCTATGCGCTTGAACGCATCTGTCATATGCTGATTGAAAGCACGGTGGACGTCGGCAATATGATGATAGATGGCTTTATCATGCGTGACCCGGGTAGCTATCAGGATGTGATTGACATCATGGAAATGGAGAAAGTGATTACAGGTGATGATGCCAAGATGATATCAGCGACATTACCGACGAGACAGTGGATGGTCCGTGACTATACCCACATCGACCACGATAAACTGAAATCTGTATTCAGTGCCAATCTGGCAGCTTATACGCATTTCCAGCGTGCTGTGGAATCATTTATTGACAGAGAACTGGGACCGGTATCTGCATTCGGTAAAGGAGGCAATCATGAAAAAATATAAAGGGTATCTGCTGGATCTTGACGGAACGATGTACGCTGGGACACAAGTGATTGAAGGCGCAAAGGAATTCATCGATTATCTGCATGATAATGAACTGCCTTATCTATTTGTGACCAACAATGCTTCAAAGACACCGGACGAAGTCGCAGCGAAAATGACGGGAATGGGTTTCCCCTGCACGGCTGAGAATGTGGTGACGTCTGCGATGGCAACAGCGATGTATATAGCAGATGAGAAGCCCGGCGCTCGTGTTCACTGCGTCGGCGGTAAAGGCATCAGACAGGCACTTGTAGATGAAGGACTGGAAATTGTCGAGGATGTCGAGGCGGATTATGTCGTCATCGGATTAGATGTGGACATCACTTATGACAAGCTGGCGAATGCAGCACTGGCCATTCGGAACGGGGCCACATTTATTTCAACGAATCCGGACCGGACGTTGCCGAGTGAACGAGGGCTTTTGCCGGGGAACGGCGCACTGACCAGTGTGCTGACAGTAGCGACGGATGTAGAACCTCTTTTCATCGGCAAGCCGGAAGTCCATATTATGAATAAGGCAGTCGAGATGATCGGACTGCCGAAAGAGGAGCTGGTGATGATCGGAGACCTTTATATGACGGATATACTGTCCGGCATCAACAGCGGGATTGATACGTTGCACGTCCAGACGGGGGTCTCGACTTATGATGCAGTGATGGCAGAAGAAGTGCCGCCGTCTTATTCAGTCAAGAACTTGAATGATGTCATTAAGAGTTATCAGGAGGGTGCAGAATGAAGGTTTTAGTGACCAGACAGATACCTGAACGATTTATAGAGGACCTGCAGAGTGTCGCTGACGTTGAAATGTACGGCGAAAAATTAAAGGCGATGCCAAGAGAAGAGCTCCTTAACAAGAGCCGGGATGCAGATGTGGTCATCACGATGATGAGTGATCAAATCGACCGGGAATACCTGGATAGTTGTCCGGAGCTGAAGGCTGTCATCAACTTAGCGGTCGGTTATGATAATATAGACGTCGATTATGCGAAGGAAAAAGGAATCATCGTCTGCAACACGCCTGACGTTCTGACAGAGACCACTGCAGAACTCGGCTTCACGCTGATGCTTATCACGGCGCGCCGTATCATTGAAGCGGCTCAATTAGTGGCAGCAGGCGAGTGGAAAGGCTGGGAACCTTATTTGATGGCAGGCACAGATGTCTACAGAAAATCTGTCGGTATCTACGGCATGGGATCAATCGGTACTGCCTTTGCAAGGCGCTGCAAGGGATTTGATATGGATATCATGTATCATACGCGTTCAAGACATGAAGACGCTGAAAGAGAGCTGGGCGCAAAGTATGTCTCATTCGATGAACTCCTGCAGGCAGATTACATCGTCTGCACAGCCCCTCTCACGAAAGAAACAGCCGATATCTTCAATAAGGATACATTCCGCAAGATGAATGACCATGCAATCTTCATTAATATCGGACGTGGCGGCCACGTGGTAGAGGAAGACCTGCTCGCAGCTGTCCAGAATGGTGATATCGCTGCGGCAGGGCTGGATGTACTCCGCGAGGAACCGATTAAGGAAGGACATCCTTTCCTGAAGGAGAACAAGATTGTCGTGTTACCGCATATCGGCAGTGCGACCGTTGAGACACGTGACGCCATGATCCAGCTCTGTGTCGATAATGCTAAACATGTGATAAGAGGTCAAGAACCTAAGACACCTGTACACTAAAGAAGACCTGGAACTTGAAGTTCCAGGTCTTCTTTAGTGTTCTTATTTTTTAAGGAGGAGGGCACCGACAGATAATGCGGCCCCTGCAGCCATACCGAGCATCTTCACCTTAGGGTTAGCGCTCGGACGGTTACTTTCACGGGTGCCGGCTGCTTTGCTTGGCAGTTCGGCAGCTGACACTCTGTCTATATTGCCGACGTCCGTCTGAACGGGATCGACAATACCCTGTTCTTGTTTCAGCTGCTCAAAGCTGGTACCGAATCCTTTAACAAACTTCGTCAGGACGATAGAGCCTTCAACGAAATCTTTATTCGTCAGCACATTGAGAAGTCCCATCCAGCCGAGTGGTTTACTCTGGTTGTATTCAGTAGATAATTTCAGCCCTTTATTGAACTTTAAGATCATCGGTTCAATTTCACTGAAGTTGAATTTCCCGAGTCCCTGGACGAGCAGGAGACCATTACGGATGGCTTTATCTGTCTCTGTATCGTTGACTGCTTTTAGGACACGAGTCAGGATCGGATCACTTTTAGCAAGTCCGGCATTCAGCGCATTGATGACTTCATGGTCATCCAGCTGTTCAAGCAGGCGGAACAGCTTATGCAGGGTGTCTTTATGCATAATCAGCTGATCTTCAAGTTCACGAAGTTCTTTCGCGCGAACGGCTTCAACATCGACTTCTGTTCTTCTGATCACTTTAGTAGCTTGTGCCATTACTTACCACCTCTTCTTTCTTTGACGATAGTGCCCGGGAAGATATAGTCACGACGCGCCCATTTCTTCTGGACATTGACACCCATCTGCGGTACACGGTGACCATAGCGGAAGTTCGTTTTAGGGAGTGGTGATTTACCACCTTTATCTAAAATGATTAATTTTGCTTTCGTTTCCTTATAGGCAGGTGTTGAGGTATCTTTATCAGCAATAGAACTTGACAGCAGGTTGATCGCTGCGTCGCCTGAGTCGTTCATTGGCAGGTAGACTTCTTTGCCATAAACGCGGTCAGTGACGATGGTCTTAACATCTACACGGCCATAAGGAGACTGCAGACGTACGAGTGTGCCGTCTTCAAGGCCACGCTCTGCTGCCAGTTCATGAGAAACCTCCAGGAAGGCACCCGGTGTCTCAAGCACCAGACCTTCTACTTTATAGGTCATATTCCCCTCGTGGAAATGTTCAAGCAGACGGCCGTTGTTGACATGGATATCATATTCTGCCGGATATTCAGTTGGTTCTGTCCAGTCCACTGGTGCGAATCGAGCTTTCTTATCATCAAACGGGAAGCCGTCTGTGAAGAGAAGAGGTGAATCAGTGCCGTCTTCATGGACCGGCCACTGCAAGCTGTTGAAGCCTTCAAGACGTTCATAGTTGACACCCGCATAGATAGGTGTCAGTGCAGCGATTTCGTCCATGATCTGGCTTGGGTGCGTGTAATTCCAGTTTGCACCGAGCAGGTTGGCGATCTCCTGAATGATGATCCAGTCAGGTTTAGAACCTTCGAGCGGTTCCATCACCTGATACAGACGCTGGATACGACGTTCTGTATTGGAGAATGTACCTGTTTTCTCGAAGCTTGGTGCAGCAGGTAAGACCACGTCTGCATACTCTGCTGTTTTAGAGAAGAAGATGTCCTGGACCACCATAAACTTCAGTTTCTCGAAACCGGCACGGACGTAGTTGACGTTAGAATCGACGATACCCATGTCTTCACCTTTTAAGTAAAGAACATCAAGTTCACCGGCATGCATCGCATCAACCATCTGGTGGTTGTTCTGACCTTTTTCAGGATTCAGTTCACGGCCCCATGCTTTGCTGAACTTGGCAAGTGCTTCTTTGTCGTCAATCTTCTGGTAACCTGGTAAGTGAGTCGGCATACTACCCATATCACTTGCCCCCTGGACGTTGTTATGACCGCGGAGAGGATAAGCGCCTGCGCCCGGCTTCATATAGTTACCTGTTGCAAGCAGGAGGTTGGAGATCGCTGTCGAAGCATCACTGCCTCCACGCTGCTGGGTGATACCCATTGCCCACATGACCACTGTCGATTTCGCTTCGTGAATCATCGTTGCCACTTTAATCAGTTCGTCTTTTGTCAGACCTGTATGCTGCACGGCATAATCCAGTGTATATTTCTCAAGACCTTTGACAAGTTCATCAAAGTTGTTGACGTGCTCAGCGATGAACGCTTTGTCATGCCAGTCATTGTCGATGATATATTTAGTGACAGCATTCAGCCAGACTAAGTCAGATGATGGATTTGGACGGATGAACATATCCGCACGTTCGGCAAGCTCGTGTTTACGGATATCAGAGACCAGAATCTTCGAGCCGCGGACTTTCTGTGCACTCTTCACACGTGTCGCGATGACAGGATGTGCTTCTGCGGTGTTAGTACCGATACCGATGATCAGTTCCGCGCTACCGATATCTGTGATAGAACCAGAGTCACCACCATAACCGACTGTACGCCATAAGCCCATAGTCGCCGGAGACTGACAGTAACGTGAACAGTTATCGACATTGTTTGTACCGACAACTGCACGAGCCAGTTTCTGCATGAGATAAGACTCTTCGTTCGTACACTTAGAAGAGGTAATAAACGCTAGACGCTCAGGTCCACGTTTTTCGATAGTCTCTTTGAAGTTCTTGGCAATCAGGGCATAAGCCTCTTCCCATGAAGCTTCACGGAATTCATTGCCTTCACGTACTAAAGGCTTCGTTAAGCGCTCGCCTGAGTTGACAAAATCCCAGCCGAATTTACCTTTCACACATGTGGAAATCTGGTTCGCCGGAGATTCAGGAGACGGCTCTACCTTAAGAATGTCACGGCCTTTAGTCCAGACTTCGAATGAACAGCCGACACCACAATAAGTACAGACTGTCTTTGTTTTCTTGATGCGGTCTTCACGCATTTCTGCTTCAATATCAGAAATAGCCATAAGAGGCGTATAACCTGTTTCAACGGCTTTCGTCACTTCAACTGCCGGACGGAATGCGTCCTTCAGCATACCAGTCAGGAAACCAGCTTCGCCTTCCATGCCGACCTCCATCATGGCGTTACATGGACAGACAGTTGAACAGTGTCCGCAGTTGACGCAGGAAGACTCGTCGATGAGTGTAGAACCGTTACCGTCCCAGATGACACGTGGACGTTCAAGTTCCCAGTCTATCATTAATGTCTCATTGACCTGGACATTCTGACAGGCCTGTACACAACGTCCGCAGAGGATACACTGATCAGGATCATAGCGATAGAATTTACCGCGGTTGACCGGTGCACCTTTAGGCGACTGATGAGTAGCCTGATGATCGATTTTTAATTTTTTAACTGTATTATGGACTGTACAGTTGCCGTTGTTGAAATCACAGACCGTACAGTAGAGTTCGTGGTTGTGTAAAACGCGGTCCATTGCGATCATCTGTGCTTCAAATGCTTCGCTTGTACCGGTTCTGACAACGTCACCTTCATTTAACTGAGTGCTACATGAACGCACGAGTTCCCCGTTGACCTCAATAATACATGCGTCACATGTTTCGATTGCTCCAAGATCCGGATGATAACATAGAGCGGGTACTTCAATACCTTTGAATCTTAAATAGTCTAACAGATTGGCTTCCGCCGGCACTGCCATTGGCTGGCCGTTTAAAGTGATTTGGATGGTTCCCGTCATAACTTCACTCATGTATTAACCCCTCTCAAAATTGATGAAAAAACTTTATGCCTACCTTAATTATATGTTTTTACAGGATTTATACAATGTAAACCCTTAAATTAATTAAAATTTCACCGCAAATACTGACGGTATCATCCGTCACTTGTTCAGGCTGTGCTATACCCGGTCTTATAGGAGAGGGGCTTACTGAAGAATAAAAAAAGACCGCTCCGAAGAGCAGTCTTAAAATACTTGTTCAACTTCTACGATACCCGGTACTTCTTCTAAAAGCGCGCGTTCGATACCTGCTTTAAGTGTGATGGTAGAAGAAGGGCATGTGCCGCAAGCCCCTAATAGACGTAATTTAACGATACCATCTTCTACATCGACAAGTTCACAGTCACCGCCGTCACGTAACAGGAATGGACGTAACTTATCAAGTACTTCACTGACTTGATCAAATTGAGTTTGTTGTTCAGTCGTCATCATAGACTCCTTTCTTTATTCATTTACTGTATAGTATAATCACTATAGCATAGTTTATTCAATTATTTAAGGGGGTTGCACATGGAACAGGTAAAAGTAAATGTTTACGGTGCAGATGTCGTATGCGCAAGCTGTGTCAATGCACCGACATCTAAAGATATCTTCGACTGGGTACAGCCGAATTTAAAGCGTAAGTTCAACAATGTGGATTTTACATTCAACTACATTGATATCAATGACAGCGCCAATCATTCAGACTACGACGAGTCTATCGTTGAACGTATACAGGCCGATGAACTTTTCTATCCATTGATCACCATGAATGATGAAATTGTCGCAGACGGCTACATCCAGCTGCCTCAGCTGACGAAGTATGTGGAGCAGCATTTCGTCCGGTAGTATCAAGATAATAAAAAGCATTGTCTCTTCAGAATAGAGACAATGCTTTTTTAACCGTTATGGTACTTGTAAAGCCAGAGGACACCTGACTTCATTAAACGAGCGATACGGCCTGTGACAGTACGGTCCATCAGGAAGGCAAAGCCTTCTTTTTCGCCGAGAGAACCGAGGAAGCCCTGCAGTTTCAGTTCCGGCATAGTGTCCGGGAGTTCCACGCCTTGCCAGACCTTTTTCAGGATGTCTACAATCTGTTCTGCCTGAACTTCCGCAAGTTGGGCACTCGGCGCATGAGGAAGGAGGGCGCAGTCACCCACGACGTAGACATTGCGATGAGTCGGAATCTGATGATACTGGTTAATGCGGACCCTGCTGCCTTCACCGAATTCGACAGGCAGATTACGCACGATTTCGACAGGCTGGATACCCGCTGTCCAGACACACAGGTCCACGTCATATGTCTCATCATTGTTATACAGTTTCCCAGGTTCCACTTTTACCACATTAGAGTGCGGAATGACTTCGACGTTGTGCTGATCGAACCATTTCTTGACATAATTGCTCAGTTTCTCCGGAAAAGCAGGTAGAATACGCTCACCGCGGTCAAAGAGTCTGATGTTAAGGTCAGAACGTGATTCTCTGAGTTCACTTGCAAGTTCAATACCGCTTAGACCTGCACCGACAACACCGACAGTACTACCTGAAGGCAGGTCTGCGATGGCGCTGTATGTATCACGCGCCTGCATGATGGATTGAATGCTGTAAGTATATTCCTCAGCACCCGGCACATTATGATATTTATCTTCGCAGCCGAGACCGATGATCAGCTCATCATAGTCAACATGTGTTTCACCCATTGAGACAATCTGTTTTTCGAGGTCAATCGACGTGATCTCTCCATACGCAAAGTTAAGACGAGCATCTTTCGGGAACTCCACCCGGACATCTTTATCTGATTCAGTTCCTGCTGCCAGCGCATAAAATTCTGTCTTTAAACCGTGGAATGGTACCCGGTCGATCAAGGTAATCGTATATTCTTCCGGTAAAGCATCTGGAAGCAGACGCTGCATGATGCGCATGTTGCCGTAGCCCCCACCAAGTAAAACAAGATTCTTCATTTGTTAATCCCCTTTTCTTACATGAGTCAAAATCCTATTTTTTTATGTACGCTTAAATTATAATATATTATACAATTGATTAGTAGAAATATCTGAAAATAGAGGTGAGCCATGAATCCGATCGTCGAATTCTGTATCTCAAATCTGGCAAAAGGCGGTCAGGTTGTATTTGATGCGCTCGAAAAAGATCCCGATATCGATTGTCTGGAATATGGGTGTCTGACCTATTGCGGACAGTGTAGCAATGAACTTTACGCCCTGGTGAATGGAGATTATGTGGCAGGGGAGAGTCCGGAACAGCTCCTTGCCAATATTTATAAGCATATAGAAGAAACATGGATGTTTTAGGAGGTTTTAAGATGACGATTACACTGACAGAAGCGGCAGCTTATGAAGTGAAGGATATGATGGAGAAGAACGGTATGCCTGATGGCTACTTGAAGATTTCAGTGAAAGGTGGCGGCTGCACCGGTCTGTCCTATGGCATGAGTGCAGAAGAAGCCCCTGGAGAAAATGACGAAATTTTGACATTTTATGGTGTTAAAGTACTCGTTGATCAGACAGATGCACCGATCTTAAAAGGAACAGTGGTCGATTTCAAACAATCATTGATGGGCGGCGGATTCGCGATTGATAACCCGAATGCCATTGCTTCATGCGGCTGTGGCAGCTCTTTTAGAACTCGCGAAGTCGCGGGCACACCGGAAAACTGTTAGTTTATATATTGAATATTCCAGTTTTTAATATTATTATTATAGTGGAATGATTTAAATATAACATGTGACGAAAATCACAATAAAATAAAAATAAGATGGGTGAATATAATGGGCTTTGAAAGAAAAAAAGTTGTTGTACTAGGTGCGGGCTACGCCGGCTTACAGACTATCACTAAATTACAGAAAAAAGTTTCAGCACAGGATTGCGATATCACTTTAATCAACAAAAATGATTATCACTATGAAGCAACTTGGTTACATGAAGCATCTGCAGGGACTTTAAAAACTCAAGATGTGCTTTATCCGATTGCGAGCGTAGTAGATGCGTCTAAAGTCGACTTCGTTAAAGCAGAAGTGACTAAGATCAACCGCGATGAAAAAACGGTCGAGACAACGAACGGTATCTTCCATTTTGATATCTTAGTCGTTGCGCTTGGTTTCGAGTCAGAGACATTTGGCATCAGCGGCATGAAAGAACATGCATTCCAGATTGAAAACGTGAATACATCCCGCCGTATCGCAAAGCACATTGAAGAGCGTTTCTCTCATTATGCACAGAGCACAGAAAAAGACGACAAAGATCTTGCTATTCTTGTAGGTGGTGCTGGGTTCACTGGTATCGAATTATTAGGTGAGTTAACAGACCGCGTACCTGAGCTGTGCAAAAAATATGGGGTTGACCCAGCTAAAGTTAAATTAACTTGTGTAGAAGCAGCGCCTAAAATGTTACCGATGTTCTCAGATGAACTTGTTAACTACGTTGTAGAATACCTTGAAGCGCGTGGTGTCGAGTTCAAAATTGCTACGCCGATCGTCGCAGCAAATGAACATGGCTTCGTTGTGAAAAACGGTGAGCAGGAAGAACAGCTCTATGCTAATACAGTGATCTGGGCTGCAGGTGTACGTGGCAGCAAGCTGATGGAAGAATCATTCGAAGGTGTGAAACGCGGCCGTATCGTCGTTCGTGAAGATAACCGTATTGACGGTTACGATGACATCTTTGTTATCGGTGACTGCTCAGCGGTTATGGCAGGTGAAGGCGACAATAAACGTCCTTATCCTACAACTGCACAGATTGCGATGCAGCAAGGTGAATTCACTGCTGATGCCATCGTTAAATTACTCAATAACCAGCCGCTTGGAAAATTCATCTACAACGAAAGAGGTACGGTTGCATCACTCGGTGCTCATGACGGCGTAGGTGTGGTAATGGGTAAAGAAATCACAGGTAAAAAAGCAGCCTTCATGAAAAAAGTGATTGACACACGTGCCGTTTTCAAAATCGGTGGTACGGGCTTAGCACTTAAAAAAGGTAAATTTTTATAATTCTTGATCAAGCAGGACTCTGACAGAGGAGTCCTGCTTTTTTTGTGCGGATCAGACTGCCTTTAATAGCCGCCATGTTCTATATTTCATGCTATAATAGGTGCAATGACTTTTTTTGTAACATGAGGAGGAAACAATGACTGCCTTAGTTCAGTTAATTATCAGCGTTGTACTATTTTTTGTCTTATTTTTCGGGATTGCCTTTATCTTAAATATGCTCCTTAAATCCACATGGATCATGACTGCCTTCTATCCCTTTGTCGTCTTTGCGATTGTTGACAAGATTTCGACAGCTGACTATATCTTGAAACCACGCTATGCGTTCAGTCAGCTCTGGCGTGGACTGACGCATCTTCTGCCTGCCGACATCATCATGCTCTCGGCAGGATTAGTGGGGGCTGTGGCAGCGGGTATTGTGATCAGAAACCTACGCCGCAGCGGCTACACGATGTTCTAGGAGTGATGAATATGACTAACCCACCGGCACATATAGAGTCAGTCTATATGTGCTTTTTACCTTTTCAGTCCAATCAATGGCAGCAGACGGGCATTCACTGGATCGATGAAGAGATAGAACACTTTTATCATCAGCATGACATAGAACTGGATGTACGATATGAGAACAGACGGCTTATCGGAATTCCTGCCGGCAATCCGAAGCGATATACCATGGAAGACGAACTGATGCTGCATGACAGAATCAGGGCTTTACATATCGATACAGCGCTGATCGTTGATCTGGCGACGCTGAATCACTATATGGATGTCTCCGGCTTATACTGGACGATTAAAGATAAGTGGCCACATGCTGAAGTCCTGGGCTATCACGAGGAGCTGCCTGCACCACACGTTGAGCCGAATGCACTAAGCGAGCACGATATGTATCAGCTGCTTCCCCTGACCTATCACGACTATAAAGTCAAAGTCACGGAATGGCATACCGGGACGAGGGCCAAACAGGTCGTAATCGTGCTGCATCCCGATCTAATCCAGCCGGCACTTCTTGCAGCAACTAGAGAGACAGTCGTGCTGACAGTAGCGTATGACAATCAGATGAGTGAGGCAAGACGTCTGGCACGGGACGGCAGACTCGTCGCACTTCAGTCAGTGAGACTCGCTATCATGAACGATCTGATTCATTATGGCCTGCAATATAAAGTCCAGCCGCTTGTGCTTGATTATTTACCGAGTGACAACAGGCAGATCACGTTATACGGTGTGAAACGTTCCAGTGAGACAGCCTTGAAGTATCGCATGCAGAATCCTCACTACACGTTATTTCCCTCTAAGTACCGGCAGTTATCTGTCCTGTCTTATGACTATTTTGCTGATCAATTCGGCGAGACATTCACGATAGCAGAAATGACGCATATACTGCCTCTTAAATACCAGGTCGAACTGATACACGAAATAATAACAGTTGACAAAGTATAAAATTTCATTTACTTTAGTATGGTAGCACTTTACCAAGATAAAGAAGAGGGGTTTTTAAATGAATGCTGTCTTAATAGCAGTAATTGTGATGATTGTACTCAGTCTCTGCAGGCTGAATGTCGTACTGTCATTGTTTATCGGTGCATTAGTAGGAGGCCTGACTGCCCATATGAGCCTTGCTGATACAATCAGCTATTTTACAGCAGGCATTGGTGACGGTGCAGAAGTGGCGCTCAGTTATGCCTTACTGGGAGGTTTTGCCGCCTTAATATCATACAGCGGCATCACCGATTATTTCGTGGAACGTATCATCCGGTTGATCAAGCAGGATAGCACAGTTAAAACGAGAGTCTGGACAAAAGTGGTGATAGTGGTCAGCCTGCTTATTCTTGCCTGTATGTCACAGAATATCCTGCCTATCCACATCGCATTTATACCGATTGTCATTCCACCGCTGCTCAGTTTATTCAATGAACTGAAACTGGATAGAAGAATGATAGCAGTTGTCCTGACATTCGGTCTTTGTTTCCCGTATACATTGCTGCCGTTTGGTTTCGGTCATATTTTTCACGAAATCATCAAGAAAGGATTCGACCAGGCCCACTATACGATTCAGTTTGATGATATCTGGAAAGCGATGCTGATTCCTTCCATGGGGTTTGTAGTCGGTTTACTGATCGGTATCATTCTTTACCGTAAGCCCCGTGACTATCGTCAAACTGCGGATGAAGCGTTTGAAGTGAAGGAAATCAGCCGTTACACGGTCTTTGTCACAATCTTGGCCATTGTCACAACATTTATCGTTCAGCTGCTGACAGAATCGATGATTTTTGGTGCGCTGGCTGGTATTCTCATCTTCTTCCTATTCCGTGTCTATGACTGGAAGACGCTTGATAATGAACTGGTGACAGGAATCAAGATAATGGCGTATATCGGTGTGGTGATGCTGACAGCGAACGGTTTCGCGAGTGTCATGAACCATTCAGGGCAGGTGGAATCGCTTGTACATGGCATGGTGAATATTACAAATGGCGATAAATCACTCAGTATTATATTTATGCTGACTGCGGGTCTGATTATTACGTTAGGCATCGGGTCTTCCTTTGCGACTGTTCCGATTATCGCTGCCTTATTCATTCCTTTTGGCCAGCAAATCGGACTCAGCCCCCTCGCATTGATTAGTATCATCGGGACAGCAGGCGCGCTGGGAGATGCCGGCAGTCCGGCCAGTGATTCAACACTCGGGCCGACAGCAGGACTCGATATGGACGGGCAGCACGATCACATCTGGGATACGTGCGTGCCGACTTTCATGCTCTTTAATATCCCGCTTCTCATTTTCGGCTATATTGCAGCCATGGTATTATAAGAGTTGAGGTGAGAAGATGGATTTTGAAGCTTTATTTGAACAGCAGAATATGCTCTCGAACTTTGAGATGCAACTGGAAGAGAGACAGCCAGGTGAACTTTGTATCAGCATGCCTGTCACCGATAAAGTCAGACAGCCCTTCGGTTATCTGCACGGCGGCGCGACAGTGGCATTATGTGAGACTGCCGCATCATTAGGTGCAGCAGACCTGATAGACTTGAACCATTCGCTTGCTTTCGGACTTGAAATCAATGCGAATCATATTTCTTCTGTAAGAGCAGGACGTGTGTATGCGCGAGCGACTGTGTTGCATCACGGGAAATCCACTCAAGTGTGGGAAGTTCGCGTGACAGCGGAGGAACGTTTAGTATCGATAGCCCGCTGTACCATAGCTGTAAAAGAGAAAAGATAAAAAATGCGATTCACCGGGATGGTGAATCGCATTTTTTATTGGGATGGTCGTTGTGTCCGCCAATTAAGGTTTATCGCTCATAACTCAGTGAAAAGATATCGGGCACCCTAGTTATGAGCGATAATTAAGATTTATCGCTCATAACTCCGCGCAAAGACACCAGGCCCCCTAGTTATGAGCGACAATTAAGGTTTATCGCTCATAACTCCGCGCAAAGACATAGGGTCCCCGAGTTATGAGCGATAATTAAGATTTATCGCTCATAACTCCGCGCAAAGACACCGGACCCCTAGTTATGAGCGACAACAGAAGTTTATCGCTCATAACTCCGCAAGAACCACTTTCTATTCTGCTTCCTTCAAGTCATCACGTACGGTCTGATCTGTATATTTGACACCGTTGTGATAAGCTGTCCGCATCAGCAGATGACCACCGATCGGGCCGGTCATAAAGATGAACAGGATCGCCAGCAGCAATGCCGGCTGAAAGAAATGGTCTCGTGCCAGGAAGAAGAACATAACGCCGCTCATCACAAACATAACCCCGAGGGTCGCTGCCTTACTTGCGGCATGGGCCCGCGTATAGACATCGGGTAAGCGGAATAAACCGATGGAAGCGACCAGGCTCAGTAATGAACCGATCATAATTAAGACGGCAGCAATGATATTAAGAATCATCTCGTTCATATTCTATGATCTCTCCTTTATCCATGAATTTAGCAAACGACACCGTGCCGAGAAACGATAGGACAGCTAGCAACATGATGATACTGATAAAGTACTGCGTATTCAATATGATCGAGAAGAGGGCGATGACTGCCATGAGCGCGATACCGATTGCATCAAGCGCTACGACGCGGTCAGCCATCGACGGTCCTTTTATCGCGCGATACAGAAAGCCGAGTATACTGATTGAGACGATGACGAGACCGATTGCTGCAATATAATTCATCTTACACCGACCTCCTTAATAGCCGCTTCAAATGAAGTACGAATGCCTTCTATTTCATCTTCGAGATTCGAGAAATCTAGCGCGTGAATATACAGCGTCTTCTTATCATCACTGACTGCCGTCACGACTGTTCCCGGTGTCAAGGTAATCAGAAGTGACAGCAGAGAGATCTCCCAGTCTTTCGTGAGTTCCGTCGGATAAGCAAAGAAGGCTGGCTTGATATCGATTTTCTTGCTTAGTACAATTTTCAGTACATCAAGATTAGCCTTAAATAATTCGATCAGGAATACAACACCTAATCGCAGCGCTTTAACAAACGGTCTTAAATAGAAGCGTCCTGGCAGAAACTTACGCATGACATAAACAGCGAAAAGGCCGAAAAGGTAACCGAGCAGGATATTGCCGAATGAAAATGATAATGTGATCAGACACCATAATACAGTGAGAAGTATATTGATCAACGCTTGTATAGCCATTACTTCACCTCCAGTATCTTCGTGTATTCAGATGGATCTGTCAGAGTGACTGCAGCCTGATGAAACAGCGGGAACAGAGAGTCGGCATAAAACCCGAAGGCAACTGCCAGCATCGTTACGAGTAAACTGACCACCATCATTTTCATATAAGGTGGATGCTGGATCAGGGCACCTGGTCTGCCCCAGAAGACATTAATGAAGATCCTGATGACCGAGTAGAGTACGACGAGACTACTCAGCAGAATAATGATGGCAGAGATGACATGCTGTTCCTGTAAGAGTGCCTTGACGATATAATACTTGCCGTAAAATCCGCTGAGCGGAGGTATACCGGCGAGCGACAAGGCGGCAATGAAGAAGGTCCAGCCGAGCAGTGGATACTGCTTTATCAGTCCGCCAGTCTTATCGAACGCTGTCTCACCTGTAATGCGGATGATGACACCAACGAGCATAAAGAGGGCAGCTTTGATGATGATGTCATGAAACACATAGTAAATCGCGCCAAGCATCCCATCGACTGTCAGGAGACTGACCCCTGCGATAATGACGCCGATCGCTATCATGATGTTATAGATGATGATTTTCTTCATATCGCGGTAAGCAAGGGCCCCTATACAGCCTGCTATGATAGTCAGGAGTGCAAGGACGAGAAGAATATGGCCCACTGTTTCCGTCGGGAAGAAAAGAGAATATGTTCTCATGATGGCATAGACCCCCACTTTGGTCAGCAGGGCCCCGAATGTCGTTAATATGGCTATCGGCGGTGCATAATAAGCACCCGGCAGCCAGAAGTAAAGCGGGAACATACCGGCTTTAGTTGCAAAGACAAAGATGAAGAGAATCGCACAGATCGTGATAATTGAATGATCTTCCAACCCGGCCAGTTTAACGCTGATATCAGCCATATTCAATGAACCGACAACTGAGTAAAGCATGGCCACTGCTAATACAAAGAATGAGGATGAAATGACATTGACCAGAATATATTTGATACTTTCCTGCAGCTGAATCTTTGTGCCGCCGATAATCATGAGAACGTAAGAACTCATGAGAAAGACTTCAAAGAAAACGAACAGATTGAAGATATCACCTGTTGAGAATGCACCGTTCAATCCTGCCAGCATGAACATCAGTGAAGAGTAGTAATAATAACGTTCTCTTTCAAATGAGATGGATTGGTAGGAGTAGACGATGATGAATATCATCAAGAGTGACGTAGTAAAGACAAAGGCGGCTGACAGATAGTCGACAGTAAGCGTTATGCTGTAGGGTACAGGCCAGTCGCCGAGCTCAACAAACTGAATGCCATGCTGCATCACATTCCAGAGGTTAAAGCTCGCACAGATGAGTGTGATCAGCGCACCTGCAAAGACGACCATTCTTTTTGTCAGGGCTTGTTTGCCCAGAAATATCAGAATGATTGAGATGATAGCAGGGATGACGATAGGTAACACGAGACTATTGCTCATCTGGAACACCTCGCATTTCTTCTAGATTATCTGTACCGAGTTCTTTGTAGCTTCGAAACGCCAGAACGAGTATAAAAGCTGTAATAGCGAAACTGATGACGATAGCTGTCAGTATCAGCGCCTGAGGAATAGGGTCGACATATCGTTTGATCTCCTTACCGTATATCGGGATCGCCCCTTCTTTCAGGCCGCCCATGGACAATAGGAGCAGATTGACGGCATGCGTCAGAATGGAGGTACCGATGATGACGCGTAACAGACTTCTGGACAGAATCAGATAAACGGCCGCTGCAACGAGGATGCCGGCTAATATAATCATGACTACTTCCATTATTCATTCTCTCCAATCGTCAGGATGATCGTCATGCATGTACCGATAACAGCAAGCATGACACCTAAATCAAATAACATCGCCGTGTGCCAGTGAATCGCACCGACTCCAGGAAGATGGATGTCGCCATAATAGTGCTTGAAGAAAGGATCACCTTTTATGACGGCGATAAAGGGTGTAATAAAGCAGAATGTTAATCCCCATGCAATCACCTTCTTGAAGTCAATGGGCAGCAGCTGGTTCAATGTTTTAATATCATAGGCAATTAAAATCAGCAGAAGTGCGCCCGAGACCAGCAGCCCTCCCACAAAGCCGCCTCCAGGTGAATAGTGACCACCCAGGAAGATGGAGAGACTGAACATGATGATGATAAAGAAGATGACGAGCGTGCTGAACTGCAGAATGACATCATTTCTCTGTTTGTTCATGCGAGTCATCCTTTCTGTAACGTAATTTAATCAGGGTGTAAATACCGATACCGGCAATGCCGAGCACCGTTGATTCGAAGAGTGTATCAAAGCCGCGGAAATCGACGAGTATGACATTGACCATATTCTTGCCTGCTGCCAGGTCATAGACGTGCTTAATATAATAGTCATTGATAGATGGATAGAAACGATGACCGTAAGCAACAAGTCCGATGACTGTAACGGCGATACCTGTCATGATGGCAATGAGTGCATTGCTCAGTTTGAAGCGGGCAGTTTCACCGTACAGCTTAAGCTTAGGCAGGTGATAGAAACACATCAGGAAAAGGGCTGTCGAAATCGTCTCGATCGTCAGCTGTGTCAACGCCAGATCAGGCGCGTTGAAGAAGACGAAGAATAACCCGATCGCATAACCGATTGTACTCAGCATGATAATGCTGAAAAGACGTGATTTTGCTTTCAGTACCATCAAGGTGGCAATCAGGATGATAACGAGCAGTATCATCTCATAAATACGCATATCAGCCAGCTGCCACTGACCGAAATCAATAGGTTGCAGGATGAAGCTGACAGCCGTCAGAACAATCAATGTACAGAAAATCAAGATGATATGGAATCTGCTGCCTGCCTTGATGATGCGATGATTAAGCCGGTAAGTGAATTCTTCAGCTTTCTTCAAGGTCGCCTGGTACAGATGATTAAAGGTGACGTGTTCAGGCTGCAGCTGATAGACACGCTGCCACTTGGCATAGAAGTAGACCATGACACTGCCGACAATAACAATGAGCAGTGTCGTCAGCAGCGCCGGATTGAAACCATGCCAATGGACGATATGAATAGCGTGAAGCGGCTTATTTAAGATAGCATGGCTTGCTGACTGAATCATCGGTGTCAGGATGCCCGGGATAAGTCCGGTCACTACAACAATAGTCACGAGGACAAGCGGTGAAATGAGCAGCGGCAGCGGAGCCTCATGGGTGCCTTCTGGTAGTTCGCCTCTCTCGCCGAAAAAGACATCTTTGATCATTTTGACTGAATAGATAAACGTGAACAGACTGCCGACAATAATGAGGGCAAGCAGCACGAAGACCATCAGTGGATTGAATAAATCCGTATAACGTGTGTCGAACATACTGGATAGAAACATCTCTTTGGACAGGAAGCCGTTAAATGGGGGCAACCCTGCCATACTCAGTGCACCGATGACTGCTGCTGTAAAAGTGATCGGCATGAGCTGAAGAAGACCCGACAGCTTACGCAGGTCACGCGTTCCTGTTTCATGGTCGATAATTCCGACGACCATGAACAGCGCCCCTTTAAATGAAGCGTGGTTAAAGATATGAAAAACACAGGCTGCAATACTGAGATAGAAAATTTCGTCATGCTGGAAATGCAGGCTGATGCCCCCGACACCCAGCAGGGTCATCATCAGGCCGAGCTGACTGACGGTGCTGTAGGCGAGGACCCCTTTTAAATCCCGCTGCTTTACAGCATTGAACGAGGCCCAGAAGAGCGTCACGGCCCCTGCAAAGGTGACCGCATAGATCCAGAGCGCTGAGACGGCAAAAATCGGCGTGAAGCGCGCCACCAGATAGATCCCTGCTTTGACCATTGTCGCGGAGTGCAGATAGGCACTGACAGGCGTCGGTGCCTCCATCGCATCCGGCAGCCAGATATAGAACGGGAACTGCGCTGATTTTGTAAAGGCGGCAAGCAGCATGCAGCAGAGTGCGACGGGGAACAGCGGAGATTGAGCGATGGTCTCCTGCATCGTAAACATGTCACGAATGCTGAAAGTATGGGTGATCGCCACCAGTGTCAGCAATCCACCGAGCAGCATCAGACCGCCAAAGACAGTGATCAGCATGGATTTCAGGGCCCCTTGTATGGACTTCTCTTTCTGATTCCAGAATGCGATCAACAGAAAGCTTGATATACTGGTCAGTTCCCAGAACATATAGAGTGCGAGGACATTATCGCTCAGCACAACGCCGAGCATCGCACCCATGAAGAGCATCAGATAACAGTAGAAATGACCGAGTGCTTCCTGACGTCCCAGATAATGAATGGAATAGAAGACGACAAGCGTCCCGATCACTGTGATCAGCATCGTAAATAAAAAACTGAAGCCGTCAAGGTGAAAGTCGAGGTTCAGTCCTATTCTCGGCATCCAGCTGAATGAGCTGACGGCCTGACCGCTAAATTTTGCGCTGATGAGTATAAGGGCAGCTGATACCGGAAATAATAATGCGATATATCCCGGATGTAGTCTTTTAAGATAACGATAAATAAGCGGCACGATAACGGCACCTAGAAAAGGCAGAAGAACTGCGAGCTGTAACAAATGCATATTTGACCTCCTTAGCATAGTCATCAGTATACAGAAAAATGAGTCGCCTTCAAACAAGGGGATAACGGATTATCCGCTGTTCTTAAATAGGAAGAAAGCGAATGAATGTTCACAGAAATGTCAAAAAATGATGTGATAGTAATGACGATATTCTTCCTTCAGATTGTTTAATGCTGCCAGAGCCTGCTGATGATAAGGCGTGTTTTCGGCTCTTAATTTGTCTTCCAGACGACTGACCGCCTCTTTAAGAGAAACATTGTAATCAGGAAGCTCACCGTCGTGAGGTTTCAGCAGGTTAGGATGTACAATCCGCTTCTCCTTATAGGCTAATGCTTTTCGTTCATGGAAAAAAACGTCGGTCTCGCCGGGTGCGTGCAGGTCACCTTGTTTAGGATGGTGGACGACCGCCAGTACTTGAACGAGGACACCGTTCGGATGCTCGCCGATTTCTTCTACTATATAGCGCCCTGTTTTGAAGGGGAGTTGATAATACATATTCATCATCCTTTATGTTAATATATTATGGTACTTATCATATCACGAAGGAGTATTCATCATGACACAATTTCCACAATTAAATCACGAAATTGCAGAAAACGAACGCGCAGTCAATCTGGTGACTTCAATGGGAACGATGAAAATCAAGTTATTCCCTGAACTAGCGCCAAAAACTGTCGCAAACTTTATCGGCCTGGCCGAAAAAGGCTATTATGAGGGGATTACTTTCCATCGCGTCATCAATGACTTCATGATCCAGGGGGGCGACCCGACTGGCACAGGTATGGGCGGCGAAAGTATCTACGGTGATTCCTTTGAAGATGAATTCTCAATGGAAGCATTCAATCTGTACGGCGCACTGTCAATGGCAAATGCCGGTCCTAATACGAACGGTTCACAGTTCTTCATCGTTCAGATGAAAGATGTCCCGGCTCAAATGTTATCACAGTTAAAGCAGGGAGGCTGGCCTGAAGAAATCGTCGAGGCTTATGGCGAAAAAGGCGGAACACCTTGGTTAGACCAGAAGCATACGGTATTCGGTCAGGTCATCGAAGGTTTTGACGTTTTAGAAGCGATTGCAGCTGTCAAAGTAGGACCACAGGATAAACCGGTTGAAGATGTCGTCATTGAAAAAGTTGAGATCATCAAGTAAATCCGAGTGAATCAATAAGTCATGAAATGTTCATGACTTATTGATTTTTTTTAATTATAGCGTGCTATAATTTTTGAAGGATGAGGAGATGATGAATCATGATGGAATTTCTATATTTTCCGGAAAATAAAATGGAATATATCCCAGCTGTCATTACGCTGGTTATATTCATGGTGATGGCATACGTCACATTCCGTTATTTCAGAAATCATGCTTCAAAAGAAGAAGCAAAAATGGAAGCATTCGAGCAGGATGTCCTGAGAAAACTTGAGAACAAGGAACTGAAAAATGAACGCAGAATTTAACATTGAACTCTATAAACTACTCGCAGACTGGAATCCGATGCATCTTGAGGATCCGACAATGGGCGACCAGGAAATATATGACTGTATGGAACTGATTCATCAGAAGAAGAGCAGAGCAGAAACTATTGAAGGCATCCGGGCGATTTATGATTACGCGTTTCTGAGCGCACCGCCAGAAGAAGACGTAGAGCGGGTTCTTGACCAGGTGGATCTTCTCAATCAGACGTGCGCGCTCTAGTTCATCCATACCTCTTTATGATACACTGATAGTGTCGATAAAAGAGTAAAAGGAGGGATGAAGATGACGAAGTATCATAAGGGTCAGTTCGTCAAAGTGAAGGTGACGGGCATCCAGCCATATGGTGCATTTGTAGAAACACTGGACCACGTCGAAGGACTGATTCACATCTCAGAAGTCATGAATGATTATATCCATAATTTAAACGTCTTCTTATCAGTCGGCCAGATTGTGAAGGCGAAGGTGCTCGATGTGTCATCTGATGGGAAACTCAATCTGACTCTCAAAGAAAATGATTATTTCAGACGTCAGGAACGCAAAAAAGAGAAGAAATCTGTACTGGATGAGATCAACCAGGAACAGACGATTGGCTTTGAATCGCTGCGGCAGAAGCTGCCGGAATGGATCAATAAGTCAGATTTATACTGAGAACATGACTGAATGCGGGTGATGTTCTTTTTTGTATGTTTAACCTGAAATAAGCATAAATATTTTTCTTCACAATTTATTGCAAAGGACTTGAAAGTAAAACGCTTTTTGTTCATTATTAAGGATGTAAGGGTTTTCTATGAACCTAATTTTAGGAGGGACAATAATGATTCCATATAAACATGAACCATTTACTGATTTTACTGTTGCAGAAAATCAGGAAGCAATGAAAAAAGGCCTTGAAACAGTTAATAACTACTTAGGTCAGGACTATCCACTGATCATTGGTGGCGAACGCATCATGACAGAAGATAAAGTTCGTTCATACAACCCATCTAAAAAAGATGAAACAATCGGTTACATTTCTAAAGCAACACAGGAGCATGCTGAACAAGCGATGGCTGTGGCTAAAGAAACGTTTGAGACCTGGAGAACATCAGCACCTGAATTCCGTGCAGATATCTTATTCCGTGCAGCTGCGATCATCCGTCGCCGCAAATGGGAGTTCTCAGCCCTTCTCATCAAAGAAGCAGGGAAACCTTGGAACGAAGCAGATGCGGATACAGCAGAAGCAATCGACTTCCTTGAGTTCTACGGCCGTGAAATGTTACGTCTTAAAGACGGTGTTAAAGTAGAAAGCCGTCCAGGTGAATTCAACCGTTACGATTACATTCCATTAGGTGTGGGTGTTGTTATCTCACCTTGGAACTTCCCGTTTGCCATCATGGCAGGAACGACTGTAGCACCTTTAGTAACAGGTAACACAGTGCTTCTTAAACCATCTTCAAACACGTTGGTTGTGGCTTACAAATTCATGGAAGTATTAGAAGAAGCGGGTATGCCTAAAGGGGTTGTTAACTTTATCCCTGGTTCTTCACGTGACATCGGTGACTTCATCGTTGACCATGTTGATACACGTTTCATCTCATTCACAGGCTCACGTGACGTCGGTGTCCATATCTATGAACGCGCAGCGAAAGTACACGAAGGTCAGCTGAACCTTAAACGTGTGATTGCTGAAATGGGCGGTAAGGATACAATCGTTGTTGACTCAGAAGCAGATCTTGAGCTGGCAGCTGAATCTATCGTTAAATCAGCATTCGGATTCTCTGGTCAGAAATGTTCAGCATGTTCACGTGTCATCATCGTAGAAGATGTTTATGATGAAGTCGTGGCTAAAGTAAAAGAAAAAACAGAAAAATTAACAGTCGGTAACCCTGAGACAAATGAACACTTCATGGGTCCTGTCATCGATGAAAATTCTCTTAACAAAATCAAGGAATATATTGAAATCGGTAAGCAGGAAGGTGAACTGCTTGTCGGTGGTACAACAGACGAAGAAGAAGGTCACTTCGTACATCCAACAGTCTTTGTCGGACTTAACCACGATGACCGCATCATGCAGGAAGAAATCTTCGGACCAGTTGTCGGTATCGCTAAAGCGAAAGACTTCACAGAAGCGATTAAATTTGCGAATAATACAGATTACGGTTTAACAGGTGCTGTTATCACGAATAACCGTGAGCATCTTGAAGAGGCACGCCGTGACTTTATGGTCGGTAACCTTTACTTCAACCGTGGCTGTACAGGCGCAATCGTCGGCTACCAGCCGTTCGGCGGCTTCAAAATGTCAGGTACAGACTCTAAAGCGGGCGGTCCTGATTACTTAGTCCTTCATATGCAAGGTCGTACATCATCTGAAATGCTTTAATACTTAAAAACTGCAGTAGTGCTTATTGAGCACTACTGTTTTACTAAAAGGGGATAATTATGACTAAATCATCTGAAATCATTGAACAGACAAATCATTACGGCGCACCGAACTATCATCCACTGCCAATCGTTATTTCTGAGGCGGAAGGCGTCTGGGTAAAAGATCCGGAAGGCCATCAATATATGGATATGTTATCTGCCTATTCAGCAGTTAACCAGGGTCACCGTCATCCGAAGATCATCCAGGCATTGAAAGATCAGGCCGATCGCGTCACATTGACTTCTCGTGCATTCCATAGCGACCAGCTCGGCCCATGGTATGAAAAAATCTGTAAACTGGCAGGAAAAGATATGGTACTGCCGATGAATACAGGTGCTGAAGCAGTTGAGACCGCGATTAAAGCGGCTCGACGCTGGGCGTATGACGTCAAGGGCGTTGCGAAGGATCAGGCAGAAATTATTGCGATGAAAGGCAACTTCCATGGTCGTACAATGGCAGCAGTTTCTTTATCAAGTGAAGCGGAGTATCAGCGTGGCTATGGCCCGTTACTCGGCGGCTTTAAACTGGTTGACTTCGGTGATATCGAGCAGATCAAGGCAGCCATCACACCGAACACAGCTGCCGTATTACTTGAACCTATCCAAGGTGAAGCAGGTATCAACATTCCGGCTGACGGCTTCCTGAAACAGGTGCGTGAAGTCTGTGATGAGAACAATGTTCTCTTCATTGCTGACGAAATCCAGGCTGGTCTTGGCCGTTCAGGTAAACTTTTTGCGACGGACTGGGATAATGTTAAACCGGATATGTATATTTTAGGTAAAGCACTCGGCGGCGGTGTCTTCCCGATCTCATGTGTATTAGCAGATAAAGAGATTCTGGAAGTATTCAATGCGGGCTCACACGGCTCGACATTCGGTGGTAACCCGCTTGCTTGTGCCGTCTCCATCGCCGCACTTGACGTACTGGTTGATGAGAAATTATCTGAACGTTCACTTGAACTGGGAGAATACTTCAAAGCGGAGCTTCAGAAGATTGATAATCCAGTCATCAAAGAAGTACGCGGCAAAGGACTCTTCATCGGTGTTGAATTAACTGAGAATGCACGTCCATACTGTGAACAGTTAAAAGAACTGGGGCTCTTATGTAAGGAAACGCATGACACAGTGATTCGTTTTGCACCGCCTCTGATCATTACGAAAGACGAACTTGACTGGGCACTCGAACGCGTGAAACAAGTATTTGCTAAATAGATTGGTAGCGTTTTCAAAAAAATTGAGTTAAGTCTGTTATTGTGAATTAAATATGTTACAATAATTGAGAACTAAAGTATTGAAAAAAGAGGCGAAGAGGATATGGCAGAGCACGAAAACTTAGTAAAATCATCACAGATCATCATAAAGGATGCGCTTGATAAATTAGGTTTTGATGAGGGTATGTACGAATTAGTGAAGGAGCCGATGCGTTTACTCACTGTGCGCATCCCGGTTCGTATGGATGACGGGACAGTGAAGACATTCACAGGTTACCGTGCACAGCATAATGATGCTGTGGGTCCCACTAAAGGGGGCGTACGTTTCCACCCTGACGTAGATGAAGATGAAGTTAAGGCATTATCGATGTGGATGACACTGAAATGTGGTATTGTCGACTTACCTTACGGGGGCGGTAAAGGCGGTATCGTCTGTGACCCTCGTCAGATGAGTATTCATGAAGTTGAGCGTTTATCACGTGGTTATGTGCGTGCAATCTCACAGATTGTAGGACCGACTAAAGATATTCCGGCACCGGACGTCTTCACAAACTCACAGATCATGGCGTGGATGATGGATGAATACAGTAAAATGGATGAGTTCAACTCACCAGGTTTCATTACAGGGAAACCGATTGTACTCGGTGGCTCTCAGGGTCGTGACCGCTCTACAGCACTAGGTGTTGTCATCGCGATTGAAGAGGCAGCAAAACGTCGTGGCAAAACAATTAAAGATTCACGTGTTGTCATTCAAGGTTTCGGTAACGCAGGTAGCTTCTTAGCGAAGTTCCTTTACGATGCAGGCGCTAAAGTCATTGCTATTTCTGATGCACATGGCGCGCTTCATGATCCGAACGGCTTAGATATTGATTATTTACTTGACCGTCGTGACAGCTTCGGTACAGTGACAAATCTATTTGAAGATACAATCACTAACAAAGAACTGTTTGAACTGGACTGCGATATCTTAGTCCCTGCTGCAATCTCCAACCAGATTACAGAGGACAATGCACACGATATCAAAGCGGAAATCGTTGTCGAAGCGGCTAACGGTCCAACAACGATGGAAGCGACGAAGATTCTGACAGAACGCGGCATCCTGCTGGTTCCTGATGTTTTGGCAAGTGCTGGGGGGGTAACGGTCTCTTATTTCGAATGGGTACAGAACAACCAAGGTTACTACTGGACTGAAGAAGAAGTTAACGAAAAACTTCGTGAGAAATTAGTACGAGCATTTGATAACATCTATTCTCTCGCGCAGACCAGAAATATTGATATGAGACTTGCTGCTTATATCGTCGGTATCAAGCGTACAGCTGAAGCTGCACGTTACCGCGGCTGGGCATAATAGAGAGGCTCCCTGCTAAGGGGCCTCTCTTTTTTGAGCAGTTTATTTCTTAGAATGGTGCGAAGCGTCTACAATAGAAGTACTTAACAGAGGAGGTCTATCATGAATTCATTTACATTTTACAATCCGACACAACTCGTATTCGGTAAAGACAGTATCGAAAAACTGCCCCAGATGATCAGCCAGTTTACAGACGGCAAAAAAATCCTGGTCACTTACGGCGGGGGCAGCATCAAGAAGTCCGGCCTGCATACACGTATCATGAACTTGCTGGCAGACTATGAAGTATATGAATTCGGCGGTATTGAACCGAACCCCCGTCTTTCAACCGTAAAAAAAGCAGTAGCGGTTGTTAAGGACAAAGACATCGACTTTATTCTCGCAGTAGGCGGCGGCAGTGTGATTGACGGCACCAAACTGATTTCTGCTGCAAGTAAGCTGGACAATGACCCGTGGGATATCGTGACACGTCAAGTCACACCGACAGAAGTCGTCCCGTTCGGAACTATCCTGACAATCTCCGCGACTGGTTCTGAGATGAATGCAGGCTCAGTCATCACCAACTGGGAAACGAATGAAAAGCTGGGCTGGGGCTCACCGCTCGTCTTCCCTAAGTTCTCATTGCTGAATCCGGAAGTATTGTATACATTGCCTGCGAATCAGACGGTTAATGGTATCGTGGATTCAATGAGCCATTTAATTGAGCAGTATTTCAATGAAGCAGACAACAGCGCGATTGGCGATGCCATGATTGCGGGTGTCATGAAGGAGATCATGGCAGCAGGACGTGTCGCTTTAGCGCAACCTGATAACTACGAGGCACGCGAGATATTGATGCTCGGCGCAACGGTCGCTTTAAACGGCTTTATGCGTATGGGATACAACGGAGACTGGGCAACGCATAACCTGGAGCATGCAGTCAGTGCCGTACATGATATCGCGCACGGTGCAGGACTGGCGATCCTCTTCCCGGCCTGGATGAAATATGTCAGTCAGCATCAACCGGCACGCTTTGCACAGTTTGCGGAGGACGTATTCGATGTGGATCAGCAGCTATCTGAAAGTGCGAAAGTGGAGGCAGGTATTAAAGGTCTTGAAGATTACTGGCAGTCCATCGGCGCACCGAGCAGACTCAGTGATTTTGATATTGCGGCAGATGATTTTGAGACATTTGCAGACAAGACATTGTTCAATGGGCCATTCGGTAATTTCTATCAGTTAGATAAAGAAGCCGTTATCGCCATCTATAAGTTAGCTGAATAAAGAGAAGGGAAGACGCTATCGTGAGATGAGCGTCTTCCCTTCTTTTATTTGCTGCAGTACCGCATCTGTACCGGTACCGTTCAGATTCTGACGTCTGTTGACAGCTGCAGCAGGCGTGAGAAATGTATAGACTTCTTCGGTGATTGAGGGATGGATGGAACGATAGGTTTCCAGCGGCACATCCATCAGCAGCTGATTCTTCTGTATACATGAATAGACCAGCTTGCCGGTTAATGCATGCGCTTCTCTGAAGGGCACGCCGAGTGTTACCAGGTAATCAGCAAACTCTGTGGCATTCGAGAAATCATTCAGTGCCATCTCCTCTTTGTTGAGGGTCATTGTGCGGATCATACCGTTAAAGATATTGAGACTTTTCTTCGTATCTGCCACTGCTTCAAAGAAGGGCTTCTTATCTTCCTGCATATCCTTATTGTAAGCAAGCGGTAAGCCTTTCATCGTCATCAGGAGACCCATATAACGTCCCGCAACTGTCCCGGCCTTCCCTCTGATAAGCTCAGCCATATCCGGATTTTTCTTCTGGGGCATGATGGATGAACCGGTCGAAAAAGCATCGCTCAAAGCAATGAAATTGAACTCATGTGTACACCAGAGAATAATCTCTTCACTGAAGCGGGAGAGGTGCATCATGATCAGATTGAGGTTGTTCATCGTTTCCAGCAGATAATCCCGGTCAGATACCGCGTCCATGCTGTTCATGTAGAGTCCGCTGAAACCGAGAAGCGTCTGTGTCATTTGCTGGTCAATCGGATAGGTCGTTCCTGCCAAGGCACCGGCACCGAGAGGGGAGAGACTGATGCGTTTCAGACTGTCTGTCAGACGTTCTTTATCACGTTGCAACATCCAGAAGTATGACATGATATGATGAGCGAAAAGAATAGGTTGTGCACGCTGAAGGTGTGTATAACCGGGCATGATGACATCTATATTCTCTTCAGCTCTCTCTGTTATTGTCGTCTGTAACTGTTCGATAAGATGGACGATGGCATTGACCTCTTTAACCGTATAAAGATGCATATCTGTAGCGACCTGGTCATTGCGCGATCTGCCGGTATGCATTTTACCGCCAGTCGGACCGATTTTCTCAATGAGCAGTTTTTCAATGTTTAAATGAATATCTTCTGCCGCTGCTGTAAAGACTACATCACCATTTTCATAGTCTGCCTCAATGCTTCTGAGACCCTGATGGATAAGGTCTTTCTCAGAGTGCGTCAGGATGCCGCACTGTGCAAGCATTTCCACGTGAGCGATACTCCCTTTGATATCTTCATAAAAGAGAACATGGTCGACATCGATTGACTGATTGAAGTCCTGAACATCTGCTGACATCTC
This sequence comes from Macrococcus bovicus, assembly GCF_030376725.1. Lineage (NCBI taxonomy): Bacteria > Bacillati > Bacillota > Bacilli > Caryophanales > Staphylococcaceae > Macrococcus > Macrococcus bovicus. The sequence goes on from NZ_CP128470.1 coordinate 599,916, forward strand.
TTCAGTGAATCTGCCGTCCCAGGCCGTCATGACTGTACACCATAAATCTGTGTGGCCTGCTTGACGGGCAGCTCATAGATTTCAATAAAGCCGCTGCTTGCCTGCTGATTAAACGTATCCGCTTTCGTGTAAGTAGCAAGCTGTTCATTATAGAGGCTGTTCGCGCTTTTTCTGCCGGTCACAATCATATTGCCTTTATGAAGTTTAATTCTGACGGTGCCGTTCACATATTTTTGCATATCATCGATCAAGTGCTGCAGATGCTTGCTGAGGGGTGAAAAATAGAGACCGTTATAGATCAGGTTAGCGAACTGCTGTTCAGCATATGGCTTGAAATGCTGCACGTCCTTGGTCAGTGTGATGGTTTCGAGTGCCTGATGCGCAGTCAGAATAATCATGGCGCCGGGTGCCTCGTAAACTTCACGGGATTTGATACCCACCAATCTGTTTTCCACGTGGTCAATACGCCCGACACCATGAATGCCCCCTAAGCTATTCAGACTGGCAATGAGTTCATGAAGCGCCATTTGTTCACCATTGATGGCCGTAGGAACGCCTGCTGTAAATGTCAGTTCAATGACTGACGGTTCGTCGGGAGAATCTGCTATGGATTGTGTCAGTTCATATGCATCTTCCGGCGGCTCTGCAAAAGGATCTTCCAGAATACCGCACTCATTGCTTCTGCCCCAGAGATTCTGGTCAATGGAGTAAGGTGAATCAAGGTCGATTGGAATAGGGATGTCATGCTTGAGCGCATACTCGATTTCTTCTTCCCTGCTGAAGCCCCAATCCCGTACAGGCGCCAGTGTTTTGAGTGATGGATCGATGCTGTGAATGGCGACCTCAAAACGGACCTGGTCATTACCCTTACCTGTACAACCATGCGCGATGTACTCGGCGCCTTTCTCCTGTGCCACTTTAACAAGTTCCTTGGCAATGAGAGGACGGCTTAAAGCGGAAACCAGCGGATAAGTCTGTTCATAAAGGCTATTACCTTTAATGGCATAGCTTAAATATTCATCAGCAAATGTGTCTACTTTATCCAGCATGATGGATTCTGAAGCGCCGACTTTTAGGGCTTTCTCTTTGATAAGTGTAAGATCTTTATTTTCGCCGACATTGAGGCAGCAGGCGATGACCTCGTAACCTTGTTCGACCAGCCACTGAATGGCCACACTGGTATCAAGACCTCCGGAATAGGCAAGTACTACTTTTTCTGACATAACTAAAACCTCCAAGTGAGTTTATAAATATTTATATTTATGAGTTATTATGCAAAAAGAATAACATAGTGGATTGCATGAAGTAAAGTATTTTTATTCATATTTTTGAATTTATATTACTTTATGGCCAGCTGGTGTTTTTAATAAGGGCTGGAGACTGGTTGCATCGCGCCACTCAAAGCACGGATTCTGTCTGAGTGGCGTCACCCGCGCCACTCAAAGCGCGGATTCTGTCTGAGTGGCGTCACCCGCGCCACTCAAAGCACGAATTCAATCTGAGTGGCACCATTCGCGCCACTCAAACTACTCTATCTGTTGATAAATCGACATATTCCTTTTCTACATTCGTTGAGAAGTAGGAGAGTTTCAAGTAAAATGAAGGGGAAATTAATTACAGGAGGCTATTCAGATGACACATATCAAATTTGATTATGAAACAGCTCTAACCTTTCTCGGCCAGCATGAACTGGATCAGATGAGAGATCTTGTCAAAAATACGCACCACACCATTCATGAGGGTTCTGGTGCCGGCAGCGACTACCTTGGGTGGGTGAATCTGCCTGAGGCGTATGATCAAGATGAGTTTGCACGCATCAAGGAATCAGCAGAGAAGATCAAGTCAGATAGTGAGATCCTGCTCGTCATCGGTATTGGGGGTTCATATTTAGGTGCCCGTGCAGCTATCGAGATGTTATCAGGCACATTCGATAATTTTGCGCCGAAAGAAGGTCGTCCGCAGATTATCTTTGTCGGTCATCATCTGTCTTCCACATATGTGAGTGATCTGATTCAGTATATTGATGGCAAGGACTTCTCAATCAATGTCATCTCTAAATCAGGTACGACTACAGAGCCAGCTGTGGCATTCCGCATCTTCAAGAAGATTTTAGAAGAAAAATACGGTAAAGAAGAAGCTAAATCTCGTATTTATGCGACAACTGATAAAGCGAAAGGGGCACTTAAATCACTGGCAGATACAGAAGGCTATGCAACGTTTGTAGTGCCGGATGATGTCGGCGGCCGTTACTCTGTTCTGACGGCTGTAGGCTTACTGCCGATTGCAGCTGCAGGTATTTCCATTGATGAGATGATGCAAGGTGCAGCTTCTGCCCGTAAGGATCTGTCAAGTTCAGAACTTGAAGATAATATCAGTTATCAATATGCAGCGATTCGCAATATCCTGTATAACAAAGGCTACACAATTGAAATGCTGATCAACTATGAACCGAGCCTGATGTATTTCAATGAATGGTGGAAACAGTTATTCGGCGAATCAGAAGGGAAGGACTTCAAAGGAATCTATCCATCAAGCGCCAATTTCTCTACTGACCTTCATTCACTCGGGCAATATGTCCAGGAAGGTCGACGCGATATTTTTGAGACGGTCGTCAAAGTAGCATCGCCACGTGCCGACATTACCATCGAAAAAGATGATAATGATCTGGATGGGCTGAACTTCCTGGCGGGAGAGACACTGGACTTCGTTAACACGAAAGCGTTCCAAGGGACTCTTCTCGCCCATACTGATGGCGGTGTACCGAACTTAGTCGTGGAAGTGCCGAAACTCGATGCCTTCACATTCGGCTATCTGGTCTACTTCTTCGAACTCAGCTGTGCCATGAGCGGTTACCTGCTCGGTGTGAATCCATTTAATCAGCCGGGTGTTGAAGCCTATAAACAGAACATGTTCGCACTTCTCGGCAAACCGGGATTTGAAGATAAGAAAAAGGAACTGGAAGAACGTCTGAATCAATAATATTCATAAGAAAACCGCGTATAGCGGTTTTCTTTTTATTTTTGGGCGGATAGTATAAACTAGTAATAAATACGTAAAAGAGGGTCAGCTCATGTTTCATGATTTATTTTCTCCTGAGACCCTGCAGTTCTGGGTTGAACAGCATCCGATATGGGGACTGCTTCTCGGCTTTTTCCTTCCTTTTGCTGAAGCCTTTCTGCCTGTGCTGCCGATTGTCGTTTTTGCAGTGGTAAATGTCAATGCATTCGGTCTGCTTCTCGGCTTTCTCTTGACCTGGTCAGGGGCAGTAACAGGTGCCTATGCGGTATTTCTTATCGTCAGGCGCTATGGGCAGAATCGTTTCGTCAAAAAACTCAACGGTCATCCCTATGTCGAGAAAATGATGTGGCGCATCAATGAGCAGGGGGTCATCCCGCTTTTTGTCCTGCTGTGTTTCCCGTTTACACCGTCCTTTCTGATCAACATAGTCGGTGCGCTCTCTAATATCAGACAGCGTCATTATCTCCTCGCTACGATGACAGGTAAAGCAGTGATGTTACTGCTTCTGAGTTATATCGGTGCCGATTTAAGGTCGTTTATCACGCAGCCGCTGAAGTCTGTAGTTGTCATTGCTGTACTTGCTGCACTGTGGTTCATCGGTAAGAAAGTAGAAGAATATTATCACGCACACGGTGGTAGACGATGAAGAAATGGCTCTGGTACACGATAAGTTGTCTCGTCTTCCTCGTTATCTTTCGTACTTTTCTGCTGACCTCGTATGTAGTGGACGGCCGGTCGATGGAGCCTGCATTACGGGATGGAGAGCTCGCCTTTATTAATGTGATAGGTGATATCATACATCCTGTTGAGACGCATGATATTATTTTCTTCAAGGTCAATGATCAGACGTTCGTCAAAAGAGTGGTCGCAACACCGCATGATTATGTGTCAGTGCATCATCAATATCTCTATGTCAACGGAGAAAGGTATTCAGAACAGCAGGCGGATTATCAGGAACTGCTGAATATCAATGGACATAACGGGCAAGTGGTCCCTGAAAAATGTTATATTGTATTAGGAGATAATCTGAAAGAGAGTGTCGATTCAAGAACATTTGGCTGTGTGAACGAACATGAGATTATGGGTAAAGTAATAGGTCACTTAGACCTGAAATTTAATGAATGAGGTGTCTTGTTTGAAAAAAGAGCTTTTTGAGTGGCTGATTGCGATTATCGTTGCAGTCGCACTTTACTTTGTCATCCATCAGTTTTTATTCTTAGTTTATACGATTAACGGTGATTCGATGCATCCCACACTGAAAAACGGGGAGAAAGTCATCGTCAATAAAATCGGTTATACAGTCGGAGATATTCATAAAGGAGATGTCATCGTCTTCCATGCAGACAAGACAGATGATTACGTCAAGCGAGTCATCGGTACCGGCGGCGATAAAGTCATGTATAAAGATGATAACCTTTATGTGAACGGCAAAAAAGTGGATGAGCCTTACCTAGATGAAAATAAGCTATCTAAAACCAACGTTCAATTGACTGAGAACTTCTCGGTCAAGGATATTACGTCCCCGTCAGTAGATACGATACCTGAAGGTAAATTGCTGGTGCTGGGCGATAACCGGGAAGTCAGTAAGGATAGCAGATATTTCGGACTGATAGATGAGAAGCAGGTCGTGGGTGAAGTCGCCCTTCGTTTCTGGCCATTCAATGTCTTTCATTATAATTTTGATCCAGCTCAATAAGAAGCAGACACTTTTTATACCCGTATAAAAAGTGTTTTTTAATAAGGGGGATATTATGACAGTTCAATTAATACTCGGTCGGCGAGGCAGCGGTAAAACACATCGTATTATGGAATCTGTTAAAGACGCTATTCGAGAAGTACCGCTGGGTGATCCGATCATCATTATCACACCGAAGCAGAGCACGTATACTTTTGAGCAGCAGTTAGCGCGGGACCCGGAAATAAAAGGCAGCCTGCGTGCTTCCGTCTATGGTTTTGACCGTTTATCCTGGCGTATTCTAAGTGAAGAGGGCGGTCTGACTGAAGAGATGATATCAAGTTCCGGTGTGGAGATGCTGGTTCATATGATCTTAAAAGAGCAGCAGGAGCAGTTGGCATTATACCGGTCGTCTGCACGCTATTATGGTTTCAGCCAGAAGGTGACAGAAGCCATCAAAGACTTTAAGAAATATGGTGTCAGCGCGGAGATGCTTGAAGATCTGAGCGGAGACGAGACGTTCCCGGTCAGAACACAGCATAAATTACAGGATATTTCATTGATATACAGCCTGCTTGAGACTGAGCTGGCAGGCCATTATACCCAGGCAGAAGATATTCTGAACTTTCTCTATGATCGAATTCCGCAGTCTGCAACAATTCGGAAAGCGGATATTTATATCGACGGATTTCACAACTTTACAGCGCTTGAATATCAGGTCATTCAGCAGCTGGCTAAGTATGCAAAATCAATGACGCTCACACTGACCGTTGATTTAACGGCAATGAATGAAACCTTCAGAAAGACTTTTGAAACTTATCAACTGCTGACGGAGGCATTTCATCGTGCAGCTATAGACGTCCATGTTGAACAGCTGTCAGACACAGCCAGATTTAAAAATCCGTCGCTTGCATTACTTGAGCAGCAGTTCGATGCGCTCTTGCCTGCGCCAGGCGAGGCTGAGGGTGTGACAGTCAATGAAGCGCCGAGCATGCGTAAAGAAGTGGAGTATGTCGTCAGAATGATCCATAGACAAGCTCGAACAGGCCGTTACCGCTATGCAGATACAGCGATTCTTTATCGTGACGACAGCTACATCAATCTCTTCAAGGAATATTTCTCAAAATATCACATTCCCTATTATACCGACCGGAAGGAACAGATGATCCACCACCCCGCAGTAGAACTGGTACGGTCATTACTTGATTTCATCAGTCAGCCGTGGCAGACGGAACATTTATTCCGCGTACTGAAGACAGGGCTGTTGTCACGCCGGTTTGATATCGCGGATGACCAGCTGCTGATTGATATGCTTGAAAATACCGTAATCGAACGCGGTCTGGCTTTCAACCGCTGGCTGGAAGATGAACGCTTCTTCTATGATAAGCGCAAACCCTATGGCGAAGAAGAATGGCAGCAGATGAACCAGTTCAGAACTTATATCACCCCTTTGATGACACAGATTCTGACTCTGCAGGATGTCACGAACGCACATGATTTCGCGTTACGACTCTATCAGTTTCTGGAAGAGATCAAGCTGCCGGACTATCTTATGGCTGAGAAAGACCGGCTGACCAAACAAGGGCTGAACGGTGAGGCACTGCAGTATGAGCAGGTCTATACAGGTATAATCGGTCTGCTGGATGAGCTGGTGGAAATGCTTGCAGATAAAGAAACGGATTTTCAGACGATGAAGGACATGATGGATGTCGGTCTGACGACACTGGAGTTCTCGAGTATTCCTCAGGCACTGGACGAGGTGCAGCTTTTGAATATGGATCTCGCGCGTATAGAAAATACGCCATGCGTCTTCGCTGTCGGATTTAATGAGGATGTACTGCCGAGAGCATCTAAAGATAACGTGCTGATCACAGACCAGGATAAGGCAGTGGTCGAAGCAGCGGCCGATATCAGACTGGCACCCTCAAGTCTAGCCCTCACAATAGATGAAAGCTTTGTGGCCTATCAGGTGCTGACGAATGCGTCAGAGACACTGCATATCACCTACAGTCTGATGGATGAGAGCGGAAATGCGAGACAGCCCTCCAGCTATCTCAGCCAGCTGCAAGCTATTTTTCCGGCGCTTGAAGTCAACTATCTGAACGCACAGCATAAGCCCGAAGATTTAATCGAGACCATCGCTGCGGGCGTCAGCCACGTGATTGAGCAGCAGGACAATCCTGAATGGCACTACGTGAAGGAGTGGATGAATCAGTTCGCTGTCTTCCGGCGTATTATGCGCATCAGTGATTATCGTAATCAGACTGTTCAACTGGATGACTTACGGACGCGGAAAATATATGGCAATGAGATCAAGGCCAGTGTGTCCCGATTTGAGACGTATAATAACTGTCCGTTCCAGCATTTTGCAGCGCACGGCCTTGCTCTCAATATCAGACAGCCCTTTGAATTCCAGCACTTCGAACTCGGCAATATCTTCCATCATGCGCTCAAGATCATTTCCGAGGAAATTAAAGACCGGATTGTCATGATGGATAAGAAGGAATTGCAGCAGTATGTTGAAGTCACATTGCAGAGTTTAATTCCGGATGTTCAGTACCAAGTGCTCTATTCTAAAGCTTATTATCAGTATATGGTGCGTCAGATCACCAAGATTCTGACGGAAACTCTTTCTGTTATTCAGCTGCAGCAGTCCCGCTCGCATTTCCGGATGGCGCGGTTTGAGCAGAGTTTCTCCGGCGATCCGCAACGTAAAGGGCAGTTCCGCGCTGCAAAGATATATACAGAGCAGGGCGTACCGATCTCCATCAGAGGCCAGATAGACCGCATTGACCTTCTGCAGGGAACAGACCGCGACTATGTCAGTATCATCGATTATAAGTCATCTAGTCATGCACTGCATTTGAATGAAGTCTATTACGGCAAGCAGATGCAGATGCTGACTTATATGGACGTTGTCCTGCAGAATGCGGACCAGCTGACACAGCATGCGCTGGACCCGGCGGCTATGCTTTATTTCCATGTTCAGCAGCCTTATCTGAAGTACGGGCTGAAGAAGGAGACAGCTGAGCATGCCCGGCGTTATGTGGAAGCCTATAAACTGGAAGGTTTTGTCGTGGACGATCTGGATATAGCGACCAAGCTTGACACTGAACTGACAGCAGGTGTCAAGTCGAGTGTGATCCCGGTGACGATGACGAAAAAAGGCATGTTCGACAGCCGGTCAAAACGGCTGACGAAAGACGAAATACTGGCACTCATAGAGATCAACAGAAAGAATTACATCCAGACGGCGACAGCTATTATGGATGGTGAGACAAAGGTAGCACCGCTTGAATTCAACAAACAGCTGCCTTGTCAGTTCTGTAACTTCAAGTCAACGTGTCATATCGATCCGCTGATCAACGGCGATGATGTCAGACATGTCGATGAGAAGATAGATGTCAAAGCACTTCTGAAAGGAGAGACAGATGAGAACGAAACCGATTGATGCCCAGTGGACAGATGCGCAGTGGCAGGCTATCACAGCAAACGGTACAGACATCCTGGTTGCTGCAGCCGCAGGAAGCGGTAAAACGGCGGTCCTGGTTGAAAGGATCATCCACAAGATTATCTATGAAGAGATGAGTCTGGATGAGCTACTGATTGTGACCTTCACCAATGCCAGCGCCAAAGAAATGAAGGAGAGAATCCAGCAGGCGATCAAGCGGGAAGTCATCAATCAGCCGACTGATCATCTGAAGGAACAGCTGGTTAAAATTCATGCAGCTGAGATTTCAACCTTACACCGATTCTGCCTGAACCTTATTGAACAGTATTACTACACCATTGACTTAGATCCTGTATTCCGTACTGCGAGCGATGAGGAAGGCACGCTGCTTCTGATGCAGTCACTCGATGAAGTCATGGAGAAACACTACGAAAACCCGTCTGATGCTTTTCTGAAGACGAATCTCCATCTGTCGAGCGACAGAAGTGACCAGTCTCTCCGGGATGCAGTGCTGAAGCTCTATTATTTTGCCGTGGCAAATCCAGCACCGGAGGAATGGCTGACGGATCTTCCGGCACTCTACAGAGAAGTATCACTCCGTCACCCTGTTATTCAATCTATGGAGTCAGCCGTTATCAGTGAAGTTGAACGGGCACTCATGCTCTTCAGGGAGGCGGCAGCTGAACTGGATAGCCCGGTCTACGAAAAGCAATTTTTAAAAGCTGAAGCCTATATTGCCGAACTGGAGCAGGTCAGCGGTGACTATACAGCGCTTTATCACCGGCTGACCGCGCTCGATAACTGGTCAACGCCGCCTTTCAGATTCAAGAAAGAGCTCGAAGATATGCGTCTAGATACAGCTGAAGAAGAACGGATTAAAGCACAGTTCAACCAGGCGAAAGAGATCTTGAATGCAGTTAAGACCGATTATTTCTTCGCACCTCCTGAAGAGATGATAGATGACCTGCATGCTATGGCAGACGAGGTGGCATTACTCGCTCAGCTGACGATTGAACTGATTGAGGTGTTCAGCCGCAGCAAGCGTGAGCGTAAGATTCTGGATTTTACGGATTATGAACATCTGGCTCTCGACATCCTGCTGAAAGACGGACAGCCGACACCGATCGCGCTTAATCTACAGCAGAAGTATAAGGAGATTCTGGTCGATGAGTATCAGGATACCAACCGTGTGCAGGAGACGATCCTGCAGAGCATCAACCATGACCATCTTTTTATGGTGGGGGATGTCAAGCAGTCCATCTACAAATTCCGCCAGGCAGAACCGGGACTTTTTCTTGATAAATATAAACGTTTCGACGGCAAGAGCGGCCAGGTCATCGATCTATCACGCAACTTCCGTTCACGACGAGAAGTGATTGACGACACGAATGCGGTCTTCAGCAGAATAATGGACGAAGCTGTAGGCGAAGTCGATTATGATGAACGCCAGCAGCTGTACTTCGGAGCATCATTCGATGACACACCGCACCCGACAGAACTGAATGTCATCATCAAGAATGATGAACCGCTGGAAAGCGAATGGATAGCCCGCAAAATCATGGACATTGTGGCGCACGCTGAAATCTATGACAAAGGCGTCTACCGACCAGCCTCTTACCGCGATATCGTCATTCTGCAGCGCCAGATTTCAAATAGTGCAGAACTTCAGCAGATATTCAAGAAATACGGCATCCCGTTTCATGTCAACAGCCGCAGCGGCTATTTTGAAACAGATGAAATACGGACGATGATCAGTCTGCTTCGTATCATCGACAACCCGCTGCAGGATAACCATCTGGTGGGTGTCTTGCGTTCACTTCTCTATCAGTTCAATGAAGAAGAACTGGTGGATCTGAGACAATCCGGTCAGTATTTCTATCAGGATATGCTGGCATATGCGGAGACTTACCGCACACCACTTGCTGACAAAGTCAAGCACTTCATCACGACGCTGGATCATTACCGCAGCGCAGCCCGGACGATCGGGGTCAGACCACTGCTCGAAATGATTTATGAGGAGCAGTATGTCGTCGAGAAATTCTCAATGCTGGTAGGCGGTGAACAGAGACGGGCTAACCTATTAGGACTGCTCGCCAAGTCTGAAGATTTTGAACGCTCAAGCTACCGGGGTCTCTTCCAGTTCATCAGATATGTAGACAATATGATAGACAAGAATAAGGATTTCGGCGAAGTGAATATATTATCTGAGGAAGCTGATGTCGTCAGACTGATGACGATTCATTCGAGTAAAGGGCTTGAGTTCCCTTATGTCATCTATTCAGAGCTAGGTAAAAAGTTCAATATGCTGGACTTGTCCGGTGCAGTGATTCCTAATCAGAAGCTCGGGGTTGCCATGACTTATTATGATCAGCGAGAGCATTATAGTTATCCGACACTCTTCAGTCAGTACTTTAAGAAGGAAGGCAGGCGCGAAAGTATTTCTGAATCGATGCGACTCATGTATGTGGCGTTCACACGTGCAAAAGAACAGTTGATTCTAGTCGGTTCAGCGACAGAAAAAGAACTTGAAACCTGGCAGCAGCAGGATGCTGAAGATGAGTATGTCAGACTGAATGCGACGAAACCGCTTGAACTGATAGTGGCAGCGGATGCACTGGATATTCAGGTCATCCGGGAACTGGATGATATAGCCCATGAGGAAGCGGTGGTTGATACGGTCATCACGTCCCGTTCACCTGACTGGCTGGTTGAACGAGCGGACTATCAGTATCCTTATCTTGAACTCAATAAGCTGCCGACTAAAGAATCTGTATCGGATATTAAACGTCAGACTGAAGTCGATGATGATGCGACAACCTGGACGATTGTCAATCAGTATCAGCTGGAACGGGCGAGCTATGAGCGGCCGAAATTCATGTCTGAAGTGAAAAAGACAGCAGCGGAACGCGGTACTCTGATGCACACGGTCATGCAGCATTTCCCTTATGACGGCACGGTCAAAAGTCACGCAGATATTAAGAAGCTGCTGCTCACACTCGTGGACAAACGCATCATCTCAGAGGAGGACAGCAAACTGGTTGACCAGGAAGCGCTGATCCGTTTTTCATCTTCAGAACTTTATCAGCAGATGTCGGGAGGAGAACGCTATACTGAATTACCTTTTGTCATCGGCAAGTCTTATCTGACTGGACGAGTGATTGAAGACGCACCGGTCGAGCCCCTTGTCCAAGGGATGATTGACTGTGTCTACAGACTTGATGATCAGTATTATTTTGTGGACTTCAAGACAGACCGTCTGATTCCGAGACTGGGTGGGTCCGTGCATGATGCCGCACTGGCTGCGCGTCAACGTTATACCGTCCAGATGCACTACTATCAGAAAGCGCTGGAGGAAATGCTGAAACAGCCAGTCAAAGGCTATCTTTATTTCTTCGACTACAAAGAACTAGAGGTTGAATCATGAAACATATGCTAGTATTAATCGGTTTATTTGCTTTACTAATGGAGACGAGCCTGAAAATGGCTCATCCATTTATGATGACGGTGCCTGCTGAATATTTTGCCGAGCCTGAACGTTCGACATTCCTGCTCACTGTTATTCTGGCATTCGGCGTCGGACAGGCTGTGATCCCCCTCGCCCTGAGGGAGCTGTCACTGTCGCTGCGCGCCATTATGATCATAATCGGCTGCGGTCTGCTGGATAAGTGGCTGTTCAGTTCAACAGGCTACGTGCTGGCACTTGGCCTCGGCCTCTTCTGTGCAAAGTTTCTAAGAAAAAGCATGGGTTATGTACTTCTCGCACTCGGTTTATTTGCTGTGGCGATCCCTTTGCTGATTTTATATTTCTCAAGTGAGACATTTATGGATGCAGCAAACTTCCAGGAACTCGTCACACTCTACCGCTCTCATGATTATCTGGGTTACGTGACACATAGTTTACAGACGGATTATATATTCATCGTTGTCCTGGCTTTATTCGTCATCACCCCGTTACTCTTGATTGATTTCAGTGGCGTGAAGTATCGAGTCATGCCTGCAGTAATCTTGTTTTCTGCCGGCACCATGCTGAAGACCTTGATCATCAGTACAGAATCTGTGCTTGCCTTCACTATATTGACGCTGATAGGCGGCCTGCTGCAAGGGATTGCACTTTATCTGCTGCTGCGCGGAGCGGCTGGACTGGCACTGGTGCCCGCTCTTATCAGCAGCTCGCTTATTACGCTCTTCGTCTTTACAGCACTCGGCATCGGAGACTATAAAAATCTCGCTGTCGATATCGTGCTGATACGGGGAACTGTTATTTTTATCATCACTGCTGTCATCTATTTTGTATTGCAGCGGAAAATGCATGCTAATAATCCAAATATTCTGTATAATAAAGAACAAACATAGAAGGAGTGACCTTAATGAAATTTCTTTCATTTGAGTACCAAGGCAAAGAAACATATGGCGTTAAAGTAAAACGCGAGGAAGCAGCATGGATCTTACCTAAAGTCTTTGAAGCGTTCGGGAATGCTGACTATCCGAAAACATTACTTGAAGGGCTGCAGAAAAATGCAGAGATTGATTTTCAGGAGGCTGTACGCCAAGTAGTCTCTAAAGCAGAACAGCAAGGGGATAAAGAGAGTTATAAAGCGCCATTTGCTGACATCAAATTCCTGCCACCGGTGACACCGACGAACAATGTGATTGCGGTCGGTCGTAACTATAAAGAGCATGCAGAAGAACTGAACAATGCAGTCGATCGTCTCTACGTTTTCACTAAAGCACCATCAAGCTTAATAGGCGATGGCAACGCAATTCCGCTGCACTCAGATGTGACAAGCCAGCTGGACTATGAAGGAGAGCTCGGTATCGTCATCGGTAAATATGGTCACCAGATTCCAAAAGGTCTTGCGCTTGATTATGTCTATGGTTACACCATCATCAATGACATCACAGCACGTGACCTCCAGAAAGAGCATCTGCAGGCTTTCCTGAGTAAAAGCCTGATCGGCGGTTGTCCGATGGGCCCTTACATCGCGACGAAAGATGAGCTGCCGAATCCTGAGAATGTTAACATCGTGACGAAAGTCAACAACGAGATCCGTCAGGACGGCTCAACATCAGATATGATCCTGAAAATCGATGATCTGATTGCTGAAGTGTCCAAATATGTGGCACTCCATCCAGGTGATGTGATTGCGACAGGTACACCAGCTGGAGTGGGTGCTGGCATGAATCCACCGGTCTTCCTGAAGGCAGGGGATGAAGTCAAAGTCTCCATCGATGGCATCGGTACATTGGTCAATACGATTGCTGAATAAGGAAGAGAACAGAAAAGAGCGTCAGCTCTTTTCTTTTTTGCCATTAATTATGTTAAACTGATAACAAATACATGAAAGGAGGATACAGATGTTACACCTTCATATTTTAAGCTGGATTCTAGCTATCATTCTTTTCTTTGCTGCTTATCAGAATTTCTCTGATCGCCAAGGACCAAGTCAATACTTCAAACCGCTGCATATGGTACTGCGAGTCTTTTTATTGCTGACACTGATCAGTGGTGGTGTCGTGTTCTTCCAGACAATGGGCGGCGGTATGGCAGCTCAGTACGGTATTAAATTCCTGCTGGGTCTGATCACCATCGGCCTAATGGAAATGACACTCGCTAAAAAGAAAAAGAAGAAACCTTCTCGTACTTTCTTCTACTTAGTTGTCTTATTCGCGTTACTGACAATCGGCATGGGTATCTGGTTGCCAATGGGACCTATTACTGCCATGTTCCGCTAAGCTGATTCCTCGGAATCAGCTTTTTCTTATGAACTTTTTATGAATTAAGTCACAATTTCTGTCACTTCAAGTATAATTTAAGTATTAAGCGAATAGAGGGATAGAAATGAAGAAAATGATATTACTGCTGATGGCAGGCCTGCTGGTCACGCCGGTAGCACAAGCACAAGAGAAACAGCAGCCGAGGGTCTATAGTCTAGTCGTAGACCGTTTCTTGAACGGCACAGAAAAAAATAATGCGCATATCCATAATGACGATGACGATCATCTGCCTTACGGTGGAGATTTTCAGGGGATTGAAAGCAAGCTCGATTATATTAAGGATATGGGCTTCAACGTCATCCATATCTCGCCGATATTCAAGCATGAGCAGAATGACTATCTAGGCTATAAAGTCTCAAACTATGATACTATTGATGCTGTTTATGGTGGTGACAAGGATTTCAAGGAACTGGTCAAGAAGATTCACGATAACAAGATGAAGATTATCGTGGATATGCCGGTCGTCGCCACAAAGGAATTTACGCCTTTGAAGTCTCCTGCGATGAATGAGATCCAGAAAGCCTATTATGGCAATACCCAGATTATCGACCTGCAGAATGCGGCCAACCAAGAGAAGTACAAGAAAAAAATGGCTGCCTTCGTCAAGACTTATCAGGTAGATGGTCTTTCCATGTATACGCTGCAGGACGGAATTGATGCCCAGAAAATCATGCCTGACCTGCCGCTGAATATCGCTATTCTGAACAAAGGCATGGCCGCCAAGAATTTTGATTATATCCAAAAAGAGGAGTCAACCTTAAAGCTGGCGAACGGCTTTAAGACAACGGACCAGCCACTGCCAGATTCATTCGGTAAAAATGAATTACTCGCGGCAGATAATTTCTTTATGCCGCGTTTCACGAAATATGCTGCTGATGAAAATATGTTCCCGGGCACCCGTATTAAGTTACTGCTCAGCTATCTGCTCAGTCAGAATCAGCCGATGAGCATGACATACGGGACGGAGATTGCCATGAACGGCGGACAGATGCCTGATATGCATCAGCTGCTGGATTTCCGGACGGAAAAAGAAGTGACAGATTACCTGCAGGAGACCTCACGCGTCTTCGATAAATATCGTGAAATGTTTGATGGCAAGATGCAGGTGCTGATGAATAAAAACGGCAATCAGGTCATTCATTATGATACTGATAAGGTGGATTTTATTTATAATCTCAACAATACAGATAAAGCCACGAAAGTTGAGCTGGGTACTGACGTCGTCCCTGAAGGAAAAATGTTAAGTGGACTGCTGATCGGCGATGCTATTCATGAAAAAGATGGTCAGTTTGATTTAATCACCAATCGTGAAGAAGCAGAGCTCTATGCCATCATCAAGGATAGAGGACTTAATATCGGCTATATTATCGCATCAGTCGGGGTGATTATCGCATTTACCCTGTTCATTATACTCGCCGCCAGAAAATCAAAGCGCAATAAATAGCTGGGAAATGTGAGTTATGAGCGATAAACAGCAAATATCGCTCATAATGAGACTGAAGCCTTGAGTTCCTGTGAGTTATGAGCGATAAACGATAAATATCGCTCATAATGAGGCTGAAGCCTTGAGTTTATGTGAGTTATGAGTGATAAACAGCAAATATCGCTCATAATGAGGCTGAAGCCTTGAGTTTATGTGAGTTATGAGCGATAAACGACAAATATCGCTCATAACTCGCAGCACAACTCGCAGCAAATAGAAGACCGCATGCCCCCCCGGCATGCGGTCTTTCCTATTATTTCGCACGATAGCCTATCATATTGATGATGTCCTTCGGGGATGAGAAAGGAGGCGCATAGGCAATCTCAATATCTTTTAAGTCATCAATCGTCATCTTAGCGATTATAGCAGTCGCTATGACATCCACGCGTTTATCTACTCCCATCTTACCGAAGAAGCAGGCACGTAGGATCTGACGGGTATCTGGGTCATAATAGACTGAGATATGCATCGGATGAGAACGAGGCATATATCTTGCCTGCGGATACTGATCGAACGAGAGATGTGCTGCCCCGCATTCTTGTGCTTCTTTTTCGCTGATACCGACGCTTGCAATGGCATGGTCAAAGAAGCGGATGATATTAGTCCCGAGCAGGCCGTTGAACGCTTGTTTATGACCAGCAAGATTGCCGGCGATCAGATTTGCGGCACGGTGCGCACCCCATGCAAGGGCGACGGTTGTCTTCTGACCGGTGTGCATATAGAATGTTTCAATGGCATCGCCGAGTGCATAGACATCCTGGACGGAGGTCTGGAAATATTGATCGGTCACGATATACCCTTTGTCGTTCAATTCAATGCCGCTCTTGGCCAAGAATTCCGTGTTCGGCGTGATTCCGACTGCCTCAATAATGAGATCATAGTCAGCTGATAGCCCGGATTTAAACGTGACAGTTTTACCCTTTATACGGTCTACTTCATCATTCAGCTGGATATTGACGGCTGCTTCCTTGAGGCAGTTCATCAGATGCGGCAAGAACTGTCCATCCATGGTCTTCAGCAGACGTTCATTGCGATGGAGAAGTGTCACGTCAAGTCCACGGTGCTTCAGGTTTTCAACCATTTCAAGGCTGATATAGCCGGCCCCGATAATCAACGCCTTCTTCACATCATACTGTTCTATATGCTGTTCGATGATATCCGTATCTTCGAGTGTTCTGACAGGAAAGGCGATGTCTGAATCTGCCAGCTGCGGCAAACGAACGGCCTGACAGCCCGGGCTTAAGATCAATTGATCATATGTATCTTCTGTTGTCTCCTGGGTCAGGTGATTAAGAATCGTCACGGTTTTATGCGCTGGCTCAACTGCTGTGACTTCGTGATACAGCTTGACCGTGATTTCTTTTTGTTCCTTGAATGTCGCAGCTGATGCCTGAGTTAGTTCAGAACGGTCTGTTATCTCAGCGCCGAGATAATAGGGCAGTCCGCAGTTGGCAAAACTCATATCGCGGCCTTTCTCGTAGATGACAATCTCTGCATCAGGCAGTTCACGTCTGATTTGTGAGGCGACAGTTGCACCGCCAGCCACACCGCCTACAACAATAATCTTCATAATTAAGCTCTCCCTTCAAGATTGAAATAATCAGCCAGAAATACGCCGATGCCATCTTCATTGTTAGAGAGCGTCACCTTATCAGCGCGCATCTTCAGTTCCTGAATGGCATTAGCCATGGCAACACCTGTGCCGGCATACTCAATCATCTCAAAATCATTGTCCTCATCACCGAATGCAATGATATTCTTCTGATTGATGCCTAATTTTTCAGAGACATACTGGATGCCGACTGCTTTATTGATTCCTTTTTTGACGATCTCAATGACAGGATAAGGGGCACCCCAGCGTCGATGTTCGACCTGTTCGGCATAGACGTGACTTAAGTGTTCGCGGATAGCCGGCACATGCTCATCCTCGGCCTGTATCAGAATACTGGTCGGCCCTTCCTGCAGTATGAGATTCAGATTACCATTCTTGACGACAGGGTTACCCATCGTGAAGCCCTGGAACAGATACTCATCATGATAGTGAAAATAAACATGGTCCTTCACTTCAGCGATGATATTCTGGATGTTCAAGTCTTCCAGCTGCTCAAAAATAGCTCTTGCGATAGATAGATCGAGCGGCGTATGGACCCCTTTAAAATCGTCGTCCTTAGGGTGATGGATAAAAGCGCCGTTAAAGTTGACGATAGGGGAATCGAGAGCGAGCTCATTGTAATAGATTTCGCTTGCACGGTAGGGACGGCCGGTTGAAATCATGACTTCGTGGCCTTCTTCTCTCAAGCGTTCAAGTACATGTTTAGTGTAAGGTGAAATGGTTTTTTCATCAGTCAGTAAAGTGCCGTCGAGATCGAGGCAGATTAAGTGTTTATCGTTCATCAGGTCAATCCTTTCTGCCTTCTATCATATCATTTAATTGGCGATAGGTAAGGAATTTGATATAGTTAGAGAAAAAGGAGTGAACAGCATGGAAGAAGCAATGAAAGACAGTATTCTCGGTGCACTTGAAAATGTCATCGATCCAGAGCTTGGTATTGATGTCATCAATTTAGGGCTCGTCTATCACGTCGATATGGATGATGACGGCATTGTGACCGTTGATATGACTTTAACATCTATGGGCTGTCCGATGGGACCCCAGATTATTGATCAGGTGAAGACAGCACTCGGTGAATTACCGGAAATTAAAGGTGTAGAAGTGAATATCGTCTGGAATCCACCTTGGAACAAAGAAATGATGAGCCGTTACGCTAAGATTGCACTCGGCGTCAGCTAATCAGAAAGCCCGCAGCTTCGTGCTGCGGGCTTTTTTTGTCTTATTCAATTCTGCAGATATTGACCGGGCAGCTTTCACAGCTGATCTCATCTTTCAGATACTGGATGTTGTTAAGCACGATATATTTACCTTTCACACTGATGATATCATCAGCCCTGAGCTGACTGATGATCCGGTTGACACCTTCCCGGGTCGTTCCGCAGAGATTGGCCAGGTCGTTATTGGTCAATTCTACGTTCAGCAGAATACCTTCCTCCTGCTTGACGCCGTAGGTATTGCTGAGTCTGATTAACGTCGAATAGAGCGCCCCTTTTTTGCCGAGAGTAAATAAATCGCGCATCTTGTATTCATTTTTGCTGTTTTCATTCTGCTGCCACAGCATCCATTCGTATTTCATGACTTCATCAGCCAGCAATGCAGTCTCAAAGGTCTTCAGCTCTATTTTGCGGACGACAGCGGCTGATTTCACCTTCGCGAACAGTGAATGCTTCTTTGGACCACAGAACAGGGTCACAGCACCAAAAATAGAACGGCTTGAGAGCATCTTCATCGATAACTCCTTACCATCCTCCACCATGCGGTTGATGAGCACAACCCCGCTTTTAATGACGTAGATATAATCAGCGGGATCCTCTGCCTGATAAATATATTGTCCTGCCTTATAAGACTCTTCTTTACCATTATCCATGATATAGTTGACGACGTTCGTGGCTTCATGAAAATTAATCTGTACCATCCTGTTCATCCTTGTCCACTTTTTTTCTATTATAGCATAGACATTTTTCATAATATGGCACGATTTAAATTTTTCTGAGCAGATGGAGCATGATGTTTGGCTGAGACGGAAAATGGCTATATAATAGGGGTAAAGGTCAAACATAGTCAAATGAGGTGACAGGGATGAATGCAGAAAAAATGACATACAATGTACAGACTGCTATTGAAGCAGCACAAAGTGACGCGGTTGAACGGCACATGCAGACGATTGAACCGGAAAGCGTGCTGCTGCATTTTGCCCAGGACAGCGACAGTATGCTGTCGACTGTTTTCGAAAGAGCGAACCTTGATATTAAAGCCTATACTGCCCGGTTAGAAGAAAGATTGAACAGTCTGCCGGCTGTCAGTGGCGACAATATGCAGTACGGGCAGTATTTAAGCAATGATCTGAATCAACTTATGCAAAAGGCAGAACAGCTGCAGCAAGAGATGGAAGATGACTACTTATCAGTGGAGCATCTCATTTTAGCTGCTGTTCAGTCACATGCACTGACGCGCGATTTTGTCGGCAGCAAATCAGCCGTCATCACAGAAATCATCAAGCAGATTAGAGGGGGTCATCACGTGACATCACAAAATCCGGAAGTTCAATATGAGGTGCTGAAGAAATACGGCAGAGATTTAGTGGAGGAAGTCCGCAACGGCAAAATGGATCCTGTTATCGGCCGGGACGAAGAAGTCCGTAATGCTATCCGTATTTTAAGCCGCAAGACAAAGAATAATCCTATCTTGATCGGGGAACCGGGTGTCGGTAAAACAGCTATCGTCGAAGGCCTGGCACAGCGTATCGTCCGCAAAGATGTGCCGGAATCACTCCTGAACAAGACGATATTTGAACTGGATCTCAGTGCGCTTGTCGCAGGTGCTAAATTCCGCGGCGAATTCGAGGAGCGGTTGAAGGCTGTGCTGAAGGAAGTGAAAGACAGCGACGGCCAGATCATTCTCTTTATTGATGAGATTCATATGATGGTAGGCGCCGGTAAAACGGAAGGTGCGATGGATGCCGGCAATATGCTGAAACCGATGCTTGCCCGCGGAGAACTTCACTGCATCGGCGCGACGACGTTGAACGAGTATCGTCAGTATATTGAGAAAGATTCGGCGTTAGAACGTCGCTTCCAGAAAGTAATGGTCGCAGAACCCGATGTTGAAGATACAGTATCTATTCTCCGCGGCCTGAAAGAACGTTACGAAGTGTATCACGGTGTACGGATTCAGGATAGAGCGCTCGTCGCAGCAGCTGAGCTGTCAGACCGTTATATCACCGACCGCTTTCTGCCGGATAAAGCGATTGATCTGGTCGACCAGGCCTGTGCGACCATCCGGACGGAGATGGGCTCAAACCCAACTGAACTGGATGCAGTCAACCGCCGTGTGCTCCAGCTGGAGATTGAAGAAAAGGCGTTGAAAAATGAGGAAGACAGTGCCAGTCGTCTGCGGTTAGAAGAGCTGCAGAAAGAACTGGCTGATGAAAAAGAAAGACAGCAGATTCTGGCTGCCAAAGTTGAAAAAGAGAAATCTCAGATCCAGGTCGTCCAGGAGAAACGCTCCGAACTGGATCAATACCGCACGCAGCTGGAAGAGGCGCAGAATAATTATGATTTGGCAAAAGCTTCTGAGCTCCAGTACGGTAAGATTCCGGAGATCGAAAAAGAGCTGGCCCAGCTGGAGGAAGATTTTCAGGAAGAGACAAAGGGTAAGGACCGTCTCATCCGCGAAGTCGTAACAGATGAGGAAATCGGCTATATTGTGTCTCAATGGACGGGCATCCCTGTCTCTAAACTAGTGGAAACAGAGAAAGAAAAACTGCTGAAATTATCAGACATCCTCCACGAGCGTGTGGTCGGTCAGGACGAAGCAGTAGATTTAGTAGCAGATGCTGTCGTGCGTGCGCGTGCCGGCATCAAGGATCCGAACCGGCCGATCGGCAGCTTCCTCTTCCTTGGACCGACCGGTGTCGGTAAGACAGAGCTTGCAAAAGCACTGGCAAGTACGATGTTTGATTCAGAGAAGCATATGGTCCGCATAGATATGAGTGAATATATGGAGAAACATGCTGTTGCTCGGTTAATCGGAGCGCCTCCTGGATATGTCGGCTATGAGGAAGGCGGCCAGCTGACCGAAGCGGTTCGACGTCAGCCTTACTCAGTCATCCTGCTGGATGAAGTCGAAAAAGCACATAGTGATGTCTTCAATGTCCTGCTGCAGCTCCTGGATGAAGGACGCCTGACTGATTCTAAAGGCCGCGTCGTTGACTTTAAAAATACCATTATTATTATGACAAGTAATATCGGCTCTCAATATCTACTGAATGGCATTGAGGAAGGTGAGATCACGGCTGAAGCCCGCAGTCAGGTGGATGAAGCACTGCATCAGTACTTCAAGCCGGAGATACTTAACCGGATGGATGATATCGTGCTCTTCAAACCACTCAGCGCGAATGATATGACATTTATCGTCGACAAACTGGTTGACCAGTTGAACCGTCGACTGCTGGAGCAGCATATGTCCGTCACAGTCGCTCAGCCGGTTAAAGAATGGATCGCTGAAGAAGCATATGCACCGGAATTCGGTGCTCGGCCGCTTAAACGGTTTGTTCAGCGGCATATCGAGACACCTGTCGCACGACTTCTGCTGCAGAATAATCTTGCAGAAGGGGCACATATCGATATCACGATGAAGGATGGCCAGCTTGACCTAGAGATTAAAAAATAAAAGCACGGTAGCTTAAAGCTACTGTGCTTTTTTAGTGATGGTCTGTCGGAACGGGTTCATCCGGAATCAAGGCTGCAACAATCAGTGCCAGGACAGCGAAGACAACAGCCATGACATTGGCAGTCATCAGATGAAGTTCATGGCCACCGCCTAAGCTCATCAGTACGAAATTGATCATATGGACGAGGATGAAAGCCCATACAAACGTCATAATATAATGCATGTTAAATCCCCCAATAATTGATATACTATTGATTATAGAAGAGTTGATGGAAAAAGTATACCCTTACATGAGAGGCGAAATATGAAAAAAATCAGTCTGTTGGTCACCCTTGTTGCTGTACTTTTAGTTGCCATTTTCATGTTCAGCCGTCCTCAGCACCGGCTGACAACAATCGGCTTTCTTTTCCCGGACTCCATGTACGACCAGACATGGGGGACTGAAGGCTATAAAGGCATGCTGGAGATCGCCCAGTCTTATGATACCGCATTCTTTTATGAGCAGAATATCAATACAAGTGAGGAAATCAAGACTGCTGTCAAGCGCATGGCAGACCGGAACGTGCAGGTGCTGTACGGCCAAGGCATGGAGTTTTCCGATGCCTTCAATGAGGTGGCAGCAAAATATCCTCATATTCATTTTGTGGTGTTTAACGGCGAATCTAAAGCGGACAATGTGACCATTGTTAATTTAGATGCCTATGCCATGGGATATCTGGGCGGTATGGCGGCTGCGCATCAGTCTAAGACGGGTCATATAGGCGTCATCGGTTCCTTCAAGACACAGCCTGAGATAGAAGGTTTCAAGGACGGCGCAAGATATGAAAATAAAGCGATCAAACTGCACGAATACTATGTCAAAACCTTCAGTTATGACAGCCGCGGCACTGATATCGCGGAGGATTTCATCAAAAAGAAAAATGTGGATGTCCTCTTTCCGGCTGGTGATGGCATCAATGCAGACATTATGTCGTATGCCCGGGATAACAATATCAATGTCATCGGTTTCATCAGTGACCAGAGCAATTACGGCCCTCAAGTATTGATGAGTGTCCAAGTCAAGATTCCCGCAGCTTACATGAAGGTGGCAGAACTGTATGAAGAGGGTAAGCTGCAAGGCGGACAGCTGGACTGGGGAATAAGAGAGGACTTAGTCGGCATGGGTAAACTCTCTAAACGGATGGATGCTCAGTTCAGTCAACAGCTGAAAAAAGAGCTGGCTCATTACAAAGAAACGAATCTGCTGCCTGGCGGCCAGGAGCCACCAGCAGAGCATGATGCTTACCATCAAAATTGATATTCAGGCTGTTCTATGATAAATTAGTACCTGGTTATAATAACAGATTATAAGTAGGTGGATAGAAGTGAATATAGGGATAGTCGGTATTGGTGGTTACGTGCCAGAAAAACGGATGACCAATCATGATTTCGAAAAATTTCTCGATACATCTGACGAATGGATCACAAAAATGACAGGTATCAAGGAAAGACGATTTGCTGCACCAGATGAGGACACGAGTGACATGGCTGTCAGAGCTGCTGAACGTGCGATTGAAGATGCAGGCATTGATAAGAATGAGATAGATATGGTGCTCGTTGCCACGTCAACAGGCGACCACAGGTTTCCTTCTGTCGCCTGTCAGCTGCAGGAGCGTCTCGGTCTGCGCCAAGTACCGGCAATGGATCAGCTCGCGGCATGCACGGGATTCATCTATTCGATGGTGACAGCGCAGCAGTTCATACAGACAGGGGTCTGTAAATACGTCTTGGTTGTCGGGGCGGAAAAATTATCGAAGATAGCAGATATGACGGACCGGAATACCGCTATTCTCTTCGGTGACGGCGCCGCTGCGGTCGTGATGGGCCAAGTCGGCGAAGGACACGGCATAAAGGACTTTCAGCTCGGCAGTGATGGTACTGGCGGAGAGTATCTCTATGACAGAAAAGAAGACCATATGCTCGCCATGAACGGCCGGGAGGTCTTCAAGTTTGCGGTGAGAATAATGGGTGATATGGCGCAGAAGACGGTGAGTGAAGCGGGGCTTGAACCGGATGATATCGATATGTTCATCCCGCATCAAGCGAATATTCGGATCATGGAGTCGTCTCGCCAAAGACTCGGCATCGCCAAAGAGAAAATGAGTGTGACAGTCGATCGTTATGGCAATACATCTGCTGCATCTATCCCTCTGTCCTTGCTTCATGAACTCGAAAAAGGTACGGTAAAGGAAGGCAGTAAAATTGTACTCGTAGGATTCGGTGGCGGACTGACATACGGTGCCATTACAATCGTCTACGGTAAATAGGAGGATAATATGAAGAGAAGAGTAGTGATTACAGGTATAGGGGCGTTAAGTCCGCTGGGGAACGATGCACCTACCACTTATAACAATGCGATTAAAGGCGTCAATGGCATCGATTTTATTACAAGACTTGATGTCTCTGACTTCAGCGTGAAGATTGCCGGAGAACTGAAAGATTTCAACATTGAAGACCATCTGGAGAAAAAAGAGGCGCGTAAGATGGACCGCTTCACGCAGTACGGTGTAGTGGCTGCACGTGAAGCACTGAAAGACAGCGGCCTTGAAATCACAGATGATAACAGTGCCCGTGTCGGCGTGTGGGTCGGCTCTGGGATCGGCGGAATGGAATCCTTTGAGAACGCGTATGATCAGATGCTGAAGCGTGGACCTAACCGCATCAGTCCCTTCTTCGTACCGATGCTGATTCCGGATATGGCTTCAGGACAGATTTCGATTGATCTCGGTGCTAAAGGTCCGAACGGCTGTACGGTTACAGCATGTGCGACCGGGACGAATAGTATCGGTGATGCTTATCGTATCATTCAGTATGGCGATGCTGATGCGATGATAGCAGGAGGTGCAGAGGCCCCTATCACGAAGATGGGTCTCGCTGGCTTCATCGCCAATAAAGCATTATCTACTCATAACAATCCGGACGAAGCATGCCGACCTTTCCAGGAGGGACGAGATGGATTTATTATGGGCGAAGGTGCAGGGGTACTCGTTCTTGAAGAACTGGAACATGCCAGAAAACGCGGCGCGCATATCTACGCTGAAATTGTCGGCTACGGCAATAATGGCGATGCCTACCATATTACAGCACCCGCACCAGAAGGAGAGGGCGGTGCACGTGCGATGAAGATGGCCATTGAAGATGCGGGTATTACACCGGATCAGATTCAGTACCTGAATGCGCATGGTACAAGCACACCGATCGGCGACCTCTATGAAACAAAAGCGATTAAATCTGTTTTCGGGGCAGCGGCTAAGCATCTGAAGATCTCATCAACGAAGTCAATGACAGGTCATCTGCTCGGCGCAACTGGGGCTATTGAAGCCATATTGACCGCACTGGCGATTGAGAAAGGCACTGTGCCACCGACGATTCATCAATCTGCACCGGATCCGGAATGTGATCTTGACTACATACCGAACGAAGCGATTGAGATGGATATTGAATACGCATTATCTAACAGCTTAGGATTCGGCGGGCATAATGCAGTGCTCGTCCTCAAAAAATATCATGATTAACTGATAAAAGAGAAGACTCAGGGTAAAACCTGAGTCTTCTCTTTTATTTGATCAGATAGGACAGTCCGAGTGAGATGATGAGACCGGCAAGGGCGGTCACAATCATGGGAACAGTGAATGGATATTTTTCATTGCGGATCTTGACTTCCTTCTGATTATACAGCTCATCATCAGCCATCGTCTCTTTCAAGCGTCTGGGCGCAGTGACGTAGTGGAAACGTCTGAAAGAATGACCCATGATGCTGAACGCTCCGTCAGAAAACATATAGAGAAGAAGACCGAGACACAGCAATAGCATGGACAAGATAAACAGGCTATCGAGCAGATGGATAGTCGTAAAACCTCTCAGCAGCGTCAAAAGGAAACTGATAGCGAGCAGGACTGCTGCTAAGAGTGTATATATTTTAATTTTCATGATGTAACCTCCACTTAATACTCCAATATTATTGTACAGTAAAAATGATTTGATGTATAACAGTTTATCAAAGTTGAGTATGACAGTCGGATTATCGGTGATATAGAACAGGAAATCAGTTTCTAAAAGTATATATATACAATTATATAAATATATATTGATATAATAACACTTTAACGTGTTGAAATAGGATAATTTTATACATTTTAGTTCTCTCTTCTTCTAAAAAATGTATTGCCAAAAATAAGAATGTATCATTATAATGATTTTAAGTCTTTAAGATCATAGGGAATAAGAGGTGTAAGTGACTGGATTATTTTTTTGTAATATAACAGTTTTATTTTTTTAGGGCGAGTTATCAGAATAATCATGTTTTTCTGATTAAACTTCAAAAAGTAGTATGAATTTTGTGAAAACTTAGTTATGATAGTTTTTAAGCTTAACTTAAAATGAAGAAGGAGGAACTATAATGTTAAAATTTGCACTTAAAAGACTGGGATTCATGCTCATCACGTTATTTATTGTTACAACTGCAACATTCTTCTTGATGAAGTTAATGCCTGGATCTCCCTATAATGATGAAAAATTATCGGCTGAACAAAAGCAGATAGTCAATGAGAAATACGGCTTAAATGACCCTGTTGGTGTTCAGTATGTAAACTATATGAAAAACGTGGCTCAAGGAGATTTCGGTAACTCATTCCAGTATGATAACAGACCGGTCACTGAACTCATCCTTCCGCGTTTAGGCCCATCGGCTGAGATCGGGTCTTATGCACTCATCTTTGGTACAATCGTAGGTATTTTTCTCGGGATTGTGGCTGCGGTCAAGCAGAACACCTGGGTGGATTATTTAGCGACCATCTTCTCGGTTATCGCCATCTCTGTCCCTTCATTCGTCCTTGCTGCCTTACTGCAATTTTATTTCACAGTTGAATGGCGCCTGCTGCCGACAGCGGGCTGGGAGGATATCACCTATGCCATCTTACCGGCACTTGCTTTATCTGCCGGGGTTATTGCAACTATTGCCCGTTATATCCGCTCAGAGATGATTGAGGTTCTTAGTTCAGACTATATTACACTGGCGAAAGCGAAAGGGAACTCGACAAATAAAGTACTCTTTGGTCATGCGCTCCGTAACGCCCTGATTCCAATCATCACTTTAATTGGACCGATGGCAGTCGGTATCCTGACGGGTGCACTGACCATCGAAACAATCTTTGCAATTCCAGGTCTCGGAGAACAGTTCGTCCGTTCGATCCAGCAGAACGACTATCCTGTTATCATGGCCCTGACGATTATGATCAGTTTCTTATTCATTCTCGTATTATTCATTGTAGATGTACTATACGGTATTATTGATCCGCGTATCCGAGTACAAGGAGGTAAAAATTAATGGTCACTGAAAAAGAAGTCTATACACATGCCGACGTTGATCAGGAACTATCAACGAACAGAGCCCAGCCCTTTGTGCTCGCTAACCGCGAAGAGATAGATGAAGAGAAAATCGAACGTAAAAGCAGAACGTTCTGGCAGGATGCCTGGCTGCAGCTGAAAAGTAACAAAGCTGCCATTCTAGGCTTGGTCGGCCTTATTTTACTGGTGATTATGTCTCTGATCGGTCCTCACATCACATCTAACACCGATAAGATTGATCTGGATAAGACAAGTCTGCCGCCTAAGATTCAGGTGCTGGAAAAAGTACCGTTCCTACCGTTCGATGGTGTCGATAAAAATAATTATGATGCTTACAAAGAAAATAATATCAAGGAGTACCACTGGTTTGGGACAGATTCATCAGGACGTGACCTGTTCGTGCGTGTCTGGAAAGGGACGCAGACTTCGATTCTGATCGGCCTTATCGCCGCTTTCCTTGATGTCGTCATCGGTATTACATACGGTGCGATCTCAGGTTTCTTCGGGGGCACTGTTGATAACGTCATGCAACGTATTATCGAGATCATCGCTTCTATTCCGAACTTGATCATCATGATCTTATTCGTTGTATTCTTCGGTCCTAGTCTGATGACTATCATTCTGGCGATGTCTGTTACCGGCTGGATTGGGATGAGCCGTATCGTCCGCGGTCAATTCCTGAAACTGAAGACACAGGAATATGTCATGGCATCTAAAACACTGGGTGCGACAAACTGGAGCTTGATCTTCAAGCATATCTTACCGAACACACTGGGTCCGATCATCGTCACTGCCATGTTCTCTGTACCGAGTGCGATTTTCTTCGAAGCCTTCCTGAGCTTCATCGGTTTAGGTGCGCCACCACCGGCAGCATCGTTAGGAACGCTTGTCAATGACGGCCGTAAGATGCTGATGATCAATCCATATCAGATGTTCGTGCCTTCCACTATTTTAAGTTTACTGATTCTATGCTTCTACTTATTCGGTGACGGTGTACGTGATGCCTTCGACCCGAAAATGCGTAAATAACAAGGAGGAAATATAAATGGCACAAAGAATTTTAGAAGTGAGAAACCTGAAAGTTTCCTTCGACATTCATGCAGGAGAAGTACAGGCTGTCCGTGGCGTAGATTTTCATCTGGATAAAGCTGAGACGCTGGCCATCGTAGGGGAATCAGGTTCCGGTAAATCAGTCACAACGAAAGCGATTATGCGTTTACTTCCAGAGCCGCCGAGCCGTATTAAAGAAGGTCAGATTCTCTTTGACGGTAAAGACTTAGCGAAACTCTCTGAAAAAGAAATGCAGAAAGTCCGCGGAAAAGATATCTCAATGATCTTCCAGGATCCGATGACCTCCCTGAATCCGACAATGAAAATCGGTAAACAGGTCATGGAACCGCTGATCAAGCACCAGAAGCTGTCTAAAGCAGATGCAAAAGCACGTGCCTTAGATATTCTGCACTTAGTCGGTCTCCCGAATCCGGAAGGTCGCTTCAACAACTATCCTCACCAGTTCTCTGGCGGTCAGCGCCAGCGTATCGTCATCGCAACCGCCCTGGCCTGCGACCCGAAAGTCCTGATTGCTGATGAACCGACAACAGCGCTCGACGTTACCATCCAGGCACAGATTCTGGAACTGATGAAAGACTTGCAGAAGAAAATTGATACGTCCATTATCTTCATCACCCATGACCTGGGTGTGGTAGCAAATGTCGCAGACCGCGTGGCCGTTATGTATGGTGGCCAGATTGTTGAGACAGGCACGGTCGATGAAATTTTCTACGACCCTAAACATCCTTACACATGGGGTCTCCTGTCCTCCATGCCGAGCCTTGATACTTCACAGGATATGGAACTGAAAGCCATTCCGGGTACACCGCCTGACCTGATCAAGCCACCGGTCGGTGATGCGTTTGCCCGCCGTTCTGATTACGCGCTGCAGATTGACTTCGAACAGGAGCCGCCTTGGTATCAGGTTTCACCGACTCACTTTGTCAAATCATGGTTGATGGATCCACAGGCACCGAAAGTAGAGCCACCTGAAATGGTAAAAGTGAAACAACGAAATCTCCCGGGTCAATTTGACAAGCCGAGACAAGTAGAGGGGGTAAGTTTCTAATGCGTGAAGATTTAAATAAAGACCTTCATCCCGATGCAGTTGAAGAACATACAATTGAAAATGGGCCTTTAGTCGTTGAGGAGAAGGACCTAGTAGAAACAACGGATCAATATACAGAGCGTGAACTGAACAAGACCGAACTGACTGAAGCAGAAAAACGTGCTGCAGGCTATACAGAGCATTATGGCGACGGCAAGGAGAAGCTGATTGAAGTTCATAACCTGAAGCAGTACTTTAATGTCGGCAAATCCAACGAAGTAAAAGCGATTGATGATATCTCTTTTGATATTTATAAAGGAGAGACGCTCGGACTGGTTGGAGAATCAGGCTGTGGTAAATCCACGACCGGCCGCTCACTCATTAAATTATATAATGCGACAGGCGGAAAAGTTTTCTTTGACGGTACAGACATTCAGTCGATTAAACGTAAGAAAGACTTATTGCACTTTAACCGCCGCATGCAGATGATCTTCCAGGATCCATACGCATCGCTCAACCCGCGTCTGAAAGTCATGGATATCATTGCAGAAGGTATCGATATTCACAAGCTTGCGAAGAGCAAAGAAGACCGCGCAAATCGTGTCTATGAATTACTGGAGACAGTAGGCCTGAACAAAGAGCACGCCAACCGTTATCCGCACGAGTTTTCGGGCGGCCAACGTCAACGTATCGGTATCGCACGTGCACTTGCAGTTGAACCTGACTTTATCATTGCAGACGAACCGATTTCAGCGCTTGACGTGTCGATTCAGGCACAGGTGGTCAACTTGATGCAGCGTCTGCAGAAAGAGCGGGGTATCACTTTCCTCTTTATCGCCCATGATTTATCGATGGTGAAATATATCTCAGACCGTATCGGCGTCATGTATTTCGGTAAACTGGTTGAAATCGGGCCGGCAGATGCGATCTACAACAATCCGCTGCATGAATATACAAAATCACTTCTGTCAGCTATTCCATTACCGGATCCGGAAAGTGAACGGACACGCGTACGTCGCACATACAATCCGGATGTCCATGCTTATTCAGCAGATGACGTACTCGAATTACGTGAAGTCGCACCTGATCATTATGTCTACTGTTCACCGAAGGAATATGAAGTTCATAAAGCCAATTACAATCATCATGCCCAGAATGAACCAGTGGCTGAAAGACTGTGATAAATAATTGAATTTTTGAATTTATATAAATTTTAAAAAATTCTAAAAACTTTCAAAAAAGTATTGCTATACAAGAATGGTTAAAATATAATTAATACAAATCTTCTGAAAATTCAATACAGATTGATTTTCATCAAACATTAGGGGGCACACTCATGAAGAAACAAAGTTCATTATTCTTGGCATCATTAATCGCAGTTTCAGGTTTCACAGCAGCATGTTCATCAGGCGGCGGAGATAATAAAGATGCAAATAAAGACGCATCAAGCGGCTCAGGCGGCGGAGAGAAACAAGTCCTGAACTTACTGGAAGGTTCAGATATTCCATCTCTTGACTCATCTATCGCAACTGACCAAGTTTCATTCAATGTCTTCAACCAGGTCTATGAAGGTCTGTACACTTTAGACAAAGATGACAAAGCGGTGCCAGGTGTGGCAGAAGGCGAACCAGAAAAGTCTAAAGACGGTAAGACTTGGACGATCAAATTACGTGAAGACGCAAAATGGTCTAACGGCGACCCTGTTACAGCTAAAGACTTCGAATTTGCCTGGAAACGTACATTAGATCCGAAAACTGCATCTGAGTATGCCTATGTGATGTATGACCTGAAAAATGCTGAAGCAGTCAACTCAGGCAAGATGAAACCTGATGAGCTGGGTGTTAAAGCGATTGATGACCATACACTTGAAATTCAGTTAGAGTCAAATGTACCATACTTCCAAGAACTGTTAGCGTTCGGTACGTTCATGCCTCAGAATGAAAAGTTCGTCAAAGAAAAAGGGGATAAATACGGAACATCTAAAGACGATGTCATTTACAATGGACCATTCGTTCTGAATGACTGGAAAACAGAAGAAAAGTTCCAGCTGACACCTAACAAAGAGTACTGGGATAAAGACAAAGTAAAATTAGATGAAGTGAACTACACAATCGTTAAAGACCAGCAGACAGGTCTTAACCTTTACACAACAGGTAAAGTTGACCGTGTCGGTTTAACAGCTGAGCAAGTTTCTAAATACAAAAATGATCCGAACTTCTCAACTGAATTACAATCATCTACTTACTTCATGCGTCTGAATGAAAAGAATAAAGACCTTGCGAACAAAAACCTGCGTTTAGCTTTAGCAAAATCAATCGACAAAGAAAAATATGTTAAAACATTATTGAATAACGGTTCTGAAGCGACAGACAGCTTAACGCCAAAAGATTTCCTGAAAAATGAAGCAGGCGAAGACTTCCATGACGGCATCAAATCACCACTTAACTACGATACAGCTGCAGCTAAGAAAGCATATGACGCAGCGAAAAAAGAACTGGGTAAAGATAAATTTGACTTCGAGTTATTAACGTACGATGCTGATACATCTAAGAAAGATGCAGAGTACTTCAAAGATCAAATTGAAACGAACTTACCAGGCGTCTCTATCACTATCAAGCAACAGCCATTCAAACAGAAGCTTGACTTAGAATCTAAAGGTAACTACGATATCGCATTCGCTGGTTGGGGTCCTGACTATCCAGATGCGATGACATTCCTTGATATGTTTGTTACTGGCGGACCGCACAACCAGATGAACTACTCTAACAAAGAGTACGACAAACTGATCAAAGAAGGTAAAACAACGTTACTTGCTGACCCAGAAAAACGCTGGACTACATTACAAGATGCTGAGAACTTATTCTTAGAAGATGCAGCTCTCATCCCGATGTACCAACGTGGAGCGGCTCGTTTAGTTCAACCTTACGTGAAGAACTATGTGACTCACAAATTTGCTGGGGACACTACGCTTAAAGAAACTTACATCGAAGGCAAGAAATAATATGAAAGGAGCAATCAGCTGATTGCTCCTTTTTTGAATATAAAAATCACGGTCAGAAGACCGTGATTTATTTGCGTTTACGGCCGAGGCCCATCGCATTCTCCATTTTTTTCAGCATCTTATTCGCTTTTAGGCTCGCTTTCTCGGCACCGCGGTCTAAAATGGCATCCAGTTCGTCCGACTCCATATAATACTGATATTTTTCCTGGAACTGTGTGATAAAGTCTGCGACGACTTCAGCGAGATCACTTTTAAATTCGCCGTAGCCTTTGCCGGCATATTTTGATTCAAGCGCTTCAATCGTCTCACCGCTGAATATAGAGTAGATGGTCAGCAGGTTGGAGATTCCCGGTTTGTTCTCTGTATCAAATTTGACGACGCCTTCAGAATCCGTAACGGCGCTCTTGATTTTCTTCGCGACGGTGGCCGGTGGATCAAGCAGGGAGATAAAGCCCTTTGTATTGCTGTCAGACTTGCTCATCTTCTTAGTCGGTTCCTGCAGACTCATGACACGACCACCGACTTTCGGCATGCGGACTTCAGGGATCGTGAAGATGTCATTATAGCGCGCATTAAAACGTTCTGCGAGGTCTCTGGTCAGCTCAAGATGCTGCTTCTGGTCATCACCGACAGGAACGATCTTAGTGCTGTATAACAGAATGTCGGCAGCCATGAGCGGCGGATAGGTGAGCAGACCGGCAGGAATGCCTTCTTTACGGTCTTTCGCTTTATCCTTATACTGAGTCATACGCTCCAGTTCGCCGATAGTCGAGATAGATGTCAGCATCCAGCCGGCCTGCGCATGAGCCGGTACTTCCGACTGAATGAAGAGCGTAGCCTTATCAGGATCGATGCCGCTTGCGAGATAGAGTGCAGCAAGTGAACGGATATTATTGCGAAGTGCCTTCTTATCTTGAGGGACTGTGATAGCATGCTGATCGACGATGCAGAAATAGCATTCATAATCGTCCTGGATATCGACGAATTGTTTGAGTGCACCGATGTAGTTGCCGATTGTCGGAATACCACTCGGTTGAATGCCTGAAAATAAAGTTTCCATAGCGAGGCTCCTTTTCAAAGTGTTTGTTATATTGTACACTATTTCAGCCTGACGTTAAATATGACGACTTTGCGAAAAATTCTTGAAAAATGAAAATTAATTCATTTTTCTCATTTAATTCTCATTTTCTTTCATTATAATAAAGTCATAAGGTTAGCAGATGGAATTTCTGGTATCAGGTTTAATGACTTGACACGAGGGAATAGAGAATTAAATGATTCATCACTAATCTCAATTAAAACTATTAGGAGTGTGAGATGTATGGTAACATTATTTACTTCACCTAGTTGCACATCTTGCCGTAAAGCGAAAGCATGGTTACAAGAACATGATATTCCGTATACGGAGCGCAATATTTTCTCAGAAAATTTATCAATTGACGAAATAAAAGCAATTTTACGCATGACAGAAGACGGAACAGACGAGATTATCTCAACACGTTCTAAAACGTTCCAGAAATTAAATGTCGATATCGATGCGATGCCGCTGCAGGAACTTTATCAGATTATCCAGGACAACCCGGGACTCCTTCGTCGTCCGATCATCCTGGACGAAAAACGTCTGCAAGTCGGCTATAACGAAGATGAGATCCGTCGTTTCCTACCACGTAAAGTCCGTACATTCCAGCTTCTTGAAGCTCAACGTATGGTTGACTAAGCTGCCTCCTTGGAGGTAGCTTTTTTTAATCAAATTGTTAGGTTTTTACCGGTGAGTATAATACAATAATGATACTACTCATCGGTAAGGAGGTATTGGGATGAGAATAGAACGCATTAATGAGTCAACGATTAAATTTTATCTGACTTATCGTGATATTGAAGAACGAGGTTTCAGGCAGGATGACCTGTGGATGAACCGTCGTAAAGGGGAAGAATTCTTCTGGTCCATGATGGAAGAAATCAATG
Source organism: Macrococcus bovicus (assembly GCF_030376725.1). Lineage (NCBI taxonomy): Bacteria > Bacillati > Bacillota > Bacilli > Caryophanales > Staphylococcaceae > Macrococcus > Macrococcus bovicus. The sequence continues at coordinate 634,050 of NZ_CP128470.1, forward strand.
AAGAAGAGGAGTTTACGGTCGAAGGTCCTCTATGGATTCAGGTACATGCTTTCGACAAAGGGATCGAATTCGTTGTGACGAAGTCAAAGCATGATGATTTCCTGCACCTTCCTGAAGAAGAGACAGCTGATCAGCTTGAATATCAGGTCAATGAATATTTAAATAAAGCGCTGGAACATAACCACGGCGTAGCGGAATTACTGGATAGAGCATCAGAGACAAATACACGTAAGGAAAGCCGTGAATTAGTCGCAGAGTTCCGCAGCCTGGAAGAAGTCATTCAGTTCAGTCATGCGGACAGCATGGAAGTGGATATGGAAGACTTGCTCTATATGTATGACAACAAATATTATTATTATGTTCATTTTGACAACCGGGCTACAGAAGACGCGATGGACAACTATGTGGCGCATCTGTTTGAGTACGCGAATCCTTCTAAGATGAATCATCCGATGCTTGAGGAATACGGTAAAGTCATTATGAGTCATAATGTGCGTCGTCAAGTGAGACATTATTTCTCAGTATAATTTACACAAACTACAGAAACTTTAAAAATAAAAATGTCCACTCTCTACGATTATTAAGTAGGGGGTGTTTTTATGTTGATCGCTGTCACAGAAGCGGGCATCTATACGCATGCACATCAGGCTGATCTAAAGGTTCGCTATCGCTGTCCGGTATGTCTGAAACCCGTGACCTTGAAGCAGGGTCGCTATAAGATTGCACATTTCTCGCATCAGCGTGTGATTGACTGTCATAAATCAAGCTATAAGACAGAATCACCCGCACACCTGCAGGGGAAGCATCATCTCTATGATATGGCGAGAGAGCATCAGGTCAGTATGGAATATTTTCTGAGTGAGATCGAACAGATACCGGATATCCTGGTAGATAGGATGCTTGCCGTCGAGCTGCAGCTGTCTGTCATCCCGGTCGATGCCATATTACGCAGGAGCGCGGGGTACAGACAATTGAATATGGCTGTCATCTGGATAACAGATGATGAGGCTTTATCGCGGACAGGCGGGGCACTGAAGCTGACGGCATTTCAGCGCTCGCTCGTCACGACTGAGCGTATGCAGCTCTTCAGCTACCATAAGAGTGAGGATCAGTTCTATTGCTATCAGCTGCGTGATGTCACGCCGACACTTGCTGTGACATATGAGAGATATAAGGTGACAGGTTTTGAGTCGTTCACGCGTGAAAGAGCCGTTGTCAGACAATCTTATCGTATAACAAGAGCGCTGCAGAACAGTTTCATCAGACGCTGTCTACAGATGAAGGATGTAAGGGAACCGACACTGAGCGCCCTCTATCAGCTGGGCATCAATCACCGGACTTTGCCGTTATCTATCGGTATTGTGGTGCCGCTTCAGTTCTATATAAGGACGCATCCCATCACCTGGCAGAGTGCCCTGCTTCTGATGCTGAAGAAGAAGACTTATTCAGTGGAGCGATTTGCGGAGCAGCTGGATTATTACGGTGTGCATACGCATTTTACTGAGCATGAGCTGGCAGCTGACCTCGTCGCACAGTATTTAGCCGCTTATAAGAATTTATGCGTGCATTAATGACTGAAAAGTGAGAAAATTAAAATAATCTATTTTTTGGAGGAAAGTATATGGCTGAACTAATCACTAGAGCAGAACAGAAATTAGAAAACACATGGGATTTAACCACTATCTTTAAAGACGATGCCGCTTTTGAAGCCGCATTGAAAGAGACGGAAAGTTACATCGGGCGCGAGGAAGAAGTCAAGGGCCACCTCGGAGACAGTGCGGAGACTTTATATCAGGCGCTCCTACTGGATAGTGAGATTGATGAGCAATTAGGCAAGGTCTATACATATGCACACTTAAAGCATGATCAGGATACATCTGATGCCCATTATGCAGGGATGGAACAGCGTGCGGCCTCACTTGCTGCCAAGTTATCCAGCGCCTGGAGTTTTATGCTGCCGGAGCTGATGACGATCGACGAAAAGACAATCGCCAGCTTTATAGAGGAGAAGCCGGAGCTTGAGCGCTACAAGTTTGATCTGGAGCGTATCATGAAAAAGAAAGCGCACGTCCTGTCTGATAAGGAAGAAAAGATTTTAGCTGAGGCGAGTGAGGCGCTGTCTACTCCGAGTAATGTATTCGGTATGTTCAACAATGCTGACCTGAAATTTGAAGATGTCGCGGATAAAGACGGTCAGATGCATCCTTTATCACAAGGGACGTACAGCAAATATTTGGAGTCAGAAGACCGCGTTCTCCGCGAAAATGCATATAATGAAGTGTACCGTGCCTATGGTCAGTTCAATAATACCTTGTCGCAGACATTGAGCGGTAAAGTGAAAGCCGCGGTATTCTCTAGTAAAGTGAGACACTATGATTCGCCGCGGCAGCAGGCGCTGAGCAACAATGATATTCCTGAGGCGGTCTACGATAATCTGATCAAGACGATTCATGAACATCTGCCGCTCTTACATCGCTATACGAAGCTGCGTAAGGAACTGCTCGGCTTGGAAGAGATGAAGATGTACGATATGTACACACCGCTCGTACAGGATGAGAAATTTGAAGTGACTTATGAAGAAGCGAAGAAATGGGTACTTGAATCACTTGAACCGATGGGTGAGGAGTATACAGCTGTTATCGAGGAGGGCCTGAACAATCGCTGGGTCGATGTCTATGAGAATAAAGGAAAACGAAGCGGTGCGTATTCATCTGGTTCATATGGCACGAATCCATTCATTCTGATGAACTGGACAGATACGGTGAACAATACCTTTACACTAACCCATGAGTTCGGTCATTCAGCTCACAGTTATTTCTCAAGAAAAAATCAGCCGTCCAATATGTCGGGCTACTCGATCTTTGTCGCTGAAGTGGCCTCAACTTGTAATGAAGCGCTGCTCGCCCATCATATGTATCAGAAGCTGACAGATGAGAAGAAAAAATTATATTTACTTAACTATCAGCTGGAAGGCTTTAAAGGGACCGTCTTCAGACAGACCATGTTCGCTGAATTCGAGCACTTGATCCATACACTTGCCCAGAATAATGAGCCGTTGACCGGAGAACGTCTGAATGCGGAATATGGCAAGCTGAATCAGAAGTATTACGGCGATGCGGTGGAAACAGACGACAATATCTCTAAAGAGTGGAGTCGTATCCCGCACTTCTACTACAACTACTATGTGTATCAGTATGCGACAGGCTACAGTGCGGCATTAGCCTTAAGCAATCAGATTCTCTCTGAAGGGAAGCCGGCAGTCGAGCGTTATATAAATGAGTTCCTGAAAGCCGGCAGCTCAGATTATCCGATCGAGGTATTGAAGAAGGCGGGTGTTGATATGACAACAAGCGAACCTATAGAACAGGCCTGCAAAGTCTTTGAAACACGCTTAGATGAGTTTGAAAAATTAATCAAAAAAATGTATAACAGGTAATAAAACGCTTTCATTATGACAATAATGTGAAGTTGGATATATATTATTGCGATGATATGAAAATCATGATATATTACCAATATGAAATTTATCACATACCAAACATACCCCTTTGTTTGAGTGAAAATTTCTCCCATCCCCTTTGTTTAAAATACCGTGTATACAGACACGGTATTTTTTTTTGTCTTTTTTTAAGGAAGAGAAGGATAGAGAGAGCGATAGCCTGAGCAACGTCCCGCAAACAGGATTTGCGGGACGATACACAAGGAACCCGCAGCGCATCCTGTAAGCAACGTCCCGCAAACGGGATCTGCGGGACGATACCCGGTGAATCCGCAGCGCATCCTATAAAGCAACGTCCCGCAAACGGGATCTGCGGGACGATACCCGGTGAATCCGCAGCGCATCCTATAAAGCAACGTCCCGCAAACGGGATCTGCGGGACGATACATCATATAAAGCACCACTCATATTCAAACAATTCCATAAAGAAGAAAAGAGTGACCATCACACGGGATGATCACTCTTTTTTACGCCAGTATTTATTGTCATTATAATTGACTTCTTCGATCAAATTCATTAACTTCAGCTTCTTCAGTTCACGGTCCAGTATCTTCTTCGGCCATTCATAAATGATATCAAGCTCTGTCTCACTGACGAGTTCATTTTGCGCGATATAATCATAGATGGCAGGTGGCAGCTCTTTCTCGATGTCCATTTCAATGAGTTCATTGATGATATACGTATAGATGGCATACGGCTGGACGCCTTCTACTTTCAGTCCGTCGTCCTCATAATTCTCATTGAAGAAAACAAGCGTCGGAGACATCGTCACTTCCATCTCACGGGCGATATGCTGGTCGACTTTCAGCGAGTTCGTGACATGAATACTTCTGATGTCCTCAGCAAAAGTATCAAGATCCAGCTGTGCCTTCGCTGCTGACTGCATCAAAAGCTCGCGCGTGATAATATCATTTTTCGTCATGGTCTCATTCTGCAGGTAGCGCAGAAACATAGCAGCTTTCTTACGTCCCTGGAGTTCAGCGGCCTTATAGGCGAGTGCGATATTATCATCTTCCGTCGTGCTCTGTGCCTGGCATTTTGTCAGGATGCGCAATGTCGGCAGTAAGATATGCTTGATCTCTATATACGGGTTATATTCAATTTGCAGTTTACGAAGGATAGACTTCAGTTCCCAGCTGTCCTTGCAGAAGGGATCGAAAAAAGAATAGATCTCAATCTTCTTTAACGGCTGCAGTGGAATATTCGTCTGGCATTCAATAAGCTGTAAAGGTTTCATGCAATCACCTGCGTTTATTCTTCAGAATTCACCATATGTGTGGCAGTCATTTTGAGACGCTCCAATATAAATGTTCTGAGTTCACTGTCCATATCGAAATCATGCAGTGCACGGGTCATATCGTCGATCCAGGCATCACGTTCGAATGTTGTGATTTTAAAAGGAAGATGGCGCATTCTGAGCATAGGATGACCGTGCTCTGCTGTATAAAGAGAAGGTCCTCCTAAAAACTGTGTTAAAAACTGCTTCTGTTTGCGGGCGGTCTCGGCAAAGTCACCTGAGAAAAGATGATTGATTCTTGCATCGGCTTCTACATAAGAGTAGAAGCGATCGATGATGGCTTCAAGAGTATCCTGCCCGATTGCTTCATAAGGTGTAACCATATTTTTCGTCCTTTACTCTAATATATCACTTATATGGAATTATGAAAGTGATTTGCTTGTAAGCGCTTTATGTCTGGCGTAGAAGCGCTGAATTTTGTTGAGGGGTTTCTTGGACTGGATGCCTTGCTGAGAGAGAAAAGTCTCAAACTTCTCTAAGCCGCTCTCGTAGTCAGACACCTCATATTCCAGCTCGAAATCCTCTGTATCCAGGTAATGGCTGGCATCGAGCACAAGCAGACCGCCGTCATAAGGAATCTCGCGTCGTTCTGTCGACAATGCACCGACGATAGAGAGAGAGTCCAGCGCAATACCATGTGATTCCAGCTGCTGTCTGATATTCTCAGGCAGCTGATTTTCATCGATATGCTCTTCATCGAGAATCGCAGGATGAATCTCGCCGTGATATTCCATGATACCGATTTCCTGCGGGATTTTCAGTGTCATCATCAGACTGTCACCTGTATCGCGAATACGAAGTGCAATGCGTGCTGCCGCAATCTCTTCATGGGCGTTATCTATATAAAAGTTCGTCTGAGTGATCACTGCCGCTTCTTTAAAATAAGTATTGCGTAGCCGGTCGTATACAGGGTAGTCGATTAAATTCTTGAATTCAATTTCTAATTCTTCCACGTTATCCCCTCCAACACTTATTATGGCGGACAATCTATTTGAAGTAAAGTCAGAGGGATTCTCTATATTGAAGCGCTTTTTTGTGATAAAATATGTTTGTCAAAGGAGAGATTATAATGAATTTACATGTTAATGAAATCAAGTTAGTGGATGATCAGGTCCATGTCTTTACTGCAGAGGAGCCACTTGAGCTGACAGCGACCGGTCAGATGATTACAGACAGCGATCATTTTCAGTTCGTCTATCAGCTGGATGATGGCGCACGTTACCAGCATCTCCGTTTCGTAGAAGAGACGTGGGAGATGATGAGCCAGTATAAGGACAAAGACTGGTATTTATACGGAACGATTGAACTGATCCGTTTCGCTGAGGAATTTGAATTATTACTCGACAATATTAAAGATAACCATAACTACGGCAAAGCATTTACCGAGAAAGTAGAAGAGGTATTCGCGTTATAAAGGGGTGAGTCCGTATGAATCAATGGGACATATTTTTAGCGCCTTATAAACAGGCGATAGATGAACTTAAAATGAAGTTAAAAGGGATCCGCAAGCAGTATCAGTCAGCGGGGCTTTCTTCACCGATAGAATTTGTGACAGGTCGGGTGAAGCCGATTCCGAGTATCATCGAAAAGGCCAACCAAAGGGGAATTCCATTCGATAAACTGTCTGAGGAAATGTATGATATCGCGGGTCTCAGAATGATGTGTCAGTTCGTTGATGACATTGACACAGTCGTTCAGCTGCTGCGTGACCGCAAAGATTTTGAAGTGGTTGAGGAGCGGGATTACATCAAGGAGACAAAGGAAAGCGGCTATCGTTCCTATCATGTCATCATCCGTTATCCGATCGAGACGCTTGAAGGCCAGAAATTTATTCTGGCGGAGATACAGATACGCACACTTGCCATGAATTTCTGGGCGACGATTGAACACACGCTCCGTTACAAATACGACGGTGATTATCCGCCGCAGATTCAGACGCGTCTTGAAAACGCGGCAGAGGCGGCCTATCTGCTCGACCAGGAGATGTCTGAGATCCGGGAAGAGATTATTGAAGCGCAGAAGTTCTATACCGAACAACGAAGTGAACGATAAGGAGAACGCATATGAAATTTGCGATATTATCTAAAGGCGATTCAAAAAGTGATGCCCTTAAACAGAAGATGATGAGTTATATGAAGGACTTCGATATGATTCAGGATACTGAGGAGCCGGACATCGTCATTTCTGTCGGAGGCGACGGGACGCTTCTCCAGGCTTTCCATACATACAGTCATCGGCTGGATGACTGCAGCTTCGTCGGTATTCACACAGGTCATCTGGGTTTCTATGCAGACTGGCTGCCGCATGAAGTCGAAAAGCTGATCATCGCCATCAAGAATGAACCGATGCTGCGCATAGAGTATCCGCTGATTGAAACAATCGTGCGTTACGAACAGGGGCGCGAAACACGATTTCTCGCTCTGAATGAAGCGACTATCAAAACCCATAACGGTGCGACACTGGTCGTTGATGTGGATATTCGCGGCCAGCACTTTGAACGTTTCAGAGGAGACGGACTCTGTCTGTCTACGCCTAGCGGGTCTACAGCGTATAATAAAGCGCTGGGCGGTGCGCTGATGCATCCGTCACTGGAAGCGATGCAGATGACGGAGATCGCTTCCATCAACAACCGTGTGTTCCGGACAGTCGGCAGTCCGCTGATCCTGCCGAAGCATCATACACTTCAAGTCACCCCGGTGAATAAGGGGAAATTTATGCTGACGATTGATCACATCACAAGTGAACATCAAGGTATTAAGTCCATCCAGTACCGGGTAGCAGACGAGAAAATAAGATTTGCCCGTTTCCGTCCATTTCCTTTCTGGAAACGCGTGCATGATTCCTTTATTGCGAGTGAATAATAATTAAAATTCAAAGAATCCTTTAACGACAAGCGTTAGAGGATTCTTTTTGGTTATTTGAGGTATTAAAAAGGGCAGAAAAAGGGCAAACTTGTTTAATTACTGGATACGCTCAGAGATAGAAATATGATTTTTAAGAGGTGTGCAGTCCTAAATTTGGATAGCATCTACCTGGAAGCGGGCAGATCAGGGTAAACAATACTTACACATAACCTGGGCGATTGGTAGAGGAATGGAGCCAGCCCAAATTTGGGCTGGTTAATGGAAGTGGGAGTAAGCAGTTATTAGGCTCTTACCTTTGGGATAGGAATATTGTTCCACACCTTTAGGAGCATAACTTATAAATAAAATTACGAGCTTTTCAATTAAGATGGCAACTTAGCTCAACTTCTATGTAAATGCTGTAACTAATTATAAGTGTTCTGAAAAAAGGGGAGGGGGGTCATGCGTGTGAGCCTCGTAGTTTTTGTAGCCCCACCTGTCCGGTCTCCCAGGGTCGTCCGGCTTATTTTTACCCGGGGGGCGTATATCAATTTTTTTCATATTATTAAGATGGGATTATGAGAGATAGTATTTCTAATTGACTACAGTGATTAACAAGGTACATTAATCAAGTCATATAATGAAAACAATAAAAGAAGCGGTTCAACCTTATCAACTTATAGAGCATCATTATGCCCTGGTCAGTAGAGTGTTAACCGCTTCTTATTTCATAAATAAATCGATTCTAAACTAGATATCTACTAAAAATATAATAGAAAACCATTACTACAATGCCGTTTATAACAGCAAATTTTAAATCAAATGGGTGTTTTACCTTTGAGAAATGATTTAATGCCCGGTCTGTAATGGCAAACAATACAACAAACACAGTAAGCATGATGATACTAGTCAATATGAATGTAATTGGATCTGTCATGTCTTCATCTCCTTAACTATAGATACTTCCGATTATGGACGTAGGGTATTTTCTAATTGCTGACCGCTTCCAGCTTAGTCATCATATCCTTATCCATCTGCTCAGTCACATGGCTGTATATCTGTAATGTTGTCTTATGGTCAGTGTGGCCGACCCTATCCATTATGGCCCGTAGTGATATACCCAGCTGACTTAATAATGAAATGTGGCTATGTCGTAACGTGTGAGTGGTTACATGTTTGGTGATCAGTCGTTTGCCCTGGTCATCCTTAATATCTTCAATAGCCAGCTTGATGTTACGGTTTATAGAAGAAAGACCCATAGGATTGCCAAAGTGATTAGTAAAGATAAACCCTCTATCTGTATATTCATTCTCCCACTGTAAAGCTTTCTTGTTCTCTAGCATGACCTTACGCAATATGTCACAGCTTCTACTTGTCAGCGAGATAGTTCTGTAGGATGCCTCTGTCTTTGTCGTGTCCTTGATGCCGTGGCCGTCTTCATCTTGAATCCAGTGAATCGTTCCATCAATCTCCAGTGTCTGAGCTTCAAAGTCGATATTTTCCGGCTGTATAGCTAATAGTTCCCCTATACGCATGCCATTTAAAGCCATGAACTCCACTATATAAGCACTCATCATATTAGAGCGGATATAGCTCCCAGCTTTCTTCTTGCTGGCCATATCGTTCAGCTTATCAACTATCATCATGATCTCGTTCATTTCGAGATAGTTCTCTCTTTTAGCTTTTACTTCTTCTCGAGTCTTTGCCTGTTTAGGTATCTGTACATCATCAAGATAAGATATATCAGCCAGCTTATATTTTTTCTGTAGATACTTCATTATGTTTTTAATGATGCTCATAGAGTCCTTGACGCCTTTATAGCATATATTATCATTTATCAGGCTATCTATTAGATGCTGAAAGGTAGAAGCGTTCATGCTCTTAACTAATATGTCGCTGTCTATGCTTCGCTTGATATGATCTACTCGATGATATTTCGTTCTAATGGTGGACTGCTTAGACCCCGATATTATTTTGTAGCGTTCAAACCACTCATCACATGCCTGGTGAAACGTCAATGACTTCAATGAGATAGGTGTCTTGTCATCTAACTTATTCTTTATCTTCTCTTCTAACCGCTTCTTAGCCTCTCTCTGAGCTGGCTTAGTGTCCTTGTTCATTACAACACTGACACGCTTCCACTTATCCGTTAACGGGTCCTTGTACTTCTCATAGAAGCGGTACTGCTCTTGATCGTCCTTATTAGTAAACTTCTCATTCCACATGTATTCCACCACCTTATATAGTATGCCTGGCCACGATAGAAGCAGTCAGATCGTTAATAGTTCGACTGATTGAATAACAGTACTGATACAGCTGATTACATGATTATGATGCAATGTTTTTTATTAATGGTTACTCAATTTTGAGTAAGCAATGTATTTAATTAGAAAAGGATGAAAGGTAAACGCAAAATTGTGTTGGCTGTAATCAAATCTTTGAACGAGCTCAAAAATGAGCGGGTTGAGAATTATTCAATAGTCCTCAAAATGTGAGGGCATTATAACTATTGGTTATACAGCTGTTAGCCTAAAATGACTGACAGTATAGAAGATGATAAGACTTAAATTTGTTGACTGTATATAGGTGCAGAAAATAGCTATCGCTCAAAAAAGAGCAACAGGTAAACACAAAATTGCGTTAGCTGTAATTATATATTTGAAGCGGCTCACTTTTGAGCGGGTTGAGAATTATTCAACAGTCCTCAAATGTGAGAGCATTATAACTATTGGTTATAGAGCTATTAGACTAAAATGACTGACAGTATATAAGATGGCAAGTCTCAAATTTGAGCCTTGTAGATCGGTACAGTTTTGCACTCATTGTACCCGCTCAAAAATGAGCGGATAGTTAATAAATGATGAGGGCTGTGTAATAGGTCCAAATGTGGACGCTTGTTTTACTTTTATACCAAGGTCCTAATTGAAGGCATAATAATCACTTAGGACTACCCAAAATTGGGCTAACCTCTAACCAATGATTCTTAGAGTGATGGTTTAAGGTATTACTCAATTTTGAGTAATACATAAAGTTACAGCTTATTTTGCTATTAGTGAAAGGGGGTAAGTAGTCGTTACAACCTAGCCTGGAGAACATTGAGCAGATCTATCTGTAGAAGCAGTTAATTTTTCAGGGATGCGGTGAAATGCCGACCCCTTTCAACAAGTGTAGTTATAAATACGCTTGTAGTCGGTGTTTTATATGCACATCCTCAGAAGCGGTTAAAAAAGTCCATAACAAAAAGACTTAGCTTAACAGGAAATTCAGAACGGACGTTATTAAATTGTGATGATTGATTAAGTGTTTCAATGCCAGGGCGATTTAACTGCTGTAATGTCCGCTTCATGTTGAGCCTCCTTATCTTAGTGGTTTATTTACAGATCCTCATAATGAATATCGCTAACAAATTCATGTATATCGAAATTTATTTTTTTAACATTTTCTTCATTAGTGACTTCTTCAAAAAATCTTTCAGAATCGTTAATCTTACTATATTTATTTTCCAAGAATACTTGAATAATTTTGTAAATAGTTTCTAAATCCTCTGAATTTAACGTGTTATAAAAAAACATTTCTTCCGGAGAAAGATGGTCAGGGTCATAAATATTGGGTTCAAATATAAAATCTCGGCCAAAGAAGACTTTATATTCCTTTTGTGTTAAGAGCCAAGCTAAATCATAGTACGGTTTATTGAGAGTTTCTATTTTTGTCCCGTTAGAATTTACTTCAACTTTATTTTGAAAAATATCGTTTGAAATAGTTTTGTTATAACTCAATCTTTTATTTAATAGCTCTTCATAGAAACTATCAAATAGATCATAAGCAGATTCTTTTTGCTCTTCATCAAGGTTGCTATCATCTGCGTTCAAGAAAGTATCTAATAGATACGCAGTATCAGTCTCTACAAAATCGCTCCAATTCGAGAGATTATCATTTTTTTCTTTGTAATGTCTTTTGAAGCCGGCGACAATATTGAAAATATAAGGTAGAGATGGGAAATTTCTTTTTCCATTTTCTAATTTACTGATATATGCGTTTGAAACATTTGAATAATCAGCCAGCTTATTAACTGATAAATCCTCTTCTAACCTATTTTTACGAAGGATTTCTCCAAAATTCATAAGTTTTCACCTCGTCGTAATAATACAATAACTTAATCATTTTGTACACTGTTAACAACATATTAATTATTGACAAATAAATATGTCGAATAGTACAATCATAATGTACTTGTTAACAAATAATAGTTAACAATAACAAAAAGGGGGTGATTATTTGAAAAATAAACTGAGTCTTATATTAGGAGCAAAAAGAATTAATATGAGTGAACTGTGTAAAGCAACTGGGATTAGTAGAACTACTATTAACGGTTTATATCATGAAAAGACTTCTAACCCTGACATGAGAACTATTCAAGTTTTATGTGACTACTTGAACATCACACCTAATCAATTTCTTGGTATAGACCCGCTCGATTATTAAAAGGAGGTGAAACAATGAGTAACTTAGCAATAGTAGCGACTCCACAAAATACCGTGATGGATGAAAAAGAAGTCAAAGAGATAGAACCCCGCTTTGCTAAAGTCGTTACCCTGGCGAAAATTTATAATGTCTCTAAGCCTACTGTTTATAGGTGGCTGAAAGAAGCGGAACGATCTAACGAATGGCCCCAGCTCTTTATAGAAGTAACTTCTTCTCTCACTCTGGTAAATCTGAAAGAGTTTGAACGCTTCTTATACAGCAAACACCGCAAATATTTGTAATGTTACTGCTAGCAACTGAGTATATTTGGGCCGCTTCAAGTTTAAGTTAGTGAGTCTTAAATAACTAGTTGATTAGTGTAAATCAGCATCAACACAAATTAAATAAAGGAGATCATAACCATGAAAACACAAGTTGTTATTAAGAAGAGTGTCATCGGCTGGTTCAATCTATACAAGAAAGGCAAGCTAATCGCTAATCTTCCGCCTGAGACTATGAAAGAGCTTCTACCAGGCTTTACAGGTAGCTATCTTGCTTGTTGTGAAATGGATTTAAGCTTGATCAATAAGCTTACGGAGGTTGAATAGATGGAACAATCGCTATTTTTCAAACTTGATAATGAAGTCACTAAACTGAGCATCATTCAAGAGCGTTTAGCAGGGCTAGGACAGTTGAATCATTGGTTTATGGGTGAATATTACTCATTTACATCAATGGATGCTGAATATAGAGATATGCACGCCCACAGTTATTCAGAGCAACGTATAAAACTTGATCAGCAGTTTTATTTGATGGAGAAGTACCAGGAAGAGTTAAAAGCTGTGTGTGAAAATTTATATAAGTTGCTTACAGAGACACATGACAAAGGAGAGATTAAGCATGATTGAACTACCGGGTTTAATTGATGATATGGAGCTTAGAATTTCAGAGGTTAACGAGCATGTCATAGCACTACAGCAATATATAAGTGAAGAGCTGGATAAGCTAGAGCGATCTATAGAGAACTATGGAAAAGTTGACCCATGGAGACATGAAATGCTTAAAGAGTCACGAAGATCACGCTTAGTCACTTTGTCAATTCTACACACAGTTAAAAGCCATGTGAATGATCTCATCAAAGAAAATCAGCAAGTAAGCCAGGCAATAAAAAAAGACCCTACTCAGAGCGACCAAACTGCTGAATAGAGTCGAGTTATTCCGTAAATAACTACTATCATTTTAACAGATTTTCACTTGTATAAAAAGTTGTCTATAGCTGATACGTGTCTAAAACGTGTCAGCTCATTATTAAATGAATTTGAAAGTGAGGGAGTGATAGATGACTGGATGGATAAGCATTCACCGATCAATAGAACAACATTGGTTATATGAAGAAGCTAGAAAATTTTCTAGATTTGAAGCTTGGATTGACATGCTATTAATGGTCAATCATTCAGATAATAAAACCGTGCATGACGGCAAACTTGTTACTGTAAAACGTGGCCAAAGAATAACATCATTACGACAACTGAGCGAACGCTGGTCATGGTCTACTACTAAAGTAGATGCATTCTTAAAACTTCTAGAGTCAGATGGAATGATAGAGGTAAAAAAAGACACTAAAAAAACGCTTCTAACCATTGTCAATTATGACTTTTACCAATCTGATGAAGGAAGAAAAAAACACATAAATGACACTGAAAAGATACAGAACAAAAACAAAAATGATTCAAATCAAAATCAGAAAAAAACAAACAATAATGATAATAATGTCAATAATGAAAATAATGTAGTTGTAAGCGACAGCGACAACACATTTAAAACTATCTTGAATCTCTACCAGGAAAATATAGAGATGACCCCTTCACAGATCACATTACAGAAGATTGGTCAGGACTTTGATGATTACGGCCATGAACTGATGAAGCATGCTATAGAGAAGTCAGCCCTGGCAAACAATCATGATTACCGCTTCATCGCCTATCTGCTGAAAGACTGGAATAAGAACCAGTTAAGGACTGTAGAAGCGGTTAAGCAGTATGAAGCACAGCGAGAAGCTAAGAAAAACTATTCAAATAACAGAGGACAGACGGCCGCTGTATCACCATACGCAAATATGGAGTTCATAGAGCCGGATGAAAACAATCTGCCATTTTAATAAAGAATAAGAAGCGGAGGGATAAGGATGTTAGGAAAGGAAAAAGAAGAGTTCAAGCCGTTAAAAGAAGAGTTACCGCCATTAAGACTTGTATATGATGGCAAGACGTCACCGGTCATATCTGAGAGTGAGCCTTATACATGCCCTGGATGCTTTCAGAGAGTCCAGGATATAACGCACGAGAACGGTTATTCGTGGAAGTTCGGATGCAACTGTAAAGCAAACAAGGAAGCTAAGAAGTCTCAGGAACGCTATGAAGCTATCAAGCATGAACGCTATTACAGAAAGTCGCTACCATTTATACCGCCCAAGTTTCAAAATGTGAGCTTTGATGACTATGTACCTACTAACCAGGAAAACAGCAAGGTAAAGCGGATATGTGAGCGTTATGCTTCAAATTACGACCCCTACAATCCACAATCACTTTTTCTATACGGAGATACCGGACTGGGTAAATCGATGCTGTCAGCGTGTATTATGAATGCTCTCAAAGCTAAATATAAAATCATGTATATCGATGTTAACCAGGTACTGAATAACATTTCAATGAGCTGGAACAGTAATAGTGATCTCTCTAAGCAGAATTATGAAGAAGTAATAACTCAATATATTCGTACTGCTGACCTAGTTATATTTGACGATGTGGGGGCCTCAGCGAGACATAGCACCATGATGGCCCGATTACTTGTATTTATTCAGTCCAGGATGGGTAAGCATAGCATTTTCACGACTAACCTCACACATCAGGAGCTGACCAGTGATAAGGACTGGAAACGGATATTTTCCCGGATGATGGAGAACGGCACCGCCTTAATGCTCCAGGGTGAAGATAATCGCACAAAAGGTAAGTTTAGGGAAGCTGGGACAGTTAAGACACAAAAAGCCCAGGAAGTGAAGAAAGATATTGGACAACCTTATGACCTGGATGATCCACCGTTTTAATTACCTGGTCTAAGTAATTATGAGACCAGATGGATGAACACAAAGTAACAACAAATAAAGGGAGTCAATTTCTGTTACTCCCTTTCATCATTAACAGCATTGATTGCTTATAAGCTGACGCAAGCAATTCTTGCACCAGGTATATGAACGGTGTCCTATATTAGGACTTCATAAAATGATGACATCGTGAATCATGAGGTCATAACGCAAATTTTCGTTATGACTGCTATCAAAATAAATGCCAGGAGGACAAAGACATGAAGAGCAAGAAGAGACGGCTACCGCTTCATAAGTTACTTAAGCTTAGGGAACTACTCAATTTAAACCCTAAGACCATATCTGCACATTTAAAGCTATCTGAGAAGACATACAAGCGTAAAGAAGAGGGAGTCTTGTTTATTTACTGATGTAGAGATTATGGCCGTCATGGACCTGTTAAGAATGACAGGAAGACGCCATTACAGCATTGATGATATTTTCTTTTCATAAATGACCAGTGAATCAATTCAATTTCTAACTTGTATAAGGGATCGGAACAATGTTCCGACTCTTAAGAAGAGCGAACCGTCATCATGGCTGGCCAAAATTAACCAATGCAAATTTGTGTTCGTTGAAAAACAGAATTAATGAAGCGGTAAATAGCTGACTCATAGATTATGTAAGTCAGATGCTTCTATCATTATCATCAGGCTATCAGAGCTTAAACACACGGCTACAAGATGATAAAGCTGGTAACAAACATCATCAGAACTAAAACGCCTCTTAAAATGGCTCTGAGAGGCTTGTAAATAGATTAAGTCCACTGGGAGGTGGTTTAAAGTGTCTGTGACAGATTTAAAGAAGCCCAAGCAGAAATTTAACCGGACAGAATACAACAGGAAGTATAGAGAGGCTAATAAAGAAAGATTGCGTAAACAACAGCGGGAGCGATATCAAAGGAAAAAAGAAAAAATGAAAAATCAAAGTGGGCCGGATATTGAACTTCTGAATGCACTCCAGCAACGCAAGAAGCGGAGAATAGAAACAATGTCTCCATTAAGAATACAAAGAAGAAAAGCACTTCAACAAAAAATATACAGTGAGCTAGAAGAAGGGGATGATCTTAAAGCCATGTAATTGATTGTAGAAGTGCTCATGATTGGAAGTGATAAAACAATCATAACATATCCAGTATGTTGCTTGAAAAGCTATCCTCTTTAGAGTCCAGGGGGTGTAAAACATTGAAGGAACGTAGGCCGATTTATCATAAATCAGATAAAACAACTCATAAGATAGCAAAGCAATTACTGAATAAAGTTAAGACTAGTGGAGGTAACATTAAAGTGAAAAAGAAGTAGATCCAGTGCAGTAAGCTTTAAAAGTCATATTGGAATAAAGGGAGTAGTTATGACTGATAATAAAACAGATCACATGGAAGCGGAAGCTAGAGAATCGACTAGATTTATTAAAGAAAATAAAGAGTGGATCAATCGTATATTGAATGATACTCAGATTAATGCAAGGGTCAGGAAAGTCAGACAAGTATCACAAGAAACAGTTCATTTAGAACAACAAAAAACATCTATTGAAGGAGATATTGTAATGAATAAATATTATGAAGATTATCAGTTAAAAGAACAAGAGAGAGAAATAGAAAGAAGTAATCAGCGTATTCTGTTTGCTGATACAAACGGAGTGGGAAGACTGGCCAAGTCTATGGTAGATGATATCAGAAGACTGGGAGGTAACGAAAAGCTTCTTACAGCAAAAAATAATGAATATCTATTCCCATCGTTTGATAGACCGCTTCTAACAATAAAGGATGCACCTCAGACACTGAGACCAGCTATGACAGTTACAGCCCTACAAGGTCTTAGAAGTGCTCCTATTCTTGACTATACGACAGAAGAAGTTGCAGAGTATGAGGGCCTATCCTATGCTAACTTAACAGCTGGCGAGTTAGACTTCAGCCACATCAGTGACAGGAATATAGCCGAGGTATCAGATACGATTGTATACTGTAATGATGTAGGGTACCTGGATGAGACCATCAAGAACATCTTAAGTAACCAGGTACTTGATCGAGAGATGAGATACCTTACGGGAGAGTATCAACCATCAACACCTGGAGAGTCAGATAGAACTCATATGAATCTGTATAGAACAGATAATCCGATAAAGAAAGTGACAGGGGCTACGCTGTTAGAGAGTATCATGACAGCAGTAAATGATCTTCATATATCACTAAGACCATATGCCACCATAGCTATGAATAATAAAGACTATGTAGAATTAGTAACTGAGCTAGCTAAGATAGGATTAGGCTCTATTGATTTAAGGGCATACTTCGGGGTAGCAAACATCCTGATTAATCCATATATGAAAGCTCCGGTAGTGGGACACTTCAAAGGACTACACGCCAACTACTATACAGAACAATTCGAGTTCTATCCTGAGCATAAGAGAGGAGTAGGATTGTTTGTCTTGGCTTACTCATTCGATATCAGGTTTGTACCTCAACTGTTTAGAATTGCTGAGGTAGTATAGACTGTAAGGGTCTAGGTAATCTACTAAAGTAAGGTGAGAGATAACTGAATATATGAAGCGGTTATACTGCTTGTGTTGTCCTGGGTCATTGATGATCTAGGACTTTATTATTGTGACTGTTAGACTCTCTATGATTGCTACACTAGGACTTATAATGAAGTAGTGGAGTCTTATTAACTGTAGTAGAATAGCAGTAATAGACTAAGCTAGGAGGTTTAGAGATGATTAGAAATTTGTACGATCCTGATTACTTTAACTCTCTGACAAAGAAAGTGAATGAAATACAGCTAAGAAATATTGAAAAAATAAATAAAGAAAAACAAGAAGCTAGAGCAATTAGTTTAGAGAATAATGCTTTATTAAGGCAAATTGTTGAAAATACTGACTTAATAGTTAAACAAATGGCTGATACTCAAAAACTTTTAATAGCAATCAATAGTATTACTAAATCAAACAAAGATATTTTAAATGAAACACTTGACCATCTAATTGAGAATAAAAATATTAATGCTGAATTATATAGTGTACTTTATAAGAATAGCATTAATAGTGAAGAGGAAAGAATAGACGTATCAAGTCATTTAACGTACCTTCTAAAAGATGGAGTGGATATTACTAGCGGTTTAGTTACTATACTGACAGCATTAAGTGGAGTTAACTAACTTAAAAAATAATCAGCATAAAAAATAAATTGCTGATTTAAATTTATTAATTATCCCCCCCTGGGGTAACGGGAAAACTTTACCTCTCCGGGGTCGGCGACGGGCCCATCCTGTAGAAAAAAGCTGAAAATTTTATAAAAGGGGGGTAAAAAATGAAAAAAATAATGTTTGAAGGGGGATTTGTGGCCAAACTCATCTCTATAATATAATTAATTTTAGATAACGGGATCACGACCTTGTGAAAGGTAGTGATAAAACTTTAAGTAATTGCTGGATCTGCTTTAGTTCTAAATAAGGTTACTTAGATTTTCTCCTGGGTCCTTCTGCTAGTCAGGAGGACTTTTATTTTATTGCTAAAAATTGAGGTGTTTAAATGGTGAATGAAAGTACTGTTGAAATAGATATCTCTGCTACGAGAAAAGAAGTAATTAAATTATTAAAAAAATATAAGAGGATGCTACATCTTACAGCTGTAAGATGTATGCCCTCTATCACAAGTAATTTTGACTATCTTCCAGCTGATTCAAGTAAAACTCTCAATTCTTTGGAAAGTGCTGCTCATAGAAATATTCAAAAAGAAAAGTTATTAGAAGAAAGAGATAAGTTAACCGAAATGATTAATGAAGCAGTTAATCATTTACCACCCGATGAAAGATATATTGTGGTTAAGAAGTACCTAAGTGAAGAAAATGAAATTGACTATAATATATATACTGATCTAGGTGTAGGAAAAACAAAATATCACGAGATTAAAAACCAAGCTATGACAATGTTAGCTTTTTATTTAGGAATTGAAGTATATAAAACATAAGATTTTATCACCAAATTATCGAAAATATACTTTAATTTATATAAAAATGTGCGTTTTTCGATTATTTTTAGAAATAATCTTTAAATTTCAAAGAGTAAAAGACAAAAATGCCTTTTACTCTTTTTTGATGTTTGATATTAAATGTAAGTTATCTCAATTATATTAAAAAGTTGGTTAAGTTTAGATTGTGAAAAAGAAGTGGTAGTAAAATGTGATTGAATAAAAATATATAAATCATTGTGAATTTACTTGTTGTAACTTATATTTATAGAGATGGAAGGAGGAAAATAAATGAAAAAGATTTTTGTCGAATCATTCATTGCACCTTTAGGCACAGGCATTACAGTACCTTCTTTAATTTTAGGAGATGACAATCAACAATATATATTGAAAAAACAAAGAGAATCAGAAATGATATTTGATTCTATGTTTGTAAATGAAGTGGTGGCTCATAATATGGCAAAATATTTGGAGATTCCAATACCAGAGTGTGCTATTGCAGAAATTGAAAAAGAATTGGTAGACATGGATAGAGATATAATCTTTGTTCATCAGTTCCGAGAAGGACAATATTTCGCTTCTCAAAAAGTAGAGGATATAGAGAATAATATTTTAGATGATCACATGGATTTACTAAAAATGGGGAAACCATATCTTAGAAGAACTTGGAATGATTTTTTTAAAGGGATCACCAATAAGAAAGATATAGCCAAAATCATTGTTTTTGATATGCTAATTGCTAACTTTGATAGATTTGGAAATTCTGGAAACTTCTTAATATCAGACACAGGTACAGAACGAACTTTATATGTAATTGATCACGGGCACGCTTTCTTTGGAGCTAACTGGAACATGACTAAAATGAATTATTTAAGAGGTTATAATAGTGACGATTTTATTGTCGATTTTATAAAGATATATTTAAATCCTTCTCAGGCTACTTTAGGTCAGAAAGCTAATCTCGGGGAAGTATTTAAAGCGATGGAACAACACGTGGATTTAACAGATGTTGATAATCATGATTTTATGGAAATAGTCGAAAAAGTAGAAAATTTGGACAGACAACTCATTAGAGACTTTTTTAATGATATTCCAGATGAGTGGTTTCAAGATAAGAATACTCAGATTAATTACTTTGTAGATTTCCTCATGATACATAAAGAAAATATAAAAATTATATTGCAGTATTTCGCTGATCATGGGTATTTTACCAACTATAGAGGAGGGGCCTTGGTATGGAAACAAAACGTATTAAAGGATGCTACACAGTAGTCAGATATACGCCAGATATATATAACGGAGAGGTTATAAATGTTGGCCTAATAATCCATACTCAAGACGGAATGGTGATTGCTAACTTTATTTCTGACGAACATATGAAAATCAAAACTTTCGGAAGAAATTCACAGAGGAGATACAAATTTGCGAAAGATAAAATAGCTTATTATTTAAAAGAGACTAATGACTTAATTGGGAGTGTAGGCTCATTTGAAATTTCTTCTCCTTCAGATACAGCGTTTATAGAGCGGATATCTAAAGCCTTTACGGACAATCAAATTTCTTTTTCTAAACCTAGAGGTATTATATCAGCAGATATGAATAGAACTTTTAATAATCTATTCTTAAAATATATAGGTCATGAAAATGATAGGAAAAATGATATTAATACAAAAGTTTTAGTTACAAAATTATTTGAAGAACACAAATTACTTAATAATAAAATAAAAAAAGATTTTAAAATTAAACCTGTTGTCGATTTAAATAATATTACAATGAAAATTGATTTTGTTTATAAAAATGGTGTATGGAATTACATGCAAGTCATACCAAAAATCAAAGATAATAAGAGTAAATTAGACTTTATTGGTGAAATAAAAATGCTTTTTGATTCAGTTGATGAGGATACTTCAATTAAGCTAATTTACAATCATCAAGATGAAGAAATAGGAAGCATATTAAATTACCTAAAAAAAGTACGGCAAAATGTAGAAGATATAAATTTAAATGATGCTGCAGAAGTAGAAGGATTACTTAAAGATATAGAATTACATGCAAAAGATAATATAAATGAACTTTTGAAAAAAGCTATATAAATATCCATAGAGATGAGACTATTAATTAGTAATCTCATTTTAAAATTCGTTAACTCATTGATAATCTGTTTCTGCTTTCTAGGTGTTAACATGGTTGTTATTATAATTTTAGATAAATTAGTAGCTGATTATAATTCAACTTTTAAAAGGGCAAAAAAAGGGCAGAAATATTTTAAAAAGGGCAACACTCAGAAATAATAAATTATCAGGATTATCTATAAACCTTGATATGACAACCTTTTTTAACTGTCAGATTACAGCTGATATTTTACCCATGATTGCGAGTGAATAAGATGAAGATTGAACTGCAAGTGACTGACCATATGCTTCTGCGCACCTTCTTAGCAGAACAGGCCATATCTAAAAAAAGTCTGAGCGCCATTAAACGTAATGGTGCTCTTTTAGTCAATGGCATCCGGCAGACGGTGCGGGCGAATGTGGTGCCTGGTGATGTCGTCACTGTTGTCCTGCCGGATGAAACACCGAGTGCCAGTCTTGTGCCGAGTGAGGGGCCGCTTGAAATTCTCTACGAGGACGATGCGCTGTGCATTGTCAATAAGCCGGCAGGTGTCTCGACCATGCCGTCACAGCTCCATCCGCACGACAGTCTGGTGGAACGCGTGCTCGCTCATTTTCGCGAGCAGCAAACAGCCGGCATCCCTCATATTGTGACGAGACTCGACCGGCAGACCAGCGGGGTCGTCATTTTTGCGAAGCATCAGCTGATCCATCACTGGATGACCGGCATCATTGATAAGGTGTATCTCTGTGCAGTAACCGGCCAGCTGCCTGCAAGAGGCAGGATTGACCTGCCTATCAGACGGAAATCTGAGTCGATCATCGAGCGGATCACAGCACCAGACGGCAAACCGGCCTTGACGAGTTATCTGACGCTCCTTCGCAGTGAACATTCTGTCGCCCTCGTCAGACTGCACACGGGGAGGACCCATCAGATTCGTGTCCATTTCAAGGCGATCGGTCATCCGCTGTTAGGTGATACTTTGTATGGCACAGACCAGTCAACCGGACGTCAGGCGCTGCATGCCTTTCAAGTCACCTTCAGCCATCCGGTCACAGCGCGGCTGATCACTATTCAGGCTCCTGTCCCGCATGACTTAAGATTTGTCATACCAATATGATATAATGAAGTGATTTTTATAAATAGGAGGTATGTATGGAACATCATCATATGTTATCGCTCGTTATTATCGTGATGACGGCGCTTATTACACCTTTGCTGGTCAACCGTCTGCATCTGAACTTCCTGCCGGTTGTCGTAGCGGAGATTCTGATGGGGATTCTGATCGGTAAATCGGTCCTGAATCTCGTTGAACCGAATGAAGTGCTGAATATCCTGTCCACGCTCGGTGTCATCTTCCTGATGTTCCTCAGCGGGCTTGAAATTGATTTTTCAGCATTTAAAACGAACAAGGAGAGTAAATCCAGGGAACCGAACCGACTCGTTCTGACATCAACTATATTTGCCGGCATCTTTCTGTTGTCGATTCTTGCCGCCTATATCCTGAAATGGATCGGCCTGGTCGATGATGTGCTGCTGATGGTCATCATCATCTCCACTATATCGCTCGGCGTCGTCGTGCCGACACTGAAAGAGATGAATCTGCTGAGAACTTCCATCGGTCAGATTATTCTGCTGGTGGCAGTGATCGCAGACCTCGCTACCATGCTGCTGCTCACTGTCTACGGGACGCTGCATGCCAAAGGGGATTCGCCTATCTGGCTGATAGGGATATTAGTGGTCTTCACCGCCATCTTCTATTTCATGGGAGGCTACTTCAAGAAATCTGAACTGATCCATAAGCTGCTGGAAGGGACCACGCAGATTGGGATTCGTGCTATCTTCGCCATGATCATTTTACTGGTGACATTGGCAGAGGGGGTCGGTGCAGAGAATATTCTGGGCGCCTTTCTGGCGGGTGTCGTCGTCAGCTTGCTCGGTCCTGACAAGGATATGGTGCATAAGCTGGATTCATTTGGCTATGGCTTCTTCATCCCGATTTTCTTTATCATGGTCGGGGTCGACCTGAACATTCGTGAGCTGCTGAAAGACCCGTCCATCTTGCTCATGATTCCTATTCTTTTTGTCATCTTTTTCCTGACGAAAGTCATTCCGTTGAGCCTGCTTATCAAGTGGTACGACAAAAAGACGGTGCTGGCGTCCTCCTTCCTGCTGACATCGACTTTATCACTCGTCATCGTCAGCGCGAAACTGGCAGAGCAGCTCGGTACGATATCCAACACCTTATCCGGCACCCTGATATTGAGTGCCATCATCACCTGTGTCATTGTGCCGATCTTCTTCAAGAAGCTGTTCCCGGTTGAAATCAGCGAGGAAAGAATCATCAATATTGCCTTTATCGGGAAGAACCAGTTATCGGTGCCGGTTGCACAGACCTTTAAGACCGCTCTCTATAATCCTACCTTGTACTATCTGGAAAATAACAACTATAAGCAGGAAATCACAGACTTAAGGGTCATTGAAATAGAAGCTTATACACCTGAAGTACTGGAAGCGGCTGGCCTGTTTGACAATGATATCGTGGTCTGCTCCGCGAATGACACGCCGATCAATGTGAAGGTCGCTTTAATGGCGAAAGCGCATGGTGTCGAACGCGTCATCTGTCGTCAGCCGAACGCCGGCGACGATGCGGAACTGCAGGCGGCAGGCGTTGAGATATTCAATGAGTTTGACAGCACGAAGACATTGCTGAAGAGTATGATTGAATCACCTAATATGCTCAGCCTGTTATCGAATGTAGAATCTTCACTTTATGAGATTGAAATGCTGAATACACGTTATCATGAGATGACGCTGCGGGAATTCCCGTTTGGCGGCAATATCATCTTTGTCCGTATTCTCCGCAACAACAATTCCATCGTGCCGCATGGAGATACGGAGCTGCACTTCAAAGACCGTCTGATCGTGACGGGCAGCAGACAGTATGTCGACCAGCTGAAACGAGAACTGGAACTCTTTTAATAGAAACAAGAAAGTGCCGCGAAGAGATAAAAAATTCGCGGCACTTTCACTATTTCTTGCAATATGGTCGCATTATCGCTAAATTAGTAGTAGGTACTAATTTATGAATGAGAGGGATAGTATGTTAAATTTAGAAAATCAGCGCTTTGTCATTATGGGTGTGGCCAATAAGCGCAGTATCGGCTACGGCGTGGCACAAGTGCTGGACGCAGCAGGCGCAGAAGTCATCTTCACTTACCGTAAGGAGCGTTCGAAAGAGGCCATCCTTAAATTGCTTCCTGAATTAAAGAATAATAGTGACGCACTGGTCGTTCAGTGTGACGCGGAAGACGATGCATCGATTATCCGCGCATTCGAGGAGATCGGTCAGACAGGTCAGATCAACGGTGTATATCATTCGATTGCCTTTGCGGATCCGGAGGACTTACGTGGTCGCTTTTCAGAGACCTCTCGGGAAGGCTTCCTGAAAGCACACAGCATCAGCTCCTATTCACTGACGATTGCAGCACGTGAAGCCAGCAAGATTATGGCGGAGAACGGCAGCATTGTGACGACGACTTATCTCGGCGGCGAGATCGCCATCGAAAACTACAACGTCATGGGTGTGGCGAAAGCCTCCCTTGAATCCAATGTCAGATATCTTGCGCTTGACCTCGGGGCACAAGGCATCCGTGTCAATGCCATCTCAGCAGGTCCGATTCGTACCGTCAGCGCAAAAGGTGTCGGCGGACTCAGCACTATTCTCCATCAAGTCGAAGAACGTGCACCATTGAAACGTAACGTCGACATTATCGATGTCGGCCGTACAGCAGCTTACTTACTGAGTGACCTGTCGAGCGGTGTGACGGGCGAGAATATTCACGTGGATGCCGGCTATCATATCGTCCGCTAAAAAAAGACCTTGGACCTTCTATCAGAAGATCCAAGGTTATTTTTATGAGTTTAACTTGAACGTTTCATAGACATTCCAGTGACCGTTCTCCAGCTGGTAGCACAGGCTGATCTTATCGATGGTCTCACTGTAGTTGACGCTGGTCATCTGCAGCTGGCCGTAGACATCTTCAAATTCCTGGCTTGTCAGGTCCTGTGCAATCGTCAGGTGAGGCACATAGGGATGCGGGTCCTCGCCGAATAGTTCAGCAAACTGACGATGTAGATGCGTGAGTGTCTCATTCATTTCTACTTTGAAATAGATGACATATTTCACGGGTGCAAAGTTGGATACTTTATTGATCTGAATATCAAACGTTGACGTATGTTCCGCGACAGCCGCGACTTGCTGGGCAACTTCATCGATATCAGCAGCCTCAAAATGACTCTTCAGTGTCATATGCGGTGCGATGACCGAGTAATGTGAATCATAGCGCTTACGGTACGAATTGACTTTCTCCTGTAATTCGAGAGAGGGGAAGATGGCGATACCTAGTTTCATATGATAGCCTCCTTAATGTTAATACTACAAGTATAACAAATTACTCTCCTAAAAAATATAAAAGAATGGAAGCGATTTCTGGTTTCCATGTCCGCCATGTATGTCCGCCGGCCAGTTCACGGTATTCATGTTCAATGCCCCGGGCAGTGAGTGCAGCGTGAAAGGCGCGGTTAGGCGTCAGGAAGTCAGCGGTCGCACCGGACATAAGCTTGAATGCCTTTTCCTCTTTGCCGACCAGCTGGACGTACTTGACAGGGTGTTTCAAGGCGGCGAGTTCCTGAGTAATGGCTGCTGTGATCATCGGACTGAATAATGCAGCTTCATTAAAACGCTCGTCTTTTAACGTTATGGATAAGGCGATACTGGCAGCGAGGCTGTCACCCATTAATAGCCGTTTATCCGATACTCTGAAATGGGTCGCCACAAAATCCTCCAGTTCTGACGTCACAAACGCGATCATTTTCGTCTTATGCGGGCTATCCGGATGATACTCCTGTGAACGGGTCTCAATATCTGGATAGTGAACGAAGATGATGATGCTGGCAGTCAGCCGGTCCTTTAGTTGTTCGTATTGTCTGTGCAGCTGCCCCAGCTGGCTGAAATCCTGACCGTCAAAGGCGATGATGACGGCATGCTCTTTGAGTGCCGAATAGCTGTCCGGCAAATAGATGCCGAGCTTGACCGTGCGCGCCAGCGCTGTACTCTCTATTTCAAATGGGGTCACGAGTCCTCGTTTAAACATATCATCACTCATTTCTTTTTCTTAATTTTAGCATAAATGAATTTAAGGCAATAAATTAGGGGTAATAGAGTATAATGAAAATATCAATCATAAGGAGGACTCTATGTTCAATAAAGTCTGGTTCAGAGTAGCTGTCGGGCTGCTGCTTGCGTTTTTAATTGTTAAATATTTCCTTGAAATCAATCATATCTTCTATCCGTTGATCGTGATTGTCCAGTCCATTGCACTCCCGCTCATTCTAGGAGGATTCCTGTATTATATTACAGTACCGTTTCAGAATTACCTTGAGCAGAGACGCAATATGTCACGAGGCAAGAGTCTGCTTATCATCATCCTGCTGATGCTGATTTTAGTGGCTATCTTTGTCTTGATGATCGCACCGATACTCACTAGACAAGTGTCGTCATTTATCAATAATTTCCCGACGATTCAGAAAGAGTTCCAGTCTTATATCAGCTATGCACTTGACCAGCGTGACAAACTGCCGGCTGATATGAAACAGCGTATCAATGATGCCATCCAGAAGCTGAATAATATGACAGGCGCACTGCTGACGAACAGTGTGCAGTATGTCACGACGGTTGTCTCGACATTATTCCTGTTGATTCTTGTGCCGTTCTTCCTTATTTACATGCTGAAGGATCATGACCGCTTTATTCCGTTTGTCGCGATGCCTTTTACCGGGAAACGTAAAGAGTTTGTCGTCAATCTGCTGAAGGATATCGACAAGACGCTGCGTAGTTATATCCAGGGTCAGGTGACAGTCAGTATCATCCTGGGTACGTTGCTGTTGATCGGCTATCTCATCATCGGTCTTGATTACGCACTCGTGCTTGCCCTGTGGGGGATGGTCACCAACTTAATTCCTTTCCTCGGACCGTACTTAGCGATTATTCCGGCGCTCATCATCGCGCTGATTCAAAAACCTGTCATGGTGGTCTACGTCATTATCATCATGACAGTCGCACAGCAGCTGGAAGGGAATGTCATCACGCCTAACATCATGGGCAAGTCGCTGAACATTCATCCGCTGACCATTATCACTGTCATCCTGGCGGCGGGTAATCTGGGCGGCTTTGTCGCTATCCTGATAGCGGTGCCGACTTATGCTGTACTGAAGACCATCGTCACGAATATATACAGACAGCGTCAGAACATTACGATACAGGCCAGCAAGGTCGTCGAAGATAAGCAAGAAAAAAAGAATCCATTATAAGGATTCTT
The DNA here is from genome assembly GCF_030376725.1 of Macrococcus bovicus. NCBI lineage: Bacteria > Bacillati > Bacillota > Bacilli > Caryophanales > Staphylococcaceae > Macrococcus > Macrococcus bovicus. The sequence continues at coordinate 661,741 of NZ_CP128470.1, forward strand.
TTTTTTGCGTTCTATGCTGGTTAAGGAAGAAGGCGCTGTAAAATAAAGCGAGCAAGGCGAAGATACAGGCAGATACGTAGAGCGTTGTATTGACGTTTCTGGCTATTTCAGCGACGAAACCGCCGATGACCGGTCCGATCATCGTTCCGATGCCCTGCAGACTGTTGAAGACACCCCAGGACTCTTCTTTCTGCTCCTCATGGACATGCTCGGCGACGAACGTGTTCCAGCCGGGTAAAAGCATCCCGTAGAAAAGGCCGATGACCAGCCCGATCATGAGCGCCAGTATGAAGAGGTGCAGCTGACTCAGCACGAAAATACTGATGCCGAAGACCAGAAAGCCTGCGATGATAATGATATGGCTGACGACTCTCGGCATATGGTCCATGATTTTAGAGATGAAGAGCATGGCAATCGTACAGCCGGCACCGCCCGCGATAAGCAGATAGGTATATTCAAGTGTCGTCACATGCAGATGTCTGACGGCATAAGAAGGCAGTATAGGCACCAGCATGCCGATCGCTATCCCTTGAAAGACGATACCCGGAAAGAGGACGAGATGCCGTGTCATGACCTGCTTGATCAACTTAAGCTGAGCCTTCAAGGTTTTCTTCTCGATATAAGAGACTTCCGTCTCCACAAAGAAATAGAGTATCCATGAAATGAACGCCACAAGCGCCATCAGAAACGTATAACGTGTCGGATGAACCTTGAAGATAAGATTCATGCTGACCATGCCGGCCAGCATACCGACGAGCCAGGCGAAATAGACGTAGCCCATCTGCTTGGCGCGTGCGCACTCATTCACAGAGCTCAGCATCACAACCCATATCGGACAGACCGCTACACCTAGCAGAATCGCTGCCAGGAAATAGACGATGACCTGGTGGCTGACCACAATCAGGCTGAGAGAAGCGACAGCGAGCATGAAGCACAGATTCAATACTTTCTTCGTGCCGAAGCGTCGCAAAAGAAACCCTGTAGAAAAATTCATCAGTGCATCACTGATGAAATGAAGTGAGATACAGATCGATGTCACACCGACTGAAATGCCTAGAGCTGTAGTCGGCAGAATAGGCAGATAACTCAAGATGAACATCCCTCTGGCGAATTCCATCAGAAATAGAATGACCAGCATCTTCGAGAAATCTGACCCACGCATGTTACCGCGCAAAGATTCTCGCATACAGGGAGGCTTTAGACTGCAGCTGCTGGGTAAGAAGGGATGTATTCAGCATATCAATGAGATCCTGACAGATGGTTTCAGATGACCGCGCGTGATAACCCGCGCGCATCGCACGCTGCATCTGTGCCAGTTCCCGGGAATCGGTCAGCAGAGTCGTCAGCACGTGCAATGTTTCATCCACAGTGTGCGTGATACGTGCATAGCCCATCCGGCTGAAATAGACGGCATTTTCACCTTCCTGACCGGGAGCAGGATTAAAGAAGACCAGGGGAATCGCTTGACTCAGGCTTTCCGAGATGGTGATGCCGCCCGGTTTCGTCAGCATCAGATCACAGGCGTTCATCCATTCAGCCATGTCGTTCGTGAAGCCGAGGATCTTCATATTAGGTTCAGCATCAAATTGACTGAGTTCACGCCGCAGTTTCTTACTGCTGCCACAGACCACGACAAACTGGAGGTCTGCCCGCTTGTTCAGTTCGCTGAGCATAGCGCTGAATCCTTCAACAACCCCGAATGCACCGGCCACCATGAGCAATGTCTTTCTGTCCGGATCCAGGCCGTGCGACTTTAACCAGGCGGCGCGGTCACGTCTGACCTCAAATTCAGGATGGATCGGAATACCTGTCACCTGAACATCGTCCGCGTCGATGCCGATGGACAGCAGCTGTTCTTTCGTATGTTCAGCCGCGACATAATATTTCTTTGAGCCGGGTGTGATCCAGTTCTTATGCATATTATAGTCAGTGATAATAGTGGCGATCGGAATCTTCAGTTTTAACTGCTGTGTCAGCAGTGAGACGACCGGAGTCGGAAAGGTCAGCAGGATCAGATCGGGTGTTTCATTCGACAGAATATTGATCAGCCGGTTCAGGCCGTAGTATTTATAGAAACATGAGTTGATGTCGTCTGGATTTGAGTAGTAGAACATTTTGTATGTTGAGCGGAAATATTTGTAGCTGTTGATATACCATTTCTTCAGGGCGGACGTCACAACAGGATGCGCTTCAAGAAAGAGGTCATGCTGAATAAGCGTCAGGTTACTGAGGTTCATCTGATTGAACTGATTAACGATGCTGTTCGTAACCGACAGATGTCCATTACCGAAAGAACCAGTGATAATAAGGATTTTTTTATTCTTTATCAACATTAACACGCTCCAGGAGTATAATTGTTCTTAGCTAGTTTATCTCATTATAGAGACTTTGAGCAAAAAATTCGAGTACATTACAGAAAAATTACAAATACTGGACGAAAATTAATAATCAGCCCCTAAAGGGAATGCTATATTTTTCAGACTCATTCTTTAAAAAAGTGTATAATAAAGAATTGAATTAAAGGAGGTATGCCTGTGAAAACTGAAGCACTGCTTAACCTGATAAAAGTAAAAAAAATAAAAGGTGAACTGCCTGAAGAAGTCACTGATATTACGACAGATTCACGTACGGCCGGCCCGACGAGTATTTTTGTGGCCTCAAAAGGCTATACAGTCGACAGCCACCGCTTTATCCCGAATGTCATCGAACAGGGCTGTCAGCTGGTGGTGACAGCGCATGAAGTCGATGCCCCTGTCGCCCAGATCATTGTGCCGGATACGTTACGGGTGGCAAGTATATTTGCGCAGGCCATTTTTGACTATCCGGCTGCAAAACTGAAGACATTCGGTGTGACCGGTACCAATGGAAAGACCAGTGTCGCAACGATGATCCATCATCTGCACCGTGCTCTTGACATCCATAGCGCCTATCTCGGCACCAATGGGCTGCAGATCGATGAAACGGTGACGAAAGGTGCCAATTCCACCCCGGAAACCGTCACACTGACGAAAAGCATTGTGCAGGCACTGGAACACCAGGCAGAAGCCATGAGTTTTGAAGTGTCGAGTCACGGGCTCGTGCTCGGCCGGCTGAACGGCGTGGACTTTGACGTTGCCATATTTACGAACTTGACACAGGACCACCTGGACTTTCACGGCACGATGAAGGACTACGGCTATGCGAAATCGCTGCTTTTCAGCCAGCTCGGCAATCATCCTTCTTATGCCGTACTGAACAGTGACGATGCCTTCTCCGAGACGCTGCGTACGGTGACGAGCCGCGAAATCATCACGTATGGCATCGACCAGCAGGCGGATTTCAGGGCCACTGCTGTCGAAGAGACGCTTTACGGTACCACATTTACCCTTGAGTCACCAGAAGGGGAATTTAAAGTCGAAAGTCCCTATCTCGGCAGATTCAATGTCTCTAATATCATGGCCGCTATAGCAGCGCTCTTTGCTGCTGGACATGACGTCGAGAGAATCGTCCAAGCGGTACCGGCGCTGCCTCCCGTTGAAGGGCGGCTGGAAGTGCTGGACCGCAGTCTGCCGATTGATCTGATCATTGACTATGCACATACACCGGATGGCATGAACAAATTGATAGATGCCGTGCAGCCGTTCGTTAAAGGCAGGCTCATCTTCCTGGTCGGCATGGCGGGAGAACGCGATCTGACGAAGACCGCTGACATGGGCGCTATCGCCTGCCGTGCGGATTATGTGATCTTCACACCGGATAACCCGGCGAATGATGACCCTAAGAAGCTGACGGATGCTCTAGAAGAAGGGGCGACCCATCAGAACTTCAGGTCGTTCACGGACCGTAAAGAAGGCATTCTGCACGCCATCGATATGGCTGAAGCGGGCGATATGGTCGTCCTGGCCTCAAAAGGACGTGAACCTTATCAGATTATGCCGGGTTACGTCAAAGTCCCGCATCGTGATGATCTGATCGCACTGGAAGCGGCCTATCAAAAATTTGGAGGACATCATGAAAATCAGACAAAGTAACAGTGAGAACCTGAGCTGCAAAGTCTATATCCATGAGAATAAGAAAGAAGAAAACTTCATCGTCAGTATCCCGGATATCTTCTTCTCGATTCAATATGATTATGACTTATACGGTGAATCACTGATTGAACATCTTTACTTGCATCTATTCAATATTCTAGACGACAAAGAAGCACAAGAACTCGCGCTGCGTATCGCGCAGTGGACGAGCGAAGTTTAAGGAGAACATTATGACATTAAAACAGGAAGTAGAAATCAGAAAGACCTTTGCCATCATCTCTCACCCCGATGCCGGTAAGACGACATTGACCGAAAAACTCCTGCTCTTCGGGGGCGCCATCCGCGAGGCGGGAACAGTTAAAGGGAAGAAGACAGGTAAATTTGCGACCAGTGACTGGATGGACGTCGAAAAAGAACGGGGTATCTCGGTAACCAGTTCTGTCATGCAGTTTGATTATGACCATTATAAGATCAATATCCTGGATACACCGGGGCACGAAGATTTCTCCGAGGATACATATCGCACGCTGATGGCTGTCGACAGCGCCGTTATGGTCATCGATGCTGCCAAAGGGATAGAGCCGCAGACGCTGAAGCTCTTTAAAGTCTGTAAAATGCGCGGCATCCCGATCTTCACCTTTATCAACAAATTGGACCGTGTAGGTAAAGAGCCGTATGAACTGCTGGAAGAAATTGAAAAGACGCTTGATATCGAGACTTATCCGATGAACTGGCCGATCGGTATGGGTCAGTCCTTCTTCGGTATCATCGACCGTGAGCATAAGACGATTGAACCGTTCCGCGATGAGGAGAATATTCTGCATCTGAATGAGGACTTTGAACTGATTGAGGACCATCCGATTAAAAATGACGTCGCATTTGAGACAGCAGTGGAAGAACTGATGCTTGTGGACGGTGCCGGCGAAGCATTCGATGAAGAGAAATTACGTGCAGGAGACTTGACCCCTGTCTTCTTCGGTTCAGCGCTTGCTAACTTCGGTGTTCAGAACTTCCTGAATGCCTACGTTGATTTTGCACCGATGCCGTCAGGCCGCACCACAGCGGAAGGTGATGTGGTCAGCCCGTTTGAAGAAGCGTTCTCTGGCTTTATCTTTAAGATCCAGGCCAATATGAATCCCGCTCACCGTGACAGAATCGCCTTTATGCGTATCGTCTCCGGGGCATTTGAACGCGGAATGGATGTGACGCTGACGCGTACAGGCAAGAAAATGAAGATCTCCCGCTCCACCACTTTTATGGCGGACGACACACAGACCGTCAACCATGCAGTCAGCGGTGACATCATCGGTCTGTATGATTCCGGTAACTATCAGATCGGTGATACATTGGTCGGTGCCAATCAGAAGTTCCATTTTGAGAAGCTGCCGCAGTTCACCCCTGAGATCTTTATGAAGGTCAGCGCGAAGAACGTCATGAAGCAGAAACATTTCCATAAAGGGATAGAGCAGCTCGTTCAGGAAGGCGCGATTCAGCTCTATAAGACACTCTATACGAACCAGATCATCCTGGGTGCGGTCGGTCAGCTGCAGTTTGAAGTATTTGAACACCGTATGAAGAACGAATACAATGTCGACGTGATAATGGAACCGGTTGGCCGGAAGATTGCGCGCTGGATAGAGAACGAGGAAGCCATCACGGATGCGATGAACTCAAGCCGTTCGATTCTCGTGGATGACCGCTTCGGCAATAAAGTCTTTCTGTTTGAGAATGAATTTGCGACGCGCTGGTTCCAGGATAAGTTCCCTGAAATTAAGCTCTACAGTCTGCTGTAATTGAAGGGGGAGCAAGATGGGGAAAATTAAAATACTGAAAAAGGAATACTTGCGGCCGAAACGCCGGTTCAGTCACCATGAAGAGAGGGAAGCAACGACTCATCAAGAAGTTGTACCGGATGAAGTTACGCCTGATGAAGTTACGCCTGATGAAGTTCCGTCAGATGAAATGATGTCTGACGGAACTGCCGGACAAGCTGAAATAATCGATAAAGTCACGATCACAACAGCGTCAGAGCATGCTGAGGCAGAAGCATCTGATGACTCAGCGCCTGATGAGGAAGCGGCCAGCCAGATAGAAGAAGCGGCCGCACCTGTCACGCCACAGCCGGCCGCGCGCAACTCTCATTTCCGCTGGCTCTACTTGATTCCTGCTGTCCTCTTCGGTATGGCACTCATGATGCTCTGGCATCTATTCGCTGATCAGCCGGCGCCTGAGAAACCGAAGACGGTGCAGGAGACGCTGACGAAGACGGAAAAAGCGATCAAGATAACGAAAGACCATGTCGTCAGTGTCGTCAATCTGCAGAAAGCGAATAATCTGTTGAATGAAAGTGAAGTGCCTGAAGAAGTGGGTATCGGCAGCGGAGTCATCTACAAGGTCACTGACAAAGCGGCCTTTATCGTCACGAACTATCATGTCATCAAGGATGCCGAGACCGTTCAGGTGACGCTGAGCAACAACAGAAAAGTCAAAGCCAGCGTCATCGGCAGCGATGAATGGACCGATCTCGCGGTTATCAAGATTCCTAAAGGCCAGCTGAGCGGCCAGATGAAGTTCGCAGACAGCGATAAAATCATCGTCGGCCAGACAGCCATCGCAATCGGCAGTCCGCTAAGTCAGACTTTCGCCGGGAGTGTCTCACAAGGCATCATCTCAGGATTAAACCGGGCGGTGCCGGTTGATATGGACGGCGACGGACTCTATGACTGGGAATCTAATGTCATTCAGACAGATGCCGCAGTCAATCCCGGTAATTCGGGCGGCGCGCTCGTCAACGATCGTGGAGAACTCGTGGGTATCAATGCGATGAAAATCTCGCTTGATAATGTTGAGGGGATCAGTTTTGCGATTCCGAGTAATGATGTGAAGAAAATAACCGCCATATTAGAAACGAAACATAAGATTGTCAGACCTGAACTGGGCGTCCAGGTCCAGGATATCAATAATCTGCAGCTGGATGCGGTCAGACAGCAGCTGGGTATCCCAGCTGATAGAACTGAAGGTGTGATTGTCATGGGTGTAGAAGGTGGTTCTGCCGCACAAGCAGCAGGTCTTCAGGCACAGGACATTATCACTAAAATGGACGGCAAGCAGCTGAAGAGTCTGGTTCAGTTCAGAAAGATTCTGTATTATGATCATCAGAAAGGTGATACATTGACGATGACCGTGCTGAGACAGGGTAAAACTGAACAGCTGACAGCGATATTAAAGTAAGGGTGGGGATCCAGTGAAGAAAAGAATATGGCGGCTGACACCTCAGCAGTGGATTGTCGTTTACTATCTCATCGCTATGCTGGTCTCCTTCTTGCTGCTGCGTCTGCCATATGTGCATAAACCAGGCGTCCATGTCTCCTATATTGATTCGATGTTCCTCGCTGTCTCAGGAATCAGTGTCACTGGACTTGCACCGATGTCAATCGTCGATACCTACTCGCTGTTCGGTCAGATCATTATCTTGATCATCCTGAATATCGGCGGCCTGGGGGTAATGGCCATGGGCACACTCGTCTGGGTCATCCTCGGCAAGCGCATCGGTATTCAGGAGCGGCGTCTGATCATGGTGGATAATAATCAGGAGCAGATGACAGGTATGGTGCAGCTACTGATAGAAATTGTCAAGGTACTGCTGACGATTGAAGCAGTAGGGGCGCTGCTGTTAGCCTTCTATTTCTATAAGGATATGCATTCCGTCAAAGACGCGCTTTACCAGGGACTGTTCGCCAGTGTAGCAGCGACAACGAATGGAGGACTGGATATCACAGGTGCATCCCTCAACCCTTATGCCGATGACTACTTTGTCCAGTCCATCGTCATGATACTCATTGTGCTCGGTGCCATAGGGTTTCCGGTTATCATTGAGATCAAGACTTATATTATGAACAGAGTGCCTAACTTCAGATTCAGTCTGTTTGCGAAGCTGACGTTATCCACCTATGCCCTCCTGCTGATTGTCGGGACAGTGGTCATCTATTTACTGGAAATGGGCAATGCGTTCAAAGGATTGTCATGGCATAAAAGTCTGTTCTATGCTATGTTCCAGTCCTCTACGACGCGTAGTGCAGGTCTCACGACGATTGATCTGACAACATTGACCGAAGCGACACAGTTCTTTATGGGGGGACTGATGTTCATCGGTTCTTCGCCGAGTTCTGTCGGCGGGGGGATCAGAACGACCACCTTTGCCATTCTGGTCTTGTTCATCATTAACTTCAGTAACGGCCGGACGACGATTCAAGTCTTCAACAAAGAAATACACCCGCTCGATATGCAGCGGGCGTTTGCGGTCATGATTCTGGCTATTATCATCTGTTTCACTGCTTTAGCCGTCATTCTTGGTTTTGAGAACGGCAAGCATCAGTTCCTCGAAATTTTCTTTGAAGTGATGAGCGCATTCGGCACGTGCGGCCTGTCTCTCGGCATTACTTCTGAGCTGACCATGCCGTCGAAAATCGTCATCATGATTGTGATGTTCATCGGTCGTGTCGGCCTGATCACATTTGTGGTCATGCTCGGCGGTAAAGCAGAGCCCGTGAAATATCATTATCCAAAGGAACGGGTCATGATTGGCTGATCGGCAGCCGGACAATGAAGGTGGTGCCGACATCGACCGTGCTCTGTGCTTCAATCGTTCCGCCTGCCAGTTCAATCATATTACGGGTAACAGGTAATCCAAGTCCTGTTCCCGTTATTTTTGTGGTGAAAAACGGTTCATAAAGCTGTTTCAGTGTACTCTCTGACATACCGATCCCATTATCACTGATCGTGATGATGATCATATCCTGCAGCTGCACTTTAATTTCAATCACACCGCTGCGACCTTCTGGTATCGCCTCCTTGGCATTCTGCAGAAGATTGATCAGCACCTGCTTGAGCTGATCTGTCGCCATCATGGTATAGAGCTCAGGTTCCTGATAACTGGATATCAGGCGCATCTGATGGACATCAAAGTCATATTTCATGAAATTCAATGTATCTTTGACGACTTTAACGACTTCCGTCGGCTCGTTATTTTCTTCCGTCGGCCGTCCGAGGAGCAGAAACTGACCGACGATATCCGTGATGCGGTCGATTTCCGTTTTGATGATAGCGAAATGAGGGTTGTCACCTTGACGGTCATACTTCAGTTCCAGGAGTTCGACAAATCCTCTGACAGATGTCAGGGGGTTTTTGATTTCATGTGCAGTGTTGGCAGCAAGCATGCCGATCAGCTCTTTTTTCTGTGCATTGATTTCTTCGATCAGGCGGAGCTTTTCTTTCTGACGCTCATATATGTTATTGAACAGCTGGATGGTGGCAACGATCAGGGTCAAGAGCAAGAAGAGGATAGCGGTCGTTTTTAAAGCCTCCAGCTCTATGTGCCGGTTGGAGGTGATCTTAAGACGCCAGTCCACATTCTGGAGTGTTTTGCTGCTGGAGACACCTTCTTCATTCAGCTTTCTGGATGTGAAAATCACATTGTTATTAAGATCGGTCAGTTCAACAGATCTGAGGCGCTGGACAGCATCGATAGAAGTCATCAGCGTATTGATGTTCATTTCTGCCACTATGACGACCGGCTGTTTTTGATAGGTCATAAACTTTGAAATATAAATATCATCGACGCCGTTAAATTCTTCTGTACTGAAATTGATGGAAATCTGGTGCGGATCTTTATGCTGCTTATAGAAATCATATGAATGTTCACGTTGTCCGACCAGGTTGCTGTTGGATGAAATGATGACTCTGCCGTTCTTATCGATGATACTGATACTTTTGTAGCTGCCGTCTTTGCTTCTTGAGCTGTTGATGGCGCTTTGGATGGCCTCGGTTTTAGGGGCTACTTCCATGACAGTGGCAATGGTCTGCACGGTGCTCGTCGCATCATCAATAAAATTGGTGATCTGCTGCTCATGGATACTTAAACTGCGGTCTATCGAACTCTGTTCGAAATCTTTGTCATGCTGAAGAATGACAAAGTAACTGAAGATGCTCAGTGTTAAAGTGATGATCAGATTCACTAAAATATAGCGCTGTAGATATTTCATAAAGACTCCTGACATGAATTTGATATAATGAGAAAGGGTGATTGCATGCATCAATTTGATATACATATTATAACAACAAATAACATACGTGGCATGCTCTTCTCGGACATGAATCTGCTCAAGGCCGCTCATTACATCCAGAAAGTCAGACGGAATGCCTCACACCTGCTGATCCTGAATAACGGCAACACGCTCTGCGGGTCTCCCGACAGTGACTTCATAGCAGCGCAGAAGAACAGAAGGAATCCTGTGATTGATGTCATGAATCATATCGGCTACGATGCAAGCGGCATCAGCTACGAGGATTTTGCCCATGGACCGCGATTATTCAATCAGGCTGAGGCGATGGCGCAGTTCCCTTTCCTGTGTGCGAATATCCTCCATAGCAGAACGAAGGAAGCCTTTTTTAATACCCCTTACATCATCAAACAGGTGGGCGGTATGAAGGTCGGCATCCTGGGAATGACCGCCACTCAGGCGTTCCGGGAGCACTATAGTGATGACTTCTATATGGAGAAGACGGTGGATGCCGCACGACGCTGGATAAGATATATGCGTGAAAAAGAGAACCCGGACTTTGTCATTGTCATGTATTACGGCGATATTGCCTCTATCTCCGCCCGTGAAAAAATGCGCCGTGCGACAGAAGGGGTTGATCTGATGCTGTCTAATTCAGGATTAAATGAAGTGGTAGACGGAACATGGCATGTCGATCTGCCGCACGACATCTCTGAGCTGAGCCATATTCAAGTGCAGTTCAGACAACGGACCACCACTTATGAGCTGGTTGATTATCACGCTGAAGCCATTCAGCTGAAAGGCTTCATGGAAGACCACTGGCTGCAGGATGAACTCTATTATATTGAACAGGAATTCAAAAAGACCAGCACCGATTAAGGGGCTGGTCTTATGCGTAGAACAGAATCAGGATGATGATGGCACATATGGTAGCTGCAATAGGTGTAATCAAGCGTTTTGAGTACTGGAAGGCAGCTGCCGTTATCAGCTGTATACCTACCAACGTGATCAGCTGCTGGACGCTCAGCACCCATATAAAAAGACTGACCGAGGCAAGGCTGGTCAGTATCACGGCCAGCACAGGATTAGTCATCTGTTCCTGGAGCATCGTCCGGAAGTAAAGTTCATGTAGGGGAACAGTCACTGCCAGTGAAATCATCAGCTGCCAGCGGTAATGAACACCGATTGATATCAGTGTCGTCATAATGGCTTCATAGCTGATAGCAGGCAGGAACTGGACGAGTACAGTGTACAAGACAACAATTGCCGCACTGGCGATGAGGCTTGCCAGCAGCGACTGGCCGATCCTTCTGGAAGTCAGATGCCGCTTATAGAGCAGGTAACTGAATGTGGTCAGTAGAAATATCCCTGTCATCATGTGCCAGAAGACCTGATCCTCCTGTCTCATGAGGAACAGCAGGATATGAAACAGCACAAACGTTATCAGAAAAAGAGAAGGTTTACTCGTCAACTTAGTCATTGATGATTTTATAGCGTTTATGATTGATAACCGTTTTTTCAGGCTGTTCAAGCTGTTCGAAGTTATCCATAATTGTCAGATCGACAATCACAGAGTTTTCGTTCACTTTTTCGACTCTGCCGCGCAGTCCCTCGTGGAATTCTACGACATTTCCAACTTTAGCGATATCCATATTCATGACCTCCTCCAAATATACTAAGCGTCATTATACTAAATTACGCCTGGTTTTGAAATGGCAAATCATTATTTTCCTGTAATTTGATTCGAGCTTTCTTCCGGATGTATTTCACCTGGGCCACCGTGCGGTCCATTTTAGCCGCAATTTCAGCCAGAGTATAGCCCTCACACCGGTAAATGAACCACGTGCGTTCCTCCTCTGTTAAAATCTCGATGGCTAACGGTTCACTCTCCAGGTCCTCTCGTTCAGGTAAGCTCTCATCAGCCATCAGCTGGAAGCGTTGCTGATAGGTCATCCGTCTCCTGATTTCATCAAGGAGACAGAATTTCAGCTGCAGGTAGACATACTGTGACTCATTGGGTGTCTTCTCGGGATCGTACGTTTGAGTAAGGCGCCAAAGTCTGATCAGTGCGAGCTGATAATAATCATCGCGGTCATAAGTAATATGATACTGATGGAGCAGGTGATGAATCATGCGGTCATACTTCACATACCATTCTTCAAACATCTCAATGTCCTGACGCGATCGATCGGCTGAATATTTCCGGATGATTCTATCTTAAAGGCTCTGAACAGATCAGCAAAACCGAGAAATAAGACAAATTTGTAGATTATATTAATTTATAGGCCTATTTTGTTATTTTTTAGCATTTTATCTCTCTTTTTGTCAATAAAACCTTATAATGTTCAAGAAAGCCATTAGAAGGAGGAACTGTTATGCAACACTTTTTAGGTCATGAAGTGGTTTATATTCGTCGTACTAATCAGACACAAGGACAGACTGAAATTGCTTATTATGATGGTAAGATAGAATGGGTGGACGCCTCACCGGACTTTCTGCTCAATCACACACTTAAAATGCTGAACAGCAGTCTGACTGCCAGCCGGAAATCAGTAAAAGAAAGCCTGAAGTTTGCGCAGTTTACGCCTGTCATCATCGACGCCTCTCAGAACCTCGTGTTCTTTCCGCTGCATCCGAAAGATAGCTATGAAATGTGTTATATCAACAATCAGCACTTCTTACAGGCGATTGATTATGAAGAGACGATCATCTATTTCACAAACGGCAGGTCACTCAGTGTCAAAGAGAAATCTGCTCATATCCTGAAGCAGTATAACAAGGCGCTTCAGGCTACAGATTTTTACAGTAAAATGAAAAAAAGGTTCCTGCAATAAGTCATACTTAAATAGATAGTGGACTATTAATTGTAATTTTATCTCTAAATGTATTGCACATGTGTTATACATCGATTATAATTTGTTTAACTGTTATATATTAAGGAGAAACACTATGGGAGACCAACGTTTAAAAAGATTTGGACAACTAATCTATTTCGTTAACACTAAAATCGATGAAATCACTGGCATTGAACTCGCAGATTACAACGTATCACGCGAGCAGATCTACATGCTCGAACTGATCAAGAATGAAGACAATATGACACAGAAGAAACTGATCTTTAAAATGAGTAAAGAGCAGACCGCTGTATCCCGCTCGATTAAAAAACTGGCAGAATACGGTTATATCACGAAAGAGCAAAGTATGTATGATCTACGGTCTACTGTGCTGAAGCTGACACCGCAGGGACAGGAAATCGTCGATATGGCGGATGGCATCAAAGCGAAAGTCGTCCGCAGCTTTATGAAAGAACTGAACAAGAAGGAATCTGAAGAACTGATCAACATCTTGGAGAAAATCTATCATTCATTCAGTATCAGAGATCCATTTAAATTTTAAGGAGACACGACAGCTGTCGTGTTTTTTTGTACAAAAAAGCAGGCATTGCGCCTGCTTTTATTTGTATTGATCGATCAAGTATTTCAGTCCTGTCAGTTCAATGCGGCGATAGAACTCTGCAATACGCAGCGCATTCTTAGAGGCCCATTTTATATCGGTCGCGTACTGATGTGTCGCAGGATTAGCTGGGTTCCAGCGCATCTCATAGAGCGTAAACTGCTTATTGCCGAAATAGTTCTGTGCGACGTACTGAGCACCGCCGATAATCGCCTTGGCAGGGGTGTTCCAGCCTTGCTGATATGCATACTGAATGCCGCTATTTAAAGCATTGTTGTCGACTGCACGTGTCCCGTACATATTGTAATACTTCGTGCCGGAAGTCGTGGCCTGGCCGGTCGATACATTATAGCCCATGCCGTTACTCAACTGGCTGGTGCCATTGCCGGTCTCCCATAACGCATGACTGATCAGATAGATCTCATTGATATTATACAGCTTAGAAGCTTCAGCGAAAGCAGCGCCTTGATTGGCAAGAATGCCTTTATTCTCGAGCAATGTATTCAGTTTGGCAGCTGAGATGCCTTGAGAACTATTCAGACTCAGGAACTGGTATTTCTGTGTGGCATCGTTCTTGAAAAGGGCCGGATCAATGCTGGCACGGACTTCAGATTCCGTTGCATTACGTGTCAGCGTACGGCCGTACTGATCCGCGTAGACAACTTGCGGGCTGACTGTCATCTGTCTCGCAACAGCTTCATCAAGCGTTGTGGCAGCAGTCACCACTTTTGTAGTGACGGGTGTCAAATATTTATCTGCGATCCAACCGACAAGACCAGTAGATGACAATGTCCCTTTATGCCATAAGGACATGCCGATTTTCTCCGTGCGCACGATATTGAAACGTGCACCGATATCGTTTCTAAGTGGACGGATCAGCTGGCTAGGACCGCCCGCAGCAATCGTATAAAGTGCGCCGTCAGGTGAGGTGACAGAGTAGACAGCTTTTTTGTAGCTGACTATCTTCCGGCTGTTCAGATATAAGTTGTTGCTGTTGACCCAGCCGACTGGCTTAGACTGATCATCCACAACAAAGTAATAGGTGTCATCTCCTTTACGCGCCTGTGTGGTCACGTAATGCTGGACCTGTCTACTTGCATCCGGCAGATAAGACTTCAGGTTATTATCTGTGTAGATGACAGCACCAGCAGGGAGCGTCTTACCCATTTTTGTTACTTTTTCCATTTCACTGAAGACATCAGACTGTTTCGTTACATGGCCTGCATACATCCAGCCTGTTGTATTGGTCGCCGGCAGTAGCCCTTTCAGCCAGATGCTGGCACCGACTTTCTCACTGCGGATGACATTGAAATACTGGTTCTGCAGGTTCTGGTTAACAAGGAGCTGCTGACTGCTGCCCCCTGATGGCATGGAGTAAATCTTCGCCGTCGAAGAAGATACCTTATACGGTGCAGGCGTTGTGCTTAAAACACGAGCGGTCTTCTGACTGATCTGATTGTCTTTGATCCAGCCTAATACTTTATTGTTTTCATCCAGCACCTGATAATAGTTCACTGAATCTTTAGTCCCTTGTTTATTGATGAAATACTGAATATAAGGCTTGCTGGTTGTGACCTTCGTCAGATTGATATCTGTATAGATTTTGGCACCTGTCGAAGGGGTTTTACCGTACATATTGACGGCCTTGATGCCCGTCAGGGATGTGCTGGCAGCTGTGAGATGTTTACTGCTGATCCAGCCGCTGAAGCCGTTGATAGTGCCGAAATAATAATCAGTCGCATTGACGGTGACTTTCTTTGTCGGATTGAATGCCTGGTTGATCTGACTTGTAAGGTCGTCGTACTTCTGACCTTCCATCGCCCAAGGCATGCTATAGATACCGGTAGCAAGCGCATTGATTTTGAATTTAGAGGTGACAGCTTGTTCGCTGCTGCGTGTCGCTTGTGTGAGCTGATCAGATTCAACCCAGCCACGAGGCACCCCTGTTTCATCGGAAATAAGATAGTATGACTTGCCATTATAATCCGCTTTTTTGTTCACGTAGTAGGTGAAATTGGCTTTCTCTGCAGCCGGCGTGGCAGTGGTACTCGTCACAGTAGAATACACTGGTGCAGTCGTAGTTTTAATCCGCGCCATCTTGGACTGGGCAGTGACGACCGGCGGTGCTGCAGGCGGTTGTGTAGCCGGTGGGGGAGTCGGTTCGACGACCACTGGCGGTGTTGTTGTACCTGCAAGTGCCTGCACTTTCTGGTTATATTTCAGCGTGACCAGCTCGGCGAGTTCATCCATGGTGTAACCATTCTCCTGGAACCAGCCGTATGGGTCACCGTGATCAGAGCCCCCAAGGAAGTTAGAGACTGCTCTATGGGACCATAATGTCCCTGAACCGTCATATTCTGCTGAATCAACAGGCAGGTCATAGTAAAGCAGGTTCGTCGCAATATAATCGGCATAGTTATTGATCGCTTTCGCGAAGCGTTCCTTACCGTAGACGCGGACGAGTTCCACGTGGATGAAGCGGGCATTACCGGCTGGACCGGCTCCCCATGCGAGGTAGTCGGTATCTGCCGTCTCAATAATTTCATTGTCATCTACAAATGCATGAACAAATGCATTATTCCAGTTATTCTTCATATAAGCGACTTCACCGTAGATGGTTGAAGTCGGATTGGCTGTTTCATGCGCAATGACCCCTTCAGGCTTTCCAACCCCATTGCGATAAGCGATCTTAGGCAGATCAGCTGCAAAATCTTGTTTATAAGTGGGCACGGTATAGTTCTGTGACAAGATGAAATTATTGGTCTCAGATGTTGAAGCTGCGAGTGTCCGCGCCCGTGTAGTAGGTGCCATTGATAGTGATAATGTCTTCGGTGCACTTTGCTGTAAGGTCACGTCGCGTTTTTGAGTCAATGTGCTGGAAGATTGCTGAGTGATAGTTTGAGCGACTGCGGGTTTCGTGGCAGTAACACTCATGGTTGAAGCTTCAGCGGTTTTAACAGGTGCTGCAGTGACAGGTTCTGGTGTAACTGTAGCAGCTGATTCATTTGTCGTTTTCTTTTGAGCGGTAGCCGGCGTTTCAGTGGAGACCGGTTCTTTCACAGACGTCGCGGCCGGTGTCTCAGTCGTGACGTCAGCTGTTTGGGCAGCCGGCGTTTCAGTGGAGACCGGTTCTTTCACAGATATTTCGGCCGGTGCCTCCGTCTTAACATCAGCTGTTTGAGCAGCCGGCGTTTCAGTGGAGACCGGTTCTTCAACAGACGCCGCGGCCGGTGCCTCCGTCTTAACATCAGCTGTTTGAGCAGCCGGCGTTTCAGTGGAGACCGGTTCTTCAACAGACGCCGCGGCCGGTGCCTCCGTCTTAACATCAGCTGTTTGGGCAGCCGGCGTTTCAGTGGAGACCGGTTCTTCAACAGACGCCGCGGCGGGTGTCTCAGTCGTAACGTCAGCTGTTTGAGCAGCCGGTGTCTCAGTGGAGACTTGTTCTTCAACAGACGCATCGGCCGGTGCCTCAGTCGTGACGTCAGCTGATTGAGCAGCCGGCGTTTCAGTAGAGGCGGGTGTTATTTCTTGAGTAGGATTTTCAGTTGTTGCAGTAGTAAAGTTATAAGGTGTTGCAGTAGCATCTATCGTTTGTTTGATATCATAAACCTGTCTCTGCTCTGTCGTTGATGCATTTTGATCATCGGTTTCATCATTTTTTTCAGTTTCAGCTGAAACTTGATTTTCTGCTGCCTGTGCTGTTGAGTGTGCAGCTAACATCATGAACAGTAGAGAAGATGATTTGTAGAAGAATTTCGAATTCATAGAGCATCCTTTCATTTGCAATAATCTGAATCTTTTTCAGTATAAAATGATTAAACGTTGAAGTATAGGGCGATTGAGACTTTGTAATATGACTTTAACATTTGAATATATTATTTACTTTTCACTTGTTCATCTACCTATTCTATATATCGTTACAGAAAAAGGATTGAGATAAATGCAAAAAACCACCTATCCAAGCGGATAGGTGGTTACTGTGCTTCCCGTCTGATGATAGCGGTGTACTGCCAGAATATTTTCATCTGACTGATGTTCCAGTGGTTCATCCCCAGCGAGTAGCCGGATGGGTTGAATATCTTGACGTCTGACACTTCGAGCGCTGCTGCCAGCATATACTGGTAATAGACATCCAGCTGCTGAAAAGAGGGACTTAACTGACCATTCTCAAAGATAAAATCAAACGGGACTTCATAACCAAAGATATCAATCACGTTAAAGATTTCAGGAATCGCAATCAGATAGCAGGCGCCGTCGATAAGCGGACTGTCATCTGCCTGATGATAGTAGACTCTGAGTGACTCATAGTTCTGGCGATGAAATTCATCGATAAAATAGAACTGCTCGCGCATGTAGGACAGATCACCGGCATGAACGATCTGCTCCTCGAGTTTATCGAACATCTTATTGATATGTTCATATTTCTCATATGTTTTACGTCGTGACATCTAACCATCCTTTCTTAGTATGATTGAGCTGATGAATAGTCCGGGCTGAAATGAGTGTCTTCAGTTGTCGGTGGATACTGCGGCACCGCTTCAGTCGTTGCGACTTCGGTGGTCGGCGTATACGGTTGCACCGGTTCAGTCGTTATGACTTCAGTGGTCGGCATCTCTGTTGCCGGTGCTTCGGTCTGAGGCACAGGTGCCTCAGTAGTCACTTTGTCATGTTTCGTTTTTTCAGGGCTGGTTCTAGTATTTCTGCTGACCTTCGCTTGATAGGCTTCATCAATCTTGCTGATTTTCATCGGTTCCAGTGGAATGAGGTCACCATACAGCTGGATGACTTTATAGCTCAGCAGGTCTTTGCGTGACTTGGCGGGCAGTCCCAGGTCCTGGCGCAGAAGGCTGGCTGTCTTCGCGACATTGGAGAAATCTGGGTTGAAATAATAAACGCCGTTGTACATATAGTCTGTCCCTTTTAGCTGCGCACGTTTGAACTTGACACTGTCTTTAGAATAGGTCGTGGCGAGGGATGTGATATCATTAAAAGATAAATTATGTTTGGCGTTATTGCCGACGATGTTGACCAGTTCATCTATCTTGTCGAGCGAATCTGTCTGCTTGGCCTTTTTAATGATCGCTTCAATCATCTCGGCCTGACGTTTACCGCGTCCGAGGTCCGTATCGACGTGGCGGCTGCGCACGAGTGCAAGCGCCTGGTCACCATTGATTTTCTGATAGCCTTTTTTGACTTTAATACGACCGATGTCATTCTTAGTCGGTTCATCTATATCAAATGGGACATTGAAGTTGATACCGCCGAGCTGATCGATGATATCGACAAAGGCCTGCATGTTGATACGCGCATAATAATCGACCGGCACATCGAAAAGGGTCTCAACTGCCTGCATGGAGGACTCAGGGCCGCCGTCTGCATGCGCGTGCGTGATTTTATCATAATAGCCGACCGATGGAATATAGCTTAATGTATCGCGCGGAATACTGACGAGACGGATCTGCTGTTTGTCCCGGTTGAATGTCCCTAAAATCATCGCATCTGTTCTTGCTTTATCAACCGACTGACCATCCCGGCGACGCGTCAGACTGTCATCAATACCGAGGAAGAGAATAGAGACATGGTTCATGGCTGGATTGACAGCACCGTCTCTTAATGAAGATTGGCTTGTATTATGGGTGTAAGATTTATCGACTGCATTTTTAGTCTGAAAATAGAGAAAAGCTGCGTACGTAGAAGGCGCTATAATCAGACACAGGCTAAGGAGAATCAGAAGTATTTTCATGGGTTTTTTCATTATTTGTCACCTATCTTCTTCTATTTAAACTACACAATTATACTCGATACCTATGAAGACGACAACTTTTTTATCCTATTACACCTGATAACCTTATGATTTGAAAAGGCTGCTGAAATAGGTTACCTTATCTGTGATTCACTATATCTTGATTCTTTAATCAGGATTGATTATAATTATAATGTTTATAATGGATATCAAGCGGCTGACAAACGCTGATATCACTACTAACTCTATTGAAGGCGGGATTATTTTGAAATTAACAACAGTAGGACTTGGCTATATCGGTTTACCGACCTCTATTATGTTCGCAAAGCATGGTGTAGACGTTGTCGGTGTTGACATCAATCAGAAAGCTGTTGATTCACTGAACAGCGGGAAAATTCATATCGAAGAGCCGGGCCTTCAAGAAGCATTTGAAGAAGTCATCGCAAGCGGTAAATTCAAGGCGACGACTCAACCTGAACCTGCTGACTGCTTTATCATTGCCGTACCAACCCCTAACAACGCAGATCAGTTCAAGTCATGTGACATTTCAATGGTCATGACAGCAGTTGAATCTGTGCTGCCACTTATCGAAAAAGGCAATGTCATCATTGTTGAATCAACGATTGCACCACGTACAATGGATGACTTCGTTAAGCCACTTGTGGAATCTAAAGGCTTCACTATCGGCGAAGATGTCTTCCTCGTGCACTGTCCTGAGCGTGTGTTACCTGGACAGATCATGCATGAACTGATTCACAACAACCGTATCATCGGTGGTGTGACTCAGAACTGTATCGAAGCAGGTAAGAAAGTCTACGGCACGTTCGTTCAAGGTGAAATGATTGAAACAGATGCGAAGACAGCTGAGATGAGTAAATTGATGGAAAACACCTACCGTGACGTCAACATCGCGCTTGCCAATGAACTGGCAAAAGTTTGTAACCAGCTGGATATCAATGCGCTTGATGTCATCGAGATGGCGAACAAACACCCACGTGTCAACTTACATCAGCCAGGCCCAGGTGTCGGCGGTCACTGTCTCGCGGTCGATCCTTACTTCATCATCGCTAAAGACCCGATCAACACAGATATCATCCAAGTCGGCCGTAAGATCAACAACCAGATGCCGCACTATGTGGTGAACAAAGCGAAAGAAATCTTAAAAGCAGTAGACGGCAAGAAACTGACTGTCTTCGGCCTGACGTACAAAGGGGACGTTGACGATATCCGTGAATCTCCGGCATTCGATATTTACGAGATGCTGAAAGATCTGGACTATGAGGTTGTGGCATACGACCCACACGTTGACCTGGATTTCGTTGAAAAAGATATTAAAGCAGCTGTAAAAGACAGCTCGCTCGTGCTGGTCTTAAGCGATCATTCAGAATTCAAACAGTTAACAGACGCTGACTTCGAAGGTATGAAAGATCAACTGATTTTCGATACGAAGAACGTCGTGAAATCAGACTTCGAAACGACGAAGTACTATAACTTCGGTAACCTTTACACTTTCAATCAATAATCAACAATATAAATTAGAGGTGAAACATTAGCGCCAAATGGATAATGCTTAAATAATCCTGGAGTTAATGTTTCACTTTTTTATAGGAGTGCCTATGAAAGACTTAATTCAATTATTCAAGGAACAGTTCTCACATCTTGAACTGATCTATAAACTTGCGATCTTTAATGTTAAAAGTGAATATTCAAACCATTATCTAGGAATCTTCTGGAACATTCTGCAGCCTGCCCTGCAGGTCGGTCTGTACTATCTTGTATTTGGACTCGGCCTGCGGAGTACACGTGCTGATATAGACGGCATTCCCTTTATCATTCATCTGATCAGCGGCTTATTTCCCTGGCTGTTCATCTCACAGTCCATCAATCGCGGCTCCAATGCGATTTTCTCGAAACTGAGCATCGTGACGAAGATGAAGTTCCCGTCAAGTACGCTCCTGTCCATCACGTTTGTCAACTCATTGATCAATCTGCTGATTACGACAGCGTTCCTATTTGTGGTCTCGCTGTATCATCATTATGTACCCGGCTGGCATTACTTGATTTTCATCTACTTCATTATCGCAAGCTATGCCTTTATTTTCGGACTGTCACTCATCATGAGTACACTCACTGTATTAGTGCGGGATACCCGTAATCTTCTGCAGAACTTTATCCGGATGTGCTTCTTCCTGACACCTGTTTTCTGGTCTATCGAGAACTCAACCCCTGTCATGAAGCATATAACAGGTCTTAATCCTTTCACTTATCTGGTCGGTGTCTATCGCAGTGCCTTCACGCATGCGGGCGGAGGCTTATACGGCGCATGGCATGACCATCTTTATTTCTGGGCGCTCAGTCTGCTGCTGCTTTTCATCGGGGCGAAGATCCACTTTAAGTTCAGAAACAGATTGGTCGATTATTTATAAATTATTATGAGGTGAACTATGAACACGGAATTTATTAATGATAATTTTCAGTTCGTTGAATATATTCTCGTCAATGAGCCAGCTGAAAATGAGATTTTTGTAGACAAGGAAATGACCGAGGCAATCGGCAGTGTGAAAGACTACAACAACAAAATCGTCAAAGTCGTTTCTCATGATTTCAATGAGGATCAGAAGATGGTGCTTGTGGAATATAAGAATGTGCTCGTCGGCTGGTTTGAACTTGTCTCTTCTATTCCGCTCTTTAATAAGAAGAACGAGAAAATTGAAGTGAAATATGAGGATTTCTATTCGCCGGAGCTCAACAGCCTGATCAACAAGAATGGCGACTACAACTTATATTTCCAGCGGTATCAGGTATTCAGCCGCTTCTTTGCCTATCATAACGGCCAGCTGCTGGAAGCAATCTTCAGAAAGAATACGTTTGTGGCCTTCGCGCCGTCAGAAGTCATCGACCGGATGGAAAATGTGGAGGTATATACACAGCTGAAGCATGATCAGACAGAACTCTATGCGACGTCTAAGATGGACGAGAAAATCCTCATGAACCAGCTGGACCGCGAAGAGGAAGTCTTTGTCCAGGCGGTCTTTCCGCGTCTGAAGCGGGCACGGATCAAGCAGGGTGCTGTCGCAGGCTGGGTGTCAACGGATGACCTGGTCGGCTTTGAGACAGTGACGCCGGCAGAACAGGACTTCAGTGAGCAGGCCATCATCGCTCAGCACAAAGACATGATCTATAGCAATGAACAAGCTACAGTCAAGAACATCATGATGAAACTGCTGAATGAAAATATTGCACTCGAGAAGAAACTGCTCAAGCAGAAAGAACTGACTAAAAATGTGACGAAACGTTACGCTAATCTGCGCAGTTCTAAACTGGGTAAGCTGCAGCTTGTGATCTGGGAACGACGTTCAAAGCGAGGTAGAAAATAATGGTGTTTAGTAGAGAACATAATTTTCAGGACAAAATTGTCAGACGAATCCTGAATCCTGATGAAGTGTCAGAAACGACAGAAGAACAAAGTGCGAAGAATGTAAGTGAGGCGACGCCCGTCAGCTTCGATGTGCTGGAAACAGAACGTAAGATAGAGCGTTACCAGCAGTATCAGGATGTGCTGTCCCGTGATTATCACCTGGCGTTATCCCTGCTCGGTAATATGAAGGAGAATGAATCCTTTGTTGATTTCCTGGAGAAATGGCAGCGGGAAGGGAAGACCGATTTCTTCAGCAAGCTGGAACCTTATCTGGCGACATTACCGGAATCTAACGGCAGCCGTGTCTTCAACAAGATCAACAAACGCGTCGGTATCATCTGTGATGAGTTCCTTTATAACAGTTATAAAGATGTGGTGGACCTTGTCTATATCCCGCATGACTATGAAGAGATCGATCTTAACTTTGATTTTGTGATTATCGCGACCGCCTGGACAGGTATCGACAAAAGCTGGTCCGGCCTTGCCTCATTGAACGGTGCGGTCAGACGTCACGCGATTGAGCTGATTGCGCTCCTCAGAGCGAAACAGATTCCTGTCATCTTCTATTCCAAAGAAGACCCGGTAAACTATGATGTCTTTAAAGATTTAGCGACACATTGTGATTATATCTATACGTCAGCCATCGAAATAGAAGATGCCTACCGTGAGTATACAGGCAATGACAAAGTCAGCACCCTGTCATTCGGTATCAACCCGCATTATCATAATCCGGTCGGTACACGGACGGACTTAAGCCGTCGCTACAAGGATGAAGTCATCTTTGCCGGCAGCTGGATGGTCCGCTACCCGCAGCGTAATAAAGAAGCGGCGCGTATCTTTGATGCCATCATCAAGAACGATACGGAACTGACCATCATTGACCGTAACCTGGAACTGCAGCGTTCCCGCTATTACTTCCCGCTGCGTTATATCCCGAATGTGACCGGACCGCTCAGTCACGAGAATCTGCAGAAGATCCACAAGATCTTCCGCTGGGCGATCAATGTCAACTCAGTGAAATATTCTGATACGATGTTCGCGAACCGTATCTATGAACTGCAGGCCTTCGGTAACCTGCTCCTGTCCAACTACTCAGTCGGCGTCAATAACAAGTTCCCGAATGTCTTTATCCTGAACCATCAGTCAGACTTCAGAACAATCTTCAACAATTTATCAGAGGATGACCTGAAGTCCATCCAGGCCAAAGGCATCCGGAGTGTCATGAGAAGTGAAACAACGTATCATCGTATGCTGCAGATCATGCACGACATCGGTATCGACTATACAGATACCTTTGAACATGCAATCTATGTCGTTGTCCCTGAGATCACAGCAAGCATCCAGCAGCAGTTTGACGCGCAAAGTTACGGCAATAAACACCTGATGACCGAACGTGACTTTAACGCAGCCGGTCTGACAGAAGGCTTCGTGACTTACTTCAAGGATCATTACTACTACGAAGAATATTATCTGGAAGATCTGTATAGTGCTTTCAAATATACAGACGTGGACTTTGTCACTAAGTCAGCGGATGAGTCAGAGCATCATAACTACACATCTAGCCAGTATGATGGCTTGACTTTATATGATATCAGCACGATGAAGCAGGCCGACCTGACAGGGTATGCACTGGACCGTGTTGAAGTGACGACACCACAGGCCCTCGCAGCTATCCCGGTCAATCGCAGCAAGAAGCTCAGCGTCATCATTCCGATTCATAATAACGGGACTTATCTTGAAGATAAGTGTATGGCGTCACTGAAACGTTCCAGCATGTATGATGAGATGGAGATCATCTTCGTCAATGACGGCAGTACAGACGAGCTGACGATTCAGATCATCAATCGTCTGCGCAGACAGAATCCATCCATCGTCTACTATGAATTTGACAGCGGCAGCGGCAGTGCGTCTCGCCCTCGGAATAAAGGGGCTGAACTGGCCTCAACAGATTTCATCACCTATCTGGATCCGGACAATGAAGCGATCGGGGACGGCTACAAGTATCTCTATGATAAGCTGCAGGACAACCCTGACCTTGATATGGTGGTCGGTAACATCCTGAAAGAAGATAACAAGAAACGCTCTGAGTTCAACTTCTATGTCACAGGGACGAAGTACAATAACGGTGAAGCACTGATCACGGATCCACATGACTTTATGGAACGCTGCGGCTTACGTGCACAGAGTATCCAGGCGCTGGTGGTCAAATCAGACATCATCAAGAAGAATAACCTGCGCATGGTTGAAGGTGCAGCCGGTCAGGATACGATGTTCTTCCAGGAACTCGTCCTGAACTCAAGACAGGTGCTGCTAGTGAAAGAGTATATCCATATGTACTACGCGGCAGTCTCCGGTTCTGTGACCAATACCATCTCCAAGAAGTTCTTTGACAAATACTATAAGCTCGAAACAGAACGTATTCCGTTCCTGCTGAAGAACAAGCTGATGGATACGTATATGGAAAAACGCTTCAACTTCTATGTCAAAGGCTGGTACATCGTCAGACTCGACCGTATCAACCCTGAGGAACGTGCTGAAGCCATTACCCGTTTCCTGGATATCTACAGTCTGTATGACGAGTTTGACCGCCCTGAAGATAAAGATTTAAATGATGTCATCAAGAGTCTGAAAGAAGAAGTCAATTATCATAAGTAGGTGAAAATATGCAGGTTGATCAACATTATTTTAGAGGATTTGTCTTAACTGAACAGCCCATCACTGGACAGGAGATCAAGACTTTAAAGATCGGTTCGTATGTTCTGTTACATTCCCCGGATTTGCCCGTGACGGAATATAAGGGCGAGCGTCATCTCATCCTTCTCGGCTACGCCGTGATGGAAGATATCTCACTTTCTACCCGCGATATCCTGAAGATGCTCGATACGAACCCGACTGATCAGCAGGCATTACTGAACCGCATGAACGGCCGCTATATTTTACTGGTAGAGGAGGACGACCTGAAAGTCTATCCGGATGCCACAACGCTGCGGCCGGTCTTCTATCATGAATCCCTGCCCATTGCGGCATCTCATAGCGGACTCGCTGCCTATGTCGCGAAGCACCACTACGAGGCAGCGGTCGCACAGTACGACGGCATGATCAATGGGTATCTCGATTTTTCACGTTACCACCATATTTATAAACTGAATCCGAACACGTACCTGTCACTGCACAACCAGCAGACCACACGTTTCTTTCCGTCAGAGGATTACGAGGTGATGGAGACGACAACGATTCTGCAGGACACCATCCGCCATTTTACGGCGATGCGGGACTGGCTGCGTACCCAGGACACTTATCTGACGATTACAGCGGGTATTGATTCAAGAGTATCACTTGCTGTGATGCATGATAAGACACTGCCGCTGCTGACTTACAACAGTACGGCGAAGTTATCGGCTTTTGCAGAACAGGCTTATGCGAACGATATCAGGATTGTCAGTGATATCATTTCAGATCTCGGTCTGAACCATACGTTATTGCAGATTGATGCCAATCAGTACATCAGTGACGAGACAATGGACTATGCGCGGCAGTTTGAGTCCTTTCACTCCTACAGCTTAAGTGAGAAGCTGGCAGCAAGCGACTTCAGAGGAAAAGTGCATATCAAATCCACTATCTTTGAGCTGGCCAAGCTGCCGGTCGTGCCCCGATATTATGTACCTGATGACTTTTCATTCAAGGAGGTCATCAAGCGGAAGAAGCCGGAAGCACTGACGATAGATGCTGATGAGATGATAGAATCCTATTTCCGGCGTGCTGATCTGACTGTCGCCAAAGCGCGCGGCCACTATCTGCCGGACCTCTACTATCAGGAGCAGCGGATGGGCAACTGGCACAGCAATATCACCCAGGAGACGGATAACAGTGTCGAAGTCTTTATTCTGCTGAATACACGGGAGATGCTGCGCCGGGTCACCAGCGCGAGTCTGTCTGACCGTAGACGGAAAGTGCTGCACCGCGAATGGATCAACCATTTCTGGCCGGTGCTGAACTTCTATCCCGTCAATGAACAGGAGAACCTCTATACCCTCTACAAAGAACAGCAGGGTTCAGTAGAGATTGAAGGGGACGACGTCATTATTGCCGGCGATCAGGTCGTGCCGAAGTTTCCGCTCAAGAAGACAGAGGTCACCTTCAACCTGCGCAATAAAGGCACAGAACCGTGTGCAGTCAATATCATGAGCCATTATAAGAATGCCGCTGCTGTCGGCACGCTCAGCCTGCAGATAGCTGATCAATGCTACCCTTATCAGGCGCTGACGACAGGTAAGTCACTGGTCGTTGAGCCGGATGGTGTGGTCAGCGTGACGATCAAGTACAATAAGCTTTACGACCGTGAGTCCTGGCAGAAAGCTGCCAGACTGACGATAAACTAAGAAGGTGAAATAAATGAAGAAAGTAACCATGTTTGTCTGGAATCATTTCACTAACGATGCGCGTGTCAACCGTGAGTGCACAGCGCTGTCAGAGAAATATGACGTCAACCTCATCGCCATCGATGACCCGAAGGACGCTTCCGTCAAACCCTATGAAGAAATCAATCCACATTTCCATGTGACACGTGTCAGACGCTATCCGCTTGTCATCACCTGTTACCAGCAGGACAAGAACCGCTTCCTGATCACAGTCGGTGCTGTATCGACCGTGATCAGTGCGGCATTTCTCTACATCAACTGGATGCTCCTGATCTACTTTGCGTCCGCCATGCTGATGGCCGCTATGATGATCAAGATCCGCAAGTTCCGGAAGAGCTTTGTCAACGGTGCGGTCATTCTGCGCATGATCAAGGAAGGCTACAGGCAGAACGCGGATATTTACCATTCGAACGATCTGAATACCCTGCCGCAGGGGATTGTCTGTTCGAAGCTGAGACTCAAACCGCGTAAACTGATCTACGATTCACATGAAGTGCAGTCATCACGTACAGGCTATGATCCGAAGAAAATCAAACGGATTGAACGCTTCCTGCTGAACTTCGTTGATGAGATGATGGTTGAAAATCATACACGCGCCCAGCATAACGAGGATATCTACGGTTTCTATCCGCGGACGCTCTATAATTACTCGGAGCTCTACAACATTGACGATAAACCGAAAGTCGATCTTCACGCCCGGCTCGGTCTGCCGCAGGATGAGAAGATCCTGCTGTATCAAGGTGGCCTGCAGCAGGGCCGGGGACTGGAACTGCTCATTGAAGCGATGCCGCAGATCACAGAGGGGACGCTCGTCTTCCTCGGTGCCGGTAAGCTGGAGAAGAAACTGAAGGAACTGGCCGCAGCAAGTCCGGCGAAGGACCGCATCAAGTTCATCCCGAAAGTGCACTTCAAAGAGCTGCCTTCCTATACAAGAGAAGCCTACCTCGGCTTCCAGGTGCTGCAGAATATCTGTTTCAACCATTATTCGGCATCGTCCAATAAGCTGTTCGAATATATCATGGCGCACGTACCTGTTGTCAGCTGCTCATTCCCTGAAGTGAAGAAAGTCGTAGAAGGCGAACAGGTCGGCCTGGCTGTCGATAGTCATTCCGCATCAGAAATTGCGGGCGCCGTCAATACGCTGCTCAAGGATCCGGCGCTCCGCAACAGGCTGTCAGAGAACTGCAAGACAGCGAAACTGAAATATAACTGGGACGTTGAACAGCAGAAGCTCTATGACACTTACACCGCTGTGGAAAATAAAGAAGTGGGCTGGCTGTCGACTGACCGGACGCGCTTCACGAAGGATGGTGAGGTTATTGTCTAAAGTCAAAGTGAGCCATGTCTCGAAAGTCTATGACCTGAATAACAGTAAGAAAGATAAACTCATCTCCCTTTTTACGTTCGGTAACTTCTATAAGGAGAAACCGTACTACGCGCTCCGGGATGTGTCGTTTGAAGTGGAGGCCGGGGATTCAGTCGGCATCATCGGGCTGAACGGCTCAGGTAAGTCAACCTTGTCGAATATCCTCGGGGAAGTGACGCAGGCCACATCGGGCACGATTGAGATAGAAGGACGAAGCTCACTCATCGCCATTTCAGCGGGTCTTAATAACGAGCTGACAGGCGTCGAGAACATCAAGATGAAATGTCTGATGCACGGCATGAGCGAGAAGGAAGTCAATGAGAAGTTCGATGATATCGTGGCGTTCAGTGAGCTGGACGAATTTATCTACCAGCCGATCAAGTCATACTCAAGCGGTATGCGGTCACGTCTCGGCTTCGCCATAGCGATTCATACAGAACCGGATGTGCTGATTGTTGATGAGGCGCTGTCGGTCGGTGATGAGACGTTCTCCAACAAATGTATCGCCAAGATGCGTGAGTTCCAGGAGAAAGGCGTGACGATTTTCTTCGTCTCGCATTCAACCTCACAGATCAAGAAGATGTGTAACAAGGCGCTCTGGCTGCAGTTCGGTGAGGTCACGGAATACGGTGATGTCAAGACGGTGACGGACAGCTACGCGAAATATATGCGTGTCTACAGACATAAGCCGAAAGAAGAGCAGCTGGCCTATAAGAAAGAGATGATCGCAAGACAGCAGGAACGCGGTGAGGCCTTCCTGAAAGATAAAGAGAAGAAGAGTCCGGTCGATTACCTCATCGGCTTTGCGCTGACCGGCCTGCTTGCAGCGGGCACCTATTTCCAGCTCTTCCACTAAAAAAGACTCCCATACATATGGGAGTCTTTTTATAATGGCATCTTCTTCTGGATGGTTTCATTGAGAATCTTCAGTGTATCCTCTTTACCGAGCGGGTTATGGCCCTGCTGCTTGTTGTGATACATCAAGTATTTGATGGAGCTCATGGCCATCTTGTATTTGCGGAGGTTCGCCACAAACGGCGTGAAGTGATTGTCAACATCAGATTTACATTCTAAGTTCTGCATATAGTAGATATTCGGCACGCCGTATTTCTTGAAGAAGGCGGTCGCAGATAGGCGTTCACCGTACTGTTTATTCGCTTCCACCTTATCATCGGTTCCAAGGAGCCGCTCCAGCATCTTCATCACTGCACTCTCGTGATAGCGGAGCACATAAGTCTGCGGGTTATTGACGAGGGCCATGCTGCCCGTATCCAGACTGGCAAGTAGCAGGGACATATAACCGCCGGCAGAAGAACCGAAATAGATCGTATGGGCACTGTCCAGGTTCAGCAGTGCTCTGAACTTCAGCGCGATGGCGGAATAATCCTGGAGATAATGACGGTCAGGTGTGCCGACCCCCCAGCCCAGTCTCAGGCCGTTATCGTGGAGTGAACGGTCATCCACAAAGAGACAGTTCGCCTGGATATCTTCAGACCAGGAATACCGGTTGAACGTCGGCAGCTGGCTTTTGGACGGGTCATAGGCACCGTTTGAGAAGATTACCAGTTCATCGTTGTCTGTCTTAAAGTGGGTTCTGAAATAGAAATCAAGTCCATCTTTCATCACCTGAATCGTTTCCACTGCATCAAACGTCAGGTCTTCAAGTGTCATCGTGTCATAGTGAAGAGTTTTCATCGTATAAATCCTTTCAGTCTTTTCTTTAATTTATCATCTTTCAGTGATTAGTCAAGAAATGACGTTAACCGCTTACATCATTCATTTAAACTGGAAAATCCTATGGTATAATGAAGCATCAACATTAAGGGGAATGCATATGAAAAAATCACTGTTATTAGCCGGGCTGCTCATGCTGGCCGGCTGCAGTCAGCAGGACAAGATAACAGCAGAACCGGCACCAAAGGAGACGGTAGAGACGACAACGGAAGCACCATCATCAGAAAAGCCGTCAACTGAAACTGCAGCATCCGATACGACCCGGATGAAGCACCTCGCCAGTCTGGCTGAAGGACCTATCACACCGAAGTCGGTGGTCGCGAACGGCCACGGTCAGCTGATTGCGAACAATATGATGTATCAGCATACCGTTACGCTTTATGATGCCAAATCCCGCAGGCTGACCCAGACACTCAGTGACAAGACGGATCTGTCTGCCATCGGTATCCATCAAGAAGTCAGCGGCGCACCTGTTGAAGCCGTGTGGACGAGAGACGGCAAGTATGCCTATGTGTCTCAGTACCAGCTGACAGGGCTCGGTGCTGAGGCGGAAGACGAATGTACAGCAGGCACGGGTATCCAGCCGTCAGCTGTCTATCGCTATTCCCTTGATAAGAAAGACTGGGATCAGGTCATTCAGGTCGGCCGGGTGCCGAAATATGTCGCACTGACCCCGGACAACAAGCAGCTGCTCGTCTCCAACTGGTGTGACAAGTCGCTGTCTGTCGTCGATACGAAGACCGCAAAGGAAAGAAAGAGAATCCCGCTGAACTCGATGCCCCGCGGTATCGTCACGCTGAAAGACAATCATACGGCCTACGTGACAGCGATGTACGCCGATGAAATCTACCGCGTCAACCTGACCACCGGTAAAAGTGAAGTCGCACTGAAGACAGGCAGCCGTCCGCGTCACCTGGTCATTGATGACCAGGAGCATATCTATCTCACCGTCGCCGGTGCCAATGAACTCATCAAGATGGACAGGAATGCGCGCATACTCGCGAGGACACAGACCGGGCAGGAACCGCGGTCGATGGCGCTAGCACAGGACAACAAATCCTTATATGTCGTCAACTACAACGAAGACACGGCATCCAAATTTGATGCAGCGACACTTAAGCCGCTGCAGAAAGTAAGGACCGGCCATATGCCGATCGGTATTACCTACGAACCGGTGACGCACACTGTCTGGGTGGCCAATTACAGCGGCTCACTGGATGTCTACAGCCAATAGAAGTATCCGTCCTGAAATGCTATAATAGACGGACTATACTAAAAGGTGAGAGAAATATGAAGATACTACTCGTAACACAGAACTTCTATCCGGAAATCGGCTCCGGCGCGAACCGCTTCAGAAATCTGTACAAGCATTTATCGGGACACCATCAGGTCGACGTGCTGACGACAGAGCCGAGCTATCCGAATGAGAGGATGTATCAGGACCAGAAGTTCTGGTACGATGAACAGATCAACCGGTCGGCTGACATCAAGCGCATCAAGATGCGGACATCCAAGCAGAGCAGATCCATGGCGATGCGTCTCCTCTATTACTTTGAGCTCGGGCTTAAAGTCAGACGGACCATCAGGAAGCAGCAGGCGGCCTATGATGTCCTCTATGTCACGACACCGAATATCTTTATGCCGTGGGCGGCGTTCTTCGGCCAGAGACATGAGACGAAAAGAGTGCTCGAGGTCCGGGACCTGTGGCCGGATTCACTGATCGGCATTGACAAGCTCAAGTCATTCAAGTTCATCTTCCCGGTCCTGAAATATCTCGAGAAGCGGATGTACCGCGTGTCAGACACGATCATCATCAACAACGAAGGCTTCAGGGCCCATATAGAGCAGCTGGCACCACAAGTCAAGCAGTATTACTTCCCGAATGCCTTCAATCAGGAGGAGCTTGCCTTCAGTGAGGTGACCGAGGACTTCAAGGTCATCTACACCGGCAATATCGGCTTCGCCCAGAGCTATGACCAGCTGATTGAAGTAGCAGAAGGCCTGGAAGAAAGAGGCATCTACTTCAATGCCGTCGTCTATGGGATGAATGCCCATAACTTCTTCAACTATATTCAGGATCATGACTTCAAATATGTGACCGCCTATCATGAGAAAAGCCGGCAGGAATGCCTCGAGATGATCCGCACACATAATATCCAGCTCTCCCTCTTAAAGGAGACAGATACCTTCCTGACGGTCCTGCCCGGTAAGATCATCGACGGCATCGGCTGCGGTGTACCGGTCGTCACGAACCTCGGCGGCTATGCCAATCAGCTGATCAACGACAACCAGGTCGGTTACGCGAAAGAACGTGCGACAACAACAGAGATACTCGATGCGATTGAACGGATTAAAAGTAACCATGCACTCGAACAGCAGATGCGGGAAAATGCACGGACGCTCGTACAGGAGGAGTTTCTGTGGGAGAAGAATATTAAGAAGCTGGAAGAAGTATTGAAACGATAAAAAAAGCGATCCGCCGAGTGCGGATCGCTTTTTTATTGATGACGTTTAATTAAATCCTCCATAAAGGGAAGCAGTTCATCTTTTAAATCTGACCGCATCGCATACTCCAGTGTCGTTGTTACAAATCCTAGTTTATCACCGACATCATAACGGTTGCCCTCGAAGTCATAAGCATAGACGCTTGTGGCTTCATTGACTTTCTGGATGGCGTCCGTCAGCTGGATTTCTCCGCCTGTGCCGATTTCCTGTGCATCCAGATAGTCGAAGATATCCGGTGTCAGGACGTATCTGCCCATGATGGCGAGCCGGGAATCTGTCGTGCCGAGTTTCGGTTTCTCGATCAGGCGGTCCACTTTGTACATGCGGCCTTCCTGTTCTGAACTCTCGATAATACCGTAACGCTCAGTATCCTCCCTGGTGACCGTTTTGGCGCCAATCACTGAAGTACCCGTCTGCTCGTAGACATCCATCAGCTGCTTGATGGCAGGGACCTCAGCGTCCACAATATCATCACCGAGCAGTACAGCGAACGGTTCATCACCGATAAACTGTTTAGCAGTCCAGATGGCATGGCCCAATCCGCGCGGTGATTTCTGTCTGACGTAGAAGATGTTCGCTAAATGCGTTGAATGTTCAACCTTCTCAAGCAGATCAGTCTTATTCTTCTCCTTCAAGTTCAGTTCGAGTTCCAGCTGAGAATCGAAATGGTCTTCAATGGCACGCTTATGTTTGCCGGTGACGATAATGATGTCTTCAATACCGGCAGCGACTGCTTCTTCGACAATGTACTGAATGGTCGGTGTATCGAGTATCGGCAGCATCTCCTTCGGCATCGCTTTAGTGGCAGGCAGAAAGCGCGAGCCGAGGCCTGCTGCAGGAATAATGGCTTTCGTAATTTTTTTCATAGTATACCTCACATTTTGGTTTTCTTAATCATAACAAACTTTAATGCTAAAAAAATATTTTATCCGAGAAATGTAAATGTTTTATTACAAGTTGCATATAAATATTATTTTCTATTGATAAAATTACTATCTTTAGCAATAATAAGATTATACATAAAAGAATAATATCTTTAAAGTTTATATCTTTTAGTTAACTAAAAAGAAAATTTTTGAAGGAAGAGGTCAAATATGGAAAATATTAGCGATTTAAGAGATGTGTTTAAAATATTGAGAAACCATTGGAAAGCGATCCTTGCGATAGTAGTGACGGCAATCTTATTGACAATGGCTGTCTCTATATATTTAATCAAACCCGTGTATCAAGCTGAGGCTCAAGTAATTATAAATCAAAAAAATAAAAATGATAGTGTTTATAATCCAAATGAAGTTCAAACAAATTTGCAATTAATTAATACATACTCCCAAATGATTAATTCAGGTATTGTAAGAGAAAAAGTTATTAATCAATTAAATTTAAAGATTTCTGAAGGTGAACTTCAACAAAATATAAATGTTATAAGTAGCGATACTTCTCAAATTATTAAGATTGTAGTTAATGCGAATTCTTCAGATGATGCTGCTAAAATAGCCAACAGTTTAGCTCATGTAGCTCAAACTGAAGTAGAAAGGGTAATGGGAGTAGATAATTTATCAATTTTTTCTGAAGCTAAATCAGATGAAAACATTAATCCTATTAAGCCTAAACCAATTTTATATTCTATAATTGCAGCATTTCTATCATTTTTTTTAGGGTTACTTTGGTTGCTTTTAAAAGAACTATATAATACAAAAATTGATTCCGAAGAAAAAGTGGAGACATATTTGAACTTACCAACTATAGGAAAAATAAGTAATATTTATAAATAGGAGATTGTTATGGAAGAAAAAAGACAAGCAATTAATTTACCTGTAATTGATGATCCAAAATCTATTATTTCAGAGCAATTTAAAACTCTAAGAACTAATATTCTTTTTACAGCATCTGATGAAAAAATGAAAAAAATTCTTGTTACTTCAACTGTACCTGGCGAAGGGAAAACAACAATTTCAAGTAATCTAGCGTTATCATTTGCAGTTTCAAATTATAAAACTCTTCTTATAGATTGTGATTTAAGAAAATCAAAAATCCATAAAATATTTGAATTGATGAATAATACAGGATTATCAAATGTTATAGCTGGTCAAACTACTTATGAAAATGCTATTAGGAAAAATATTTATAAAAATTTTGATATACTGACTGCTGGACCTACTCCGCCTAATCCGACTGAAATTCTATCTTCTCAAACTATGGAAAAATTACTAGAACGTTTAGAAGAAGATTATGAAATTATAATAATTGATGCACCTCCATTATTAGCAGTTGCAGATTCACAGATCCTTAGCAATTCAGTAGATGGGGCTGTATTAGTAGTTAATAGTTTGGCAAAAAATAGAAATGAGATTATTAAAGCTAAGAATATATTAGATAAAGGTAAATGCAAAATTTGTGGGGCTGTTCTAAATAAAATGAATAAAAATGTAGAAAATGAATACTATTATGGTAACTAAATAAAGGGAGAAATTTATGGATATTTTAATTACTGGAGGTTCCGGATTTATAGGTTCTCATGTATGTGAATATTTCTATGAAAAAAACACGAGGCTTTATGTTATAGATAATCTTTCTACCGGTTCTTTTGAAAATATTAAAAAATTTAAAAAAATTAACTTCTTACAAGGTGATATAACTGATAAGGAGTTTATGGAAGATATTTTTAAAAAATATCAATTTGATTATGTAATACATTTAGCCGCATTGGTAAGTGTAGCTGAATCTGTTCTGAAACCTGATGAATCTTTAAAAATTAATCTAGAAGCTACTTTAAATTTATTAATGCTTCTTAAAAAATACAATAAACAGCTTAAAAAATTTGTTTTTGCATCTTCAGCAGCTGTTTATGGAAATCTTGAAAAACTTCCAAAGAATACTAATGATCCAGTGTTACCTCAATCTCCTTATGCTGTGGATAAATATGCAGCTGAAAGACAGTGTATTAATTTCAGTGAGTTATTCGGTCTACCTACTACAGCATTAAGATTTTTTAATGTTTATGGTGAAAGGCAAAATGCAAATTCACCCTATTCTGGAGTTATTTCAATTATGGAAAATTGTTTTCGCAACAATAAACCCTTTACTTTTTATGGTGATGGTATGCAGACAAGAGACTTTGTTTATGTTAAAGATGTAGTGCAAGCTATAAATACTGTTCTATTTTCGGAAAAAGCCAATGGAAAAGTATTTAACGTTGGTACAGGTAAACAAATTAGTCTTCAAGAAATATACGATATATTTAAAGAGTTATCTCATAACGAAATTCAATATGAATATGCCCCAGAAAGAGTAGGTGATATAAAGTACTCTTATGCGGATATTGAAGATATTACAAAACTAGGATATAAGCCTCATTACGATGTTATAGAGGGTCTTCGTATTTATTATGAAAATAACAATTAATTATGGTTAAAAGGTGAAAATATGAAAATACTATATGGTATAACTAAGAGTGATATAGGTGGAGCTCAAACCCATTTAATCCAAATAATTAATCATTATTCGCTAAAACATGATGTTGCTGTTATGGTTGGAAGCCATGGTCCGTTGGTAGAGATGTTAGCTAAAAATGTTAAAGTTTTTATAATACCTTCTTTAATTGGATCCATTAATATTAAACAGGATATTAAAACAATTTATAAAATGAAAAAAATTATAAATGAATTTCAACCTGATTTAATACATTTGCATTCTTCAAAAGCAGGCACTTTAGGAAGGATAGCAGCAAAACTTTCGAAACGTAAGTCTCATAAAGTAATTTTTACTGCTCATGGATGGGCTTACACTGAGGGAGTTGACCGTAAAAAAAGAGTATTATATAAATTAATTGAGAAACAAATGTGTAAACTTAGTGATAGAATTATTTGTGTTTCTGACTATGATAAAGAACTGGCTATTCTTAATGGTTTCGAGTCATCAAAATTAGTGACAATTCATAATAGTGTGAGAGCTGATAGACCAAATATAACTAATAAAAATCGAAGTTTAAATGAAGTTAGATTTGTTATGGTTGCAAGGTTTAATCATCCTAAAAATCAAGAAGCGGTTATAAGAGCTCTAAATATTCTCCAAAAAAATACTAATAAAAAGTATAGCCTAACGTTCATTGGAGATGGAAATAAATTGTACGAGTGTAAAAAACTGGTAAATAAGTTGGATGTAAAAAATGTTGAATTTACTGGTGCAATAAAAAATGTAAATCATATTCTTAATCAATATGATGTCTTTATATTAATTAGTAAATACGAAGGATTACCTATAAGTATTATTGAAGCTATGGAAAAAGGATTAGCAGTTATAGCTAGTGATGTAGGAGGAATCTCAGAATTAATAGATAATCGCAATGGAATACTTATAGATAAAAATAATGATATAAATGCAATTTCTCAAGCTATGAGCAAGATGCTAAACCGAAAAATAATTGAGAATTTAGGTTTAAATTCTAAAAAGAAGTATATGGAACTGTTTAATGAAGAAATTATGTTTAAAAAGCTGGATCAAGTATATGGAATTTAAACATGTAACACAACGTAGTCATAACGATTTTCTATTTGTTCTTTTAGGTTTTGCGTTGCATCAATCGACAGTTATTAAAGGAATAAACTTTTCGTTTTCGGATTTTGTAGTTATATTAATAGTTTCACAAATTGTTTTTTTAAAACAAAGTTTTAAGCTAAAAAAAATAGAGTTATTTTTTATAATATCTTTAATAGTGTATCGGCTGATTATAACATTCTACTTTATAATATTTAAAAATGA
The DNA here is from genome assembly GCF_030376725.1 of Macrococcus bovicus. Taxonomy (NCBI): domain Bacteria; kingdom Bacillati; phylum Bacillota; class Bacilli; order Caryophanales; family Staphylococcaceae; genus Macrococcus; species Macrococcus bovicus. The sequence goes on from NZ_CP128470.1 coordinate 699,205, forward strand.
TTTTATATTTGATTTTAACGATATCATGTCGAACTTTTTTAAATTTGTAATAGTATGTTTTTATTTTCTCATAGCTAACGTTCTATTCTATAAACAGCAAGCATTGATTTCTCTAATTAAGAGTTTTGTTATAACAAGTAGTATAATAGGATTTTTATGTATATTAGCTAGTTTAATAAAAATAAGCTTTCTGAAACAAATATTGTTTTTCGATGAAATAAGAGCACAAGGATTAATGAATGATCCAAACTATTTTGCTCTACTACAATTATCTGCCTTAGTTTTATTGATGACATTATCCAAAGAAAGTCTAATAAAATATTTAACGGCTTTTGTATTGATTGGATCTATATTTACCTCAGGCTCTAAAACGGCTTTATTGATACTAATATTTATATCATTAGCATATTTAATTTTTAATATGTTTTCTTCTAAAAATGGAAAGTTTATTGTCTCAAGTTTAGTTACTATTTTGATTAGTATATTTAGTTTCACATACTTGTATATATATACAAGTATGTTTGAAAAAATACTAGCTATACCATCAATTAATAGAATGTTATCAGTTTTTGTAGAAAAATCTCAAGCATTAAATGAAGGGGGATCAACTAGAACTTTAGTCTGGGAAAATGGTATCGACATCATTATCTATTCTAAAACACTGGGAATTGGATTTGTAGAATTTACTAAAGTGGGTCAAATTTTAAATGGAATTTCATTAGTTTCGCATAATACTTATATTCAAATATTAAGTGAATGGGGTCTATTTTTTGGACTTATCTATTTTGGTTTTCTGATTTTTCTATTTTTAACCTCTATAAAAAGATATACATATAAAAACGGAGTAATATTTTATTTAATGCTTACTTTTTTACTATACTTTATATCTGTTTCTTTTATAAATTCTCGCTTTGTAGCTCTCTCTCTTGCAATTATATGGCTTATAAGTAATAAGAGTTTTATGAGGGATGGTGCTAGAGCGTGAAAGAAAAATCATTAAAAACAAATTTCATTTATCAAAATCTCTATCAATTAGTTAGAATTATGACTCCACTAATAACCATTCCGATCATTTCTGATTCATTTGGTCCTTCTGGGATAGGATTAATATCATATTCTAGTACAATAATGCAATATTTTTTGTTGTTTGTAACTTTAGGAGTACAGCTATATTACAATAGAATAATAGCTAATTCTAGAAATAGTGAAGAAAATTTAGCTAGAGATTTTTGGAGTATATTATATTCCAAAATAATATTTGGTATATTTGTGTTAATGGTTTATATCATAGTAATAATTGTTTTTATTAAAGAAAACCAAATTATTTATTACATACAAGGTATATATATTATAGGAGCGATGATTGATATATCATGGTTTTACGCTGGTTTGGAAGATTTTAAACTAACCAGTTTAAGTAATGTTTTAGCTTCTATAGGTGTTTTAATAGTAGTAATAGTATTTATTAATGATAGCTCAGACTTGCTAATATATGTATTTATAATAAATATTGTTACAGTCTGTAATCAGATTCCTTTATATATTAGGTTAAGAAGATATAATTTAAAAAATACATTTGATAAAGCATTAATTCTTCTCTACTTCAAAAACTCTTTTCAATATCTACTCCCTACAGGAAGTTTCTTATTTTGTAATATGATAACTATTACTCTTTTAAGAGTTTTTGCAGATTACTTTGAAGTTGGAATTATAAGTAACGGCTTTAATTTAGTTTCAATAATTGTAACATTAGTAACAACTATAGACTTAGTTCTTATTCCAAAGCTTTCAAGAGTTACATCCAATTATAATTATGATAAATTAATAAAATTTCTATTTAAAAATATAAATATCCAACTATTTTTAACTATACCTCTTGCTTTTGGTCTAACAGCTATAATGCCAATCTTTCATTTATGGTTTTTTGGTGAAAAGTTTAATGAACTTGTTAATATATCTCCTTACTTATCTATTTTAATAATTATTATTCCTCTCAATACATTAATAAGCAGACAGTTTATTTTAGTAACTAATCAAATGAGATACTACAACTTAACTATAATTTATAGTTGTTTAATAAATTTTATTTTAGGATTAATTTTTATACCACATCTTGGACTTATTGGTGCCTTAATTATAAGAATAATAGCAGAAATATATATAATGATTAGTAGATTTAAGAAAATAAGAAGTTTTTCACAATTTGAGTTTGATTTTAGTTCTATAATAAAAGCTACAATTTCTTCATTAATAATGTATATATCAGTAATATATATTAACTTTCCTATAGAAAATTTATTTATAGTTACTATATTCCAATTAATAGTAGGAGTGATAATATTTGTTATTACTTCATTATTATTAAAAAATAAATTATTTATTAACTTATTATCTTATCTAAACTAAAAATTTATAGGAGGCTTGAACATGATCAAAGTTCAAAAAAATTTTAGCTACAGATGCATAGAATTAGATAAAATTAAAAGAATGGTTGATATTATAGGCAGTTTAACAGGATTAATTATATTTTCACCTATCTTTCTAGGTGTGAGTTATCTTATATATAAAGAAGATAAAGGACCTGTTTTTTTTGTTCAAGAGCGTAGTGGAAAAGATAATATTTCATTTAAAATTTACAAATTTAGATCTATGAAAGTGGATAATAAAATAATTGGAGATAGTGTGTCACCTTATGAAAAATGGAAAGACAAAGTTCCAGATGATTTTATTTTTAAAACTGCTGAAAATAATAATCCGAACATAACAAAAATAGGGTCTTTTATAAGAAAAACTTCTATAGATGAGTTACCACAATTGTATAATGTGTTAATAGGAAATATGAGTTTAATAGGACCTAGGCCGGAAATAATTGAGATTACAAAAAAATACGATTCTGAACAACTAAGAAGACTTGAAGTAAAACCGGGTATAACTGGATGGGCACAAGTAAATGGAAGAAGCGATATTAATCACGGGCAAAAAATAAAATATGATTTAGAATATATTGATAATAGAAATTTAAAATTAGAAATTGAAATTTTTATAAAAACTATTGTTCAAGTCTTAAAGAAAAAGGGATCTGTTTAAAATGTTAAAAATTACCAAAATTAATAATGGAGGTAAAATATGAAAAATATTAGTTGCACAGTAATTATACCGACTTATAATTGTAGCAAAACTATAAATAGGGCAGTACAGTCAGTTTTAAATCAATCGGTACTTCCAGAAAAAATTATAATAATTGATGATTGTAGTAACGAAAAAGAATTAATTGACTATCTTAATGAGTTAGATAAAAATCCGCTTATACAAGTTATATTCAAAAAAAAGAATATGGGTCCAGGAGCCGCTCGAAATGAAGGGATGAAAGTAGCCACTTCAAAATATATCGCTTTTTTAGATGCTGATGATACTTGGTCTGTTAATAAGCTAGAGCTGCAATATTATATAATGGAAAAAAATGACTATTATTTAACTTGTCATAAAACAACTTATTTTGCTGATTATCATTATGAAAACTTAGACTATGCTGATATAAGATATAAAGATTTTAATAAGAAAAATTTATTTAAAAGTAATATCATTGCTACAAGAAGTGTTATGATGAAAAACGATAAACGATACTTTTTTTATAATAAAAGATACTCAGAAGATTATCTTTTATGGTTGTTGATAGCTCTCAATGATGAGAAAATGGCTATACTTAATCATGATTTAGCTTTATATTATGATAAATTTTATTTTGAAAAAGGTCTATCTTCAAATATGAAAGAAATGTTTAAAGGGGAAAAGCAAAATTTAAAGATATTATATGATTTAAAATATCTTACGAAGGTAAATTATATTTTACTATCATTTTATTTTAGAGGTAAGTACATTAGAAGATTATTTTTAAAAAATATTTCATATTTTTTAAAATAAATATTATCATTAAAATAAAGTTTAAAAGTTAATTACATCTCAAAAAATATCGAGGTTTTATTATGATAGACATCCACAACCATTTACTTATCGGTGTCGACGACGGACCGAAGTCTGAACAGGATGTGATTGAATTATTACGTCAGGCTGAGGGACAGGGCATCACTGATATTATTGTTACACCGCATCACTATTCGGGTGACTGGCTGAATCCAAAGGAAACAGTCCTGCTGAATATTAAAGATATTGAAAGGATTATTAATGAACGGCAGATCAATATCAAGGTTTACCCTGGACACGAGATCCGCGTCAATGAGAAGATTATCGACGAACTGAAGTCAGACTATAATATGCCGCTGAATGACTCTAAGTATGTCCTGATTGAGTTTCCGTTCTCTGATTATCCGCATTTCGCTGAACAGCTGCTGTACCAGCTTCAGATGAATGGTTATGTGCCGCTGATTGCGCATCCTGAACGCTGTAAGCCGCTGATCAAGAATCCCGATAAGTTATTCGATGCGATTGAGAAGGGAGCCATTGCGCAGGTGACATCAGCGTCTGTGACCGGTGATCTGGGTGACAATCTCCAGGAGACGTCGCTTGAGATGATCAAGCATAATCTCGTTCATATTATCGGTAGCGATGCGCATCATGCTGAGACGCGTCCGTTTCTCCTTAAGGAAGCATATGATGTTGTTGAACGGGAACTAGGGCTGGAATATGTTGAGCGTCTGAAGGCTAACGCGGAGGCGATTCTCCATAATAAAGACATTCGAGTGAAGCCCCCACAGAAGATGGAAACGCATTATACGAAGAAGGCCAGCTCAAAAAAGAGAAAAAAATTTCTGGGATTGTTCTAATATGATGAAGACGACCAAGCAGGCTGTGTTGATTATCCTTACACTCCTCATGTTGTTCTCATCGTTCGTGTTAATGGAGAGTTTGCAGACCACTAAAAGTGATGTGCCTATTAAGAGTGACGTCATTGTCGTATTGAACGGAGATTCCGGACGAATTGAGGAGGCGGCTGAACTTTATTAGCAGGGGCTTGCACCTTATTTAATTCTGTCACCAGCAGATACTATGAAGTCTGATGATATTTATCAGCAGGCTATCCGTCTCGGCGTTCCGGCTGATCGTCTGCTTGTTGACAGCGTAGCGACGAGCACCTACAAAAACAGTACGCTTGTAAATGGCCTGATGGACAGTCATCAGATGCGCTCAGGCATCGTCGTGACCAGTGATTATCATCTAAAACGGGCGAAGGAGATTTTTGAACGCTATAAAGGCAATAAATACTTCTTCTATGTCGGTGCGCCTGATACTGAGGGAAGAAAGTGGATTGAAAGACTGGATGCAATCAATCTTTGGTGTTCTGAACTGAAGAATAATATCGGCTACCGGCTCGGCTTATTCAGATGGATAGATGAATAAATGGAGATTTATAGAATATATACAATGTACAAAAAGAGCCATGATTAGTCATTTTCTAATCATGGCTCTTTTTTAATAGCTATATTGCAGTACTTTAGCACCTGAATAGCCATAAAGTGACTCGGCACCTGCAAGTTCCACGTAGCCATATTTATCATCATTGACATTATAGAGTTTATGACTGTATGTTCTGACCCCGTAGACATTGAAATTGCTGTCTACAAGTGGAGAGCCTGAGGCACCTGCTCTGAACTTATCTTTCATGATCAATTCAGTTTTATTGGCACTTTGCGCCAGGAACATAGCCTGATTCCAGTAGCGTTGTGTATAATCATCTCTGCCATGATAAGGATAGCCCACTGAGTAAAGAGGGGTGCCTTTCTTCAAGCTCATAATCTTCCAGTCAGGCGCCAGGGGAAGCGGTCGGACGTAATTCGAGAGCTTCGTATAAGTATGGAGGACAGCGAGATCGGCATAAGGAATCTTAACGATATCTTTGATCTTGAAGTTATAAGGGATATTGGCACCGTCCCGGTTCATCATGAAGCGGACATAACTGACATTAGATTTTGTGCCGTTTTTATTATCAATGACGTGCGCATTGGTCAGAATTGTGTAGTCGTCAATGACGAAACCGGTACCCATCGACTCAATGCCGCGACCAGCCCAGCCATCTTTATTGGAGATATAACCGACAGCTTTGTAACGGGATGTATTGCTATTCGTTGTCCTTTTCATGATGACTGATGAATTAGGGATGGACTTTGCCAGCGTATAGCCAGTTGTGATATTTGCCGGTTCTAAGCCGTCGTAGTAGTACTGAGTTTCTACTGCATGTGCTTGAGCTGAGAATAGAAGAGTGGATAGTGCCAGACTTACCGTTAATTTTTTAATCATAGGTTCCTCACCATTATATTATTTAATTACTTTTATTATATAGGGTGAATTGAAAATAAAATAGTGTTTTTAGTAAGCTTGTTCGCTGATTATTTTGTTTTGTAAAACTCTATCGGTATCAGTTAACAGTTTTCTCTGAAAATCTCGAATATGTTAATATTTTTGTTAAATAGAAATAAACATCTTAGAAAATATAAATTTATTTCATTCTTTATAATGTTATATGTTAATATCATTAATTCAAGTTTAGTTCATTAACAAATTGTTTACAATCAAAAAATATGCAGTATGAATGCTTTGAAAAAGTTATATAAATATAATATTAGGAGTAGTATAATAAATATTTTTTTAAATAGACTTAGATTTAATCTTGGAATATTATAGCGGAATATTTATTAATATGATATTTTATTAAATGTTCTAAGAATCTTCCGCAGAGTTGATTCACTATGGAGAGGAGAAATTAAAATGAAAACAAATAAACTACTCGTTGCTTCTGCTGCTGCAACTATGATGATGACAGGACTTACAACAAATGCATATGCAGTGGGCGCAACTGGAACCTCAAAAGCGACAGTCCATTTTGACTTACCGAAAGACGCTGTGCCGGTCAAAGATCCTACTGCTCCAGAGAAGGACATGGAGCGTTCTACTGACGGTGGTACAGTCGACAACGCAACCAGCGCCGGTTTATCTCTTGACTATGTGACGAACCTTAATTTTGGTGAAAATAAGTCTATTGAAGGTAAAGATCAGACTTTCGAGACAACAACGACAGAGCCTTTCATTCAAGTCTCTGACCGTCGGGGTACAGGTGACGGTTGGAATGTGACAGCGAAAGTCGACCATTTCAAACAGGGTGAGACTGAGACGCTTGACGGCGCTAAAATCGTGTTGACACAAGGTGTTGCGAAAGATGCGGTGGGTCATCCTGTGGAACCGGATGTCAATCCTGATATCGAACTGATGGCAGGTGGAGATGCAGCTCCTGTCGTGATTGCGAAGGCAAAGACTGATGACAAGCTGGCAAGTGCAGCAGGTCTAGGAACATGGATCATTAGCTGGTTAAAGTCTAATAATGCAGCGTCTAAAGCTGAACTGGTCGTACCTGCGAATGCTGCGTCAGAGGGTACACATAACGCTGATATCACCTGGACATTGACTTCTGGTGTATAATAGTAATGACTTCTGCTCTGGACAAGCTGTCCGGAGCATTTATTGTAAAGGAGACTGACATTGAGAAAATTATTGACTATTTTATTGCTGCTCACTTCCATAAATGTTTACAGGGCAGATGCTGCTGACAATCAGGTACCTTTTTCTGTTGAACCTATCCTGCCTGCTAACCAGAACAGTGACGTCAGCGGATACTATGATATCAACTTAAAACCAGGAGCCGCGCAAGTTCTACAGGCTAAGCTCTTCAACCCCACAGACCGTCCGATTACTATTGAGGTATCAGCAAACCGTGCAGCGACCAACAACAATGGTCTGATTGTCTATGATGGCTCTGAAAAGGTATCGGATCTTGGTCAAGTGGCCACTGTACAAGAGAAGTCTATCACGCTGCAAGCCGGTGAGACTAAAGTGACTGATGTGAAGATCAAGATGCCTAGCGATTTCAAAAAGGGTGAAATTCTGGGGGGACTCTATTTTCTGCAGCGCCCGGAGAAGAATGATGACAACCAGGCGATGCTGACTAATAACTATGCTTATGCCATTGCAGTCAGACTGCATAGGGAGAATAAGCAGGCTGTTAAACCCGCTCTATCACTTGACAAGGTGACCCCGGAGCTCATTAATTACCGGACGGGTATTGATACCAAGTATGTCAATGCTGCCCCTGTCACATTAACTAAAATGAAGTTTCATGCTGAGGTGCTGAAGAAGAATGGCACTGAAGCACTTTATACAAGTGACATAGAGGACTTCGCGATTGCACCTGACGCACCGTTCAACGTGCCGCTCATGTTCGATAACAAGCCGCTTGAACCAGGTGAATATGTCTATCGCTCATCATTTACGAAGGGCAAAGAGAAATATGAGTTTGAAAAGGCGTTCACTATTACTGCTGAACAGGCTGACAAAATCAATGGAGAAGCAGTGGAACTGGATAAAAGTTCGAACTGGTGGATGTATGCGATAGGCATTCTTCTTCTGATTATTGCCGGTTTAGTTTATTATGTAGTGAGGTTAAATAAAAAAGTAAAGGAGTAGGTCAGGATGATGAATAGAATATTAAAAGGTCTGATGATCATGCTGCTATTCATCACACTGCTACCCACTCAAGCTCTGGCGGTGGTGACACCATGTATCGATACAGTGTTCAAGCTGACAGCACCTGTGCCTGGTGATGTTAAACTGACAGGTGAAGCGCTCAGCGACAATGAACTGACGATTAAGATTGATGATCAACTCCATAAGCTGACTGTTAAGCCTGACGGTAAGTATGAACTTGAGCTGCCGACAGCACTGACAGGTGATGAGAAGATAGAAGTGCAGCAAGGACTGAACAAACTGGAAGCGTCAGTGGAAGAGGAACCTGCTGAAAAAGAGCTATTACTCGAAACGCCGTTTGACTGTACAGGTCTCGTTGCACCGTCTACAGAAGAACAGACGACTGAAGAACCATTGTCTGAAGATGTCTCGACAGAAGCGCCATCGACCGAAAAGGCGACAACAGAAAAGCCGTCGACTGAAGCAGCGACAACGGAGCAACAGTCGACAGAAAAGACCACAACAGAGGCACCGACAACTAAAGATGTTACAACAGAGGAACCATCGACAGAGCAAGTGACCACGGAGGTGCCTGTATCTGATGAACTGACAACAGAGGATGTAACAACAGAGGATGTAACAACAGAGGATGTAACAACAGAAGAACCATCCACCGAAGCGCTGCAGTCTGAAAAAGTGGAAGAGCCTGTAACAGAGGACCCTTCGAGTGAACAGGTCACCACTGAGCGGCCGACGACAGAAGCACCCATCTCTGAGATAATGACAACTGAAGCTCCATTCAAATCACTAACGACTTTCAGAAGGACCTTTTCGCTTATGAGTCCTGCAGCGAACTCTACACTTACTTCGTGCCGACCGCTCTCAGACTACAGCATTGGTAAGTTAGGAGGGGCAATTACGAAAAGTGTGAATGGTACTATTAAGTGTGTCAGTAATGCTGCAGACTTTTCGACTGCTGTGCAAGATGACAGTATTGAAGTGATTGTACTGACAGCGGATATTACGTCAACAGTTGCTAATGTCCCGAAATCATCAACAGGTCAGAAAATCATTGATGTCAATAACTATAGTCTGACACTTACTCATCAAGATGGCTTAAGAATTACAAGTGCGTCAAATATCAGTGATCTGATTATAGCAAATGCGCAGAACTTGTTAACGACGGCAAATGACTATCAACGTGGGTTTGTTAGTGTTGCGGCTGAGAAATCTGCCCACATTAGATATTATAATGTGAAATACAACAGTGGGACGTTAACAGCTGGACATATAGGCAAAGCTATTAACAGCACGCTGCATTTTTATGGTAATGATACACTGAATATAGCAGGTGCAGATACTGTTACAAATTATCAATATGTTATTGTGCACAGTGGGGCTAACGTAACGATGACTAATAATAATCAAGGACTCAATCAATATGGTTTACTATTTAATGACACCACTAATGATAAATCGGGTCTTCAACTAGAAGCCAATGCTACCTTGACCATCAACGCCCCGAATGCTGACGGTGTTCATTTCAATACTAATAAGCCTTATGAAGTGAAAGTAGGGACGAATAGTTCTTTAGTGATTAATGCTAATAAAGGTATTTATCTGAGTCCGGGTCCAGGCGGCGAAATGACATTTGAGGAGGGATCAAATGTAAAGATTGAAACGCGTTTAAATGCAATTCGTTTTAATGATCACTCACATATTTTAAATATTCAGAGAAACGCTAAAGTGGAAATGAAATCAACCGATGAAGTTTTTACTGCCTTGGATCTTTCAGGTGTTTCGGTCACAGTAAATGTAATGGAAAATGCAACTCTATCTATTGAAAGGACAGGATCAGGGAATTCTCCGGCTTTTACAATTGATAGACCTATTACCTATAATATAAACAATAGTGCAAAAGTAAATTTCATTAATACAGACGGTAGTTTTTTTGATGGGAGTGAGCATCAAACTTTCCGCATTAAAAACATGGTGGTAAGCGGATGGACACTTGCTAACAAGACAGATAAACCTGATAAACAGACGCCTTTAATCAGTGATAATTACTTTACCATGGCACCGACTACCACCTCGGGTCCAGGCATGCTTCCTACAACCTTTAATACTGATTTTAGTACCACTAAGATAAGACGGCTTCAAATAGCAGCAGCTGCTGCCCAGCCTGTTCCGGATAAAGTTTATGATGATTCAACTGTTGTAACAGGAACGGCTCAGCCAGGCGCAACCGTAATGATGCTTATTAAACGGTCAAATGTTGTGATAAGCGCAGTAGCTAATAATGGGACATTTAGTATCCCAGTAAAAGTTGGTCAGCTGCAGGCGGGTGATATACTTGAGTTCAGCTCTACTTTAAATAATACCAATTCACCTATAGTAACAAGAACAGTTATCGGGACAGTGCTGGAACTTTTGCAGCCACCTGACATTACTTTTAAGACCACAGCTATCGACAATAAACCGGGTCTTATCATCAACCGTGCATCACCTGTTGATTATGCAGTACGTGTGAAGGATACGAAAACGACGGGTAGCTGGAATCTGGCGGTACAGGCTACCACACAGATGACCAGTTCAAAGAGAGATGTGCTCGACGATGCACTGATCTTCAAGGATGGAACGACTATAAGTTCACTAAAATCTGCGATCAAGGTAACGGATAAATCGAAAGTCACGGCTACATCTACGAGTGGGGAATTCGAGCAGAAGTGGTCAAGTGACAATGGCATCCTCCTTAAAATGAATCCGATTAAAGCGGCTGCCGACACTTATACCGGTACCTTAACGTGGACTTTAACATCTGGGCCATAAAATTGCTTTAGGATGATTAAAAGATCGTTTTGTTTGATTTCTGTAAAATCAATTGAAGATAGATTAGTTAAAAGGCAGGATCTCTGAACTGAGAGATCCTGCCTTTATATTTAGTAACTATAATAGAACACTTTAGTATTTAAATACCCATATAATGACTAGGCATCAGACAATTCCACATGACCTTCTTTGTCATCATGTACATTATAGAGTTTATGACTGTATGTTCATTTACCGTCGCATTAAAGTTACTATCTACAAATGGAGAGTCTGAGGCCCCTCCTCTGAATTTAACTTTCTAAATCACTTTTATCTTATTTACACTCTATACGAGAAAAATTGACTGAAATCAGTATCTTAAAATCTGATCATTCGTTCCGTAATAAGTATAGTCTACTAAATAAAAAAGGATGCCGTCTTTAAACTTATAAATTTAGAATTTGTCACAAATAAAGAAAAGTAACCTGAAAATCAGGTTACTTTTTTTCATTAAGAAGGTTCCATCTTCAGTAAGTTAACAGAAAAATATGAATGTTAACTTATATTTCGTATAACGAATGATTTTATTGGAAAATTTATTCAATTATTATTGTTTAAGAACGTTTAGTAAACTATAAATTTAAAAACCATTATATTTAGAGGACAACTGGAAATCAGATAAAAATACTAAGATTTAAAAATTCTATTTTAAAATAACTTTTTTAAAGTTAAAAAATGTTATTTTAAATTTAAAATAAAAAATGATTTATTAAATAAAAAAAATAAGTATTGCAAGAGTTAAATATCAAATGCTAATATATAGAAGTTAACACGCAAGGGGAGGGTATTATGGGTAAAAAAGTAACAATATTCTTTTCTATTTTACTTCTGATGAATATGCTGTTTATAGACAGTTGGCAGAACCTGGTATCCGCTAATACGAGTACTCAATACTCTGATCGCCCGGAAATTATATCAGTACAGGAAAAAGGGAGATCTGGAAGTAGAATCAAATGGAAATTAGACTTTAATCAGCAAGGAAGTTCGTTAAATGAACTAAATGTCAGAATGAAACTGGAAGGCCATCATCAAATCAGTGATGATGAACTCAAAACTATCTTCACTGATAAAGGGATAGAGGCGGTTAAATCTGATTCTGCTGAAAACGAATATCTGATCAAGCTTACTCATCTTGATAAACCTTTAAGTGTGGAGTTGGTCTCAGAAGTTGTCGATGAGGATGAGAACTTCAAACTTAGCCTTACTGCTGACGTAGCGGGAGCTGGAATCAGAGCGAGCGACATAGTGTATCAACTGACAGAGCAAAAAGGTCAAATCAGCTATCAGGATGTACCTGAAGCGGTCACAGCACCGCCCACAGTCATCTCACTTATTGATAAGGCAACTGGAACAGTTGTCCAGCAGCAGACCGTTCAGCCGAATCAGACTTCCTACGGCTTCACTGATGTCAGAAAGCTGAATGATGACAATATACCGGTTGACTATGAAGTGAAGACAGAACCACTCGGTAATTATAAGACCACTATAACAGGTGGTAATATTGAGCAGCGCTATTTATCAGCTGAAATAAAAGGAACTATTACCAATGATTCCGGTCAGCCTCTGACGCTGCAGTTCATCGATAAAGCGACACAGGCAGTCATCGACTCACTGACAGTAGAGAAAGATGCCGAAACTTATATGACAGACACCCTCCCGCTGAACAATCAAGACGGACAGAAGATTGACTATGAAGTACGGGCAGCGGACGTTGACGGCTATGTCGTAGAGCTGAATGATGTCAATATTACTGTGACAAAATCGCCGGATGAGGCGACAACAGAAGAAGCCACAACGGAAGAGACGACAACAGAAGAAGCGAAGACCGATGAAGTGACGACGGAAGAGACGTCAACAGAAGAGTCGAAGAGCGATGATGTGACGACAGAAGAAACGAAGACGGAAGAATTGCCGACTGATGAGGCGATTACCGAAGAGACGACGTCTGAAGAAATGACAACAGAAGAGGCAACGACTGAAAAGCCGGCAGAAGAAGTCAAAACAGAAGAGATGACGACTGAAAAACCGGCAACGACGGAAGCACAACCCGTTGAGAGTTCTGTGGTCTACACAGCACCTAAGCTCCGGTCATTCCGCACGATGAGTCTAGCGCCAGCACCTGTTACAACACTTGCAGCAGCCACCGCTTATTCTGCAAGTGATTATACGTACACAAGTAATACTTATACAAGTAACTATTACGACGGGAAACTAGAAGGTGTAATGGCATCAGATCAAAGTAAAATTGACTGGACTTTCACATTTTCTAATTCTTATGGAGCTACCAACAATGTTAGTCTTAAAAATCTTAGTGGCACTAATATTTCACTGCCAACGACTATGGCATATAGCTACTCGAACTCCTTAACTACTGGAAATCTAACCTATAGTAACGGAACAAGTCAAACTTTTACAGCAAGACTATATGACACGATCCTGAAATTTTCCACACCTATTACAGCAACTAATAAAGAGTCTTATACACTGACTATCCCAAGCATATCTGGACCTAGTATTAATCATAATCTGAACCTAACAGGCACTTTTACATTGAAAGCGAAATCTGCAGCTCCTATTGTAAAACCTGTATCTATATTAGATTCATCAGTAACAGGAACTGCAGCGCCAAATGCTGTGATTAAAGTGATGGCTGGTTCTACTGAACTAGGAACGACGACTTCTGATAGTTCAGGTAATTACTCAGTGACAATCCCTAAGCAGACAGCTGGAACAGTTTTAAGCGTCACATCAACTGAAGCGAACAAACGGGTCAGTGACGCAACAAATGTTACAGTAACAAGTTCAGTGCCCCTCAAGATAAATAGTGTCTATAGCAATCAGACTTATGTGACCGGGACTGCCGAACCTGGCGCAATGGTTACGATCAAAAATTCAATGGGAACTGTCCTTGGCAGCACTAAAACATCTCCTGAGGGTCTTTACTTTGTTGAACTTTATCGCCCGTTAAGTGCTGGGACTATCATTACTGGCGAAGCGGTTTCTACTTCGGGAACGAAAACGGCAACTACAACCGTCCTTGCTGCTACTAATACAGGAACACCGGGAAGCGGCGTAACCATTATTGAGCCGAGTCCGACACAGAAATGGCCATATCCTAATGATTCTTGGGACGAACGTGGTTTATACCGTAATAGAGTGCCTCAACCGGTTGAATACAACGAATCATTCCAGTGGAAAGCGGCTCAACCTACAAGTACACCGAATGAATATGCAATCGATCTGAAAACTCAGGGAAGGGAATATACAAAAGTAGTACCTTTAGATATCGTATTTGTTATTGACAACTCTCAAAGTATGAGTACAACAAATGCTAACGGAGTGAGTCGTTGGAGGAATATGAAGCAAAGTGTTGAGAAATTTATTGATCAGATGACAGTAAGTGGTAATACTAATATCGCAATCGTAAACTATGCATCTGATATAGTGAGCAATTCATCATTCTCAAATAATGCTGCAACAATCAAATCTAATATTCCTGCAACTTACCAAACTAACATCGCTCGATTTACCGGAACAGGGCATACAAATACTCAAATCGGAATTAATAAAGGGGCAGCAATTTTAAAAGATTCTAAGAATCCTAATAAAGTTATGATTGTTCTTACAGACGGGGCACCGACATTTAGTTATAAAGGCGAAACCGCTACTGACGCTGAGAATATCACAAGTTTTAATTACAACACTAGAGTCGGAGATGGCGCAGTCTATCCTTTATCTTATTCATACGGTTATAGTACGTACGACTACAGATATACAATTAATAATACTGTCACAATTACGAACCATGGACAACCGACTATATCAGAAGCTAAAATCATCAAAAAAGACAATCCAACATTTAATATTTTCTCGATTGGTCTAGATACTAATAAGGAAACTGATTTTGCTTCGCCTGATGAAATGAATAAAGTTCTTTACAATATTGCATCAAAAGATAGTAATGCATTCGTAACCACTGACACAGCTAAAGATTTGCCGAATATTTTGAATAACATTGCTCAGAGAACGGTAAAAAGCATAGATAATGGGGTCGTTACAGATCCTATAGGTCCTATGTACGACCTGAATCTAGGTAGCAATAATGTGTTTGATCCTTCAGATTATGTATTAACAGCGTCTGATCCTGCCTTAATCTCTAATGACAAAGTAGTACCTGTTTATGACCCATCAAAACGTACAATTACTATTCCTAATCTGTACTTAGGTAAAGGCGAATGGATCAATATCAACTATAAAGTCAAATTGCGGGTGACTGATGACAGTTTTAAAGAGAATCAGTGGTATCCGATGAATGATCGAACTACCCTTCGTGCAACTCCGACAACAGTTGATAATGATTTAAGAGATTATCCGATTCCCGAAGCAAGAGCTGCTAGTCCTGTATACAGTTTCACTTTCAATAAATTAAGTGATTCTAATACATCACTAGGCGGTGCTACTTTCGAACTGAAAGATTCAACTGGAAAGATTATGACACAGACTTCCAGTACAAACGGTCTGGTAAAATTCGATAGCCTAAAAAAAGGAACGTATACATTAACCGAGACTGCAGCACCGTCGAACTACAGCAAAGATCCAAAGACGTATACGGTTGTTATTGCAAGTAACGGCGACATCAAGGTCGATGGTGTGTCTTACTCGGGTACGAATGTCTTCAAGGTTATCAATAAGAAAGTGCTCGGTTCTATTGAGGTCATCAAACATCAGAGTGGTGATGAAAGCAAGGTACTTGCTGGAGCTACATTTGAACTGCGGGATTCGGCAGGTACAGTAATAAAAATAATGACGACTGGTACAGATGGTAAGGCACTATTCAGTGCACTGCCGCTTGGCACATATTCGCTTGTGGAGACAAAGGCACCTGCCGGCTACCAGCTGAAGTCCACACCTGTAAAGGTTGAGGTGACATCTGCCACTAAAGTGGTCGTTAAAATCGCCAACCAAAGTACTGCGTCAGTCCTGCCGAATACAGGTGGCATAGGTACTTGGCTGTTCACACTCTTCGGTCTAGTGATGATTTCAGTTTCACTTTTCATCAGAAAAAAGCTTGCTTAAATTAAGCCGCATCTGCGGATTAATATAAATAAATTATAAAAATATGAGGAGGCATTTATGTCTAAATTATTCAAACGTTTGCCGCTACTTCTGGTCTTTGCGTTATTGGTAAGTGTATTTTTACCTGTAGGTCAGGCTTTTGCAGCCAACGAAACAACGTTAACGATTCACAAGATTGATGGAACAGGTGTCGACACACATCCTGCAACTGATGGAGAATTAAAGGGTGAAGGGCAAAACTATAAAGGGATCCAGAATATTAGTTTCACTTATTGGAGCATCAGTAAAGAACAATTTGACGCGATGAAAAATGATTCTGCAAATTATAAAACATCAGACATGGTTGAAGGTAAGTATGGTGACTTAAAAGGAAAAGGTATAAATACGGGCGTTACTGATGTAAAGGGTGAAGTTAAAATTCCGAATTTAGCAGAAGGTTACTACTGGTTCGTAGAAAATACACCGACAACGGTTGCATCGTCAGCAGCAGTCCCATTCGGCTTAAGTCTGCCGCTTTCAAATAAAGAGGGTACGGGTTATATCACTGATTTACATGTATATCCTAAAAACATTCTTGAAACTACCACACCGACAATCGATAAAGATGTGAAAGCTGATGGGACTAAAGAAGCGAACTACAATGTAGGGGATGAATTCAATTGGTTCATTCAACCGACAATCGTTAAAGGTATTGCTGATTACGCGAAATTTACAGTGACTGATAAAATCGATACAAAGTTAGATTTTAATGATGCCAGCAAAGTTGTTGTTGAGTTAAACGGTCAAGCTATGCTAGCTGGAACTGACTATGTTGCAGAGTATGATGCTGCAACCCGAGTATTAAAAGTAGACTTCACTAGCGAAGGACGCAAAAAGTTAGGAACAGCCATTGGCGGTAAATTAAACATCAAAGTACCTACTAAAATCAACAAAACAGCAATCATGGGTCAGGCAATTAAGAATAATGCAACATTGACATTTGATAATAACCACGGTACGAGTGGGACTCCTTCTGTACCAGAAACGGATATCCCTAAAGTCTACACAGGTGGTAAGAATTACGTAAAAGTAGGCGACGGTAGCGATGCTCCAAAACTTAATGGTGCTGAATTTGTTATTAAAAATTCAGCGGGTGAGTTTGTTGCCATTGATGATAATGGGGTTGTGACTTATGTTAAAGATCAATCAAATGCAGAAATCTTTACTTCAAAAGCTGACGGAACATTTGAGGTAAAAGGTTTAGCTTATGGAAGTTATACTTTAGTAGAGATTAAAGCGCCTAAAGAATATACATTACCTACTAATCCTGTAACATCTTTTGATGTGACTCAGACTTCTTATTATGAAAATCCAGTAAACATAACAGCTACATCTGATGCCCCAACAGCAGTACCTACAACTATCGTTAACAAACAGACGTTTATTCCTGACACAGGGGGTATCGGTACAGTCATCTTCACGGTTGTCGGTCTTGCACTGATGGTTCTGGCATTCGTGATGTTAAGAAGAAGACAACAGGCTTAAAGAGTCCTGTATAATGATAAGGTGGACTTTGGTCTGCCTTATTTTTTTATAAGGAGGAGAGCATGATTGAACTCCGGTAAAAAGAAAAAGAATCATTTTGTTTCTAACTTATTATTTGCCCTGATTTTTCTTATGGGGCTCGGTATTCTCGCTTATCCCATGATCAGTGCCGTCTACTATGATTATGAATCCGGGACGGAAGTAAATGACTTCAACAAAGAAGTGGAGCTTTTGTCCGACAAGGAGATTGACAGTCGTATTGAGAAGGCGAAAGCATATAATGAGTCACTGAACGGCAATGAAGTGCTCCATGATGCTTACAGTCAGGAAGAAGAAGCAGCAGGGAAAAGGGAATATGCGAAGATGCTGGAAGTGCACGAGAAAATAGGACACGTGGAGATTCCGAGGATTCATCAGGATCTGCCGCTGTATGCGGGGACAACTGAACGTTTGCTGCAGCAAGGTCTCGGTCATCTGGAAAATACCTCACTGCCAGTAGGTGGCAAGTCGACGCATAGTGTCATCACCGGCCATCGCGGTCTGCCCGACAAGAAGCTGTTTACAGACTTGGATAAGATGAAGGTCGGCGATATGATTTATGTACATAATATCAAAGAGATCCTGGCCTATAAGGTGGACCGTATTAAAGTGATCGATCCGAATGACTTCAGCAAGCTGAAGATTGTCAAGGATAAGGACCAGCTGACACTGCTGACCTGTACACCTTATATGATCAATTCCCATCGTCTGATTGTGACGGGTCATCGTGTTCCTTATACCCCTGAGGAAGCGAAGAAACATGAGGCAGCACAGGAACCTTGGTGGTACAAGTTCCTGTACGTCTACAAGAACTACCTGATCGGTCTGGCTGTCGCACTGGTGCTGTTCATGCTATACCGTCTATGGAAGAACAGTAAGAAGAAGCGTGCAGGGCAATGAAGAAATGGATGATTGTTCTCATATTCCTGCTAGGTGTTGTCATCTGTCTGTATCCTCAGTTCACTAAGGTCTATTATAACTATGAAATGTCTCGTGAGGCTGATCAGCTGGACAGACGATTTCAGGTTGATTCTGATGACCAGAAACAGAGGTACGTCCAGTTCGAAGCCTATAACCGTCAGATGAATGGCAATCAGCATATAGAAGCCCCTGCTGTGCAGGTCAAAAAGGACGATAAAGTAAGTGAACAGGTCTTTGCTGATGATGTCATCGCGACGGTGAAGATTCCGAAGCTGAAGTTACATTATCCGGTCTATGACAAGGCGACACCGGCAAACTTGAACCGTGGTGTCTCGCGGGTGGAGGGCACAAGTTATCCTGTCGGCGGCTGGTCAACGAACAGTGTGCTTGCCGCCCATAGTTATTCGCCTTATCATGAATGGTTCACCCATATTGACCGTCTGAGTAATGGTGATTTAATCATTATCAACAATTTCAAGGAGACACTGTACTATAAAGTGTATGACCGGGTCATTGTAACGCCTGATAAAGTAGAGGCGATGGCAGTGAAGAAGGGGAAGGATCTTATCACCCTGCTGACCTGTACACCTTCCGGTCAGGAGCGACTGCTGATTTATGCCGAGCGGACGACAAAAGAAGGCCATAAGCTCATCCCGAAAGCGAGTACGCCCACGCAGGAAGAGCCGCAGTCCTTCTTTGAGAAGATGAAAGTGCTGTCAGATTCCTGGCTGCTCCTGCTGCTTGTCGCCCTGCTGTCACTTCTCTTTATCGGTCGGCTGATTCATAGTAGAAGCTAAGAGAGAGCACTCAGAATCTCAGAATATTGCAAAGACACCTGTCTGTCAGACAGGTGTCTTTATTTGTGGGGTGATATCCTTCAGCGTGTACTGGTCCAGCACGTTGAGATAGGCAAATAATGCCTGGCCCAGCACGGACTGCAGGCCGCACTTGCCGATGATGGGACAGGTGTTCGTCTCGGGATTGAAGCATTCAACGAGATTGAAATGCTCCTCAGTCTTACGCACTAGCTCGCCGATATTGATATCCTCCGGTTTCTTGTTCAGTTTGATGCCGCCGCCGCGTCCTCTGACAGATAAGATATAGCCTTCCAGTGCCAGGTTGTGGACGACTTTGGTGAGATGATTCTTCGAGATATTATAGAAGCGGGCGATTTCATCGATCTGGGTCAGTTGTGACTGCGGGGCCAGATACATCAGGACGCGAAGCGAATAGTCTGAATACAAGGTCAGTTTCATTGGGCAGACCTCCTTTATCCTTATTATAAATCACATTCTCCTATTATGCCTTGACAATTTCAGTAAATGCAAATGTGACAACTTTTCAAAGTTATTTCATTTATATTTGTGCAAGGACAGAAATAAGGGTAGAATAAAGGTGTATTTTAAATGTATCTTTTAGGGGGATTTATTTATGTTATCACAGGAAACGAGAGAAATCATCAAAGCAACAGTGCCTGTTCTCGAACAGCATGGTACAGAGATCACATCCGTCTTCTATGCCCATATGTTTGAAGAACATCCGGAACTGCTCAATGTCTTCAATAAAACAAACCAGAAACTCGGCCGTCAGCAGACTGCACTGGCTCAGACCGTCCTGGCAGCTGCGAAGCATATTGATCATTTAGAAGCGATTATTCCGAACGTCAATCAGATCGCGCATAAACATAGAGCGCTGGAAATCAAGCCTGAACACTACCCGATTGTCGGGGAGAACCTGATCTATGCCATCAAAAAAGTATTGGGCGAAGCGGCGACACCGGAAATCATCAATGCCTGGACTGAAGCATACGGTGTCATTGCCGATGTCTTTATTCAGATGGAAGCGGCCCTCTATCAAGAAGCGGAATGGCAAGGCTTCAAAGCATTCAAAGTGGTACGTGTGAAGGACGAATCTGCGCATATCAAGTCATTTGTTGTGGAACCTGTGGACGGTACGCAGTTGAAACCGGTCGTGGCGGGCCAGTATATTACGGTCAAAGTCCATCCGGAAGGTGATACGAATGATATGCTGCGTCACTATTCCATCTGTCATACCGATGTATCACAAGGGCTTGAATTTGCAGTGAAACGCGATGTGCAGGGTGACGTCAAAGGTGCAGTATCTAACTATCTGCATGACTGTGTGAAAGTCGGGGACGAGATTCTGTTATCAGCACCGGCAGGCGAATTTGTCGTTGCTGACACCGACCGTCCGCTTGCTTTCATCAGCGGTGGTGTCGGCATGACACCTGTTATGGCGATGCTGCACGAACAGGCGGCTGAAGGAAAGGACATCAAATTCATTCACTCGGCATATAACCGTGATGAAGTGCCGTTTAAGGATGAGATCATCTCTTTCCATAATAAGGAGAATGTACAGTTCTACTTCAATTATTCAGAGAGTGCAGGTCGTCTGACGAAAGAGAAGCTTGAGAAAATCTTGACAGGTGAAGAAGAGATCTATATGTGCGGCAGCGTCGGTTTCATGGAGAGTCTGCTAGCTATCTTTGATGACATGGGCGTTTCTCGTGACCATATTCATTTTGAGCCGTTCGGTCCGAAGATGAGTATCACAGCTTAATAGGAGGATTGATATGCCGGAAGCCGTGCTGCGCTTCCGGCATTTTTATGATTTAAACAGGTAAACCATTACCGGACAAAAGTATTTAACTTAAATGTTTATTTCATAATATTTCCGGTAATATAAAGAATGTAACCATCACGGTTATAAAAGGACTTCGGTCTTAAAAAGGAGCTATGATCATGTCAAATCTTAATCCAGAACAAGCGCTTAACAACATGAGCAACGAGGACAAGGAACAGATTTTAGCAAGCTTCAATCAATTCAAAAGTTTTTTAGGCGATAAAGTCGAAAAAGCTGAGAACATGGGTTTCAGTGATGAGGCAATTGCGAAAGCAGCAGAAAAGTTAGCTGACCAGTTAGCGAAACATCAGGAACCTAAGAACCGTGAAGAGAAAGTATTGAACGAATTATGGGATAGTGCTGAAGGCGAAGAGAAATCAGCGATTGCCCGCGCATTAGTAAGAATGGTACAAAAAGAAGCATAATATAGTGCAGACTGCATCAGCGGTCTGTTTTTTACTGACTAAAATCTGAGGAGGTATCCTATGTTTTTACATGATAAACATCTGCAGTTTGAAGCTAAACCGGTGAAGCCGGATCCCCTTATGGCTAAGCGCGTCCAGGAATTGATTGGCGGACAGTATGGTGAGATGAGTGTCGCTATGCAGTATCTGTTTCAAGGATGGGGCGTCAGAAAAGGCAATGAACAGTATAAAGACCTGCTGCTTGATGTCGGGACAGAGGAACTCGGTCATATCGAGATGCTGGCTACAATGGTAGGGCGTCTCCTGGACGGCACGTCAATTGAGCATCAGGAAGCAGCGATGAAGGACCCTGCGACCGCTGCTATTCTCAGCGGTATGAATCCGCAGCATGCGATTGTGGCGGGGATGAATGCACGGCCGGCTGACAGTGTGGGTAATCCTTGGAGCGGCAGCTATATCATCTCCAGCGGTAATCTGCTCGCTGACTTCCGTGCGAACTTAAATGCGGAATCACAGGGCCGCACGCAGGCCATCCGTATTTATGAAATGACGGATGATCCAGGCCTCAAAGATATGCTTGCAGTATTGATTGCCCGCGATTCATATCACCAGAATCTGTGGCTGCAGGCGATCGCGGAACTTGAAGAGGTAGAAGGCAAGATCACCCCAGGTTCCTTCGACCGTAAACTGGAACGTGAAGATATCGCCTTCTCGCTCTATAATCACTCAGCAAGCTCAGAAGAAAGCGCTAAAGGTTCATGGGCGAAAGGCAAGACACCTGCAGGCGACGGGAAATTCAAATATGAATCAAAAGTCCTGGTAGAAGGGGCAGTCCCTGAACTTGAAAATCCGCATCCATCGCTTCATTCAACGAAACCAAAGAAATAATTAATAACCCCGGGAGCTCTGAGAGCTTGCCGGGGTTATTGTCTGTATGGTGATAAAAAGGAGTCCGTTATTCCTTAAATGGCGGACACATCCTACTGCTATCTACATAAAATAACCACTTCCAGTTATCCGGAAGTGGTTATTTGTCATCCCATTATTTGACGGAACGCTGTGCTGCCAGCAAGGTGTTGTTCAGAACCATGGTAATGGTCAGCGGTCCTACACCACCAGGTACAGGTGTAATGGCGCCGGCTACTTCTGAGACTTCGTCGTAGTTCACGTCGCCTGTCAGCTTGCCGTCAACCACTGTGTTTCCGACGTCTACGATGACTGCGCCCGGCTTCACATCGTCTTTTGTGACAAGGCCAGGTTTACCGACTGCAGAGACGATGACGTCTGAACGTTTCAATGTTTCTTTCATATTCGTGCTGCGTGAGTGAAGCAGGGTCACTGTTGCATTCGCATCAGTCAGCAGTTTGGCAACAGGCTGACCGACGATGTGTGAACGGCCGATGACGGCAACTTCTTTACCGGTCAGATCGATGTCCGCGTTCTTCAGGATTTCCATGATACCGAGTGGTGTACAAGGAATGAATGTTTCCATCCCTGCATACAGGCGGCCGATGTTGATCGGATTGAAACCGTCCACGTCTTTTTTAGGGTCGATTGCTTCCAGTACTTTTTCTTCAGAGATTTGTTGCGGCAGCGGGACCTGTACCAAGATGCCGTGGACAGCCGGATCTTCATTCAGGCGCTTGATTTCTGCTAGGACTTCTTCTTCTGTCGCAGTTTCGTCCATCTTGACGATTTCCGATGACATGCCGATCTTCTCTGCTGATTTCTTCTTGTTGTTGACATAACTCTGGCTCGCACCGTCGTTACCGACAAGGATAACGGTCAAGTTAGGTGTCGTGCCTTGTTCCTTCAGTTGTTCCACTTCTCTCTGCAGGCCTGCACGGTATTCCTGTGCGATTGCCTTACCGTCTAACACTTTTGCTGTCATGCTGTCTCCTCCTGTAAATCGAACGTTTTTAATTAATTTCAACTTGATTATCACTAGAAACCGAACTAATTTCGAATAATTTACTTAAAATTAATTAAAATGTTCGTTTATTCGATTGAAATCTGATAGCACTACTGGTATGCTACTACTGTAATCATCTCAATTTATGAAACGGTTTTCAATAGATATGGAGGTAATTTTTGATGAAAGTTGCTGTAGTTATGGGGTCGTCATCTGACTGGCCGACGATGAAGGAAGCCGTCACTGTTCTGGAGTCATTCGGCATTGTCGCTGAGGCTTCAGTGGTGTCTGCCCACCGCACGCCGCTGCAGATGGTCGACTTCGCACGCGAGGCGAGAACGCAGGGGATTGACGTCATTATCGCTGGTGCTGGAGGCGCCGCTCATTTACCGGGTATGATCGCCTCTATGACGACACTGCCTGTCATCGGTGTACCGATTGAGACTAAGACATTAAAAGGATTGGATTCACTGCTATCCATCGTCCAGATGCCCGGCGGTATACCTGTTGCCACAACGGCCATCGGTTCAGCCGGTGCGAAGAATGCGGGGATTCTGGCCGCACGTATCTTAAGTCTGAAGGACGAGGCTTTAGTTGAGAAGCTGGATGACTACGAAGCGTCACTTGTCGAGAAAGTGGAGGCGATGCAGCATGACTTACACTAAACTGGCGGTCGGCTCAACGATCGGCATCATCGGCGGGGGACAGCTCGGCAAGATGATGGCACAAAGTGCGCAGGCACGCGGCTTTAAAGTCGCTGTCCTCGATCCGGATGACACGTGTCCCGCACGCTACGTCAGCCATCATTTCATTCAGGCGCCTTATAACGACAGTGAAGCCCTGCAGCAGCTGGGGGCACTGTCTGACGTCATCACGTATGAATTTGAGAATATCAGCGGCGAGGCCCTCAGCAAGATCACCTCACAGTTCAACGTGCCGCAAGGGGCAGAGACAGTCGTCACCCTGCAGAACCGCCTCGCTGAAAAAACAGCACTTAAAGAAGCGGGTGCAGCGGTAGTGCCGTTTGTCTCTGTGACGCATCAGGAGGAACTGCAGGAGGCTGCTGACACACTCGGTTTTCCGTTTATGCTGAAGACAACGTTCGGCGGTTATGACGGTAAAGGCCAGCTGGTCATCGAAAGTGCTGAGGACTTCAAGCAGGCGGATGAACTCCTCGCGGTCCGTCCTTGTGTCGCTGAAAAACGCATCAGCTTAAAATCAGAGATCTCCATCACCGCTACAGCTGCCGTGGACGGCCAGGTGGTCTTCTTCCCGGTACAGGAGAACATACATCGCAACCAGATTCTCTATAAAACGACGGTGACCGGTGAGCATCCGTATCAGGCGCAGGCGGTGGATGAAGTGAAGAAAATCATGCAGGCCATTTATTTTGTCGGCACTTTTACGGTCGAGTTCTTCATCGACCAGGATGACACGCTCTATGTCAATGAAATTGCGCCACGTCCCCATAATTCCGGACATTACTCAATCGAAGCATGTGATTATTCGCAGTTCGATACCCATATTCTCAGCGTCGCCGGCTGGCAGCTGCCGGAGCGGATTGAATTGCTGAAGCCTGCTGTGATGTTCAACTTGCTCGGTCAGGACCTTGACACGATGGAGGATGTCTTCAGCGACCATGCTGACTGGCATGTCCATGTCTACGGCAAGGAAACCCGTAAGGACAACCGTAAGATGGGTCACGTGACGATTCTTGACCTGAATAACGACTATGAAGCGATTTATAAGGAGAGAATGTAGATGTTAGTGTATGAAGGTAAAGCTAAACGCGTCTTTTCAACAGATGATGAGCAGGTCTACCGTATCGAGTACAAGGATGAAGTGACGGCCGGGAACGGTGCGAAGAAGGATGCCATGGAAGGAAAAGGACGACTGAACAACCTGATCACAAGCCGTTTCTTCGAATTATTGACGGATGCGGGCTATCCATCACATTTCATTGAACGTCTGTCAGACACTGAACAGCTGGTCAGAAAAGTCGATATCATCCCCCTCGAAGTCGTCGTGCGTAACATCGCAGCAGGCTCCATCACGAAGCGTCTCGGTTTCACAAAAGGTGAAAGCTTCAGACAGCCGCTCGTTGAGTTCTACTACAAGAAAGATGAGCTGAACGATCCGCTTGTCACAGATGACCATGTCAAGCTGCTTGGTATTGCGGACGATGTTGAGATTGCTGAACTGAAACGTCAGGCACTTGCCATCAACGACCACCTGATCGAGCTCATGAACCGTATGCATCTCGATCTTGTCGACTTCAAGATTGAGTTCGGTAAGGATAAGGACGGTCATATCCTACTTGCTGATGAAATATCACCTGACACGTGCCGCATCTGGGACAAGGAGACAAAAGAGAATTTTGATAAAGATGTATACAGGGAAGAGACAGGCTCACTGATTGATACGTACACTCACTTCTACAATAAAATGGAGGCTTTATAATCATGAAAAACATCGAACTTTACATCACATTACAGAAACAGGTTTTAGATACGCAAGGACAGACATTGACGCGTGCCGTGCATGATTTAGGTTACAGCGGGGTCAATGATATCCGGGTCGGCAAAGTCCTGTATATGACAGTGGACGAAGCGACAGATGCAGCAGTGGATAATGTTGTACGCACACTCAGCGAGAAGTTATTCGCGAATACGGTCATTGAAGAGTACAGCTACAAAGTCGTGGAGGCGGAATAATGAAGTTTGCGGTCATTGAATTTCCGGGGTCAAACTGTGACCGGGATATGCTGAATGCAGCGCTCATCACAGGTATGGAGGCTGAATATGTGGACTACCGCAAGACGTCACTGGACGGTTATGACGGTGTGCTGATTCCGGGCGGATTCTCGTTCGGTGATTACCTGCGCTGCGGTGCGATGGCACGAGTCGCACCGATTGTTGATGAAGTCAGACGTCTCGCTGATGAAGGGAAGCCCGTCCTTGGTGTCTGTAACGGCTTCCAGATCCTGACGGAGATCGGTTTACTGCCGGGCGCGCTGCTCCATAACGAAAGCCACCGTTTTATCTGTCGTGATGAGCACCTGACCATCGTCAACCATGAGACGCGGTTCACGCATCTATATGACGAAAATGAAACAGTGATCTACCCGATCGCCCACGGTGAAGGGTCCTACTACTGTTCAGAAGAGACTTTACAGGAACTGAAGGCTAATAGGCAGATTATATTATCCTATTCCGAGAATCCGAACGGTTCTTTAGAAGATATCGCCGGCATCATCAACAAGGCAGGCAATGTCTGTGGCATGATGCCTCATCCAGAGCGTGCGATGGATACGCTGCTCGGTTCTGACGACGGTAAACGTTTATTCCAAGGTATTCTAGAAAGCTGGGGGAAATAACAGATGAGATTTTTAGAGCCAACGATTGATGAGATCAAGATCAACAGATTATATGCGGATATGGGGCTGTCAGATGCTGAGTACGACAAAGTGTGTGATATTTTAGGCCGCATGCCGAACTATACAGAGATCGGCATCTTCTCCGTGATGTGGAGTGAACACTGTTCCTATAAGCATTCAAAGCCGTTCTTAAAGCAGTTCCCGACGTCCGGTGAGCGTGTCCTGATGGGGCCGGGTGAAGGCGCGGGAGTTGTCGACATCGGTGACAACCAGGCTGTCGTCTTCAAAGTGGAATCCCATAACCATCCGAGTGCGATTGAACCTTATCAGGGCGCAGCGACAGGTGTCGGCGGTATCGTCCGTGACATCGTCTCTATCGGTGCACGGCCGGTTCAGCTCTTGAACAGTCTGCGTTTCGGTGAACTGGATGCCAAGCAGAACCAGCGTCTCTTCTCCGGGGTCGTTGCCGGTATCGGCGGTTACGGCAACTGTATCGGTATCCCGACAGTCGCAGGCGAGATTGAATTTGACTCACAGTATGACGGCAATCCGCTGGTCAATGCGATGTGTGTCGGTGTCATCGACCACGACAAGATCCAGAAGGGGACAGCGAAAGGGACCGGTAACCCGGTTATCTATGTCGGTCTGAAGACAGGACGCGACGGTATCCACGGTGCGACGTTTGCATCAGAGGAGCTGAACGAGGAATCTGAATCCAAGCGGCCGTCTGTTCAGATCGGTGATCCATTTGTCGGCAAGAAGCTGATGGAAGCGACACTTGAAGCCATCACTTATCCGGAGCTTGTCGGCATCCAGGATATGGGTGCAGCTGGTCTGACGTCCTCTTCATCTGAGATGGCAACAAAAGGCGGTTCAGGCATCCATCTGCACCTTGAGAAGGTACCGACGCGTGAGCCGGGCATCTCCCCTTATGAGATGATGTTATCAGAGACGCAGGAGCGCATGCTGCTCGTCGTTCAGAAAGGGACGGAACAGAAGTTCCTTGATCTGTTCGATCATCATGAGCTGGACAGTGCCGTGATCGGTGAAGTGACGGATACAGACCGCTTCGTCCTGAGCTATGAGGGTGAGGTCTATGCAGATATTCCGGTGCAGCCGTTAAGTGACGAGGCGCCTGTCTATGTACTTGAAGGCAAGGCCGCTGACTATCAGGCAGTTGACCATGACTACTCCCGTATCGATGCACAGGACGTCTTTGACCGTCTGCTGAAGCATCCGACCCTGGCCTCTAAAACATGGGCCTACTCCCAGTATGACCAGCAGGTCGGGGCGAACACCATCATCAAGCCGGGCCTGTCAGCCGGCGTGACCCGTGTCGAAGGGACGACTAAGGCCATTGCGTCAACGATTGACGGCGAAGCACGCTACGTCTTTAACCATCCTTACCAGGGCGGTAAGATGGTCGTTGCTGAAGCGTACCGCAACTTGATCGCGGTCGGCAGCCTGCCGCTTGCGATGACGGACTGTCTGAACTACGGTAACCCGGAGAAACCGGAGATCTACCAGCAGCTTGCGGATTCAACGCGGGGGATGGCTGAAGCCTGCCGCGCGCTTAATACACCGGTCGTCTCAGGGAATGTCTCCCTCTATAATGAGACAAAAGGTGAAGCCATCTTCCCGACACCGGTCGTCGGTATGGTCGGCTTAATAGAGGATATTGAATATTTACGTGACTTCACACCGACAGAAGGTGAGTCGATCTACTTAGTCGGCTCAACAGGCGCAGACTTCAGCGGCTCGCAGATCGAGAAGTTACTCTTTGATGAAGTGGCGCACGAAGAAGTAGCGATTGATCTGGCACTTGAAGCTGAACGCGGTGAAGCCATCCGTGAACTGATCACAGGCGGCAAGCTGTCTCATGTCCAGGCAGTCGGTAAGGGCGGCGTCGCCATCAAGCTCGCGCAGATGGCTGCCTATCTGGAAACCGGGATTGAAGCGAAGATCGATATTCCTGTCGAGCAGCTCTTCAGTGAGACCCAGGGGCGTTATCTCCTGATCGCCAAGGAAGACATTGAACTGCAGGATGCGGTTAAAATCGGTACGTTCGGCACTGAGCGCTTCAGAGTTGAAGCGAATAACGGCGTGGTTGAACAGGATGTGAACAGTATCATCAGTACGTGGAGAGGAGCAATCGACCAATGTATGACATCCGCGGTCTAAACGAGGAATGCGGGGTATTCGGTATCTGGAATCACCCGAACGCAGCGGAACTGACTTATATGGCGCTCCACAGCCTCCAGCACCGTGGCCAGGAAGGCGCAGGGATTGTCTGTTCAAACGGCGACAATCTCTTCGGTGCGCGTGGTATGGGGCTGTTACCTGAAGCGATCAGTCAGGTGCAGCTGGATTCGCTGCGAGACTACCGCAGTGCGATCGGTCACGTACGCTATGCGACGACAGGGGCGTCTGAGCTGTCGAATGTCCAGCCTTTCTTGTTCAAGCATTCTAAAGGAGATCTTGGTCTTGCGCATAACGGTAACTTGACGAACGCACGTCAGATCCGCCTGGCGCTTGAAGCTGAAGGTGCTATCTTCCAGACGTCTTCTGACTCTGAAGTTCTGGGTCATCTGCTCTTCAAGGCGAAGTCGCCGAGCTTCAAGTCGAACCTGAAGGCCGCGCTCAACCAGATTAAAGGGGCCTTCGCTTATCTGGTCCTGCAGAAGGACAGTCTGACAGCGGCACTGGACAGTCACGGGGTCAGACCGCTGATGCTCGGTCAGATAGACGGAGCCTACTGTGTGGCCAGTGAATCCTGCGCACTCATGGCGATCGGCGCGGAATATATCCGTGACGTCGAGCCGGGGGAAGTCCTGACATTTAATGATGACGGGATGGACGAAGATTTCTATGCGCTTGAGACCAAGCATCGCATGTGCTCGATGGAATATGTCTATTTCGCGCGTCCCGATTCCGAGTTCCGTCATCACTCCATCTATAATGTACGTAAGGCGCTCGGTGAACAGCTGGCGAAGGAAATGAACATCGAGGCGGATATCGTCATCGGCGTACCGGATTCCTCTCTGCAGGCCGCTAAAGGCTTCTCGAGCTACTCGGGCATCCCGAATGAACAGGGACTGCTGAAGAACCGCTACGTCGGCCGGACGTTCATCACGCCGGACCAGAAGATGCGTGAACGCGCTGTACGAATGAAGCATGCGCCGATCCGTGATGTCGTGGAAGGTAAACGCGTCATCGTCATTGATGACTCCATCGTCCGCGGTACGACGAGCAAGTATATCGTCAAGGCCCTGCGTTCAGCAGGTGCCAGAGAAGTGCACATGGGTATCTCGTCGCCGCCGCTGAAGCATCCCTGCTATTACGGCATTGACGTCTCGACTCATGCGGAACTCATCGCTGCGTATCAGACAGTGGAGGAAATCCGTCAGGAGATAGAGGTCGATTCACTGACGTATCTGTCTGTCGAAGGGATGCATGACGTCTACCGCCGCTTCGAATCGAAGGGTGAGTGTGATGCCTGCTTCACGGGCAACTATCCGATTGAAATCGTCGATCACCTGTTACCGCAAGAAAAAGAGAAGAAGACGAAGGGAGTCTAATCATGTCAGAAGCATATAAATCGTCAGGCGTGGATATCCATGCGGGATATGAATCGGTGGAACGTATGAAAAAACACGTAGCGCGTACCATGCGTCAGGAAGTACTTGGAGGTCTCGGCGGATTCGGTGCCGCATTCGACCTCTCACAGCTGAATATGAAGGCACCGGTCCTGGTGTCAGGAACAGACGGAGTCGGTACGAAGCTGCGTCTTGCCATAGACGCAGACCGTCACGACACTATCGGCATTGATGCCGTCGCGATGTGCGTCAACGATATTCTGACCACGGGCGCACTGCCCCTCTACTTCCTCGATTATCTCGCCCTGAACAAAGTCGACCCCGCGATCGTCGAACAGATTGTCAAAGGTGTCGCTGAAGGCTGCGTGCAGTCCGAGTGTGCACTGATCGGCGGTGAGACGGCGGAGATGGGCGATATGTATCATGCTGGAGACTACGATATCGCTGGCTTCGCGGTCGGTGCTGTTGAGAAGGAAGACTATATCACCGGTGAGAAGATTCAGCCGGGCGACGTCATCATCGGCCTGCAGTCAAGCGGTATCCATAGTAACGGCTACAGTTTAGTAAGAAAAATTATCCGGGATAATAATATTGACTTAGAAAGCAGAATCGGTGACAGGACAGTGCTTGATACCGTCATTGAACCGACCCGGCTCTATGTGAGAGCGGTCAAGGAAATCATCCAGTCGAAAAAAGTGCACGGCATGTGCCATATCACAGGCGGCGGCTTCATTGAGAACATCCCGCGCGTGCTGCCGGCAGGCCTGTCAGCGCAGATTGATGTCTCAGCTATCCCGGAGCAGCCGGTCTTCAGATGGCTCGAAGAACAAGGGCAGCTTGACCGCCTGGAGATGTACAATGTCTTCAATATGGGTATCGGCTTCGTCATTATCACAGCTCAAGAGGACAAGGCGGCAGTCCTTGAGATGCTGCAGGCGGCCGGAGAAGAAGGGATTGTGATGGGGACGATTGCAGCGCATCAGGACCCGATCACCATCACAGGTCTTTAATGATGAAAAAAGTGGCGATATTTGCGTCAGGCAGCGGCTCAAACTTTGAGAGGATCATGGCCAATATAGCGTCGGGCTATCTGGATCATATTCAGGTGACAGGTCTTTATGTCGACCAGGCGGACGCATACGCCATTGAACGGGCAAAGCGCTACGCGGTGCCCGTTCATCTATTCGAATTGAGCGCATTTGACTCTAAAGCAGCATATGAACAGGCGATACTGGACAGACTGGTGGCCGATGAAGCCGAGTGGCTGATTCTGGCCGGCTATATGAAGCTCATCGGTCCGACACTGCTTGAACCTTATGAAGGACGCATCCTGAATATCCATCCTTCTCTCTTGCCGAGCTTTCCGGGGAAGGATGCAATTGGTCAGGCAGTCCGTTACGGCTGCCGCGTCTCCGGTGTGACGGTTCATTATGTTGATGCCGGCATGGATACCGGACAGATTATCGATCAGGTGGCCTGCCCGGTCTATGCGGACGATACAGTTGAGACCTTACAGCCCCGTATCCAGGCGATAGAATACGAACTTTATTCCCGAGTCATCAAAACTATCATATAAGGAGTCCATCATGAAAAAAGCATTGTTAAGTGTATCAAATAAAACAGGAATCACTGCATTTGCCGAGCAGCTGATCGAACAGGGGTTTGAGATTTTTTCAACAGGCGGCACGAAGAAAACGTTGGTCGATCACGGCATCCGCGTGCAGTCAGTCAGTGAACTGACCCACTTCCCGGAAATCATGGACGGCCGCGTCAAAACACTGCACCCTCATATCCACGGCGGTATACTGGCGGACCGTGACAATCATAAGCACCTGGATGCACTCAGTGAGCATGGCATCGAGCTGATAGACCTTGTCGCAGTCAATCTCTATCCGTTTGAAGAGACGGTGGCGCAGCCGGATGTCACTGAAAAAGAAGCGATTGAAAATATTGATATCGGTGGTCCGACGATGCTCCGTGCGAGTGCGAAGAACTTCAAGCATGTGCTGACAGTGGTGGACCCTGCTGACTATCCACGCATCATTGCGCACCTGAAGGCCGGCGAGACAGACGAAGCGTTCCGAAAAGAGCTGATGGTTAAGACCTTCCGTCATACCGCTGAGTACGATGCGGCGATTGTCGAGTTTTTCAGTGAGGCAAGCACAGCTCTTCGCTACGGCGAAAACCCGCAGCAAAAAGCGAAGTTCGTCAAGACATCTGATGCACCGAATACAATCGCAGGTGCCAAGCAGCTGCACGGGAAGGAACTCAGCTATAACAACATCAAGGACGCGGACGCGACACTGCAGCTCGTGAAGAAATTCAGCGAGCCGGCAGCAGTGGCGGTGAAGCACATGAATCCGTGCGGGGTAGGTGTCGGTGAGACGATTGAAGAGGCCTTCAGCAACGCTTACGCCGCAGACAGCCAGTCCATCTTCGGCGGGATTGTCGCGTTGAACCGTCAAGTTGACGCGGCAACTGCAAGAGCGCTCAGCGAGATTTTCCTCGAAGTCATGATTGCGCCGGGCTACAGTGAAGAGGCACTTGGGATTCTGACGCAGAAGAAGAATATCCGTCTCCTTGAAATACAGATGGATGCGGATGAAGAGACAGAAGAATTTGTCTCGGTATCTGGCGGCTATCTAGTACAGGATAAAGACAATGCCGTCCTGAGCCGTGACGAGATGACTGTCGTGACAGAAGCACAGCCGACTGAAGCGCAGTGGCAGGCGATGGCACTCGGCTGGACAGTCGTGAAAAGCGTGAAAAGTAACGCCATCGTGCTGGCGAATCCGAAACAGACGGTCGGTATCGGTGCCGGTCAGATGAACCGCGTCGGGGCAGCGAAGATCGCGATTGAACGTGCGATTGAAATAAATGACGATGTGATTTTAGCGAGTGATGGCTTCTTCCCGATGAGTGATACCGTGGAGACTGCTGCAGCGGCAGGCATCAAATGTATCATTCAGCCGGGAGGATCTATCAAGGATCAGGATTCCATTGATGCAGCGAATCAGCTGGGCATTGCCATGGTGATGACCGGCATGCGTCACTTTAAACATTAGGAGGTTGTCATGAAGGTACTTGTAATCGGTTCAGGCGGTCGTGAGCATGCACTCTGCCATAAGCTTAAGCAGTCCGCGCGCGTCGACGAAGTCTTCGTCATACCGGGCAATGATGCGATGGTCAATGTCGCGACCGTCGTCAGCGCAATCAAAGAGACAGAACAGGATAAGATTCAGGCATTTGCGTTAGAGCACGGCGTGGACTGGGTGGTCATCGGTCCGGAACAGCCGCTGACAGAGGGACTGGCCGATGTGCTGACAGCAGCGGGCATCAAAGTGTTCGGCCCGAACAAGCGGGCAGCGCAGATAGAAGGCTCCAAGTCTTTCGCCAAGGAACTGATGGCGAAATACGGTATTCCGACAGCGGCCTATCAGGTTGTGACGACAAAAGAGGAGGCACTGGACTATCTGGCCAGCCATCCCGCACCGATTGTCCTGAAGCAGGACGGTCTCGCTGCAGGTAAAGGGGTTATTGTGGCGATGACACATGAAGAAGCGGTCGGCGCCATCGAGTTTTTCTATCAGGACGGCGATGCTGAAGTGGTCTTTGAGGAGTTCCTGGCAGGTGAAGAGTTCTCGCTGATGGTCCTTGTCAATGATGACTTCATCATACCCTTTGACGTCATCGCACAGGATCATAAGCGCGCCTATGACGGTGACCTCGGCCCTAACACAGGCGGCATGGGTGCCTACTGTCCGGTGTCACATATAGGTGATGATGTGTTAGAAATGACGAATGAGACAATCGCTTATCCGGTCGCGCGGGCGATGCATGAGGAAGGGCTGAATTATTTCGGCTTACTCTACATCGGTGCGATCATCACTGAAGACGGTCCGAAAGTCATCGAGTTCAACGCGCGCTTCGGCGACCCGGAATGTCAGGTGCTGCTGACGAAAATGGAGAGTGACCTGATTGAGGTGCTGGAAGCCCTTGACAACAAGGAGGCGATTCAGCTTCAGTGGTCTGATGAGTCAGTCGTCGGTGTGGTACTCGCTTCAGAAGACTATCCTGGGAGCTACGATAAAGGCCATAAAGTCTACGGCTATGACGGTTCACTTGACTACTACATCAGTGGCCTGAAAAAAGAGGAGGACTGGGTGACGGACGGTGGTCGCGTCATGCTCGCGATCGGCACAGGGGCATCGATTGAAGAAGCCGTCAAAAGCAGTTATGACAAAGTCGGACAGATTACGAGCGACGGTCTGTTTCATCGTAAAGATATCGCACATCGTGCATTATAAGAACGGACGGAACCTGTGGTAACAGGTTCCGTTTTTATATTACAGGGGGCGCATGTGGCTGTAACGTTCCGCAAAGTGGAATAGCGGGACGTTACCCGACATCAAATAGAGTTATGAGCGATAAATGATAAATATCGCTCATAACTCATGGTTTATCTTCAACTGCACACGGTTATGAGCGGTAAACGCGATTTATCGCTCATAACGGCCAGCTAATCCCGAACAAAAAAAGCGAGGCGGCTGCCTCGCTTCCGATCTCTATATTATTCAAACGTTTTCTGTACGTCTTCGTGAGTCGCTTCTTTACCTGTTTCGTTCTGCTCGTTCTGTTCTACTGGTTCTTTCGCTTTTTCAGCATCTTCTTTATGCTGTTCGATTTTATCGTTAGTCATGATTGATTCCTCCTAAATGATGATAGTCTGTTATTCCCTTTAAAAATCAGTTCTAAACATCTAATACTTAAGTCTGATATTTCCATTTAAATGGGACAAATCCCTATGTTTTCACTATAATAAGGCGTGAGGTGAAATCATGAAATGGTTTAAAAATAACATTGAAGTCCTGATCGGCTATCTGCTCGGCACCTTGCTTCTCGGCATGGGTCTTTTTATATTTTTCAATGCCGATGAGATTGTTCATTTCAAGGAGATAGCCATCAACCGCCTGCACATGGCCCGGCTCTCTGACTTCATCAATATTTATAGTTACGCGTTCATCGAGCTGCTTAGTCATTACATCACCGCTTACCCGTATATGTATAGCCTGATATTTGTTCTCTACGGGCTGGGGCTCTTCTATATCAGCCGCACGCTCAAGAAGACAACGGCCCATGACCCGCAGATTTCGCTCTTTTATCTGATGACGGCGATTTTCCTGTTTCTCCTGACGGCGCTTTTCATGTTCAAGGTCTATCATATATATGCGCTCTTCTATTTTGTCGCGTTTCTGCTGCTTGTCTTCTACGTGCTGAACCGCCGCCATCTAAACAGTGAGTTCCGTAAGCTGCATTATCTCATTCTGATCTTCATTTTTGGCGTGGCCTATATCGTCACACAGAATCACGTCTATGACCAGCTCGTGGATGAGAAGGTGACACCGCTCGATCTGATGGCCCTCAACTTCTTCTTTATTCTGTTTTCTGCCATGGGGGCTCTGGCACTCGGCAACTATATCTTCCTCTACCGAGCGAAGAAGATAGATCCTGAAGTCCATGCGATGCGACGGGCAAATAAACGTAAGCGTGACCATAAGTTCAGCCGCGTCATCAATCATCAGACCAACGATGCACTGCAGCAGCTCTCTAAACAGTCGATGAAGATTGACGAGCGGCTGATGCTGAGCTGGAATCGTTTCAAGGCCGGCATCCGGCGCAGAATCGATCTGCAGGATGAGGATATTCCGCGCTGGATGCGTAAACCGAAATGGTTCAGTTTCTTCCAGATTGAAGTGCTTTTCGGTGTGCTGATTCTCTTGCTGACGATTATAGAGCTGAACAACCGCAACATACTCTTTAATGTCAGCAAGTTTAACGTCGTCAAGATGCAGTATTTCTATGAATGGCTGAGTCTCTTTGCTCTGTTTGTCGTAGTGATTCTCTATCTGGTGTTCACCATCACCATTCATTTACGCAACCGCGGCTACTTCGGTCAGCTGTTTACGATTTCGATTCTTTTCATTGAGATCATGACGAGCTTCTATCTGATGCTCTTCAAAGGGATTTCAGTCTCACTGTTTATTCCTCCTGTTATAGTACTGCTTGTTATCCTTGTCACGCCGCTGTTTTTCAATCATCTGCGTAAAAATTACTAATTGCTATTGTATAACAGTTGCGGGTGTTCTATAATAAGGGAGTACAGTGATGGGAGAATAGCACTTTGGGGAAAGTGCTGTGATAAAACAAGAACGTTGCATAAAGGGTGCCTGGGGGGGCACTCTTTTTGTGTTATAGTGGAGAAAACAGAAAAAGAAGGTGCAGTAATGAAGAAAGTAGTATTAAAGCACAAGCATGACAAGAAATATCGCGACGGCTATCTCGTGCTTGAAGAAGCTGATATTTTTGATATGGATACGATGAACGAGGGTGAGCGCTTTGTGCTGAAGGCGTCAGACGGGACTGACCTCGGGCTTTTTTATTTTGGCCGTCAGAACCGCGGTGCAGGCTATAAGATCAGTGACAGTCTGGAGACAAAACTAGATGAGCGTTTCTTTAAGCTGCTCTTTGAAGCGGCGAAAGAAGAACGCGCATCCCTCTATAATTCAGGTCATACGAATGCGTTCCGCGTGTACAACGGAGAAGGAGACGGGCTTGGGGGCTTTACCGTCGATGATTATGATGGTCATTTCCTGATTCAATGGTATTCCAAAGGCATCTATCACTACAAGGAAGCGATTATCCGCAGCCTGCAAGCGGTATTCGACTGCAAAACGCTTTATGAGAAGCTGAGATTCGATAAAAATGTCCCGACACACCGTATCAGTGAGGAAGCGGTCGAGTTTCCAATCATCATCACAGAGAATGACCTCTTTTATACGATCAACTTCGAGGAGGGTCCGATGACCGGTATCTTCCTCGACCAGCGTGATGTCCGCAACAAAATCATGTCTCTTGATCTGAAGAAGCCGATGCTGAACTTGTTCGCTTATTCAGGCGGCTTCAGCGTGGCGGCCGCAAAGAATGGCCAGGAGACGGTCAGCGTGGATATCGCTAAACGCTCACTCGAACTGATCGAGCAGAACTTCGCTTTAAATGAGATCAATATCGACAAACAGCTGCTCTATACGATGGACGTCTTTGATATGCTGAAATACTGTGCGCGGAAGAAGATGACTTTTGACCTGATTGTCATTGATCCGCCTAGTTTCTCGCGTTCCAAGAAGAAGCGCTTCAGCGTCAAGGACAACTACCATGAACTGATTGAAGGTGCACTGCCCATCCTGAATCGCGGCGGCTACCTGGTGCTCAGTACAAATGCGAGCAATTACGCGCTGTCTCAGTTCAAGAAAATGATTCAGCAGACACTGGCAGGCAGAGACTATGAAATCACTGACGTAATGGGACTGCCTAAAGATTTCAGGACGACGCATTTATACAAGCCTTCCAAATATCTGAAAGTGGTCTTCGTCAAAATCCTTGATTAACAGGAAGGATTTCCGGGAATAAAACATTAACTTTATAAAAAAGGACGTGTCATTAATGGGAATTCTAGATACAGTAATCAATCAAGTCGGCAAAAACTTAAATACAGGCAACCAGACGACCTTGCATTCTCTGCCCGCTACTGAAACGGAACTGATAGAACGTCGCCAGCAGGCAGACAAGATCATTCAGAATAAATCGCTGATGAGTTCAGCAGCAACTGTTGTGCCGATTCCGGGTATCGATGTCGGGGTCGACCTTAAGCTCATGAAAGATATCATAGAAGACATCAATAAAGTCTACGGGCTGAGTCACAAACAGGTCAATAATATGGCTGCTGATATGAAACAGCAGGTAATGTTCACTGCGGCGAAGAAAGGCAGCGACTTCATCGGCCGGAATATCACGACGAAACTGCTGACGGTCGTCCTCAAAGCTTTCGCGAAACGTGAAGCAGCGAAACAAGTCAGATGGATTCCGGTGGTAGGTCAGGCAGTGGCGGCTGGCATCAGTTATAGATTGATGAAGAAATTAGGCGAGGATCATGCGAGGAAATGTGAGCAGGTCGCGCGCAGTTTAATGTAGCCGTCTAAAAAATTTGAAGTATCCGCCATGTTTTGCTATTCTAAAGCTGTATAGACATAAGGTTTATATATAAAATTATGCATCCTAAAGGAGAAGATGAACGATGGAACAACAAAGCTATGTCATTATCGACGAAACAGGTATTCACGCACGCCCGGCTACTATGCTGGTTCAGACTGCAAGCAAATTTGATTCAGATGTGCAATTAGAATACAACGGTAAAAAAGTGAATCTTAAATCTATTATGGGCGTAATGAGTTTAGGTGTCGGCAAAGACGCTGAAATCACTGTATATGCTGAAGGTACTGATGAGAAAGAAGCGATTCAGGCTATCAGCGATGTACTGTCTAAAGAAGGTCTGACTAAGTAATGTCAATGACTTTAAAAGGAATCGGCGCTTCAGATGGCGTTGCGATAGCAGAAGCTTATCTGTTGATCGAGCCCGATTTATCTTATAGCGATCAGAAAATCACAGATACTGAAGCAGAAGTAGCAAAGTTTAAAGCGGCGATTAATGAATCTAAAGTAGAACTGACGCAGATTAGAAACAACGCGGAAGTCGCATTAGGTCCGGATAAAGCGGCTATCTTTGATGCCCATCTACTTGTGCTTGAAGACCCTGAACTTATCAATCCGATTGAAGAGAATATTCGCACTAACCAGACCAATGCACCAAGTGCGCTGATGGAAGTCGCAAATAACTTCATCACTATTTTTGAATCGATGGACAATGAATACATGAAAGAACGCGCTGCGGATATCCGTGACGTTTCTAAACGTGTTCTTGCTCATTTATTAGGTGTGACTTTGCCGAGTCCGAGTACCATTGATAAAAATGTGATCATTATCTCTCATGACTTGACACCGTCAGATACTGCCCAGCTGAACAAGCAGTTTGTCAAAGGTTTTGCGACGAATATCGGTGGACGTACAAGCCACTCTGCCATTATGAGCCGTTCTTTGGAAATTCCAGCTGTAGTGGGAACAAAAGATGTGACGAAGTCTATCAAACAAGGCGATATCGTTATCATCGATGGTTCAACAGGTGACGTCATCATCAATCCTGATGAGAACATGATCTTTGCTTATAAGGATAAGCAGGCCAAGTTCATTCAGGACAAAGAAGAGCTGAAAAAGCTTGTCAATGATAAAACGGAATCAGCAGACGGCGTTCACGTCGAACTCGCTGCGAATATCGGTACACCTGACGACTTAGAAGGTGTCATCAATAACGGCGCTGAAGGTATCGGTCTTTACCGTACTGAGTTCCTTTATATGGGGCGTGAGTCTATGCCGACTGAAGATGAGCAGTATGAAGCTTATAAACGTGTGCTGTCAGCAATGAAAGGCAAACGTGTCGTGGTTCGTACTCTCGATATCGGTGGCGATAAAGAGCTGCCATACCTGAACCTGCCGCATGAAATGAATCCATTCCTCGGCTACCGTGCGATTCGTCTGTGCTTAGATCAGCAGGATATCTTCAGAACACAGCTCCGTGCTTTACTGCGCGCATCCACTGAAGGTCATTTAAGCATCATGTTCCCGATGATCGCGACCATCAATGAATTCCGTCAGGCGAAAGCGATTCTGGAAGAAGAAAAAGCGAAATTGACAGATGCCAAAGTTAAAGTAGCTGATGATATTGAAGTCGGTATCATGGTTGAAATTCCTTCTACAGCGGCGATGGCTGATATCTTCGCCAAGGAAGTCGATTTCTTCAGCATCGGTACGAATGACCTGATTCAATACACAATGGCTGCTGACCGTATGTCAGAACGCGTCTCATATCTGTATCAGCCATACAATCCGGCCATTCTGCGTCTAGTGAAGCAAGTCATTGACGCCAGCCATAAAGAAGGCAAGTGGACAGGTATGTGCGGCGAAATGGCCGGCGATACCACTGCTATTCCTCTGTTACTGGGTCTTGGCTTAGATGAGTTCTCGATGAGTGCGACAAGCATTCTGAAAGCACGTCGTCAGATCAAGAACTTAAATCGCGGCCAGATGCAAAAACTGGCAGAGCAGGCGCTGAACTGTGCGACACAGGAAGAAGTCGTCCATCTTGTCAACAACCAGTAAAATAAACAATGAAACAGCGAAAGCTTCTGATTAAATTCAGAAGTTATCGCTGTTTTTTTATTAGTAGGGAGGATATCGTCCCGCAAACGGAATCTGCGGGACGATACGCAGCATCGGACCAGCAGAAACGAGGAGCAACGTCCCGCAAACAGGATCTGCGGGACGATACGCAGCATCGGACCAGTGAAAACGAGGAGCAACGTCCCGCAAACAGGATCTGCGGGACGATACGCAGCTTCGGACCAGCAGAAACGAGGAGTAACGTCCCGCAAACGGAATCTATGGGACGATACGCAGCATTGGACCAGCGGAAACGAGGAGTAACGTCCCGCAAACAGGATCTGCGGGACGATACGCAGCATCGGACCAGCGGAAACGAGGAGCAACGTCCCGCAAACAGGATCTGCGGGACGATACGCAGATTCATCTCAATCATTCATGATAGTATAAAAGCCATACCCTTTTCAGGATATGGCTTATTTTTAGTGGATATTGAATAAGGTGATCTCCGGCGGACAGAAGAGACGGATGGGCAGATGGGTCGTGCCGAGGCCGGGGGAGACATGAAGGGTCATTGCCCCGATCCGGTAGAGCCCTTTGACATATTTACGTCCGAGCTGCGGCTTGACTGGCGCACCCACTAGAGGGAGGCGGATCTGACCACCATGACTATGCCCGGAGAACTGCACATCGACTTTAAACTGTTCGACGAAGTCCGCATAGTCCGGCTCATGGACAATCATCATCGTCAACATATCATCCGGCCGGTTCTTCAGCGCCTGATACATATTGCCTTTACTATTGAGAATATCGTCCAGACCACCCAGGAAGATAGGTTCCTGATCAAAGTCGAGGACGACCCCTGTATTCGTCAGCAGCTGGATGTTGCTTGCACTGAGTATACGACTGATACGGGGTGTCTGATGAATACGCTGATCATGGTTGCCATATGAAAAGAAGACGCCAAGCGGTGCTGTCATCGTCTTAAGAAGCGGAATCAGATGCTCCGGATTGTGGTAGTGGTCGATATTATCAAAGAGGTCACCTGAAATGATAATAATATCCGGCTGCAGATCGTTGATGAGCTGGATATGATATATAAGGTCATCATAACTATAGTGAAAGCCGAGATGCAGATCTGAAATATGGATGACTTTAAGAGGTGCTGCATGCGGCTGTCTCAACAGATTCA
This sequence comes from Macrococcus bovicus, assembly GCF_030376725.1. Classification (NCBI taxonomy): domain Bacteria; kingdom Bacillati; phylum Bacillota; class Bacilli; order Caryophanales; family Staphylococcaceae; genus Macrococcus; species Macrococcus bovicus. The sequence continues at coordinate 741,353 of NZ_CP128470.1, forward strand.
GTGTATGTCTTTTAATGACAACATCCTCTTTTTTGGATTTAAAAGGCAGCCAGTTCTTATTCATGGATCAAGGCTTCTATTCTATCCATATCAACTGAACGGAGGACTTCACCGTTAATAATGATCAGCGGCGTACTGAATGCATCCATCTCCATCATTTCCTGACGATACGCACTGTGCTTGATATTCTTCTCGGTGAAGGGAAGATTCTGTTCATTGAAATAGTTCTTGATATATTGACAGGGCGGACAGCTGTCCTGGGTATAAAGGGTAATATTCATTCAATCATCTCCAAATTAGAATCTTTATCATCGTAGCGTTTTCTGCATGAAATTTCAAACTTTGTTCACTAAATCTTTACAAAATAAATGAGCCTTCTATTAGAATAATAGGGAATGGTCTAGTATAATAAAGCTATCAAATTTGTGATAAAAATCACATAAGGAGGAAATTAATGGATGCTGTTGTTATCAGCAGATTACTGACAGGTATGACGCTGGCATTTCATATTATTTTTGCAACGATAGGTGTTGCACTACCATTTATGTTTATGATTGCTGAAGGTCTCGGACTTTACAAGAAAGACCCTGCGTATCTAGCTATGGCCAAACGCTGGGCCAAAGGTTTTACCATCACAGTCGCAGTCGGCGTTGTAACCGGTACGATCATTGGGCTGCAGTTATCGCTCTTATGGCCGTCGTTTATGCGTATCGGCGGGCAGGTCATCGCGCTGCCGCTTTTCATGGAGACATTCGCGTTCTTCTTTGAGGCGATTTTCTTAAGTATCTATCTCTATACGTGGGACCGTTTCAAAAACCGCTGGCTGCACTGGCTGCTGACAATTCCTATCATCATCGGCTCGACGATGAGTGCGCTTTTCATTACAAGTGTGAACTCATTCATGAATACACCGGAAGGCTTTGATATGGTCAAAGGTCAGCTGGTCAATATTGATCCAGTGGGGGCCATGCTGAACAGTTCATTCTTTGTGCGTGCATTCCACGTTGTCACAACGGGCGGTATGACGATTGCATTTATGCTGGCGAGTATCGCAGCTGTTAAATTATTACGTAATAAGTTTGACAGCGACCGTGCTTATCACATCAAGGGCTTAAAAGTGACCGTACTGACGGGTCTTATCTTCTCGCTCTTTGCGATGATGGCAGGTCACGCTTCAGCGCAGTTCCTTCACCACGAACAACCCGAGAAATTAGCGGCTATGGAATGGCATTTTGATACAAGCAGCCGTGCTGATCTCGTGCTATTCGGTACGGTAGATGAAAAAGCCCAGGAAATCAAAGGGGCTATCAAGATTCCAGGTATGCTGAGCTTCCTGGCTGATAACAGTATTGATACGGAGATCAAAGGACTGAATGACATACCGGTTGATGAACGTCCGCCGCTAGTGATTCATTATTTCTTTGATTTAATGGTATTTTTCGGTGTCTTCTCGTTCACTATTTCTGTGCTGTACTTCATTATGAAGAAGTTCAAGAAAGACTGGGCGCACCATTCCTTTATGCTCTATATGATTGCATTGACCGGTCCGATGAGCATGCTCGCCATCGAATTCGGCTGGTTCCTGGCAGAAATGGGCCGTCAGCCTTGGATTTTAAGAGGCTATATGAAAGTAGCGGAAGGTGTGACACAGGCTAACGGTGTCTCACTGACACTGGCAGCTTTTGCACTGCTGTACCTCATCCTCGGCTTCTCATGCGTCTATGTACTGATCCGCATCTTTAAGGATAAACCTGCGGCGATTGACATCGAAAATAACCGTGCGAATGTAGGAGGAGAAGCTTAATGGATTATCAGCACATAGGAATCACTGTACTGTGGACATTCCTCTATGGTTACATCATTGTGGGCGCCGTCGATTTTGGCGCCGGTTTCTTTATGCTTTATGCTAAAATCATCAAAAAAGATCATATTATCAACGAACTGATCTCGCGCTACTTGAATCCGGTATGGGAAGTGACGAATGTCTTCCTCGTCTTCTTCTTTGTCGGTATCGTCGGATTCTTTCCGGACACAGCCTATTATTTCGGGACGACATTGCTGATTCCGGCATCAATCGCGCTGATATTACTGACGATTCGCGGTGCATTCTACGCCTTTGAGACATATGGTAAAGACACGAAGTTCCAGTGGGTCTTCCTGTATGGGATGACGGGTCTCTTGATTCCCGCATCATTCTCCACTGTCCTGACCATTTCTGAAGGCGGATTTATTGAGAAGACAAAGAACGGGGTCTCACTGGATTATTTTGAACTGCTGATGAGTCCCTATGCCTGGGCGGTTGTGTTCTTATCCATCATCTCGGTCCTGTACATTTCATCTGCTTTCCTGACCTACTATGCGCATAAAGCAGAAGATCATCCTGCCTATGAGCTGCTGAGAACATGGTTCATGATCTGGGCAGGGCCGATGATTGTCATCTGTCAGTTTGTGTTCCTGAGCTTAAGACAGCATAATGCTGAACACTTTAATATAGCCGTTACACATTACTGGTGGCTCTTCGGCTTAAGTATCATCTTCTTCGTGATCGGCTTTGTCCTGATATGGCAGCGTCGTCATCATGGCATCGCTTTTATTGCGATTATGATCCAGTTCGCTTTAGCGTTCTACGGTTACGGAATCAGTAAGATGCCTTATATTCTGTACCCTTATATCGATCTCAACCATGCGGTCGTCAATGATTCAATGGCCCTGGCCCTGGTGATTGTGTTTATTGCAGGTTTACTTTTACTTGTTCCTTCTTTAGTATTATTACTGAGATTATTCATCTTTGATGCAGATTACGTCTCAGGAAAACGGAGGTAGAGAATGGAAAAGGAATTTGTAGTCATCGGGCTTGGTCGCTTCGGCGGCAGTATTGTCCGAGAACTGAATAAACTGGATATCGATGTCATGGCCATTGACAGTGATGAAGCACGTGTCAATGAATATGCAGATATTGCCACCCATGCAGTGATCGCAGACTCAACAGATGAGACCGTGCTGAAGAGTCTGGGTATCCGGAACTTCGACCATGTGGTCGTGGCGATCGGAGATAATATACAGGCGAGTATTCTGACGACATTGATCCTGAAGGATTTAGGGGTTGCGAAGGTGACCGCGAAAGCGCAGAACGACTACCATGCTAAAGTACTGGATAAGATTGGAGCTGACGTCGTCATCCACCCTGAACGGGATATGGGCCGACGTCTTGCTCACAAACTGTCCAATTCATCCATTATGGATTATCTGGAGCTGGCAGATGAGCATTCTATCGTTGAGATCATTGCAGGTCCTAAACTGCAAGGGACCTCATTACTTGATTTAGATCTACGTGCGAACTATGGTCTGAATATCATTGCGATCAAACGGAACGGTCATATTACCGTATCGCCGGATCCGGGCGAGTACATCCAGCAGGGTGACATCCTTATCGTCATCGGTCATGACAACGACCTCGGCCGATTTGAGAGCAAACTGGAGGATAACTAAAAAAGCTGAACAGCAAGTTGCTGTTCAGCTTTTTTTAGTTGTCGACATTCATGATCATCGGCAGGATCATCGGACGGCGTGCAGTCTTATCATAAAGATAAGGGGAGAGGCTTTCCGTGATCGCATTTTTGATATGATGCCATTCAACATTTTCTGTATGGTTCAGTTTATCGATGACTGTTTTCTTGATCATGCGCTGTGCGTCATAGATCAGATGACCGGATTCGCGCATATAGACGAATCCGCGTGAGATGATGTCAGGACCGGCTAATAGCTGACCTGTTCTGAAGTCGATACTGACGACGACGATGACCAGCCCATCTTCAGAAAGAATCTTACGGTCCTTGATCACGACGTTACCGATGTCACCGATACCGCTGCCATCGACCAGGATATTGCCGGACTGAATCTTACCTGCATAACGTGCAGAGTCACGCGTCAGTGCCAGTACATCACCGTTTTCATGGATAAAGACGTTGTCAGGATCAACACCGCAGTCTATCCCTAACTGACCGTGCAGTTTCTGCATCCGGTATTCCCCGTGAATCGGCATGAAGAATTTCGGTTTAATCAGGCGGAGCATCAGTTTCTGTTCTTCCTGAGAACCGTGTCCTGATGTATGGATATTGGACAGTTTGCCGTGGATGACATCTGCGCCGGCTTTATAGAGTGCATTGATCGTGCGGTTTACACTCTTCGTGTTACCCGGGATAGGGGAACTTGAGAAGATGACTGTGTCATCCGGGATGATGCTGACCTGACGGTGCGTACCGTTTGCGATACGCGACAGGGCAGCCATCGGTTCACCTTGAGAACCTGTACACAGGATAAGCAGTTTATGCTTCGGAATACTGTTGATCTTGTTCGCTTCGACAAACGTCTCAGGCGGCACCTTGATATAGCCGAGCTCTGTCCCGATCTTGATGTTGTTCTCCATCGAGCGGCCGAAGATGACGATCTTGCGGTCAAACTTCACGGCCGCTTCAATCGCCTGCTGTACACGGTAGATATTAGAAGCGAAAGTCGCAAAGATAATACGGCCTGTGCATTTACGGAAAATCTGCTCCACACTCTGACCGACCGCACGTTCACTGATCGTAAAGTTCGGTACTTCTGCATTTGTCGAGTCAGAAAGCAGGCAGAGCACACCTTCTTCACCTAGTCCGGCCATACGTGCGATATTCGCCGGCTCACCGACAGGCGTGAAATCAAATTTAAAGTCGCCGGTATGAACGATTTTACCTTCTGGTGTATGCACGACGACACCGTACGCTTCCGGAATGGAGTGCGTCGTCAAATAAAATGTGACTTTCAGGTTATCAAACTCAAAGACACTGTCTTCTGTGATCGGGTTCAGTGAAGCAGTGCGCAGGAGATGATGTTCTTCCAGCTTGTTGCGGATCAGCCCCAGTGCTAACGGCCCACCGTAAATAGGTACATTCAGTTGTTTGAGCAGGAAAGGGACACCACCAATATGGTCTTCGTGACCATGAGTGATGAAGAGACCTTTGATCTTGTGCTGGTTCTGCACGAGATAAGTATAGTCCGGAATCACATAATCTATTCCGAGTAAGTCATCATCCGGGAATTTAATCCCCGCATCAATGACGATAATTTCGTCCTTGTATTCCACAGCATAGGTGTTTTTACCGATTTCGCCCATTCCACCCAGCGCGAATACGCCGACTTCATTTTTTTGCAGGAGATTCATTAGATAGTCTCCACTTTGAACGCAGGTGATTTCTCTTCGTATGCGAGGTGTGCACCTTCAAGTTTCTGAACGAATTCAATGTTGTAAGGGCGATCTGCTAATGATTTACGGACTTGTTCTTCCGTCTCAGCTTCAACATATAGAACTTTCGTGTTTTCGCGAATGATAACTTCGCTTCTGTCTTCCTGATAAAATACTTTAAAAATTGCCATATATATATCCTCCTAAATGAATAATTAACATAAATAAGGCCCTAGCTGCTCTAGGGCTCTTCACCGTACAGATTGTATGAGTATCTTTATTTTACATGAAGTTAAGAAGGAGTGCAAAGTAAAAACTAGAGTTTAGCAATAAAGTGAGATATGGTTAAGGAAAAGGAGGAATCAATTTGACTCAGAAACTGATATTTTTCGATATAGATGGCACGCTGTATGACAGACAGCATCACATTCCGGAGACGACCCATGCTGCGATACGTCAGCTGCAGGAAGCGGGGCACACCCTTGCTATTGCTACAGGTCGTGCGCCCTATAACATACAGGAAGTGATAGCGGATACCGGCATTACGAATTTTGTTGCTTTTAACGGGCAATATGTGGTCTATAACGCTGAGGTGATATACCGTAACCCGTTGGATGTACACACCTTGACCAAACTGGAAGCCTTAGCAAGGGAGAAGGATCACCCGATGGTCTTTCTCGGTGAAAAAGAGGCCGTATCCAATATCAGGCATCACGATCACATCACAGAAAGTATGGGTTCCATCAAACTGGATCATCCACGATTCGAAGATGAGTATTTCAAGCATCATGATATTTTTCAGGCGCTGCTGTTTCAGGACAGCGAAACGGATGATGTGTATGACGATCAGTATCCGCTCATTAAGTTCTACCGCTGGCATGAGTTCAGCCGTGATGTCGTGCCGTCCAACGGTTCAAAGGCAGAAGGCATCAGAAAATTTGCGGAGAAACTAGGTTTCAGTCAGCAGGATGTCATAGCAGTCGGTGACGGCAACAATGACTTTGAGATGATTGAATGGGCCGGAACAGGTATCGCGATGGGCAATGCAGTAGAGGGACTCAAGCAAATTGCCGATTTTGTCACGACGGATGTAGAAGATAATGGTATCCAGAATGCCTTCAAGAAGCTGGCCCTTATTGAGTAAGAGTTGTGGAGGTATGAAAGAGTGGTGGAGAAACGTCCCGCAAAAGGTATCTGCGGGACGATACGCCGGTGAACACGCGGAAATATGAGGAGAAACGTCCCGCAAAATAGATCTGCGGGACGATACGCCGGTGAACACGCGGAAATATGGGAGAAACGTCCCGCAAAATAGATCTGCGGGACGATACGCCGGTGAACACGCGGAAATATGAGAGAAACGTCCCGCAAAATAGATCTGCGGGACGATACGCCGGCGAACACGCGGAAATATGGGAGAAACGTCCCGCAAAATAGATCTGCGGGACGATACGCCGGTGAATTTGCGGAAATATGAGGAGAAACGTCCCGCAAAATAGATCTGCGGGACGATACGCGGATACAGGAGCGTAAGCCTATATAAAAAGAGTTGCCAGCGAAAGATCTGGCAACTCTTTTTATTCTACTGCTGTCGCATTCTCTTCAGGTTTAAATGGATCTGCCTGATTGATGTGATCATAGAACATGACACCATTCAGATGGTCAATTTCATGCTGCACAACGATTGCAGCGAAGCGGTTCAGGCGGAGTTTGACTTCTTCACCTTCACGGTTAACAGCTTTTACTGTGATGCGGGCATAGCGGTGTACAAGCCCGGGTATATTCTCATCAACACTCAGGCAGCCTTCACCTTGAGGCAGATAAGCTTTCTCCACACTATGGCTGACAATTTTCGGATTGAACAGCTGATGCGTGATATAGTCTTCTGTCTGCTCATCATAGAAATGAATGACGAGAAGACGTTTACTGATGTTTAATTGAGGGGCAGCTAATCCGACCCCGCTTCTCAGTTTATATTTCTTAGCTATCTTGTCGTCCTGACTGTTCTTCAGGAACTCAAGCATCTCATCAGCCAGCTTTACATCCTCCTGTGATAATGGGAGGCTGACTTCCTGCGCTTTCTCTCTCAGCGTCGGATGTCCGTCTCTGATGATGTCTTTCATGGTTAACATGTAATCACTCCTTTTTTATAATATAGCAGAAACGACACCTAAGGATAAACATTGAATCACTATTTAAAAAAGGCTACTATAAAACTGAATGAAAAAGGAGGAACAATCAATATGAAGAAACTAATCATCGCTGGCCTGTCCGTCATCCTACTTGCCGGCTGCGGAAATAAGACTGAGCAGCTGGAGAAATTCTACACCCAGATTGATGCGGTCAACGCAAAAGAGAAACCAGTGGTCGCAGTCAACAAGGAACTCCAGAAGCTTGAATCTGAGAAGGTGGAGCTGTTCAATAAAATCAGTAAAGCAAAAAAACAGGATATTAACCTCATCAACAGCGCGGCAACAAAACTTGTTCAGAATGCTTCTGCCAGAAGTACGGCAATCAATAAGGAAATCAAAGCCTATGATGAATCAGAGAACGAATTCAACAAGGCGAAAGATTTAGCCAGTGAAATTAAAGATAAGGATCAGAAAAAAGAAGCATCAGATCTGACCGAGGCTCTGGAAAAAAAGTACAGCCAGCATGATGGACTGATGACAGCCTACCAGGATGTCCTGAAAAAAGAAAATGATTTATTCAAGTACTTACAGGGTAAAAGTCCAGAGACGAGCGGCGTCAATGCTAAGATTGAAAGTCTGAACAAATCAACGAGTGCTTTCCAGAAAAAAATGACGGTTTTCAATCAGACAATGGAGCAAGTTCAGAAGGAATCCGGCGATATTGTCAAGTTATTGAACAACAAATAATTGTACTATAACAGCAAAAGTTATATCGGTATAACAGAGTGTCCGATTCCTATTGTTTCAACAAATAAAACCCTTTAATTGTTGCGGAATTTTTTTGTTTAACACTAGAACAGTTTTATGTTAGAATAATTCAAGTAAATATAAATATATCCGAAAGGTTTGGTGAATTGAATGGCTTCGAAGAAACAAGCACCATTCGATGCAGTATCAGTACTCAATGAAATTGAATCTAAGTTTGAAGTAGTTCAAGTTTTAGATTTAGATGGTAATGTCGTAAATGACGCATATATGCCTGATTTAACTGATGAACAGTTAGTAGAATTAATGGAGAGAATGGTTTGGACTCGTGTCCTTGATCAGCGTTCGATCTCATTAAACCGTCAAGGTCGTTTAGGTTTCTATGCACCAACAGCAGGTCAGGAAGCTTCTCAGTTAGCATCTCAATACGCCCTTGAAAAAGAAGACTGGATTCTTCCAGGTTACCGTGATGTACCACAATTAATCTGGCATGGTCTTCCATTGACAAAAGCATTCTTATGGTCTCGTGGTCACTTTACAGGCAGCCAGTTCCCAGAAGGCATGAACGCACTTGCACCTCAGATCATCATCGGTGCTCAGTATGTGCAGACAGCTGGGGTTGCGCTTGGTCTTAAGAAAAAAGGCAAACAGAATGTGGCGATCACTTATACAGGTGACGGCGGTTCTTCACAAGGTGACTTCTATGAAGGTATCAACTTTGCCTCTGCATTCAAAGCACCTGCTATCTTCGTCATCCAGAACAATAACTATGCAATCTCTACACCACGTGAAAAACAGACAGCTGCTAAAACTTTAGCACAGAAAGCTGTTGCAGCAGGTATCCCAGGTACTGTTGTAGATGGTATGGACGCACTTGCTGTTTATTTCGTGACGAAACAAGCACGTGAACGCGCGATCGCTGGTGACGGTCCTTCATTAATTGAAACAATGACTTACCGTTATGGTCCACATACGATGGCAGGGGATGACCCGACACGTTACAGAACATCTGATGAAGACTCTGAATGGGTTAAAAAAGATCCGCTTGTACGTTTCCGTAAATTCCTTGAAAACAAAGGTCTTTGGACTGAAGAGAAAGAAAACGAAGTAATGGAACGTGCTAAAGAAGAAATCAAGACTGCTCTTAAAGAAGCAGACGGCACGCCTAAACAGACTGTTTCTCAATTAGCAGAAATCATGTATTCAGGCGACATGCCTCAAAACTTAAAAGAACAATATGAAATCTACAAAGAGAAGGAGTCGAAGTAAGTCATGGCACAAATGACGATGATTCAAGCAATAACAAATGCACTGCAGACAGAACTTAAAAATGACGAAAACGTCGTAGTTTTCGGTGAAGACGTTGGTGTCAACGGTGGTGTATTCCGTGCGACTGAAGGACTTCAGAAAGAATTCGGTGAAGACCGCGTCTTCGATACGCCGCTTGCGGAATCAGGTATCGGTGGTCTGGCAATCGGTTTATCATTAACAGGTTTCCGTCCAGTCATGGAAATCCAGTTCTTCGGCTTCGTCTTCGAAGTATTCGATTCAATCGCTGCTCAAATTTCACGTCAGAGCTTCCGTTCAGGCGGCACTAAGCCTGCACCGATTGTAATCCGTTCACCATTCGGTGGTGGTGTTCATACACCTGAACTTCACGCAGATAACTTAGAGGGCTTAATGGCTCAGACACCGGGTATCAAAGTTGTTATCCCGTCTAACCCATATGATGCTAAAGGTCTCCTGATCTCAGCTATCCGTGACAACGATCCAGTTGTCTTCCTTGAGCACATGAAGTTATATCGTTCATTCCGTGAAGAAGTACCTGAAGAAGAATATACAGTTGAAATCGGTAAAGCAGCAGTGAAACAGGAAGGGACAGACCTTTCTATCATCACATACGGTGCAATGGTACAGGAATCTATGAAAGCAGCTGAAGAGCTTGCTAAAGAGGGTCATTCAGTTGAAGTCGTTGACCTCCGCACAGTTCAACCTCTTGATATCGATACAATCATTGCTTCTGTCGAAAAAACTGGCCGTGTAGTCGTAGTTCAAGAAGCACAAAAACAAGCAGGTGTAGGCGCAAACGTCGTTTCTGAAATCTCAGAACGTGCTGTGCTGAGCCTTGAAGCACCGATTGCTCGTGTCTATGCACCTGATACTGCATATCCATTCACACAAGCTGAGAATGTCTGGTTACCAAACAAAGACGGCATCGTGGAAGCAGCAAAACGTACTTTAGAATTTTAATATCCGTGAAAAGTACGCTTGTACTTTTCACTTTCCCTATAAAAAAAGATATTCTAGGAGGAACTTAAAGTGGCATTTGAATTTAAATTACCGGCACTTGGTGAAGGTATTTTCGAAGGTGAAATCGTTAAGTGGTTCTTTAAAGAAGGCGACACAGTTAACGAAGACGATATTTTATGTGAAGTACAGAATGATAAATCTGTAGTTGAAATCCCATCACCAGTATCTGGTACGGTTACAGAAGTAGTAGCAGAAGAAGGTACTGTTGCTAACCTCGGTGATGTCATCATCAAAATTGACTCTCCTGATGCACCTGCGGACTCTCACGCTGAAGAAGCTAAAGAAGAGCCTCAAGCAGAAGCAAAAGAGGAAGCTCAAACAGAGGCACCAGCGCCTGCTGCTGCTACACAAGCAACAGATGTTGAAGTGGATGAGAACCGCCGCGTCATCGCTATGCCTTCTGTCCGCAAATTTGCGCGTGAACAAGGCGTTAACATCAAAGCTGTTCAAGGAACAGGGAAAAACGGCCGTGTCTTAAAAGAAGACATCGAAGCATACAAAAACGGTGGCGCTGCTTCAGCTGCCCCAGAAGTTGCAGCAGCTCCAGCAGCCCAAGCGACAGAAGCAGCTGTGACACCAGCTCAACCTATCGCTGCTCCAGAAGGTGACTTCCCAGAGACACGCGAGAAAATTCCTGCGATGCGTAAAGCAATTGCTAAAGCAATGGTTAACTCTAAACACACTGCGCCTCACGTAACATTAATGGACGAAATCGATGTTCAAGCATTATGGGATCACCGTAAAAAATTCAAAGAAGTGGCTGCTGAGCAAGGCACTAAACTGACATTCTTACCTTACGTGGTAAAAGCTTTAGTATCAGCTCTTAAAGCTTATCCAGCACTGAACACTTCTCTTGATGATGCAACTGAAGAAGTCGTACACAAACATTACTACAACATCGGTATCGCAGCTGATACAGAACGCGGCTTACTTGTACCTGTCGTGAAACACGCTGACCGCAAATCAATCTTTGCGATTTCTGATGAAATCAACGAACTTGCTGTTAAAGCTCGTGACGGTAAACTTGCGCCTGCTGAAATGAAAGGTGCTTCATGTACAATCAGTAATATCGGTTCTGCTGGTGGTCAGTGGTTCACACCAGTTATCAACCACCCAGAAGTAGCGATCTTAGGTATTGGCCGTATCGCTCAGAAACCAATCGTTAAAGACGGCGAAATCATTGCAGCGCCAGTTCTTGCTTTATCACTTAGCTTTGACCACCGTCAAATCGATGGTGCAACAGGTCAAGCAGCTATGAACCATATCAAACGTTTATTAAATAATCCAGAATTATTATTAATGGAGGGGTAAAGAATGGTAGTAGGAGATTTCCCAATTGAAACAGATACTATTGTAATCGGTGCAGGTCCTGGGGGTTATGTTGCAGCTATTCGTGCAGCACAGCTCGGACAAAAAGTAACAATCGTTGAGAAAGGCGCTCTTGGTGGCGTATGTCTTAACGTCGGCTGTATCCCATCTAAAGCGTTACTCGCGGCTTCTCACCGTTATGAAGTTGCAAAACATTCAGAAGATATGGGTATTACAACTGAAGGCGTTAAAGTTGATTTCTCTAAAGTTCAAGAATTCAAGAACAGCGTTGTTAATAAATTAACAGGCGGTGTCGGTTCTTTACTTAAAGGCCGTAAAGTAGAAATCGCAGAAGGCGAAGCTTACTTTGTGGATGCCAACAACTTAAAAGTGATGACTGATAAAGCGTCACAAACTTATACTTTCAAAAACGCGATCATTGCTACTGGTTCTCGCCCGATTGAAATCCCTAACTTTAAATTCGGTAAACGCATCATCGATTCTACTGGTGCTTTAGCGTTACCAGAAGTGCCTAAAAAGTTAGTCGTTGTCGGCGGCGGTTATATCGGTTCTGAGCTCGGAACAGCTTACGCTAACTTCGGTACTGAAGTCACTATTTTAGAAGGCGCTAAAGATATCTTAGGCGGATTCGAAAAACAAATGACTCAGATCGTTAAAAAAGGCTTAAAAGCTAAAGGCGTGACTATCGAAACAGAAGCGATGGCTAAATCAGCTGAAGAGACAGACAACGGCGTAACTGTAACATACGAAGTAAAAGGTGAAACGAAGACAGTTGAAGCAGACTACTGCTTAGTGACTGTAGGACGTCGTCCAAATACCAATGATATCGGATTAGAAGAATTAGGTGTTAAACTGACAGACCGTGGTTTAATCGAAGTCGACAAACAAGGTCGTACATCTGTTGACAACATCTTCGCTATCGGTGATATCGTTGCAGGACCACCACTTGCGCACAAAGCATCTTATGAAGCGAAAGTTGCGGCTGAAGCGATCTCAGGTGAAAAATCAGAAGTGGATTACCTGGCGATCCCAGCGGTATGTTTCACTGAACCTGAACTTGCGACAGTGGGTTACACTGAAGCAATGGCGAAAGAAGAAGGTCTTGAATATAAAGCTTCTAAATTCCCATTCGCAGCAAATGGCCGTGCATTATCAATCAATGCATCTGAAGGTTTCGTGAAATTAATCTCTCTTAAAGAAGATGGATTACTGATCGGCGCACAAGTTGCAGGTTCTGGTGCATCTGACATTATCGCTGAACTTGGTTTAGCCATTGAGACAGGTATGACTGCTGAAGATATGGCGATGACTATCCACGCTCACCCAACTTTAGGTGAGATTTCAATGGAAGCAGCTGAAGTTGCGATCGGTCACCCTATCCACACAATGTAATACTTTTCAATCACTATTAAAAACGCTATTCTATTTATAGAATAGCGTTTTTTTATGGAGGTCAATATGGAGTACAGTTATCCGTTAGATTTAGATTGGACACCTGACGAAATGGTAGCGGTCGTCAATTTTCTGGCAGCTATCGAACAGAGTTATGAAAGTAAGATCAATATTGATGAACTGAAGATGAAATACGATCAGTTCAAGAAGGTCTGCCCAGGTAAAGCCCAGGAAAATAATATCTACAAGGATTTCAAGAAAGCCTCAGGATATGATGGCTATCCGGTTATCAAGAAAATGCGTGAAGCACTGGGTTCAGAGACTAAAGTGATCTCAATGACAAAAATATAATGAATTGCCCCCTTCATATTGTTTAATAGTCCTAATTTTGATAAATTATAAGTAATGATATTAAACTTATTGTTTATTATTTTTAAACAGAAGGGGGTTAGTTATGGATATTGGAAAGAAGATTAAAGATCTTCGACGTCAGAAAAATCTGACCCAGGAAGAACTGGGTGAACGGACCGATCTATCAAAAGGCTACATCTCACAGCTGGAGCGCAATCTCAGCTCGCCATCAATGGAGACGTTCTTTAATATACTGGAAGTGCTGGGTGCTAAGCCTGCAGAATTCTTCAGTGATGCCCTCTATCAGCAGCAGATACATTATCCCCTGTCAGAACAGACCTTATATGATGAATATGACAATGGCTACCTGATCAACTGGCTTGTTCCGGAATCAAACGATTATGATATGGAGCCTGTGATCATCACTTTAAAGCCGGGGGCTGAATATAAGAAGTTTGAGCCTTCTCCGTCAGAGAGTTTTATGTATGTCATGGAAGGTCGTGCTTCCATCAGAATAGGGCGGAAAGTCTATACAGCTGACCAGCATGAATGTTTTTATTTCAAGGCGAATGAATCCCATCAGTTGTTTAATCAGGAAAAAGTAGAGGCGAAAATTCTCATTGTCGCAACGGAATCTTATTTATAGGAGGAATATATGGACAAGTTTATTGCATTTAACGATGTGACGAAAGTATATGACGGTAACCCGGTATTAAAGGGCGTTAACTTTGAAATAGAGGAAGGTAAGTTCTACACCTTACTGGGTCCTTCCGGCTGTGGTAAGACGACCATTCTGCGGCTGATTGCGGGCTTTGAGAAGCCGACATCAGGGGATGTGTATTTCGCAGGTCAGCGCATCAATGATGTGCCGGCCAATAAACGTCAGGTCAATACCGTCTTTCAGGATTATGCGCTCTTTCCGCATCTGGATGTCTTTGAGAATGTGGCGTTCGGTCTGCGCATCAAGAAGATGGACAAAGCACTTGTCGAGTCAAAGGTGAACGAAGCATTGAGACTGGTGAAGCTTGAAGGCTACGGCAAACGCCGGATCGCTGAGATGAGTGGAGGCCAGCGTCAGCGTGTGGCTATTGCGCGTGCCATTGTCAATGAGCCGGAAGTGATCCTGCTTGACGAGCCGCTCAGTGCACTGGACTTGAAACTGCGTACAGAGATGCAGTATGAGCTGCGTGAACTGCAGCAGCGTCTCGGTATTACATTTATCTTTGTGACACACGACCAGGAAGAGGCGCTCGCGATGAGTGACTATATCTTTGTCATGCGTGATGGTCATATCGAACAGAGCGGGACACCGCTTGATATATACGATGAGCCGGTCAATCGTTATGTCGCTGATTTCATCGGTGAGTCGAATATTATTCCGGGACGCATGGTACGCGATTATGTCGTTCAGATCTATGGCAAGGAATATGCCTGTGTCGACAGAGGGTTCAAGCCGAATGCTGAAGTCGATGTGGTCATCCGGCCGGAGGACCTGGCGGTCACAGCAGCAGCTGAAGGGAAGCTGCAGGCCCGTGTCGATTCCCAGCTCTTCCGCGGGGTGCACTATGAAATCTGTCTCTTTGATGCGGAGGGCAACGAGTGGATCTGCCACACGACAAAACCGGCACCTGTCGGAGAAGTCGTCGGCTTAACTTTCTCTGAGCAGGCGATTCATATCATGCTGCCGGGAGAAACTGAAGACGAGTTTGATGCCCGCATTGAATCCTATGAGGTACAGACATGAGAGAAGCAAAGAAATATTTTCTGATTCCGTATCTGATATGGATTATCTTTTTCATCGTTCTGCCTCTTGTCTCCATTTTTTATTCAAGCTTTATCAGTCTGGATGGCAAATTCACATTGGAGAACTATGCTGATTTCTTTAGCGGCACCTATCTGCAGATGACACTGACATCATTTCTCTATGCGCTGATCATCACGTTGTTCTGCCTGGTTATTTCATACCCGGTCGCACTCGCTATACGGAATACACGAAATAAACAGTTCTGGCTGCTGCTGATTATTCTGCCGACATGGATCAATCTGCTGCTTAAAACTTATGCGTTCATCGGTATATTAAGCAAAGAAGGCACTGTCAATGATGTGCTGTCCTTTCTGCACCTGCCGCATACGCAGCTGCTGTTCACGAATACAGCCTTTATCATCGTCTCTATCTATATTTACATTCCGTTCATGATTCTGCCGATCTTCAACAGTATGGATGCTATTCCGGAGAACCTGATCCAGGCTTCACGGGATCTCGGAGCAGACAGATGGACGACATTCAGAAAGGTCATCATGCCCCTGTCATGGGAAGGTGTCAAGACAGGCATTCAGATTACCTTTATTCCCGCACTGAGTCTCTTCATGATCACGCGTCTGATTGCCGGAAATAAGGTCGTCAACCTCGGTACAGCTATTGAAGAGCAGTTTCTTGTCACACAGAACTACGGGATGGGCTCCACTATCGCAGTCTTCCTGATTCTTTCCATGGCACTCGTCATGATCCTGACTAAACAACGCGAGAGCGAGGGCAGAAGTTAATGAAAGTGCAATCAAAAATAGTTTTAGCCATTACTATGCTGCTTCTTTACTTTCCGATATTCTTTCTAATGTTCTATTCTTTCAACAGTGCAGGTAACATGAACCGTTTTGAAGGATTTACACTGGATCACTACAAAGCCGTCTTTCAGAACAAGCGGCTCATGGTCATCATATTGAATACCATTGCAGTGGCGCTGATTGCAGCCAGCATCTCGACCTTGATCGGTGTCTTCGGCGCCCTCGGTATTCATTATATGCGCAACAAGAAGATCAAGATTGGTTTACTGACCTTGAATAATATTCTGATGGTCAGCAGTGATGTCGTCATCGGCTCGTCCTTCTTGATTCTCTTCACTATCATCGGACATTTTACGGGCCTCGGCCTCGGCTTCTGGTCCGTCCTGATCTCTCATATCGCTTTCTGCGTGCCGATTGTCGTCCTGATGGTGCTCCCGAAACTCTACGATATGAATGAATCATTGATCAATGCGGCGACGGATCTCGGCGCTTCGACGTATCAGACGCTCTCGCGTGTCGTCATACCGCATCTGATGCCTGGCGCTGTAGCAGGATTCTTTATGGCATTGACCTATTCGCTCGATGACTTCACTGTCAGCTTCTTTGTGACGGGCAATGGTTTCAGCGTGCTCTCTGTTGAGATTTACTCTATGGCACGTAAAGGGATTTCTATGGAGATCAATGCGCTGTCGACGATCCTGTTTGTTGTGGTCATGGCGATTATTGCGGTCTATTACTTCATCACGAATAAAAGTGAAAATAAACGGAGAGGAGCAATCTGATGAAAAGATTATTGCAGTTGATCGGTGTCTCTCTTCTCGTTGCGATACTCCTCCTGGTGTCGACCCGTTTTATCGATCCCCCGCCAGAAGCGGGTAAAGGTAATGTGCTCTATGTCTATAACTGGGGAGAATATATAGATCCTGACTTGCTCAAGAAGTTCGAGAAGGAGACAGGGATCCGTGTGATTTATGAGACGTTCGACTCGAATGAATCCATGCTTGCCAAGATCAAGAACGGGGGCACGCACTATGATATAGCGGTGCCCAGTGAGTACGCGATTCAGAAGATGAAGTCTGACCATCTGCTGATTCCGATCGATCACAGCAAGCTGCCGAACCTGAAAAATCTGGATCCGGATTTTCTTGATAAAGACTTCGATCCAGGCAATCGATATTCGATTCCTTATTTCTGGGGGACGGTCGGCATCCTTTTTAATCCCGACCATACGAAAGACATCGATTTTTCAAGCTGGGACAGTCTGTGGGATAAGCGTCTGAAGAACAATGTGCTGATTGTAGACGGTGCACGTGAAGGAATGGGTTTCGCGCTTAACAGCATGGGTGAGTCTCTGAACGAAAATGATTCCGCTAAGCTCAGTCAGGCAGAAGCGAAGCTGAAATCCCTTGCGCCGAATGTCCGCGGCGTCGTCGGTGATGAAATCAATACGATGATGGTGCAGAAGGAAGCGGATGTGGCAGTGGTCTGGAGCGGGATGGGCGCTGACATCATGACGGAAAATGAAGACCTTGATTTTGTCGTGCCGAAAGAAGGCTCGAATCTCTGGTTTGATAATATCGTCATTCCTAAGACCGCCCAGAATGTGGAAGGGGCTCATCAATTCATCAATTTCCTGTTAGACGCAAAAAACGGCAAACAGAATACGGAATGGGTAGGCTATGCGACACCGAACAAGGCCAGTTATCAGTTACTTGACCAAGAAACACGGGAAGACGAGCGGTTTTACCCAAGTCCTGCTGTCAGAGAGAAACTGGAGGTCTATGAGGATTTAGGCCCTGAAAAAATTGCAGAATACAATGAAAGGTTTCTGCGTTTCAAGATGTCACTTAAGTAGTCCACCATTTTAAATGATTATCACGGCTTCATCAGGGTATTGAACTATTAACTACAGTTAAGGAGATGAAAATATGGCGAGAAGAGAATACACACAGACAGTGAAACCTGTCAGCAGAATTCCGGAGAAAATCTTTGGCTGGTTAGGCTGGTTATCATTGCTCGGATTATTAGGACTCGGTCTTTATTCATTACTTGTATCTGGTAATGATCCGAACTTTATGAATGAGATGGAACGTCAGCTGAATGAAAATCCGCAGCTGTCAGATTTCCGTGATCTCATGGCACAGAACAACATGACTGTACCTGAATTTGTCAGCTATATCATGAAAATCGCCTGGGGTATCCTGGCATACTTGGCACTGCCGCTTATTTTAGGGCTCATCGGTCTGTTATCGATGAAGAAACGTATATTAGCAGGTGTAATGCTACTCCTTGCTGGTCTACTGACGGCTCCATTATTTTTGACAATCGCTTTATTCTGGATTCCTTTATTCTTCTTCATTGCAGCTATTCTGCTGTTTGCACGTAAAGATAAAGTCATTCGTAATGAAGACTACTATCACGACCATGAAACAGTCTCTTATGACCGCGACCGTCAGCCGGCGCCTGTCTATGTAGAACGGGATGCAGATATTGAACGTGAACGCGTTGATGACTTCAAGCATGACGCCTATGTGGATCGCACAGCAGATGTGGAACGTGACCATGCACCGCAGGAGACGGTGGTGACTGAGGAACGGACTGTTGATGCGACACCTGTTGATACAGACGAGACCGTGACCTATCATCGTTCAGAAGGTGACCGTGTGAAGTATGTCGACAAAACTGTTGATGCGACTGAAGAGCGTCGCCAGAACTATAATAACCGTATGAACCGCAATGATTAAAAAGAGCTGACAAGCTCTTTTTTTTAAATATGAAGAAAACTTTACTGGTTCTCTCACTCATCATGACTGGAGCGGCACTGCTCTTCCCGCTCAAGCTCATGATTCTGACTTTTGACCCTGATTTCATCAGCGAGTTCACCGGGGGCTGGAATCACCGTATTCGAGAGATGATTCAAGAAGAACGGCTCTCTTATTCACAGGGTATGCTGCTGATTTTTAATGCGGAGATGACGGTCAGTGTCATGCGACGTGCGGTCCTCGGTCTCAGCATCTGGCTGCTCAGTCTGGCTGCTGTCCTGATGACAAGCCTGAATGTGAGCGGCAAGCGTCTGCTGAATATGCTGCTTGCTGCAGCTATTATTATATCGCTGCCTCTCGTCGTGGTACCGGTGCTGCTGCTCGTGGTTCTTATCCTGATAAATACGCAGAAAAGTCTCTGACCGGTGCGGTCAGAGACTTTTTAGGTAGGGGATAGTCAGCGCAGTTCAATCAGCTTGAGAAAAGTGTCTTCCACTTCTTGCAGGAAGGCCTGGTCTGATTGCAGTGCCGGGTGGCCGGGCTCGTATCTTTTGCCGAAGAGAAGCTCACCTTTTTTGACGTTCTTAAGACGCAGGAGATTGTCACGAAGCGCCTCTTCTTCAATGGCTTCACTTGCTTCTTTCATATGGTCGCGCTTCATGATAAAGTCATCGAGCGCTAAGATGGTCTGTTCTTTTTTCATGAAGGTCTCTGCTACTCCTTCTTTCTCGGGAGACTCATAGATGACGCCGTATAACACAAAGACATGGGAGCCGAAGAGACCGATCTGAAAATGAGGCAGCATCTTATAGCCGCGTTTATGGGTGGAAAATGCCACCCATGTATCGTCAGGCGGATTCGTTGTCCGCCGTAAATGTTTGGCCACATGTGGATAATAGGTCTCGCCGGTCTGAGCGGTCAGAAAATCACTGAAATAGTCACCCAGCTTCTCCAGTTTCGGCCGCGTGGTTTCAATGAGCGCTGTCATCCGGTTCTCCAGGCCCTCTATTTCAAAAACCTTGAAATCTTCATCTGTAAAGTGATACATCTTATCCTCCTGCTGTTGTAAAATCAATTCATTTTGATTGAATAGTGACTCATGTATAATAGAATTAAATCAAGGAGGAACGCTTATGTCAATTTATCAATTTGCAAAGTCAATCGTGCTTCTTGCAGGACAGCGAATCAGAGAGGAGCTGTCTCAGGAACTGATTATAGAAACAAAGTCCAATCCGAACGATTTAGTGACCAATATGGATAAAGAGACAGAAGCTTTTCTGGTCTCACAGATCAACGAGCACTATCCGGAGCACCGGATTATCGGTGAGGAAGGTCATGGCCAGGATGTGACCGATACTGAAGGATACCTCTGGGTCATCGATCCGATAGATGGCACGCTGAATTTTGTGCATCAGCAACAGAACTTCGCTATTTCCATCGGTATTTTTCATGACGGCAAAAAATATGCGGGTGTCATCTATGACGTCATGAACGACAAACTTTATCATGCTGAAGCGGGGCACGGCGCCTACTTAAACGATCAGCCGCTGCCGGTCTTAAAGGACACAGAGCTTGTGACCTCCATCATCTCCATGAACCCGAACTGGCTGACCAAGGAGCGGACTCGGGACATGTATGCACCGATTGTCCAGGCGGCACGCAGCGCGCGCAGTTACGGCTCAGCAGCACTTGATTTTGCCTATGTGGCAACGGGGATTATTGACAGCTACATCACGCTCAGACTGCATCCGTGGGATTTCAGCGGCGGTATGATCATCGCTGAGGAAGTAGGTGCAGTTGTCTCGAACCAGTTAGGTGAGAAGCTTGATCCCCTGCATTCAAGCTCCATTCTGGTGGCGAATCCTGCTCTGCATCAGGAACTGCTGAATGATTACCTCAGTCCATATCGCGCCAGATTAAATGAAATACATCAAGGTCAGTTTTCCAGAAGATAATAAGTCCCTTTTGTTTTACCTGCTGTATGAAAGTGCTTCTTTAGCAGCGAAGCCACTTTTGCAGCAGGTATTTTTTTGTTGCACCATTTATACATGATATCTTTTGTCAGTCTGTTCTCCGGAAAGAGTGACATGTATTCGTGTGCAGCACGGATGAATGCCTGGTCAAGCTGTGAAATTTCACGGCACTTCAGGCAGAGGATGAGATGGTGATGATAATTGAATTCTGATAGCTGGTCACAGTGGGGACAGCGCAGTCCGTTTTTGACGCCTGCCTTTACTTGATAGGGTGCATCTGTCGTTTCAGCGAGCTGGATGGTAGAAGGCGCAAGATTGAGTTTCGGTGCCGTCATCTGAGCCAGATAAGCGGGGAGTGTGGCTGCCGTCAGAATCATGCTGCTGTGACTCAGCGCATTCAGTTCAAAGTCCGGGCTGAGACAGACCGCTCTGATCTCAATGTTGAGCGACCGGTCCAGCAAGTACTGTAGCCCTAGTTTCACACTCATCAGCTGGGCCAAGTCTTCATGAACTCTGCCCGTGAAAAACGCTGTCAGCATGCCCTGGTCGTTCAGGGTATGAATCCCTTGATAACTGTTCAGTTTCAGCAGATGGATGGTGTCGGATTCCACAAGAATGACGTTCAGACCGATTGTCCGGTGGTAATCCTGATAAGTGTAATGCCAGATGATGTCGACTTGAGCGGTGATTCCCGGCGTCAAAAATGTTTCAAACTGCTCTTCTATGAGCTTCTGGTGCGTAAGAGACTGCAGCATGTTCAGCTCTTCATCAGACAGTGTGGAACGATGGCGCAGGGCTTCCAGGCGGGCAAGGGCAGGATAGGTTCTTTTTTTGATGATCATGACTTCACTCCTTTCCCTCATAATTTATTACGGCAGGACCGAAGACACAAATGACAGAAAATGCTGAATAACGATAAAAGACCAGCAGTTTTTGATAAACTGCTGGTCTTTCATCATTTTTTGTGGTGAAACTGACTGCTTTTGAAGAAAAATTACAGCCAGTCATTTTCCCGGTATTTTTTCTTCAACGTAAATCCGAAGCCCATTATGGCGATAAAAAGCAGGATACTGATTGATATGATGAGCAGGCTGCCTTCTGCCATCCCGACACTGATGCCGATCAGACAGACGACTGCCAGAAATGCAAGAAGCAGAAAAATGGCTTTACTTTTTTTCATAGGGTTCCCTTCGTACAGCTTTATAGTATATCTTTCTGATATATGCTATAATATCACAGTTACATAATAAACTGTAGATGTGAAAGGGACATAACATGACAAATTACAGAGAAGATGTGCGTAACATTGCCATCATCGCCCACGTTGACCATGGTAAAACAACATTAGTAGACGAATTATTAAAACAATCAGGTATTTTCCGTGCCAATGAACATGTTGAAGAACGTGCGATGGATTCCAACGCGCTTGAAAAAGAGCGTGGAATCACGATTTTAGCGAAAAATACAGCTATTGACTATAAAGGAACACGTATCAATATCCTGGATACACCAGGCCACGCCGATTTCGGTGGAGAAGTAGAACGTATCATGAAAATGGTAGATGGTGTGGTGCTTGTCGTAGATGCCTACGAAGGCACGATGCCTCAGACGCGTTTCGTACTGAAAAAAGCACTGGAACAGAACCTGAAGCCGGTTGTCGTTGTCAATAAAATTGATAAACCATCTGCGCGTCCGGAAGAAGTCCTTGATGAAGTGTATGACTTATTCATTGAACTGGATGCCAATGACGATCAGCTGGATTTCCCTGTGGTATATGCGAGTGCCATCAACGGGACTGCGAGTCTTGATGCAAGTACACAGGATGATAACATGCAGTGCTTGTATGAAACCATTCTTGAATATGTACCGGCACCGGTTGATAACCGTGATGAGCCGCTGCAGTTCCAGACAGCGCTTCTTGATTACAACGACTATGTGGGACGTATCGGTATCGGCCGTGTCTTCCGCGGTACGATGGAAGTCGGCCAGCAGGTTGCCCTGATCAAAATCGACGGCACGGTGAAAAACTTCCGTGTGACAAAAATCTTCGGTTTCTTCGGTTTATCACGTGTGGAAATCGACAAAGCATACCCAGGTGATTTGATCGCCGTATCAGGTATGGAAGATATCAACGTCGGTGAGACAGTAACACCTGTCGACCACCAGGAAGCATTACCAGTTCTGCGTATCGATGAGCCGACACTGCAGATGACATTCTCAGTCAATAACTCACCGTTCGCGGGTAAAGAAGGGAAATTCGTGACGGCCCGTAATATCCAGGACCGTCTAGAGTCTCAGCTTGAAACAGACGTTTCATTACGCGTTGAATCAGTTGGACCGGATTCATGGACCGTATCAGGGCGTGGTGAACTTCATCTTTCTATCCTGATCGAGAACATGCGTCGTGAAGGCTTCGAACTGCAGGTCTCTAAGCCGGAAGTTATCATCAAGGAAATTGACGGTAAGAAATATGAGCCTTACGAACGCGTACAGATCGATGTACCGGAAGAGAATACAGGTTCCGTCATCGAATCTCTTGGCACGCGTAAAGGTGAAATGGTCGATATGAGCACATCTAACGGCCAGACCCGACTGATCTTCAATGTGCCTGCACGTGGCTTGATCGGCTACCGTACCGAATTCATGTCGATGACACGAGGCTATGGTATCTTAAACCATACCTTTGATGAATACCGTCCGTACCTTCGTGGCCGAATCGGTGGCCGTCATAACGGTGTATTAGTCTCTATGGATAAAGGGGTGGCGAGTACGTATGCCATCTTAGCATTAGAGGACCGTGGGGTTAACTTCATGGAGCCGGGGACAGAAGTTTACGAAGGTATGATTGTCGGTGAAAACTCTCGTGACAATGACCTGACCGTTAATATCACGAAGGTCAAAGCAGCGAACAACATCCGTTCTGCGACGAAAGAACAGACAACGACTATGAAGAAACCAAGAATCATGACGCTTGAAGAGGCGCTTGAATACATCAATGACGATGAGTTACTGGAAGTCACACCTGAGTCTATCCGTCTCAGAAAGAAAACTTTAGATAAAGCTCAGCGTGAACGTGAACAGAAAAAAGCGAAAGCTGCTGCTTTAGCAGAAGAGGAATAAGATGCTCGGCTTAAGTAAAGGTGTCAGCACAAATCCTTCCGAACGTCTTTCTTTCCTTGCGAAGCTTTTCCAGGTGGATACACATCCACAGCAAGGTATGTGGATGCTGTTGATCGCCATCTTTATCTTAAGTGCTATCGTCTATCACCTCGGTTTTGCCCGTAAGCTGAAGCTGTGGCAGAATATCGTCATCTATATCCTGCTCTTCTTAGGCTGTATTCTACTGACATTCCTCGCAGTCTTTCTGCCGGTCGGAGAAAGTCTGATTCTTGCGGCCATCGTCTTCGGTCTCTATCGACTGCGGCTTCATAACGAACGTCAACAAAAATAAGAACCCGCACAGCTTGGCTGTGCGGGTTTCTTTATATCACTTCAATGGCATTGACGTGGTCAATCTTCTGGCTATATTCACCGTTATATATGAAGGCATCAACCATGCCGTCCTCGTACAGACGTTTACCGTTTTTAGAGAACTGGAAATACAGCTGGGATACATCTTCCAGCCTGATATCTTCGTGCTCGTTACCGTTCGATAGTCTGATGGCCGCTGCATCTGCCTCGGGTTCTGTAATCGCGAAAAAAGGTGCCATATTGATCACATAGGTCCCTTCAAGTAGTTGCTGCTTCTTGAACTTCTTCTCAGAGTTCAAGGTCGGCGGTTTTGCGCCGCCTTCCAATATATCCCGGTTCCAGGCCTTATTATCTTTAAATGAGATCGGTTCTACCCCTGTCGTTTTCCCTGCTTCCATCTCTTCAATCGTGATTTTGCGGTCATCGAAAATCCACGTCGATGGATCAAGTGTAATCTTAAATTTAACTTTCCCTTGTATTTGGATAATCAAGTGTCTCACTCCTTTCATTTAATTCTATCACAAGCCCTGGCTGTCATGTACTTTTGCTTGATTTTTATACAGCCCTACTATAAACTTTTAAAGTATAGAAGAAAAAGGGGTGTATGTCTATGGAACCAGTCGATTACAAACAACAGGCATATGACCAGCTTAATCAGGATGCAGAGAAGATACTGCAGCTGATTAAAGTTCAGATGGATAACTTAACGATGCCCCAATGTCCGCTTTATGAAGAAGTCCTCGATACGCAGATGTATGGTCTGGGTAAAGAAGTGGAGTTCGCCGCAAAGATTGGATTGATAGATAGAGAATTTGGAAAAACTCTGTTATCCGGCCTGGAAAAAGAACTTTCCAAGTTACATGATGCATTTACCAACGTCTAGAGCAGATGCTTTAGACTATTTTTTATTAGAATTGAGTGATTGAGTTGTGAATCAGTTAAGAAGGTTCTTCAAATACATAAAAGATTATTCCAAGTATGTCGATTTTTCGCTTATGATCACCTATATCGTGCTGTGTATGATGGGGCTTGTCATGATCTACAGTGCGAGTATGGTCGGCGGGCCACGCGGGATGCTGTCGGGTGCAGGTCCAGTCAGTTCGACCTATTTCTATAAGAGGCAGCTCTTTGCGATCATCCTGAGCTTTGGTATTGTCTTTTTCATGACTTATTTCATGCATATCAATATCATCAAAAATAAGCGTGTCCAGCAGAGCTCGATTATCGGTGTCCTCATTCTGCTCATCGCGACGATGCTCTTCGGGACGGAAGTCAACGGCTCGAAAAGTTGGCTGAATACCGGTATCATGATGATTCAGCCGGCAGAGTTTCTGAAGATAGTGACGATCATCTACCTGGCTTATATCTATGATAAAAAGAAAAATCTCAATCATTTCAGCTGGGATCTCTTTGCGCCGATTATGCTGATCGGCTTCTGTTCAGGACTTGTTCTTTTACAGCCTGATATGGGGTCCACCTTGCTGATCTTTATGATCATCATCAGCATCCTGCTCTACTCAGGGATTGCCTTCGGAACGATAATCAAGACGTCAGCGGTTATTTTCGGGGTCGCCTGTCTGGCACTGGTTTTTAACTTCGTGACGACCGGTAACCTGTTATCGCCTCACCAGGTGGCGCGCTTTGAGGTACTGAAGAATCCCTTCAAAGAGGAGAGCGGGATCGGTTATCATCTGTCCAATTCATTAATGGCCATCGGAAACGGCGGACTGTTCGGTCGCGGACTCGGTAACGGCATCATGAAGCTCGGCTACTTGCCGGAACCGCATACGGATTTCATCTTTGCGGTCATCGCTGAAGAACTGGGATTAACAGGTGTAGTCGTCATCATTTCACTGCTGTTCTTTATCG
This sequence comes from Macrococcus bovicus, assembly GCF_030376725.1. NCBI lineage: Bacteria > Bacillati > Bacillota > Bacilli > Caryophanales > Staphylococcaceae > Macrococcus > Macrococcus bovicus. Next base: position 767,490 of record NZ_CP128470.1, read on the forward strand.
TTTATAAGGGATTTATGTATGCAGCCCTTGCCACTTCCATGTTCTACCGTCTGATCTGTATCGGTGTGGCAAGTTATATCGGCATTCAGACCTTCATTAATCTCGGCGGTGTCGTCGGGCTGATTCCGTTGACAGGTGTGCCGCTTCCTTTCTTAAGTTACGGAGGCTCTAGTATGCTCAGTCTTTCCATAGCTGTTGGCTTGCTGCTTATGGCTTCTAAGCATGTCAAACAGGAGCGTCTGAACCGCTAAATAACGAGATCGTCACATCTTGAATGTCAGAGTCATCATTCATATTGTATAATGAACATGTCAGCAGGGCTGGCATGTTTTTTTATTTGAGGAGGATGATTATGCGCCAAATTACCAAACTTTTAGCAGCAAACCGCGGAGAAATTGCCATCCGTATTTTCAGAGCAGCGACTGAACTAGGTATTCCTACAGTTGCCATCTATTCCAAAGAAGACAGCCGGTCCCTGCACCGTTATAAAGCGGATGAAGCTTATCTCGTCGGTGAGCATTTAAGTCCGACTGACAGTTATCTCGATATTGAAGGGATCATCAGTATCGCTAAGCAGTGCGGCGCTGATGCGATTCACCCGGGTTATGGTTTCCTGAGTGAGAATGAAACATTTGCACGCAGATGTCTGGAAGAGGGCATCATCTTTATCGGGCCTGAGCTGCGTCACCTTGACATGTTCGGCGATAAAGTGAAGGCGCGGAGTCAGGCCACTGCCGCTGATCTGCCGGTCATCCCGGGCACAAAAGAAGCAGTCCGCTCATTTGAGGAAGTGGCAGCATTTGTCGAAACGCATGGTTACCCGATCATCATCAAAGCTATCTCTGGCGGCGGCGGGAAAGGGATGCGTATCGTTGAACAGGCAGACGAACTTGAAGAGGCCTATACGAGAGCGCAGTCTGAAGCGCAGAAATCATTCGGCAACAGGGAAGTCTATCTCGAGAAACTCATCAGGAATCCGAAGCATATTGAAGTCCAGATTCTAGGGGACCAGCATGGTAACCTCGTTCATCTGTTTGAGCGGGATTGCTCTGTGCAGCGGCGCCATCAGAAGATTGTGGAGGTCGCGCCATCAGTCGGCCTCTCTGAGGATATGCGCAGGAATATCTGTGATGCCGCTGTTAAACTGATGAAGAAAGTCGGCTACGTCAATGCCGGCACAGTCGAATTTTTAGTCGCAGAAGATGCCTTCTATTTCATCGAAGTGAACCCGCGTGTCCAGGTGGAGCATACGATCACTGAGATGGTCACAGGTGTGGACATCGTCAAGACACAGATTCTGATTGCTGACGGCGAAGCACTGCACGATGCCCGTATCGAAATGCCGCAGCAGGAGGAGATTCAGACGTTAGGCTATGCCATTCAGTGCCGGATTACGACAGAAGACCCGCTGAATCACTTCATGCCAGACTCCGGTACGATCATGGCTTACCGCTCGAGCGGTGGTTTCGGCGTCAGACTGGATGCAGGAGACGGCTTCCAGGGCGCTGAGATTTCGCCTTACTATGATTCACTGCTGGTCAAAGTCTCCACACAGGCGCTCACTTTCAAGCAGGCAGAGGAAAAGATGATCCGCTCGCTGAAAGAAATGCGTATCCGGGGTATTAAAACCAATATCCAGTTCCTGATCAATGTGGTGCAGCATCCCGTCTTTGTCAGCGGGGCATACAACACGAACTTCATAGATGCGACACCTGAACTGTTTGATATCAAGGAACCGAGAGACCGTGGAACGAAGACGCTGGAATATATCGCTTCAGTCAGTGTGAATGGTTTCCCTGGCGTAGCCAATGCCAGACCGGATGTGCTGATTCCGAAGCTGAACTACGAGAAGTCACTGACAGGTTCAAGGCAGCTGCTTCTGGACGAAGGACCGGAAGCAGTAGCGAAGTGGCTGCAAAGTCAGAAGGATGTGCTGATCACGGATACGACTTTCCGCGATGCCCACCAGTCTCTTCTTGCGACACGTGTCCGCACTAAGGATATGATGGACGTTGCACCTGCGACGAGCAGACTGCTGAAAGAGGCGTTCTCACTTGAGATGTGGGGGGGTGCCACATTTGATGTGGCCTATAACTTCCTGAAGGAAAGCCCGTGGAAGCGGCTGGAGAATCTCAGAGCAGCGATTCCGAATGTTCTGTTCCAGATGCTGCTGCGGGCATCGAATGCAGTGGGCTACAAAAATTATGCAGATAATGTGATTGAGAAATTTGTGGCTGAAAGTGCCGCGGCAGGTATCGACGTCTTCCGCATATTTGACTCACTCAACTGGCTGGATCAGATGAAGGTCGCTAATGAAGCCGTCCAGCGGGCAGGCAAGATTTCAGAAGGTGCTATCTGCTATACAGGGGATATATTAAATCCACAGCGTTCTGATGTCTACACACTTGACTACTATATCAAGATGGCGCGTGACATGGAACGTGCGGGCTTCCATATTCTAGCGATCAAAGATATGGCAGGACTTCTGAAGCCGGAAGCGGCCTATCAGCTGGTCGGTGAACTGAAAGCGGCAGTCGATATGCCGATTCATCTTCATACACACGATACGAGTGGTAACGGTATAGCCACTTATTCGAGAGCGATTGATGCGGGTGTGGATGTCGTGGATACAGCTATCGGGGCGATGAGCGGTCTGACGAGTCAGCCGAATGCCGGCACCCTTTATCATGCAAGGCTCGGCACAGCGCGCGAGCTCGCTGTTGATATAGCGGGACTTGACGAACTGTCCCATTACTGGGAAGCGGTCCGTCCCATCTATGCAAGTTTTGAGAGTGATATAAAAGCACCGAGTGCTGAAGTCTATGCGCATGAGATGCCTGGCGGCCAGTATTCGAACTTGAGACAGCAGGCGGTCGGTGTGGGACTGGGCGAACGTTTCAGTGACGTCAAGGATATGTACCGTCGTGTCAATCTGATGTTCGGTGATATCGTCAAGGTGACGCCGTCGTCCAAAGTAGTCGGCGATATGGCACTTTATATGGTGCAGAATGACCTGGACGAGATATCTATTTATGAGAAAGGGGCGTCCCTCGACTTCCCGGCATCTGTCGTCCAGTTCTTTAAAGGTGAGATCGGTCAGCCAGCCAGCGGTTTTCCAGAGAAACTGCAGCAGTTGATCTTAAAAGGACAGCCTGCACTGACCGGTCGACCAGGTCTGAGCATTCCGGATGTAGACTTTGCAAAGCTTGAAGAAGAGCTGCAGGCGCTGCTGAAGACAGAAGTCTCAGCACAGGATGTCATCAGTTATGCCCTCTACCCGAAAGTATTCCTTAACTATAAAGAGACCGAGAAGATGTTCGGGGATATCTCTAAGCTCGATTCACAACTCTTCTTCTATGGCATGGAGAAAGGGGATATTGTGGCGATTGAGATTGATAAAGGTAAGACATTGATCGTCAAACTGATCAATATCGGTCATGTTCATGCGGATGGCCATCGCTGGGTTTATTTCGAGATGAACGGTATGCCGCGTAAAGTTTATGTAAAAGATGCCGCAGTTGAAGTGACATCAGCCGCTGTCCGTAAAGCAGACCCTTCAGATTCCTCGCATATCGGTGCACAGATGCCGGGGACAGTAGGAGAGGTGAAGGTCAAAGCGGGCGATACAGTCGTCAAAGGACAGGTCCTCCTCGTCACAGAAGCGATGAAGATGGAAACGTCCGTGCAGGCACCTTACGCGGGAACGATCAAGGAAATCAATGTTGAGACAGGAAATGCGGTTAAGACGGGTGATCTATTAGCCGTACTTGAACCATAAAAAGAAGGAAGGTCAGCTGACCTTCCTTCTTTATTATTGTCTTAATTTAGCTCTGGAGATAAGTAAGATGAAATAGCAGAGTAAGCCGAAGAGCAGGGTGATAAATAGGGCGTGCAGCAGAGCGATATAAAGGTTGAGACCGCTGAATATGGTAAGCGCGCCCGTTGTCACCTGCAGACAGATAAGAATGAAGGCGGTCAGATAACCATATTTGATGACGCGATACTGCGCATAATTTTTCACGGCATGATAAGTGATATAGGCGAGCCAGATAAAGAGAAGCAGCGCCAGTGTGCGGTGGCTCATCTGGACCCATTCGTAGAAATTCTGGGGCAGCTGGAACTGGCCAGGCTGACAGAGTGGCCATGTAGAGCAGGCCAAGCTTGCTTTCGTATGTCTGACCAGTGCACCGCTATAGATAACGAAGTAGATAAAGCTTGTCAGTCCGACTGTATGGTAGCGCAGCGGATTCTTGATAATCAGCTTTGTCGCATCAAATTTCTGGTCCACTTCAAAGATCAGGAGCATGAGCAGAAAGACAGAACTGTAGCTGATAAGAGAAATGCCGAAGTGCAGCGCCAGGATAAAACTGTTCTGCTGCCAGACCACAGCCGCAGCACCGATTAACGCCTGGGCAAAAATAAATGCCATGCTCATAAAGCAGAGCAGTTTAGTTTCTCTTTTATGGCCGATATGTTTCATGCTGAGTATGACGAGCCAGGTGACAGACAACAGTGCAAGACCGGAAACCCCTCGGTGGGCGAGCTCGATCAATGTTTCCTTCGGTATAGAAGTCGGCATGAGTTTACCATGACAGAGCGGCCAGCTTCTGCCGCAGCCATCAGCTGAACCTGTCTTCGTGACAAGTGCGCCTCCAATCTGAACGAAGAGCATCAAGACAGTCGTAAAGACTGACAGCCATTTTAAGTTTTTTTCATTTAACAACATGTTCACCTCTGAAGTTCTTGTGGTCGTGAATTTCGAAAACAATTCTTTCAATATATATGTTAAAATATTTCCGGATTATCATTTTATGTTCGAATCCCTATGTTATAGTATAACAATGTTTGGTAACTGTAAATGTGTCACATATGTGAATACTCTTTCTTGTCGCTTACAGTAAAATGTTATCATTTTATTTCTGAAATATATAGAATTTGTGTCAATTTTGATTTATTATTGTTAATATATGCGTCAGGTGAGTAAAGGAGGTTGGAAATGCTGAATGAAAATGTCATCATTCCGATTGATGAGAGCAGGCTAACAGCGAAAGATATTAAAGCTGTGATTAAACTCGGACTGGTGCAAGGTAACTTAATCCCGACATTCGTCGGAGGCTGGCTGGCGATTATTCTGACAGGTCAGTCGTTCCTCGGCAGTATGCCGGAATTGATTGCAATGCTGTTAGGCTCTGTATTAATAATGGGTGGTAGTTGTGCATTAAATAATTTTTACGACCAGGATATTGATGCTCTGATGCCGAGCAAGATGAACCGGCCGAGCGTGACAGGTAAAATCAGCACTAAGCAGTTGCTGATGCTCAGTCTGATACTGATCGTCATCGGACAGGCGCTTCTGTTCTCTATTAATATGACAACAGGTATCATTGGTTTCCTTGGCGTGTTCGGTTATGTCATTCTCTATTCTGTATGGTCTAAACGTCATTTAGTGTCAAACACGATAATAGGGAGTTTTCCGGGTGCAGTTCCACCGCTTATCGGGTGGGCAAGTATCAATCCTGACTTGTCGACAACAGCCTGGATGCTGTTTATCATCATGTTTGCCTGGCAACCCGCTCATTTTTATGCACTTGCAATCAAGCGTAAGGATGAATACGGTTTAGCTCATATCCCGATGCTGCCGACTGTCAAAGGCTTCGAACGCACGAGACTGGGCATGCTGCTATGGGTGATGGTCTTGTTGCCGACGCCGTTCTTCATGGCGGAGCTTGGGTCTGTCTTTATGATACTGGCCACGTTACTGAATATCGGCTGGCTGCTTCTTGCTCTATCAGGCTTTCGGACCGGTGTCAAGGAAGCGAAATGGGCAATGCAAATGTTTATCTATTCTTTAAACTATTTGATGATATTTTTTGTTATGATAGTAGTAGTTACTTTAATTCAAATGATTTAATTATGAATGAGTGAAAGAGGGGTTATTTTTAATGAACAAATTGAAGAACACAAAATTGTTTGGCCTGTTTTTTGTTCTGGCAATGACTTTAGCTGGTTGCGGTAAGCCGTACTTATCAGTACTTCGTCCGGCCGGTGAAGTGGCACAGGAGCAGTTCAATCTGATGATGCTTGCTGTCTATATCATGATCGGTGTTATTTTAGTCGTTCTCATTATCTTCATCTTAGCTGTGCTTAAGTTCAGACGCGGTAAAGTCGGCGAAAACTTCATGCCAAAACAAGTAGCAGGTAATCATAAACTTGAAATTATCTGGACAACCATTCCGATTATCTTACTTCTTATCTTAGCGATTCCTACTGTGTCTCTGACATTCAAGTTAGCAGATACTAAGGCGATGGATAAAGTGGATGAAAAAGGTAAGAACAAAGAAATGATTGTCAACGTTACAGCGAATCAATACTGGTGGGAATTTGAATATCCGAACCAGGAAGTTGTCACTTCACAGGAGTTAGTGGTTCCAACTGATACAAAGGTTTATTTCCGACTTCATTCAGCTGATGTTAAACACTCATTCTGGATTCCGGCTGTCGGCGGTAAAATGGATACAAACGTTGAAAATATCAACAAGTTCTATTTAATCTTTGATTCTAAGAAAGCGAAAGAAGCAGATAATGTCTTCTATGGTAAATGTGCAGAGTTATGTGGACCTTCACACGCACTGATGGACTTCAAAGTTAAAGCATTGGACAAAGCAGACTTCGATACTTGGATCAAAGATATGCAAGGTACTAAAAAAGCAGTAGCAGCAACAAGTGATCAAGCTAAAGAAGGGGAAAAAGTCTTTCAGCAATCATGTATCGGCTGTCACGCAGTTACACCAACAGGTAAAGGGGCTAAAGGTCCTAACTTAACGACATTCGGTGAGCGTACACGTATCGCTGGTGTGTTAGAGCATAATGAAGAGAACCTTAAAAAATGGATCAAAGACCCTGACAGTGTTAAACCAGGTAACAAGATGGCAGGTCAGTACAAAGTATCTGACAGCGACATCGATGCACTTGCTGCATACTTAATGGAACGTAAAGTCGAGAACTAAAGTTTAAAGGGAGGTTACACAATTGTCTACACAAGCTAAAAGAGGTTTTGGTGCAACAATTAAGGAATATTTAACGACTGTTGACCATAAAAAAATCGCGATTCTTTACTTGATTATGGGTGGTCTGTTCTTCGCAATGGGTGGTCTCGAAGCGATGTTCATCCGTATCCAGCTCGCTGTACCTGAAAATGATTTCTTATCAGCGGGTCTCTATAACCAAGTACTGACCATGCACGGTACTACGATGATTTTCCTGGCAGCGATGCCGCTGTTATTCGCATTTATGAATGCAGTTGTGCCATTACAGATCGGCGCACGTGACGTCGCGTTCCCATTCTTAAACGCACTTGGTTTCTGGTTATTCTTCTTCGGAGGAATCTTCCTGAACTTATCATGGATCCTAGGCGGGGCACCTGATGCCGGTTGGACGTCTTATGCATCATTATCACTTGCTTCAACAGGTCACGGCATTGACTTCTACGCACTTGGACTTCAGATTTCCGGTGCAGGTACATTAATTGCCGGTATCAACTTCCTAGTCACAATCATCAATATGCGTGCACCTGGTATGACATACATGCGTATGCCGTTAATGACATGGACAACATTCGTTGCTTCAGCATTAATCGTCTTCGCATTCCCACCACTGACTATCGGTTTATTCTTACTCATCTTTGATAGAATGTTCGGTACTGGATTCTTTATCGTCTCTCAAGGTGGTAATACGATCATCTGGGAACATTTATTCTGGATCTTCGGTCACCCGGAAGTATATATCTTAGTCTTACCAGCGTTCGGTATCTTCTCTGAAATCATCCCGACATTCTCAAGAAAACGTCTGTTCGGTTATTCAGCGATGGTATTCGCAACAGTATTAATCGGTTTCTTAGGCTTCATGGTATGGGCTCACCATATGTTCACAGTCGGTCTTGGACCAACAGCGAACGCGATCTTCGCGATTGCGACAATGGCGATTGCCGTACCAACAGGTATTAAAATCTTCAACTGGTTACTGACTATCTGGGGTGGTAGTATTGAATTTACAACACCGATGCTTTATTCTTTAGCCTTCATTCCATCATTCGTTATGGGTGGTGTGACAGGGGTTATGCAGGCATCAGCACCAGCTGACTATCAGTACCATGATTCTTATTTCATCGTTGCGCATTTCCACTACGTCATCGTCGGCGGGGTTGTCTTCGCATTACTTGCAGCACTTCATTTCTACTGGCCGCTGATGTTCGGTAAGATCTTAAGTGAAAAATTAGGTAAGATTGCATTCTGGATCTTCTTCTTCGGTTTCCACTTAACATTCTTTATCCAGCATTTCCTTGGTTTAATGGGTATGCCGCGTCGTATCGCGACTTACTTACCAGGTCAAGGCTATGACACTTTCAACTTAGTATCTACAATCGGTGCTTTACTCATGGCTGTAGCGGTTATTATTACAGTGATCAACGTCATCTTGACGACTGCTAAAGCTCCTAAAGTGGGACGCGATGCATGGGGCGATGGACGTACGCTTGAGTGGTCTTTACCACAGCCTGTTCCATTCTATAACTTTGCTCAGACGCCACTTGTACGCGGCTTAGATGCATTCTGGTTAGAAAAAACGAAAGGCAATGGCGAAATTTTACCAGCTGAATCTTTAGGTGATGTTCATATGCCTAACAATTCAATTCTGCCATTCATCCAATCTTTAGGTTTGTTCGTCGCAGCATTCGGTGCTCTCTACTTTGCAGATGGTAAAGAATGGGCGATCGATGCTGTGAAAGATTTACCTGTTCAAGCTTGGTCACCATTTGTTCTTGGATTAGGTCTCCTGATTACTGTAGGTGCTATGATGGCACGTTCACTGAAAGATGACCATGGTTACCACATCACTAAAGAAGAGTTGATTGAGTACGAAAGAGGTGTGAAATAATGGCACATGTTGAAGAAAAAATGACAGTTGAAAGATGGCCAAGTCACCCTGAGACTGCATCACTTGAAGGTAAAAACAAGTTAACCGGCTTCTGGATTTTCCTGGGCGGTGAGACAGCGCTCTTTGCTTCATTATTTGCAACTTACTTAGCACTTAAAGATCATGTGCCAAGTGAAGAGCACTTAAAAGCAGAACAGTTATTCCATTTACCGCTGGCATTTGTCATGACGATGTTACTTTTAACATCATCACTCACAAGTGTCTATGCGATGTACCACATGAAAAATTATGATTTCAAGAAAATGCTTACTTGGATTGTGGTCACTATCTTACTTGGCCTGTGTTTCTTGGGGCTTGAGATTTACGAGTTTACAGAGTATGTCCATCAAGGTCATACCTTCCGCTCAAGCGCATTTGGTAGTGCATTCTACTTCCTGGTAGGAACGCACGGACTTCACGTTTTAATCGGTCTTGGCTGGGCAACCCTGCTTGTCATCCGTAACATGAAGCGTGGATTATCAGTCTACAATGCAGCGAAGTTCAATACTTTCTCGTTATACTGGCACTTTATTGACGTAGTCTGGGTATTCATCTTTACAGTAGTTTACTTGTTAGGGGTGTTAGGATAATATGGCTAAAACGAATGAACATTACGTATCAGAACATGTTAAAGTGAGAGAAGTAGGCGCTGTAGAAACACATGAAGTTCATCAAGCTCACGCACCACGTTTCAACCGTGCGAGATTTGACTATGATCGTCGTAATCGTACATTAGAGATGAGACAACAGGTGACGACGTTTGCAGTGATGATCTTCCTGACATTCATCGCCTTCGGTATGGTCGCAGCAGGATTAGATAAGGCAGTGGTTTTACCGCTCCTAATCCTGCTGGCATTCGTACAGGTTATTCTGCAGTTCTTCTACTTCATGCATATGAGTCATGACGGTCACGGTGTAGCGAAGATTTTTATGTTATCAGGTATCTTCCTGGCCTTATCGTTTGTTGTGATGGCACTCTACCTGGCTTGGTTAGGTGACCCACTTAAATAATGAAGACACCACTGACGCAGTTCAGTGGTGTTTTTTTTAAAAAGACATAAAACGTTCGTTATTGTAAGGTCCGTCCTTTTCCATTGTATTTTATAATTAAACTAAGATTATATTTTTGGAGTGATTATATGCATAGTCTCAGTTCGGTCTCTATATTTGGTTTCTTTGCGAACTGGAGTCCGTTTTATATCGTCACACTTCTGTTTGTGACGGCTGTCTATTTTTTATCAGTGACCAAGTGGCGGCATGAGATTCCGGGTAACCGACCGTTGAAAAGAAGAGAAGTCATCCTCTTCATTATCAGCATGATCCTCATCTACATTGTAAAGGGCAGTCCGATTGATTTACTCAGTCACATTATTTTCAGCTTCCATATGCTGCAGATGGCTGTACTCTATCTGATGATTGTGCCGATGCTGTTCTTTGCGGTACCTAGCTATCTGATTGATTACATCGTTTCACGTCCTTATATAAAGCCTGTGTTTGATGTGGTATCGCGTCCTGTCTTTGCCATCATTGTCTTCAATGGACTGTTCAGTATCTACCATCTGCCGGTTGTACTCGACTTCCTGAAACAGAGTGCGACATTACATTCACTGTTCACGGTCCTGCTCTCTGTCGCTGCATTTAATATGTGGTATCCGGTATTCAACCGCACTGAGCTGCCCCGTAAACAGCTGACAGGTCTGATGAAGCTTGTTTATATCTTTATGATCGGGGTGCTTCTGACGCCGAGCTGTGGACTGATTATCTTCTCCCAGCACCCGATGTACCGCACCTATACCGATCCGAAAGCCTGGCTTGGGGCGATGGCGCTCTGTGTTCCGCAAGGTACGCTGGATAGCGTCATGAGTGCCACTAATATATCTGGTCCGCAGTACTTCACGAATATGTCGTCACTTGAAGATCAGCAGACGGGTGGCGTCATCATGAAAGTGCTGCAGGAGGTCTTCTTCGGCTTTATGCTGTTCTATGTCTTCTTTAACTGGCGTTGGTCAGAGGGCAGGAATGAGGAAGAGACGACACAGCGCAGCCTGGAAGCTCGTCAGAGAGAACAAGCTTACTTTAATCAATTCAGATAGGAGAATAACATGAATTTACCGATCTTACCGACTATCAGTACATCCTTTATTGTTATCAGTGCGATCCTTGTCGCTATCGGCTGGTATAAAATTGCGAAGAGAGACTTGGAAGGCCATAAGAAAGTGATGCTCGCAGCTGGGGCGAGTGCGCTGACGTTCTTTATCATCTACGTCTCTCGTACCTTATTCATCGGCAATACCTCTTTTGGCGGACCGGACAGTATTAAACTGTATTACACGATATTCCTGGTCTTCCATATCACACTCGCTACAACAGGCGGTGTGCTGGGCCTGATCATGATTGTGTCAGGACTGAAGGACAGATTGAATATCCATAGAAAACTAGGTCCGACGACTTCCATCATCTGGTTTTTTACAGCTATCACCGGCGTAGCGGTTTATTTACTGCTTTATGTATTTTATAAGGGCGGCGAGACCACGTCAGTATTCAAGGCAATCCTAGGTATTTAAGCATCAGCAGCGGATTATCCGCTGCTTTTTTCATTAAAAAACACACTTACTGATGTAAGTGTGTTGTCAGATTTTGAAGTTCATCTTGATGGCACCCGATTCAATGAAGGTCACGATGATCAGAAGGATGATCGGGCCGATAAAGAAGCCGATAAAGCCCATCAGTTTCAAGCCGATGTACATGGAAATCAAGGTGGCAAGCGGACTCAGTCCGACACCGTTACCCATAATCTTCGGTTCCAGTACTTTGCGCTGCACGAGCAGGAAGACTGAAAGAAGCGCGAGCTTGATGGCTGTTACATTGTCGCCTGTAATCAGCTCATACAGCGTCCACGGAATGGTGATGCCGGTAGCGCCGATAATGGGCAGTAAGTCGACGATACAGATGATCAGGCTGAGGATGAGCGCATTTTCCGGCACGATAAATAACAGACCGATAAATGTGAAGACCCAGGTGATAAATGATAAGATGACGGCCGCTCTGAGCATGCCAAAGACAGAGGTAGAGACCTTCTGCCAGATCAGCAGACCCCGCGAGTAGGTTTTTTCATATGTATGCTTGCGTATCAGCTGCTTCATGCGCGGGACTTCCAGCATAAAGAGGAACAGAGCAACCAGGAACACCAGACCGGAAATAATCAGCTCAGGCAGCATGGAGACAAAATTGGTGATGTTCTGGACGCTGAAATAGTCAGCGATACCATCACGCATAGAAAGAAGGAACTTCTGCACTTCATCATTGAGTGAGGCGGTTACGCTTGACGGGAGCAGCTGGTTCAGTTTCACTTCGACACTCGACCAGGCCGCGATCAAGGTGTCTGCTTTAGCCGGCAGATTCCTGGCGAAATCGAATAAGGCTTCAATCACTTTCGTCAGTATCAGGTAAAGCAGCACTAATAAAATGAGCAGAATACCTGAATAGAGGGCTGTCACACTCCATTTACGACTGCCGAATTTGAACTCCAGCTTTCTGACAGCGGGTTCCAGCACTAAGGCAAGTATCAGTGCGCTGACAATCGGAATTGATATGGGTAAGATGAAATAAAAGAATAAAACGGTGAGAACAATAAAGACCGCTAAGGTCACATTCTTTTTAGTTAAAAGTCGCTTGAACACATTCTGGCCTCCTCATGGCTATTAAAAAAGACGCGGCATATGCCCACGTCTTAAGCAAGGATTTCTCTGAGATCGTTACTGATACTGATGATTGTACGTTTGCAATGTTCAACCACTGCTGGCGGAAAATATTCATCCTCACCATATTCGATACCGGTTGGATAATAGTGCTTACCTAAGTACGGATCCATCATCTGTAGTTTAGCGTTACGAGCGCCTACATCACCTTCAACGGCGTAACCTGGAATGCGAAGGTAGTAAACACCTTCTTCAATCTGATATTTCAAGTCGTATGTGACACGTTCGTAATCCCAGTGGCCACCCAGATTAAGGCCATGTTTATTCATGACGTGCTGAATCACATTCTGATCAGCTACGATGTTTTCAATACCTGAATTGTCGAATACCATTTCATTTACCTCCCTCAATATGCTCAACTCTAATTTTATGACAAAAAGAGGATTGTTGCAATCAGTTATTTATTCAAGTGCAAATAATGTATAATATGAAAAAACAGACGGAGAAGCTGATGAAGACTATAATATTTAAAATGCTGTTAGTTCTAATAGCGCTACTAGGACTCTTTCTGCTGTTCTATGCTCTCGGAGATTTTAATCGCCTGGAGGAAACCAAGCAGAATGATCAGCCAGAAGAAAGACCGAGGAATGCAGCGCTCACTGAGGGGCCGGGGACCTACATCGGAGAATCAATTGACAGCTGGACAGCAGTCCATGGTTATCCGGACCGCATCTATCAGGCTGATAATAAATATCAGCACTACATCTATCACGACAAGAACGCATTTTATGATGTCCGGGTAAGAGAGAATCAAATCGGCATGATCTATGCGACAGGTCCGGAAGCTGATATTGAACCGTTCACTGTAAACCAGCAGGCATCAGACATTTTCAGAGGTACTTCTATCGACACTGAACCGAGCGTGACGTCTGAGGACGGGGATTATCATTTTGAGTTGACTGAAGTTGACCTTAAGACACAGCTGCTTATTCAGTATGATGATGTCTATACTCAGGTCTATATCGACCGAGAGACAGGCAAAGTGATGGCCGCAAGATTTATGTCGGCGCCGCTGCTCGTTCAGATGCTGCCCTATACGGCTCACTTGAACGGTCAGCCTATAGAGCGTACAATGAGGATAGAGCAATCTATTCTGCAGGAACAGAATGCTCAGCAGACATTGATCGAAATAATCAATATGATGCGTGCAAATTACGAAATACATCCGCTGCGCAAGATAGAGAACAATGAGTCTCTGTGTCAGCAGGAGAACAGTACGACAGCTTATGACTCAGCTGAAGCAGTTAATCAGTGGCTGAATGGGCATGAGCGTGGAATGATGCTTAACAATCACTACGACAGCATTGTAGCCTCAGTGAGTGATTGTTACGGTGTCCGCTATATCAAGAATTAAATGGGGTATGAGGATGATTTATGATGACCAGCTGTTCACTGTGCTGGACCGGGCAGATGAACTGAACAGCATGATTCTGACAAGTGAATGCTACAATCAATATAGACTAGACCAGCTGGCTTTAGAACAGAACACAGAAGTCGCGGCCATGAAGACGAACTTACTCAAACTGAAGGAACGATACGACGAAGTGATGCGGTTCGGCCGCTATCATCCGGATTATATGGAGACATTACTCACGACAAGAAGAGCGAAGAAGGCGTATGACCTTCATCCTGTCGTCGCAGCCGCGAAGAGAAGCGAGGTGGCCCTTCAGACCTTACTCGATGAAGTCCTTGTCATTATTGCCGGTGCTGTTTCCGAAGAAGTGAAAGTAGAAAGCGGGAATCCATTTTTTACTACTGACCACAGTTGCAGCGGCGGCTGCTCCTGTTCAGCATAAGAGGTGCGGATGTGGGTAACAAGAAAGAACGTAAACTGAGAAAAGACTGGCAGAAACGCTATACTTTTTTTGAGCAGCCAGTAGAACAGGTCTACCGTACAGGTTTTATGACTTCCTTTTATTTCAGGCAATATGCACGATTCATCTATCGTTTACCCGCCCGGAAAAAAGTGCTGGCTATCGGCTGTTTCAATGGTGTCCTGCTGAGTACAATCGACCGCGAGACGGCGATAAAAGGTTATTATATCGATCAGGCGCCAAAGGATATGGAACAGGCCATCCATCTTTATCCGCACTTTTCCTATAAGCAACTGAAGCGTACACGCATCCCCTATAAAGACAAGAAATTTGATGTGATCTACGTCAGTATTCCGTTTCATCTCTTCTATGAGCCGGAAATCCTTATAGCGGAGCTGATCCGTACCGGCCATTCTTTTGTTCTGTTTGATATCAGGCGTCATGACTGGCTTCCTATGCTGGTGGATGCCGGACTGTTACCGACTGTAACGATTGAGCGGGCCCTTAAATATTATCATATCGAACTGTAGAAAATGGTTGTCTATTATCAGAATATTTGATAAAGTATAGTTATTCTAAAAAGAGGTGCTTAACCATGAAGAATCCAATGACGCAACTGAATAGCTGGCAGCTGTCATAGGACTTATATCCGTCATAGATATAAGTCATCTATGACGGTCTCTTCAGGTTTTAATTTACTGAGGCCGTGTCGCGTACATCGGCTTCTTTTTTTCGGCCGATGTCTGCACATCGGCCGTTTTTTTTAGGAAAAAAATAAAAGGAGGCAATAATATGGAAACACGTGCATCATGGAATTCTAAATTAGGTTTTATATTAGCAAGTGCTGGGTCAGCGATAGGGCTGGGTGCCATATGGAAGTTTCCCTATGTGATGGCTGCCAATGGGGGCGGCGCATTTTTAACGGTCTTTATTGTTTTTACGCTGTTGATTGGACTGCCGCTTCTTTTATCCGAGTTTGTGATCGGCCGACATGCACAGACGAACAGTACGAATGCCTTCAGTAAAATGACAGGTCGGAAAATGTTTGACGGCATCGGTCATCTCGGCAATATCGGTGTCTTTCTGCTCCTCAGCTTTTATAGTGTCATCGGTGGCTGGATCATCATTTATTTTGTGCGTACGCTCTATTCACTGCTTACAGGCAGTCATCACGCACAATATGATGAGCTCTTTGGCATGCTGATCAGCCACCCGCTATACGCTTTGGCCGGTCAGTTCATCTTTATCGCCCTGACTGCGCTGATTGTCGCTGCCGGGGTCGAGAAGGGGATAGAACGCGCATCAAAAGTCATGATGCCGCTGCTCTTTATCTTCTTTATGGTCATCATTATCCGTTCTGTCACCCTTGACGGAAGCATGGCAGGGATCGTGTATTTCCTGAAGCCTGATTTTCATGCACTGAACAGGGACAGTATCCTATTCGCATTAGGCCAGTCCTTCTTTTCACTGTCAGTAGGGTTTGGCGGCATGCTGACCTATGCTTCTTATTTAAAGAAAGAGACTGATCTCGTCCAGTCCGGTCTGTCTATCGTCGGCCTTAATATTTTAGTGACTATACTTGCAGGGCTCGCCATATTTCCGGCGACGACAGCGCTTCATATCGACAACGCGGAAGGGCCGGGGCTTCTGTTCGTCGTTCTGCCCTATGTCTTTGATCAACTGGCATTCGGCCAGCTGTTCTATCTGATCTTTCTGCTGCTCTTTCTGTTTGCGACAATCACGTCATCGATCAATCTGATGGAAATCAATGTCGCAAATATGATCAAAGGAAATGATGCCAGACGCGGGCGGGCTGTTATCCTGCTGACTATCTTGCTGTTTGTTGTAGGCGTCCCTTCTGCCTTATCCTTCGGCGTCCTTGGGGATGTAAAGTTTTTAGCAGGTACATTTTTTGATAATATGGATTATCTCGTATCCAATATCATGCTGCCGATAGGTGCCCTTGCTTTCTCCTTGTTCTCAGGTTATGTAATGGACAGACGCATTGCTGAAGAAGAACTCGTAATAGGCGCGCGCTACCAAGGGCTGTTTAAGATTTGGGTCATGCTGCTGAAGTATCTCATTCCAGTCATTATCATACTAGTTATGGGGTCCTTGTTATTTAAGTAAGGAGGTTATGGGCGATAAACAGGAAATATCGCTCGTAACTGGAGAGTAAGGAGAGAAAACAGTGAGTTATGAGCGATAAACGAGGAATATCGCTCGTATCTGAAGAATAAGGACAAAAAACAGTGAGTTATGAGCGATAAACAGTAAATATCGCTCGTAACTGAAGAATAAGGATAAAAAACCGCGAGTTATGAGCGATAAACAGGAAATATCGCGCGTAACTCGTAGTAAAAGGGCCACCCACGTGGCCCCTTTTTATTTCTTATTAATAGTCAGTCCGATGCGCACCAGATTCCAGACAAGTGAAGTATAGGTTCTATAGACAACGAATCGCTCGTTCCATTCAGGATTATATTTCTGTTTATATTTCCGCAAGCCCTGGAAACTGTACAAGTTATTAAAATGATTGAAGACATGTCCCGCGACGCGTTCACGCGCATAGCCATAACGATTCTGACCGACGTTAGATAATGTGGCCATTCCCATATTGAAGTAGTCATAGCCTTGCTCTTTTGAATACAGCAGCATATTTAAGTACAGGGCATCCATGGCGGGAATATCGAGATCCGGCAGCCAGCGTATTAAATCAACTGACAAGGTGCTGTTATAATTTGTCGGCATGAGTGTAGAGAATGCAACGATGCGTTGATTCGCGTCTTTTAAGACAGCTATAGGTGCCTGCTCGAGATAATGTCTGGTAAATGATCCGACAGAAAACTGCATCTCCTGTTTGCCGTTTAACCACGCATCGCTCACTGTCTTCAGTTCATCAATCAATTCATCATCAAAAGGTGCTTCTACAATCGAGAAGAGATACCCCTCTTTTTCAAGTTTGTTCAGCGTGGCGCGAAAGGCACGCTGTTTTTTACCGCTGACGGTAAAGTCCTGCAGCGGAATCAGGGCTTCTTCGCCGATCTTGAAGAAATGATTGCCGAAGCCGTGGTAGAGCGGTAAATATTTTGACTGCACCTGATAAAAGATGACGTCACTGCCGAGGAAAAAGGCCTTGTCGTAGAAGTCCATCAGGAGCTGTTCGAAGTGCTCGCGGTTACCGACCGGATCGCCCATGACGATGAGCGCATTCTTCGTCTTATGGAACATCAGGAAGGCATCGCGTGCCTCATTCAAGAAAAATGATTTATCACCCGTGAAAGCCAGGTGACTGACGTAGCTGCCTTCGATGTCAATGATTGATTTCAGTTCTTCCTCAGTGACAGTATCCGCCAGCAGATGACGATATTTTCTCGAGTAATAATAAGTGATCAGTGCACTGACAACGGCGAATATCAGGACTGTCCCCCACATCAGTGCACCGAGCAGCTGATCATCGAAATGAGTGGCTTTATGAGGATAAATCTCCAGCATATCGATGGTCACCCAGTGATTGACGGCTAGCATCAGCAGAATCAGCGCTGTGCTGATGATCATTTTGAGCGGGGTCAGGCTGCGCTTAATCATGGTTGTCTTACGATATCTAAATATCAGGAGCAGCAGGATGGTCGTCAACCAGACGTAGGAGACGATCGTCCCGTACGAGAGAAAAGTCGTGACCAGCAGCATGGCGGTCGATAGGATACTGAGCATGGTCGCACGCTTTGTGCCGTGCATGACGCCGTTTGCGCTGATCAGAAGCGTCAGACTGGCAGCGACGTGGAAGATGATGATGACTGAGTAATAAGTGTAACGTTTCTCAGCTATCGCATCATAGACAATCAGAAAATAATTGAAGTAGTAGACAAGACTGGTGATGATGGTCAGCAGCGCGACAATCAACCCGGAAAACTGATAAGGTGAGGATTTCTGCAGTGCGCGGATAAAGGAGCCGGTCATTGCCGCTGAACTCAACAGCTTATTATCCTCGATATAAGTCTTGGCGCTCTCTTTGTATTCAAAGACTGACAACAGCAGCGCGACAAGAAGCGGAAAGAAATAGTAGACGGTGCGGTAGAGCAGTAACGCAAGGAGCGCTTTCTCCTCGCTGACGCCCAGTGTGCCGAGCCCTGTTAACATCACCAGGTCAAAGGCACCTAAGCCACCTGGAATCATGCTGATGATACCGGACAGTGACGCTATGATGAAAAGGCCTGCTACCGCCGGCAACGCCACCGCTATATTTAATTCATGCAGAATGAAATAGAAGAGGACAATCGCTGCCAGCCAGTCAATGATGGAAACGAGTGTGAAATTGACGCCGAGTAACCGCTGCTCCTTGCTGATCGGCTTGATGATGGTAAAGATGAGATAAGCAGGCGCATAGATACAGGCAAAAAGAACAATCCAGTTGCCATACGGGACTGCTTTAATATCAATCAGTCCATAAGCGATATAGCACAGGACGCTGAGACCGCTGATGGTGGATAATAACAGCAGACTGATGGCCCGCTTGAGCGGCGCATGAGCAGGTGCTTTAGGCTCGTACTGAAATATGCGGAGACCAGCGCCAAATAAGCCGCCGAGGCCCAGAATATTGTTAAATGCATTCGTTATAAAACTGACCGGCAATAAGTGACGGAGAGAGATATTCACATTTAACTGGCGCGTCAGCACATAATCATAGAGAGAGAGCGACAGAACAGCGGTCAGACCTGCAGCGATGATCAGGATAAAGTTGAGGGTCGGCAGCTGGCGGAACAGGTGAATGGTTTCTTTGAAGTTGACCTGGGACAGTTCACGCGTCAGGATGACCATCGCTGCTGTAAAGAATATCAGAATCAAACTGGTTTTCAAATAAGATAAAGTACGGGAGTTCATCATACACCTTCTTTTTTAAAGATACAGAGACGTCCTGGCGACTCATAGCTTTTCCTGAACCGTCTTTTAGACATTTTCATGATCTGTCTGCGGGACGGCAGGAGAGCCGGCAAGAGGATAGGCCCGATCTTCATCCAGAGCGGGTCGATATAGTAATAATAGTTGCGGTCATAACCGATAAGCAGAGTGATATGGATGTTGCTGACCCAGTGTTTCTTGCCATCTGAGGTATGGAAGATACGCTCAAGAGCAGTAAATCCAAGATGCGTGTGATAGATGAGAACCGGCTGATTGTGATCGAGCAGTTTTTCCAGTTCAGGGAGAGTAGCGCCTGTGCCATCCACTATACGGGCATCAAACTGCTTTAAATAAGGGACAAATGCGGACGGAAAAATGGTCTGATGACTGTTCAGACTGATGAAGGAAGGATGACCGACATAGCCTTTCTCTGGATTAGAGTCATGTTTCGGCCAGTATTTCATCAGTTTCTCAGGCGCGACCGCCCCGCCAAGCAGCATGCTTGCCGCCACACCTTCACATCCCATGATCATCGGTTTCGGATACCACTGACTCTGGGGTCTGACCGGGATAAGTTTCATTTGATGCGCCTCACTTTATAATATAGTAGATTTGTTAATAAATGGCAAATGATTAAAAAATCGTGCAGATGATCTGCACGATTTTCCTTATTTACGATAACGTTCTTTGATTAAGTGGTAAGCCAGGTCCGGCCGGTCAGTGACGATGGTATGAGCACCTTTCTGAAGGAGGTCATCCATCTCGTCGATACTGTTGATGACCCAGTAGCCGACCGCAATATTATGGCTGGCAAGGAAGCTCATCCAGCGGGCTGAATCCAGGCGGATGCCGCGGAATGACACCGGTATCTGGAATGTATCGGCTTCGGGCTGATAGAGATGACCATAGCCGCTCGTGTATAACGCATATGCTTTTCTGACTTCGTTGACGCCGGCGCCTGTAGCAACGGCTTGATTAAGTGACTTAAAACGTGCTGTCTGCTCATCATGGAAGCTTGTCACCAGGACGCGGTCTGCGGCACCCAGTCGTGTAATCAGCTGGTTCAGAAGTTCCGGTGCCTTAGCGCCTGCCACGGTCTCCGGCCGGTCTTTGATGTCAATATTGATGCGTTTATCCGGGAACTTTGTGATCAGTTCTTCCAGTGTGACGATACGCGCATCTTTGCCTCTGAATGGATAATCTCCATTGATATCCTTGAAATAGTAGCCGAAATCAAGTTGCTGCAGTTCGCTGAGTGTCTGGTCAGCGATAAGACCAGTCCCGTTGGAGACGCGGTCGACATAAGCATCATGGAAGACCACAATCACGTCATCCTTTGTCACGCGGATATCAATTTCAAAGCCATCCACTTCAAGACGTGCCGCTTCGTTAAATGCGGGCATTGTACTTTCCGGTGCCAGTTTCATCCCGCCGCGGTGCGCGAAGATGTAGGGTGCCCGGCCTGTGAAGTAAGGGCGGATGGCACGTTTTTCATTTTTAGCGAGCTGCTTTGAAACAGCAATACTTGTCCCGTAGGCAGCGAGGAGCATGGCGCCTGTTTTCACTGTTTTATTCATATAGTTGCCTCCAGTCATTTTGATACATTTTATTTTACCAAATAACATGATACTATAAAAGAAACTGTAATAATGAGGTTGAACGATGACTTTAACGCCTAGAACAAATTTAATTATTTATATGAAGAGCAGCAAGAATGAGCGCCAGCTGAGAAAATATGGCCATATCGCTTATTTCAACCGCAGGGATAAATGGTTGTCGCTCTATATCGATACAGACAGAGTCGATGAAGTACTCGAGCAGCTCTCCCGTCTGAAATATGTGCTGAAGGTGGAAATCTCGCCCTATCAGACACTGGAAACAGACTACGAATCCTTATAGAGGCGGCAGCTGCCTCTGCAGTCTTAGGACACCGATCAGATAATTGTAGAACAGCGCCCGTTCATGGAAATGGTGCATCGCTTTAGTCTCAAACTCCAGGAAAGGTAAGTGGTAGTCCTCAGCCCAGCTTCTGATGAGATCAAAACGCTTGTTGGATGCCGGATAAGGATAGGGAATGGATTCAAATGTAGCATAAATGCCCTGGAAATGGCCCTGGGTGGTCGGCTTCATGATAACGAGGATGCTCGTCATCGGTGTCTCTTCAAGTGTGGTGTGCAGAGCGACGACACTTCTGATGCGGTCGTGATTATAACGGATCAGCTCCTCGAATTCAAAGAAATCGCTGAGGCCAGGCCCCAGTTCGATAAATGATTGTGACATAATTAATCTCCTTTTAGGTAGGTGTAAACGTGCGTGTAATAGCAGGTAAATATAAGAAACTCAAGATTGAAGCGGCACCCGGCATGACCTCGAGACCGACGACAGATAAGATCAAAGAGAACATCTTCAATATTCTAGGACCGCTTGATGGTATGGGCCTGGATCTCTTTGCAGGCAGCGGCGGCCTGGGTATTGAAGGCTTGAGCCGCGGCCTTGAGTCTGTTATATTCGTAGATGGCTCGAAAGAAGCAGTCACCGCCATCCGTAAGAATATTGAAGCGATCGATGAACAAGTAGAAGTATATCGCAATGACGCTTTCCGTGCATTAAAAGCACTGAAGAAACGTGATATTAAGTTCGATATCATCTTTCTGGATCCGCCGTATCAGAAAGGGCTGCTGAATCAAGCACTGGAACAGATAGAGGCATTCCAGCTGCTCAAGCCGGATGGGCTCATTATGTGCGAATGTGGCAAAGATGAAAGGGTGAACCCGCGTTCTTTCTCGCTTATTAAAGAAGAGATATACGGGACAGTTAAAATAAGTATATTAAAAGGAGTTCAACATGACGATTAGACGAGCAGTCGTACCTGGCAGCTTTGATCCCATTACCCTCGGCCATCTGGATATCATCGAAAGAAGCGCGAAGATCTTTGATGAGGTCCATGTCTCCGTTTTGCATAATTCTAGTAAAGCAGGACTGTTTTCAATGGATGAGCGCCTGGCACTCATCAAGGAAGCGACTGCTGCCTGGCCGAACGTCCAGGTTCACTACTTCTCAGGTCTTCTTATCACGCACTGTGAGAATATAGGGGCTCAGACGATTGTCCGAGGTCTGCGTGCTGTCAGTGACTTTGAGTACGAGATGCAGCTGACAAGTATGAACAAGAAACTGAATGATGATATAGAGACGCTTTATATGATGACGAATAACCATTACTCTTTTATCAGTTCAAGCATCGTGAAAGAAGTCGCTAAATACGGTGGCAGTGTAAGTGAAATTGTCCCGCCGCATGTTGAAGAAGCGCTTAAAAAGAAGTTCGCTGATAAATAACAGGTGTGTTGAAATCATTTCTTCTGTCGCCTGATACGAGATTATAGATCTGCGTCGCTCGGATTTCCAGTGGGAAGAGCGATGCATTTTTTTTATTGATGTTGGTGTGTACATGGGGAAGTCCCTTGATATAGGCCCGGCCCTTGTCATTCATCGCCAGAACCCGTATATCAGTGATGGCCTGCCTGCCTGTAATATTGAGCAGCGTGCAGGCGAGGAGACGCTGCAGACGTGTATACGTATAGCGCTTCGTCTTGATGGCCTGCATATAGCTCTCGAAGTCCTGTGACGCATTGATACGGGATTTCAGTCTGTTCTCCAGGCCTTCAGTCATCATATAAATATTTCTCAGCTCTTCAGCCGTGTGACTGATGATTTTATATTTCAGCAGCGGAAAGAAATCCTCCCAGCTGACTGCAAGAGATGCATCGATAGCTGCGGGTACTGCCATAGAGAAATCATGTCCTGCTGCGATTGCCCGGCGTATAGCGGTAGCACTGGCAATACGCCCCGTCAGCTGAGTGTCATGATAATGGTTCTCTATACGCTTGACCGGTATCAGCTCCAGTCTGCTGTCAGCTGCTTTGATATATTGCATGGCAAGGATGTTGTTCGGCTGCGAGAAAGCTTGATCCCCCGTCATCTGCGCATAGCTTCTCCCGCTTTTAACATCGACTGTTTTTACACGGTACGCCTCAGCTGTGAGCATTTCAAGGTCATCACATTCTGCGCCGAACGCCAGGGCGTCACAGCCCAGAAGCTCAGCCGTCCTGATTCCACCATAGGCGAAGTCGTCAGCATAGCTGAGCGCATAGAACTGGGGCAGCTCCACAACGAGATCGCAGCCCTTAAGTGCTGACTCTGCACGGGCGAACTTACTGAAGATCGCAGGTGCGCCGCGCTGTGTGAACTGTCCGCTCATAATGGCGATCACAATGTCCGCCTGACTTTTCTGACGCGCCATTTCCGCATGGTACTGATGCCCGTTATGATAGGGATTATATTCAGCGATGATAGCGACTGACTTCATTGATATTCACTCCTGTTGTCGTTATAATGAACATTGTATCAGAATATACTGTTAAGAAAAAATCTTGACAAAGTATATAGTTTGAAGTTAAAATAAATTTTGTGTTTGTAAGAGGTGAAACCTATGAAATGGTCTATTAATCAACTTCGTAAACACCAGGATGCACCACTTCAGTTTGAGAATGATGTCGAATTTCCGCATCTTATTGATAATCTTCAGTTGATTGACTTATCACCGATTCATGTAGAAGGTACTTTGACCACTAAGTCGAAGGAAGTCTATGCAGATATTCTGATCACAGGTCATTTTGTGATGGAAGATGCTAGAACCCTTGACCCTGTTGAAGTTCCTATTCATATTGAGTCGCTGGAAGTATTCGATATGAATGATTTTGATCTAGACGAGGAATTGAACCGTCATGAAATCATCAACGGCATGATCGATCTGAGACCTGTCGTTGAAGAATTGGTTGTACTCGAAAAGCCTGTCCGTGCCGTTAAAGAAGACTCTGAAATGTCTCTGACGGAAGGAAAAGGCTGGGAAGTTGTTAACGAGGATCAGCTTCAGCAGAAACCTGCTGTCGATCCGCGTCTCGCTAAATTGCAGGATCTGCTTTAATATGTAGAGGAGGAGAAAAACATGGCAGTACCAAAAAGAAGAACATCTAAAACAGCAAAAAGAAAACGTCGTACGCACTTCAAAATTTCAGTACCAGGTATGGTAGAATGCTCAAGCTGTGGCGAAATGAAATTATCACACCGTGTATGCCCATCATGTGGCGCTTACAACGGTAAAGAAGTAGTCGCTAAGTAATACATTCCCTTATTTCTGAAGAGAAATAAGGGCTTTTTTTATGTTTAAGCAACTACATTGTAATATGGATTTTAAATCTTTATAATTGTGAACAGAATAATATGAAGGAGTTCGACTCATGAAGATATCAACCGTTCAAGATGACCGACAGAGTTTTCTAGGTAAATATGCAGCAGGTGACTTCCACAGTTATGATTATGCGCTGCAGGAACCTGGCATCTATGAGAAGCGTCATCAGATTGCGCCTCATCCACATTCTGAAAAGCTTGGCCAGGTCATTGAAAACTATATGTCTGACCTTGAGCTGTCCGTTTCCCAGCGTGACAATCTCAGCGCACTACGCGCAGGTCATCAAGTGGTCGTCGGGGGACAGCAGGCAGGCTTGTTTATCAGTCCGCTCTACACCATACATAAAATCATCTCAATCATCGTACTGGCAGAAGAACAGTCTCAAGCGCTGGGCACTCAAATTGTTCCGGTCTTCTGGATAGCAGGTGAGGACCATGATTTCAGTGAAGTCAATCATGCTTATCTCTACAATGAAAGTCAGCGTCGTATGGAGAAATTGAAAGTGGCTACCAAGCGTGAAGCAGAAGATTCCGTCTCGCATTTCGACTTGACTGAAGAGGAGATGGCAGCCACAGTTACAGCCTTCATCAGTCAGCTGCATGAAACAGAACGCACGCAGACGCTCTACAATCAATTGATGCAGCTGCCGTTAAACTGGACGGCTCATTTCAAGCACTTAATTCATGAACTGTTTAAAAACTATGGCCTGATCCTGATTGACAGTGCAGATGCTGAACTGAGACAGCTGGAAAAAGATCAGCTGCTCTGGATGTTTGATCATCATGCAGAGATTGATGCTGCTTTCCAGGAAGGTCAGCGCAAGATGGATTCCTACTCCATTGAGACGACGACAAATGTGCACTTGTTCATGTCTGTAGATGGTAAACGTCAGCTGCTGAATGAAGTAGACGGCCGTTATTATCTAAGTAAATCAGATGACAGTTTCACGAAAGAAGAGATCCGTTCACTGATTGAGCATTCACCTGAACGCTTCAGCAATAACGTGGTAACAAGACCCCTGATGGAAGAACAGTTGTTCAACACCCTGGCTTTTATCGGCGGACCTGCTGAAGTCAGATACTGGGGCGAACTGCATTCAGTCTTCCGCTTTGCAGAGCGCGAGATGCCGATTGTCATGCCTCGTCTGCGCATCACTTATCTGGATGCACGTATGCGTAAACTGCTGGAGCGTTATGAACTGCCTCTAGCAGAAGTCGTCACGCACGGCTTGCAGGAGCAGAGCGACCATTTTCTGCAGCAGGATGCGAACACAGCGTTGTTTGAGACACTTTACCAGACAACTCAGGATTTAGAGTCCTCTTATGAGGAGATGATGCAACTTGCTGAGAGTGAGCAGGTCAGCCGTCTGATCGCAGCTAATTTAAAGCATCATCTGAAGCAAGTGGATTACTTGAAAAAGGCCTATAATAAAGAGCTCCATCAACGCAATAAAACCGTTCTGCAGCACTATAATGAAATCGACGCACATCTTCATCCAAGAGGCGGTCTGCAGGAACGCACGTGGCATCCGTTAGTCATGCTGAATAATTATTCACTTGCGCTTTTTGATGACGTCATTGAAAGCGTTCACTATACTTTAGACCATCAGGTTCTAGAAATCTAATAGGCTTGTATAAACCATTTTACATATATGTAAAATGGTTTTTTTATTTTTTTTAAAATAGTTGTGGGATTTTTTATATAATTTGTGGTGAAAAGTGGGGACGTATGGTAAATTATTAGGGAGACGAGGTGATAGCGATGTTCATGGGAGAATATTCACACCAGATGGACGCGAAGGGACGACTCATTGTCCCGGCCAAATTCCGTGATGAATTATCAGAACATTTCGTGATTACACGTGGTCTTGATCGCTGTCTGTTCGGTTATACACTTGCTGAATGGCAGAAGATCGAAGAGAAGCTTACCTCTCTCCCGATTACGAAAAAAGACGCTCGTAAATTTATGAGGTTGTTTTTCTCAGGAGCAGTTGAAGTTGAACTGGACAAACAGGGACGCATCAATATCCCGGCTAACCTGAGAGAGTATGCGGGTCTATCTAAAGAATGTATCGTCGTCGGCGTCTCGACCCGGATTGAAGTGTGGGACCGCGCTGAATGGCAGAAATTCTATGAGGAAACTGAACCCCATTATTCAGAAATTGCTGAAGAGCTGATTGATATAGATTTTTAGGAGGTAGAATATGTTCCATCACATCACCGTATTATTAAATGAAACAGTCGATATGCTGGATATCAAGAAAGACGGCGTTTATGTCGATTGTACATTAGGTGGTGCAGGCCATAGTCTCTATCTGGTTCAGCAGCTATCGGATTCAGGCAGACTGATTGCAATCGATCAGGATGATACTGCACTGGATAATGCCAAAGAAGTACTTAAAGAACATTTACATAAGGTTACACTCGTTAAAAATAATTTCCGTCATTTACGGACGGTTCTTGATGAACTGAATATCGATAAAGTAGACGGCATTCTCTATGACCTTGGTGTATCAAGTCCGCAGCTGGATGATGCTGAGCGAGGCTTCAGCTATCATCAGGACGCACGACTGGATATGCGTATGGACCGCACCCAGGACTTATCAGCTTATGAAGTGGTCAATGAATGGCCGTACGAAAAACTCGTATCCATCTTTTATCGTTACGGAGAAGAAAAGTTTTCTAAACAAATAGCAAGAAATATTGAAAAAACAAGAGAAACACAACCGATTGAAACGACAGCACAGCTTGTTGATCTCATCAAAGAAAGTATTCCGGCCCCTGCACGACGTAAGGGCGGACACCCGGCGAAAAGAGTCTTTCAGGCCATCCGGATAGCTGTCAATGACGAACTAGGTGCATTTGAATCATCAATTGAACAGGCGATTGATTCAGTTAAAGTAGGCGGACGTATCTCCGTCATCACGTTCCATTCCTTGGAGGACCGGATGTGTAAACAGATTTTCCGCGAATATGGAAAGGGGCCTGATGTGCCGCGAGGATTGCCGGTTATACCGGAGGAATTCAAGCCGAAGCTGAAACTTGTCAACCGCAAACCTGTTGAATCTTCTGCAGAAGAATTGACTGCCAATAATAGAGCGAGAAGTGCGAAGCTCAGAGTAGTGGAAGTATTAAAATAAGAGGTGACAACATGGCAGCTGAATATGTAAACAGAAATGTCTTTGACCAAGCGTATGACACACCCGTTAAAACTAAAACCAAAACGGCAACAAAAACCCATGTTGTTTCATTATCCAAATTAGAAAAAATGGTCTACTTAGTCCTTGTGGCATTGATTGCACTGGTCAGTAGTTATATGCTATCTTTAAAGTATGATGCGTATGATATGAATAGCAAAATTGCAACAACACAGTCTGAAATTATTCACCAGAAAGATATCAACGGCGAATTAAAATCTGAAGCAATGAAGCAATCATCTTACGAACGTATCTATAGTAAAGCACAAGGTTACGGCCTGAGCTTGAAAAATGATAACGTAAAGGTCGTGCAAAAAGATGGCAGCAATTAAAATAAAGAAAAATAAAATAGGAGCAGTCCTTCTGGTTTTGTTATTCGGACTGCTCTTTTTTCTGTTGATTTTTAGATATTCCTTTGTGATGCTGACAGGCACATCATCCGGACAGGATCTTGTGCTTAAAGCGAGTGAGAAATATGCGAGAAGTATCATC
The DNA here is from genome assembly GCF_030376725.1 of Macrococcus bovicus. Lineage (NCBI taxonomy): Bacteria > Bacillati > Bacillota > Bacilli > Caryophanales > Staphylococcaceae > Macrococcus > Macrococcus bovicus. Next base: position 795,864 of record NZ_CP128470.1, read on the forward strand.
AACCAGCCTAGACGCGGCAATATTTATGACCGCAACGGGCAAATCCTTGCCCAGGATGTCAACTCCTACAAACTGATTGCAGTCCTGGATAAAAATATGAAGAACACCGATCAGTCGCCTGCGCATGTGGTGGATGTCAAGAAGACGTCTCATGCCCTGGCGAAAATCATCGACATGCCGGAGAAGGAGATACGTGCTAAGCTATCAACAAAGAAAGCGTTCCAGGTTGAATTCGGCAAAGCAGGCAGAGATCTGACCTATGCACAGAAGAAGAAGATCGAGGCATTGAAATTGCCCGGCCTGACGTTCTTCGCAGAGAAGAAGCGTTTCTATCCGAACGGCAACTTTGCCTCACACACGATAGGATTCGCAGAAAAAAATCCGGATACAGGGCAGATTGAAGGGATGCTCGGGATTGAGAAGGTCTTTAATACTTATCTGTCCGGACAGCCCGGCAGGACCTCATTCAACCAGGATATCTGGCAATACGTGCTGCCTAACTCAGGGAATGTCAAGCCGGCAGTCGACGGCGATGATGTGCATCTGACCATCGATAAGAATATCCAGATATTTGTTGAAGATGCGATGGATAAAATGGTGAAGCGCTATAAACCGAAGGATGTCTTTGCGGTCGTAGCTGATGCGAAGACAGGAGAAATACTGGGCTTCAGTCAGCGTCCGACATTTAATCCTGAGACAAGAGAAGGTTTTGGTGATAAATGGCAGAATGATTTATTCCAGAATACCTATGAGCCCGGCTCAACATTCAAGACATTCGGACTTGCTGCAGCTATCCAAGAAGGTAAGTATGAGCGTCAGAAGAAATATATGTCAGGGACAAGGAAGATTGAAGGCCACGAGATTTCCGACTGGAACGATGTCGGCTGGGGCAAGATTTCCATGAATCAAGGCTTTCAGCTGTCCTCGAACGTCCTGATGATGAAACTGCAGGACGAAGTCGGCATTGATAAAATGAAGAAGTACTATGAAAAATTCGGCTTCGGTAAGAAGACCGGCGTGCTCTTTGACGGCGAACCGGCAGGGAATATTTCGTGGGGAGACCCGCTGAGCCAGAAAGTTTCGGCTTTCGGTCAGTCCACGACAGTGACGCCTGTACAGATGGTTCAGGCGGAGTCCGCTATCCTGAATGAAGGTCAGATGTTGAAACCTTATATCGTTCAGTCTGTGACTTCTCCCGACCGCTCAGTCGTTATAAAAGGTAAGAGAGAAGTGGTCGGTCAGCCGATCACAGCCGATACAGCTAAAAAAACAATGCGGGAATTAAAAGATGTTGTTTACGGTTCTGAGATGCATGCGTTTAATTACCGGATAGATGATTATCAGATCGCCGGGAAGACCGGGACAGCACAAGTCGCTGACACAGAAAACGGCGGCTACGTGCAGGGACCGAACCCGTATTTCGTCAGCTTCATGGGTTATGCGCCCGCAGACAAGCCGAGAGTCATCGTCTATATGGGGATGTCTTTAGCCCAGAAAAACGACGCAGAAGCGTATAATATAGGTGTCTCACAAGGCTACAAGCCATTGATGGAGAATACGCTGAAATACCTCGATGTCTCGTCCGGTTCAAAGAAAAACGATAAGGTGACGACGGCTGAGGTGCCGGTTGTTCTCAATGACAGCACGGATAAAGCGGTATCTGAAATCGAAGCGAGAAACCTGAAGCCGGTGGTACTGGGTACGGGTGACCAGGTGGTGGCGACACAGCCCGCATCCGGCCACATGCTTGAAGGAAGCAAGGTACTGCTCCTGACTTCAGGTGATATCACCCTGCCTGATCTCTCCGGCTGGTCTAAACGTGAACTTAATGCACTTGAGACATTGACGGGCGCCTCGATTAAGTTTGACGGCAGCGGCTATGTCATTAAGCAATCCGTTCCTGCCGGTACAGCTGTTAAAAAAGGTCAGGAGATCGTCGTTAATATGGATTCACTGGACCCGTTGAAACAGTCACCGGCTTATGACCAGATAATTGATGCCGAACGTAAAGATGAAGAAAACGCCTTGCAGAAAGAAGTCGACCAGTCGAAGAAACAGTCTGAAGAACAGACATCTGCACAGGCCAAGGAGTCAAAAACTACAAAGGAGAAAGCGGCTACCGACTAGCCGCCTAAAACTAATATGAAGACAATTATTTTTGCACTGAGTGCTTTTATTCTGACCGCTATCCTCGTGCCGATCTTTATCCCCTTACTGAAACGCTTGAAGTTCGGCCAGTCCATTCGCCAGGAAGGACCTCAAAGCCATATGAAGAAAAGTGGAACACCGACTATGGGAGGGCTGACTTTTCTGCTGAGCACTTTACTGCTGAGCCTGATCGCCCTGCTGTTTGTGGAAGACCGTGGTCCCATCATACTGCTGATATTAGTGACACTTGGTTTCGGGCTTATCGGTTTTATCGATGACTATATCATTGTGGTGAAAAAGCATAATCAGGGTCTGACATCAAAGCAGAAGTTTCTCTTGCAGATTCTGATTGCTGTATTGTTCTATTCTGTCAGCCGTTTTCTAGGGCTGCTTGAAATCAGTACAACAGTCAACATTCCATTCACTGATGCAGGGTTACCGTTAGGTATTCTGTATATTGTGTTCATCATTTTCTGGCAGGTCGGTTTCTCTAACGCGGTCAACCTGACAGACGGTGTTGATGGTCTGGCGACCGGGCTGTCCATCATTGCTTTCGGCTGCTATGCCTATCTGGCTGCTGTACAGCAGCAGGCAGGCATCATGCTCTTCACACTGATTCTGATCGGCAGCTTGGCAGGGTTTCTCCTCTACAATAAAAATAAAGCCAAGCTTTTTATGGGAGACACCGGATCCCTTGCCCTCGGCGGCATCATCGCCACTGTCTCAATTATGCTGAACCAGGAACTGACGCTTCTTTTCATCGGCCTGATGTTCGTAGCAGAAACATTATCAGTGATGCTGCAGGTGGCCTCATTCAAGTTAACCGGCAAACGTATTTTCCGTATGAGCCCGCTTCATCACCATTTTGAACTGGGCGGCTGGAGCGAGTGGAAGATTGTCCTCGTCTTCTGGGCAGTCGGCTTAATCAGCGGCTTGATCGGTATTTATTTAGGAGTGAACTAATATGAAAAACGTGACAGATTATCAAGGTCAGCACGTCCTTGTGCTCGGCCTTGCGAAAAGTGGTTATGAGACGGCTAAACTATTATTGAAATTAGGGGCGACTGTGGTCGTCAATGACGGGGGCTCACTTGAAACGAGTGAGGATGCGCAGGCGCTGCGGACGCTTGGTGTGCGCGTCATTGATCAAGGCCATCCGCTTTCGCTGCTGGATGACACTGACCTGATCGTCAAAAATCCGGGCATCCCTTACCAGATAGAAATTCTGCAGGAGGCTAGCAGACGCAGCATTCCGATTATCACTGAAGTGGAACTCGCTTATCGCATCCATGAGGGACGCACGATAGCCATCACAGGGACCAACGGTAAAACGACGGTCACTTCACTTATCGGCGATATGTTCAAGCAGAGTGACGTGAAAGGGCATCTGAGCGGTAATATCGGATACGTCGCCTCAAAAGTGGCGCAGGAAACAGCACCGGAGGACTATATGCTGACGGAGCTCTCATCCTTCCAGCTGATGGGGATTCAGACCTACCGGCCGCACATCGCCATCATCACGAATATTTATTCCGCGCATCTGGATTATCATGGCACGCAGGATGAATATGTCCGCGCCAAAATGAATATCTTTAAAAACCAGAGAGCTGAAGATTTCCTCATCTTCAATTCTGACCAGAAGGCCTTATTGGATGACAGCGACATAAAAAGTCAGGTTATTTACTTCTCGACGTCACAAGAGACCAACGGCAGCTATATTAAAGCGGACAAAGTTTATTTCAGAAATGAATTCATCATTGATGTAAAGGATATTGTTCTGCCAGGTAAGCATAACCTCGAGAATGTGCTGGTCAGTGTAGCAGCCTGTAAACTCGCAGGGCTCCACAACGAAGCGATCATTAAGACGCTGACAACATTCAAAGGCATCAGCCATCGACTGGAGTTTGTGACAGCACATAACGGGGTGCGCTACTACAATGACTCCAAAGCGACCAATACACTCGCTGCGTCATTTGCCCTTGACGCCTTTAATGAACCGGTACACTGGATCTGCGGCGGGCTCGACCGGGGCAATGGCTTTGAAGATTTAGACCGGCATGTCGAGCGGGTGAAACGGATGTATATTGTCGGTGAGACCACTGAGAAGTTGAAGTTATTTGCTGAACAGCACGGCATTATGTATACCATCTGTCAGGACGTGAAAGATGCGGTCAATCAGACGGCAGACTATACGAAGGCCGGAGAGGTAGTCCTGCTTAGTCCGGCCTGTGCCAGCTGGGATCAATACAAGACATTTGAAGTGCGCGGTGATGAGTTCATCAGACAGGTCGGTGTCATATGTCAGATGAACGATTAAAGCAGCTGAAACAAGGTGGACGTCAGAAAAGAAAAAGAAAACATAGAATCCAGTTCGCTATTTTTATGGCGGTGATCTGTATGGTCACGTTAGTCCTTCTGTATATGTTTACAGGCATCAGCTATGTCAAAGACGTGAAGATTGCAGGCAATCATCTGATTACTGATAAGAATGTCAGCGAAATACTGGATATAGGGAAGAACAGCCGCATCTATACACTGCCCGTCACTGAGATGGAGCAGAACCTCCGGCTGCAGGACGGCGTGAAAAACGTAGAGATTCAGCGTCATTTCCCGAATCAGGTCGATGTGAACATACAGGAATATGCGGTGCGTGCCATCGTCGCTGATGGCAGCACCTATCATCCGGTGCTCGAAAACGGCCAGATCCTGAAAAATCAGCAGGCTGATAAATCGGGTCCGATCTTGAATGACTTTGAAGGCAGTGACAGGGTAAGGATGATTGATATCCTCAACCGGACAGAAGAGTCCATCCGCAATAACATGTCTGAAATCAACTTTCTGCCTAATCGTGAGGCTTCTGCCCGTGTTCAGATCTTTATGAACGATGGGCTGGAAGTGATCGGTGATTTACGAACGATGGGCGACAAGCTCAACTATTATCCGGGTATGATGAAGGATATTCCTCGAGACTCTAACGGCAATCTGATCAAACCAGGTATCATTGATCTGGAGATAGGGGCCGTCTTTATTCCATATGAATCAAAAAAAGCGGAAGAGAAGCGGCTTGAAATTGAAAGTGAAATAGAAGCGAAGAAAGAACGGGACAAGAAAAAACACGATGATAAAATGCAGTCTCTCAAAAAGAAACTGGAACGGCAGAAAGAGAGCAAGACTGCTGAACAAGGATGAAGCAATATATGAGGTGTAAAACCGTTTTTTTGTTCACAATGACGTATGAATCATGTAAACTTAAAATAGTGTAAAAATTAGAAAAAAGGGGTGCCTATAGAATGGAAGAACATTACTATGTAGCCATAGATATCGGCTCAGCGAGTGTAAAGGTGGTTGTTGGCGAGAAGTTTCATAACGGAATTAACGTCATAGGCACAGGCCAGACATTCACAGATGGGATCAAACGTGGCGTCATCGATGATTTTGATGTCGCGAAGCAAGCGATTTCAGATGCACTTAAAAAAGCCAAGATTGCTTCTGGTGTCGACATTAAAGAAGTCTTTGTCAAGATGCCGGTTATTCATACAGAGATCCTTGATATTGAGAATGCGATTCAGTTCAACGGCGAATCGACTGAGATCACAGGCCAGCATATAGAAGATGTCCTTGATTCAGTTCGTGATAAATATCAGGCAGACAACACAGAGATCATCGGTGTCTATCCGAAACTCTTCATCGTCGACGATATTCATGAAGTCAGCGATCCGAAAGAGATGGTAGCCACTCAGAGTCTCGCTGTTGATGCAGGTGTGATCACCATCAATCGCTCTCTGCTCGTCAATACTTTAAGATGTGTGGAAGCATGTGGTGTCGAAGTGCTGGATGTCTATTCAGATGCCTTCAACTATACCCATATTCTGACACCGACTGAAGTTGAACTCGGTGCCTGCGTCATTGATATCGGTGACCAGCTGACGCAGGTCGCCTTCTATGAGCGGGGTGCATTATTTGATGCGGACAGCATTCCGGTCGCAGGCAGCCACATTACAAACGATGTCGCGCAGGCCCTGAACACTTCCTACGATAAAGCGGAGCGCATCAAAGAGCAGTACGGTCATGCGTTTTATGATAACGCAAGCGAACAGGACGTATTTCATGTCACTCAGAACGATAAAGAGGAAGAAGCGGCTTTCAATCAGAAAGAACTCAGCGATTTCATCGAAGCGCGTGTCGAAGAAATCTATGAGGAAGTATTCGAGCTGCTGCAGGAAATGGGCATTGATAAAGTGAACGGCGGTTTTGTCATCACCGGCGGCACGGCCAATATGCTCGGCATCAAAGACCTGCTGCAGGACATGGTGAATGAGAAGGTCCGCGTCCATATACCGACTCAGATGGGCATCAGAAAGCCTGAATTCTCCTCAGCAATCGCGACCATCTCAAGTGGTATTAACTTTGATGAACTTCTTGATTATGTTACAATTAATAATCATGAAACACCTGTGGAAGAACAGTACACAGTTTCCGAGGAAAAATCCAAACCAGCTAAAGGTTTATTTAAACGAAAAAGTCAGGTCAATGTCGAATCAGGTGAAACAGTGACTGTTAAATCTGACGATATTGATGAAGAAGTAAAAGAAGAACAACCAGGATTAATGAAAAAAATCATGAAATCATTATTTGAATAATGGCCATTACAGTATAGGAGGAAAAGGGAATGTTGGAATTTGAACAAGGATTTAATCATCTGGCTACATTAAAAGTCATTGGTGTCGGTGGAGGCGGTAATAACGCAGTCAACCGAATGATTGAACACGGTATGAACAATGTTGAATTCATCGCAATTAATACTGATGGCCAAGCATTAAACTTATCAAAAGCCTCATCAAAAATTCAGATCGGTGAGAAATTAACGCGTGGATTAGGAGCGGGTGCCAATCCTGAGATCGGTAAAAAAGCCGCTGAAGAATCACGCGAACAGATAGAAGATGCCATCCAAGGTGCGGATATGGTATTCGTCACTGCTGGTATGGGCGGTGGTACAGGTACGGGTGCAGCGCCGGTCGTGGCCAAGATTGCTAAAGAAATGGGCGCGCTGACAGTCGGTGTCGTGACTCGTCCATTCTCATTTGAAGGCCGTAAACGTCAGACACAGGCAGCAGCTGGTGTAGAGGCGATGAAAGCAGCTGTCGATACACTGATCGTTATCCCGAATGACCGTTTACTTGATATCGTCGATAAATCAACACCGATGATGGAAGCCTTCAAAGAGGCAGACAATGTCTTACGCCAAGGGGTACAAGGTATCTCTGACTTGATCGCAGTATCCGGTGAAGTCAACCTGGACTTCGCTGACGTTAAAACGATCATGTCCAACCAAGGTTCAGCATTGATGGGTATCGGTGTCGCTTCGGGTGAGAACCGTGCAATGGAAGCCGCTAAGAAAGCCATCTCTTCACCTCTTCTTGAGACTTCAATCGTCGGTGCACAAGGTGTCCTGATGAATATCACAGGCGGCGAATCGCTGTCACTGTTCGAAGCACAGGAAGCTGCCAACATCGTTCAGGATGCAGCAGATGAAGATGTCAACATGATTTTCGGTACAGTCATCAACCCTGAACTGCAGGATGAAATCGTTGTCACTGTGATTGCGACAGGATTCAATGATAAGCCGGTCCGTCCGACGACGAGTGCGCCGGTAAGAGAAACGCCAAGAGAAGAGCGCTATGAGTCACAGCAGACTTCATACGTACAGCCTTCTTATTCGCAGTCACAACCACAGACTCAATCCCAGCCTAAACAGACTGAATCACGTGACAGTGACCTCGATGTACCAAGCTTTTTACGTGACCGTTCTCGCTCACGCCGTACAAGAAGATAACCAGACTATTCAATCGGTCCTATCGTCACTCAGGTGATCGTGGGGCCTTTTTTGTTAGGAGAAGCTGATGTATACAGAACTTAAACGAGTTGATAATAAAGTGATCGGTATCACAGAGAGACAAGGCGGAGTCAGTCCTTATCCGTCAGATGCGATGAATATGGCGCTCTATATCGATGATGAAGCTGAAAATGTCATGCTGAATCAGCAGCGTCTCGCTGAAGCGATCGATTTCAGTCGTGAGAACTGGGTTTTTCCGATCCAGACGCATGGCAACAAGATAGCGGAAGTGACGCGGGCTGACAGAGGAACGAATATCAGCGAACTGACAGAAAGTCTGCATGGGATCGATGGCTTATACACGTATGACCAGGGTGTGCTCCTGACGATGTGTTTTGCCGACTGTGTCCCTGTCTATCTTTACTCGGACCGGGATGGATTTATTGCACTCGGACATGCAGGCTGGCGCGGGACACAAGGTGAGATCGTCAAGAAACTGATCGCAGCCTATCCGTCACCTGAGCACTTACACTGTGTCATCGGCCCGTCAATCTGTGCGCACTGCTACGAAGTGAATGCAGACATTAAAGGACAGTTCAGCGCGGATACTGAACGCTATTTTGAGCTGAAAGACAACGGCAACTACAAAATCGACCTGCAAGGTATCAATAAAATGCTGGCGGTACAGGCAGGCATACCCAGCGATCAAATTGTCATCAGCGGCATCTGTACAGCAGAGGACGACCGTTTCTTTTCTTATCGCACTGAAAAAGGAAAGACAGGCCGCATGCTAGCTTTTATAGGAACGAGGGAACAATGATGGATGTAAAAGACAATCTGAAGGCGATCAATGAGGAAATCGAGGCAGTGACAGCGCACCCTCCCACTGTTATCGCCGTGACAAAATATGTTACAATAGACCGAGCACAAGAAGCATATGATGCGGGTCTCAGACATTTCGGTGAGAACCGGATTGAAGGGTTTCTTGAAAAGAAAGCAGCCCTGCCGCAGGATGCGACATTTCATTTTATCGGCTCTTTGCAGACACGAAAAGTGAAAGAGGTCATCAATGAAGTCGACTACCTGCATTCACTGGACCGCCAGTCGCTTGCTGATGAGATAGAGAAGCGCGCAGTGCATACGATCAGATGTTTTGTCCAGGTCAACGTCGCAGGTGAAGACTCCAAACATGGTTTTGCACCTGAGGAGGTCATGTCCTTTGTCGAAGGCCTGAAGGATTTTGAGAAGATAGAGGTCGTCGGTTTAATGACGATGGCACCACATATTGAAGATCAGACCCAGCTCCGTACATACTTCGCTGAACTGAAGCAACTGCAGCAGAAGGTCGCTGCACTCGGCCAGCTGAATGCGCCGTGTACAGAACTGTCGATGGGGATGAGTAATGATTACTTGTCTGCCATCAGTGAAGGGTCAACATTTATTAGAATTGGGACTAAGTTAGTCGGATAGGAGGCTGTCATGGCGATTAAAGATGTATTTAAGGGATTCTTTGTCATTGATGATGAAGACAATGAAAACGAAGTTTATAGCAGTGAGGATACAAGAGAAGAGCGGTTGCGTGCACAATCTGTCCAGAAGCAGTCAGCACCTGCACCTGTGAAACAGATCAAGACGACTGAAAAACGTGTCGTTAAACCTAATGTGGTCAACATCAAACCGGAGCCTGTATCTGCCAGTTCAAAGATGTGCCTCTTTGAACCACGAGTATTTTCAGATACACAGGATATTGCAGATGAGCTAAAAAACAGAAGGGCGACCCTGGTCAACCTTCAGCGCATTGATAAGATCTCTGCGAAGCGTATCATCGATTTTCTGAGCGGAACGGTCTATGCCATAGGGGGCGATATACAGCGTATCGGCCAGGATATATTCTTATGCACACCAGATAATGTAGAGGTGGCAGGCAGCATCACTGAGATGCTGGATGCGCCAGAGGAGGAAGAATGAGCTTAGGGGTTATTGCAGCTATCTTAAATGGCATCTTATTTTTACTGACGGTTTATTTCTACGCCATTATTATCTATATCTTTATGTCGTGGATACCGGGCTTAAGAGAATCATTCATCGGCGAATGGATCAGCAGATTTGTTGAGCCTTATCTTGAGATCTTCAGAAAGATCATCCCGCCGCTCGGCATGTTCGATTTTTCACCGATCGTAGCGATCTTTGTCCTGCAGATGTTCCAGCGAGGGCTTGTCGCTATCTTTAATCAGTTTATCGTACCGATGTTTATGTAATTTGAGGAAATAATCTCATGCAGGTGAGGTTATTTTTTTATCTGAAAGGACAGTTAGAATGAATATCATGCAGCATTTCAGAAACGAGGAGCAGGCTGTCATCAGGAGTGCCATGCAGTTCTGTGAGCGGGTTGACCAGACCTATGCACCTGTTCTTACCCCTTTTCTTGATCCACGTGAACAGTATATCTATTCAGTCGTTGCGAAGCAGGCAGGTGTCAATATCTCATGCTTCGGGGGCGATGAGCAGAGTGAACGTCAGCGTGCTCTATTAGCACCTGATTATTTTGAGGCCGCTGAAGAAGACTTCGAATGCCAGCTGATTGAAGTTCATTATCCGGATAAATTTGTCACATTATCCCATCGCAACCTGCTAGGGTCGATCATGCAGACCGGCATCAAGCGTGAGCAGCTCGGAGATATCAGAGTAAGCGCGCGGATTCAGTTCGTCGTCACGAATCAGATGGCGCTTTACCTGCAAAGAGAGCTGACAAAAATCAAAGGTGCTGCGGTCAAGTTAGAGCCCGTGCCTTTTACTGACATGATACAGTCAGAGGCGCATTATCAGACACAGTCGACGACGATTGCGAGTCTGAGGCTTGATGCGGTCATTCAGCAGCTGACGCGTAAATCTCGCGCAGTAGCTCAGAAGATGATAGAGGCAGAACATGTCAAAGTCAATCACAGTGTGATCACAAAGACGAGCTTTACGGTCGAAGAAAGTGATTTAATTTCAATTAAAGGCTATGGCCGTGCTAAAATAGCTTCGATAGGTGATCGTACTAAAAAAGATAAAATCAGAGTGACGTTTGAGACGTTGTTCAATTAGAGGTGAAAAAAAGTGGAATACATGCCAAGAGATATCGAGATGAAACAGTTTAATATCGTTCACAAAGGACTGAATGAGAATGAAGTCAGAGATTATTTACGTGAACTCAGTGATGAACTTGAGAAACTGCGCGAGGAAAAAGCAATGCTGCAGCGTATCATAGATGATAAAGATGAGAACATCAGCCGTTTCCGCGCTGTCGAGAATACGATAGGCGAGGCGCTGGTCGTGGCTCAGCGTGCAGGCGATGAGATCAAGGCTTCAGCAGGCATGCAGGCAGATGTCATCATCAAGGACGCCCAGAATCATGCTGATATGCTGGTCAACGATGCGATGCAGAAGGCACGGGAGATTGCATTCCAGACTGAGGATATGAAGCGGCAGTCAAAGATATTCCGCGCCCGTTTCCAGATGCTTGTGCAGGCTCAGCTTGATTTACTGCAGAACGAGGACTGGGATTATCTGCTCAACTACGATTTAGAGACTAAACCTATTGAACAAACACCTGATAATAAGGTAGAATAAGATTAATATTGATGAAGACGGTGCTCGTGTCCTCATATCTTCCAGCGAACTGACGATGGTGCAAGGTCAGTATATGAGACGAGTACGGATCACTTTGTCCTTAATTAAATATGTTAATGAGTGAACTCCAGGAGTTAAGCAGGGTGGTACCGCGGATTGATCCGTCCCTGCACTTCTGGTGTTTTTTATTACTAAAATGGAGATGATATGATGGATTATAAAGAGACATTACTGATGCCTAAGACCGACTTTCCGATGCGCGGCGGCTTACCGAACAAAGAACCACAGATTCAGGAAAAATGGAATGAACAGGATTTATATCATAAAATCCTGGAGAAGAATGCCGGCAAACCGACTTATATTCTGCATGACGGGCCTCCTTATGCGAACGGCCAGATTCATATGGGTCATGCGCTGAATAAAGTGATCAAAGACTTTATCACGCGCTATAAGGCAATGACAGGCTTCAACGCGCCGTATGTCCCGGGCTGGGATACACACGGTCTGCCGATTGAACAGGCACTCACTAAAAAAGGTGTGAACCGTAAAGAAATGTCTGTCGCAGAATTCCGTGAACTGTGTAAACAGTTTGCGCTGGAGCAGGTCGAGCTGCAAAAAGCAGACTTTAAGAGACTGGGTGTCAACGGGGACTGGGATAAGCCTTACATCACGCTGCAGGAGAAATTCGAAGCGGAACAGATTCGTCTTTTCGGTGATATGGTTAAAAAGGGCTATATCTACAAAGGGAAAAAACCCGTCTACTGGTCTCCTTCAAGTGAATCTTCTCTAGCAGAAGCAGAAATTGAATATCAGGATAAAGTATCGCCTTCTATCTATGTTGCTTTTGACACGAAGGATGGTCAAGGTAAAGTCGATGCGGGCGTTAAGTTCGTCATCTGGACAACAACACCGTGGACAATCCCGTCTAACGTTGCCATCGCTGTGAATCCAGCACTGAATTATGTGCAGGTCAAAGTAGATGAATCCTCTTATATCGTTGCTCAGGCGCTGCTTGACTCCGTATGTGAAAAAGTAGGCTGGGACAAAGATGCCGTTGTCATCGAGAAGGAATTCAAAGGGACAGATCTTGAATACATTACGACGCAGCATCCGTTCATCGACCGTGAGTCACTCGTCATTCTCGGCGACCATGTCACAACTGATGCCGGTACAGGATGTGTTCATACCGCACCAGGTCACGGGGAAGATGACTTTATTGTGGCACAGAAATATGACCTGCCTGTGATTTCTCCACTCGACGATAAAGGGGTCTTCACAGCAGAAGCAGGTGAATATGAAGGCATCTACTATGATAAGGCCAATAAACTGATCACTGAGAAGCTGACAGAAGTGGGTGCGCTCTTAAAACTTGAGTTCTTCACTCACTCCTATCCTCATGACTGGCGTACGAAGAAACCGGTTATTTTCCGTGCGACACCGCAGTGGTTTGCGTCTATCAATAAAGTGCGTCAGGATATCCTGGACGCCATCGAAGAGACAGAATTCAAAGTCGACTGGGGTAAAACCCGCATCTATAACATGATCCGTGACCGGGGTGACTGGGTGATCTCCCGTCAGCGTGCATGGGGCGTTCCGCTCCCTGTCTTCTATGCGGAGAATGGCGATATCATCATGGACGAGGCTGTCATTGAACACGTCGCGACACTGGTTGAAGAGCACGGTTCGAACGTCTGGTATGAACGAGAAGCAAAAGACTTGTTACCGGAAGGTTTCACTCATGCCGGCAGCCCGAATGGCGAGTTCACGAAAGAGACAGATATCATGGATGTCTGGTTTGACTCAGGTTCTTCACACCGCGGTGTATTAGAAGCGCGCGAAGAACTATCATTCCCGGCAGACCTCTACTTTGAAGGCTCTGACCAGTACCGCGGCTGGTTCAACTCTTCTATTACAACAGCGGTGGCGACACGCGGTCAGTCACCTTACAAGAAATTGCTGTCTCATGGTTTCGTCATGGATGGTCAAGGCCGTAAGATGAGTAAGTCTCTCGGCAACACGATCCTGCCTGAGAAAGTTGTTAAACAGATGGGTGCAGATATCATCCGCCTGTGGGTGATGTCAGTGGATTACCTGGCAGATGTACGTATTTCAGATGATATTCTGAAGCAGGTTTCTGAAGTTTATCGTAAAATCCGTAACACGTTCCGTTTCTTACTCGGTAACGTCAACGATTTCGATCCTAAAAATGCGGTTGCTTATGAAGATTTAGCTGAAGTTGACCGCTATATGCTGAACCGTCTGTATGATTTTGTCGGTCATGCACACAAGCATTACGAAAATAACGATTATCTCTTCATCTATCAGGAATTGCAGAACTTCATCAATGTTGAACTCAGCAATTTCTACCTGGACTACGGTAAGGACATTCTTTATATCGAAGCAGAGGATGCACCTATCCGCCGCAGCATGCAGACCGTCCTCTATGAAATCTTAGTCTCACTGACAAAAGTGCTGGCACCGGTTATCCCGCACACGGCTGAAGAGATCTGGGGACATACACCGCACGTTACTGAAGAAAGTGTTCATTTGACGGATATGCCGGAGACGCATGAAGTTGACAGTCAATTAGTCGAGAAATGGGAACGCTTCCTGACGATCCGTGATGATGTCCTGAAAGCGCTGGAAGAAGCACGTACAGAGAAAACAATCGGTAAGTCACTGGAAGCAAAAGTGACGGTCTACGTTGAAAATGCTGAAGACAGAGCTATTTTAGAGTCAATGGACAATCTTCATCAGCTGTTTATTACCTCACAAGCGGTCCTGACAGACAAGAAAGCCGGAACCGATTATGTATCAGCAAATGTCCTGGTAGAGAAGGCGGAAGGCGAAAAATGCGAACGCTGCTGGAACTACTCAACTGAACTGAACGATGAGCATCTCTGCCCACGCTGTGCAGCGGTGGTCGCTGAATAAGAGAAACGCCGCATCCTCGGGATGCGGCGTTTTTAATTGCTGTTCAGGCTGTATTAAGAGAGAAGCTGGTAGATGAAGAAGAGACAAACCAATATAAAACCTGCAGACATCAAGTAGCTTATCTTCCTCATAGCAACAGCCATGAAGAGACAACCGGTCAGTCCTATTAATTTAGAAGGAGTAGCAGGGAAACCGCTGAACAGCGCAATCAGCATAAGTTCAAATGACAGAGCGTGCATGATCACATCGAATAAGGAAACACGGTAAGTTCTATACATTATTGTCCTCCGACTCTTTTGTAATTATTTTACACTAAAAGACTTTTATTGTAAAATAAAATTATTACTTTAAATATATTATGTAAACTTTATAATTATAAGACGGTTTCATCAATCTATGGTAGAATAATTGAGATTGGAGTGAAAACATGAATAGAAAATATAATCTGCATCTGATGCTGCCGCTTGCTCTTTTTCTTATGGCAGCTGATCAGCTGACAAAATGGATTATTGTCAAGACGATGAATATTGGTGACTCCGTATCTGTCATCGGTGATATCTTAGAGATTACTTCCCATCGTAATTACGGTGCAGCGTGGGGCATGCTGCAGAATCAGATGGTCTTCTTCTACATCATCACGCTTGTCGTGCTGATGGCCATCATTTATTTCTACAGAACTGAGGCACCGTTCAAGCCCGTGATGCAGCTGGGGCTGACGCTTATTTTCGCGGGTGCTGTCGGCAACTTCATCGACCGCTTATTCAGAGGGAATGTCGTCGACTTTATTGATACGAAGATCATCAACTACGATTTCCCGATATTCAATGTCGCAGATGCCTGTCTGACTTTGGGCGTCATCGTACTGATTTATGAGATTTTAATGAATGATAGTAAGGAGAAAAAGCATGCAAACATTTAATTTTGAAGTACAGGAAGAAGAGGTCGGTCAGCGTATTGACAAATATCTGACAGACTCAAACAGTGACTGGTCACGTAATCAGATTCAGGACTGGATCAAGAATGGTTTAGTCGTCGTCAATAATAAGCCCGTCAAGGCGAACTATAAACTGCGGATGGACGATGAAATTGTGGTGACCGAAAAACCAGTTGAAGAAGTCGATCTTGTCGCTGAAGACCTTGGAATTGAGATCTACTATGAAGACAAAGATGTCGCGATTGTCTATAAGCCGAAAGGAATGGTGGTTCATCCGGCACCGGGTCATCCGAACGGCACGCTGGTCAATGGTCTGATGTATGCCATCAAGGACTTGTCCGGCATCAACGGCGAAATCCGTCCGGGCATCGTCCACCGTATCGACAAAGATACATCCGGATTACTGATGATTGCGAAGAATGATATTGCCCATCGCGGTTTAGTCGAGCAGCTGGTTGATAAAACAGTGACCCGTAAATATACAGCGCTCGTTCATGGCGTGATTCCTCATGAGTTCGGTACGATTGATGCGCCGATCGGCAGAAATCCGCGTGACCGCCAGGAGATGTCCGTGCAAGATGATGGTAAGCCAGCAGTGACCCATTTCAATGTACTGGAGACATTTGATAAATACTCATTGGTTGAATGTCAGCTTGAAACAGGCCGTACCCATCAGATCCGTGTGCATATGAAGCATATCGGCTATCCACTCGTCGGTGACCCGAAATATGGTCCGAAGAAGACATTGGATATAGGAGGCCAGGCGCTGCATGCTGGCGTCATCGGCTTCAATCATCCTGTAACGGATGAATACATTGAGCGTTCTGCAGAACTACCGGAGTATTTCGTCGAACTGATCCGTAAACTGCGCAAATAACAAACCGTTTTTGATGACGTCGCCTTTAAAGGGTAAAACTTGCATTTGACATCAATCTGCATTATGGTAAGATGAATATAACTTAATCACGTTGCTTTTAACTGAGTCCAGAGAGGCTCATAAGGCGTTGAGCAGGATAACCTCACGTCTATTTGACGTGAGGTTTTTTAGGAGGGTTATGATGAAACAGCGGATTGTACTTGACGACAAGGCGATTGACCGGACTCTGACGCGTATAGCGCATGAGATCCTGGAGAATAACAAGGGCACACAGAATCTGGTGCTGCTCGGTATCCGTACACGCGGCGTCTTCCTCGCTGAACGTATTCAGGCGAAGATTGAACGGATTGAAGGGATCACTGTGCCTACAGGTGTGCTTGATGTCACTAAATACCGGGACGATGTGACGGACCGGGTAGATACAGATGTCCAGGCCTTTGAGATTGATGCGGATCTGAATGGCAAACATGTGGTCATTGTGGATGATGTCCTTTATACAGGCCGCACAGTGCGTGCTTCCCTGGACGCCATCCTGGACCACGTGCGTCCGAACCGCATCAGTCTGGCGACGCTGGTCGACAGGGGACACCGTGAGCTGCCGATTCGTGCGGACTTCATCGGCAAGAACATTCCGACGGCGCTCAGTGAAGAAATCATCGTCATGCTTGATGAAGTGGACGAAAAAACACAAGTCTATATTAAATAACTCTTTTAAATCGGTACGAGAGACCGGCAAAGGGTGATTAAGTGAAAACTTAAGCCTCTTTGCGTACGCAAAGAGGCTTTTTTTAAAAGGAGAATATACATGCAGATGAATGAAGAGATTTACGACAGAACAGTGGAACCGATTTATGATGTTCATGAAAAACCGAAAAAAAGTGAATGGCTGCTGCTCAGTTCACAGCACTTATTCGCGATGTTCGGTGCGACAGTCCTCGTCCCTTATTTGACGGGCCTGCCTGTCTCAGCTGCCTTGATTGCATCAGGTCTCGGCACGCTGCTGTACATCTTGATCACGAAAGGCCAGATACCTGCTTACCTCGGCTCAAGTTTTGCTTTTATCACGCCGATCATTGTCGGCTTAAAGACGCATGAGCTCGGAGAAATGCTTGTCGCCCTCTTTATGTCAGGGCTGATGTATGTCATTATCGGCTTCCTGATTAAACTGAGCGGCACTGACTGGCTGCTGAAACTGCTGCCGCCGGTCGTCGTAGGTCCGGTCATTATGGTCATCGGACTTGGCCTGGCACCGGTTGCAGTCAATATGGCGATGTACACAGATAGTGGTGCAGCGACCGGCTACAACGGCAAGTATCTCATTATTGCAGGCGTCACTTTACTGACAGTGATTGCGTTCAATATATTTGCAAAAGGTTTCTTCTCCATCATTCCGATTCTGATGGGCATCATCACAGGTTATATGACAGCCGTGGTGCTCGGGGTGGTAGATTTTTCTGGCATTGCTAAAGCACACTGGCTGCAGCTGCCTGATATTTATATGCCTTACCGCGATTACACACCGACATTTGACTGGGTACTCATCATGGTCATGATACCGATTGTCTTTGTCACAGTGAGTGAGCACATTGGTCATCAAGTGGTCATCAATAAGATTGTCGGCCGCAACTTCTTCAGAAATCCCGGACTGCACCGCAGTTTGATGGGAGACGGCATCTCAACTATGGTCGCTGCATTGATCGGCGGTCCACCGAGCACGACGTACGGTGAGAATATCGGCGTGCTGGCCATCACCAGAATCTACAGTATCTGGGTCATCGGCGGGGCAGCTGTCCTTGCTCTTATTCTGGGCTTCGTCGGCAAGTTCACTGCGCTGGTCTCCAGCATTCCCACACCTGTCATGGGCGGTGTATCCATCCTGCTCTTCGGTATCATTGCAGCAAGCGGCTTACGGATGCTCGTTGAGTCAAAAGTCGATTTCGGTGATAAACGCAATCTGATCATCGCATCTGTTATTTTAGTACTCGGTATCGGTAAAGCACACATTGATTTCACGGTACAGAACATTCATCTGAACATTGAAGGTATGGCGCTTGCCGCGCTGGCAGGCATCCTGCTGAACCTGATCTTACCTGAAGCAAAAGTACACGAATAGGAGCGGATATAATGGATAACTTCTTATCAATCGCACATCTCTCTAATGAAGAAATCATGTCAATCATCACTCAGGCACAGCGTATCAAAGCAGGTGAAGTCGAACGTTTCGCGGGCTATGCCGCTAATCTTTTCTTTGAGAACTCGACCCGAACTAAATGTTCATTTGAGATGGCTGAGCGTAAACTCGGGCTGGATGTCATTCCGTTTGAGACGTCAACTTCATCTGTCACAAAAGGTGAAACACTTTATGATACAGCAAAGACACTGGAAAGTATCGGCGTCGATGTCCTGGTTATTCGCCATCCTGAGAACGAGTACTATAAAGAACTCGTCAATCTCGGTATACCAGTCGTCAATGGTGGGGATGGCAGCGGTCAGCATCCGAGTCAGTGTCTGCTGGACTTGATGACTATCTACGAAGAGTACGGTACTTTTGAAGGACTGAACGTACTGATCTGCGGTGATATCCTGAACTCACGTGTCGCACGCAGCAATCAGGAGGCACTGACAAGACTCGGTGCGAAAGTACGCTTTGCTGCTCCGGACTACTGGCAGGACAAAACGATTGATGCAGAGTACGTCAAGATTGATGACGTGATAGAAGAACTGGATGTCTGTATGCTCCTTCGTGTCCAGCACGAACGGCATAACGGCGGCAAGACGTTTGAGGAAGCCCATTATCACCATGAGTTCGGTCTGACTGGTGAGCGTTACAACAGAATGAAGGATACGGCAATTGTCATGCATCCGGCACCTGTCAACCGCGGAGTGGAGATTGAATCACAGTTAGTGGAAGCAAGTAAATCACGGATCTTCAGACAGATGGAAAATGGCGTCTATACAAGAATGAGTATTTTAAGTCATATTCTGAAAAAGGGAGAGAAATAGAATGAGTACATTACTGCGAGGCGGACAGATTTTAGAGAACGGCCAGCTTGTTGAAAGGGACATCAGAATAGAGGACGGTAAAATTTCAGAAATCGGCGAACACTTAAATGTTTATAATAGTGAAATCATTGACTTAAACGGCCAGTTTGTGTCAGCAGGATTCATCGATGTACACGTCCATTTACGTGAGCCCGGCGGTGAGCACAAGGAGACGATCGAGACAGGCACAAAAGCAGCAGCCCGCGGAGGATTCACGACGGTCTGCCCGATGCCGAATACACGTCCGGTTCCTGATACAGTGGAAAACCTAGACCGACTGAATAAAACGATTCAGGACAATGCAGTGGTGCGCGTGCTGCCCTATGCCTCTATCACAGAGCGTCAGCTGGGCGAGAAGCTGGTGGACTTTAAGGCACTGAAAGAGCACGGCGCATTTGCATTCACTGATGACGGCGTCGGTGTCCAGACTGCTTCTGTGATGTACGAGGCCATGCAGCAGGCAGCGAAGCTCGACATGGCGATTGTGGCCCACTGCGAGGATAACTCACTGATTTACGGCGGCGCTATGCATGAAGGTACAGTATCAGAGAAGCTCGGGATTCCTGGAATCCCTTCTATATGTGAGGCTGTCCAGATTGCGCGTGACGTTCTGCTCGCTGAAGCAGCAGGCTGCCACTATCATGTCTGTCATGTTTCAAGTAGAGAGAGCATCAGAGCGATTCGCGATGCAAAGAAAGCAGGCATCAACGTAACAGCTGAAGTCACACCGCATCATCTGCTGCTGAACGAGAATGCCATCACTGAAGATGATGCGATCCTCAAGATGAATCCACCGCTGCGTTCTAAAGAGGATCAGGAAGCATTGATTGAAGCACTATTAGACGGCACAATCGATTTCATCGCGACAGACCATGCACCACACGCGGCAGAAGAAAAAAATCAGCCGATGGTCAAAGCACCGTTCGGCATTGTCGGCAGCGAGACAGCTTTCCCGTTACTTTACACAAGATTTGTTAAAGACGGTGACTGGACGCTTGCACAGCTCGTTGAATATTTGACAACAAAACCGGCAGATGTCTTTAAACTGCCCTATGGTAGGCTCGCAGTTGGAGAACCGGCAGATATTGCTGTTATTAATTTAGATGAAGAGTATGAGATTAAAGCAGAAGACTTCTTATCAAAGAGTTCAAACACACCCTTTATCGGAGAAAAAGTCTTCGGTAATGTGACTTTGACACTGGCAGAAGGGAAAATCGCTTATCAGGAGGGGCAACATGCGTAAACAAAGATTTTTAGTACTGGAAGACGGCACGATTTTTAAAGGCTATCGTTTCGGCAGTGAGAAGGAGACAGAAGGGGAAATCGTTTTTAATACAGCGATGACAGGTTATCAGGAAACACTGTCTGATCCTTCCTATACAGGACAGATCATCACTTTCACCTATCCGTTAATCGGTAATTACGGTATCAACCGTGATGACTATGAGACGTTGAATCCTTCATTAAAAGGGATGGTCGTGCGTGAGGCGTGTGAACTGCCAAGCAACTTCCGTAATATGGCTTCACTTGATGAGACACTGAAAAATTATGATATTCCGGGGATTGATGGTGTTGATACACGTAAACTGACACGCATTATCCGCCAGCACGGTGTACTTAAAGCAGCATTTGTTAATGAGGAAGCGGATGTAGAAGCGACTATTGAAAGATTAAAAACAGCTGAATTTCCGACGGATGAAGTTGCGCAAGTTTCTACAAAGACCGCCTATGTCTCAACAGGTAACGACTTACGCGTTGTGCTGATTGACTTCGGCAAAAAAGAGAATATTGTCCGTGAGCTGAATTTACGCGGCTGTGATGTCACAGTCATGCCCTGGAATACAACAGCAGAAGAGATCCTGCGTTTACGTCCGGACGGCGTGATGCTGTCTAACGGACCAGGTAATCCGGAAGTCGTGCAGGAGGGCATCCAGATGATCAATAGCATTCTCGGTAAAATACCATTCTTCGGCATCTGCCTCGGTCATCAGCTCTTTGCCCTTGCATGCGGTGCCTCTACATTCAAGATGAAATTCGGTCACCGCGGTGCGAATCATCCGGTCAAGAACCTGGCGACCGGTAAAATTGAGATCACATCTCAGAACCATGGCTACTCAGTAGACCCTGAAACAGTGAAGGATACAGATCTAGTAATCACACACGTTGCACTGAACGACGGCACTGTCGAAGGTCTGCGCCATAAAGAACTGCCGGCATTCTCAGTGCAATATCACCCTGAAGCAAGTCCAGGGCCACACGATCCAAACTACTTATTCGATGATTTTATTCAGATGATGAACGAAAATAAAGGGAGTGTCATGAATGGCTAAACGTAATGATATTAAGACTATACTCGTAATCGGTTCAGGTCCGATTATTATCGGGCAGGCAGCAGAATTCGACTATGCAGGGACTCAAGCCTGTCTTGCGCTACGCGAAGAAGGCTATCGCGTGATCCTCGTCAACTCTAACCCGGCGACCATCATGACGGATACCGAGATAGCGGACAAAGTCTATATCGAGCCGTTGACCCTTGATTTTGTGGCGCGCATCATCCGTAAAGAGCAGCCGGACGCATTGCTGCCGACACTCGGTGGTCAGACTGGACTGAATATGGCGGTCCAGCTGCACGAGGCAGGTATCCTGGAAGAGAATAACGTGACGTTGCTCGGCACGAAACTGTCATCCATCGAACAGGCAGAAGACCGCGACCTATTCCGCAGCCTGATGAATGAACTCGGCGAACCGGTACCTGAAAGTGATATCGTCAACGATGTGCAAGGAGCCGTTGATTTTGCGAATGACATCGGCTATCCGGTGATTGTACGCCCTGCATTCACGATGGGGGGAACTGGCGGCGGTATCTGTCATGATGAACAGGAACTGATTGAAATCGTGACGAACGGTCTGAAATACTCACCGGTGACTCAGTGTCTGATTGAAAAATCTATCGCAGGGTTCAAGGAGATAGAATATGAGGTCATGCGTGACTCCAATGACAACGCAATCGTCGTCTGTAACATGGAGAACATCGATCCGGTCGGCATTCATACAGGGGACTCAATCGTTGTGGCACCGTCTCAGACATTATCAGACAGAGAATACCACATGCTGCGTGACGTTTCGCTGAAAATCATCCGTGCACTTGAGATTGAAGGCGGCTGTAACGTTCAGTTAGCGCTTGACCCGCATTCCTATAATTATTACATCATTGAGGTCAATCCACGGGTATCACGTTCTTCTGCGCTTGCTTCTAAGGCGACAGGCTATCCGATTGCTAAACTTGCTGCGAAGATTGCAGTCGGTCTGTCACTTGATGAGATGTTAAACCCTGTTACAGGGACAAGCTATGCAGCATTTGAACCGGCACTCGACTATGTCGTCTCTAAAATTCCGCGGTTCCCGTTCGATAAGTTTGAGAAAGGTGAGCGGGTCCTCGGCACACAGATGAAAGCGACAGGCGAAGTGATGGCAATCGGGCGCACATACGAAGAATCATTACTGAAAGCGATTCGCTCACTTGAATACGGAGTGCATCACCTCGGTCTACCTAATGGTGAAGAGTTTGAGCTGGATTTCATCGAGCAACGTATTCTGGAGCAGGATGATGAACGTCTGTTCTTCATTGGTGAAGCACTGCGTCGTGGCGTGACACCTGAACATATTCATGAGTTGACTAAAATCGATCTCTTCTTCCTGAATAAAATGCAGCACATCATCGATATTGAACATGATTTAAAGGAACATCCGGGAGATATTGATCACCTGATCTGGGCCAAAAAATATGGTTTCAGTGACCGCGTGATTGCTCACCGCTGGAATATGTCAGAACGGGAAGTCTATGACTTAAGACAACAGCATCAGATTCTACCGGTCTATAAGATGGTCGATACTTGTGCCTCTGAGTTTGAGTCAAACACACCTTACTTCTACGGCACTTATGAAACAGAAAACGAATCAGTCGTGTCTGATAAGAAGAAAGTCATTGTGCTCGGGTCCGGTCCGATCCGTATCGGTCAAGGGGTTGAGTTTGACTATGCTACGGTCCACGCGGTATGGGCGATTCGTGAGGCCGGTTACGAGGCCATCATCATCAATAACAACCCTGAAACCGTATCAACAGACTTCTCCATCTCGGATAAACTGTACTTCGAACCGCTGACGGAAGAAGAAGTGATGAACATCATCAATCTTGAGCAGCCGGAAGGGGTTGTCGTCCAGTTCGGCGGCCAGACCGCTATCAACCTGGCGGATAAGATTGAAAAGTACGGCGTTAAGATATTAGGGACTTCCCTGGAAAACCTGGACAGAGCGGAAGACCGCAAGGAATTTGAAGCGCTGATGCAGGAGATCGGGATCCCGCAGCCGCTCGGTAAAACAGCCACTTCAGTGGAGGAGGCTGTAGCCAACGCTAACTATATCGGTTATCCCGTACTGGTTCGCCCTTCATACGTTCTGGGTGGCCGCGCCATGGAAATCGTCTACGATGAGCAGGAACTGACCAGCTATATGACGCAGGCAGTGAAAGCAAGTCCTGAACATCCGGTGCTGATTGACCGTTATCTGACCGGGAAGGAAATCGAGGTTGATGCCATCTGTGACGGTGAAACGGTCGTCATTCCAGGTATTATGGAACATATTGAACGGGCGGGTGTTCACTCAGGGGACTCAATCGCTGTTTATCCGCCGCAGAGCTTATCACAGGAACATATTGCTACACTGGCAGACTACACAGAACGTCTGGCGCGCGGCTTAGAAATCATCGGTCTGCTCAATATCCAGTTCGTTATTGCGGACGACAAAGTCTATGTCCTGGAAGTGAACCCGCGTTCAAGCCGGACCGTACCTTTCTTAAGTAAGATCACAGAAGTTCCGATGGCGAACCTGGCAATGAAGGCCGTGTTAGGTGAGAAACTGACTGACAAAGGCTACTCAAATGGTCTCGTCCCTTTCAAAGAAGGGGTCTTCGTTAAAGCGCCGGTCTTCAGCTTCAGCAAACTTAAGAACGTCGATATTACGCTGGGTCCGGAGATGAAATCTACCGGGGAAGTCATGGGTAAAGATGTCACATTAGAGAAAGCCCTTTATAAAGGCCTGGTTGCCAGCGGACTGCAGGTCAAGGATCATGGTACAGCACTGGTGACAGTCGCAGATAAAGATAAGGCAGAAGTGACTGAACTTGTTAAACGTCTGCATAATGTCGGTTACCGCATCATGGCGACAAAAGGCACAGCGCAAGCTTTAACAGAAGCGGGTATTCCGGTTGTTGAAGTCAGCAAGATCGGTGATGAGCTGAACTTGCTGGATGTCATCAAGGATGGTCGTGTACAGCTCGTCATCAATACGATGACAAAAGGGAAGCAGTTTGAGCGGGATGGTTTCCAGATCAGACGTGAATCAGTGGATAACGGTGTTCCATGTCTGACATCTTTGGATACAGCACGTGCCTTAATCGATGTCATTGAAAGCATGACATTTAATATGAATCAGATGTAGGAGGATATCATGCAGGAAAAAATGACGGTTGTCAGTCACAATCTGATTGCACGAAATATTTATGAACTGGTGATGCAAGGTGAGATCACGCGTAACATGCAGACACCTGGACAGTTTGTTCACATCAGAGTCGGAGATTCTTCTGAGTTTATGCTCAGAAGACCGATCTCTATCTGTGAGGTGGACCGCGAGAAGGCAACACTGACCTGTCTTTACCGTGCAGATGGTAAAGGGACAAAAGCTCTGGCTAAAGCTAAAGCAGGTGACGCAATCGATATTCTAGCACCTCTCGGCAACGGTTTCCCGGTGGCAGCAGCGAAAGAGACAGCGCTATTGATCGGTGGAGGAATTGGTGTGCCACCTCTGTATGAACTCTCCAAACAGCTGAATAGCAGAGGCATCAGAACGATTCATGTGCTGGGCTTCAATTCTCAGGAAGATATCTTCTATGCGGACAAGTTTGAAGCACTCGGCGAGACACATATCGCGACAGCGGACGGCAGTTACGGCACACAGGGCTTTGTAACAGATGTGATACGCAATCTGCCGCAAACATATGATACGTTCTACACTTGTGGTCCCATCGTCATGATCAAGGCGATTCAGGCGGCACTGCCGGATACTGAAGGTTACGTATCACTTGAAGAACGGATGGGCTGCGGCATCGGGGCATGTTATGCCTGTGTCTGCAAGGCCGACAATGAACATGGCTACGTCAAGATCTGTACCGATGGACCGGTCTTTAAGAAAGGAGAACTGGAACTATGAGACTGAACGTAAAACTGCCTGGCCTCGACTTAAAGAATCCGGTGATGCCGGCATCCGGCTGTTTCGCCTTCGGTCAGGAATATGCCCGGTTCATGGATTTAAATAACTTAGGGGCTATCATGATCAAAGCGGCGACCAAAGAGCAGCGCTTCGGTAATCCGACACCGCGTGTAGCTGAGACATCGAGCGGTATGATCAATGCGATCGGCCTGCAGAATCCGGGGGTCCATCATATTATGGACCACGAACTCAAGTGGCTTGAACAATTCACGACACCGATCATCGCAAATGTAGCAGGTTCTACTGAGGAAGATTATGTCTATGTCGCAGAACATATCTCAAAGGCCCCGAATGTTCATGCGCTTGAACTGAACATCTCGTGTCCGAATGTCAAGGAAGGCGGCATTCAGTTCGGTACTGACCCCGTGACAGCTGCACGTCTGACACATCGAGTAAAAGAAGTGTCGAGCGTTCCGGTATACGTCAAACTATCACCGAATGTCACAAACATCGTCCAGATGGCTCAGGCTGTAGCGCCTCACTGCGACGGCTTGACGATGATCAATACGCTCGTAGGTCTGCAGCTGAACAGCAGAACAGGCGCACCGATTATCGCCAATACGATCGGCGGCTTAAGTGGTCCGGCTATTAAGCCGGTCGCTATGCGCATGGTCTACGAAGTCCGTCAGCATCTGGATATTCCTATCATCGCAATGGGCGGCGTGACTTCAGCGCAGGACGTGATTGACTATATTTCTGTCGGGGCAGATGCGGTGGCTGTCGGGACCGCGAACTTCCAGAATCCGACGGTCTGTCAGGAGATCATTGATGAACTGCCGAGCCTGCTGGACACACTTGGCGTCCAGCATATACATGAGCTTAAAGGACGAACACTCAATATTCTGGGGGTAAAAAAATGAACACGGATCCCATTATCGCATTAGACTTTAAAGATATGACAGAAGTACTGACTTTCCTGAAGCCCTTTGATGAACGGCTTTTTGTCAAGATTGGTATGGAACTCTATCTGCAGAACGGGCCCGCAATTGTCAAGGAAGTCCGTGACCTCGGGCATGATATCTTCCTCGACCTGAAGCTGCATGATATCCCGAACACGGTGGGCCAGGCGATGAGAGGCCTTGCCGGACTGGATATCCAGATGATCAACGTGCATGCGGCAGGTGGCAGTAAGATGATGAGAGCGGCACTGGACGGCCTGCAGCAAGGCGGCAGTCAGGCACAGCTTATCGCCGTCACTCAGCTGACAAGTACGTCAGAAGAGATGATGAATCAGGAGCAGGGTATTCCGGGAAGCATTAACGACAGTATTGTAAACTATGCACGCGTGACGCGCGATGCCGGACTTGCGGGAGTCGTCTGCTCAGCAAATGAAAGTGCTTTAATACGTGATGCGTTAGGTGAAGCGTTCCTGAAAGTGACGCCGGGTATTCGGACGCTGGAAGATGCACAAGGTGATCAAGTCAGAATCGCAACGCCTGAATTTGCCCGTCAGAATGGGTCGACCCATATTGTGGTCGGTCGCTCAATCACACAGGCGAGTGATCCGGTTGCGAAATATCATTCTATTAAGAAAGCGTGGGAACAAGGATGTTAAAGGAAGAGATTGCAAAACGTTTACTTGAAATTGAAGCAGTGTCACTGAGTCCGGACGAACCGTTCACATGGGCATCCGGTATCAAGAGTCCTATCTACTGTGACAACCGTCTGACGATGTCTTATCCGGAAGTGCGTGATGAAGTAGCTGAAGGACTCGTCACACTCATTAAAGAACATTTCTCTGATGTAGAAGTCATCGCAGGCACCGCTACTGCCGGGATTCCTCATGCGGCATTCGTGGCACAGAAAATGGCGCTGCCGATGAGCTATGTCCGTTCATCAAGCAAGAAGCATGGTAAAGGGAATCAGATTGAAGGACTTGTCAAACCGGGTCAGAAGGTGGTTGTCATCGAAGATCTGATTTCAACAGGGGGTTCTGCAATTGATGCAGCAGATGCACTTAAAGAACACGGCGCGGAAGTACTGGGTATTGTCGCGATTTTCAGCTATCAGCTTAACAAGGGGCAGGAGCGCCTGGCAGCAGCGGGTTATCCCTACTATACATTGAGCGATTTTGATTCACTGATCAAAGTTGCCGCTGATTTAAAAAGAATAAAAGAAGAGGATATCGCGACGTTAGTGGATTTCCGTGATAATCTTTAACCCTGAAACGACTCGTTTGTTGTATACTACAATAAACGAGTCGTTTTTTGGAGGTGACATATGAGCAAAAAATGGGATCACATCAATTCCTTTATTAAGGACACCACGCCCGCGAAAAGGGTAAGACAGTTTAATCAGCTGCCGGACAAGAAATCCAGCCTGAAGGCATTAGTGATCAGACCTGCAGCAGAGTTTGAGTATAAAATAGAGTCATTTCAGAGTTTTCTTAAATATACGTTGTCCAGACCCCAGATTGTCGCAGATGATCAGACGAGCGGCAGATATTTCCTCTGGGCCCTGCTGAATCTCCTGCTCTATATTGTCATCCTCTTTTTCGTCGGTGCGGTCGGTGAGCAGTTTGACTGGCAGGAAGGACTGCAGTATGCCTTATCCGGACTTGTCTTTACACTTGTACTCATTATTTTCACATTCTTCACTCAGCTGATTTCAATCAACGCCAATATTACCATCTATAAGGTTTTTGTAGATATATTGAGCTATTACACATTGGTCTGTGTCTTCGGTTTCATCCAGCTCGGCTTTAAGCTGTTGTCATTGCCTTATAATCACGCGTTAGAAATCCTGACATTTCTAGTGGTGCTCAGTATTCCGACGCGACTCTTCATCTCCTATCATCACGACCATAAATTTGAAGTGGATATCTTTAAGATGAACTTGTTACTACTCGTACTCATCGTCCTGTATATGATGTTCACACGCCATATCAGCTGGCTCAATTTCTTCAGCGGCATTTAAAAAGCACTTGACCCGATGGTCAAGTGCTTCTTTGCTCAGCTGAAAAACAGCTGGTTTATTTTTTCTGCAATGGTATCAATGTCATCAGTAATGAGCGAGACATATAGTTTGATTTTGGGCTCAGTACCTGAAGGTCTTAAAGCAATCCAGCCGTCCTCAAAGAAGAACTTAAGGACATCGGCCTGAGGAAGGTCAATAGTATGCACACCGTCCGCATCCACGCGCTCCTGCTTGAGATAATCTTCTGTTGCGATGACTTTTAGTCCGGCTATCTCGCTCGGGGCATTGTCCCGTGCTTCTGTCATGATGTTCTGGATCTTTTCTTTGCCGCTCTGTCCCTCAAGAGTATGGGCGAAGAGCTTCTCCTGATAGTGACCATAGTCACGGTAGAGGTCGTTCATCTGATCGACTAAGGTTCTGCCTTCATTTTTCAGTTCGCTGGCCAGCTTGATGATTAACGGCACAATCTGGACTGCGTCCTTGTCACGCACGAACGGACTGGCCATATAACCGTAACTTTCCTCGTATCCGAAGATGTAGTGGTAGCTGTTCTGCGCTTCAAATTCCGCGATTTTTTCTGCGATGAACTTGAAACCGGTCAGGACATCAAACATTCTGACGCCGTTGCGCTCTGCGATGACTTTTCCGAGCTCACTGGTCACAATCGATTTAACGGCAGCCCGGTCCGCCATCCCTTCTGTCTGGCCGATGCGGTAGTCAAGAAGCAGACTGCCGAGCTGATTGCCGTTGAAGTAATGGTAGTCGCCGTTATGCAGCGCTACGACCCCCATACGGTCAGCATCTGGATCCGTTGCAATCAGCAGATCGGCCTTTGTTGCTCTGCCGAGTTCGACTGCCATATCGAATGCATCATGGTCTTCAGGATTCGCCGATTTTACACTGGTGAAATCAGCGTCAGGCTGACATTGCGCTTCAACCAGCTCATAGTTCTTAAAACCGACCGCATCAAGAATTTCAGGTACAATCGGTACACTTGTGCCATGCAGGCTTGAGAAGATCACTTTCAGGTCGGACTTCGGCATGTCACCGATTAACTGGATGACCTCCTGTTTGTAATCCGTGACGACTGCCTCGGGAACAGACACAATCAGGCCCGCTTCTTGCAGCTCTTCTTTACTTTTCACTGCGATATTCAGTTCATCTGCTATCTGGCTGATATAATGGCTGACTTTCTGCGAACCTTCAAGCGCAAGCTGACCGCCGTCTGGTCCGTAAATCTTGATACCGTTATATTCCGGCGGGTTATGACTTGCTGTGATCATCACACCTGCATCTGTCTGAAGATGGCGGACAGAATAAGAGAGTTCCGGTGTTGTATGATAACGGTCATAGATATAAGCTTTAATCCCATTTGAAGCGAGTACGATAGCTATCTCATCACAAAATTCCGGTGAGAGGTGACGTGTATCGTAAGCGATAACGACAGTAGGGGCCTGGGAGATTTCGTTGAGATACTGACTGAGTCCGAGTGCCACTTTCTGCACAGTGAAACGGTTCAGACGATTAGGCCCGAGACCCAGTTTCCCTCTGATCCCAGCTGTACCAAATGCAAGTGCACCTTCAAACCCTTCAGCCTGCTGTTCAGAAGAGAGTACGTTGAACTGAGAGTCAGAGATTAAACTTTGTGATAATTTTTCTTCCCATTGCTGTCTTGTTGGCATAATGAACGCTCCTTAGTCTAATGTTTTTCTAAGTACCAGACATTCAAAAGGCTTTAACGCGATCGATCCGGCGACTTCACCTGTTGAATGTGCATTACTGAGTTCTATATTAAATACCCCTAGTCTCGGCAGTTCAATCGTATGATTGAGGGCAGTAGGATTGAAGAAAAGAATAAACTCATCATCCTTGTCAAAGAGAAGAATGCCGAGCACAGGGTCTGGTGCCTTGACTTCGATAATACGTGTCTGAATCGATAAGGCATCCTGAAGATGAAAGACTTCATAGGTTTTCTTCAGATGAATGGCTTTTCTGATGATGTCGATATCTTCATTGTATTTCATGCGGCGGTTCCAATCAATGCGATTGATGAAATCGCTTAAATTATAGGTGTTGCCATGCCCGTACTTCGTTCTGTAAAATTCCTGACCGGCATGGATAAATGGAATCCCCTGGCTGAGAATGGTGAAAATAGTGGTCATCTGATGGAGTTTCAGCACATTGTCGGCATGCTGTCTTGATGGATAGCTTAGGCGGTCAAACAATGTATGATTATCATGTACCTCTGTATAGTTGATGGTCTGACCGACCGGCAGCCCGTAGTCCCCTTGAAAGAGTTTAAAAACCCGTTCCCTGAAACGTCCG
Organism: Macrococcus bovicus; assembly: GCF_030376725.1. Taxonomy (NCBI): domain Bacteria; kingdom Bacillati; phylum Bacillota; class Bacilli; order Caryophanales; family Staphylococcaceae; genus Macrococcus; species Macrococcus bovicus. The sequence continues at coordinate 826,809 of NZ_CP128470.1, forward strand.
CCACCATTGATATAACCGGTGTCAGCGATATCAAAGTTATTCCCCTTTAATGTGTCCCTGAAGTAATCGTTGAAAAAATGAATGCGCGGCACGAGGTAGGCCTGGTCATGTGTGGTCTTCTGATCATCAGGGAGGGCGGTATTGAGATGCCAGCCTTCTCCGAGAATGAGCATATTCGGATTGATGGCCGTCAGCTGGTCCTCAACTTGCTGCATCGTCTTGACATCAATCACGCCCATAAGATCAAAGCGGAAACCATCCACCTGAAAATTTTCCGCATAATAGACCAATGTGTCGAGAATAAACTGGCGGGCCATCTGTCGTTCGCTCGCGAAGTCATTGCCGACTCCCGTCCCGTTACTGAGCGTTAAGTCAGGATAATAGCGGAAATAATAGCCCGGAACAAGACGTTCAAAAGAAGAAGAAGGCTGATGGAAGACATGATTAAAGACAACATCCAGGATGACGCCCATCTGCGCTGCGTGATAATGCTGAACAAGAGACTTCAGTTCAATTATTCTTCTGACCGGATCTGCAGGATCAACAGAAAAGCTGCCATCAGGTGTCTGAAAATACATCGGATCATAGCCCCAGTTATAGCTCGTCGTAAAATGGACGTCATCCACTTTGGCGAAATCATTGATAGGCAGCAGTTCGATATGGGTGATGCCGAGTGATTTCACATAATCAAAGCCGGTCGTATAGCCGTGTTTCGTCGTGGCTCCGGACAGCGTCATGGCCTCAAATTTCCCCTTTAGATCGTCAGGGATGCCGCTGTTCGGATGCATCGAGAAGTCGCGCACATGCACTTCGTAGATAATACTATCTGCAGGAGGCAGAATAGGTCTTGCATGAAGAGAGAATCCAGGCGGTGCGGCGTTCGGATCTACGACGACGCCGGCAGTGGAATTGACCGTCAGCCCTTTGGCGTATGGATCGACGACTTCATGATATTCGTGATTCACTTCAACGCCGTAGAAATAAACGGCACCGAGGTAATCGCCTGTCAGTGTCAGGGACCAGATGCCACCCTCATAGTTCATCGCATAGGGTTCATGGTTGACGAATAGTGTCATCTTGCTGGCGACAGGGGACCAGACCTTGAAGGTCGTATGTTGACTTGTGTAAAGGGCGCCGTAATCATCCGGGCGTGCATAAAGCTGGTCAAATTCAGCCGTTCGGACGACTTGACCTGAGACAACCGGCAGGCGGACGTCTAAAAACTCGAGCCACCATGTGCGGTTGAGTGCAATAGGACTTGCTGCCGTGAATAAATAGTGCTCAGCGGTGACGGTTTTGATTTCCAGGGGTAACAGCTCGACATCACTTCTCAGATAGGCGGGTCCTTCGACAGGGTCCGCGTATTTTAAAGAGATCGTCGTCAAAGTGTCGATATAACCACGCATAAATTTAACAACCTCCTGCTAGGAATAGTTTCATTATAAGGATTTCAGCTGTTTTTTTCTCCTGATATGCTGTCAAAAAGACGATATTGTCTTAATTTTTGTAACATTCATAATTAATTAAAGAATTTCGCATTTATTTTGCTGTTAAAAGAGGGTATGGACTATAATGGAAGTAAAGTGACAGAGGGGAAATGATAAAGTTGCAACCTATTTCAGACTTAGATCAATATCTTTTTCATCAAGGGACGCACTATGAATCCTATCAGTTCCTGGGTGCCCATTATGACCAGGCAAGCGCAATGACCACCTTTACAGTCTGGGCGCCTCACGCACGCCAGGTCAGCTTAGGGCTTGATGCGAACAGCTGGACCGGCGCTGACTACCCGCTCACCCGGGTGACGGAGGCAGGATTGTGGCGCGCGGCGTTCAAGGTAGCCCCGGGGACCACATATAAGTATGTCATTGATACGGATAAAGGCCGGCTGCTAAAAGCGGATCCTTATGCAAGATATGCGCAAAGAAGACCCCGTACCGCTTCCATCGTCGAAGCCCCTTCTACTTATCAGTGGCAGGATGCCGAGTGGATAGCAAGACGTGAGAGCAGTGATCATTTTAAATCACCTATTAATATATATGAGGTGCATTTAGGCACTTGGCGCAAACATGAAGTGGAGCAGGGCGACCTCAGTGTAGATGACTATACAGACAAGACCTATTATACCTATAGAGAGATGGCAGCGGAGATGGTCCCATACATCAAGGAGATGGGCTATAGTCACGTCGAGATATTACCGGTGACAGAGCATCCATTTGATCTATCATGGGGCTATCAGGTGACCGGTTATTACGCACCGACCTCACGGTACGGTACACCGGATGACTTCAAGTATTTAGTTGACACCTTTCATCAGGCAGGCATCGGTGTCATCATGGACTGGGTACCCGCGCATTTCTGCAAGGACGACCATGGTCTCAGACAGTTTGACGGCCGGCCGCTATATGAACATCAGGATACTAAAAGGGCCGACAAAAAAGGTTGGGGCACGCTGACGTTTGATTATGGCCGTCCGGAGATTCAGAGCTTCCTGATCTCCAATGCCAACTACTGGCTGACAGAATTCCATCTGGACGGCTTGCGTGTGGACGCTGTACACAGTATGACGGACCTGAATTTTGAAAATCATACGCCGGACTCAAAAATCTATAACGAAGATGGCACCAGTATTCATAAAGAAGGCGTCGCTTTTATCCAGAAATTAAACACGGTCGTTTTTAAATACCATCCGCATGCCCTTATGATGGCAGAAGATTCTTCTGATATGCCGATGATTACAGCGCCAGTCGACAGAGGCGGACTCGGCTTCAATTATAAATGGGATCTGGGCTTCATGCATGACACACTTGATTATTTCGAACTGCCGCAGGAAGCCCGTCGCTACCATCATCAGAACCTGACCTTCCCGATGATGTATCGCTATAACGAAAACTATATTCTGCCGTTTTCACATGATGAAGTCGTCCATGGCAAATTATCGATGCTTGATAAAATGCCTGGTGACCAGTGGCAGAAGTTTGCCAATTTACGCGCATTATACGGCTATCAGATGACGCAGCCGGGTAAGAAGCTGTTATTCATGGGGAGCGAGCTCGGTCTCTATTCTGAGTGGAAAGATAAAGAGCAGATTGACTGGTTTATTCTTAAATATCCTTATCATCATGGCATGCAGAAATATGTCCGCGCCCTTAATCATTTCTATCTCAGTCATCCGGCGTTATTCGCCGCTGATTTTGAGCCGGAGGGCTATCAATGGATAGACCCGGATAACAGTCAACAGTCTGTCATTACTTATATCCGTCGGAGTAAGGACGAAGAACTGATCATTGCCATCAATATGACTGGACAGGTGTACTATGATTTTGAAATTGGTGTGCCTGAAGATGCAGGATACAAAGAAATATTCAGCTCTGATGCAGAGGAATTCGGTGGCAGCAATCAGTTGGTATCAGATGAGCTTTTTGCAGTTAAGAGCGAGAAACAAGGGTATAAATATATTATCAGAACGAAATTGCCACCGTTTGGTCTATCAGTTTACCAGCAGACGGCGCAAATCAAAAAAATGGGGGAATCCAGATGAGTACAGAAGTAGTAGGCATGTTATTAGCAGGAGGGAAAGGCACACGACTGGGACAGCTGACTAAGAATATCGCTAAACCCGCTGTGCCTTTCGGAGGTAAGTACAGAATTATTGATTTTACACTGAGCAATCTTTCCAATTCAGAAATTTCGACAGTAGGTGTACTGGTTCAGTATGCACCGCTACTTCTCAATCGTCATATCGGCATGGGTAAGCCTTGGGGCCTTGACCGTCAAGAAGGCGGGATTTCAGTGCTGGCGCCCTTCGCCAACCAGGAAGGTGCCTCATGGTTTGAAGGGACAGCGGATGCCATCACGAAGAACATTCACTTCATTGACCAATATGATCCGGAATATCTGCTGATCCTGTCAGGTGACCATATCTATCAGATGGATTATCAGCGCATGCTCGACTTCCATAAGGAAAAGCATGCAGATGCTACCATCTCAGTTATTGAAGTTCCACTGGAAGAAGCCTCACGTTTCGGGATCCTGAATACAGAAGAGGACTACAAAATCTATGAATTCGATGAAAAACCGGCAGTACCAAAGAACAACCTTGCATCAATGGGGATTTATATCTTCAACTGGAAACTGCTTCGGGAGTACTTAGTGGAAGACGAAAAGAATCCGAATTCAGAGCATGACTTTGGTAATGACATCATCCCTAAAATGCTCGACAATGGCAAACAGCTCTACGCTTATCGATTTGATGGCTACTGGAAGGACGTAGGGACGATCCAGTCGTACTGGGAAGCGAACATGGACTTACTGGAAGAGGATCTCGCACAGCTATTGAACAGTAAGACGTGGCCGACCTATTCACACGAACTGAACCTGCCTCCTCAATATATCGGTGCGGAAGCAGAGCTGAAGGACTCACTTATCTGTCCGGGTTCATTTATTTTCGGTAAAGTGAATCATTCTGTACTGTTCAGTGAAGTTGCCATCGGACAAGGGAGCCTGATTCAGGATGCTATTATTCAGCCGAGAACTGAAGTCGGTGAAAACTGCGTCATCAAGAAAGCGATCATCATGCATGACCTGAAGATTCCGGATGGCGTCACAATTGACGGTTCAAATGAAGCGGAACCGATTGTAGTCGGTCCTGACAATATCGATGACTTTATCAATGGAGGTAAATAATGATGCGTTCTTTAATGGGCTTAATTAACTTGGAAAATGAACATGACTTTCTGGAGGAGCTGACTTACTTCCGTAACGGTGCGAGTGTGCCTTTCGCTGGTCGGTACCGCCTTATTGACTTCAGTATCTCCAATATGGTGAACTCCGGGGTGGATGAACTGGCATTGTTTGTCAACCAGAAGTACCGCTCACTGCTTGACCATCTGGAAAACGGAGAAAACTTCGGACTGAACGACAAACAGTCACGTCTTTTCGTGCTGCCGCCAGACTGGCATGACCCGACTGATATTTCTCGCGGGGATTTAAGACACTTCCATAACAATCGCGATTTCTTCAGCCGTTCTAAGGCAACAGATGTCATCATTTCCGGCTCCCAGTTTATAGCGAACGTCAACTATAAAGACGCTTTCAAATATCATGTGGAGACTGATGCTGATATCACATTGATCGGTGAGGTCGAAAACGAGCTGCAGGAGATGCATAGTCCGGTGCAGCGTATCAATGAAGAGAATGGCAGAGTGACTTTCCTGAATCATGACCAAAGTAATCCACATCTTTTTACGGGTGTCTACATCATTAAGAAAGAGAAGTTAATGGATATCCTGAATTTCTGTATCGGGAATTATAAAGATAACTTCTTTATTCAAGGTATTCAGGAGCGGTTAGGTGAACTGGACGTGAGAGTCTATGATATCGATACACGTTCGTTCTACATCAGTTCACTTAAGACGTTCTATCATAGCAACCTGGCTATCCTGAATCCGGTGATCTACAAAGATATATTTATGCAGGAGTGCCGTGTCCGTACTAAGATCTCCAACCAGCCGCCAACTAAATATAAAGAAGACTGTACAGTGAAGAACTCTATCGTAGCGAATGGCTGTGTGATAGACGGCACGATTGAGAACAGCATTCTGTACCGCGGCGCTACTGTGGGTAAAGGAGCTGTCATCAAGAACTCCATTATCATGACGAACAGTAAAATCGGTGAAAATGTCGTGCTTGAGAATGTTATACTGGATAAAGACGTCACAATCAATGATGGCCAACGCTTAGCAGGCTCGAATGATAAACCGTTTGTTGTGGCAAAACGTCAAACAATATAGAAGAGGTATAAAAATGAAAAAAGTATTGTTTGTAGCTTCTGAATGTACGCCATTTTTTAAATCGGGTGGACTTGCTGACGTGATCGGCAGTCTCCCGCAATATTTAAATGACACGGATGACTGTGAAGTCCGTGTCATTCTGCCGTTATACTCCTCCTTGAAATCTGAATACCGTGCACTACTGACTGAAGTGATGATATTTGAGACGGAAGTAGGCTGGCGAAGACAATATACAGGTATTTACGAGATGATCTATGAAGGGGTCCACTATTACTTCATCGACAATGAGCAGTATTTCAAGCGTGACAATCTGTATGGCTATGAAGATGACGGCGAACGATTCGTCTACTTCTCGAATGCGGTTATCGAGTTTATCTACCGGGGCGACTTTAAACCGGATGTGCTCCATGGTCATGACTGGCAGGCGGGTGCAGCGGTCGCAATAGCTAAAATCAAGCAGCCGGTGCCCGGCATCCGGACCATCTTCACCATTCATAATATTCTCTATCAAGGCTGGATGGAGCATGCAGCATTCGGTGACCTGTTCAACCTGGATATCAGTCATTTCTCAGGGTTCGAATGGGGCGGCATGCTGAATTTAATGAAGGCAGGCATCTTCCATGCTGACAAAGTGACGACAGTCTCTCCGACTTACGCTGAAGAGATCAAGACCGCTCATTACGGTGAAGGATTAGAACCGATGCTCAATATGCGCAGCGGCGATCTTCTGGGTATCATCAATGGGCTGGATATTGACGATTATAATTCCATGAAAGACTCAAATATAGATGTCCCGTTTAAAACATCTATCATCAAGAAACGCCAGAATAAGAAACGTCTGCAAAAAGAGTTTGGCCTGCCCGTTAAAGAGGTGCCGATGTATGCGATCATCACGCGGATGGTGGAACAGAAAGGCCTGCATTTGATCACGCATATTTTGGAGGAATTCATCCAGCAGGATGTGCAGGTGGTGATACTAGGTAACGGGCTGTACGAGTTCGAGTCCTACTTTAACTATTTAGCGGCTAAGTATCCGGATAAAGTCTATACTTACATCGGTTTTAGCGAAGCCTTATCGCGCCGGATCTATGCGGCAAGTGACTTCTTCATCATGCCATCACTCTTTGAGCCGTGCGGGCTGTCACAGCTGATCGCGCTCCAGTATAAAGCAATCCCGATTGTCCGTGAGACAGGGGGCCTCAAAGATACCGTGCTGCCTTTCAACATCTATACGGGTACGGGCACCGGTCTGACGTTTGCCAATTATAATGCCCATGAGCTGCTGGACCGTCTGAACTACTCTCTGACTATCTATCACGACACAGAACTTTACAAGAAGATATTCACTAATATTACGAAGGTCAACCATAGCTGGTCTCAATCTGCACACCAATATCTTGACATCTACTAAGGAGAATAAAAGTGAAGACATTTACTAAAGAGGAATTTCGTGAGCTGCTGGACAAGAAGGTTAGAGATAAAAGAACGAAGACACTGGAAGAGACGACAGATAAAGATCTATTCTATGCGATTGCCTCTATCATCAAGGATGCTATCAATGAGGCGAGCATTGACACTAAGCAGCGCTATATCCATGACAAGAAACGTCAGGTCTCCTATTTATCAATGGAATTTCTGATCGGCCGCTTAATTGAAAGCAACCTCATCAATACAGGCTTCAAGAAAGTCTGTGATGAAGTATTGATGGATTTAGGGCGTCAGCCGAGAGAGGTCTACGGAGAGGAGCAGGATGCTGGTCTCGGCAACGGCGGTCTTGGCCGCCTGGCTGCATGTTTTCTTGATTCCATTGCGAGTTTAGGATACGCGGGTCATGGCTTTGGCATCCGCTACCGCTATGGTCTGTTTGAACAGCGTATCGTGTCAGGCAGTCAGATCGAATTGCCGGATAACTGGCTCCGAGAAGTCTATCCGTGGGAGACACGGAAGACCGATGAGGCGATTGAAGTTAAGTTTGGCGGGGAAGTTGATTTTACGGTGGAAGATGATCAGTATATTTTCCATTACCGCGATCAGGAAGTCGTATTGGCTGTCCCTTATGATGTCGGGATTGTCGGCTATGAGAATGATGTGGTGAATACTCTCAGATTATGGAGTGCTGAAGTACCTGAGAATGCCATCAGCCCTGAGCAGTATAAGAATCAACTCGAGTATATGCAGAGCGTAGAGAAGATCTCCGGCTTCCTTTATCCGGATGATTCGACAGAAGAAGGGCGTTTCCTGCGACTGAAACAACAGTATTTCCTGGTTTCTTCTACTATTCAGACCTTAATTCGCCGTTTCAAAACACAATATGACATGCCGATTGAACACTTCCATGAGAAGAATGTGATTCAGATCAACGATACCCATCCGACTTTCGGGATTCCTGAATTGATGCGTATTCTGATGGATGAGGAAGGATTAAGCTGGGACGAGGCGTGGACCATCACCACTCACACATTTGCTTACACCAATCATACCATCATGCAGGAGGCACTTGAGAAATGGCCAGTTGACATGGTCAAACGTGTCAGTCCGAGGATTTACATGATTATTCACGAGATCAATGAACGCTTCTGTCAGGAGGTCTATCTGCATCACGAGGAGCAGCGTGACCGCATCAGTGAGCTCGCAGTCATCAGCAATGACGTCATTCATATGAGCAAGCTTGCGATTGTCGGCAGCTATAGCGTCAATGGTGTCGCAGCACTGCATTCTGATATCATCAAAAACTATACGTTCCATGATTTCTACCGCTTAACGCCGGAGAAATTCAATAATAAGACCAATGGTATCACGCACCGTCGCTGGCTGATGGGCGCTAACCCGGGTCTCACTGAGCTGATTACGGATGCCATCGGGGACCACTGGATCAAGTCGCCGGTAGAACTGAATCAGCTGCTTCGCTACCAGAATGATCAGGATTTCCTCGAGCGGTTAGCGGAAGTAAAACTGCAGAATAAGAAAGTCCTGCAGGATGTCATCTACAAGAAGACAGGTATAGAAGTGAATGAACATTCTATATTTGATGTTCAGGTCAAACGTCTGCATGAGTATAAGCGTCAGCTGCTTAATATTTTCCATGTGATTCATCTGTACAATGAAATCAAACGGAATCCTAAGCTGAAAATGGTGCCACAGACCTTCATTTTCGGGGCAAAGGCAGCGCCAAGCTACCATCTGGCGAAAGAAATTATTCGTCTGATTCATCTGGTGGGCAACTTAGTCAACGAGGACAAAGATGTAGCAGGTCGTATTAAAGTGGTCTTCCTTGAGAACTATAACGTCACATTAGCAGAATACATCATGCCAGCTGCTGAGATTTCTGAACAGATTTCGACAGCCTCTATGGAAGCTTCAGGTACCGGCAACATGAAGATGATGATGAACGGTGCGGTTACTTTAGGAACGATGGACGGGGCTAACGTAGAAATCGCGGAGCTGGTAGGTAAGGAGAACATTCTGATCTTCGGTCTGTCGAGTGAGGAAGTCATTCGCTATCAGAAAGAAGGCGGCTACCAGGCGAACGATCTCTACCGGACAGACGATCGTCTGAAGTCTATCTTGGACGGCTTAAAAGACGGCCGATACGCGAAAGGTGAGACATTCAGCGATATCTACTACCGTATCTTAAAGAATAACGATCCGTACTTTATCCTGAAGGATTTCACTTCATACCTAGAGACGCATATCAAAGCGGTGACACTGTATGAAGACAGTCAGACGTGGAATAAGATGAGTCTCGTGAATATTGCACAATCAGGCAAATTCTCAAGTGACCGGACGATAAATGAATACGCAACAGATATCTGGAAATTGATTTAATTAAGTGGAAGACAGTCTGCCGGCTGTCTTTTTTTGATAAGGAGGCAGATATGCGAATAGTTTTAATCTCAATGGGAATCGTGTCGACCCTGCTCGGTCTGATAGGTGTCATTCTGCCACTCTTGCCGACGACCCCGTTCCTGCTTCTCGCTGCCATCTGTTTTGCCAGAAGTTCAGACCGTTTTCATGACTGGCTGATCTCAACAAAAGTCTACCGCGCTTATGTGCTGGAGTTTCAGAGGAATAAAGGTTTCACTTTCAGACAGAAGCTGAAGATGCTACTGAGTCTCTACATCGTTGTCGGCTTTTCAATCTGGATGATAGAGCATCTGTATATCAGAATAGGCCTGATGATTATGGTCATTCTTCAGACCTTTGTTCTCTTTGCGTTTATCAGGACGCTGCCGGCAAGCAGAGACAATGGCTGACCGCAAGATGACTGAGTGATGAGCAGTGCCGGAAAGCTGGGTTATGAGCGACAAAGTGGATTTATCGCTCATAACCACTATGAGGAGTGCCGGAAAGCCGAGTTATGAGCGACAAAGTGGATTTATCGCTCATAACTGCCATGAGCAGTGCCGGAAAGCTGGGTTATGAGCAACAAAGTGGATTTATCGCTCATAACTGCCATGAGAAGTGCCGGAAAGCTGAGTTATGAGCGACAAACGGGATTTATCGCTCATAACTGCCATGTTAAAAAGACAAGACCGTGCAGCCCATGCACGGTCTTGTCTTATTTGACTCTCATCTGATCGACAATCTGTTTTTCAGGGTCGACGTATATGGTTGACTGATCCGTATATGTCACGAATCCGGGCTTTGCACCACTTGGCTTATGCACATGTCTGATTAATGTATAGTCTACAGGGACACTGGCCGATTGACCGGCTTTTGAATAGTAAGCGGCAAGCATAGCTGCATCCATCAGGTCACTGTCACTCGGGTCTTTTTTCATGATGACGACATGGGAACCAGGTATATCCTTCGTATGGAACCATGTATAATCCTTACGTGCGACTTTGTGGGTCAGATAATCATTCTGCAGATTATTTTTTCCTACTAATATCTCGGTCCCTTCAGATGACTGATATTTTTCCAGGACGACTTTGTCCTTGCCTTTCATTTTCTGTTTTTGGCGCTTTCTGAGCAGGCCCTGTTCCATCAGTTCTGCACGCATCCCCTCGATATCTTCATAGGTGATGTAGGAGAGCTGTCCTTCAAGGTTCTCAAGATAAGCGATCTCTTCTTCTGTCTCTTTGATCTGACTCGCTGCATGAACTTTACGTGTTTTCAGCTTGTTGTACTGCTTATAGTAGTATTGCGCATTTTCTGCAGGTGACTTGCGCGGATTCAGAGGAATCGTGATGTTCTCATTTGTATAATAGTTGAATGCCTCAAATTCAGACATGCCGTTTTTCAGCTGATACATATTGGCGGTGATTAGTTCGCCGAAGAGCTGGACATCCTCCATTGTTCGGGTTTCTTCCAGTTCATTGACGAGCTTCTCCAGTTTTTTTCTGTCCTTGTGCAGCAGCTGTGTGATGTGGCGGCTGAGATCGATGCTGCGGGACTTGATGCGTTCACGTTCACCGCGTTCGTTGAAATAGTAGTCGAGTAACTCTGATAACGTCTCAAAGGTCTGATCAGGTGTACCCAGGGTCTCAAGCGGCATGAAGTAGAAGAATTCCTTGGGCGCCCGGTTATAGTAGACAGGCTGTACCTTTTCTGACTTGGCCATAAACTTCCTGAAGGCAGTATCGACGTCATCGTCCAGTGCGAGCAGTTCATCTATGGCGAGCGGACTGAATCCCTCGATAACGTTCAGGAGCTGGCGGCGGACAGGAGCCGTATCAAGAAAATCAGAGACCCGTTCCAGCCTATAAGGGTTGTGTTTAGTTGCTGTCGGTGGCTCCTCGTACTTGAAGCCGGGCATGATCGTCCGCGCGGCATTGGTATTCGGCGTCAGATGCTTCATGCTTTCTAAGATCTTACCCGCGTCATCCGTTAATATCACATTGCTGTGCTTGCCCATCAGTTCGATGACAAGACGGCGTTTGACGGGATCACCGATCTCATCGGTATTGTCAATATCGATGAAGACAATGCGGTCATTCCCTTTTTGGCGGAAGCCTTTGATAATACCGCCTTCCAGATGTTTACGAAGTACGCGCAGAAACATCGGCGGTTCAAAAGGATTCGGCGCCTTATTATCCGTCAAGTGCAGTCGTGCAAAATTCGGATGCGCTGAAATCAGCAGCTGCTGATTTTTACGGTTCGCACGGACAGTCAGAATAATGGTCTGGTTGTCCGGCTGCGTTATTTTATTAATACGTCCTGAGACGAGGAAATGTAACTCTTCGAGCATCTTGCCCGTAAATAATCCATCAAATGCCATTTATTTCACCTCTATATGATATTTATTTAGTTTAACACTCGAAGCTAAGAATATAAAATGAAGCATGTATTTTTCAAAAAATATATGTTACTCTTATTAATAATCATTTAATTGTAGAAAGGTCGTAAAGATGGAAAACGAAAAAGGTTTATTAATTGTTCTATCGGGTCCTTCCGGCGTAGGAAAGGGCACTGTCAGGAAAGCAATATTTGATGACCCGGACACGGATTTCGAGTATTCTATATCTATGACAACACGGAATATGCGACCGGGGGAAGAAGACGGCCGTGATTACTTCTTTAAAAAACGAGAAGAATTTGAAGCGTTGATTGAGGCTGATGCATTCATCGAGTACGCTGAATATGTCGGTAACTACTACGGCACACCTGTGCAGTATGTCCGTGATACAATGGATGCGGGCAAAGATGTTTTCCTTGAGATCGAAGTGGAAGGTGCGAAACAAGTGCGCAAGAAGTTCCCTGAGGCACTCTTTATCTTCCTCGCGCCGCCATCACTTGCTCACCTTGAAGAAAGACTGATCGGCCGCGGCACGGAGTCCAAGGATGTGATTGCCTACCGCATCTCAGAAGCGCGTAAAGAAGTTGAGATGATGAATCTTTATGACTATGTCGTGGTCAACGATGAAATTGAGCAGGCGAAATCACAGATTCAGACCATCGTTGAAGCGGAACACTTAAAAAGAGAACGTATAGAAGCACGTTTCAGAAAAATGTTACTGGAGGTAAAAAAATAATGTTATATCCACCATTAGATAAAATCAAAGAAAATGTAAATTCAAAGTACCTGGTCGTGACACTCGCGGCAAAACGTGCACGTGAACTTCAGGACAATCCTGATTCAAACTTACTGGAACGATACGTTTCATATAAACCGGTCGGACAGGCTCTGGAAGAAGTAGCTGCCGGTCGTATCCATGTAGAAGAATAAGTCGGCGATCGCCGGCTTTTTTGTTTGCAGAAGATTCATGTATAATAGTAGTACTATCAATGAGGAGGCCGTCATGAAGATCTTATTAAGTGTAACAGGGGGCATCGCCGCTTATAAGGCGATTGACCTGACCAGTAAACTCGTACAGCGTAACCATGAAGTGAAAGTCATGATGACACCGTCTGCGAGAGAATTTATCACACCTCTGCCGTTTCAGGCACTTAGCCGTCACGAAGTCCATAGCGATATCTTTGACGAGACAGAGCCGGACGTCATCAAACATATCGATCTGGCAGACTGGGCGGATGTCAACATCATCGCACCGGCGACCGCTTCTACTATCGGTAAACTGGCACATGGCATCGCAGACAATATGGTGACGACTACGCTGATTGCATCGACCAAGCCGACATTCATCGCACCGGCGATGAACAGCAATATGTACAGCCACCCGGCTGTTCAGGAGAACATCCGGAAATTAAGTGCGATGGGATACCATTTTATCGATCCAGGCAGCGGATTCCTGGCATGCGGTTATATCGCGAAAGGACGTATGTCTGAGCCGCTCGATATCATCAGGGCGGTCGAGGCGTTTCAAGTCGCAAAGCAGTACCAGAATGACTTAAAAGGGAAGAAGATACTGGTGACAGCGGGTCCGACGATTGAACGGATTGACGCTGTTCGATATTTGACGAACAATTCAAGCGGCCGCATGGGCTATGCAATTGCTGAAGCGGCACAGCTGCGCGGTGCGGATGTCACACTCGTCAGTGGCCCTGTTCAGCTGGAGGTACCGAACAATGTCCGTTTCATACAGGTGGAAAGTGCAGCTGAGATGTTTGACGCGGTGACGAAGCGCATGGACCAGGATATCATTATCAAGGCAGCAGCAGTCGCAGATTATACGACCGAAAGACAGCACGGCAAGATAAAGAAAAAAGATGAGGATCTGACGCTGACCCTGCAACGTACACAGGATATTCTGAAATATTTAGGCGAACATAAGACGACTCAGTATCTGGCAGGATTCGCCGCAGAAACAGAGCAGGTGGAGATGTACGCGCGCGGTAAACTTGCCAAGAAAAATGCAGATGTCATCATCGCCAATAATGTCGGTGACTCGTCCATCGGCTTCAAATCAGACCAGAACGCGGTGGAGATGTTCTTCAGAAACGGCATGAGCCGTAAAATCGGGAAAATGCCGAAACGGGAGCTCGCCCATGAAATACTGACAGCTATTAAGCAGGATATTCATGTACGCTAGAATTGTCGTCGATGTCAATGCGAAACGAGTCGACAAGCTGTTTGACTATGAGGTGCCCGAGCAGCTGAAGTCTGTTGTGCAGATCGGCATGCGGGTAGTCGTTCCGTTCGGACCGAGAAAGATACAGGGCTATATCATCGAGCTGGTGGATGAGTCGCATGAAAAAGAGCTTAAATCTATTCTGCATATACAGGATATGACACCGGAGCTGAACAAGGAACTTATTGCCTTAAGTGAATGGATGCAGACGACGCATATCGCAAAAAGGATCGCCGTACTGGACATCATGCTGCCGCGTGCAGTGAAAGGCAAGTATCACAAAGTCTATCGTCTGGAGGAACCGGAGGAAATCAGTGATGAACTCTACACCCTGTTCAGAAAACAGCAGGTCCGTATCAGCTCGCTGTCTGCGGATGACATCCTCAAGCTGAAACCTTATGTTGAATCGGGTGTCATTACTGAAGATGTAGAGGTCAATCAGCAGCAGCGGGTCAAGACACTTAAAGCGGTTGAACTGTGTGATATCAATGTGGAGCAGGCACTCGCGACCTTGCGCAGCGACAAGCAGAAGGACTGCCTTCTGGCACTTGCAGATGAAGGCAGACTGACTCTGAAGGAATTGAAGGCGCGTGACTTCTCAGCTGCTGTAGTATCAGGTCTTGAGAAGAAGGGGCTCATCAGAAAGATAGAGATAGAAGCTGCACGTGACCCGTTTGCTCACCGCACGGTCCATCCGGACGCCAAAAAGGTGCTTCTGACTGAGCAGCAGGCCGCCTATAACCGCATCAGACAATCCATCGATGACGAAGAACATCGCGTCTTCCTGCTGCACGGTATAACTGGAAGCGGGAAGACGGAAGTCTATCTGCAGACGATTGCGGATGTGCTGGCTCAGAATAAGACCGCCCTCATGCTGGTACCTGAAATTGCGCTGACACCGCAGATGGTGGAGCGTTTTAAAGCCCGCTTCGGCGATGAAGTCGCAGTCATGCACTCCGGGCTCAGCATCGGCGAGCGCTATGATGAGTGGCGCAAGATCAGAAGCGGTCAGGCACGGGTGTCTGTCGGCGCACGCTCCAGTGTCTTTGCACCGTTTGAAAATTTAGGCATCATCATTATTGATGAAGAGCATGAGGCAAGCTATAAGCAGGAAGATTATCCGAGGTATCATGCACGTGACGTGGCATTCTGGCGCGGCAGTTACCATAACTGTCCGGTTGTGCTAGGCAGTGCTACGCCGTCGCTTGAAAGCTATGCACGGGCGGAAAAAGGGGTCTATGAACTCCTGACCATCCAGACGAGAGCCAATCAGTTTCCGGTGCCTACTGTCCAGGTCGTCAATATGCGTGATGAGCTTGCTGCGGGCAACCGTTCGATGTTTTCGGCGGAACTGACCCGGGCCATCAACGACCGGATCCAAAAAGGTGAGCAGATCGTCCTGTTCCTGAACAGAAGAGGGCATGCACAGTTTCTTCTCTGCCGCGACTGCGGACATGTGCCGAACTGTCCGAACTGTGATATCAGTCTGACTTATCATAAGGTGACAGACGAACTGAAATGTCATTACTGCGGACACAAGGAATATAAGCCGCTCACCTGTCCGAACTGTGAGAGTGAACACATCCGTGAGATGGGTGTCGGCACCCAGAAGGTGGAGGAACTCATCTATCAGCATTTTGAAGGGGCGAGGGTCATCCGGATGGATAATGATACGACCTCCCGTAAAGGCGCGCACGAGCAGCTGCTGACAAAATTCAAGAATCAGGAAGCGAATATTCTGCTCGGCACCCAGATGATAGCGAAGGGACTGGATTTCCCGAATATCACATTAGTCGGTGTGCTGAATGCTGATACCATGCTGAACCTCCCGGACTTCAGAAGCAGCGAGCGGACCTTCCAGCTGCTCACTCAAGTGGCCGGGCGCGCAGGCCGGGCTGATAAAGAGGGTCATGTCATCATTCAGACGTATAACCCTGAACATTACGCCGTGCAGTATGCTAAAAACAATGACTATGCGGGTTTCTACAAAGAAGAGATGACGTACCGGAAGATCGGCAAGTATCCGCCTTACTATTATTTGGTCAATCTGGTCTTCAGCCATGCAGAGATGAAGGAGGTGCTGCTTGAAAGTAAACACATTCACCAGACGTTGCTCCAGCACCTCTCGCCGTCCAGTTACGTGCTGGGGCCCGCCCCTTGCACCATCGCGCGCATCAATAATCAGTACCGCTTTCAAATCATCATTAAATTCAAAAGTGAGCCGGCACTGCTGGAGGCGCTCACCTACCTCGATGATCATTATTATGATAAGTTCGTTAAGAACAAGTTTTCCTTAAGCATCGATATCAATCCGCAGATGCTGATGTAAAGTTCCTTATTCCATGGAGTAAGGAACTTTTATTTGCTTACAGGGCAGTGATTCATTTATACTAATATGATGCATAAAAAAG
Source organism: Macrococcus bovicus (assembly GCF_030376725.1). Taxonomy (NCBI): domain Bacteria; kingdom Bacillati; phylum Bacillota; class Bacilli; order Caryophanales; family Staphylococcaceae; genus Macrococcus; species Macrococcus bovicus. Next base: position 843,483 of record NZ_CP128470.1, read on the forward strand.
AGTAGGAGGTCTCAAGATGACCGTAAAAAAACTGATTGACCAACATGATAGACTGCTGCACCGTGAAGTGAAGGATGTCACAAAGTTTGATGATTCACTGCGCCAGCTGATTCTGGATCTGGAAGATACGATGTATGAGTCAGATGGCGTGGGCATCGCCGCTCCTCAGATCGGGGTGGATCTGAAAGTGGCTGTCGTGGATATGGAGGAGGACGGTATTCTTCAGCTGATTAATCCTGTGATCACCCATTATTCAGCAGAGACAGCTGTGGATATAGAAGGCTGCCTCAGCCTGCCGGATGTATTTGGCGAAGTGCCGAGAAGTGTTAAAATAGAACTGACGGGTAACGATCTGAAAGGCAATACCGTTGAAATGACCGCTTTCGATGATATCGCCCGGGTCATTCAGCATGAGGTGGATCATTTATATGGTCATCTGTTCACAGAGAAGATGACACGGGAAGTCAGTCCTGAAGAACTGGAGGAGATGTATCATGACTAGCATTATTTTTATGGGGACGCCTGATTTCTCAGGCCCTATTTTAGAGGCAGTCGCAGCAGAGTACGAAGTCATCGCGGTTGTGACGCAGCCTGATAAACCTGTCGGCCGTAAAAAGGTGATGACGCCGCCGCCAGTCAAAGTGACTGCTGAAAAATTAGGCATCAAGGTCCTGCAGCCTGCGAGACTGACAGGTTCAGATGAACTGGCAGCAGTCATCGCCATGCAGCCCGACTTGATAGTGACAGCGGCATACGGTCAGCTGCTGCCGGAGGAACTGCTCGCGGCACCGCGGCTCGGCTGTATCAATGTGCACGCGAGCCTGCTGCCGAAGTATCGCGGCGGTGCGCCGATTCATTATGCCGTGATGAACGGTGAGAAGGAGACGGGGGTTTCAATCATGTATATGGTGAAGAAACTGGATGCAGGGGATGTCATCAGTCAGCGTGCCATTCCGATTGAAGAAGCAGATGATGTCGGCACTCAGCATGATAAGCTGTCGGCATTAGGTGTCGAGCTGTTGATGGAGACCCTCCCTGCGATTATCAGTGGCACCAATCAGCGGATGCCTCAGGACGAGAGTCTTGTTACATTTGCTTCTAACATCAGCCGTGAAGATGAACGGGTGACATTCGACCGTACGACGTCAGAAGTCCATAACCATATTCGCGGCCTGTCACCGTGGCCGGTCGGCTATGCACAGCTGGAAGGGCAGAATATGAAGCTCTGGTCAGCGCGCCGTGCAGCAGGTGACGGTCAACCAGGAGAGATCCTCGCAGCAGACAAAGAAGGCCTGCTGGTTGCGACATCTGACGGGGCCGTCCTGCTGACAGAGATACAGCCGGCGGGTAAGAAGCGGATGGCTGCAGGCGACTACGCTGCTGGCCGTAAAGACTTAATCGGGAAGGTGTTCAATGGATAAGAACGTCAGAATGGTCGCACTTGAAATTCTGGATGATGTCCTGACTGCAGGCGGCTACAGCAACTTGCTGATCAACGCTGCAATCAAGGAAGGAAAAGTAGAGGAGAAGGACCGTGCACTCCTGACTGAACTCGTCTACGGTACGCTGCAGCATAAGCTGACGCTTGAATATTATATAGAGCCTTTTATTAAGGCGAACCTTAAAGGATGGATGAAACGCCTGCTGCTTATGAGCGTCTATCAGGCCGTCTATTTAACGAAGATTCCCGACCATGCCATCATCAATGAGGCGGTCGAGATCACTAAACGGAGAGGCTCTTATTCAGGTGCAAAGACGATCAACGCCATACTCCGTCACTTTCAGCGCAGTGAGTTACGTTCATTTGCTGAAATCAAAGATGACCTGAAGCGTCTGAGCATCGAGACGAGTACACCGCTGTGGCTGGTCAAGCACTGGAAGACACATTTCGGTCATGAAGTCACGCGCAGAATCTGTCTGAACCTGCTTGAACGGCCGGATACAAGTGTCCGTGTCAATACGACAAGAATCACGGTTGAGGATGCCATCACTCGTCTTAGAGCTGAAGGTTTTACAGTAAGGCAGTCTGATGTCGTGCCGGAATGTCTCTTTATTGAGGGCCCACCGATTGTGCAGACCCGCCTGTTCAAGGATGGCCTTGTCTCTGTACAGGATGCCTCCAGCATGCTGGTGGCCCATATCATGAACCCGGAACCGGGCGATCATATTCTGGATACATGCAGTGCCCCGGGCGGCAAGACCTGTCATATGGCAGAGAAACTGAATCAGACAGGCCATATCGATGCACATGATATACATGAGCACAAACTTGATCTGATTGAGTTCAATTTACGTAAGCTGCGTCTGACGAATGTCGCTGTTTCACTTCACGATGCACGCGCACCGTTTGACAGACAATATGATAAGGTGCTGGTTGATGCACCGTGCAGCGGTCTAGGGGTTGCAAAGCGTAAGCCGGAGATTAAATATGAGAAGACTGCTAAAGATATCGACAACTTATGGCCGCTGCAGCTTGATATTCTGCGCAATGCCGCAGATGCTGTCAAGCCGGGCGGACTGATGATATACTCTACATGTACAATTGAACAGATGGAAAACGAAAATGTCGTCTATTCATTTATCAAAGAAAATAGAGATTTCGAAATAGAACCGATTGAACTTGCGGGTGAAACCCATCAGACCTTGCAGATTCTGCCGCATGATTTTAATGCCGATGGTTTCTTTATTGCGAAACTGAGAAGAAAGGATGTGTCTTAATGGCACTGCTCGAGAAAAAGAAAAATAAATTCATGCCTCAATTTGAGAAGCCGTCTATCTATTCACTGCAATTAGATGAATTGAAGGACTGGCTCGCTGACCACGGTCAGCAAAGCTTTCGCGCGAAGCAGATCTTTGACTGGCTTTACGTCAAACGCGTCACGTCATTCGAGGAGATGACGAACCTATCCAAGGATCTGCGTGACCAGCTCGAAGCGAATTTTGTGATGACCACACTTAAAACGGTTGTCAAACAGGAGAGTAAGGACGGCACGATCAAGTTCCTTTTTGAACTGCAGGATGGTTATACGATTGAAACGGTGCTGATGCGGCATGATTACGGCAATTCCGTCTGTGTCACCACGCAGGTCGGCTGCCGTATCGGTTGTACTTTCTGCGCCAGCACACTGGGCGGCTTAAAACGAAATCTAGAAGCAGGTGAGATCGTCGCGCAGGTGCTGAATGTGCAGATGGCACTGGATGCAACAGAGGAACGGGTCAGCCATGTCGTGATCATGGGTATCGGAGAACCGTTTGAGAACTACGATGAAATGATGGACTTCCTTAAAATCATCAATCATGACAACGGGCTGAATATCGGTGCGCGTCATATCACAGTCTCAACTTCAGGTGTAGTCCCGCGTATTTATGACTTTGCAGATGAAGAGCTGCAGATCAACTTCGCGCTAAGTCTTCACGCAGCAGACAATGATGTCAGATCCCGTCTGATGCCGATTAACCGTGCCTATAATCTCGACAAACTGATGCCGGCCATTGAATACTATACCGAGAAAACGGGCCGTCGTATCACATTTGAGTATGGCTTGTTCGGCGGGGTCAATGACCAGGTCCAGCATGCAAGGGAACTGGCTAAGCTCATCAAACATCTGAACTGTCATGTCAACCTGATACCTGTCAATCACGTGCCTGAAAGAGACTATGTCCGTACGTCCAAGGAGGACATCTTCAAGTTCGAGAAGGAACTGAAACGTAATGGCATCAACGCGACAATCAGACGTGAACATGGCTCTGATATTGACGCGGCATGTGGTCAGTTAAGAGCGAAAGAACGACAAGAAGAAACGAGGTAAAGAGGATGGAAGCACGCTTTTTCACAGATGTAGGGCATACCCGTGACCATAATGAGGATGCAGGAGGCATCCTGACCAATCATACTGGCCAGCAGCTGCTGATTGTCTGTGATGGCATGGGGGGGCATAACAGCGGGGAAGTGGCGAGTCATTTTGTGGCTACTCGTCTGAAAGAAATCTTTGAACAGGAAAATCTGATTGAATTCAATCAGGCGGAAGAGTGGCTGAAAAATAGAATCGCTGAGATTAATCGTGAATTATATGATAAGGGTCAGCATGAAATAGCCAATCAGGGCATGGGCACCACCCTTGTCGCAGCCCTGCTGTTTGACAAGAAAGTGGTCGTTGCGAATGTCGGAGATTCCCGCAGCTACCTCATCAATGACCGCGAGATGCGTCAGCTGACGATTGATCACACGTTTGTTCAGCATCTGGTGATGGCGGGGGAGCTGACGAAAGAAGAAGCAGCTACCCATCCTCAGCGTAACATCATTACTAAAGTGATCGGCACAGACCGGACAGTGATTCCTGATATCTTTACATTTCCGCTGACGCGTTATGACTATCTGCTGCTGACATCAGATGGTCTGACAGATTATGTGCCGGAAAATCAGGTGCATGACATCATCATGCAGGAAGAGCCATTAGCAGAGAAAGGTGAACGGCTGATCAACCTGGCACTTGAGAGTGAAGTCAGGGACAATGTCTCATTTGTGCTTTGTAAGCTCGGGGGTGTGTTTTAATGCTTGACCATATCATCAGTGAGCGTTATCATCTGACCAAGCTGATCGGCGGCGGTGGTGCAAGCCAGGTTTATCTGGCAGATGACCTTATTTTGGAGCAGCAGGTGGCGGTCAAAGTCATCACTATCCCCGCACATGATAAAGAGCGTGCAGTTCAACGTTTTGAGCGCGAGGTCGAAAATGCGACGACGTTAAGCCATCCCAATATTGTCAAAGTGCTCGATGTGGATGAGGACGACTATCATTATTACTTAGTCATGGAATATATTGACGGTCCGACACTGTCTGATTACATTCAGGAGAAGGGCCGGCTGTCTGTTGAAGAAGCGGTCTACTTCACGAAGCAGATTCTGCGGGGCATCGGTCATGCGCACCAGCATATGATCATTCACCGTGACATTAAGCCGCAGAATATCCTGATGACCCATGATCAGATTCTGAAAATCACGGATTTCGGTATCGCACGTGTACTGAGTGAGACGGCGATGACACAGACGAATCACATCATGGGCTCCGTCCATTATTTATCGCCGGAACAAGCGAAAGGTAAAGCGATCGATGAATCTTCTGATATTTATGCGATAGGCGTGGTTCTCTATGAAATGCTGACAGGTAAACCGCCTTTTGAAGGTGAATCGGCCGTAAGTATTGCCATCAAGCAGATTCAGGAAGCGTTGCCCCTTGTCACTGCGGTGCGGGATGATGTGCCGCAAAGCCTGGAAAACGTCATCATCAAAGCGACGATGAAGGAGAAATATAGCCGTTACCGTACAACCGATGAGATGTACAGCGACCTCGCGACTGTGCTGGATGAAAAGCGCAGGGAAGAAGCGCGGTACACCGTAATAGAGGACAAGACGATGGTCATGCCGGCTGTGCAGACAGACAGTGGAAGTGAACGTGTGGAACCGAAGAAGAAAAACCGTTTTCTGCTGCTGTTTCTGCCTCTGCTGCTGCTACTCCTGATTTTAGGAGGGATGGCCGTGTATCTGTTCATGCCTAAAACAAGTTTTGTCCCTGACATCACCGGCCGGCAGCTGAGTGATGGCGTGAAGTTGCTGGAAAAGGAGCATCTACGCAAAGGTCGTGTCATCAATGAGTTCTCTGAACAGTACGAAGACGGCATGATTATTTCGGCAAATCCGTCTGTCGGAGAGAAGGTCAAGGAATTCACTAAAATCAACCTCGTGGTCTCTAAAGGCAGGGAGACGTTCCGCATCAGGAACTACGTAGGTCAGAATATTGAAACCGTCAAAGAAAAACTCTATAAGGCAGGTTTCAATAAAGTGAAGGTCCAGGAAATGGAGAGCGACAAGGCTGTCGGTGACATTCTCAGTCAGAATCTTGCTGAAGGAGAAGAGGTGGAACCGGCGAAGGCGACGATGGAGCTGAAAGTCTCTAAAGGCCATGATGATATCTATATGAGTGACTACCGAGGACAGGATTATCAGTCGGTCAAGGAACAGCTGGAAGCGCAGGGCTTTAATGTGAAAATCAGTGGTGAGAGCTATGATGCCGAGGTTGAGGCAGGCCATATCCTCAGTCAGAGTGCTCTGAATTTAGCGCTGCCGTATGGTTCAACGGTTAGTTTTGAGCTGTCTAAAGGTAAAAAGCCGGAAAGTGAAGAGCCGACGACAGAAGAACCGACGACAGAAGAGCCGACGACAGAAGATGCGACGACAGAAGATCAGTCAGACGACTCTGCAGCCATGGTTAAAAACTATACCTCAACGGTCATCGTTCCATACGGCGGTAGTTTCGAAGGTCCGACAAGCGGCAAGGCCCAGCGCATAGAAATCTATGTCGAGGATAAAGATCATCAGCTGACCGATGTTTACCAGACCATTTCAACGAGCAACAACCAGACCGTGACGATTCCGATGATCATAGAAGAAGGCAAGGCCGGTCGTTATGTCATCAAGATTAACGGCAAGACTTTTGAAAAAGAAACCATCGACTATGATGACATTTAAAAGAGCTTGATCAAGCCATGCTTTTAGCTTCCGCAGCTAATCGCATGGTTTTTTTGTATTTTTAATCAATGTCATGCGTTAAAAGGTCCGTTTAAGGGTAGTAAATGATTGTGAGAAGATGGGGGGACAGCCATGTATGAATACGTAACAATATTTAAGAAAGTGAGATCCATTCTTGAAGAACTTGGATTGAAAGACGATATGGTGAGTGAGAACTATCAGTCCGTCTTTAACAAGCTCAATCCAAATCCTTTCACTTTTCAGCAGGTAATGGTTGATTACCTCGCGGAATTCAATCTGAAGTCGCTGGATTTTGTCGATCAGCGGGACTGGTCGAGCGGCATTCGCGTCAGAAGAAAGGGCGATGTGCTGGTCGTGACAGCAGTCACGGCAGACAGAAGATTTGTAGTCGGCGACTGTATCACTCATTTATCAGGCGATGCGATTCCGCTGCTTGGAGAACGCTATCAGAAGCTATTGTTCAATGAGAGAGCAGACAGGCAGGACTGGCATCCTATTCTGAAGAAGCAGCATGAAGCAACGGTGCTGCGCGGTGACCAGATTTATACGTTCGATCTGAAGGCGTTTGAAGAAGACGGGACGGCAGAAGTTTTTGCACGTGAAGGTTATACGGAGATCATCGTGCATCACATCAGACACCTGTATCAGCTGGAAGCTGGTAAAGAGCCGCTGCTGATTGATCTGCGGGATGCTTACGGGGTGATACCTGAAGAACGCATCAATGTTCTGGCTGAGCGATTCTCAGAAGCCGTGTTCATCGTTGACGCGATGACTAAAGGCAGTGCTGAACGTCTGGTCTCTCAGATAAATAAGCGTCAGCTGGTCGGTCAGGAGACTTACGGCCAGGCTGGACGGCTCTACAGGCAGTCTTTAGGGGAACAGTTCTTCATTTACTCTGAAGGTAAAGATATGACGGTAATCCCGGAGACTGTGGTAGAATTGAACTATGAGACAGATATTGGCAGGGATACTGCCATTCATTTACTAACACAACATAGAGGGGGCAATATTTATGGCTAAACGTATGCCGAAAGTTAAAGGGCTTGATCAAACACTCACTGTATTAAAAGAAGGTTATGAATTTATACCGAACCGCACAAGAAAACTGAATACAAATGTCTTTGAAATGCGTATTCTAGGCGGTAAGAAAGCGGTTGTCATCAGCGGTAAAGAAGCGGCTGAATTATTCTATGACAATGACAAGACTGAGCGGGCGGGGACACTGCCGAAACGACTGGTCAAAACATTGTTCGGTAAAGGTGCGATCCATACCACGACAGGCGATAAACATAAAAACAGAAAATCCTTATTCATGTCCCTTATGACAGACAACAACCTTGAGTATCTGCGCAAACTGACGCGCAACTACTGGTTTGAAGATACTGCACGTCTTCAGGCGATGGACCAGACGAATGTCTATCAGGAGGCTACGCTTGTATTGCTGAAAATAGGTTTCCGTTTTGCGGATGTCCCATTCGATACGCCGGAGCGGATGGAGCAGTATGCGAAGGATATGAATGCGATGGTTGATTCCTTCGGCTCTATCGGCACGGCATATACAGGTTACCGCCGTGCACTGAATGCGCGTGACCGTGTCGAGGATTACCTGGAGAAGCAGATCATCGCGACACGTAAAGGTAAACTTTTCCCTGAGGAAGGGTCAGGTCTATATGAATTCAGTCACTGGAAAGATATGAACGGCAAGCACATGGATTCACGTCTTGCGGCAGTGGATCTGATGAATACGATTCGTCCGCTTGTAGCGATCAACCGCTTCATCTCCTTCGGTGTACTGGCGATGCACGAATATCCGGGTGAACGTGCACGCGTCGCTCAGAATGATAACAGCTATGCTTACAAATTTGCACAGGAAGTCCGTCGTTATTATCCATTCGTGCCGTTCCTGCCAGGTAAAGCGAAGCAGAACATCACCTTCGAAGGCTATAAGATTGACAAAGATACCATGCTGATCCTGGATATCTTCGGCACACTTCACAGTGAATCATTATGGGAGAATGCGGAACAGTTCTATCCGGAACGTTTCGAGAACTGGGACGGCAGTCCATTCGATCTCATTCCTCAAGGCGGAGGCGATTACTATACCAACCACCGCTGTGCGGGTGAGTGGATGACCATCATCATTATGGAAGAAACGATGAAATACTTTGCCCGGGACATCCAGTATGATGTACCGCCGCAGGACTTCACTGTAGATCGCACTAAATTACCGGGCCAGATCAACAGCGGCATGATTATTGAGAATATCCGCAATAATTTTGACCGTCGTCGTTAATACAGAAAAATCCGCAAACTTCTGTTTGCGGATTTTTTTTATTGCTCTATTTCACCTTGCCAGCTGTCCATGCCGCCTTCAACATTCGTGACATCATATCCTAGATCATGCAGATAATGTGCAGCTTTCTCTGAACGCATTCCGCGCTGACAGATGACATAATAGTTTGTGTCTTTCTTCAGTGAGTCTGCGCGTTCTGAAAGTTCCGATAAAGGATAGTTAAATGATTCTTTGATATGCCCGGCAGCATATTCCTCTTTCTCCCGGACATCTAAGACCACATCGTCTGTCCCGACTTGCAGCGCTTCTTGCAATGCAGCTGCTGTAACTGATTTTAATGTCAACTTGATCACCTCTTTAAAATATTGTGTTGCTATAATATTATACCCTGATGGGTTTAGCATTATCCAAAAAAGGGGATTGAACATTGTTTGTGCTAGGCGTATGATATGGAAGTCATTTAAATTATATAAACGAGGTCTACTATGAAAACAGAAAATACAGGCAACCGTTTTAAACTGGCGATGATGCTTGTCGCTATAGGAATTGTTTATGGTGATATCGGTACATCACCACTTTACGTTATGAAGGCAGTGGTTGAGACGAACGGCGGCATGGAGGCGATGACAGAACGATATATTATCGGCTGTCTCTCACTCATCATCTGGACGATCACCCTGCTGACGACCATTAAATATGTGCTGATTGCCATGCGTGCAGATAACCACGGCGAAGGAGGAATCTTCAGTCTCTACACGCTCGTGCGACAAAGACGGAGCTGGCTGATAGTGCCTGCTGTCATTGGAGGAGCAGCATTACTTGCTGATGGTATTTTGACACCCGCTGTGACGGTGACATCTGCCATCGAAGGGATTCAGGAGATACCAGGTCTTAAAGACTCTGTTCTGTCTGAGCAGCGGTATATACTGGCGATTGTCATTGCGATCATCACACTGGTTTTCTTTGCCCAGCGATTTGGTACGGGCAGTATCGGTAAGATCTTCGGACCCTTTATGTTCATCTGGTTCAGTATGCTGGGTGTCTTCGGTATTATGAATATGACAGCTGACCTGTCTGTTCTAAGAGCGCTTAACCCGCTCTATGGTATTGAGATTCTATTCGATGACAGCAATAAGATGGGGCTGATGATCCTCGGCACTGTCTTCTTGGCGACAACGGGAGCAGAAGCCCTCTACTCGGATATGGGGCACGTCGGCAAAGGCGCCATCTACCGGACATGGCCATTTGTCAAACTGATGCTGTTGCTCAACTATTTCGGGCAGTGTGCCTGGATAATCGGACGCATTAAGACGCACGATTTTAAAGCTGGGCAAGTCATCAACCCATTCTTCCAGATCATGCCTGAATCATTTATCTTTATCGGGGTTATGATTGCAACAGGCGCAGCCATCATCGCTTCTCAGGCGCTGATTTCGGGTTCATTCACTTTAGTATCGGAAGCGATCCACTTACGTCTGATGCCGAAGGTGGATATTAAATATCCTTCTACGATCAAAGGACAGATGTATATTCCGTCTGTGACCTTCTTTGTCTGGCTGCTCTGTATCATGGTGGTGCTTTATTTCAAGACTTCTGTCCATATGGAGGCAGCATATGGTTTAAGTATCACGGTGACAATGATGATGTCGACTATCCTGCTCTGGCACTACTTGATCCAGAGAAAGCATCATGCAGCACTTGTGACGCTCGTAATCGGCTTCTTTCTCGTGCTTGAAGCGGCATTTTTCATCTCCAGTCTCGCGAAGTTTATGCATGGGGGTTATATCGCCGTTCTGATCTCTCTGGCCATCGCACTCCTGATGGTGGTCTGGTACAAAGGTTATCAAATCAAGGACCGCAGAACATATGATATCAATATCGATCTCTTTAAAGGACAGCTTGAACAGCTGTCACATGATAAGCGGTTCCCGAAATATGCAACCAATCTCGTCTATCTCTCGACAACAGATGATATGAAAATGGCGGAAAAACAGATCTTTAAATCTGTTCTGGACGGCATTCCGAAACGTGCCGATATCTACTGGATTGTCAACGTCAAGGTTTCTGACCAGCCCTTCCAGGTCAATTATCAGATAGAGGACTTCGGAACGAACAACGTCTTTAAAGTCCAGCTGATACTCGGTTTCAGGATGCATCAGAATGTCAATCTCTACATCAAGCAGATTGCAGCCAGAATGCTGAAGAATGGCTGTATACCGGAACAGCACCGTACTTACGGAACCAATCCGGCGCTCAGACTGGCTGATTTCACTTACATTATCTTGCAGGATGACCTGCCGATTGATGCGAAGATAGCATGGCGCGACCGCTTGATCATTGAGACGAAAATCTTTATCAAGAAGTTCACCGCATCACCGATACGCTGGTTTGAACTGCCGTCCAATGAAGTCCACTATGAGACCATTCCTATTTCTATGCCGATCAATAAAGTACCGATGATCAAGCAGATTAAAAAGATGAAGAAATAAATAAGCACAGCACCTGAGGGTGCTGTGCTTATTTTAATTGAAGCTTGCAATCTGGGAAGTCTGGTCGACTAATATACCATCATCCAGCATCAAGAGACGGTCTGCCTTAGAGAAGAGGCGCTGATCGTGGGTGATCATGATGCAGACGGTATTCGATGATTTGACACGTTGTTTCAGCATATCCACCACTTCCAGTGCCCGCTCCTTGTCAAGGCTCGCTGTCGGTTCATCAGCTAAAATCATCTTAGGCGCATTCATGAACGCCCGGGCAATCGCTGTCCGCTGTTTCTCTCCGCCTGACAGCCGGTTCGGATAGGCTGTCGCGCGGTGCGTCAGACCGAAGTCCTGCAGCAGGGTAGCGGCTCTTTCTGATGCTGCCTGAGCCGACATCCCGTTTTCCTTTGCGACTGCAGTCAGCTGATCTTTGACGTTCAAGTAGGGCAGTAGGTGAGAAGACTGGAAGATGAAGCCGATATCGCTGAGCCGCATGGCCGTCATCTGCTGGTCGCTTAATGACTGCCATGAACGGCCGTCCAGCACGATTTCTCCGGAAGTAGGGGTCAAGAGCCCGCCGATAATGGTGAGTAGCGTGCTTTTTCCTGAACCGGATGGGCCGTAGAGGATGACAATTTCACCGTCCTGCACATTGAGATTGATACCTTTCAGCACTTCTGTAGCTTGCTCGCCTGTGCCGTAAGTTTTAGTGATTTCTTTGATTTCGAGCATCTTATTCGCCTCCTAAAGCAAGTTGCGGGTCGATACGAATGACCTTGATGAGTGACAGTAATGCGCCGACAAGACCGACGACGAAGAATAACGCAGCAAGTAGAGCGATGAGCTGATTATTTAAGAAGAACGGCATGGTAACAGGTAGCTGGCTGGCAATAACAAAAGTCAGACCGATCGCCACAGCGACACCAATAGTCGTAATGATCAGGATTTCCAGCAGTATCATACCAGCAATCTTAGCATTTCTGAAACCAATCGCCTTCAAGATGCCATACTCAGTTGTTTTCTGGATGGTGATGACATAGAAGAAGGCGGCGATGACTATCGCGGAGATCACGAACAGAAAGATGACCATCAAGTTCAGTGGCAGCTGTTCCGCCTCGTAACTTGCGATGCCTTTCTTCAGATCATCAGCTGAAATGACCTTTGCGTCCTTCAGGTTACTGACAGCATCCTGATTGACAAGACCGATATTCGGCTTGATAGCAGGGTTGATTCTTTTGATACCGTCTTCTGTCATGTAGCCGACAGCCGTATGCGCATACATATTGTCTTGAACATAACCGGTGACTTTATAGTGAATATCTTTATTTTTGACCTTGATCGTATCGCCGATTTTGATGTCCTTCTGCAGATAATCATCGATAGCAACCTCATTTTTATTCGCGGGCATTCTTCCTTCGGCGATTTCAGGTTTGGCATCTTTCATATAGACAGCTGCAAGCCCGGTATTGTTCTCAAATGTGGCAAGCTGCATGGACAGAAGGGGGATATCCTGATTCTTCAGTTCTTTGATGTCCTGGTCGGATAACTGGGAAGCGGTCAGTGAGTGATTGGCGTCATCACTGATAACGTAGTGGCTGCTGTTCAGCTCTTCAATCAGTGAGATATTATCTTTTCCGAGTCCTTGTGCTAAACTTGAGACAAAGAGAACAAGAAAAGCGAGTAGGAATAAAATAGCGGTAATCATGGCATATTTAAATTTATAGTATTTAAGTTCCTGCAGTGCGAGTTTCATGGGTCAACATCCTTTCATTGTTTGAATATACACTGATTATAGAAGGGTTATATGAACGGAATATGAACGGGAGGTAAAAAATGAAAAAAATATTGGTAGTGGATGACGAACGTGCCATCCGTGAGATGGTAGCACGCGGATTGCAGCAGTACGAAGTGCTGCTTGCGGCAGACGGTGACGCCGCGATCCAGCTACTTGATCATGAGAAAGTGGATCTCTGTATAGTGGATGTCATGATGCCCGGTATGGATGGTTTTGAGTTATGTGACCATATTAAGAGGTACTACGAGAAGCCGGTCATCATGCTGACAGCGAGAAGTGAGCTAAGTGATAAACGCTCTGCCTTTGAAGCAGGAACAGATGACTATGTGACGAAGCCGTTTTTAGTGGAGGAACTGGCGTTCAGAGTGAATGCGATACTTAATCGCTATCAGGCGCAGTCTGTGCTGACGTTCGGTCGTATGCAGCTTGATGTCGATAGCTATGAAGTGACTGTCGGAGAGGATACGCTCTATCTGCCGCGAAAAGAGTTTGAGCTGCTGGCGGAACTCGTCAGATTAGCGCCGAAAGTCGGCAGCCGTGAACAGCTGATTGAACATGTCTGGGGATTTGATTTTGACGGTGATGAACGCACGATTGACGTCCATATCAAGCGGCTGCGCAAAAGGCTTGCCGCCTATCCTGACTTTGAGATACTGACTGTCAGAGGGGTCGGCTATAAGGTGCAGCATGTTTAAGAGGCTGTCGACCCATTTTGTTGTGTCCACCCTCTTCACCTTCTGTCTGAGTGCGCTTCTCAGCTTTATCATCGCCAACGTCTACTATCATCTGTTCCTTAAACCGGCGAATGATGAGCGCATCACTCAGATCGTCAGAGAACAGAAACATTTTATCGAATCACATCCTGAGATTGAAGCGACGACTTTCTTCTCACAGATGGCGTCGCTGAATTTTCAGGTGATGACAGTGCAGGACCATACAGTGCGTTACTACGGCACACCATTTCGGGTCAGGAATCTGGAGGACAGTCACAAGGGTATCTATCACGGGATTAAAGACCGGCCGTTCAACTTATTCATCACAGGCTTTTTTGACAATGAGACGCGCAACACAGTCGGGATGGATATGAGAGTCGCGGGTGAGGACTACCGCGTATATATCAGGCCGGACGTCGGTCAGAGCATGGGCGAGTTCCGCATATTTCTTGCCATCTTGCTGGTCTATATCTTCATTTTCACGGTGTTTTTCATTATACTGAGCGCAGGTTATTTCGTGAATCCGGTGAAGAAACTGCAGCTCTATGCGAAACGGATACGGTCGGGTGATTATAGTGACCAGTCGTCTATTACTAGACGCGATGAGATCGGGGAACTGGCCCGGGAGATGGAGGAGATGTCCATCGCCATTCGTCATCATCAGGCGGTCAACGAACGGTTTGTGGCCAATGTCAGTCATGAAATACAGTCCCCCATCACTAATCTGATCGGCCTCACTGATCAGCTGGCAGAGCGTTACAACAGCGAGACCATAGCAGCGATCCAGCATCAGTCGAGACGCCTCAGCGGGCTGACGAAACAGCTGCTGACCCTGGCGGCCATTGAGAATGAAGGCAATGAACTGCAGCTGGAAACATTTAGCGGCAGAGAGATGATGAAAGAAGTCATCAACACCTTCATGTTTCAGCTGGACGAAAAAGAGCTGCTGCTGACGACACATTTTGATGACAGCGAGCTGACCGCACATAGAGCGCTCTTTATGCAGCTGGTGACGAATCTTTTGTCCAATGCGATTAAATATTCGAAGCAGGAAGGTGCGATACTGATCACCTTGAAGGAACGGGTCATCACGATTACAGATGAAGGTGAAGGCATGGATGATAAGACGCAGCAACACTTGTTCGAACGTTTCTTCAAAGCGAAAAGTAACGAGGATCATGTACCGTCGAATGGACTCGGCATGGCTATCGTCAAAGAGATTGCTGATCTGCATGGTTTCAGAATAGAGGTTCAAAGTTCAGTGAATCAGGGGACGACCATAACGGTTATATGTTAAAATAGGACTAATTTAATGAAGAGGTGACTTAGTGAGAGAAGGATTAATCTATAAAGCGTTAAGTGGATTTTATTATGTCGAAAGCGAAGGAGAAAGCTTCCAGTGCCGGGCGAGAGGCGTCTTCAGGAAGAAAGGTCTTTCCCCGCTGGTCGGAGATAGAGTGAAATTTCAGATTGAAAATGAAGTGGAAGGCTATATCACAGAACTTCTGCCGCGACAAAATGAGCTTGTCCGGCCACCGGTAGCAAATATCGACCAGGTCCTGGTTGTCATGAGCGCAAAGGAACCGGCATTCAGTCTTAATCTGATTGATAAATTTCTGGTCATCGTTGAAAGTTACGATATTACACCGAGCCTGATAGTGACGAAGCAAGATCTGCTGTCACCAGCCGAGGAAGCCTTTATTCAGAGCAGGCTGGATTACTATCAGTCTATCGGCTATAAGACCTATCTGATTTCGAACCTGGAGGATCAGTCAGCGATGCTTCACATGCTGGTGCCGGGTATCAATGTGCTGAGTGGTCAGTCAGGCGTCGGTAAATCATCTCTGATCAATGCGGTGCGGCCGGAATCCAATCTGGAGACGGGTGTGATCTCGAACGCGCTGAACCGCGGTAAGCATACGACGCGTCATGTCGAGCTCATCAAGACCAGTCAGGGCTATATTGCGGATACACCGGGCTTCAGCTCCCTTGATTATGCCCATATCGACAAGTATATGCTCAAGAACTGCTTTCCTGAGTTTGTGGCTGCGGCTGACGACTGCAAGTACCGCGAATGTCTGCATGTCAATGAACCTAAATGTGCGGTGAAGGCCCAAGTAGGTGAGTCTATCCTTCAGTCCCGCTATGACCATTATCTGCAGATGATGAATGAAATTGAAACGAGAAAGGTGAGATACTGATGAAAATAGCACCTAGTTTACTGTCCTGTGACTTCACTGAACTGAAAGAGGAAGTCAGACGGCTGGAAGAAGCAGGTGTCGACTACCTGCATTTTGATGTCATGGATGGCCGTTTTGTCCCTAATATCTCCTTCGGTCTGCCTATTTTAGCGCAGCTGAGGGAAATAACGGAGCTGACGATTGACAGCCACCTGATGATAGAAGAGCCGGAACGCTATATAGAGGCTTTTGCTGAAGCGGGCAGTGATATCATCACGGTTCATATTGAAGCGACTCGTCATATCCACCGGGCGATTCAGCAGATTAAACAGACGGGTAAAAAAGCGGGGGTTACGCTGAATCCAGGTACGAGTGTCGAGCAGCTGCTGCCGGTGCTGCAGGAGGTCGACCTTGTGCTGGTGATGACGGTCAACCCGGGATTCGGCGGCCAGTCATTTATCAGCAGTATGGCCGATAAAATCCAGTTTCTCGCAGACTACCGGATGCAGCATCGGCTGGACTTTGAAATAGAAGTGGATGGCGGGGTCAATGAACAGACGGCAGCAGTCTGCCGGCAGGCTGGGGCGGATGTGCTGGTAGCCGGCTCGTATTTCTTCGGCCATGAAGATTATCAGACACCGACATCTATTTTAAGAGGTGAATAATATTGGACTTACATCTATTATGTACAGCACACAACTTCAACAGGCGCACATTGGAGGAGCTGAAAAATGAAGACTGGATCGGCATTGATTACGGTGCACTGATGCTGGTTCAAGCAGGCATCAGACCGATCGCGGCATTCGGGGATTTCGATTCACTGACAGACGATGAGCTCAGCACTTTGCAGGCCGAGCTGGATATAGATGTGCTGCCGTCTGAAAAGAATGAGACCGATCTTGAGGTGGGGATTCAGTATACGCTTACGCTCGACTATGACCGCGTCTTTATCCACGGCGCGACAGGCGGCAGAATGGATCATTTTCTCGGCAACCTGCAGACACTGTTGAACAAGGAAGTGATGTTATCTGCCAGCGAATTCTTTATGGTCGATGATGTCAATGTGATTCAGGTGCTGCCGACAGGGACTCATATTATCCAGCGTTACCAGGATATGACCTATATCTCCTTTATTCCGGTTGAAGCAGGTGTCTTTCTGACGATTGAGGATCTGAAGTACACTTTACCGCGTACACAGCTGGAAATGGGGACCACTCGGACGGTGTCCAATGAATTTGTGACGGACCGGGCGCAAGTGATAGTGGAGAATGGCATGGTTTATATGATTCAGAGTAAAGATGCATAAAAAAAAGACCTTCCACACAAAGGTCTTTTTTTGTATCTATATATGCATTAAACGCGAGTGACTTTACCTGATTTAAGTGCACGAGCTGAGACCCATACACGTTTAGGTTTACCATCGACAAGGATTCTAACTTTTTGTAAGTTAGCGTTCCAGCGACGTTTGTTCGCATTCATAGCGTGTGAACGGTTATTACCCGTCACAGCTTTACGACCTGTAACGTGACATACTTTAGCCATGTTATTTCCTCCTTTAATGACATATAGAGATACACTTATCTTTCCACACCATAGTAATTTAACACAATATTTATTGCATTGCAATGATTTTAACGTCAGTTTTCTCCGTTACGTGTTCATTTTTGCCACAATACTTGTATATGAAGCCGTTTATTGCTTATAATAACATGATGAATCAATTAAATGAGGAGGTTCCTTATGACTTTAGAAATCAACAATGAATACGGCAGTATTGATATTTCAAATGATGTCATCGCAACGATTGCTGGTGGCGCTGCTGTTGAATGTTACGGAATCATCGGGATGGCCAGTAAGCATCAAGTAAGAGATAATATCGCTGACATCCTAAGACGGGATAATTATTCTAAAGGCGTCATCGTCACGCAGCATGAAGGTACACTCGCTGTAGATATGTACATTATTGTCGCATATGGTACGAAGATCTCTGAGATTGCCAATAATGTACAATCAGTCGTCAAATATACGCTAGAAAAAACACTCAATCTCAAAGTGAACTCAGTGAACATATATATCCAGGGCGTACGTGTCATTCAACTGGATGAGGAAGAATAGGGAGGATCTTATTAATGAACAAAATCGATGGCAAGCTATTTGCTGAAATGATTGCTGCAGGGGCAAATAACTTATCACAAAATGCAGAGTATGTGGATTCTCTGAATGTTTTTCCGGTACCGGATGGTGACACAGGAACCAATATGAATCTGTCAATGTCTTCAGGTGCAAAAGAGACAAAAGAACATATCGAGGCCCATATCGGCAATGTAGGGAAAGCCTTCTCTAAAGGATTACTGATGGGTGCACGCGGTAATTCAGGCGTTATTTTATCTCAACTGTTCCGCGGCTTCTCAAAATCAATCGAATCATGTGAGGATATCGATGCGAAAAAGTTTGCGAAGGCCTTCGATTCCGGTGTTAAGACAGCATATAAGGCAGTGATGAAGCCGGTTGAAGGGACGATTCTGACAGTCGCGAGAGAGGCAAGTGAACACGCCACTGAAATCGCTAAATCGACAGACGACGTCATCGTGGTGATGGAGGCGATTGTGGAAGCGGGGAATGCCTCACTCAAACGGACACCTGACCTGTTACCTGTCCTGAAGGAAGTAGGCGTTGTCGATAGCGGCGGACAGGGTCTTGTTTATGTTTACGAAGGGTTCTTAGCAGTCATGAAAGGTGAAAAAATCGCTGAACCCGTCAACGTGAAAATGGATGAGAATTTCATCAATGACGATCACGATTTCGGTGATGTGGTTAAAACTGAAGATATCGTTCCTGGCTTCTGTACGGAATTCATGGTGCGTTTTAAGTCAGGTATGAAGCCATTTGACGAAGATGAGTTCAGAAATGATATGGCGCAGTTCGGCGATTCACTACTCGTTATCTCTGATGATGAGATCGTTAAGACACACGTCCACTCTGAAACACCGGGTGAAGCGCTGACTTATGGTAGTCAGTACGGCGAGATCATTAAGATCAAAGTTGAAAATATGCGTGAACAGCATCGTGAAGTACTGCGTAAACGCGGCATCAAGCAGCAGGCGAAGGTCGTAGACAAGGCCGTGATCACGATCTCCATGGGTGAGGGGATCACGCAGCTCTTTGAATCGATCGGTGCGACACATGTCATCAGTGGCGGCCAGACGATGAATCCTTCAACAGAGGATATTGTCAAAGTCATTGAATCATCTCAATGTAAAGAAGCGATTATTCTGCCGAACAATAAAAACATCATTATGGCGGCTGAACAGGCTGCGAGTGTCGTGGATATTCCGGTGGTCGTGATTCCGACTAAAACCATCCCGCAAGGTCTGTCCGCATTGCTCAGCTATACACCGGAAGCTGAACTGGAAGAGAACAAGGCAGCGATGGTAGAGGCGATCAGTCATGTGAAATCAGGTTCAGTCACATATGCTGTCCGTGACACTTCAATCGAAGGCGTGGATATCGCAAAAGGTGCCTATATGGGTCTCTTTGAAAGTAAGATAACAGTGTCGGACTTTGACCAGACCAAAGTCTGCGAGGAGCTCCTCAAGACGATGATTGATGAGGACAGTGAAATTGTCACCATTATCGCCGGAGAAGAAACAGACGAAACACAGGTCAATGCCTTAACTGATTACATTGAAGCGCAGTATGAAGATGTGGAAGTAGAAGTTCATCAAGGTCAGCAACCTATCTATAGTTTTATCTTTGCTGTTGAGTAATGAAATATCGAAAAGCTGTTTCCTCGGAAACGGCTTTTTACTTTTTTTGCAAAAAATATATGTTACCATTTAATTATACATTAAATGGGAGGTTCATCATGCAGGAGGATAAGAGTACTTACTATGCTTTGATTGCGGCCACTCTTACCACTATCATCGTACTTTTCATCATCAGCCAGAACTGGCTAGGCTGAACCATCAGTGGATCCCTTTAGACTGTTCACGCTGATTATGTCATAATGGACTTAATATAAAGACTATGTTAAGGATTAGGTTGTATAAAGAGGGATGGCATGACTAAACAACATCTGATTGAAACAGAACGACCGCTGACAGATCTTAAAGGAATCGGTCCGCAGACAGTCCTAAAGCTCAATGACTTAGGACTTTTTACGATGAGCGATATTATTATGCATCTGCCTTACCGCTATGAAGATGAAACGGTTATCAATATCAATGAGGCAGCAGACGGAGAAAAAATCACGGTGACAGGTGAAATCTATAGTACGCCGCGTGTCAGCTATTTTGGGCGCAGTAAGTCTAAAATCATGTTTCATATGCTGGTGGACGGGGTGGCGATCCGAGTAGAATATTTTAATCAGCCGTATATTAAACATCAGATCAATATAGGGGACACTGCGACAGTCACAGGGAAATGGCAGCGAACGAAGCAGATAATCCAAGGGACGAAGTTCAGCAAGGCAGCCGCATCAAGTGAGAACGCACTTGTCCCGCAGTACAGCCTGAAAGGGCTGGTGAAACCTAAGCAGTTTCAGAAGTTTGTCGGCCAGGCTTTTCAGGCGACGGATATCACACCGATGATACCGGCCTATCTGATGGAGAAGTATAAGCTCTGGGACTTGAAAGAATCTCTTCTGACCCTGCATTTTCCTGAGGATTATCAGGCGCTGAAGCAGGCGAAGCGGACATTTGCGTTCTGTGAGCTGTTCCTCTTTCAGCTGAAAATGCGTATGCTGAATCAGACAGAACATGCGGCGGGGCTAGCTGTCAGCATTGATTATGATATTCAGGCAGTCAGAGCTTTTATTGAAACGCTGCCCTTTGAATTGACAGAGGCCCAGAAAAAAGTGGTCAATGAAATTTTTCGCGATATTAAACTGCCGATGCGTATGAACCGCCTTCTGCAGGGAGATGTGGGCTCGGGTAAGACGGTTGTCGCAGCCATCGCCATGTATGCACTGCTGACAGCTGGTTATCAGAGTGCGCTCATGGTACCGACTGAGATTCTGGCGGAACAGCATGCAGAAAGTCTCGCTGGTCTTTACGGTGACCGGGCACGCGTGGCGCTTCTGACGAGTTCCGTCAAAGGGAAAAGACGACGGATCCTGCTCGAACAGTTGGCAGCGGGTGAAATAGATGTCATTGTCGGGACCCACGCCTTAATACAGGACGAAGTCATTTTCCATCGTCTGGGGCTGGTCATTACGGATGAGCAGCATCGCTTCGGGGTCAATCAGCGTAAGCGGCTGCGGGAGAAAGGCGATGACGCCAACGTCCTTTTCATGACAGCGACACCTATCCCGCGGACGCTTGCTATCTCTGTATTCGGGGAGATGGATGTCTCAACGATCAAGGAGCTGCCGAAAGGCCGGAAACCGATTGAGACATCCTGGGCCCGTCATGAGGAGATGGAGACTGTCCTTGCCCAAACGAAACAGGAGATTGCCAAGGGACGTCAGGCGTATGTCATCTGTCCGTTGATTGAAGCGTCTGAGAAACTGGACGTGCAGAATGCGGTTGAAATTTATGAGACCTTCAAAGGACATTTCGGCGAGCGCGTCGGCCTCCTTCATGGTCGGATGTCTTCAGAAGAAAAAGATGCTGTCATGGCTCAGTTCAGCCGTCATGAACTGGATGTCCTGGTGTCAACGACCGTCGTTGAAGTAGGGGTGAACGTCCCCAATGCGACGATGATGATCATAATAGATGCAGAAAGGTTCGGCCTGTCAACGCTGCATCAGTTGCGCGGACGTGTCGGACGGAGCTCGCACCAGAGTTACTGCATCTTGATCAGTAACCCCTCTACTGAAACAGGCATAGAGCGGATGCAGATCATGTGTCAGACAACAGATGGTTTCCTGTTGTCAGAGAAAGACCTCGAAATGCGGGGTCCAGGCGACTTCTTCGGTGTAAAACAAAGTGGTCTGCCGGACTTCAAAGTCGCGAATATTGTGGAAGATTATCGGATGCTCGAAGTGGCTCGTGACGAGGCAAGTGAAATAATATTAAGTGGTAAGATTGATGACCCAGAGAATGTCTGGCTGAAGAAAAGAATGCTGCTCGAAGTCACTACACTTGAAATGGACTAGGAGATGAATGATGAGAATTTTTTACAGGATTTTAGGATTGCTGTTGATTGCGGCAGCTGTTGTCATGTTTTTCTGGCAGGATATACGTGCGCTGGTCACGGACCAGGTGAACGACAAGATCATCCAGGCCTATGAAAAGAATGAAGCCTCTCCGGAAGTCAATGACCTGGAGAAATGGATCACAAAAACAGAGCCGGAGAAACTGAAGCTGACAGAAGATATGCTCGGCTATCTGAAGATCCCGGCTGCAGATATCAATGAGCCCTTATTAAAAGGGCCGGCCACACAAGTGAATTTGAAAAACGGTGTCACGCTCGTCGAGAAGGGCGAGCAGCTCAGTGAGCAGAATGTCGCGATTGCAGGTCACCGCGTTGAGGGTGCCGGTATCCGTTTCAACTATCTGGATCGAGCGAAGAAAGGGGATATCGTGACGATTCTGACTCGTGACGGTGAGAAGAACTATAAGATCTATGATATTTTTGATGTTAATCCTTCGCAAGTCGACGTGCTGAAAGAGCATAAAGGCAAACCGCAGGAGCTCACGCTCATCACCTGCGACAGCTATAATCCGGATACATTACTATTTGAAAAGCGCATGATCGTGAAAGCACGCATCGTGACATCAGCTTAAGCTCCTTTTCAGGAGCTTTTTTCAGTTATTGTTTAACAAAATAGCGTAAGTTATGATAGACTAATTAAGACCAACTACTAAAAGGATGTCCTAGTATGAAAAGAATGACTAAAATAGAGCGTCAGAATCAGCTTGTGTCAAAACTTCGAGACAATCCATTTTTGACAGATGAAGATTTAAGTGAAGCATTTGGAGTCAGTATTCAGACGATTCGCCTGGACAGGCTCGAACAGAACATTCCGGAACTGCGTGAACGAATCAGAGGTGTCGCAGTGCAGCATCATGATGAAGTCAAGGCACTGCCACTGGATGAAGTCATCGGTGAGATTATTGAGCTGCAGCTGGATAAAGTAGCGATTTCAATCCTTGATATTCAGGAGGAACACGTCTTCCACCGTAATCAGATCGCCAGAGGACATATTCTTTTTGCCCAGGCCAATTCACTGTGTGTGGCATTAATTGATGATGAACTGGCATTGACCGCCTCAAGTGAGGTCAAGTTCATCAAGCCGGTTAAACTCGGTGACCGTGTTGTCACCAAAGCGGTAGTGAAGGAAAAACGTAAAAAACGTGCAACCATTGAAGTGGAGAGCTCGGTGCAGCAGCAGCGGGTATTCACAGGCAAGTTTGTCATGTATTACTTTGGTAAAGGAGAAGAGTGATGATTAAAATAGCGGTAGACTTGATGGGCGGCGACAATGCCCCTGATATAGTAATAGAAGGCGTCAAGCAGATGCTTGACAAAGAACCGGATGTAGAAATTCTGTTGTTCGGTGATGAGAAATATGCATTTCAACATGAGCGTGTGACTTTTCAGCACTGCACAGAAGTGATTACGATGGAGGATGAACCGGTTCGCTCCATCCGCCGCAAGAAAGATGCTTCGATGGTCCGTATGGCTGAAGCCGTGAAATACGGTGAGGCTGATGCCTGTGTGTCGGCGGGTAACACCGGCGCACTGATGTCTGCCGGACTCTTTATCGTCGGCCGATTGCCAGGCGTGGAACGGCCGGCACTTGCGCTGACGCTGCCCACTATCGATGATAAGGGATTTATTCTGCTGGATATGGGCGCAAATGCTGATGCGAAACCCGAACATCTGTCGCAATATGCGCAGATGGGCTCCATCTATGCCAAGTCGATTCGTAAAATTGCGAAGCCGACTGTCGGCCTGCTGAATATCGGAACGGAAGATAAGAAAGGAAACGCACTGACACGCGAGACCTTTAAATTGCTATCAGAGCAGGACACCATCAACTTCACAGGGAATGTGGAGTCTAAGACGCTTCTTCTCTCTGCCGCTGATGTGGTGGTGACAGATGGCTTTACCGGCAATATGGTCCTGAAGACACTGGAGGGGACAGCGACCGGTATCTTCAAGATGCTGAAGCAGGAGCTGACGAAGAACGTGAAGAATAAGCTGGCTGCAGGCGTCCTGAATAAAGACCTGCAAAACCTTAAGGGCAAGATGGATTATGCAGAGTACGGCGGCGCTGTCCTGTTCGGACTGAATGGTATCGTGATCAAGGCACATGGTTCTTCAGACGGCCGTGCATTTTATAACGCACTGCGTCAGGCAAAAGATTCTGTGCAAGAAGGCGTTGTCGAGGCGATGAGAAAAGAGGTCTCACATGACTAAACGTGTACTGATGTTTCCTGGGCAGGGTTCACAGAAGTTAGGGATGGCGAGCGACCTGAAAGATGCCGTGACCGCATTGACAGGACAGCTGGATTTCGACATGGTGGCTATCATGGCCCGCGATGAAGAGAAGCTTGGTTTAACCGAGTATACTCAGCCGGCCATCGTCAGTCATAGTGCTGCCCTGCTTGAACGTTTTAACGCTGATTTCGATTATACGATCGGTCATAGTCTCGGTGAATATGCTGCCCTTGTAGCAAGCGGCGTCATCCGTGCAGAGGATGCAGTCCGGATTGTGGCCAAACGCGGTCAGTTGATGGCATCGGCATTTCCGAAAGGGGTCGGCGCAATGGCGGCTGTTCTCGGCCTGCAGATCGCAGAGGTTGAAGCACTCTGTCAGAAGCTGTCGACAGAAGAGGCCGTCATCGAGCCTGCGAACATCAATTGCCCAGGACAGATCGTGGTTTCCGGCCATCAGTCTAAAATTGATGAACTCGTCAAGAACGGGAAGGCACTCGGCGCAAAAAGAGTGTTGCCGCTTAACGTCTCAGGCCCCTTTCATTCCTCTATGATGAAAGTCATCGCAGCGGAGTTCAGTGAATTTATTGAAGGATTTGAATTCCGGGATGCTGAAGTGCCTGTCGTCCAGAATGTGTCTGCTGCGCCTGAGACAGATGCAGCGACCATTAAACGTCAGCTGATAGAGCAGCTCTATTCACCTGTCCGCTTTGAACAGTCGGTGCAGAATCTCATCGAATTAGGGGTCACTGAATTCGTTGAGATAGGGCCGGGCAAAGTATTAGGCGGCCTCGTGAAGAAAATCAGCCGTGATGTCACGATCACATCGATTGAAACTTTAGAAGATTTAGAAGGGTGGAATGATGAATGGCAACAGCACTCGTAACAGGCGCATCTCGCGGTATCGGCCGTGCGATTGCCTTGCAGCTGGCCGAAGACGGTTTTGACATTGTGGTCAACTATGCCGGCAGTCAGGATAAGGCAGAAGAAGTAGTGAAAGAAATTGAGCGGCGCGGACAGAAAGCGGTGGCCATACAGGCCAATGTCGCGCAGAAATCAGAAGTACAGGACATGATCAAGTCCGCCATCGAGACATTCGGTTCTATTGATGTCATCGTCAATAATGCCGGGATTACGCGTGACAATCTGATGATGCGTATGAAAGAAGAGGAGTGGCAGGATGTCATAGATACGAACCTGACAGGTGTCTTCAACGTGGTGCAGAGTGTAACACGTCAACTGCTGAAGCAGCGCACAGGCACGATCATCAATGTCTCGAGCATTGTCGGTTCAATCGGTAATGCCGGACAGGCCAATTATGTCGCAGCTAAAGCCGGTGTCGAAGGGCTGACCAAGACATTCGCCAGAGAACTCGCCTCACGCAATATCACGGTCAACGCGATTGCGCCAGGCTTTATCGTCTCTGATATGACCGATCAGCTGAGTGAGGAACTGCAGAACGGTATGAAAGCACAGATTCCCCTCGGCAGATTCGGTGACGTGGCAGATGTTGCGCACGCAGCTAGCTTTTTGGCGTCTGATAAGGCAAAATATATTACAGGCCAGACCATTCACGTCAATGGCGGCATGTTCATGAATTAACATTTCAAGGAGGTGAAAACAATGGCAAATTTCGACAAAGTAAAAGATATCATCGTCGACCGTTTAGGCGTAGACGCTGACAAAGTGACACCGGAAGCATCTTTTAAAGATGATTTAGGTGCTGACTCTTTAGACATCGCTGAACTCGTGATGGAACTTGAAGATGAATTCGGTATGGAGATTCCTGATGAAGAAGCTGAAAAAATCAACACAGTTGGTGACGCAGTGAACTACATCGAATCTTTAGAAAAATAAGAGAAGTGGTCTCAGATGAGGCCACTTTTCCTTTTTTTTCGTCCATATATAACGTAAAATAGGAGAGATAACGTTAAGGAGGCAATCAATGAACCGCAAACAGACAATCTTAAATCAGTTTCATCAGAAATTAGATCGTAAAATGGAAGAGCTTTCTATTCAGCCTGTCAACAGACAGCTTTATGAACAGGCTTTCTCACATTCAAGTTTTATCAATGACTTCAAGCTTAACAAAATCATGGATAATGAGCGCCTGGAGTTTCTAGGGGACGCGGTGTTAGAATTGGTGGTTTCTCAGTATCTCTACCGAGAACATAGCGACATGTCTGAAGGACAGCTGACTAAATTACGGGCGGCCATCGTCTGTGAACCATCACTTGTGACATTTGCCTCGCACCAGCAGTTTGCCGACTTGATTCTGCTTGGTAAAGGTGAAGAGAAGACAGGCGGCAGAACACGCCCTTCACTGATCGCGGATGTATTTGAAGCCTTTATCGGGGCGCTGTATCTTGACCTTGGATTTGATGCGGCTGTCCTCTTCGCTGAAAAAGCCATCTTCCCTTATATCGTGGACGAACTGCTGACAGGCACCATCGACTTCAAGACGTATCTGCAGGAGTATATGCACAAAAGAGGCCGGGGACAGATCACCTACCGTCTTGTCAATGAGACAGGGCCTGCACATTTCAAGGAATTCACGTCCGAAGTGCTGTCAGATACCGATGTCATCGGTGTCGGTACAGGGCGTACGAAGAAAGAATCAGAGCAGCAGGCGGCGAGAATCGCGCTGGAGTCCGTGCAGTTAGGAGAATAGAATGGTTTATTTAAAGGCAGTCGAAGCATATGGTTTTAAATCATTTGCCGATAAGACGAAAGTAGAGTTTGATCAGGGCCTGACCGCTATTATCGGTCCGAACGGCTCAGGGAAGAGCAATATCACAGACGCTATCCGCTGGGTGCTCGGTGAACAGTCGGCGAAGAGTCTGCGCGGGGCCCGGATGGAGGATGTCATCTTCTCCGGCACAGAGAAACGTCAGGCGCTGAACTATGCAGAGGTGACACTTAAGCTGGACAATAGCGAGCACATGATCGATGCAGCTGACCAGCTGAACATCACAAGAAGACTCTATCGTTCCGGTGAGAGTGAGTATTTCATCAATCAGACCAAAAGCAGGCTGAAAGATATTACCGAACTCTTTCTTGACACCGGCCTCGGGAAGGAATCCTTCAGTATGATATCCCAGGGGAAAGTCGATGAGATATTGAATGCGAAACCAGAAGAGAGACGCCATATGATAGAAGAAGCGGCGGGTGTCCTCAAATATAAGAAACGTAAGAAAGAGACAGCTTCTAAGCTCGATGAGACGATGCTCAATCTGTCACGTGTCAGCGATATCATCTTCGACCTCGAGGCGCGGGTAGAACCACTGGCCATTGAGTCAGCTGTGGCAGAGGAACACCAGGCACTGACACAGGAGATGACTGAAGCGGATATTCAGGTGACCGTGACTGATATCAAGGCGCTGAAATCAGACTATGCCCGTCTGGAAACCGAGATCAAAGAATTCAAGGATATGATTCTGATCAAAAAAGAGCGGGCTGACAAGCTTGAGATAGCACTCGGCCATCTGAGTGAGAGACAGGCTGCACTCGCTGATAATCAGGAGCGCCTTAATCGGGAGCGGCTGGAACTGTCCACCCGACTGGAACGTCAGCAGGGCCGGCTCTCTGTCCTGTACGAAAAACAGGACAACCAGTCACAAGCAGAGGCCAGACAGCAGAAAGAGCTGCAGAAGCTGGAGGCAGAACTGAAAACCCTGCAGCAGCTGGCAGAAGAACAAGCTGACGTGACAGCTACCCTGAAAGAAGAGCTGGCAGAAGTGCGGCAGGAAGAACGGCTCGCTGAGAAGAAGCTGTCTGAACTGGACGGTGATATTGCCGCGCTGATTGAATCAGCCCGCGACCAGTATTATCAGGTGCTGAGTGACCAGACAGCTGCGAGAAATGAGTTGAAGTATATTGAAAAGGAACTGGCAGCTTTAGAGCGCTATTTCACTGAGAATCAAGCAGATCATCAGGACTATCAGCACATAGTGAAAGAGCAGGCAGCTTTTGAAGATAAACTCGGCAAGCTGGAAACAGAACTGACAGCCAAGCGGACCGCTTATAAGGAATGTCTGGCTGATATCCAGAGGAAGCAGACGCGTTACCGTGAACTGGATGAGCAGCTGCGTCAGGGTCATCGTTACCTCGACCAGCTGAAGTCCAAACAGCAGAGTCTGACAGCGATGCAGTCTGAATACCAGGGCTACTACCACGGTGTAAGAGTGGTGCTGCGAGAAAAGCTCGACGGCATCCACGGGGCGGTCGCTGAACTGATTGATATCGACTCAAAATATCAGACCGCACTGGATATCGCGCTCGGCGGCCAGCTTCAGAGTATTGTGGCTGAAGACGAAAAAAGCGCACGCGCAGCTATCCAGTTCCTGAAGAAGCGAAAAGGCGGGCGTGCGACTTTTCTGCCCCTGACAACCATTCAGGCGAAAGTAATGGCAGAGAGTATACGTCTCAGCATGCAGCAGATAGACGGCTACATCGGTCAGCTTGCTGATCTGATTACCGCTGCACCGCAATATACCTCGATCGTGCGTAATCTGACGGGACTGGTGGCTGTGGCTGAGAATCTTGATGCGGCCAACACGATCGCCAGACAGACGAACTATAAGTTCCGTATCGTGACGCTGGACGGTGATATCGTCAATCCAGGCGGCTCGATGACAGGCGGAAGTGTGAATCAGCCGTCAGTTCTTCTCAGACAGAAAGAAGAACTGGAGCAGGTGACTGCCCAGCTCACCACTTACCAGCAGCAGCTGTCAGCACTTGAGGATGAGTATAACGGCCTGAAAACAGAGATCACTGACGCTGACTTTGAAGCTCAGAAGCTGCAGCGTGCAGGTGAAGACCTGGCAGAAGAGGAACGTACGCTTAAGATGCAGCGCGATGAACTTCAATCGCGTCTCTATACCTTAAAAGCCATCCATCAGCAGCATGATGAACGGCTCAGACAGAAGAACGAATACGACCAAAATTATGAGCGTCTAAACGCCTCGATGGCAGAAAGTGATGATCAGTTGAAAAGAATAGAGCAGCAGATTGCTGATTATCAGCTGCTGCAGACAGACGCACGTTCCATCGAAAAAGAGGTCAGTCAAGCACTCGGTGATATCCGGCAAAGAAAAGTCATGCTGGAAGAGCGGCTGAAGTATCAGCAGGATAAGCAGCTGACGAATGATGAGCGGCTGCAGCAGGTGAAATCTGCCCTGTCAGACTTAGAAGCAGTAGAAGAGATTGAGAATATCGAGGAGCAAATAGCTGCGCTCAAGTCAGACATCAAGCAGAGTGAAGAAAGATTGTCAGCAGTGACACAGCAGTTTGAGCAGGATAAGGCAGTCGCGGAAGAAGTGACAGCCGATATGAAAGAACAGCAGGAGAACTATCATGAACTGATGCGTCAGCTGAATAATCTGGAGAATGGCATCGGTGAGATGAAAGGACAGTATTCACGGATTGATGTCCAGCTGGAATCGCTGATCTATCACCTGATGGAAGACTATCATATGACCTTTGAAGCAGCAGAGAGCCTCTATGCTGAGCCGGCAGATATCGATGCTGCGCGGAAGCGGGTCAAACTGACGAAACTGGCCATTGAGGAGCTTGGACCTGTCAATCCGCATGCCATCCAGCAGTACAAGGATGTCAAGGCACGTTATGACTTCCTGTCCGAACAGCAGACAGACCTGCTGTCAGCGAAAGCGACGCTGGAGACGATTATGACAGAGATGGATGAGGAAGTGACGGCCAGATTCAATGACACCTTCACCCAGGTTCAGTCAAATTTTGCCCAAGTTTTCAGTGAACTGTTTGGCGGTGGAAACGGTGAAATTAAACTGAATTCCGCTGATGTCCTGACAGCGGGGCTGGACATCATAGTGGAGCCGCCGGGTAAGAAACGTCAGCATCTGACTCTCTTATCTGGCGGTGAGCGTGCGCTGACTGCCGTCGCACTGCTCTTTGCCATACTGAAGGTCAGAACAGCACCGTTTGTGATACTGGACGAAGTCGAAGCGGCACTGGACGAGGCGAATGTCCTGCGCTTCGGCCGTTACGTGAAATCGCTGAGCCGCGATACACAATTCATTGTGATTACGCACAGAAAAGGTACAATGGAAGCAGCAGACAGACTTTACGGTGTGACCATGCAGAATTCAGGCATTACGCAGATGGTCAGTGTAGATTTAAATGAATTAAACCATAATGAGATAAAGGAGCTTACAAAATGAGTTTTTTCAAACGACTAAGAGATAGATTTGCGCCGACAGAAGAACCGCGCGAGGAACTGCCGTTAGAACCGCTGGAAGATGAACAGGCGCCTCCTCTTACTGAAAGACAAGTGGAGCCACCGGTAAAGAAAAACAACGACTGGACATTCGACTTTGATGATGATGACCTGATGTCCATCGAAGAGTTTGAGGAACTTGAAGCACAGCAGATTGGTGCGAAGTTCCGTCAGGGGCTCGAGAAATCGCGTGAAAACTTCCAGAACAGACTGAATGATCTGCTCGCACATTACCGTACAGTTGACGAGGATTTCTTCGAAGCATTGGAAGAGATGCTGATTCAGGCCGATGTCGGCTTCAATACGGTGATGGAGCTGGTTGAATCTTTAAGATTCGAAGCGAAGCGTCGCAATATCACTGAGACTGCCGACCTGAGAGAAGTGATTGTCGAGAAAATCGTCGAAATCTATGAGCAGGAAGACGATGAACTGCAGGCGATGAACATTCAGGAAGGTGAACTGACGGTCATCCTGATGGTCGGTGTCAACGGGGTCGGCAAAACGACCACAATCGGTAAACTCGCGCATCGCTACCGCCAGCAAGGCAAGACAGTGATGCTCGCTGCCGGGGATACATTCCGTGCAGGGGCGATTGAACAGCTGCAGATCTGGGGAGACCGTGTCGGTGTGGAAGTGGTCAAGCAATCTGAAGGCTCAGATCCTGCTGCCGTCATGTATGATGCCATCAATGCGGCCAAGAACAAAGGCGTCGACATCCTGATCTGTGATACAGCCGGCCGTCTGCAGAATAAAGCAAATCTGATGAATGAGCTTGAGAAAGTGAAGAAAGTATTGTCAAAAGCAGTAGCAGGTGCGCCGCATGAAGTGCTCCTGGCACTCGATGCGACAACAGGACAGAACGCACTCGTCCAGGCCAAAGCCTTCAAAGAAGTGACAGATGTCACAGGTATCGTCCTGACCAAACTGGATGGTACAGCTAAAGGGGGCATCGTTCTCGCCATCCGTAATGAACTGCATATCCCGGTTAAATTCGTCGGACTCGGTGAGAAGCTGGATGACCTGCAGCCGTTTGATGCGGAAAGCTATGTCTACGGTCTTTTTGCAGATATGATTGAGAACAGTGAGGTCGAAACAACGGAAGATCATCATGCAGGCTAATATAGATAAAACAATGCGTATGAATTATCTCTTTGATTTCTATCAGGGCCTCCTGACAGATAAACAGCGCAATTATCTGGAACGCTATTATCTGGATGACGAGTCACTATCTGAAATCGCAGAGACTTTTGAGGTGTCGAGACAGGCAGTTTATGATAATATTAAACGGACTGACGAACTGCTGGAGGATTATGAGGTGAAGCTCGGGCTTTACCGGAAATTTGAGAAAAGACAGCAGCTGATAACAGAGATGAAGGCAATGACTGAAGATAAAGCCTTGATAGCTAAATTAGAACAGTTAGAAATGATTGAATAGGGGGTCATCGCATGGCATTTGAAGGATTATCAGACAGACTCCAGGCGACCATGCAAAAAATTAGAGGTAAAGGGAAGGTAACAGAAGCAGACATCAAAGTGATGATGCGAGAAGTGCGTCTGGCACTTCTTGAAGCCGATGTTAACTTCAAAGTTGTCAAACAATTCGTAGCGACAGTATCAGAACGCGCGCTCGGCAGTGATGTCATGACTTCACTGACACCAGGACAGCAGGTCATCAAGATTGTACAGGATGAACTGACGCAGCTGATGGGCGGTGAGAATACACAGATCAACATGAGCAAGAAGCCACCGACAGTTGTCATGATGGTCGGTCTGCAGGGGGCAGGTAAAACAACGACTGCCGGCAAACTGGCACTCTTGATGCGCAAGAAATACAACAAGAAGCCCTTACTGGTTGCGTGTGATATTTATCGTCCCGCTGCGATTCAGCAGCTGCAGACAGTCGGCAAGCAGATTGATATTCCTGTCTTCACATTAGGGGACCAGGTCAAGCCTGAGGAAATCACCCGCCAGGCGCTGCAATATGCCAAGGAAGAGCATCTGGACTTTGTCATTATCGATACAGCCGGCCGACTTCATATCGATGAAGCGCTGATGAACGAACTGGTCGACGTTAAAGAAGTGTCCAAGCCGGATGAAATCATGCTCGTCGTTGATGCGATGACCGGTCAGGATGCTGTCAACGTCGCAGAAAGCTTTGATCAGCAGCTGGATGTCACAGGGGTGACACTGACAAAATTAGATGGTGACACACGTGGTGGTGCAGCGCTGTCTATTCGAAGCGTGACGCAGAAACCGATCAAATTTGTCGGTATGAGTGAGAAGATGGACGGCCTTGAGCCTTTCCATCCGGAACGAATGGCGTCCCGTATCCTTGGTATGGGTGACGTCCTGAGTCTGATCGAAAAAGCCCAGGCATCTGTCGATGAGACAAAAGCGAAGGAACTTGAACAGAAGATGAAGACCTCATCCTTCACGTTCGATGACTTCCTGGAACAGCTGGATCAGGTCCGGAACTTAGGACCGCTGGATGATTTACTGAAGATGATTCCAGGTGCAAGCAAAATGAAGAATGTACAGTCACTGAACATGAATCCGAAACAGATTGACCACGTTGAAGCGATCATTCGTTCCATGACGGCTAAAGAAAGAAAAGATCCGTCAGTCATCAATGTATCGCGTAAAAAACGGATAGCAGCAGGATCAGGACGCAGCATGGCGGAAGTCAACAGACTGATCAAGCAGTTTGAGGAAATGAAGAAAATGATGAAACAGTTCTCTGGCATGAAAAAAGGCAAAAAAGGCCGCAATCCATTCCAGGGCATGAACTTACCGTTTTAAATTTTAAACCGGCTACTGATGTAGCCGGTTTTTTGTTTTTATTAAATGACGAGTATCAGCTTCTACACGAGATATATTGACAGAATATTCAAGCATTTTATTTGCTATTATTTTCCTTGATTCATTATAATTAACTTATATCTAAATTGAGGAGGCAATATGAATGACTAATGAAGTGATCAAAGAGACATATGGGTTATTTATCAACGGTGAGTTTGTAGCGGCAGAAGGTAATGAGACACTTGAAGTGTCCAATCCGGCAACAAGCGAAGTGTTAGGCCGAGTTGCTAAGGCATCTGAAAGTGATGTGGATAAAGCGGTCCAGGCAGCGAAAGAAGCATTCAAGACTTGGCGTTACACATCTCCTGTGGAACGTGCTGACTATTTAACTCAGATTGCGGATGCTATTATGGCACATAAAGATGAAATCGCTCAGATCGAATCTCTGAATACGGGGAAGGCCATCCGTGAATCTTCTATGATTGATATCCCGACAGCAGCAGATCACTACCGCTACTTCGCAAGTGTGATTCGTCTGGATGAGGGTTCTGTCCAGGATATGGATGCTAAGACCATGAGCATCATTCGCCATGAGCCGATCGGTGTCGTCGGTGCAGTTGTAGCATGGAACTTCCCGTTTCTGCTTGCGGCATGGAAATTAGCGCCCGCACTGGCAGCGGGGAATACCATTGTGATACAGCCTTCATCTTCAACGCCTTACAGTGTTCTGAAATTAGCAGAAATCATTAAAGATATCCTGCCTGCAGGTGTCGTCAATATCCTTACAGGTAAAGGTTCAGAATCCGGTAATGCTATCTTCAACCACAAAGATGTAGCGAAACTGTCATTTACAGGTTCCACTGAAGTGGGTTATACTGTCGCGCAGGCGGGTGCGGAACGGTTAGTGCCTGCCACACTTGAACTGGGCGGTAAGAGTGCCAATATTATTTTCAGTGATGCCAATATTGAGCAGGCGGTTGAAGGGGTGCAGTTAGGGATCCTGTTCAATCAAGGGGAAGTATGTAGTGCAGGCTCAAGGCTCTTTGTTGAAGACAAGTTTTATGATGAGTTTATCGGCAGACTGAAGACTGCCTTTGAAAATGTTAAAGTCGGTGATCCTATGGATATGGAGACTCAGATGGGTTCGCAGACAGGTCAGGCACAGATTGATAAGATTGAAAGCTATATTCAGATCGCCAAAGAAGAAGGACAGCATATCGTGACAGGCGGCGCTCGGATCACAGACAATGGACTGGATAAAGGACACTTCTTCCAGCCGACTATCATTGAGATCAATTCTAATGACAGCCGTCTTGCCCAGGAAGAGATCTTCGGGCCCGTACTCGTTGTTCAGAAGTTCAGCGATGTAGAAGAAGTGATTGAACTTGCCAATGATTCGGAATACGGTCTTGGTGGAGGTATCTTCACGAAAGATATTAATCGTGCGCTTAATATCGCGAACCGTATTGATACAGGACGTGTCTGGATCAACACTTATAACCAGATTCCAGCTGGTTCGCCGTTCGGTGGCTACAAAAAGTCGGGTATCGGTCGTGAGACATACCGTGAGACCATCCGTAACTATCAGCAGGTCAAAGGTATCTATATTGATCTGACAGATGAACCTAAAGGCTTATATTAAATGAAAGGCCCTGCTTCGGCAGGGTTTTTTCAGTTGAAGCAACATACAGGACGTGATTGTTCTCTCACTGCTCAAAATTTCCGGGTAAGGCTGTGGCGCTAGAAATATTGTCTGAAATAGATTAAGATGACAGAAGATAGAGAAAAGCGGATGAGGAGCTAAGGGCATGATAAGTCATAAAAAAAGGATTTTAGTGGCCGGCGGGATTGAGGGTATGGGACGACAGGTTGCTCTGGATCTTGCTGCACATCCGATTGAGCTTATTATTGTGGGAGATAACGAACAACAAGGACAGGCGCTCTGCCAGGAAATAATTGCGAACAGTTCATTGACGCATGATGATTTATTTTACTATCCGGCTGATTTATCTTCTGAAGCAAATGTCAGGGAACTGGCCCGCGAGCTGAAAAGGGATTTCAGTCATATCGACGCAATGATTATTACAGAAGGCCATATTTATCCGAAGAAGACGGTGACCGAGGCAGGGCTTGACAGGAACATGGTGGCTAATTATTTCTCTCATTACTGGCTTATTCAGCAGTGCCGGCCGCTGCTTGAAGGAGGGAGGATCCTGCTCCCTGCCAGTCATCCGCGTATCGTCAACCGTTCAAAGGTCAATCTGCCGACCGAACAGAAAAAAAGGACGCTATCGTGCTATGGATATGGCGAGACAGGCGCTTGTTGCCCGAGTTCTGCTGATGCGTTACTTGAATCAACCTCTCAAGAAGCAGAACATTACCATCAACGTTTTTAATCCGAGGATGAGCAACCGCTTGAGTCTCTTTTTGACCAGTCAGGCGGGAGAGCATATCAATACAGCCTCCCATCTAGCGCTGGGCGATGACGTTGAAGGTCTGTCCGGCCAGTTCTTTGATGAAATGAAGACAGTCAAGCTCTCAAAAAATTATTCATTATTAAAGGCAGATGAATTTTATCAATGGTCTAAAGAGCAAAACCGCAGAAGATGACTCTGTGGTTTTTTTCGTGAGGCAGGACACTAGATTTAAATATGATTTATGATATAATTAGTATATCGAATATAATAATTATAGTAGGAGGTTCTCTTATGAAAGTGGAACTGGGATTAACTTCATTTGGCGACAATTCAGAAATATATACTGAGGACGGTGTTCTACCGAAAATTCCGGCGGCTGAGCGTATACGCAATATAGTCGAGGAGATTAAGCTGGCTGATGAAGTCGGTCTTGATGTCTACGGTCTAGGTGAGCATCATCGTCCGGATTATGCTGTGTCTGACCCCGTCACGGTACTGGCAGCTGCGGCTATGGAGACGAAAAATATTCGTCTGTCATCTGCTGTAACAGTGCTATCGTCAGATGATCCGGTGCGTGTCTATCAGCGCTTTGCGACACTTGATGCGCTGACGAACGGACGTGCGGAAATTATGGCCGGTCGCGGCTCATTCATTGAGTCTTTTCCACTCTTTGGTTATGACCTGAATGACTACGATCTGTTATATGAAGAAAAACTTGAGCTGCTGATGCAGATTAATCAGCATGAAAAAGTGACCTGGCAAGGGCAGACACGTGAAGCGATTCATGACCGCGGTGTTTATCCACGTGCCGTCCAGAAAGAACTGCCGATTTATCTGGCAACAGGGGGCACACCGGAATCATCTGCTCGAGCGGGACATCTTGGACTGCCGATCACCTATGCTATCATCGGAGGGAATCCCGGTCGCTTCCGTTATAATGTGGAAGTGTATAAAGCAGCTGCAAGAGAAGCGGGACATGATTTAAGTCAGCTGTCCATCGCTAACCATTCATGGGGCTATATTGCAGATACAGATGAGCAGGCCTTCAGAGAGTATTATCCTTCAACGCTGGCGCACCATAACGTTATCGCGAAAGAACGGAACTGGGGTTCTTATGATGAGAGGACCTATATGACTGAAATCGAGCATGGTGCCTTATTTGTCGGAGGTCCGGAAAGAGTAGCAGAGAAAATCATCAAGACTGTCGAGACACTCGGACTTGACCGCTTCCTGATCCATCTGCCGGTAGGATCAATGCCCCACGAAAAAATCATGCATGCCATTCGTTTATACGGCGAGAAGGTCAAACCGATAGTTGATGATTACTTTAAGGATAAATAAGAGTAAGGCGTCCGTCATTTTAAAGATGACGGACTTTTTTGTATGACCATATATTTAATGCGGGGAAGAGTCCGCTAAACACTGAATAGCAGACACAACACTGAAAACAAGTCGCAAAATCAATAAGAAGAGTCCGCCATTACCCGAATGACGGACTCGTTCAGACTTACTCACTCACAGGAGATCAGTCTTCCATTGTACTTAGATCACCTGTCGGCAGATCCAGTTCCCATGCTTTCAGCACACGGCGCATAATCTT
Source organism: Macrococcus bovicus (assembly GCF_030376725.1). NCBI lineage: Bacteria > Bacillati > Bacillota > Bacilli > Caryophanales > Staphylococcaceae > Macrococcus > Macrococcus bovicus. Next base: position 880,947 of record NZ_CP128470.1, read on the forward strand.
ACCTGAGCGGGTTTTAGGCAGTTTATCTTTAAATTCAATTTCTCTAGGCGCCGCATGAGCTGCGAGTCCATTCTTGACAAAGACTCGTATCTCTTCTTTCAGCGCATCACTTGGTTCATATCCCTCACGCAGTGCGATGAAGGCTTTGATGATTTCTCCGCGAATTGGATCGGGCTTACCGATGACACCCGCTTCAGCAACCGCTGGATGTTCTACGAGCTTAGACTCCACTTCGAATGGACCGACACGTTCACCCGCAGTCATAATGACATCATCAACGCGTCCCTGGAACCAGAAATAGCCGTCTTCATCCATATAAGCAGAGTCACCGGAAATATACCAGCCGCCCGGCAGGAAATATGACTCATATTTTGCTTCATTGTTCCAGATGGTCCGCATCATAGAGGGCCAGCCTTTCTTCATCGCCAGGTTACCCATGCGGTTAGGCGGCAGGATATTACCCTCATTATCAACAATCGCTGCTTCTACACCGGGCAGGGGTTTACCCATAGAGCCCGATTTAATCGGCATACTCGGGAAGTTGACGATCATATGAGCGCCGGTTTCCGTCATCCACCACGTATCATGGATGCGTTTGCCGAATACTTTATAGCCCCATTTGATGACTTCTGGATTCAGCGGTTCTCCGACTGATAATATGTGACGCAGGTGTGAGAGGTCATAGTTTTTAATCATCTCATCACCGGCACCCATCAGCATACGGAATGCAGTCGGTGCAGAATACCAGATGGTCACTTTAAAATCCTCAAGAATCTGATACCAGCCTTCAGGCGAGAAGCGGCCGCCTGCAATCACGTTTGTTGCGCCGTTCAGCCATGGCGCGAAGATACCGTAGCTTGTGCCTGTCACCCAGCCCGGATCCGCTGTACACCAGTAGATATCGTCCTCTTTTAAGTCGAGCACGTAATGACCTGAAATATAGTGCTGGATCATCGCGTTCTGTACATGTAGGACCCCTTTAGGCTGACCCGTTGAGCCTGATGTATAGTGGAGAATCAGGCCGTCCTCGCGCTCCAGCCATGCTATGTCAAATGTCTTGTCCGCTTCCTGATACAGGGCATTGAAATCGATGTGATCTGTACTTACGTCTTCATCAACTATGAAGATATGCTTTAAGTGGGGCAGTTCATCGACTGGAATGCGGTCCACCAGACTGTTAGTGGTGACAATGACGCTTGCCTCGCTATTTTCCAGACGATCCTTCACAGCCTTTTCCATAAATGCCTCGAATAACGGTCCGACGATGGCACCTATTTTTAAGGCACCCAGCAACACAAAATACAGCTCAGGAGAGCGGGGCATAAAGATAAAGACCCGGTCACCCTTTTTAACATCAGCCGCATTTTTCAGGACATTCGCTGCTTTATTGGAGTTGACTTTCATATCACTGAATGTGTATTTTTCATTGCGGTCCTTATCCTTGTAATACAGTGCGACCTTGTCCCCTTTACCAAGATCAACATGACGGTCAATACATTCATAGGCCATATTCACACGGCCGGTCGTATGCCATGAAAATGCCTTCTCTACCTCTGACCAATCAAAGTCGGCATAGACCTGGTCATAGTCAGTCAGATGATAATGGCCCTGTTCTACCTCATAGATTTCACTTTTCATTATAACATCCCCTTTGTATGCGTTTTCATATGTACTATACTATTATATAATAAGTTTAAGCAAATTTTCAAAATAATTCGAATTTTATTGAGGAGGGTGACATGAATCATAGAAAGACTTATTACAGGCGCGATGTTCAAGGACATGACCGGCTGTTGACAGTAGAGGGACCCGTCTCAGGGAAGGGACTGTCTCAATATACATTTGATGACGGACTCAGCGCCTTCAGACAGCCTGCAGAACAGTTTGAAGCGATCAAGGAAATTGCGGACCTTCCGGAGGGGCGCATCATCATCTGCCGGGACCGTGCACATATCATTGCGTATGTGACCTTTCTCTATCCGGATCCACTGGAGCGCTGGAGCGAGGGGAATCTGCCCTTTCTGATGGAACTCGGGGCGATTGAGGTAGCCCTGCCGTACAGGAGCCTCGGCATCGGCAAAGAGCTGCTGCGACTTGCAATGCTGGATGACCAGATGGAGGACTACATCATCATCACGACTGAATACTACTGGCACTGGGACCTGAAAAACAGCGGGCTGAATGTCTATGAGTATAAGGACGTCATGAAGAAAATGATGGAAGCAGGAGGAATGGAAGTATTTGCGACGAATGATCCCGAAATCACCAGTCATCCGGCGAATAGTCTGATGGCAAGGATTGGCAGCAGAATCAGCAATGAACAGATTGAACAGTTTGATAAAATCCGGTTTATGAACCGATTCTTTCTTTAGGGGTGAAAAGATGTTAGTCGAACGAATTATGACAAGTCCATGTATCACTATCAATGAGCAGTGTACAATTGATGAAGCGATCCAGCTGATGCGGAACAAAGATATCAGACATTTACCGGTCGTCGATGAGTTAATGCGAGTAAAGGGTATCATCACTGACCGCGATGTAAATCTTGCGCTTCCTTCCATACTCGGGGAGACAGAAGTGAAATTAGATGCGCCGGTCGCAAATATGATGAACCGAGACGTCATGACGTGCCATCCGCTTGATTTTGTTGAGGATATCGCCATCGATTTCTATGAACTCTCCATCGGCTCCATACCAGTCGTCAAGAAGGGACGGTGTATTGGCATTGTGACGCAGAAAGATATGCTGAATACTTTCCTTGAGCTGACGGGGGTGATGACACCGGGATCAGCAATTGAGGTGGCAGTACCCGATGTGCCGGGCATTATGCATGAGGTCACCAAAGTATTTCATGCTCACCACACGAGCATCGAAAGCATTCTTGTCTACCGTGATAAAGAGAACCCGGGACAGAAGCTCGTCCTGATTCGTATGCAGTCCATGAATCCGCGGCCTATTATCGAGGCTTTGAATGAAGCGGGTTTTTCAGTGCGGACGCCGCTGGGTATGGGCCAATGAGTAAGTATGTCTATACAGAAGGATTGCTGCATTACCGGTTCTCAGATCAGCACCCTTTTAATCAGATGCGTCTCGTTGTGACAACAGATTTACTTAGAAAAATGGACGTCTTGTCAGATGAGGAAATGGTCGAGGGCAGAAAGGCGACTGATGAGGAACTTGCCCTTACTCATCATAAAGACTATATCGATGCCGTCAAACGCGCCTCTAAAGACCAGCTGGATGACCAGACATGTGAAAGCTATGGTCTTAATACTCAGGATACACCCAACTTCAGTGATATGCATGAGAGTGCTGCGTGGCTGGTGGGGAGCACACTGACCGCCTGTGATATCGTGATGCAGGGGATTGATCAGACTGCCTGCAGTTTAGGCGGCGGTCTGCATCATGGTTTCCAGGGTCGGGCATCCGGCTTCTGCATATATAATGACAGTGCTGTTGCCATCCAGTATATGAAAGAGAAGTACGGCGCACGTGTGCTGTACATCGACACAGATGCCCACCACGGGGATGGTGTCCAGTTTACGTTCTATCATACGCCTGATGTATTCACATATTCCATTCATGAGACAGGCCGTTATTTGTTCCCGGGGACCGGCAATTATAATGAGAGAGGTGAAGGGGAGGGCTATCTATATAGTATGAATCTGCCCATCGATGCCTATACGGAGGATGAGTCTTTTCTGAGCTGTTTTAAGGAAAGTGTGCAGGCCGCCTGCGCCTTCTTCAAGCCTGACGTCATCTTAAGTCAGAACGGTGCCGATGCACATTTTCTCGACCCGCTGACCCATCTGCATTGTACGCTGCGTATCTTTGAAGAGATACCACGCTTCGTCAAGCAGCTGGCAGATACTTATTGCGGCGGCAGATGGATTGCGGTCGGGGGTGGCGGTTATAATCTCTTTCAGGTGGCACCGCTGGCCTGGAGTCAGATCTGGCTGGCGATGAAAGGACTGCCGGCACCTGGCGGGCATCTACCGGCAGCATGGCTCGCTAAGTGGCAGCCCGAAACTGAAATGGTGCTGCCGAAGACATGGCATGATGAACTGCAGGCCTACCAGGAGATTCCGCGTCGTGGGGAGATAAGTGAGAAGAATCAGCTGATGCTTGAGCGTGTGCTTCAGCACTACCAGTAATGAACTGACACACAGCGTTAAGATAAATTTACAAATTTAATATTAGTTTTACACAAAGGCTTTTCTTTTTGCGAAATACTGTTATAATTAATTTATTGCTTGAGAGCGGTCGTGGCGGAATGGCAGACGCGCTAGCTTCAGGCGCTAGTGCCCGCAAGGGCGTGGAGGTTCAACTCCTCTCGGCCGCATATGAGAGCTTCTGAAATTTCAGAAGCTCTTTTTTTATTTGCTTAAATTCTGATTCTATAGTAGATTGTAACTAATATATGGAAGGAGGCGTCTGTATAGATGATGATTCGATAACATGACTGACGTGAAGAAGAGATCATGTGAGATGTTATCGGGATCAGACTGTCTATTTTTAAATGCCTTGACGGGTCTCTTTATGCCGATTGCTCTCACATGATAGGTGAGAGCTTTTTTAAGGAGGGATTCGATGAGAACGATCAACAAACAACTCATGATAGACGATAAAGTGCTCTGCAACCATGTTCATTTCACGGTTTCTGAAGGAGAGCATATCGCGCTTATCGGCCATAATGGAGTGGGTAAGTCCACACTTTTAAAGCTGCTGAGCGATGAATATGATGCGATTCTGCTGGAACAGGAGCTGGAGTCAGTGGATTTGGTGATGGATTACATTCTTAGCAGCCGACCTGACATTTATGCAGTGAAACAGAGGCTGGCAGATGACGTTGAGGCTATCAGTGATTATATAGAGCTGAACGGCTATGAACTGGAAAATAAGATTATGACCTATCTGAAAAAATTCGGTCTGAATGCCGTAGTAGCAGAGAGGTCAGTAAATACTTTATCAGGAGGGGAACAGACAAAGGTCTCTTTAATCCGGCTGCTGATCAGTTATAAAGACTGGTTTCTCTTCGATGAACCGACTAACCATATCGACCAGGAAACAAAAACCTGGCTCATGGAATGGATGCAGGCAGCCGGACAGACAATCCTTTTTGTATCGCATGACCGGGAATTCATTAATCAGACCGCAACGAAGATCATAGAGATGACAGCTGATGCAACGCATACGTATCAGATGAATTACGATGACTATGCCGCTGAAAAAGCTCGTCAGGAACGGGAGAACGCCGCACTGCTTCATAAGGAAAATAAGGAAAAACAGAAGATGCGGCGTATGATCCAGGAGATGAAAGAATGGCATCACGAGGCTAATGCCAAAGCGGGTGTCAGAGACCCGGGAGCGCAGAAGAAGGTGGCGAAACTAGCGAAGCGGTATAAAACAAAGGAACATCAGCTGGAACAGAAGATGTCAGGGTTCGCGGCACGACGTGATAAGCAGCAACGGACGGAATATGATTTAAAGCACAGCGACTTCAGAGGCAGATACTTGGTGAAAGCAGAAGGTCTTTCGCTCAGGTTTGATGACCGTCAGCTTTTTACATCAGCTTCCTTTCAGATCAGACCGGGAGACAAGATTGCGTTGACAGGCAGAAATGGCAGCGGTAAGACCAGCCTGCTAAAAGTGCTGATGAATGAACTGGAACCGAGTGCAGGTTCTTTCCGGCTGAATCCGAATGTTAAAGTGGGTTATTTCTCTCAGCAGCTCGATAATTTGAACGCTGGCCATACCGTGCTGGAGGAAGTGCAGTCATTGAATAGGGCGGCGGACAATGAACTGCGTACCATACTCGCTGCCTTCAGATTCGGGGCAGAGCGCATGGGCGATCAAGTGGCACAGCTGTCAATGGGTGAAAAATGTCGTCTGTCGTTCATCAAGCTGTATTTCTCTGAGGCAAATCTGCTGCTGCTGGATGAACCGACCAATTATTTCGACCTCGAGATGCAGCAGGTGATTGAAGCGATGCTGCAGAAATTTCAGGGTGCCATGCTGTTTATCAGCCATGATTCTTATTTCTGTGAAGCGGTAAGTACGAGACAGTGGAAGATTGAAAATCAGACATTGATGGACCTTGATTTAGTGGGAGAAGAACAAGGTCGTGAAGAACTGCTGAACCATCTTCGGCAGTTATATGATATTTTAGAATAATAACATGAGTAATTTTGAACTGTTATATGAATTTTAAAATAAGTTTTATTCAACTAAAAACTATAGTGAGATAAAGTCGGGTGACGTGTTTTCTTGTCAATAAGACTTGAATAAAGTAAAATGTTAGAATCGAAAAAACGGGAGGACAACTATGAAAAAGGTTTTCAGCTTATTTATCAAGGATGTACAGCATGCGCTCAAGACGCCTATGGTACTCATCGTCATCCTTGGGCTCTGCATTCTTCCCTCTTTTTATGCATGGTTCAATTTAAAATCATCGTGGGACCCTTATTCCAATACGAAAGGGATCAAAGTAGCAGTAGTCAATTTTGATGAGGGGGCTACGGTTCAAGGCAAACATGTCAATGTCGGTAAGTCACTCGTCAGCGAACTGAAGACGAATGATCAGTTCGGCTGGGTCTTTGTCGATTCGCTGAAGGAGGCGAAGCAGGGTGTCCGACTGGGGAAATACTATGCCATGATTCATATCCCCGAACATTTTTCGGAGGATATGACAAGTATTTTCGACAAGAAACCTAGACGGGCCCATATTGATTATCAGGTCAACCAGAAAATCAATGCCATTGCACCGAAGATGACGACAGCAGGTGCAACAGCCATCACCAAGACACTGAACGACAAGTTCGTTGAAGTAGCGACCCGGGCTTTCCTGAAGGAGAGTAATTCGCTCGGTATCGATTTAGAGAAAAAGCTGCCGCTTTATCACAAGATTGAAAATGCTGTATTTGAAGCAGAAGCGGCTATTCCGAAGATGGAGGAGTTCAGTGCTGCCGTACAGAAAATTGATGCCCATCAAGGGGATATCAACCGTTATGCCGATGAGTTTTATGCCCTTGAATCTTATAAGGATGAAATCAATAGTGGCGCTGCGAAGCTGATTAAAGCCAATCAGCATGCCGGAGAAATCAATGAAGCGGGTCAGATGATAGTAGGGCTGAACAGTAAGATGAGTAATATAGAAGCAGCACTCAACAAGGCCCAGCAGTTCGAGGAACGTTTTCCGGAGATTAATGCGGCGGTCGCGAAGGGCATAGATGCGACGAACAAAGCAAGTGCAGTCCTTGCCACTGCGCAGAGCAGAATGCCCGAAGTCCATGCGCGGCTTAATCAGGCACAGGACGTGACCGATAAGGCGGATACTAAAGTTGAGTCAGCAGAAGAAAAAGTGTCATCTGAGGATAAGGTGACCACAGAAGGCGAGGCATCAGAAGGAGACGGGACGACTTCTTCTGAAGAGAAGGTGACGATTCCAGCAACGACTGAAGCCGCAACGACTGAAGCCGCAACCACTGAAACAGCGTCAACTGAAGCGCCAAGTGCCGAAGCTAAACAGACAGCCACGATGCAGACGGTTGCTGAAGTTAAAAATGAACCGTTGACCAAAACGGACCTTGAACCTGCCAAGCAGGCATTAGGGGAGGCGCTTCAAGCCTTGGCTGATTTAGTGAAGGACAATGCAGCGGCGCAGAAGGATACCCTGTCTGCACTGAAAGACCACCAGCCGTCAAGTGATAATATGAAAGTGATCGCACAGAATATCGGACAGACGATTCAGCTGCAGAATGAAATCATTGACGTGCTAAGTCGTTCTTCCATTGACACTAGTCAGATAGTGAATGCGCTAAAGGAAAGTAACAATACTTTAGCAGTTGTGCAGAAACAGCTGGAAAATGGCAAAGCAGATGCAGCAAGCATCAGCCGTGCTGTAGAAGCGCTCAGTGTCATTCAGAACATGGATATGCAGTCTATCTTACTGCAAGGACTTGAAACAATAGATGCAGGTCTTGATACCGCAGCACTCAAGCTTGCAGATGCAGAACAATTTGCGAATAAAGTTGACGGTATCCTGACAGAAGCCCAGCAAGTCACTTCCGCCGCAAACGAGAGACTGGTGGCGATTAACAATGAACTGCCCGCCCTTGAAGAGCGCTTCAAGGAAGTCAATGCGAATGTGCAGTCCAACTTCCCCGCATTCAAAGCGCGGGTCGCAGAAGCGAGTCGGTTTGTACAGAATGACCTGCCGGGTGTTCTGAATGATTTAAATCGGATCAGTCGTTTTGCCCAGAATGACCTGCCGGGTGTCATGTCCAAATACGATCAGACAGCTGATTTGCTGCGTAACAATCTGCCGGGTGCGGAAAAAGGCATCCATGAACTGGCGGAATTTACGCGCAATGACTTACCGGGTATCGAAAGAGATATCAAGAAAGCAGCGGATAAGTTCAGGGAACTGGATGAAAAAGATGTGATGAACAAGCTGATCAAGTTATTACGCAACGATCTGCAAGGGGAAGCGGATTATTTCTCTGACCCGATACAGCTAGACGAGAAACAGATGTTCCCGATACCGAACTACGGTTCTGCCAGTGCACCGTTCTATACTGCACTTGCACTCTGGGTGGGCGCGTTATTATCAAGCAACCTGTTGACGACCGAACTGAAGGATCAGTCACTTAAAGGTGTCTATTCGCTGAGGGAGCTCTTTGCAGGCAGGCTGCTCCTGTTCTTAAGTATCGGTATCATCCAGTCGATTATCGTTGTCCTCGGTAATTTCTTTATCCTGGATGCCTATGCCAAGCATCCTGTCATGAATCTCTTGTTTGCAGTACTGGTCTCTATAGTCTTTACCTCAATTGTCTATACGATGGTGAGTTTACTCGGTAACGTCGGTAAAGCACTGGCTATCATACTGATGGTGCTCCAGATTTCTGGTGGAGGCGGCACGTTCCCTGTGCAGGTGACACCGCATTTCTTCCAGATGATCCATCCGTTTCTGCCGTTCACTTATGCAGTAGACCTTCTGAGGGAGGCGGTAGGCGGAATAGTACCCGAACTGGTTCAAATGAACATCAGCCGTCTGTTGATATTCTGCCTCGGCATTCTAGGCCTGGGCTACGGCTTTAAGCCGAAATTCGAACCTATCAAAAATCGGATGATTAAAACCTCACAGGAAAGCACCATTGTCGAATAGAGCATCGTGCGGGAATGTTTCCCTGATATAAACTATTAGAAAGATGTCATGTGTAAGAGTGCCTCATGCATCAAGTCGATCCTAGGAGACATCTCATCACACGTGCAGCATATAATGCCGGCGTTGACATGTATACTGAAGAAAAAGTAAAACGCCTGAATTAAAAGACATTCCAGAGAAAAGAATCTCTGGAATGTCTTATTTTAATTAAAATGATGGATATGCCCCTTTTTAATAGTCATTAAGACATTGCAATCCGGACTGAGAACAACTAGGTCTGCATCCTTACCCGGTTTAATGCTGCCTTTCGTATCATCTATTCCAAGTGCTTTTGCTTGATTTAAACTCGTCACTCTCCATAACTCATCAATATCCCGCTTCGTGTAGGCCATCAGATTCTTAAGACCGTCATTCATCTTCAGGATACTGCCTGCGAGCGTCCCGTCAGCAAGACGAGCGGAGTTATTTTTTACGATGACATCCTGGCCGCCGAGATCATATGTGCCGTCTATCATGCCCTTAGCACGCATCGCATCCGTAATGAGCAAGAACTGCTCCGGACCCTTGAGCCGATAGGCAATATTTACTGCCGCCGGGTGCGAATGAATGCCATCCACGATGACTTCAGTCGACAGCCTATCATTCGTCCAGGCAGCACCGAATGCGCCCGGCTGGCGATGTGCGAACGGGGTAGAGGCATTATAGAGATGAGTGATATGTCTTGCGCCATTTGAAGCTGCTTGATTGATGTCGTCGAAACCTGCAACGGTATGGCCCATTGAGAAAATAACCTTGTCATGGAACTCTGCAAGCACTTCAGCAGCACCCTCGACCTCTGGCGCGAATGTGATGATTTTGATTAATTGGTCGGCAGCAGTCTGCAGATCATGGATGCTGTCGATAGAAGGTCTCTGCACAAACTGAGGATTCTGTGCACCCACTTTAAACTCAGAGATATAGGGTCCCTCGAGATGAATACCGAGCATCTCAGCTTCTTCCTCCGACTGCTGCTTATGATATTCCTTTAGTGTGGTGAGGGCCGTTTTGATGGCTTCTTCAGACTGTGTCATCGTAGTCGCGAGATAACTGGTCGTGCCTTCACGGAGCAATGATTGTGAGAGATGGTGCAGACCCATCAAATCAGCATCCATGAAATCCTCACCGTATCCGCCGTGTATATGGATATCAATAAAACCCGGCAAGACATGATGACCGGAGAGATCGTGACATTCGAGAGGACCCGTATACTCGCCAGGGTTAATCCCTGCGATTTGTTTTTCTTCTATAATGATATGTCCATTAACTGGGCCTTCTTCTGTATGGAAGATACCATTTGTAAGTACATAATTCATGCCATCACTCCTTTATTAGATAGTCTGATTATATCATAGACAGGTTATTGCAATAATAATTGAAAACGTTTAAAGTAATTAAGTGAAAAGTTTAACAATTTATTAGATGGAGGTCATATTATGTTAAATTTCTTTCAGCGGCTTGGCCGTTCATTGATGCTGCCGGTAGCCATTCTACCTGCGGCCGCTATTATTGTAGGTATTGCCAATGCGCTTGAGGCTCTTATGGGGGAAAAGACAATCGTCAGCCAGTTCTTCTTCACAGCCGGAATGGGTATTCTGTCTCTGATGGGATTATTATTTGCCATAGGAACAGCTCTCGGTATGTCGAAGAAAAATGACGGTGCAGCAGCACTTTCGGCAGTAGTCGGATTCTTTATGGTTACTGCAATATTAAAACCTGAGAATGTCGCTGTATTTCTTGACATGCCTGTTAAAGAGGTAAATGCAGGATTTGCCAAAATCGATAATTCTAACGTCTTTATCGGTATTATTGTCGGATTGATCGCTGCTTATTTATTCAATCGTTTTTCTGACAAGGAGTTACCGATGGCGCTCTCTTTCTTCAGCGGTAAACGATTGGTGCCGATTCTGACTGCTTTTGCAGCCATGCTTCTCGCTCTTATTCTACTATTTATATGGCCGGTTATTTATTCAGGACTCGTATCGTTCGGTGAATGGATCCTGGGCATGGGACCGGTTGGAGCAGGTCTGTACGGCTTTTTCAACAGATTGCTGATTCCATTAGGTCTTCATCATGCTTTAAATTCAGTGTTCTGGTTTGACGTGGCCAATGTGAACGACGTCGTTAACTTCCAGAAGGGAGTAGGGACTCCAGGTGTTACAGGCCGTTATATGGCCGGTTTCTTCCCCGTCATGATGTTTGGTATGCCTGCAGCAGCGCTTGCGATATATCATACAGCTCAAACAGAGCAGAAGAAACGTGTAGCCGGTCTGATGCTTGCAGGGGCAGTATCAGCATTTTTCGTCGGTATCACGGAACCGATTGAATTTGCATTTATGTTCGTAGCACCAGGTCTTTTCGTCATTCATGCGGTTCTGACAGGTCTCTCTCTTTTCATTGCGGCATTCTTTCAATGGACGGCAGGCTTTGCATTCAGTGCCGGTCTGATAGACTTCTCATTATCGTTACTGAATCCGATGGCCCATCATCCGATGATGCTGATGGTCCAAGGATTAGTCTTCTTTGTTCTTTATTATGTCATCTTCCGAGCAGCGATCAAGATGTTCGATATGAAGACACCGGGTCGCGGAGAAGAGGTCATGCCGGAGGTAGAAGAGAACACGATTGAGCACGGGACAGGCAAGTACAGCACTATGGCACATAAGATTATTGATGGGCTGGGTGGTTCTGATAATATCATCAACTTAACCAACTGTGCCACTCGTCTTCGTCTTGAAGTGAAGGACAATGCACTGATTGATGATCATCAGCTTAAACAGGCAGGTGCTGTTGGTGTCACGAAGAGCGGACGCACGCAGGCGCAGGTGATTATCGGCACTCATGTCCAGCAGGTTGCTGATGAGGTTGAACGACAGCTAGAACATTAATAAGGTAAGAACTCCATCCACTAAAGTGCTGGATGGAGTTTTCTTTTGGAGATTCAAAGAGGTAAATGATGCTTGAGAAAAGAGATTGATCGTCTATGATTCCATCTGCTCAAGCGTCGAAAATATTTTTAAAACTGTAAAGAAAAAATACTTTACAGTGATTTTGTTATCTGTTATAGTAAGTACTTGAGAAAAGAACTAAAGGAGAGAATTAAATTATGGCAGTTAAAATTCGTTTAACACGTATGGGTTCTAAAAGAAACCCTTTCTACCGTATCGTTGTAGCTGACGCTCGTGCGCCACGTGACGGTCGTATCATCGAAGCAATCGGAACTTACAATCCAGTTGCTAAACCAGCAGCAGAAATCAAGGTTGACGAAGCGTTAGCTTTAAAATGGTTAGCTGATGGAGCGAAACCAACTGATACAGTACGTAATATCTTGTCTTCACAAGGTATCATGGAGAAATTCCATAACCAAAAAATCGCGAAGTAATTGCGATGGAACAATTATTACAAACGATTATTGAGCCACTCGTTGATTTTCCGGAAGATATTCAGATATCAAAAGAAGACCATCATTCAAGTGTCACTTATCATATAAGCGTCAACAAAGAAGATACTGGCAAAGTCATCGGTAAGCAGGGTCGTCTGATTAAGGCGATCCGTACACTGACGATGGCAGGTCAGCACGAGTCAGGTAAAAAAGTGTTTGTAGAAATTGATTAAGGGGTGCCTGTTGGTGCCCCTTTTTTTATAGGAGGCGATCACATGTCAGTCAATGTAGGTAAGATTGTGAATATGCACGGTATTAAAGGAGAGGTGCGTGTGCTGTCTGCTTCAGACTTTACACAGGAACGCTTCAAGCCGGGCAATGAAATCATCATCAGGCAGAATAATGAGGAGACACCTGTTAAGATTAAAAGTTACCGCACACACAAGAACTTTCATCTGCTGCAGTTCGAAGGCATGGAGAACATTAATGTTGTCGAGAAGTTTAAAGGTGCTGATATCTTTCAGGATATTGACGAGATTGATATCCCGCTGGCAGAAAATGAGTTCTATTATCATGATATCATCGGCTGCACGGTCTTTAATGCAGGTGAGGCGGTCGGTCGGGTGATTGATATCTTTGAAACGGGCGCAAATGATGTCTGGGTCGTCAAAGGTGACAAGGAGTATTTGATCCCTTATATCGAGGACGTCGTTAAAGAAGTGGATGTCGCGAATAAGACCATTGTAATAGAAGCGATGGACGGTCTGTTATCGTGAGAATTGACTATCTGACGCTCTTCCCCGAGATGTTTGAGACGCTCAATCATTCTATTATGAAGCGGTCACAGGATAAGGGCATCGTCACACTTAACCCGGTGAATTTCCGTGCGTTTTCGAATAATAAGCATCAGCAGGTCGATGACTATCCTTACGGCGGGGGTCAGGGAATGGTGCTGAAGCCTGAACCGGTCTTCAGTGCGGTCCAGTCACTTGAAGTCACTGAGGAGACCCGGATCATTCTGATGTGCCCGCAAGGTGAACGTTTTGATCAGGCGAAAGCTGAAGAACTGGCACATGCTGAGCATCTGATTTTTATCTGCGGTCATTACGAAGGATATGATGAACGTATCCGTACCGAACTTGTGACTGATGAAATATCACTTGGGGATTTCGTCCTGACAGGCGGTGAGCTCGCAGCTATGACAATGACAGATGCGATTGTGCGACTGATTCCCGATGTGCTCGGCAACGAAGTCTCACATGAAGATGATTCCTTTTCATCCGGATTGCTGGAACACCCGCAGTATACGCGTCCTGCCGATTATAACGGCTTGCAGGTGCCTGCTGTCCTGCTCAGCGGCAATCATAAGCTGATAGAAGAATGGCGTCATCACGAAAGTCTGAAACGGACCTATGAAAGACGGCCTGATCTCCTGGAAAGCTATCCGCTGACAGCAGCGGATATCCAGTATTTACAGACCTTGGGCTATCAGGAATAAATTATTTTCAAACTGTCAAGATTTTTTCTTGTCAGAAGCGCTCAATTGTGATAATATTCTATGAGTGTGAAAACACATAATCACTATGGTCCGCTGAAATCCTTATTTTAAGAACATAGGAAGAAGGAGAAGGAAAAATGAACAACAAATTAATCGATGCTATTACTAAAGAACAACTCCGTACTGACATCCCGGCTTTCCGTCCTGGTGATACTTTAAAAGTACACGTACGTATCGTTGAGGGAACTCGCGAACGTATCCAGGTCTTTGAAGGTGTGGTAATCAAACGTCGTGGTGGCGGTATCTCTGAGACTTTCACGGTTCGTAAGATTTCTTACGGTGTGGGTGTAGAACGTACTTTCCCGTTACACACGCCAAAAATCGAGAAAATCGAAGTATTACGTCGTGGTAAAGTACGTCGTGCGAAACTTTACTACTTACGTAGCTTACGTGGTAAAGCTGCGCGTATTAAAGAAATTCGCTAATAAAAGCGTGAAGCATCCTGAGTATTCAGGATGCTTTTTTTGTTATCCAACATTTCCGGCAGGATTGTTCATTGACTCAACCAGACGTACACTATATGATTTACCAAGTAATGAAAAAGAAATGAAAAGGAGTGAAAAAATGCTATATATTTTCAGATATTTAAAGGCCTTCATGCTTCCGCTCTTACTAGCCGTCGTCTTTCTATTTGTACAGGCATTCAGTGATCTGAGTCTGCCGAACTATATGTCAGACATTGTTGATAACGGTATACAGCAGCATGGTGTGACGGATGAGGCACCAGAAGCCATCAGTCAGGACGGCATGAAACTGATGCAGACCTTTATGACAGATAGTCAGAAAGAAAAGGTCAAAGCTTCGTACAAACTCGTCGACGCTGATCAGTACAAAGATACATACAAAAAAGCAGAAGGGCAGTTTTATCTCAGACAGGATGTATCAAGTAGTAAGCTGAAAGATTTAAATAGCACATTCCACAAATCAAGTCTTGGACTGTTCAATGCTCTCAGCGATGCTCCAAAATCCCAGAAACAATCTTCGCAACCGGCTGAGAAGAAGCTGGATGTGACTCAGCTCTACAAGATTCAGCCAGTTCTTGATCAATTGCCTGAAACGAAAAAAGAAGCATATCGCAACCAGCAAGCAGATAATGATATCATGACGAAACAGCTAGGTGTCAGTCTGACGCAGTCTTTTTATCATGAACTGGGTCTTGATCTTACCAAAATACAGACCGCTTACATCATTAAAATGGGTCTTGCAATGCTCGGGGTTGCGCTGATCGGGGGTCTCGCAACGATCCTTGTGAGCTTACTCTCGTCGCGAATTGCGGCCGGTCTTACGCGTGACTTGCGCCGTGACGTCTTCAGAAAAATCGAAAGTTTTTCATTCAAAGAGATTGATAACTTCTCAACGGCTTCGTTGATCACACGTTCTACAAATGATATGACGCAGATTCAGCAGTTCTTTATGATAGGCATCCGTATGATCTGTTATGCACCGATCATGGGGGCAGGCGGTGTCATTATGGCGATCAACAAATCAAACTCTATGAGCTGGATTATCGTGATTGCTGTTGTCATTTTGCTGGCCTTTATCGGCATTATCATGGCGCTTGCCATTCCAAAGTTTAAAATCATTCAGCAACTGGTGGATAAGGTCAACCTCGTATCCCGTGAATTTTTAAGTGGTTTAATGGTGGTCCGGGCGTTCGGGACAGGAGAGCACGAGAAAAAACGTTTTAATGTTGCCAACAAAGATCTGACAGACACTAACCTGTTTATCGGTAGAGTGATGTCACTTATGTCGCCTGTAATGACACTCATTATGAATGGTGTCTCGCTTGTTATTGTCTGGGTAGGTGCACACCGTATTGCCGATGCTTCTATGCAGGTCGGTGATATGATGGCTTTTATTCAGTATACGACACAGATCATCATGGCTTTTCTGATGTTATCATTTACCTTTATCCTGATTCCGCGTGCTGCTGTCTCAGCTGGGCGTATCAAGGAAATACTGGAGACAGATTTATCAATAGCAGACCACCAGAACACGAAAGAATTTATCAATCACTCCGGTCTGGTTGAATTCAGAAACGTCAGCTTTAAGCATGACGGCGCGAAGGAATATGCGCTGAAAGATATCGATATAGTGGCAAGACCAGGAGAGATGACTGCGGTCATCGGTTCAACAGGCGCTGGAAAATCGACCCTGATTAATCTGCTGCTCAGATTCTATGATACGACGCACGGGGAATTGCTGTTAGACGGCGTCAATGTCAGGGAGGTTAAGCTGCAGAGCCTGCGAGATCGTATTGCACTTGTTCCGCAGAAAGCTGCACTCCTGAAAGGCACTGTTCGTTCTAATCTGCGGGTCGGTAAAGAAGACGCCACTGATGAAGAGATGCTTGAAGCGCTTGAGATCGCTCAGGCGACAGAATTTATTGCACAGATGGACGGACTTGATACAGAAATCTCACAGAACGGCAGTAACTTATCCGGTGGTCAGAAGCAGCGTCTCGCCATCGCACGTGCCGTACTCCGTGATGCTGAAGTTCTGATCTTTGATGACAGTTTCAGCGCACTGGATGCAAGAACAGAGAAACAGCTCAGACTGGCCCTTTTTAATCAGCAGAAAAGGAAGACGATTATTGTGATCGGCCAGCGTGTCACGTCCATCATGGGGGCTGAACAGATCATTGTTCTGGATAAAGGCGAAGTGGTTGGCAGAGGGACACACGATGAACTGCTGAGAACAAACGAGGAATATTTTGAGATTGCATCATCACAATTATCTGAGGAGGAGCTGGCATGAAACAGGACAAACCGACTAATATGAAGCAAGCGCTTATGCGACTCTTCAGCTATATCGCCACCTATCGTCTAATGATTCTGCTGGTGATTGTTTTAGCGATGGTCTCAACAGTCTTTATGATTTTTGGACCGAAGATTCTCGGTGACGGAATTGATGTCCTCTTTAAAGGCGTCATCGCTCAGACAAACGGCACCGGCAGGATTGATTTCGGTGAGATAGAGCGCGTCTTACTTTTACTGACAGTATTTTATCTGGTCAGTGCACTCTTCAATTATCTGCAAGGATATGTCATGTCTGGTATCACCGCTAAAATAACCTATTCTTTAAGAGAGGATATCAATAAGAAACTCCATAAGCTGCCGCTGAGATTCTATGATAAAACTTCACAAGGTGATGTCTTGAGTCGTATTACCAATGACATCGATATCATCAGCCAGACGTTAAATCAAAGTCTAGCGCAGATTATTACGTCCATCACGATGCTGGTCGGCATCTCTATTATGATGTTCACCATCAGCTGGCAGCTGACTCTGGTTGCCCTGTTGACACTGCCGCTGTCGATGATTGCAGTTGTCATGATTATGAAGAATTCACAGATTCATTTTAAGAATCAGCAGGAGTCACTCGGACTGGTCAATGGGCATGTTGAGGAAATGCTTGGCAATCATACCGTGATTAAAGCATTCAACCGCGAGACAGAATCAGGCAGCACATTTGAGGCATACAATGATACGCTTTACAAATCAGCCTGGAAAGCGAACTTCCTGTCCAGTCTGATCATGCCGATTACGATGTTTATCGGAAATATCACTTATGTCGTCATCTGTATACTCGGCGGCTACTTTGCGGTCAAAGGGACGATGACTGTCGGCGGTATCCAGGCCTTTATCCAGTATATCCGTCAGTTCAATCAGCCGATCTCTCAGATTGCGAGTATCAGTAATACGCTGCAGCTGACTGCAGCTGCGACAGAACGGGTCTTTGCGATTATCGATGAGCCAGAAGAAGTGAAAGATGATGAACATGCATTATCAGTCGTTGATAGCCGGACAGATGTAGACAGAGATTATGTCTATATCGAAGGGGCAGTGGACTTTGAAGGCGTGAACTTCGGTTATAACGCAGATAAAACAATCATCAATGATTTTTCAACACACGTGAAACCGGGGCAGAAAGTCGCCATTGTCGGGCCGACAGGCGCCGGAAAATCAACCATCGTCAAGCTCTTGATGCGTTTTTATGATGTGAACAGCGGTGCGATTAAGATAGATGGCATCAATATACATGACTTTAAACGAGATGAGCTGCGTAAACTGTTCGGCATCGTCCTGCAGGATACATGGCTATTCAACGGCACGATTCGTGAAAACATCCGCTACGGGAAACTGGACGCCACAGATTTAGAAGTAGAGCAGGCAGCACGTGACGCGCAGGTCGATCACTTCATCAGGACATGGCCGCATGCATACGACATGGTTTTAAATGAGGAGACGAGCAATGTCTCACAAGGTCAGAAACAATTATTGACCATTGCCCGAGCGATTCTCTCGGACCCTAAGATTCTGATTCTCGACGAGGCAACAAGTAACGTCGACACTCGGACGGAAGTCCTGATCCAGAAAGCGATGGATAAGCTGATGGAAGGACGGACCAGCTTTGTCATCGCGCACCGTCTCTCAACTATCCGGAATGCGGACCTGATTCTCGTCATGAAGAACGGGGACATCATCGAGCAGGGTACACACGATGAACTGCTGAAGCAGGACGGCTTCTATAAAGGCTTATATGACAGCCAGTTTGACGAGGCAGTTTAAAAAATCCCGTTATATCTTTTGAGATATAACGGGATTTTTCTATTCAGCAAGCGGAGCAATGGTGTCGATTTCTTCTTGATTAGTGACGGTACTGCGTTTTCCGCGGCTCACTTTTTGTATATACCAGATAGCGGTGGCTAAACCGATAAGGCTGATGAGCTGCATCAGATGGAAGTAGGGCGGTGTGTAAGTGAGTTCTATTTTTCTGGCATTTTTGTCTACTTTGACAGCGGTCATTAAGTAGTTGCCTTCAGAAACTTCAGCTTTCTTGCCGTCCACTTTAGCAGACATCCCGTTTAAATAAGGCGTCGGGATTACAGCGTAACCTGTATCATGCGGACTCAGTGTCGCGACGAGTTTACCACCTGCCTGAGTCAGCTGATGCTTCTGCTGCTGTGTAGCTGATTCCAGTGTCGTATAATCTTCACCGTAGATGCCGTTGATGTGATACGTATAAGTACCCGACATAAGCTTCAGCTGAATCAAATCACTCGCTTTGATCCGCAACGTGATAGTCGGATTGAAACGGCGGTAGTCATCATCGAGCGGTTTCCGGGACTGATAGATCTCATTAATCCAGACGTAATGATAGCGGCTCGGCGTTTTCAGCTCGATACTTAAGTCCACATATAAATCTTTATAGCGGTCAGCCAGACGTTTAGGGAGACGATAGGTGATGCCGCCTTGATCCTGACTGACGATGAGCTGTTGACCGTCATATGTCGCATTATTCAGTGACATCGTAGTCTGAGACAGGAGATTTTCAGCTGGCGTCACTTTTGAGTTGGACGGACTGTCCAGCACAACACCCTCAAGCATCGCGTGCTCGCGGTCAATCGGTGTTTTCAGCTCTTGTGGATTGAACACTTTATCCGTGACTCTGACCAGCGGCAGTTCATGGGTATTGCGGTAGACAGAGTAGCGTTTCTCCTTGCCCTGTCTCTGATCGGTCAGTTCAAAACCATAGGGCAGTGTCGCGATATTATCGGTCCGGATGGAATGGTTGACATTAAAGAGACTATAGAGATTCGCCCGTTCACCCAGCCGGTAGTAGATGCTGTTGCTGTCTGTGTCCATCGTGATATTCAGTTCCTTATCATAGAACTGATAGATATCTTTGTCAAAGATACTTGAGTAAAGCTTGATGCCGTTGAAATGCTGATAAAGCGGTGTGTTATGTGTGGCCGAAGTCTGCCAGTCAATCCGGGCTGCAGGTGATTCTGTTGTAATATTCTTGATGATTGACCGCTGCGTCTCACTGTTATATTTATCCGACTGGACAAATGCCAGGTCATGTTCATAAAAAGGATGGAGTGTATCCATCTGTTCACGGATGTAGTCATAAACAAAATAGAGATTCATGATGACAACCGTCACAGTGAGGAACTGAAAAGTGATCACTTGTGGTCTGTATACATAAAGCATGATGATAACAGCTACAACCGGAATGAAGATCAGCCAGGTGAGCGATTTGCCACTGCCGATAACCGACAGGCTATAGATGATTGAGACAGGTAGCAAGGAAATGATGATATCCTTCAAGGTCAGGTTCTTCAGATGATGCAGGTAGACCGCGATCAGACCGGCCGCAGAGAATGCGAGCATATAGACCCAGCGTCTCTGGTCAATTGAAAAGCCGTTGAAGAAACTATCAAATAAGGGGGACAATGAACCCGCCATGAAGAGCCAGGTAATGACGGCGAACAGTCTGAAGGTATAGTTTCTGTATAGCTTGAACGTAAAAAGTGCCATCACCGCAACAAATGGTATAACGATATAGTAGCCGTCATAGAAGAGGTTATAATGGCTGATAAAATCAATGAATGGCTTCAGCTTGATCGGCGGGAGTGTCCGGTCATTCAGCAGATAGCTCGTGACGCCAGTTGAGAAGCCGACAGCACTTATCATGAGCGCGATAAGTGACGAGATAACAATCGTGATGAGCTTCGTCCGTCTCGATACGCTATCGCTCGCCTTCCTGTAGAGTGTCCGGTAGATGAAATAAAAGAGCACAAAGATAAACTGATAGTAACTGAAATAAAAATTGGAATGGAGCGTCAGTGCGATCCCTAAAAGATAGAGGCCGATTTTACGCTCGGCAAAGTACCGTTCCATACCGAGTATCGTCAGCGGCAGATAGAACATCACATCGCTGAAGAAACTCCAGGTAAAAGTGAAGAAGAAATAGACGGTCGAATAGCCGTAGAGAAATGCACTGGCCATGCTCGCATATTGATTGATACCGAGATACTTAAAAAGGCGGTAAGTGACATAGAGAATCGCTGTCAGCTTAACGATGGAGACGATGATCTGATTGACAAACCAGAAGTCAGGGCTGCCGGTGTTCAGCGGCAGAAAGAGATCCAGCAGATAGACGGCTCCGAAATTGAGATAGGCGATCGGTGAAGTCGAATAATAATAGGCAAGACTGCGGAAGAAATCGCCGCCTATGCCGAAGCCCATATCATAGAAAAAATTAAACTTTGAGAACTGTTCGTATAAATAGAGCTGAAAAGGAATCATCTGCGCGATACTGTCGCCTTTACCTGAGAACAGGATACCCTCAGTGACAAATCTGTAAATGATGACACTATGAGCCAGAAGCGACAGGATGAGACAAGTGACTAACGTTTTGAATTTCATGGTTTACGCTTCCTTTGTACCGGTTTTAGATAAAACAGGGCAGCGATGAGTGACAGCATGGAAATAAGGACAGTCAGATAGAAATAAGGCGGGATATATTTGAACTCGACCACTCGAGCATCAGCGGGCACTTTGACGACTGCCTGCAGATAATTGCCGCGTTCAACAGGTGCCTTCTTGCCATCAATGCGAGCGGTCAGACCGTCACGGTAAATAATCGGTGTGACGAGGTAGCCTGCACGATGCTCTTTGAGGACAGCCTGCATATGATGACCGTCTTCAGTGAACGCGATTTCATTCGTCCGCTCAGCCTTTTCAAGAGCCTGATAGTCTTCACCGTAGATTCCCTGGATGTTAAAGCGGTAGGTCCCTTGCGTCATCCCGATTAAAATCTTGCCGTTCTTCGGCTTGACCCGGTACAGCAGATCGTCCTGATGGGTGCGGTATTTACTGGATTTGAAGAGACGGTTATTCGCATAGCCGTTGACATTGATCTGGATATTGCTTTCAGCAGAAGTCAGTTCGGCATGAAGTTCCACATAGAAATCCTTATACTTTTTCAGTGCGTCCTTCGGCAGTGTGATGATCACACCCCCGTTCGGCGGATTGACGCTCAATGTTTGATTGTACGTCTGCCACGTAGCACCTGATGCCTGAATAGTACTTGAGCTGAGCAGATTTTCTGCTGGTGATATCGAAGCGGTGGATTCTCCGTTGAGTACCACACCTTTTAGCATCGCATGTTCACGGTCGATCGGTGTCTTTAAAGTATCAGCGTCAAAGAGAGTATCGGTTACTTTAGCGACAGGCAGCGGCAGGATGTTCTCATAAATATTATACTTGCCTTTTGTCTCGATCAGCTTGAAGTTCTCAGGGATATCGGTCTGGTAATCTTTTCTGACGAGATAGCGCACATTAAAGAGCGACTCCAGATTGCTGCGTGACTGGAAAGTGGAGTAGCGGCTGATAGATTCTTCCTTCAGGTTGATTTTCAGCTGATGGTAATAGAAGTCTATCAGTGAACCGTCAAAGATGCTGGAATATAGACTGACCCCCGGGAAACGCTGATAGAGCGGGGTATTATCCTGTTCAAGCACTCGCCAGTCGATACGTTCGCCTGGCTTCAGTCTGGCCTTTAAGTCATTGATGATCTCCTGCTGCAGTCCCGAGTTGTAGACGCTCGATTCAATGTAAGACATCTTCGCCCTGCTGTCGATGCCCGGATTATAGTTGTCATACACGTTATGTTCTTTCACGACATGCCAGTTGAAGAGCATCAGGGCAGCGATCTGTGCGACATAAAGCACTTGCTGGGCACGTTTATTTTTAACCAGCAGGATGCATAGGCCGATCAACGCGATGCCCGGCAGATACCAGACCCATTCCACTTTCTTGTCGATATAAATGTAGCTCAGACCCACAATGATGAAGCCGGGCAGCAGTGAATAGAGATAATTCTGGACCGAAATATGACGGAACCGGGCGATATACATGGCGATCAGCCCGCTGGAGAAGAAGGTCAGTAAATAGTGCCACCGCTTCTGTGGTGCTGAGAAACCGTTGAAGACGGAATCGATAAAGGGCATGAAACTCAAATAAATCAGGGCGATGGTCATCAGCGCAAAGAAACGATAGAAATAAGAGCGGTAGAACTTAAAAGTGAAGAGTGCCTGCAAGGTAATGTAGAGCACGATGACCAAATAATTATCATAGAAGATATTAGCGTGCTGATCGAATGTATTGAAGAGTGTCATCGGGTCTGTATACGGTGCGCGGTCATTCTGCAGAAAGCCTTTGACCCCGTAGAAAAAGCTGAACATCGAGATGCCCGTTCCCAGTAAAGTCATCGTCAGGAAGGCTTTCCACTGGTCGAGTCGCGTGGCACGGTCTCTTTCAGAGCGGAAAATCATGCGGATGATAAAGTAGATCACCCCGAAAAGCATCTGATAATAGGCGAAATAGAAATTATTGATAAGAGACAAGGCGACAGCAGTGATGAACCAGCTCTTTTTCTTGTCCTGAATATACTTCTCTATGCCGAGCAGAAGCAGCGGCAGAAAAATAAAGACATCTGAAAAGAATGACCAGTAAAGCGTAAAGCGGAAATAAATCGCTGACGTCAGAAAGAGAAAAGCACCGAGCAGCGCACTTATACGGTCCACCTTCAGATAGGTGAAATAAAGATAGGTGAAGTACATGGCAACAGCAGACTTGAAGATGGAAATATAGAATGCATTGACCGCCCAGAACTGAATGCTCTCCGTCTTAAAATGAAAGAACAGGTTCAGCCACCAGACGGCGACCATATTCACATAAAAGACAACAGAAGTCGAATAATAGTAGGCAAGATCAGTATAATAGTCGCCGCCGAGACCGAAATCCATATCATAGAAAAACTGACCATGCGACCATTTATCATAGAGAAACAGCTGGAAAGGCAGCATCTGCTCTAGCCCGTCGTTAGGCCCCGTGAAGATGGTACCGTCCTTCAGGAACCGGTAGATATAGAAACTGTGTCCGAAAACTGCGAGCAGCAGAAAAAGAAAAGGGAATAGATACTTTTTATTTTTCATGATTACCCTCAACGAAAATATATTTTGCGATCACATAAGTGACGGGTACTGTGATGATGAGCGCCGGGAACGGTGCGAGTCGTTCATCGAGTCCCATCTTAACGAAAAGCATGAGCAGCAACGTCTGTAATCCCATATTGATGACCTGCGTCAGCGGGAACTTCAGGAAGGTCGACCATTTCGGTCTGACATGATAGACGATATAACAGTTCAAGTAGTAGGAACAAATAAACGACCAGAGAAACGCGGTGATGTGACTGACCATATAAGGTGCGATATGGAGCAGCAGTAAGTACATCACATAATAATTGACGGTATTGATGACACCGACAGCTACAAAACGAATGAATGCAGAGCTGAATAGTCTAGTCATGTTTCAACTCCTCAGCGTTCGTGCGCTCAACAATAAAATGAGGCCGTCTTTTGCTCTCTGAATAAATACGGCCGATATATTCACCGATGACACCCAGACTGAACAGCTGGACACCCCCTAGAAAGAGGATGGCTGAAATGATGGTGAAGTAGCCCGGTTCATCTATGCCAGTGAAGATAATCTGGATCAGCGTAGTCAGAATATAAAGCAGACAGATGATCAAGGTTACTGAGCCGAAATAAAAGCACACTCTGAGTGGTTTGTTGTTATAGCTGAGCACGCCGTCTATCGCGTAATCCAGAAGGGACAGGAAATTGAAAGAGGACTGACCTGCTTCCCGTCTGACATTTTTAAAAGGAATGGTTTTCTTGCTGAAACCGACCCACTCAAATATGCCTTTTGAGAAGCGGTTGTACTCATCAAGTGACAGAATAGAGTCAATGACGACCCGGGAGATCAGTCTGAAGTCCCCTTCACCGTCCACGAGATCAACATCAACATTGAAGTTGATCAGTTTATAGAACAGCTGACTCGGAATCTTTCGCAGGATATGTTCACCGTCCCGGTCACGCCGTGCGACCACCTGATCGTATCCTTCCTGGTAGGCGGCGACAAACTGCGGAATCAGTTCCGGTGGATGCTGGAGGTCAGCATCCAGTATGATGGCAGCGTCTCCGGTCGAACATTTTAAACCGGCCAGCATCGCAGACTCCTTGCCGAAGTTGCGTGAGAATGAGACATATTTGATATGAGCGTCCTGCTGACTGAGGGCTTCAATCATTTCAATCGAACGGTCGCTTGAACCGTCGTTGATCATAATCAGCTCATAATTATATTCATTTGCTGTCATGGTTTGTGTGATAGAATGATGAAGTCGACTGATATTTTTTTCTTCATTATAGATAGGGATGATTAATGATAATTTCATGATGACTCCTTTGTTAATGCTGATTATTAATATCAGACTATATCATAACATGAATTAACTTAAAGACTCATGAAAGAAGGTAATGACATTGACAATACAATGGTTTCCCGGCCATATGGCCAAAGCACGACGTGAAGTAACGGAACAGCTGAAGATGGTGGACTGTGTCTTTGAACTGCTGGATGCCCGCATTCCGTACGCTTCCAGCAACCCGATGATCAGTGAAATCATCAAGGATAAACCGCGCGTAGTCCTGCTGAACAAAATGGATATGGCAGATCCGAGAGAAACTGCGAAATGGATGAAACATTTTGAAGCACAGGGGGTCTATCCTGTCGCCCTGGATGCGAAGAACGGCAAGAACTTGAATATGGTCATAAAGGCGGCAGAAGCGGTGACGAAAGAGAAGTTTGACAGACTGGCGGCTAAAGGACTACGTCCACGTGCCATCCGTGCCATGATTGTCGGTATCCCGAATGTAGGGAAATCCACGCTTATCAACCGTCTCGCCAAAAAATCACTGGCAAAGACCGGCAATATGCCGGGTGTCACCAAGAAGCAGCAATGGATCAAGGTCGGTAAAACACTCGAACTGCTGGACACGCCGGGTATTCTGTGGCCGAAATTCGAAGACCAGATAGTCGGTAAAAAACTCAGTCTGACAGGCGCGATTAAAGATAGTATCGTCCATCTTGATGAAGTCGCGATCTATGGCCTCGAATACATGCAGTCACACGACCTGGAGACGCTTAATCACCACTACCATATTACTATAGAAGAAAATGATCCATATCTGGAAATCTTCGATCAGATCGGCAGAAGCCGGGGCATGAAGAACAAGGGGAACGAAATTGACTACGAGTCTGTCATCGAGCTTGTGGTCCGCGATATTCGTAATGCGAAGGTCGGGCGTTACACTTTTGACCGAGTAGAGGACTTAGGACATTCAGATGAAGCTGAGTGAACTGAAGACAGCACTGCAGAGCTACCATACAGCTGCAGAGATACACAATGATTTCGGCCAGGATACGCGTGCCGGCGCCAGAAAGCTGGTGGCCCAGAGGCTGAAACAGCTGGAGCAGGCAGAGCAGGTCAGAAAAAATTATAGGCAGGCGATGGAGTTTGAAAACCGCTATCCAGGTGAAATCATCTGCGGTATAGATGAAGTGGGCCGTGGACCGCTGGCCGGTCCTGTTGTGGCATGTGCAGTGATACTGGAAGAGAATCATTTCTATCCGGGGATGACCGATTCGAAGAAACTGTCTGCAAAGAAAAGGCGAAGTATTGAGGCCCGTCTTCTCAGCCAGGTGCGCGACTATGCGATAGGGATAGCGACGGTTGAAGAGATTGACGCCATCAATATATACGAGGCCTCTAAGCTTGCGATGCGGCGAGCTGTTGAAAGCCTCGAGGTTAAACCGACTGTCCTGCTGATAGATGCCATGACGCTGAACACCGGCTTGATTGAAGAAGCGATCATTAAAGGGGATATGCGCAGTGTCTCGATCAGTGCGGCCAGTATACTGGCGAAAGAGTATCGTGACCGGCTGATGGCAGAATACGACAAACTATACCCGGGCTATGATTTCAGTCAGAATGCAGGTTACGGAACAGCGAGGCATTTAGCGGGTATTCAGGAGCGCGGCATCACACCGATCCACCGGCGGACATTCGAACCGATCAAGTCGATTATCAGCACCGACTGACAATTATCGTTTACAATAACGCTTACATTTCCTATAATTGAACCGTAAGCTGAATTTAACCCGTATTTAGGAGGATGGAAGATGAATATCCATGAGTATCAAGGGAAAGAAATTTTTCGCTCAATGGGTGTAGCTGTACCGAACGGTTCAGTTGCTTATACACCTGACGAAGCAGTTGAAGTAGCAAAAGGATTAAAAGAGGGCGTTTACGTCGTTAAAGCTCAAATCCACGCAGGGGGCCGCGGTAAAGCGGGTGGCGTTAAAATTGCGAAAAGCTTGGATGAAGTGAAAGATTATGCTGAAGAACTGTTAGGGAAAGTACTGGTCACTCACCAGACAGGTCCTGAAGGTAAAGAAGTTAAACGTTTACTGATTGAAGAAGGCTGCGATATCCAGAAAGAATATTACCTCGGTTTCGTCTTAGACCGCGCGACTGACTCTGTTGTATTGATGGGTTCAGAAGAAGGCGGCACGGAAATCGAAGAAGTAGCTGAGTCAAATCCTGAGAAAATCTTCAAGGAAGTCATCGATCCTGTTACCGGTTTAATGCCGTTTCAGGCACGTCGTTTAGCTTTTAACATTAATATCCCTAAAGAATCTGTCAATAAAGCAGTGAAGATCATGATGGGACTCTATGATGTCTTCATTCAGAAAGATGCGTCAATCATCGAAATCAATCCGCTCGTCACAACAGGTTCCGGTGATGTGCTTGCGCTCGATGCTAAGATCAACTTCGACTCTAACGCTCTGTTCCGCCATAAAGATATCGTCGAACTCCGCGACCTGGAAGAAGAGGATCCAAAAGAGATCGAAGCGTCTAAATATGATCTGGCCTATATCGCACTGGATGGCAACATCGGCTGTATGGTCAATGGTGCGGGACTTGCGATGGCAACGATGGACACCATCAACCATTTCGGCGGCAATCCGGCGAACTTCCTTGATGTAGGGGGCGGTGCAACGAAGGAGAAGGTAACAGAAGCATTCAAGATCATCTTAGGTGATGACAAAGTAGAAGGTATTTTTGTCAATATCTTCGGTGGTATCATGAAATGTGATGTTATCGCTGAAGGTGTCGTTGCGGCAGCTAAAGAACTTGAACTGACGATTCCTCTTGTCGTGCGCTTAGAAGGGACCAATGTTGACCAGGGTAAAGAAATTCTGGAGAACTCTGGACTTGCGATCACACCTGCCGGCACAATGGCAGAAGGGGCACAGAAAATCGTTGAATTAGTTAAACAAGCTAAATAGGAAGCGGGGAGAAATTCGTGGGAGTATTTATTGATAAAAATACGAAAGTATTAGTACAAGGGATTACAGGAGCAACAGCTCTTTTCCATACTAAACAAATGATTGAATATGGGACACAGATTGTAGCCGGCGTCACACCTGGTAAAGGCGGCATGGAAGTTGAAGGCGTACCGGTCTTCAATACAGTAGAAGAAGCGGTGAAAGCAACAGGCGCTACAGTTTCTGTTATCTATGTGCCGGCACCATTTGCAGCCGATGCGATTGTAGAATGTGTCGATGCAGAACTTGAGCTGGCTATCTGTATCACTGAACATATTCCGGTTCTTGACATGGTCAAAGTCAAGCGTTATATGAAGGGCAAGAAAACACGTCTCGTCGGTCCGAACTGTCCAGGTGTGATCACAGCTGATGAATGTAAGATCGGTATTATGCCGGGCTACATCCACAAAAAAGGGCATGTCGGCGTCGTATCACGTTCTGGGACTCTTACTTACGAAGCAGTTCATCAGCTGACACAGCTCGGTATCGGTCAGACAACAGCTGTCGGTATCGGCGGCGACCCTGTTAACGGTACCAACTTCATCGATGTTCTGGAAGCGTTCAACAATGATCCAGAAACATATGCAGTGGTCATGATCGGTGAGATCGGTGGAACGGCTGAGGAAGAAGCAGCTGAATGGGTCAAAGCGAACATGACGAAGCCGGTTGTCGGCTTCATCGGTGGTCAGACAGCACCTCCAGGTAAACGTATGGGTCACGCCGGCGCGATCATTTCAGGCGGTAAAGGGACAGCGGCTGAAAAAATCAAAGCGATGAACGCAGCAGGCATTAAAACAGCGGCTACACCTTCAGATATCGGTTCTACTTTAGTGGAACGGATTAAAGAAGAAGACGGCCTGTACGAGAAATGTCTGACAGTAAAATAATGCATTGAGAGGCAGACTGAAGTCTGCCTTTTTCTGTTATTTCGATCTGCAATCGATGCTTTTTTCTCGTGAAATTTTACATAATCCATATAGAACATACATGTCTCTGACACTGAATCTTTAAGAAGAAGTCCTAAGATGAAGAGGAGGTGAAGAGATGAATGATCTGATACTGAAATTAATCTATGCCGGTTTTACCACGAAGCAGCTCCACCAGTATTATCGCCAGTTCGGTTGTTTTGACTTCGTTTCTGAGAAATACGAGATGCTGCTGAGAGAAGGGAAGGATGAGCGCCTGTCAAGCAAGCTGCGTGCTCTGCGGACGCTTGATAGCGGGCAGATCAGACAGAAGCTGAGTCGTGATCGTATTCAGACTGTGTTCTATAATGAGCCTGATTATCCCGCTCTACTGAAAGAGATCTACGACTTTCCTTTTGTTCTTTTTTACAGAGGCGATATTAAACTTGCCCAGCAGCAGGCCCTTGCTATTGTCGGCGGGCGTGAACGGACAGATTATACCAAGCAGGTCCTTAAGCGTATGATGCCGGAACTAAAGCCCCTGACCATTGTCAGCGGCCTGGCAAAGGGGACTGACGCTGACGCCCATCTTTCAGCTCTGGAACATGGCGGCCGGACAATCGGTGTCCTCGGATTCGGTCATCTGCATCATTATCCGAGCGAAACTGCCCTGCTCAGACGGCATATGGAAGAGCATCAGCTGGTCGTCAGTGAGTATCCGCCTTTTGCGGGACCGAAGACCTGGCAGTTTCCAGAACGCAACCGGCTGATCAGCGGGCTTGCTGACGGGGTATTGGTCATTGAAAGTAAAAAACGCTCAGGTAGTCTCATCACACTTGATCAGGCGCTGGATCAGAACCGGAATGTCTACTGTATACCGGGACCGGTCACAAGTCCGTATTCAGAAGGCAGCAATCTGAGAATCTGTGAAGGGGCCAAGATGTGTCTTGAAGCACGTGATATACTTGAAGATTTTATCGTCTGAAAATTTAATAATTGACAGTACTATCCTTGACCGTTATCATTTACACTTGAAAACGAGTTAAGAAGGGGAGATACAATTGGCAGAGAATCTTGTCATTGTTGAATCGCCTGCAAAAGCAAAAACCATTGAAAAGTATTTAGGAAAAAAATTTAAAGTCATTGCTTCTATGGGCCACGTCAGAGATTTACCACGTAGTCAGATGGGCATTGATGTTGATAACAATTTTGAACCTCGATATATCACAATCCGCGGTAAAGGTCCTGTCGTGCAGGACTTGAAGAAACATGCGAAAAAAGCGAAACATGTCTATCTCGCAAGTGACCCGGACCGTGAAGGTGAAGCGATTGCCTGGCATTTGGCACATATACTGGATATCGATCAGAAGGCAAAATCACGTGTGGTCTTCAACGAGATAACGAAGGACGCCGTGAAGGAGAGTTTTAAATCTCCGCGAGAAATCAAACATGAACTTGTGGATGCACAGCAGGCACGTCGGGCACTCGATCGTCTTGTCGGCTATAACATCTCACCTGTATTATGGAAGAAAGTCAAAAAAGGTCTGTCGGCGGGACGCGTGCAGTCTGTAGCGCTCAAGCTGATTATAGACCGTGAGGAAGAGATCAATGCGTTCAAGCCTGAAGAATACTGGACCATTGATGGCACATTCAAACATAAAGGCATCACGTTCAAAGCGAAATTCCTGCATGAGAATGGCAAGCCGAAGAAACTGAAGACCAGTCAAGACGTCAAAGCGATTGTCAGTCAGCTCTCAGGCGACCAGTTTGATGTCACAGACGTAGCTAAGAAAGAAAAATTACGTTATCCGGCTCATCCATTTACAACATCCTCTCTTCAGCAGGAAGCGGCAAGAAAACTGAACTTTAAAGCGCGTAAGACAATGATGCTTGCTCAACAGCTGTATGAAGGGATCGATCTTAAGAAACAAGGGACAGTCGGTTTGATCACTTATATGAGAACAGACTCCACACGTATTTCTGAGACAGCAAAAAGTGAAGCAGCCGGTTACATTAAAGAGCAGTATGGTGACAACTATCTGGCACAGCGTAAAGCAGGAAAACTGAAGGAAGGTGCACAGGATGCGCATGAAGCGATCCGCCCGACTTCTGCCCTGCGGACGCCGAATGCGATGAAAGATTATTTATCACGTGATCAGCTCCGGCTGTATAAACTGATCTGGGAACGTTTTATGGCGAGCCAGATGGCACCTGCTGTCATCGATACGGTAGCCGTTGATTTAACACAAGGTGCTATCAAGTTCCGTGCCAATGGCCAGACGATTAAATTCAAAGGATTTATGAGCGTCTATATTGAAGGTCAGGACGATGTGGAAGAAGAAGGAGAGAACCGTCTGCCGGAACTTGTGGTCGGTGACAGTGTGCAGGCGACAGCTATCGCTGAGAACCAGCACTTTACTCAGCCGCCGCCGCGCTATACTGAAGCGCGTCTTGTCAAGACACTGGAAGAGAAAGGTATCGGCCGCCCATCGACCTATGCGCCGACACTTGATACAATCCAGAAACGTAACTATGTGAAAGTGGACCAGAAGAAGTTCTATCCGACTGAACTCGGGATCATTGTCAATGACAGTGTCAAAGAATACTTTCCGGAGATTGTTGAAGTTGATTTCACCGCTAACATGGAATCCCTGCTGGACCGCGTTGCGAACGGTGAAGTGGAATGGAAGAAAGTCATTTCTACTTTCTATGACAATTTTAAGATAGATTTAGAACGCGCAGAAGCAGAGATGGAGAAGATTGAGATCAAGGATGAGCCTGCAGGTGAAGACTGTGAGAAATGTGGCTCTCCGATGGTGATCAAGATGGGACGCTACGGCAAATTCATGGCCTGCTCTAATTTCCCGGACTGCCGCAATACGAAAGCCATCGTCAAGACAATCGGCGTTCCTTGCCCGCAATGTGAGAGTGGTGAGGTTGTCGAACGTAAATCCAAGAAGAACCGGATTTTCTACGGCTGTACCAACTATCCTGAATGTGAGTATATCTCATGGGATAAGCCGGTTCCGAGAAAATGCCCGAAATGTGAAGCGCAGCTTGTTGAACGCAAAAAAGGCAAGAACATTCAGGTGGTCTGTACGAACTGTGAATATGAAGAAAAACCGCAATAATCCGACGATGTGCATCAGCACATCGTTCTTTTAGTTTATTTAATTATCAGAATATATTACAATCATTAAGGATTAAGGAGGAGTAATAATGACAACAGTAAATGTAATCGGGGCTGGACTTGCCGGCTCAGAAGCGGCTTATCAGCTTGCAGAACGTGATGTGAAAGTAAATCTATATGAAATGCGGCCGGTGAAACAGACACCTGCTCACCATACCGATAAATTTGCCGAGCTCGTCTGCTCAAATTCATTGAGAGGAAACGCACTGACAAATGGTGTCGGTGTCCTGAAGGAAGAGATGCGCAGACTGAACTCGCTTATCATGAAAGCAGCAGACGCAGCCAGTGTTCCTGCAGGGGGCGCTTTAGCTGTAGACCGTCATGAGTTCAGCGGCTATATCACAGAGACACTGAAAAATCATCCGAACATTACCGTATATAATGAGGAAATCCATTCGATTCCTGAAGGACCTACTATCGTGGCCACGGGTCCTCTGACGACTGAAACGCTCTCTAAAAGCATTCAGGCGCTGACGGGTCAGGATCATCTCTATTTTTATGATGCAGCAGCGCCGATTATCGAGAAAGATTCTATTGACATGACTAAAGTCTATCTGAAATCCCGTTATGATAAAGGAGAAGCCGCTTACCTCAACTGTCCGATGACAGAAGAGGAATTCGACCGCTTCTATCAAGCTATTCTTGATGCAGAAGTCGTACCGCTTAAGGAATTTGAGAAAGAGATTTATTTCGAAGGCTGCATGCCGTTTGAAGAAATGGCGAAACGCGGACGTAAAACATTATTGTTCGGACCGATGAAGCCGGTCGGCCTGGAAGACCCGAAAACAGGCAAGCGTCCTTTTGCTGTCGTACAGCTCCGTCAAGATGATGCAGCTGGCACTTTATACAATATTGTCGGTTTCCAGACGCATCTTAAATGGGGGGCGCAAAAAGAGATTCTGCAGTTGATCCCAGGTCTTGAGAATGTGGAGATTGTCCGCTACGGTGTGATGCACCGTAACACCTTCATCAATTCACCGACTAATCTTGAGCCGACTTATCAGTTCAAAGGAAAAGACGATTTATTCCTGGCAGGTCAGATGACGGGTGTAGAAGGCTACGTCGAGAGTGCTGCAAGCGGCCTGATTGCCGGCATCAACGCTGCGAAGATAGCGGCGGGTCTAAAGCCTGTTGTCTTCCCGCAGTCGACGATGATCGGTGCCATGGCCCATTACATCACCCATACGAACGCCAAGAACTTCCAGCCGATGAATGCGAACTTCGGTCTCTTGCCAAGTCTTGACAAGCGTATCAAAGATAAGAAAGAACGCTACGAGACACTGGCGCATAAAGCACTTGACAGCCTCGATCAATTTAAAGTCACATTATAAAGCTATAAATTGATTATAATTTCTGAATTGTGATACAATTCGGATAAATGAGGTGCTATAATGGACAAGGCTATCGAAGATTTCAGCCGTTATCTGCTTTATGAAAAAGGATTCTCGCCTCATACACAGACGGCATATATACAGGATGTGCTGCAGTTTGAACAGTATCTTAAAGCACAGCATCTGCAAATAGATACCTTTCAGTATCGTGATGCAAGAGGGTATCTGGTACATTTATATAATCAGCAGCTGACCCGTTCAACTGTTTCCAGGAAGATTTCCAGTCTGAAGACGTTTTATCGCTTTCTCAGACTGGACCAGGAAGAGACGAATCCTTTTGACAGTCTGATTCATCCGAAACAGGATAAATACCTGCCTCAGTTTTTCTACGAAGAGGAGATGGCGCGCTTGTTTGCTGAAGTCGATCAAGGCAAGCCGTTTCATAAAAGAGACCGCCTGATTCTTGAGCTGCTGTATGCGACCGGACTGCGCGTATCTGAACTGGTCAGTCTGAAGCTGACGGATATTGATGAAGAGATGATGGTGCTGAAAGTACTGGGTAAAGGGAATAAAGAGCGCATTGTACCTTTCGGTCAGTTTGCGCTTGAAAGTCTGAGGGATTACCTGCCACTTAGACGTCAATACGCCAAGGACCATGACGGACTGCTGATCAATCAGCAAGGCGGCATACTGACAGTTCGCGGGGTCCGCTACATTCTGACTGACATCATCAAGCGCACCGGCCAGGTGTCACATATCCATCCGCATATGCTCCGCCATACGTTTGCGACGCATCTGCTGAATGAAGGCGCCGACCTCAGAACAGTGCAGGATTTACTCGGTCATGTCAATTTATCAACGACAGGCCGCTATACCCATGTCACGAAAGAACATCTGAGACAAACCTATTTAAGTGCACATCCCCGTGCCTAAAGGAGAGAAACGAATTGACTACGATATTTGCAATCAGACACGATGGCCACACTGCGATGGCAGGTGATGGTCAGGTCACACTCGGTGAACAGGTCATCATGAAAGCGACCGCTAAAAAGGTCCGCCGATTATATGACGATAAAGTTGTGGCGGGCTTCGCCGGCAGTGTGGCAGATGCTTTCACTTTATTTGAGAAATTTGAAGCTAAACTTTATGAATATAACGGCAACTTATCACGTGCTGCTGTCGAACTGGCAAAAGAATGGCGTGGTGACAAGATGCTGCGCCAGCTTGAGGCCATGCTTATCGTGATGGACGAGAAGGAGCTGCTCCTGGTCAGCGGGACCGGTGAAGTCATTCAGCCTGATGATGATATCATTGCTATCGGTTCAGGCGGCAATTATGCACTGAGTGCCGGCCGCGCACTGAAAAAACATGCGCCGCATCTGTCTGCCCGTGCCATCGCACAGGCCAGTCTTGAGACGGCGGCTGATATTTGTGTATTTACCAATCATAATATTATTCTTGAGGAACTTTAGGGGGAGACCATGAATCAAAAACTGAAATTGACACCTAAGGAAATCGTGGCTGAACTGAATGCGCATATAGTGGGCCAGGAAGAGGCGAAGCGGAAAGTAGCTATCAGCCTGCGGAACCGTTATCGTCGCTCTCAGCTGGACGATCAGCTGCAGCAGGAGATCATTCCGAAAAACATACTGATGATAGGACCGACCGGTGTCGGTAAAACTGAGATTGCTCGGCGTATTGCCCGCCTGGTCGGTGCACCTTTCGTCAAAGTTGAGGCGACGAAGTACACCGAAGTGGGATACGTCGGCCGTGACGTTGAAAGCATGATCAGAGATTTAGTGGAAAACGGCATTCGTCTCGTCAAAGAGGAGAAAAAGAAAGAAGTGCTCGCTGAAGCATCTAAGCAAGCTGATGAACGGCTGGTTCAGTTACTGGTGCCCGCTATCAAGAAGAAGAAACAGAATGGTTCGAATCCTTTTGAGGCGCTGTTCGGTGGTCATATGCCGATGATGGATCTGCCTGAAGAAGAAGAGGTAACACCTGAAGTTTCGACGAAGCGCCAGGATATCAGACGGCGTCTGTTAGCCGGGGAACTTGAAGATGAAGTCATCAAGATCAAGGTCGAACAGGAACAGAATCTGCCTTTCGGTATGGAGATGCCCGGTAATCCGATGCAGGACATGCTCAGTCAGATGATGCCGAAGAAGAAAGTGGAACGCACACTTACCGTCGCGAAGGCACGCCCTATTCTGATTGATGAAGAAGCGGGCAAGCTGATCGACCAGGAGTCAGTCAATCAGGAAGCTGTACAGCTGACAGAACAGCTCGGTATCGTCTTTATTGATGAGATTGACAAGATCGCCGGCAGTTCTGAAAGAGGCCAGGATATTTCACGTCAAGGTGTGCAGCGGGACATCCTGCCGATTGTAGAGGGCAGTGTCGTGCAGACGAAATATGGTGCGGTCAATACAGAGCATATCCTCTTCATCGGTGCGGGTGCTTTCCATGTGTCAAAACCAAGCGACCTGATTCCGGAACTGCAGGGCCGTTTCCCGATCAGAGTCGAACTGAACAAATTATCAGTGGAAGACTTTGAAAAGATTCTTAGAGAACCTAAACTGTCGCTCTTACGTCAGTACGAAAGTCTTCTTGCCACTGAAGATGTAACGATATCGTTTACGGATGAGGCGATTACACGTCTTGCGGAGATTGCATTTGAAGTGAACCAGGAGACTGATAACATAGGTGCGAGAAGATTGCACACCATCATGGAAAAAATGCTTGAGGACTTATCATTCGAAGCACCGGACATGCCGAATGCCCATGTTGAAATAACGAAGCAGTATGTGGATTCGAAACTGGGTTCGATTGCCAAAAATAAAAATCTCAGCGAATTTATACTCTAAAGGAGAGCATAAAATGTCTTTATTAAAGAAAACACGCGATATCAATAAATTATTACAGGAACACGAAGGATTAGCAGTCGATTTCAAGGAAATGGCTGACCATCTGGGCAGCGTGATGCAGTCGAATGTGTTTATCATCTCGCGTCGGGGCAGAATCCTTGGCTTCGGTGTCAATGAGCTGCTGAAAAATGAGCGTATCATCAGAATGCTTGAGGAACGTCAGATTCCAAAAGAATATACCGACTATCTACTCAAAGTGGATGAGACGGAATCCAATATCCCGCTCACGAATAAACTGACGGTCTTCCCGCCGGAAAATGAAGAACTCTTCAAGGAGAGCATGACGACCATCATTCCGATTAAAGGGGGCGGCACTCGGCTGGGTACCCTTGTCCTCGGTCGCGTAGACAAGGACTTTGTCGAGAATGATCTCGTCTTAGGGGAATATGCAGCGACGGTGGTCGGCATGGAAATTCTGCGTGAGAAACATACAGAAATCGAACAGAAGGCACGTGACAAAGCGGCTATCACAATGGCCATCAATTCGCTTTCCTATTCAGAAAAAGAAGCGATTGAGCATATCTTTGAAGAACTGAATGCGAACGAAGGTCTATTAGTCGCATCAAAAGTCGCGGATAGAGTCGGGATCACCCGTTCCGTAATCGTCAATGCCCTGCGTAAACTTGAAAGTGCCGGTGTCATCGAATCCCGTTCACTCGGGATGAAAGGCACGTTCATCAAAATCAAGAAAGAGCAGTTTCTGAAAGAACTCGAAAACAGCCAGTAATATGGTTGTTTTTTTCTGTGCAATATGCTATATTAATAGACGGCTTTTGAAAAAGCTAATTCACACACTAGAGCTAAGTATTTCAGTGGTGCAGCATCAAGCTGTTCTGAAATTGCCTTTAGTGGCGGAATAAACCAATAGGAGGAAAATAAAATGGCAGTTATCTCAATGAAACAATTGTTAGAAGCTGGTGTACATTTCGGACACCAAACTCGTCGCTGGAACCCAAAAATGAAGAAATACATCTTCACAGAAAGAAACGGTATCTACATCATCGACCTTCAAAAAACAGTGAAGAAAGTTGAAGAAGCATACAACTTCATGAAATCTGTTGCTGAAGAAGGCGGTACTGTATTATTCGTAGGTACTAAAAAACAAGCACAAGAAGCGATCAAAGAAGAAGCTGAGCGTGCAGGTCAGTTCTACATCAACCAACGTTGGTTAGGTGGGACTTTAACAAACTACAAAACGATCAACAAACGTGTAAAACGTATTGCTGAAATCGAAAAAATGGAAGAAGACGGTACATTCGATGTTCTTCCTAAAAAAGAAGTTGTAGAACTTAAAAAAGAATACGATCGTCTGATCAAATTCTTAGGCGGTATCCGCGACATGAAATCAATGCCATCAGCGATCTTCGTTGTAGACCCTCGTAAAGAGCGTAACGCAATTGCTGAAGCGAAGAAATTACACATTCCAATCGTCGGTATCGTTGATACAAACTGTGACCCAGACGAAATCGATTACGTTATCCCTGCAAACGACGATGCGATCCGTGCCGTTAAACTTTTAACAGGTAAAATGGCAGATGCGATCCTTGAAGCGAAACAAGGCGTATCAGATGAGGAAGTTGCAGCTGAGCAGAACATCGATTTAACTGAAGCAGAAGCGCCGGCGACATCTGAAGAAACGACTGAAGCATAATAAACAAAGGTGATAAGTTTACTTATCACCTTTTTTAAAGAAATCATGTAAATATTTCGCCTTTTGGCTGACAATTTAGTATGATGAATGAGTGAAGAACATTACTTTTATCTGGAGGAATTATTCATGGCAATTACAGCACAATTAGTAAAACAACTACGTGAAAGAACCGGCGCAGGTATGATGGACTGCAAAAAAGCATTGACTGAAACAAACGGTGACATTGATGCAGCAGTAGACTACTTACGTGAAAAAGGGATTGCTAAAGCAGCTAAAAAAGCGGATCGTATCGCAGCTGAAGGGACAACTTATGTCGCTTCTAAAGGTAACGACGCAGTTCTTTTAGAATTGAACTCTGAGACTGACTTCGTTGCACGTAATGAAGGTTTCCAAACATTAGTAAAAGAAATGGCAGATCACATCTTAACGGCTAAACCAGCAGACGTTGAAGCGTTAATGGCTTCAGAAATGTCAGATGGTAACACAGTTGAAAATAAAATGAATGAAGCAATCTCTACAATCGGTGAGAAATTAACGCTTCGTCGTTTCGTCTTAGCGACTAAAACAGATGCGGATACTTTCGGTGAGTACTTACACATGGGCGGCCGTATCGGCGTGCTTGCTGTAGTGGAAAACTCAACTGATGCTGAAGCAGCGAAAGACGTGGCAATGCATATCGCAGCCCTTAACCCTAAATTCGTTTCTCGTGAGCAAGTTTCACCAGAAGAACTTGAGCACGAAAAAGAAATCTTAAAGCAGCAGGCTTTAAACGAAGGTAAACCAGAAAATATCGTTGAGAAAATGGTTGAAGGTCGTCTTCGTAAATACCTTGAGGAGATCTGTGCAGTGGATCAGCCGTTCGTCAAGAACCCTGACCAGACTGTTGCTGAGTTCCTTAAATCAAAAGGTGGCTCTTTAAAATCATTCGTTCGTTATGAAGTGGGTGAAGGTATCGAGAAACGTCAAGATAACTTCGCTGATGAAGTAATGGGTCAAATCAATAAATAATAGAAGATAGACACGATGATTCATTAAGATGATTCGTGTCTTTTTTCAAGCATTAACAGATCAGTCATTAACTGATATAATACATATAGTTTGTGCGCTTCTTTCAAGAAAGAAGAGATAAAAATAAACGAGCGAAAGGGCGGAGTAACAATGGATACATCTAAATATAAACGAGTCGTACTGAAATTAAGTGGTGAAGCATTAGCAGGAGAGACGGGATTCGGTATCAACCCTGTCATCATCAAAAATATTGCGAAGCAAGTCGCTGAAGTGGCATCGATGGATTGTGAAGTCGCTGTTATTGTGGGTGGCGGTAACATCTGGCGAGGCAAGACGGGTAGTGACCTCGGTATGGACCGCGGGACTGCCGACTACATGGGGATGCTGGCGACAGTGATGAATTCGCTCGCACTGCAGGATAGTCTGGAGCAGCTTGACTGTGACACGCGTGTCCTCACTTCAATTGCTATGCAGCAAGTAGCGGAACCTTATATCAGACGTCGTGCCATCCGTCACCTGGAAAAAGGACGTGTCGTTATTTTTGCGGCTGGCATCGGAAATCCTTACTTCTCAACTGATACTACTGCCGCTCTTCGCGCAGCAGAAATGGAAGCTGATGTCATTCTGATGGGTAAAAACAACGTGGACGGTGTCTACTCAGCAGATCCAAAACTGGATCCG
Source organism: Macrococcus bovicus (assembly GCF_030376725.1). Taxonomy (NCBI): domain Bacteria; kingdom Bacillati; phylum Bacillota; class Bacilli; order Caryophanales; family Staphylococcaceae; genus Macrococcus; species Macrococcus bovicus. The sequence goes on from NZ_CP128470.1 coordinate 920,866, forward strand.
ACAGCGAAAAAATACGATAAGCTGACCTATATCCAGATGCTGCAGGAAGGTCTGCAGGTCATGGATTCTACAGCAAGCTCGTTCTGTATGGACAACGACATCCCGCTCGTGGTATTCTCAATTATGGAGGATGGCAATATTAAACGGGCCATCATGGGAGAAGAAATCGGTACAACGATTACTAAATAAGTGAGGAGTTATTTCTTATGACGAAAGAGATCATCAACGAAACAAAAGACAAAATGCAGAAGAGCATTGACAGCCTGACACGTGAGTTTGCAGGGATCCGTGCAGGCCATGCCAGCGCGAACTTACTTGACCGTGTGTCTGTTAACTACTACGGTGCAGACACTCCTGTCCAGCAGCTTGCAGGTATTTCAGTGCCTGAAGCAAGAATGCTTGTTGTGACACCTTATGATAAATCTTCTATTGATGACATCCTGAAGGCAATCAATATGGCTAATCTGGGTGTCAATCCGACGTCAGACGGTACGGTTATCCGTATTACGGTGCCGGCACTGACAGAAGAACGTCGTAAAGAGTTTGTGAAAGAAGCGAAGAAAGAAGCTGAAAATGCAAAAGTGGCTATCCGCAATATTCGCCGCGATGCCAACGATGACCTGAAAAAAGCTGAAAAATCTGGTGAACTGACTGAAGATGATCTTCGCAGCTACACTGAAGATGTTCAGGACTTGACGAATGACCACATCAAAAAAATTGATGATTTAACAGCAGCTAAAGAAAAGGACATTATGGCTGTTTAATCACGAGTTGCCGATGTTTCACTTATTGTGAGACATCGGCTCTTTTTTTGTGGTTAAATAGAGGAGTAGATATGTTAGAATGAAGTTTAGTATCAAAGTTGGAGGACCGCTATGTTTAATATATTTAAGAAGAACGCTTCTCAAACCATCGAACATGACGTTGTGCCGGAACATATCGCCATCATAATGGATGGAAACGGCAGATGGGCTAAAAATAGGAAGATGCCTCGTGTCAAAGGTCATTATGAAGGGATGCAGACGGTCAAAAAAATTACGACGCATGCCAGTCAGATCGGGGTCAAGTACTTGACGCTTTACGCGTTTTCGACTGAAAACTGGTCAAGACCGAAAGAAGAGGTCAATTACCTGATGAAATTACCGGTTGATTTTCTGGCCTCATTTCTGCCGGATCTGATGAAAAATAATGTCAAGGTCGAATCGATCGGCTTTACTGAGCAGCTGCCGGACCATACTAAAGAGGCGCTCTATAAAGTGCAGAGAGAGACCGAGAACAACACAGGAATGAAGCTGATCTTCGCACTGAATTACGGCGGGCGAAAAGAAATAGTCGCCGCTGTCCAGCTCCTGGCAGCCGCCTATAAAAATAATGAGATCCAGCTGGACGATATTGATGAGGAGCGCGTCGGGCAGGCTCTCTTTACACATGATTATCCCGATCCGGAACTATTGATTCGGACATCTGGTGAAGAACGTCTCAGTAATTTTATGCTCTGGCAGACGTCATACAGTGAATTTGTCTTTGATGATAAACTGTGGCCGGACTATGCGCCTGCGGACCTCGATCGCGCGATTCATACATACTGCAAGAGACAGCGGAGATTCGGAGGGCTGAACGGATGAAGACAAGAACTATCACAGCCATCATCGCTATGGCTATCTTCCTGCCGATTGTTATCTACGGCGGCATACCTGTTCTGCTCCTTGCCTACTTGCTTGCTATCGTCGCGCTGAAGGAAGTGCTGAATATGCAGCGCATTAAGCTCTATTCCTTGCCGGGTCTGATTAGTACAGCTGCACTCTGTCTAATCATGTCGCCCACGCGCAGCCGCATTGTAGAAAGTGACTATCAAGTCCCTTTTCTGATCATCATCAGCCTTATTCTACTCAGCTATACCGTGGTTTCTAAGAACCGATTCTCATTCGTCGATGCCGCATTCTGTATGCTGGCAGTCGCTTATGTCGGTATCGGATTTATGTATTTCTACGAGACAAGGCATCAGGGGCTTCATTATCTCCTTTTTGCGTTGCTTGTGGTATGGTTAACAGATACCGGCGCATATATATTCGGTCGTCTGTTCGGCAGGCGTAAACTATGGCCGGAGATCAGCCCGAATAAGACGATAGAGGGCTTTATCGGCGGAATAGCGAGCAGCACGATTGTCGCTGTCATTTTTGCACTGAACTATGACATGCCGCTCGGACTCATACCGCTCATCCTCGTGACATGGTTGTTCAGTATTGCAGGCCAGTTAGGCGATTTGGTGGAGTCAGCATTGAAGCGTAACTTCGGCGTAAAGGACTCAGGGACACTGCTGCCTGGCCACGGCGGCATACTCGACCGTTTTGACAGCTTTATTTTTGTCCTGCCATTGATCAATATCTTTTTAATCAACTTTCAGAGTTAGGTGATGACATGAAAAAAATAGGAATTTTAGGTGCAAGTGGTTCGGTCGGCATGCAGGGACTGGATATCATCCGTCAGCATCCGGAAGAATACAAACTGGTTAGTTTTGCGGTAGGTCGCAGTATAGACCTCGCGAAGGAAATTATTGAGGAGTTCAGCCCGGCTATCGTCTCCGTCCAGAATGAAGCAGATAAGCGGGAACTGCAGGATTACGATATTGAAATCGTGCATGGTGAGGCAGGTCTGCTCGCAGTTGCCGGCTATCCTGACAATGATATGCTGCTGAACGCCATATTAGGGAGTGTGGGACTGCGACCCACACTGCATGCGATAGAGCAGGGCATTGATATTGCGCTCGCCAATAAAGAGACACTGGTGGTTGCAGGTGAGCTCGTGATGCAGCAGGCCAAGAAATACGGGGTCAATATTCTGCCAGTTGATTCTGAGCATTCAGCCATCTTCCAGTGCTTAAACGGTGAGAATCCGGACAATATTGAGAAAATCATCATTACGGCAAGCGGGGGTTCTTTCAGAGACAAGACCCGCAGCGAACTGGAGAATGTCACGCTCGAGGATGCGCTGAATCACCCGAACTGGTCGATGGGCCAGAAGATTACCATCGATTCAGCAACGATGATGAATAAAGGACTGGAAGTCATTGAAGCGAAATGGCTCTTTGACTTACCGATCGAGAAAATCGAGACCATCCTGCATCAAGAGAGTGTCATCCATTCGATGGTGGAATTTAATGATACAAGTGTCATCGCCCAGCTCGGGACACCGGACATGCGTATGCCGATACTGTACGCATTCAGCTATCCGGACAGACTGCCGCGTCAGGGCGAGCGCCTGGATTTGGCGAAGCTCGGGACGCTGAACTTCAAGGAGATGGACTTCGATCGCTTCAGATGCCTGAAGTTCGCCTATGAGGCCATCAAGATAGGCGGCACGATGCCTGTTGTCATGAATGCGGTCAACGAAGTCGCCGTCCAGATGTTCCTGAACGGAGAAATCAGCTTCCTCGATATTGAGCGCCTGATTGAGCGGGAGATGCAGCAGCATGAAGTCATCCAGCATCCCGACCTGGAAACAATATTGAAAGTCGATGCAGATTATAAATCGCGTCACTATGAGGTGTAAGATATGATAGGGATTATCGCATTTATATTTGTCTTCGGACTACTCGTGACCGTCCATGAGTTCGGACATTTATACTTCGCTAAAAGAGCGGGTATCATGTGTCCGGAGTTTGCGATTGGCATGGGACCTAAACTGTTTTCTTATAAACGGAACGAGACACTCTATACGATCAGAATGCTGCCGGTCGGCGGATACGTCCTGATGGCAGGAAGCGGCATGGAACAGAATCCGCTGACAGCGGGTCAGACGGTCAGCATCAAACGGAATGCTGCCGGTGAAGTGACCCATGTCATACTGGATGACCAGCATCAGTTCAGACAGATTGAACAGCTGGAAGTAGAGGACAGCGATTTTGAAGACGACCTGTTTATTGAAGGTATTGACAGTTATACGAATGAACGCGTGCATTATACACTGGCCGATGAAGCCTACTTCGTGCGTGAAGGCGATCTTGTGCAGATTGCACCGCGCCATCGCCAGTTCAAAAATAAGAAACCGTGGCCGAAATTTCTGACACTGTTTGCAGGACCGCTCTTCAACTTCTTGCTGGCACTGGTCATTTTCATTGGTCTGGCTTTTGTTTCAGGTACGCCGACTGATAAGGCCATCATCGGTACTATTATAAAAGACAGTCCGGCTGATGAGGCAGGGCTTGTCATGAAGGACAAGGTCCTGGAAATCGACGGCCATAAAATCGAGAAATTCGAAGACATGAGTCAGTATTTAAAAGACGGTAAAACACATCAATTTCTGATTGAACGTGAAGGTGAGAAGCTGACTAGAGCAGTCACACCTAAGCAGATGGAATTTCAGGATAAGACTAAGACGCTTAAGAAGTATGCCATCGGTGTTAACCCGATGATGACACATGATAATGTCCTTGCACCATTTAAATATGGTTTCCTCAAAACAATTGAGATGATGTCTCTGATTTTCATGCTGGTCGGTCAGCTCTTCTCGAGCATTTTTACCGGACATTTCAGCTTTGATATGCTGAACGGACCGGTCGGCATCTACAAGAACACAGAAAAAGTGGCATCGCTCGGCATCATCTCGCTCTTATCATGGGCAGGGATGTTGTCAGTCAATCTGGGTATCATGAATCTGCTGCCGATTCCGGCGCTTGATGGCGGGCGCATTCTTTTTGTGATCTATGAGGCGATTTTCAGAAAACCTGTCAACAAAAAGGCAGAGGTCGTCATTATCACAGCAGGCGCTGTCTTCTTATTCTTTGTCATGATTATGGTGACATGGAATGATATACAACGATATTTCTTTAATTAATAGGGGGCTAAGTTATGAAACAATCTAAAATGTTTATTCCGACATTACGGGAAGTGCCGAATGATGCGGAATCCAAGAGTCATCAGCTGTTACTGAAAGCAGGGATGATCAAGCAGATCGCAAGCGGTGTCTACAGCTACTTGCCGATCGCGAAACGGGTGCTGAATAATATTGAGGCGATTGTACGCGAGGAAATGGAGGCCATTGACGGCGTAGAGATTCTGATGCCGGCCCTGCAGCCGTCTGAGCTGTGGCAGGAAAGTGGTCGCTGGCCGAGTTACGGTGCTGAACTTATGCGCATGACTGACCGACATGGCCGTGAATTTGCACTCGGTCCGACACACGAAGAAATCATCACGTCTTTAGTCAGAGATGAGCTGAAATCATATAAGAAGCTGCCGGTGACATTGTTCCAGATCCAGAATAAATTCCGCGATGAAAAACGCCCTCGTTTCGGTCTGCTGCGCGGACGTGAGTTCATCATGAAGGATGCCTACAGCTTCCATGCGACAGAGGAATCATTGGATGCAACTTATCAGGATATGTATCAGGCCTACAGCAATATCTATAACCGCGTCGGTCTCAAGTTCCGTCCGGTCATTGCTGATAGCGGTGCAATCGGCGGCAGCCATACACATGAATTTATGGCGCTCGCTGAAATCGGTGAAGATACCATCGCTTATACGGACGGCAGTGACTACGCAGCGAACATTGAGAAGGCTGAAGTGGTCTATACGCCGAACGTCCAGCATACGGCGGAAGCGGCGCTTGAAAAAATTCATACACCAGGCGTCAAGACCGCGCAGCAGCTGGCAGACTTACTCGGTAAACGTCTGGATGAGATCGTCAAGTCGATGATTGTCAAGGTGGATGACCGATTTGTCATGTTCCTGATTCGGGGCCATCACGAATTGAACGACGTCAAAGTCAAATCCTTCTTCGGCACTGAAGTGGTAGAGATGGCGACTGAAGCAGAGATTGAAGGTATCATGAATGCAAAACCAGGCTCACTCGGTCCGGTCGGTGTCGATAAGATTGATATTTACGCCGATCATTCTGTGCAGGATATCAATAACCTTGCCGTCGGTGCCAATGAGACGGACTATCACTATATCAATGCGAACCTGGGTCGTGACTTCCAAGTCAAGGCATTCGGTGATTTCCGTTTTATCCTGGAAGGGGAACAGGCGGCAGACGGCAGTGGTCCGGTCAAGTTCGCTGAAGGCATCGAAGTCGGTCAGGTCTTCAAGCTCGGCACCAAGTACTCTGAAGCCATGAAAGCGACATTCCTCGATGAACAAGGGAAAGCGCAGCCGATGATTATGGGCTGTTATGGTATTGGCGTCTCCCGTACGCTGAGTGCTGTCATCGAGCAGCATCATGATGACAACGGTATTATCTGGCCGAAAGCCATTACACCATTTGACATCCATATCATCTCTGTCAATCCGAAACAGGATGCACAGCGCACTCTGGCAGACCAGCTTTACACGGACTTCTCAAAGAACTATCAGGTTCTTTATGACGACCGTCAGGAACGTGCCGGTGTTAAATTCAACGATGCAGACCTGATCGGTGTACCGCTTCGTATCGTCGTCGGCAAACAGGCGGCAGACGGTATTGTAGAAGTGAAACTGCGTGGAACGGGTGAATCATTTGAAGTCCCTGTCAATGAACTGACAGCTAAAATTGAAACATTATACCAGGACTTAGCTTAAAAATTTGCTATAATAGAACTAACTTAAGTAATGCGCTTTTTGGCGTATTACTTTTTCATTTTATAAAGGTGGTCTTGGCGTGAATAAAGAAGAAAAATTTAAGGTTCTGCTGTCACAGCTGAAGATGACAGATGCCTTTCCAGCTGAACTGGAGGGATGCACGCTTGAACGTCTTGATATCTCTCAAAAAGAGCGCCAGTGGTTCTTTCATATCAAGAGTCCGGTGATATTCCCGGCAGATGTCTATATGCATTTTCAGAATGAGATGAAGCAAGCATTCGGTCATATTGCCACTGTTGACTTTCAGATTACAGCTGCTGACCAGTCGGACAAGCTGGACAAAGTGCAGGATTATCTGCATCATTGCGTCGAACAGACGGCACTGAGTCCCAATCTTAAAAGACAGCTTAAGCAGAAGAAGTATACATTTTCAGGTGATGTCATCAGGTTTATCGTCAATAATGAAGTCGAACAGCAGCATCTTGAGAAATCCTGTAATGGTTCACTGCTGAAAGCCTTCAAGAAAGCGGGCTTTCATTTCGATAAAATCATCTTTGAGATAGATGACAGGGACCAGCAGCGTGAACTGGAATCACTGGAAGCGACGATACAGGCGGAAGATACAACCAGTGCTATCCAGACACGTGAACGGGTAGCAGAGATGCAGAAGCAACGTGAAGAGGAAAGTGACGAGGTAACAGAAGCGTCCATCGGCAAAGATATCCATATTGAATCCATCCGCCCGATCTCATCGATTATCGAGGAAGAGTATAAAGTGGCGATCGAAGGGGTCATCTTTGATGCTGAGATCAAGGAGCTGAAGAGCGGCCGCTATATTCTGCAGCTGAAGATCACGGATTACACGGATTCTCTGACGCTGAAGATGTTCAGCCGTAACCGCCAGACGAAAAATGACCTCGAACATTTCAAAGCGCTGACGCCAGGGAAATGGGTTCGCGCGCAAGGTAAGATTGAAGAGGATACCTTTATCCGTGACCTGGTGATGATGATCAGTGACATCCATGAAATCAAACGTTCTCCGCGCAAGGATAAATCTGAGGAGAAACGGGTGGAATTTCACCTCCATTCCAGTATGAGTCAGATGGATGGCATCACCCATATCGGCAAATACGTGGCCCAGGCTGCGCAGTGGGGTCACAAGGCGATTGCAGTGACGGACCATAACGTGGTGCAGGCTTATCCGGATGCGCATGCTGCAGCCGAGAAAAATGGCATCAAAATGATCTATGGCCTGGAAGGCATGCTTGTCGATGAAGGCGTACCGATTACCTATCATCCGGCAGACAGGGACCTCAGTTCGAGCAGCTATGTCGTCTTTGACGTCGAGACGACAGGACTCAGTTCGCAGTACGATAAGATTATCGAACTCGCCGCAGTCAAAGTGCAGGACGGTGAGATCATTGATAAATTCGAAAGTTTCAGTAATCCCGGGGAACTGCTGAATGAAACCATTAAACAGCTGACAGGTATCACCGATGATATGCTCGCGGATGCACCGCCGATTGAAGATGTGCTGCCCCGCTTTAAGGAGTGGGTGGGAGACGCGATTTATGTGGCCCATAATGCCAGCTTTGATATGGGATTCATTGACACAGGATATGAACGTCTCGGCCTGGGGGCCGGTGAGAATGGTGTGATTGACACGCTGGAACTGTCGCGGACCATCAACACAGAGCTCGGCAAGCACGGTCTGAATTTTCTCGCGAAGAAATACGGTGTCGAACTGACTCAGCATCATAGAGCCATCTATGACGCTGAGACGACCGCCCATATCTTCGTCAAAATGCTGAAGCAGATGGCTGAGCGCGGGGTGACGAACCACAGCGAAATTGACCAGAAACTGTCCAATCAGGACGCATATAAACGTGCACGGCCTGTCCACGTCACGCTGCTGGTCCAGAATCAGAAAGGCCTGAAAAATCTCTTCAAGATTGTGTCTGAGTCGCTGGTTCATTACTATTACCGGACACCGCGCATTACGCGCAGCTTGCTGGAGGAGAACCGCGAAGGCATTCTGGTCGGCAGTGCCTGCGACAACGGTGAGATCTTTACGGCGGTCATGAACAAGGATCAGTCAGAGGTTGAGAAAGTGGCTCAGTTCTATGACTATATCGAAGTTCAGCCGAAAGCGCTGTACCAGCACCTTCTAGCGCGTGACCTGATCCGTGACAATGAGACACTGGAGGAGATCTATCACCGCATTATTCAAGTCGCTGATAAATTAGGTAAACCGGTCATCGCGACGGGCAATGTCCATTATCTTCATCCTCATGACAAGATCGCACGTGAGATTCTCGTTGCGAGTATGCCGGGGAACCCGCTAAATAAGAGCGGTTTTCCGGATGCCCATTTCAGAACGACTGATGAAATGATGGATGACTTCATGTTCCTCGGTGAAGAGAAAGCATATGAGATTGTCATCAAGAATACGAATGAGCTTGCTGAGCGTATTGAGCGCGTAGTGCCGATCCGTGATGAACTGTACACACCTTCTATTGAAGGGGCGAATGAAGAAATCCGCGAGATGTCCTATGCGAATGCGCGTAAACTATATGGTGACGATCTGCCTGAAATCGTGGTGGCACGACTTGAGAAGGAACTTGCCAGTATTATCGGCAACGGCTTCGCGGTCATCTATCTGATATCCCAGAAACTCGTTAAGAAGTCTCTCGATGACGGTTACCTGGTCGGCTCGCGGGGGTCGGTCGGCTCAAGTTTTGTCGCGACCATGACTGAAATCACGGAAGTCAATCCGCTTCCTCCGCATTATATCTGTCCGAAGTGTAAAGAAAGCCACTTCTTTGATGATGGTTCTGTATCGAGCGGCTATGATTTGCCCGATAAGAAATGTGAGAAATGTGATGTCCCTTTTATCAAGGAAGGACAGGATATCCCGTTTGAGACCTTCCTCGGCTTCAAGGGTGATAAAGTGCCTGATATCGACCTGAACTTCAGCGGAGAATATCAGCCTCAGGCCCATAATTACACGAAAGTATTATTCGGTGAGGATAAGGTTTTCCGCGCAGGTACAATCGGTACGGTTGCCGAGAAAACCGCATTCGGCTATGTCAAAGGCTATCTAAATGACAACAGCATGCACAAACGGGGCGCAGAAATTGACCGCCTGGTTCAGGCATGCACAGGTGTCAAGCGGACAACAGGACAGCACCCGGGCGGCATCATCGTCGTCCCTGAGAATATGGATATCTATGATTTCACGCCGATCCAGTTTCCGGCTGACGACCAGAACTCATCCTGGAAGACGACGCACTTCGACTTCCACTCCATTCATGATAATCTGCTGAAGCTTGATATACTGGGGCACGATGATCCGACGATGATCCGGATGCTGCAGGACCTGTCCGGCATAGATCCGAAGACCATTCCGATGGATGACAAAGAGACGATGAAGATCTTCTCCGGTCCGCAGAGTCTCGGCGTCACTGAGGAGGATATCATGTGCAAGACAGGCACATTCGGGGTACCGGAATTCGGGACCGGATTCGTACGCCAGATGCTGGAAGACACGAAGCCAAGCACGTTCTCCGAGCTCATTCAGATTTCAGGCCTGTCACACGGTACTGATGTCTGGCTCGGCAATGCACAGGAACTGATTCGTACAGGCACCTGTGACCTGTCTGGTGTCATTGGTTGTCGGGATGATATCATGGTCTACTTGATGTATGCCGGTCTGGAACCGTCACTTGCCTTCAAGATCATGGAATCGGTGCGTAAAGGTAAAGGACTGACCGAGGATTTTGAAGCGGCAATGAGGGAGAACAATGTGCCGGAATGGTATCTGGAGTCCTGCAAGAAAATCAAGTACATGTTCCCGAAAGCCCATGCCAGTGCCTACGTCATGATGGCGCTGCGCATCGCTTATTTCAAAGTGCATCATCCACTGTATTACTACGCCGCCTATTTCACTGTCCGTGCCTCTGACTTTGATCTGCTCACGATGACAAAAGATAAGAACACGATCAAAGCGACAGTGAAGGATTACTACGCGCGCTACCATGACCTCTCGAAAAAAGAAAAGGATGTCCTCACCGTGCTGGAACTCTCCAATGAAATGGCACAGCGAGGTTTTCGTATGCAGCCTGTCTCACTGGAGAAAAGTCAGGCATTCGATTTCATTATCGAGGGCGATACACTGATTCCGCCTTTCAATGCAGTACCCGGACTCGGTGATAACGTCGCTAACAGAATCGTTATGGCACGAGAAGAGGGGCCCTTCCTGTCCAAGGAAGAACTGAACAAAAAAGCAGGGGTCTCCCAGAAGATCATTGATTATCTGACGATGCTCGGCTCTCTTGATGATATGCCGGATAAAGCACAGCTCAGTATCTTTGACTTATAGAATTGAAGCATCTGACGACATGTGTTATAATAAGGATGCTTAACAAAATACTCTATTGACGAAAAGAGTGGGATATCCCGCTCTTTTCTTCTTGTCAGATTAAGGAGGCATATATGAGCAAAATAACAGAACGTGTTGAAGAGATTGTGACGCCCATCATTCAGGATTTAGGTTTTGAGCTTGTTGACGTTGAATACGTGAAAGAAGGCCCGGACTATTATCTCCGCATCGCCATTGATAAAGAAGGCGGCATTGATATTTCAGACTGTGCACTTGCCAGTGAGAAGATCAGTGAAGTGATGGATAAAGAAGACCCGATCACTGACGCCTATTTCATGGATGTATCATCACCGGGTGCTGAGCGTCCGCTGAAAAAAGAAGCGGATTACACAGCGGCAGTCGGTCATCCGGTCTATGTCAAGCTGTACGAGGAAATCGGCGGCGATAAGGAGTGGCTCGGTGAACTGGTGAAGTTTGATGCTGAAACGGTGACGATGTCTGTCAGAATTAAAACACGTACAAAGGAAATTGAACTGCCACGCAAAAAAATCGCAAAAATCAGACGTGCAGTCATTCTTTAAATAACGGAGGACAAAATGAAAAACAACGAATTATTAAACGCTATTGATTTTCTTGAAAAAGAAAAAAGTATCCCGCGTGAAGTACTGATCGAAACAATTGAAGCGGCACTTATCACGGCCTATAAAAAGAACTATAACTCTGCAAGCAATGTCCGTGTCGAGCTGAATATGGATAACGGTAGCTATGCGGTCTACTCCCGTAAAGATGTTGTGGAGGAAGTGGAAAATCCACGTGAACAGGTTTCACTTGAAAGAGCCCTTGAAACGAATCCGGCTTACGAGGTTGGCGATATTTTTGAAGAGAATGTCACACCTTCAGACTTCGGTCGCGTCAGTGCACAGGCAGCTAAACAGGCAGTGATGCAGCGCCTGCGCGATGCTGAGCGTGGCATCCTTTACAATGAATTCATCGACAAGGAAGATGACATTATGACAGGGATCATCGACCGTGTCGATCATCGTTATGTCTATGTCACGCTGGGTAAGACAGAAGCTGTGTTATCAGAAGCAGAACGTAGCCCGAATGATGTCTATCGTCCGACTGAACGCATCAAGGTCTATGTCAATAAAGTGGAACAGACGACGAAAGGACCGCAGATTTTCGTCTCAAGAAGTCATCCGGGCCTGTTGAAACGCCTCTTTGAACAAGAAGTACCGGAAATCTTTGATGGCACTGTCGTCGTGAAATCGGTGGCACGTGAAGCAGGCGACCGCTCCAAGATCAGTGTCCATTCTGAAAATCCTGATATCGATGCAGTCGGCGCTTGCGTCGGTGCCAAAGGGGCACGTGTCGGCGCTGTAGTGGATGAACTGGGCGGCGAGAAAATTGATATCGTTGAATGGAGTGCGGATCCGAAGACATTTGTCAAAAATGCACTCAGTCCGTCACAAGTCGTGGACGTACTGGTCAATGAAGAAAATCAGTCGACGACGGTTATCGTGCCGGATTATCAGCTGTCACTTGCAATCGGTAAGCGGGGTCAGAATGCACGGTTAGCAGCTAAACTGACAGGCTGGAAGATCGATATCAAGAGTGAGACAGATGCTAAAGAAGCGGGTATCTATCCAGTCGAATAAGGGGGAAGATGATGAAACAGAAGAAAATTCCCATGCGTAAATGCATTTTAAGCCAGGAAATGAAACCGAAGCGTGAGATGCTGCGGGTGGTCCGCTCTAAAGAGGGCGATATCGCGGTAGATCCGACCGGTAAGGCGAATGGTCGCGGTGCATACGTATCTATGGACCTGTCAATAATCGAAAAAGCGCGCAAAAAGAAAAGGCTCGAACAATTCTTTGAGGCAGATACAGAAAGGCTGAATCCGATATACGATGAACTGATTCGTCTCGTCTATCGCTCAATGATACCGAAATGAGCCTGAAGGACAGAATACTGAACCTGCTCGGACTTGCCATGCGTGCGCGCAAACTCGTGACAGGGGAGGAACTGGTTATAAATGAAGTGAGAAGGGGTAAAGTCAGATTAGTGATTTTATCAGAAGACGCTTCACTCAACACAAAAAAAAATATCATGAATAAATGTCAGTCATACCAGGTGAAATGTCTGCAGTTCGGCTCGCGACATGAACTTGGATGGGCGATCGGTAAGGATGAACGTGTCATCATCGGTGTCCTTGACTCAGGTTTTGCGAAAAAGCTGAAAGATATGATTCATGAAAGTGATGAAGGAGAGAACCTATGAGTAAACAAAGAATATATGAATATGCCAAAGAAGTAGGTAAAAGAAGTAAGGATATTATCGACGAACTTCAGAAAATGGGTGTAGAAGTAACGACGCATATGAAGACGCTGGAAGATAAAGAAATCAGTGATTTAGATAAAATCTTCAAAAAAGATGCGCCGAAAGCGGAGCCTAAAAAAGAGCAGCCTAAAAAAGCGGAGAACAGTCAGAATAAACCTGCGCAGAACAACCAGAACAAACCTGCGCAGAACAACCAGAACCGCAATCCAAAACCAGGACAGAACAAAAATCGCCCGGGTCAGAACAACAAGCCGAATAACCGCCCCGGCCAGAAAAACAATAAAGGCAAAAAAGGGAAGAATCCAAAACCGCAGACACCACCGCCAGCACCAGTCGTGAAGGAAACACCTGCTAAAATCACTTACACTGAAGGTATCACTGTAGGTGAACTTGCTGAGAAATTAAATAAGGACGCTTCAGAAATCGTCAAAAACTTATTTATGGTCGGCATCATGGCGAACATCAACCAGCCGCTGACTGAAGAAGCGATTGAACTGATCTGTGATGAATATGGCGTTGAAGCTGAGCTTGAAGTGATCATTGATGCAACAGACCTTGAGACTTATTTCGAGGATGCTGATGCAGATGATGCGGATAAAGAGGAACGCCCACCTGTTGTCACCATCATGGGTCACGTCGATCACGGTAAGACAACGCTTCTTGACTCCATCCGTAATACACGTGTCACTGCAGGTGAAGCGGGTGGTATCACCCAGCATATCGGTGCCTACCAGATTGTCAATGAAGGCAAAAAAATCACATTCCTTGATACACCAGGTCACGCAGCTTTCACAACCATGCGTGCGCGTGGTGCGCAAGTGACAGACATCACCATTCTCGTCGTCGCAGCAGACGATGGCGTGATGCCGCAGACTATCGAAGCGATCAACCACGCGAAAGCGGCAGAAGTACCGATCATTGTAGCGGTCAATAAAATCGATAAACCGACTGCTAATCCGGACCGCGTCATGCAGGAACTCGGTGAGCACGGCCTCTACCCTGAGGACTGGGGCGGCGACACGATTTTCGTTCAGCTGTCTGCGTTAACAGGCGACGGTATCGATGATTTACTTGAAATGATTCAGCTTGTAACAGAAGTAGAAGAATTAAAGGCTAATCCGAAACGTACAGCACTCGGTACAGTTATCGAGGCAGAGCTTGATAAATCACGTGGACCTGCTGCATCGCTGTTGGTTCAGGACGGGACACTGGAAATCGGTGACTCCATCGTTGTCGGTAACACATTCGGTCGTGTCCGTGCGATGGTCAATGACCTGGGTAAACGCATCAAGACAGCAGGACCATCAACACCGGTTGAGATAACAGGTCTGCAGGATGTGCCTCTTGCGGGTGACCGCTTCGTTGTCTTCAAAGATGAGAAGAAAGCACGTCGCATCGGTGAAGCACGTCAGCAGCAGAACATCATGGCTCAGCGTCAGGAAAGCCAGAAAGTCTCACTTGATAATCTCTTTGAACAGATGAAACAAGGCGAAATGAAAGACTTGAATGTCATCATCAAAGGGGATGTCCAAGGTTCTGTAGAAGCGCTTGCGGCATCACTGATGAAAATCGATGTGGAAGGCGTCAATGTCCGTATCATCCATACGGCAGTAGGGGCGATCAATGAATCAGACGTTACATTGGCATCTGCTTCAAACGGTATCATCATCGGTTTCAACGTCCGTCCAGATGCGAATGCGAAACGTGCAGCTGAAGCTGAGAAAGTAGATATGCGTCTCCACCGCATCATCTATAAAGTCATTGAAGAAATCGAATTTGCCATGAAAGGGATGCTGGATCCTGAATTTGAAGAGAAAGTGATCGGCCAGGCGGAAGTTCGTCAGACCATCAATATCTCTAAAGTAGGTACAGTAGCCGGTTCATACGTCACAGACGGTAAAATCACTCGTGACGCCAGCGTCCGCATCATCCGTGACGGCATTGTCGTCTACGAAGGTGCAGTCGATGCACTGCGTCGTTTCAAAGACGATGTCAAAGAAGTGACAGCAGGCTACGAATGTGGTATCACAATCGAGAACTTCAACGACATCAAAGAAGGCGACATCTTTGAGGCATTTGTCATGGAAGAGATCAAACGCGTCTAGTCACTCATAAAAAGCTATCTTCTTTTCAGAAGGTAGCTTTTTTAATACATACATTTAAATGTAAAAATAGTATAATAGAGCAAAGAGCATTTTTTCGGAGGGTATATGGCGTATATCAATTTTATTATGGGATGGAAAAATCAGGATCTTCAGGTTCTGAAGGAGATTTGTGATCCGGGTCTAAAAGCATTTTTTGTGGATAGTGACAATCGCCAGGTTGAATATGATTATGAGCAGTTTATCAATCTTCTGGATATTCGTTTTCAGAATGTGCAGGACTGGCAGTTCGATATTATCAACAGATACATGAGAAATGACGAAGAACTGATTCTGATAAATGTCACACGGGAAAATAGTCAGCAGGAACTGATAGAGCCTTTGGCGTTCTGTATCTTTACTTTCAAGAAGTCGAACGAACCGAAGCTGATCAGAATGTATATGGAAACGAAACTGAACCAGCAGTAGCCAAGAATCCTTCACTCACAGAGTGGAGGGTTCTTTTATATGCGGGAAAAAGAATGGATTATTAATATTAGAACATTCTGAAAAAAATATGAATTATGATTGTGATACAACAGAAAAGTTGTATAATGATGGTATAGAACCAATAGAGTCAAATAATTTTAAGGGGTGCTGATAATGGCTAGAGATGCAAAATTATCACATATGCGTATCGATGAGTTAATCAATGTGAATACAACAATGAAAATGAAAAGTGAGTTTGTTTATGCAAACACTTTTAAAGAATATCTGGAGACAATCTACCGCGAAGAGATTCTAGTGAGAGACTATGAAAATGTTCTGCTCGCTTATGATAATGATAAAGCTTACGCCTACATCAAAGAACATGATAAATTCCATTTCATCACTTGCACAAAGAGTGATTCTTCAATCAGTCATACATTCTACAAAGAACCGGTTGAAAAGATGAACGTCAATGTTAAGTCGATTGACCCGTTAGTCATTGAGTCAGTTGATATTTCTATTCGTGGCGATCAGCTGAAACTGATCAACTCAAACAATGATGTGATGTTCAATCGCTTTATCTCAAAATTATAATCATCATATGCCCTGACAGAAGTCAGGGCTTTTTTATTTGATAAAAGGAAGAGTCCGCCATCCGGTAGATAGCGGACATATCGATGCCCGCATAACCCTAGCCACTCTAAAACCCGTTCAATTGACAGGGCTTGGATAAAAATTTTATAATAAGTATCACGAATATAGTCCGACAGAGGTGAATAGTATGAGCATGAGAAGTGAACGTGTTGGTGAACAGCTGAAGAAAGAACTCAGTGAGATTATCAACCAGAAGATGAAAAATCCTAACATTGGATTTGTGACCGTCACAGAAGTTGAAGTGACAGGTGATTTATCACAGGCCACTGTTTATGTGACAGTTCTTGGTGATGAAAAAGAACGTAAGAAATCTCTTGAAGCGCTTGAGAAATCGAAAGGTTTCATGCGTTCTGAGATTGCGCACCGTATGGATCTACGTATTGTACCTGAACTGAAATTTCAGTATGATGAGTCCATCGACTACGGCAACAAAATTGAGCGTATGATTGCTGACCTGAATAAAGGCCACTAAATAGACGACTGACACTTTTTCATGTAAACTCGATTATGAGTTTACTGGAAAGGTGTTTTTTTATGGATGGAATTTTAGCGATCAATAAACCGCGGGGTATGACAAGTCATGATGTGGTCTTTAAGCTGAGAAAAATTTTAAAGACGAAGAAAGTGGGTCATACAGGCACGCTGGATCCTGCAGTGAACGGTGTGCTGCCGATCTGTATCGGTCGTGCTACCCGCGTCAGTGATTATATGATGGACAGCGGAAAAACGTACATCGCAGAAATAACGCTCGGCAGTCAGACGACGACTGAAGATCAGACAGGTGAAGTGATTGCTGAAGAACCCATCAGTCCTGATGCCTTTTCTGCTGAGGAAATAGATGCAGTACTGCAGTCTTTGACTGGCCCACTTGTGCAGATACCGCCGATGTATTCTGCCGTTAAAGTGAACGGTCGAAAACTCTATGAATATGCGCGGGAAGGTAAAGTGATTGAACGGCCGGCACGTACAGTCCAGATTGATGCTATAAGTCGGCTGTCACAGCCTGTCTTTCAAGATCATAAAGTCATCTTCGAGATTGAGATCGTATGCGGCAAGGGCACTTATATCCGGACGCTTGCCACGCAGATAGCGGAACGTCTGTCGACAGTCGGACATATGTCCAGACTGACCCGCACGTCTTCCGGCGGCTTTCAGCTGGATGACAGTCTGACACTGGAACAGCTAGCGATGATGCCGCTTGAGCAGGTACAGGCTCATCTGCTGCCGCTGGAACGGGGCTTAAAAGACTTGCCGCACATCGAAGTCTCAGCAGCCATAAAGGACCGTATACTAAACGGCCAGAAACTGAAGCAGTTCAGTGAGCCGCTGACTGGAGAGACGGTGCTGACATATCAGAATAAGGCGCTTGCCATCTACATGCCGCACCCCGATCTGGACGGTATCATCAAAGCACGGAAAGTCTTCAACTAACTTAAAAAGGAGCTCTGTAAATGCATACTATACATGTCAACCGCATTGAAGAAATGTACCAACATCCCGATATCGCACTTGCCATCGGTTTCTTCGACGGCATTCATCTGGGTCATCTGACTGTCATCAACAAGATGATTGAGATCGCTGAGGAGAAGAAGCTCAAAAAAGCAGTGATGACATTTGATCCGCATCCGTCAGTTGTTCTTAATCCGGAAAAGAAACGGACGGATTATTTAACACCATTAAATGAAAAAAAACGTATCTTTGAATCATTAGGGGTGGATTATCTCTTTATTGTGCCGTTCACTTCCAAGTTTGCGGCTATGGCAGAAAAAGATTTTATCCGCGACTACTTAACCAATAATCACGTCAAGGAAGTGATTGCAGGCTTTGACTTTACTTACGGTAAATTTGGTAAGGGCAATATGCTGAAGCTTGCTGAAGACCGGCAAGGCTTCAATGTGACGGCTGTGTCCAAGAAAGCCCTGAACAACGAAAAAATATCGACGACTGATATCCGCCGCATGTTGACTGAAGGCGAAGTCCTCAAGGCGAATGAACAGCTGGGACGCCCGTATAAGATTGCCGGCATCGTCGTCCAGGGGGAAAAGCGCGGCCGTACGATCGGTTTTCCGACTGCGAACGTGATGCCTGATGAAGATTACGTCATGCCGAAGCTCGGCGTCTATGCGGTGACCTTGAAGCAGGTGGCGACAGGCGAGACGTTTAAGGGGGTCTGTAATATCGGCTATAAACCGACATTCCATGACCCGTCGAAATCCGCCGTTTCAATAGAAGTGCATATCTTTGATTTCAGTGAGTCCATCTACGGGGAACGTGTGGAAGTCTTCTGGCATGAGTTCCTGCGTCCGGAACAGAAGTTCAGCGGGATTGACGCGTTGATCGCACAGATCAATCTCGACAAGAGACAGGCAGAAGAAATTCTTCGTGACATCGATCGTTCATCTGTGCTATAATATTCGGGTACCTTTCCTTGGCTTGTCGACACTCCGACGACGCGCTCGGGTTACGGTGTAAATTATAATAGGAGGTCATTTAATTATGGCAATTTCACAAGAACGTAAAAATGAAATCATTGCACAGTACCGTGTACATGATACAGACACAGGATCACCAGAAGTACAGATCGCAGTCTTAACTGCAGAAATCAATGCGTTAAACGAACATTTACGTACTCACAAAAAAGACCACCATTCACGTCGTGGACTTTTAAAAATGGTTGGTCGTCGTAAAAACTTACTGACTTACCTTCGTGAAAACGATGTTCAACGTTACCGTGAATTAATTAAATCATTAGGTTTACGTCGATAATCATAACAGTCGAAAGGAACTCACGTTTCTTTCGATTTTTTTATGACTAACTTTTTAATAAATGATATGATGAGAGATATAAAGTTGAGAGGAGCATTTTAATGTCTCAGAAAAAAGTATTTACAACTGAATGGGCAGGCCGCCCGCTGACGGTTGAGGTAGGTCAGCTCGCTAAGCAGGCGAATGGCGCTGCGCTCGTCCGCTACGGCGACACGGTCGTCCTGTCTACAGCGACTGCATCAAAAGAACCGAGGGATGTCGATTTCTTCCCGCTGATGGTGAACTATGAGGAGAAACTCTATGCAGCGGGTAAGATTCCAGGCGGCTTCAATAAGCGTGAAGGTCGTCCGGGTGAGGATGCGACTTTGACGTCACGTCTAATTGACCGTCCTATCCGTCCGCTTTTCCCGAAAGGCTATCGTCACGACATCCAAGTGGTCTCCATCGTCATGAGCGTCGATCCGGACAATTCACCTGAAATGGCAGCGATGCTCGGTTCTTCGGTGGCATTATCTGTCTCTGATATTCCGTTTGAAGGCCCTATCGCAGGAGTCAATGTCGGTTTGATCGATGATGAACTGATCATCAATCCGACTGTCGAACAGCGTAAATCCTCACTTCTTGACTTACAGGTCGCGGGTCACCATGATGCTGTCAACATGGTGGAAGCAGGTGCCAAGGAAGTCACTGAGGAAAAGATGCTTGAAGCGATTATGTTTGGTCATGCGGCGATTAAGGAACTGGTGGATTTCCAGCAGACGATCATTGCCGACATTCAACCTGTGAAAACAGAATTCGTCCCGGTCGCACCGAACCTCATCCTTGAGAATGAAGTGAAAGAACATGCTGAGGCGCTGGAACTTTCCAAAGCCATTCAGACGAAAGATAAACTGCAACGTGAAGAGAATATTACGGCAGTCAAACTGCAGATCATTGAGAAATATGAAGGTCATCCTGAGGAGACGCTGACAGTCGTCAATAAGACATTCGATAGTCTGATCAAGGAAGAGGTCCGCCGCTTGATCACTGAAGAAAAAGTCCGTCCGGATGGTCGTCGTCCAGAGGAAATCCGTCCGCTCGACAGTGAAGTCGGACTGCTGCCCCGTGCCCATGGGTCAGGTCTCTTCACACGTGGCCAGACGCAGGCGTTATCTGTCGCTACACTGGGCGCGCTCGGTGAACATCAGGTGATCGATGGTCTTGGCGTTGAAGAAGAGAAGCGCTATATGCACCATTACAATTTCCCGAACTTCTCTGTCGGTGAGACTGGTCCGATCCGTGCACCGGGACGTCGTGAGATCGGTCACGGCGCACTCGGTGAACGTGCGCTGCTGCAGGTCATTCCTGATGAAGCGGAATTCCCTTATACCATCCGTGTCGTTTCTGAAGTGCTTGAGTCGAATGGTTCTTCTTCCCAGGCTTCTATCTGCGGTTCGACACTCGCATTAATGGATGCAGGGGTGCCGATCAAGGCACCTGTAGCGGGTATTGCGATGGGCCTCGTTAAAAAAGACGAAGACTATACGATTCTGTCCGATATTCAAGGGATGGAAGATGCTCTCGGAGATATGGACTTTAAAGTAGCCGGTACGAGCAAAGGGATCACAGCCATTCAGATGGATATTAAAATCGATGGTCTCTCTGAGGAAATCCTGCGCGAGGCATTGGAACAAGCGCGTATCGGACGCATGCATATCATGGAGCACATGCTAGAGACAATAGCAGAGCCACGCAAAGAATTAAGTGCCTATGCGCCGAAAATCGAGGTCATCCATATCAATCCGGACAAAATCCGAGATGTAATCGGACCGGGTGGTAAGAAGATCAATGAGATCATTGATGCAACGGGCGTAAAAGTTGATATTGAACAAGATGGCACAGTCTTCATCGGTTCAAGTGATGCGGCGATGATTAAAGAAGCGGTACAGATCATTGAAAATATCGTACGTGAAGCGGTTGTCGGAGAAGTTTATCACGCTACGGTGAAACGTATTGAGAAGTTCGGTGCATTCGTTGAGATCTTCCCGGGTAAAGACGCACTTGTGCACATTTCCCAGCTCGCACATGAACGTGTGAACAAAGTGGAGGATGTGATCAAGATGGGCGATCAGTTTGACGTCAAAGTCACTGAGATCGACCGCCAAGGACGTGTCAATGCATCGCGCAAGGTGCTGCTTGAAAAGCCGAAAGAAACACCTAAGGCAACGGAAGCTAAAAAAGAAGATTAATCTTAAAGACTGCTGATGCAGTCTTTTTTAATAGAAAGAGGAGCCTATTTGAAAAATGAACTGACTATCACGACCAGATTATCGCCACATGAAACTGTCCATATCGCAGTCTATGTTAAAGCGGGCAGCAATCATGAAGCAGGTTATCCTGCAGGCATTGCACATTTCGTTGAACATATGCTGTTCAAAGGAACCACCAACTTCTCCGCACAAGCCTTCAGTGAGGAGATAGATGCGATTGGGGGCGATGTGAATGCCTACACGACGAAAGAATATACATGCTATTCAATCAAGACGCTCAAGCGATTTGAAGACCGTGCTGTCAAGCTGCTGCAGGAGATGCTGACTGAAGCTGCATTTCCCGTTGAGGAAATCGAAAGGGAGAAACAGGTTATCTTAGAGGAAATCAAGATGACTGAGGACGATCCCGAGGACTATATTTATGACCTGCTGCAGGAAAGAACCTTTTCAGAGAGCTGCCGCTCACCTATACTCGGTTATCGTTCTTCACTTGCTGAGATGAACCGTACCGACTTGATGCGATTTTACAAGGCGCATTATACAGAAGACAATATCATTCTTTCCTATGCAGGGCAGCAGCCGTCACTTATTCAGACTTTGAAGCCCTTCAGCCACCCGTCTGTGAAAGCGGAACCGGTCTATGCCTTTACACCTGTCACACTCACGATGGACCGGTCACTTGAGCAGTCGCATTTCCTGATGGGTTTTGAGGCTGTCGGCTATCATCATCCGCTCTACGATGCATTTAGTCTCTTCAGTGCTTACTTCGGTGAATCGATGTCATCCCCGCTATTCAGACGACTGCGTGAGGAACTGAGCCTGTGCTATAATGTCTACTCCTCACTTGAATCTTTCGTGGACGGGGGATTGTTCACGGTATATATCGCCTGTGATGAACAACACGTACCGGCTGCAGAACAGGAGATCCTGCAGCTGCTGGCAGCACCGCTGACGCCTCGGAATCTGGAGAAGGCACAGGATTATCTGATCACTTCAGCCTATATGGATAATGATTACGAGGGCTCCATCATGGCGCGAGACGGCAGAAGTCTGATGTATTACGGCAGATTGATCACACTGGCAGAGTTTGAAACACGTATCAGGGCCGTGACACTAGAGGAGATCGGTCAGGTGCAGGCCATGCTGCAGTCGCCGGCAAAGATTCTATTTAAATAATTGTACTTCAAACCAAGTTGGTATAAAATTCAAGTATAAAGAGTAGGAGGCGGTTGTATGGTATTTGATAAAATTGCAGTGAATAATCATATTATTGAAGCAGAGGGTCAGTTTACGCAGGAAGATAGTGCCATTAGACTGACAACATCTGCCGGCAGTATCGGCCAGTATTTCAACCAGCTTGAATCATCTAGGGAAGCCGTGAATCTGGTGATTTTCAAAGATGATGAGGAACGTTTAAATGAAAAAGAACTGCAACTGGACAATATTACTGTTGATGGTGGCAATTACCGCATACAGCTTGTCTAGAGGGTAAGGCGCTCAGGCGCCTTTTTTTATTGTCTTATTCCTTTCAAATAGCTTATAATAGAATCAATATGGATTGAACGGGAAAAGATTTTAGGAGGAACTATTTTGAATTTAGTTAAAAAAGAAAATAATCAAGTGAGAATCACACCGCTCGGCGGTGTCAGTGAAATTGCCAAGAACATGTATATCGTAGAGGTAGACGATGAAATGTTCATGCTGGATGCCGGACTGATGTTTCCGGAAGATGAAATGCTGGGCATAGATGTCGTCATTCCTGACATCCAGTACGTCATCGAAAATAAACACAGACTAAAAGGCATATTCTTATCGCACGGCCATCTCGATGCCATCGGTGCGCTGAAATATATCATGCCAAAACTGGACGTGCCGATCTACGGCTCTCGTCTGACGCTTGCCCTGGTGAAAGACCAGATGAAAGATATCAAGCTGGAGAAGAAGATCAAGTACTATACCGTCAATAATGATTCCGTCATGCGCTTTAAAGGGGTTAATATCACATTCTTTAATACAACGCACAGCATTCCGGATGCCTTGGGGGTCTGTATCCATACTTCCTATGGTGCGATTGTCTACACAGGAGAATTTAAGTTCGATCAGAGCGTGCAAGGTGCTTACCGACCGGACATCAGCAAGATGACCGCAATCGGTGAGGCTGGGGTCCTGGCGTTGATCAGCGATTCAACAGAAGCAGAAAAACCAGGCTATAATACGCCTGAGAATGTCATTGAGAGTCATATCAATGATGAGTTTGCCCGCGCGAAAGGCCGTATTATCGTCTCGTGCTATGCGTCTAACTTTATCCGTATCCAGCAGGTCATCAATGCAGCAGCGAATAATAACCGGAAAGTGACCTTCTTAGGCAAGTCTCTTGAAAGTTCATTTAATATCGCGCGGAAAATGGGGTACTTCGATATCCCTGAACAGTTACTGATTCCGATCAAAGATGTAGCCAAGTATCCGAAAAATGAGCTGGTGGTCATCTCGACGGGTGCTCAAGGTGAGCCGATTGAAGCGTTAGGTCTGATGGCGCAGCAACGTCACAATATCATGAACATCGAGGAAGGCGATACTGTCTTCATTACGACAACTCCGTCTTCAGGCATGGAGGTGATCCTCGGTTCTACGACTAACCATCTCGTTAAAGCAGGTGCTCACGTCGTCTCACCTGACAAGAAGATCCATGCATCCGGACACGGCTGTATGGAAGAACTGAAAATGATGCTGAACTTCATGAAACCTGAATACTTCATCCCTGTACAAGGTGAATTCAAGATGCAGATTGCGCATGCCAAGCTCGCAGCTGAGACAGGTGTACTGCCGGAACATATCTTCCTGCTGGAAAAAGGTGATGTGGTGACCTACGACGGCCAAGAAATGCGTGCCAATGATAAAGTCGTTGCAGGCAACGTCTTAATCGATGGTATCGGTGTAGGGGATGTCGGCAATATCGTTCTGCGTGACCGCAGACTGTTAGCGGAAGATGGTATCTTTATCGCGGTGGTGACGCTTGACGCCAAGAACAAACGAATTGTTGCAGGCCCGCAGATACAGTCACGCGGCTTCGTCTATGTCCGTGAAAGTGAAGAGCTGCTGAAAGAAGCGGAAGACAAAGTACGTGCGATCGTTGAAGAAGGCCTGATGCAGAATCGTATCGAATGGTCAGAGATCAAACAGGATATGAGAGACAAGCTCGGGAAATTTCTCTATGAGTCAACTAAACGCCGTCCGATGATTATCCCTGTCATTTCTGAAATTTAATGAATGACCTATAAACAAGCTTTTTAAAGCTTGTTTATTTAGTTTTATGAGGTGAAGACATGGCAATCACTAAAAAAAAGAGTACGAAGAAAAGACGGACCCAAAAAACAGCGAAGCGGAAAGACCCGCCTTATATTTATCTTGTGGCGCTCATTCTGCTGTGTCTGCTTTTGCTCGGGTTATTTCAGTTCGGCCTGATCGGGCTTGGCATCGACTGTCTGATGATACTTTTCACGGGGACAGCCCGCTACTATACATATCTGCTGTTATTTTTAACAGTCATCTACGTCACTATCAACCAGAAATTCATGCCTCTGAACCGACGGCTGACAGGCTTGCTGACGCTTCAAGTGGCATTAAGTCTGCTGTTTGAGTTCGGTAGCCGGCTGATAGAGAATAAGCACCGGCCGAGGTTTAATCATATCTATGAACTGGAATCCGATTCTCATTTTCATTACCAGGGCGGAGGTGCTGCCGGTTATTATTTAGAGAGTATGACCACAGCCCTGATCAGTCCGGTCGGTACCTTCATCTTAATCATCGCTTTATTCGGTCTGACAGGCATTCTGATAGCAGGACGTTCTATCAGACAGGAAGCAAGGACACTGTTCATGACCTTGATGTCAAGTATGGCTGCGGTCAGACGGAAATGGCAGGAGCGTGAGAAACCGCAGCCTAAAGATGTCTCAGCACTCGTCGAAATCAAAGAGGAAGCACCAGAGACTATGCCGGTGCCTGAGAAGATAGAGCCGGCACACGAACAGGAAGATATACCTGTCTATGAAGAAAATAAGCGTAAGAAGCCGGCTGTCACAGAGCCGGCTGACCTGGAAAATGCTGACCTGGAGCCGGCTGATATAGAAACAGTCAATGACGAAGACTCAGCCTATCAGCTGCCGCCTATTACCTTATTGAATCCGCCTGCCCATGCTGCGCAGTCGGACACGAAGTCAGTGAAGCAAAGAGGACAGCTTCTTGAGAATACACTGAGAAACTTCGGGGTGGATGCAAAAGTGAGTCAGATTCGTATCGGTCCAGCCGTCACCCAGTACGAAGTCCATCCGGCGCTGGGTGTCAAAGTCAGCCGTATCGTCAATCTGTCTAGTGATATCGCACTTGCCTTGGCGGCGAAAGATATCCGGATTGAGGCACCTATACCCGGTAAATCTGCAGTCGGAATAGAAGTCCCGAATGCCACGACGTCTATGGTGACATTGCGTGAAGTGCTGGAAGAGGAGCCGGCAGCGACCAATAAACTGAAAGTCGTCCTGGGGCGGAATATCTCCGGGGAAGCGATCACTGCTGAGCTTAACAAGATGCCCCATCTGCTTGTCGCCGGGTCTACTGGCAGCGGTAAATCAGTCTGTATCAACGGCATTATCACGAGTATCCTGATGAATGCGAAACCGCATGAAGTCAAACTGATGATGATCGACCCGAAGATGGTGGAGCTGAATGTCTATAACGGCATTCCGCACCTCCTCACACCGGTCGTGACCAACCCGCAGAAGGCGAGCCAGGCCCTGCAGAAAATTGTCGGGGAAATGGAACGGAGATATGATCTGTTCAGTCATACAGGGACACGTAATATCGAAGGATATAATGAGTACTTGAAGCGTCAGAACCAGGAACTGGATGAAAAGAATAGCCTGCTGCCTTACATCGTTGTAATTGTCGATGAACTTGCCGACTTGATGATGGTCGCGAGTAAAGACGTTGAGAGTGCCATCATGCGAATCGCACAGATGGCACGTGCGGCCGGTATCCATCTGATTATTGCGACGCAGCGTCCTTCGGTGGATGTCATCACGGGATTGATCAAGGCGAACATCCCTTCACGTATCGCGTTTGCCGTGAGCTCCCAGGTAGATTCAAGAACAATACTGGATTCACAAGGTGCAGAAAAACTGCTCGGTCGAGGCGACATGCTGTTCTTACCTTCCGGGCAGTCTAAGCCGACCCGCGTACAGGGAGCTTTCTTGTCGGACAGCGAGGTGGAGGCGGTTGTCAATTATGTGACGTCTCAGCAATCAGCGAACTATATGAAGGAAATGGAACCGGAAGATATCGTACAGTCTGATTCACCCTCAGACGACGAACTCTATTATCAGGCCTATGAATTTGTGGTGAGAGAGCAGAAGGCAAGTGCTTCACTTCTGCAGCGCCAGTTCAGAATAGGCTATAATAGGGCTGCAAGACTTGTGGATGATTTAGAACTTAATCAGGTAATCGGACCCGCCCAGGGCAGTAAGCCGAGACAAGTATTAATAGCACCTGAAGAAGGAGGAGAATAATGTCTGCCAAACAAACGGTAGTAGAAATCAAAGACTGGATTATCGAACGCATTCAGGACGGGGCGTTTACGACCGACCGGCCCCTGCCGAGCGAATATGAGATTTCACGAACTCTGGACGTGGTTCAGGACGATGTAGAAGAAGCTCTCCAGGAGCTTGTCACAGAGCAGCTGTTATCAGAACGTTTCCATCAAGGCTACTTTGTCAAACATGAGCCGACTTTCTTCTATCCTGTCCATAACCTGAAAAGTATTACGTCAATGATAGAGGAAAAGGGATATAAGGCAGGCTCTATCATCATCAGTCAGGACCCGGAGACCCCGTCGATTGATGACAAGCGGGTTCTCGAGATCACTGATGACCGTAATATCATTGTCCTTGAGCGTATCCGTACAGCTGATAACGAACCGATTGCGTACTGTCTTGACAAGATGGTTGACGAATCATTGATACTCGACCATTCTATGAAGGTTTCTTTGTTTGAGGTGCTGAAGAATCGTCCGGAATTTCAGATTACGTCTGCCACATGTGAAATTGAATCGATCAGCTATGAACCCT
Organism: Macrococcus bovicus; assembly: GCF_030376725.1. NCBI lineage: Bacteria > Bacillati > Bacillota > Bacilli > Caryophanales > Staphylococcaceae > Macrococcus > Macrococcus bovicus. The sequence continues at coordinate 948,493 of NZ_CP128470.1, forward strand.
ATATTTCCAATATGCTGGAATGTGCACCGGAGGAAAGTCTGGTTCTTGTCCGTCAGATTCATAAGAATAAGGATGATAGACCGGTCCTTTATTCGCTGAATTATTTTAAGTCCAGTCAGATTAAATTCCAAATTAAGCGAGAGTTGAAGTGATTTTATGATACCTATTTACATCAAGAATGAGAAGAAGTTTAAGACCATCACCCTGACGCTTAAATTTAAAGCACCTATTGAGGCTGAGCGTCTGACAGAACGGTCACTGCTCGCCAAACTGCTGACCAAGTCGACGGCTCGTTTTCCGAGTGAACAGAAACTCTATGATCACTTGTCGGATCTATACGGGGCACATCTATCAAGCTATGTGACGAAGCAGAAGACCGCACATGTCATGACTTTCAGCATGGAGTTCATCCATGATAAGTTTGTCGATGAGCCACTGTTTGACGCGTGCTGCCAGCTGCTCAGCGATGTCATTAAGCATCCTGATATCAGGGAGGGTGCCTTTGACGCGCAGAAAGTCGCCCAGGAGAAACAGCTTCTGGCTGCACGCTTTGACGCTATCAAAGACAATAAAGCACAAGCAAGCTTCCAACGCATGCTGCAGGAGATGTTTCAGACGAGCTACCGTTACCCGAGCATCGGGATTGAAGCACATCTGCCTGCTGTTACACCTGAGTCTTTATATGCGGCCTATGATTCGATGCTGCAAGATGAGAAGGCTTTATACATCATTGGTGACGTAACAGAGGACGTTCGTGCTAAGCTTGAATATTACTTTGATTTTCTGTCGAATGAGGCTGCTTTAGAGCCCCTTAAACTGGAACCGAAGGACAAACCGGTCTATGTCACTGAATATACGCATACTTCACAGGCCCGTATCAATATGGGGATGACCGCGCCGGTTGAATACGGGACACGTGACTACTTTGCCTTTATCGTCATGAATCAGATTTACGGTGGTGATGCAACGAGTCTCCTGTTTATGAATATCCGTGAAAAAATGAGTCTTGCTTACCAGATTCACTCGCAGATAGATGCAAGGCTCGGTCTATTGTATGTCGTTGCAGGCGTTCAGAATGCGACTTATCAGCAGGCAGTTGATATGATTCTCAGCCAGCTTGAGATGATGAAAGAGGGGCAGTTCTCTGAGGAGCTGCTGGCCATCGCCAAGAAAATGCTTGTCAGTCATAGACGGGAAAACTTTGACCGCCCGAGAGGATGGATTGAGACCAGTTATGCTTCGACTTTCGACGCTGTAAAGCTGTCGACTGATGAGTGGATAAAGGGCATTGAAAGCGTGACAAAAGAAGAAGTGATGGCGATTGCAGCACAAGTCAACGTTCAGACAATCTATTGTCTTGCAGAAGAGGTGACAGCATGAAAAAACAATACTATCCGGAAATAGATGAGACACTCTATGAAACCAGACTAGAAAATGGCTTGCAGCTTTTCATCATCCCAAAAGCAGGATTCCAGAAAACCTATGTGACCATGACGACGAAATACGGTTCCTTACATACTGATTTCATACCTGCAGACCGTTCAAATATGGTCAGTACCCCGGCAGGTGTGGCTCACTTTCTAGAACATAAGCTGTTCGAGAAGGAAGCGGGTGATATGTTCAATGTCTTCTCTGAGCAAGGGGCTTCTGTCAATGCCTTTACGTCTTATGACCGCACCAGTTACCTGTTTACTGCTGTCGACCGTGTCGAGGATAATATTAAGTCACTGATTGAGATGGTTCAGAAGCCTTATTTCTCAGAGCAATCTGTGCAGAAAGAAATCGGTATCATCGCAGAAGAAATCAAGATGTACCAGGAGCAGCCGAATTACAGGCTGTATTACCAGACGTTACAGGCGATGTATCATCATCATCCTGTGCGCCAGGATATAGCAGGCACCATCAGTTCGATTAATGAGATTACAGCAGAAACTCTCTACACGTGCTATGACACGTTCTACCGTCCTGAGAATATGGTCATGTTTGTGGTCGGCAATGTGGAGCCTGCTGCTATCGCTGACCTGGTCAGCGAACAGCAGCTCACAACAGACCAGCCTGCTTATCTGCCGGTGATCGCTGACATCAGTGAACCGCAGGAAGTGAAGGACAAGCAGGTGACAACGCCTACAGATGTCTCACGGCCGAAGCTGATGCTCGGTATTAAAAGCGACTGTCATCTGCAGAATCGTCCCTTGATCCAGACAGAGTTTGAGATGATGTTTATCTTGGAACTTCTTTTAGGTGAGCAGAGTGATTTTTATCATGAACTGTTAGCTGACGGCTTAATAGATGATTCATTTGGCTATAGCTTTATTCTGGAGCCGACCTTCTCCCATATGCTGATAGCAGGGGCGACATCTGAACCGGACACGCTGAAAAAACGGATTATGGAACGCTTTGAAACGGCAGAATTTGATGAGAGCGCCTTCAGAAGATTAGTGAAACAGACAACGGGTGAATATATCGCAAGCTTTAATTCGGTTGAATACATCGCGAATCAGTTTACACGTTACTATTTCAACGGGGCTATTCTCTTTGATATCATGCAGGTCCTTCAGCAGATCAGCCTTGAAGAGGCTGTGACCACATTCCGGCAGGCGGTTGATATGTCCCATATGACTGATAGCAGACTGGTGCCTCGTGGCTAGTTATTTAGTGACAGGCGGCAGCGGCGATATTGGACGTGCGATTGTCACAGAACTATTAGCAGCAGGACATTCGGTTATCTGTCAGTATTTTAAAGCTGATGTCGAGTCGCTGAAAGGCTCGATGTCTGGCGATGTGACTTTCTGGCAATGTGATTTAACAAGACTGGACACAAGACCTGCATTTCTTGAAAACATCGACGGCTTGATCTATGCCGCTGGAACGGAGAGCTTCGGCCTTGTGCAGGATTTCACTGCAGAGGAGATTGATCAGCAGTATCATCTTCACTTGAAGGGCTTGATTCAGCTCGTGCAGTGGCTCGTGCCTGTTCTCTGTAGAAAGCAGTATGGTAGAATAGTCGTGATCAGTTCAATCTGGGGCGAGACAGGGGCAAGCATGGAGAGTGTCTATTCTGCGATGAAAGCAGCTCAGATCGGATTTGTGAAGTCTATGGCCAAGGAACTCGCGCTGAGCGGCGTGACAGTCAATGCCATTACACCGGGTGTCGTACGCGGGCGAATGACCGATCAGCTGGATGTATATGCTCTGCTGGAAGATATTCCGCAGGGGGAGCTTGTGGAAGTGGATGAAATCGCATACTTAGTCAGTTATTTACTACATAAGAGAGCTCAGCATATGACAGGACAAGTCTTACGTCTGAATGCAGGATGGCTCATTTAGGGGGCTTATGATGAGAGAGTGTTATCTTGAATATGAAATCAAAGTGAACCGGCCGGGTCTGCTCGGGGATGTCTCCAGTCTGCTGGGTACACTAGGTATCAGCATTATTACGATCAATGGCGTCGATGAAGGGCGCCGCGGCATGCTCCTGCGAGTGGATAATGACGAGAAAATCATCCGCTTTGAAAATATTGTCCGTGAACTGGATGAAATTCGCATCATCAAGATTCGGACACCCCTTCTTCAGGATAGACTGGCCGTCAGACATGGGCGCTATATTCAGCGCGATGTGACAGACCGAAAGACCTTCCGCTTTGTCAGAAATGATTTAGGTATACTGGTTGATTTCATGGCTGAGCTCTTCAAGGAGGAAGGGCATTGTCTGGTCGGTATACGAGGTATGCCTCGTGTCGGTAAAACTGAATCAGTAGTGGCCGCCAGTGTCTGTGCCCATAAGAAATGGTTGTTCATATCATCAACCATGATTAAGCAGACTGTGCGCAACTCGTTGTTCAAAGGTGAGTATGACAGTAGCTACATCTACATCATCGACGGCGCGCTGACATCCAAGCAGCAGGATATGCGGCATATGCAGCTCGTCAAAGAAGTGATGAATTTACCTGCTGTAAAAGTGATAGAGCATCCGGATTTATTTGTGGCGAATAGCGACTTTACATTAGAGGACTTTGATTACATTATCGAGCTGCGTGAGAGCGATGATCAGGAAATCACTTATGAGCAGGTGCACAAGAATAATCTATTTGACACAGATGGATTCGGATTTTTTGAATAATGGGAGGCGTTTCAATGAAACCCATTGGTGAAATTTTGAAAAGTAAACGGGAAAGGCTCGGCATGACGCTTCTGGATATGGAGAAACGCATCAGGATCAAGAGAGAATATATCTCGATGCTTGAAAAAAATGAGTTTGATCAGCTGCCGAATCCCGATTATGCAGTAGGTTTTATTAGAAAGTATGCGGAGAGTGTCAATCTGAACGCGGATAAACTCATAGAAGAACATCAGTCGGAGCTTCCGATACATAAGATGACTGCCAAAGAAGCGAAGAAATCACTTAAGACACCCGATGTCCAGGAAAATCAGAAGTTATTACCTTTGTTCAGGCTGATTCTGCTCGTCTCTGCTGTCTGTACGTTACTGTGGATCGTCTCGGTCTATTTATTTCCGCATCCCCGGCAGTGGCATGCTGCAACGATTAATCCGAGTAGAGATGTGGCAATAGAGACTAAGAAAGAAGCGCAGAAGCCGGATAAGAAGAAAGAAAAAGAAGAACCGGCTAAAAAAGAGGAAAAAACGAGGGTCAGCTATAAATCATTTGACGGTGCTACACTCAGCTACACAGTCAAGACGAAAGAGCCTGTTGTCATTCGTGTGACATCGAAGACACCGACGTGGCTCCAGCTGCGTAGTGATGACCGGTCAGAGAACTATCAGAATGTCAACGACCGGACATTAAAGGTAGGTAAGGGGGCACGCACTGTCACACTGATTGCGGGATCAACAGCTGACCTGACGGTGTATTGCAATGGTGAGAAAGTGGAGGTCCCGACCAGCGCGGATGCTTTAATTACACGAACCTATCAGTTCAATATTTCAAAATAGAAAGGAGTCTACAAATGAACATTCCAAATCAGATTACAGTGGCACGCGTAGTGCTGATTCCGATTTTTCTTGTCTTTCTGCTGGCCGACTTCCATATGGGGAATATTCAATTCTTGAACAGCATGGATATGCGCATCGAACAGTTCATTGCAGCAGTCATCTTTATCTTTGCCTCTCTGACTGACTGGGTAGATGGCTATCTGGCGCGAAAATGGCAGCTTGTCACAAATATGGGGAAATTCCTGGATCCATTAGCAGATAAGCTGCTCGTTGCATCCGGTCTTATAGCGTTAGTTGAACTGGATGTCATACCATCCTGGATGGCCATCATTATCGTTGCACGTGAGTTTGCGGTGACGGGTCTTCGTCTTCTGCAGATAGAACAGGGATTTGTCTCAGCAGCGGGTCAGCTCGGCAAGATCAAGACAGCTGTAACGATGGTCGCCATGATTTTACTGCTTCTTGCAGAACCATTCGGCATGAACCTCGGCTACTGGCTGATGTATGCTGCTGTTTTCTTCACCATTCTATCAGGCATTGAATACTTCTATCACGGCAGAGATGTGTTCCGTGGCTCTAAATAACAGGTCGTCATAACCTGTTATTTTTTTATGAAAAACAGCTGGTGAATGGGACTGTTTTCATGAAAAACTGTCTGTCTGTCATCAAAAACTGTCGTTAAAAAATACGAACAGACGTTTGCTTTTTGCTTGCTATTTGAGCCCGAAATCAGTATAGTAAGAGATGTAAAACAAATTAAATTAACGAATAAACGGCAACGTTTAAGGAGGATATACATTTGAGCGAACGTCAAAAAGCACTCGATACAGTCATCAAAAATATGGAGAAATCATTCGGTAAAGGCGCGGTCATGAAGCTCGGCGAAAGCACAGCTCGCAATGTTTCCACTGTTTCAAGTGGTTCTATTACCATCGATAATGCATTAGGAGTAGGGGGCTATCCTAAAGGGCGTATCATTGAGATCTACGGACCTGAAAGTTCCGGTAAAACGACCGTGGCCCTGCACGCGATCGCTGAAGTACAGGCTCAGGGCGGAACAGCTGCATTCATCGATGCTGAGCACGCATTAGATCCTGTTTATGCGAAGAATCTGGGTGTGGATACTGAGAATCTTTATTTATCACAGCCTGACCATGGTGAACAAGGTCTGGAAATCGCTGAAGCATTTGTTAGAAGCGGTGCGATTGATATCATCGTTATCGATTCAGTGGCTGCCCTGACACCAAAAGCGGAGATCGAAGGAGAGATGGGTGACTCTCATATGGGTCTGCAGGCGCGTCTGATGTCACAGGCACTGCGTAAACTTTCCGGTGCCATTGCGAAATCTAATACAATCGCCATCTTTATCAACCAGGTCCGTGAAAAAATCGGTGTGATGTTCGGTAACCCAGAAACGACACCTGGCGGCCGTGCGCTTAAATTCTATAGTTCAGTCCGTCTGGAAGTCCGTCGTGCGGAACAGCTGAAACAAGGCATGGACGTGGTAGGTAACCGTACAAAGATTAAAGTCGTGAAGAACAAAGTAGCGCCACCTTTCAAAGTAGCTGAAGTTGATATCATGTACGGTAAAGGTATCTCCCGTGAAGGTGAGATTGTAGACCTCGGTACTGAGTTTGAAGTGATTGATAAATCAGGTGCTTGGTATTCTTATAATGGCGAGCGCTTAGGTCAGGGTAAAGAGAACGTGAAGAACTACATGAAAGAGAATCCCGAAGTCATGGCAGAGATTGACCGTAAAATACGTCAGGAAATGGGAATCATCGCGCCGGATGAAGTGACTGAGACAGCAGAAAAAGAATCTGCAGAACCTCAGAAAGAAGAAGCAGATACTTTATTTGATGACGAATTAGTCTAATCACAGAGAACTGAAGTCTCCGGACTTCAGTTTTTCTATTCCATATACTAGATGACGCCTTGACTTTAATATGACAGAAAACGTACAATTGAAATGTATATGATTTTAATTATATATTCTTTATTTTTAATACTTTAACTAGATAATAAGCAAAAAGGAGGTGTTTATGTATGGTTATCCTCTTATACATTTTGCTTGGCATCCTTGTAGGTGTTGCTGCAGGTTATTATCTAGCAAAAACGAATTTGACGAACCAGCAGATTCAGGCACGGCAAACTGGTGAGCATATTGTGAAAGAAGCTAGAAAAGAAGCCGAAAGTCTTAAAAAAGAAAAACTGCTAGAAGCTAAAGAAGAACATCAGCTGCGCAGTGATCGTCTGGAAGACGAATATCGCCATAGACGAGCAGATCTTTCAAGACAAGAAGCACGATTACTTCAAAAAGAAGAAAACTTAGATCGAAAAAGTGAACTCTTAGATAAAAAAGATGAGCTTTTAGAACAAAAAGAATCTAAAATTGAAGCTAAACAACAGCAAGTTGATGCGCTGGAGCAAAGTGTTCAAGATATTATCGCCAGACATGAACAGGAATTAATACGCATCTCCGGACTGACTCAAGAAGAAGCGAAACAGGAAATTATCGACCAGGTTGAAGATGAACTTTCTCATGATATAGCCGTGCTGATCAAAGAGAAAGAGCAAGAAGTCAAAGACACAGTCGATAAGAAAGCCAAAATGTTACTTGCGACTACTGTTCAGCGCTTAGCCGCTGATCATACTTCAGAATCAACGGTATCAGTGATCAATCTGCCGAATGATGAGATGAAAGGTCGTATTATTGGTCGGGAAGGACGAAATATCAGAACACTTGAAACATTAACGGGTATTGATCTGATTATTGACGATACACCGGAGGCAGTGATACTGTCGGGCTTTGATCCAATCAGACGGGAAGTGGCGAAAATCGCGCTGCAGAACCTGGTTTCTGATGGTCGTATTCATCCAGGTCGTATCGAAGAAATGGTTGAAAAAGCGAAAAAATCAGTGGATGAAAGTATCCGCGAAGCAGGTGAGGCTGCGACATTTGAACTGGGTATCCACAATCTACATCCGGACTTAGTGAAAATACTCGGCCGTATGAAGTTCAGAACGAGCTACGGCCAGAATGTGCTGAAACACTCAGTAGAGGTGGCGCATTTAGCAGGCATGATGGCAGCAGAACTCGGTGAAGATGTGACACTCGCTAAGCGGGCAGGACTTCTTCATGATATCGGTAAAGCCATTGACCATGAGGTGGAAGGCAGTCATGTTGAAATCGGTGTAGACCTTGCGAAGAAATACAAGGAGCATCCGGTCGTCATCAATGCAATCCATTCACATCATGGTGACATCGAACCTAATTCGGTCATTTCGGTCTTAGTGGCGGCTGCCGATGCACTGAGTGCAGCTAGACCAGGTGCTAGACGCGAGACTTTGGAAAATTACGTCAGACGTCTGGAACGACTTGAACAGATTTCAGAGAGCTATGACGGCGTCGAGAAATCATTTGCGATCCAGGCGGGACGAGAAATCAGAATTATCGTCTCTCCTGAGGAAGTGGATGATCTGAAGGCCCATCGATTAGCGCGTGATATCAAGAATCAGATCGAAGAAGAACTGCAGTATCCAGGTCATATTAAAGTAACAGTCGTACGTGAAATGCGTGCGGTTGAATATGCTAAATAACAGAACTTCAGTGAGTGTGGACTCACTGAAGTTTTTTTATACTGATAAGATTTTAAAGGTGCATATTTATCGGTTTTTATTTATATGGATGAGTGATTCTGTTATGATGGATACAAAGATCAAGGGGGCGAAGGTTATGTTAGGCAATTATTCAGTGATGACTACTTCATACTTTACGCATGGCAATGAATGGTTTCGTGTAGAGTTTCTGAAGAATGATATCCGTGGTGGACTGTCCGTTGTGAAATATATCGCGATCACAACCAAGGACAACGAGACGAAGTTTTATGAGTTCGATGAACCGATTACAGAATATAAGTTTGTGCAGAAGGTTATCGAAAAACATTATCTAAACAAATAGACACAGAGCCGAGGCTCTGTGTTTTTTTGAGTTATTAATAAATATAATTTTGTTATGTAAACTTATATGTATAGAATAAAGATCACTATAGTAGTGACCTTATTTTTACTCTAAGCCTTGCTGAACGTTGATTGAACTCTGATAGGCTTGCATCGTTGTGCCGCCGTCCATATGTCCGGGTGGAATGATGCCATTTGCTACGGCTGCATTATAGGCTTGTCTTTTTTCCGCCTCCGTATAATCACCGAACATGATCTGCTGAAGCTGGTCTGCAGATGTCACGTTGTCAGCTGGATTTTCTGTGCTGACAGACTCTGTTGTGATGGCTTCTGTTGTCAATGCTTCTGTCGTCGGTGCCTCTGTTGCTGGGGCGGGTGTGACAGGAATTTCCGTCGATGGTAACTCGGTCACTGACTGTTCAGTTGTTACGTCCTCGGTTGTATCACGGCCTGTCTCTGATGTCGCCGGTTCTCTTGATGACTGATTTTCCTTCTTATTTTTTTCAGCTTTCGCTTGCCCGCGTTTTTTACTTTCTTCAATCGCTTTTTTGGCATCACTTGAAATCTGGCTTGTCGCAGTGGTTTTAGTTTCTGCAGGTTCTTCTTTTGTGCCGCACGCGGCAAGGAGGGCCACTGAGGTACATAAAATAACTGACATTTTCTTAAGTGACATGCTTCAACCTCTTTTTCTTGGATTTATCATTAGTTTATCATATCCTTATTCATTTTTTACATGCTTTTAGTCTTTATCTGGAATACGATTCCAGTCTTTTTATCCTGTTCATTATTGAACTAACTCCGTCTTCTTTTTGGTACAATAACTAAGAATGAAAAATTAAAGGAGTAGATGATGAGAATATTATTTATCGGAGATATAGTGGGAGCCATTGGCCGGGATATGCTCAGCGAATATTTGCCTCACTTAAAGAAGAAATATCAGCCTAATTTCACGATAGTCAACGGTGAGAATGCGGCACACGGCAGGGGCATCACTGAAAAAATCTATAAATCATTTATGACACAAGGCGTGGATTTTGTCACACTCGGTAATCATACATATGGTCAGCGTGAAGTGTATGATTTTCTCGATCAGGATATCAAGATGATCCGTCCAGCCAACTACCCAGCGGAGGCACCCGGTGTCGGCATGAAAATTGTCAGATTCAATCAGGATAAACTCGCTATCATTAATCTGCAGGGGAGAGCATTTCTGCCGGCTATCGATGACCCTTTCAAGAAAGCAGATGAGCTGATTGAAGTGGCACGTAAGGAGACAGATCATATCTTTGTTGATTTTCACGCTGAAACGACATCCGAAAAAGGCGCGATGGGCTATTATCTGGACGGCCGCGTCAGTGCGGTTGTCGGTACTCATACTCATATTCAGACAGCGGATGACCGTATTCTGCCTCAGGGGACCGGCTTTATCACTGATGTGGGGATGACGGGTGACTATGACGGCATTCTCGGCATCAATAAGGACGAAGTGATTCACCGCTTTATAACAGGTCTGCCTGTCAGACATGTGCTGCATGAAACAGGGCGAGGGGTCTTATCAGGCGTCTATATTGAACTTGATAAAGCAGGCAAAACCAAGAAAATGGAGCGGATATTGATCAATCCTGATCATCCTTTTATCGGCCATTAGTATGAATTTAACGGAAATACCCGCACAAGTCATGTGACTGTGCGGTTTTTTTGTTATATTGGTTGATGAGATAAATTGTAGGAGGATGAAACTTTGAAATCACAAATTTCATGGAAAGTCGGTGGACAGCAGGGGGAAGGGATAGAATCAACAGGTGAGATATTCTCTACTGCCTTAAACAGACAAGGGTATTATTTATATGGCTATCGTCATTTCTCAAGTCGTATTAAAGGGGGGCACACCAACAATAAGATCCGTGTCTCAACCACCCCTGTCTACGCAATCAGTGACGATTTAGATATTCTCGTGGCGTTTGACCAGGAGACGATTGACCTTAACTATCATGAGCTGACAGCAGAAGGGGTCATCTTAGCAGACGGTAAATTTGCGCCTGAGAGACCGGCAGATTTTGAAGGTCTGCTGATTGAAATCAACTTTACGGAGATCGCTAAAGAACTAGGGACTGCACTGATGAAGAATATGGTCGCAGTCGGTGCGACTGTGCAGCTTCTCGGTCTGTCTCTTGAACCTTTTGAAGAACTAGTAGAATCGATGTTCAAGAAAAAAGGCGATAAAATCGTTGAACTGAATAAAGAGGCATTGAAGAGCGGTATCGCTGAAATATTGAAATACGGTGCAGAGATTGGTGACCGTTTCAATCTGGCGGATAGTGACGGGATAGGTCACCTCTTCATGATCGGTAATGAAGCCATTTCACTCGGTGCATTAGCGGGCGGTGCCCGTTTTATGGCGGCCTATCCGATTACACCGGCATCAGAAATCATGGAGTATATGATTGATAAGCTGCCTCGTTTCGGCGGTACAGTGATACAGACTGAAGATGAGATAGCGGCAGCCGTCATGGCTATCGGCGTCAACTATGCCGGTGTCCGGGCATTCACAGCTTCAGCAGGTCCGGGGCTTTCCCTCATGATGGAAGCAATCGGTCTGTCCGGCATGACAGAACAGCCGCTCGTTATCGTCAACACGATGCGCGGAGGTCCTTCAACTGGGCTGCCGACAAAACAGGAGCAGTCAGACTTGATGCAGATGATCTACGGGACGCACGGCGATATACCGAAGATTGTTATCGCGCCGACGACCGTGGAGGATGCTTTTTACTTAACGATGGAGGCTTTTAATCTCGCAGAAGAATATCAGTGTCCGGTTATTCTGTTAAGTGACCTGCAGCTCTCCCTCGGCAAACAGACGGTACCTGAACTTGATTATAGCCGTCTTGAGATCCGCCGCGGCAACATTGTCAGTGATGTGCCTGACTCAGATACGAAAGACTATTTCAAACGTTATGCAGTGACAGAGACAGGTGTTTCGCCGCGTACGTTACCTGGCACTAAGAACGGCATCCATCATGTGACGGGTGTTGAACATGCTGAAGACGGTAAGCCGTCAGAATCACCTGTCAACCGTATTAAACAGATGGAGAAAAGGATGCGCAAGATTGAGGCGCTGAAGATTGAGCAGCCTGTAGTTGAAAGCGGCGGCCACGATGAAGCAGACGTCCTTGTCATCGGCTTTATCTCAACGCACGGGGCCATTGAGGAAGCAATGACGCGTACAGATCTTAAAGTCAATCACATGCAGATCAGACAGCTGCATCCGTTCCCGACTGAGGAGGTCCAGGCTGCACTTGATAAAGCGAAGAAAGTGATTGTCGCTGAAAATAATTATCAGGGTCAGCTTGCACAGATCATCAAAATGAATACACTGCATCACAATAAAATCACAAGTTTCGTCAAATATGACGGAACACCATTCCTGCCACATGATATTGAAGAAAAGATCAATACAGTGGTGGATGAAGGAGTCGAGAAATAATGGCAACATTCAAAGATTTCAGAAATACTGTTAAACCGAACTGGTGTCCAGGCTGCGGTGATTTCTCCGTCCAGGCTGCGATTCAAAAAGCAGCAGCGGGTGTCGGACTTGAACCGGAGAACCTCGCCGTCATTACGGGAATCGGCTGTTCAGGCCGGTTATCAGGTTATATCAACTCTTACGGCTTCCACAGCATCCATGGTCGTGCACTGCCGCTTGCTCAAGGTGTGAAGATGGCAAACCAGGAACTGACCGTCATTGCTTCAGGTGGGGACGGCGACGGCTTTGCGATTGGTATGGGCCATACGATTCATGCGCTGCGCCGTAACATCGATCTCACCTATATTGTCATGGATAATCAGATCTATGGGCTGACAAAAGGTCAGACGTCACCTAGTTCAGCGCATGGATTTGTGACGAAGACCACACCTAAAGGTTCAATCGAGAAGAACGTTTCACCGCTTGAACTGGCGATTACAAGTGGCGCTACATTCATCGCCCAGAGCTTTTCATCAGATATCAAAGAACTGACGGCTATCATTGAAGCGGGTATTCAGCATAAGGGCTTCTCGTTCATCAATGTCTTCTCACCTTGTGTCACCTATAATAAAATCAATACGTATGACTGGTTCAAAGAAAATCTGACTAAGATCGCTGACATCGAAGGCTATGACCCTTCAAATAAAGCGCAGGCGTTATCCACTGTCATTGAGCATGACGGCCTGGTGACGGGGATTATCTATCAGGATACGGCAACACCAAGCTACGCAGAACAGATAGACGGCTACAGTCAGAACTTATCGCAGGCCGAGATGAAAATTACACAGCCTGAATTCAATGAACTTATGTTACAATTTAAATAAATCATAAAAACACTAGGGGAGCTTTTTGCTGAGACTGGAGGAATCCTAAACCCTTTTAACCTGGTCAGATAATGCTGACGGAGGGAAGTGTCTCAAACACAACCTTCTGCAGGTTGTGTTTTTTTAATGGAGGATAACTGATGAAAAAACTTTTGATAGGTGCAAGCTGTCTGATTCTACTGGCGGGCTGCAGTGAGCAAGGGACGAAGAAAGAAGACAAGAAAGAGGCTAAGGAACTGAAGAAAGTCACACTGATGCTTGACTGGACGCCCAATACCAACCATACAGGAATCTATGTGGCGAAAGAAAAAGGCTATTTCAAAGCGCATGGTCTGGACGTGACTATTAAGACACCAGGCGATGTGACAGCGGACCAGCTTGTCGCTGCTAATAAAGTTCAGTTTGGAATCAGTGCACAGGAGCAGGTCACGCAGGAACGGACAGAAGGTGTGCCGGTCAAATCGATCGGGGCTATTATCCAGCACAATACGAGCGGCTTTATGAGCCTTGCTTCTAAAAACATCCATTCACCTAAGGACTACGCAGGGAAAACTTACGGGGGCTGGGGCGCACCTATTGAGCGGCCATTTATTGATGCAGTCATGAAAAAAGACGGCGCGGATGTCAAGGATGTTAAAGTCGTCAATATGGGCAATACGGACTTCTTCACAGCCTCCAAGAAGAATATAGATTTCGCCTGGGTATTCTACGGCTGGACGGGTATTGAAGCGGAGACACGCGGCGAGAAAGTCAACATGCAGTACTTAACAGATTACGATAAAAATCTTGACTATTATACGCCGCTGATCATTGCGAACGAAAAATATATCCAGTCAGATAAAGAGACGGTTGATGCCTTTATGGCGGCTGTACAGGAAGGCTATGAGTTTGCGATTGATAAGCCGAAAGCAGCCGCTGATATTCTGCTGACCGAGGCGCCGGAATTAAAAGAGAGTAAGGAACTGGTCTATAAGAGTCAGGAATACCTGAAGGATAAATATCAGGATGACGCGAAGGAATGGGGCCTGCAGGACAAGAAGGTCTGGGAGAATTTTGCGCACTTTATGAAGGAAAATGATATCATCAACAACGACTTCAATGCTGACGATGCATTTACAAACGAATTTGTGGAGGGAAACTGATGGCAGACACTTTGATGAGCATTCAAATCATACCGAAGACGCCTAACGGTGAAGATGTGATTCCATATGTCGACAAGGCGATTGAAGTCATTCAGGCGAGTGGCCTGCCTTATGTTGTCAACCCGCTGGATACAACGATAGAAGGGGATATGCCGGAACTTCTTCAACTCATTGAAGATATGAACAAGAAAATGATGGCTGAAGGCGTGGTCAGCGTTATTTCTCAAGTGAAGTTCTATCATGCTGAAGAGGCTTCTATGGCAGAACTCGTCAAGAAATACCGATGAGATACTCTCTGAAGTTTGGTCTCTTCATCGCCGTCCTGCTGCTGCTCTGGGAGATGCTCGTTCGCCTGCTTCATGTCGATAGCTATACGCTACCTGCACCGAGTGCTATTGCAACCGCATTCATCACAGCATTCCCGGACTATAAGGATGACCTGGTGCCGACCATCCTGCTTGTGCTGGCAGGCTTGCTGGTCTCTATAGTTGTCGGTGTAGGGATGGCCGTGATGCTGCATCTGATCCCTGCACTTGAGCCGTTTATCTATCCATTACTTGTCGTCAGCCAGAATGTACCGGTCATCGTGATAGCACCGCTTCTTGTCATCTGGTTTGGTTTCGGCCTGCTGCCGAAGCTGATTGTGATCACACTCGTCTGTTTCTTCCCGGTGACGGTCAGTCTGCTGGAAGGATTCAGATCAGTGGATCAGGATTTAAGGAAATATATGCTGATAGCCGGGGCAAGTCGTATGCAGATCTTCAGAAAATTAGAATGGCCGGGCAGCATGCCTTTTCTGTTCAATGGTTTGAAGATTGCCGGGACATACTCTGTTATGGGCGCCATTATTTCAGAGTGGTTGGGCAGTGACAAAGGTCTCGGCAAATATATGATCATTGCCCAGCGTGCCTTCCAGGTGGACCGTGTCTTTGTAGCACTTGTATGGATCGTGATTTTTGCGCTGGTCATCTTCAGTGTGATCAAAGTCTTGGAGAAGCTGACGGTGAGGTGGAAACATGATTAAATTAAAACTGCAGAATATCAGCCATTCCTTTGGCATGAACCCTGTTCTAGAGCACGTGAACCTCGAGGTGAAAGACCAGGAGTTTGTGACGATTCTTGGACCTTCCGGCAGCGGGAAATCGACGATCTTCAACATTATCGGCGGGCTGTTAACCCCTGTCGCAGGTGACGTCATATTAGACGGCAGGCAGGTAGTAGGACACACGGGCCACGTCGCCTATATGCCGCAGTCACCTTCACTGATGCCGTGGCGCACCGTTGCCGCCAATATCGCACTGGGCAGTGAGATCAAAGAGGGTACGACCGGCAGGCTGGATGAACTTTTAGAGCGAAGTGGCTTCGAAGATATTCGTCATCAATATCCGGACCGTTTAAGCGGTGGCATGAAACAGCGTGTCTCCTTTCTACGCACACTAAATACACCGGGGGATTTGATGCTGCTGGATGAACCTTTTTCCGCGCTGGATGAGATCACCAGGTTCGATATGCAGAAATGGCTGCAGGAGATACTGGCGGCAGAAAAAAGGACGGTGCTGATGATCACGCACAGTATTGAAGAAGCGATCAGACTGTCTGACCGCATTGTGGTGCTCGCAGGCAAGCCGGCGAGTATTCAGCATATAATCGAAGTGAAGCAGATGACTGAAGAGGAGAGACGCCTGTTAAAGCAGCAGCTGCTGGAGATGTTGACAGGAATATGAAAAATGCTGTTCAATTTAAAAATTGCACAGCATTTTATATAGAACGGCAAGAATGCTAGATGCCTATAGCGTGAAAAAATAGAAGTCATTCATTACGAATGACTTCTATTTTCTCTCCAGGCTTTGAAGGCACTGAAGACAGCAGGTAAGACAGAGACGACGATGATGAGAATCAAGACAATCTCAAAGTTATCTTTCACGACTGGAATGTTACCGAAGAAATAGCCGAGACCCAGACAGATAGCAACCCAGAGAAATGCGCCGATCACATTATAGAGAATGAAATAACTGTAATGCATGCGACTGGCACCAGCTACAAAGGGAATGAAGGTCCGGATGAATGGCATGAAGCGAGCCATGACAATGGTTTTTCCGCCGTATTGATTAAAAAAGCGCGTGGCTTTCAGCAGATGTTCTTCCTTGATGAAGCGCCCGAAACGCGGATGGTTCGTAATGCCGAGGCCGGCCCATTTACCGATATGATAATTGAGGGTATCGCCTAACACAGCCGCAATCAAGCAGACTAAAAACAATAACCCTATATTAAGGGCACCTTGCGGGGCAAGTGCAGCGGCTGCAAACAGCATGGAATCACCCGGCAGAAAAGGCATGATGACCAGTCCGGTCTCAATAAAAATAATTAAAAACAAAATACCATAAGTCAGCGTGCCGTACTGACTGACAATGCTGATTAAATGCTTATCAATATGCAGGATGAAATCCATGAGCTGAGAAAGAAAGTTCATTTTGTGCTCCTATCTGATTTAGTAACTCTTATATTATAATCGGCCGCATAGTTTCAGGCAAACTATTGAATATTTCTGAGAGAGATATGGCATAATTAAACTAATTCGGAATACGAAAGAAAGGGGTTTTTACCTTGCAGACCGTCATCAAGTATACACGTCCTTATCTCGGACTGATGTTATTTGCACTTCTACTGATGCTGTCAGAACTTTTTGTCGATATGTATGCGCCTATCCTCATGAAGAATATAATCGATAACGGCATCCTGCAGAATGATACCCGCTATATTCAGACTTATCTGCTGGTCATGCTCGGCATCAGTCTGGCTGCTTTCTTTGCGGGTGTGCTGAACTCATTTATTTCTTCTCACGTCTGTCATATGTTTTCCTACGATCTACGTAATGCTATTTTCCGCAAGATTCAAGGTTTCTCCCTCGAAACACTCGGCCGGTTTAAAACGTCCAGTCTGATCACCCGGCTGACCAGCGATATTATTGCGAACGAAATGGTACTCTTCATGAGTCTGCGCATCATGCTGAAAGCGCCATTATCGGTCGTCGGTAGTATCATCATGAGTTTCATCGTCGCCCCGGAAATCGCCCTCTATCTGGTGATAGGGACACCGCTCTTAGCTGTCTTTCTCTTTATCACTGCGCGCAGCGGGATGAAGCTCTTTTTGCGTATCCAGAAGCGGACTGATCATCTAAATCGCTTTGTGCAGCAGAACTTAGAAGGGGTGCGACTGATTAAGTCGACATTGAACGGCCCCTATGAAGCTGAACGATTCGATGAAGTGGCGACACCTATCAGACAGGATACGGTCTATGCGCTCAGACTGATGGAGAGCATTATGCCGGTGCTCCTCATCATCATGAATTTATCAATGCTGCTCGTCATCTGGTTCGGCAGTGACCTTATACAGTCTGACTCACTTGAAGTGGGCTCTTTAGTGGCGGTCATCAACTATGCACTGCGGATGCAGGGTGGTTTCTCAATGTTCGCCTTTATTATCATTGCCTTTTCACGTGCAAAAGCCAGCGCTGACCGTATCAGCGAGGTTCTGACTACGCCGGAGGATGAGATTCAGGTCGCAGATGACAATGCGGCTGAGAAGCTGAACAACACGGTTGAGTTTAAGCATGTCTATTTCAAATATCCGTCTGCACAGCACTATGTCCTGCAAGATATCTCCTTTAAAGTGAAGGGCGGAGAAAAGTTCGTCATCATGGGTCAGACAGGTGCCGGAAAATCTGCATTATTATCGCTTATCCCTAAGATGTATGAAGCATCGTCCGGCGAAGTCCTTATTAACGGCCAGAATGTCCGTGACTGGGATATCCGTACACTGCGCGAATGGATCGGCTATGTGCCGCAGAAGACGACGCTCTTTACAGGCTCGATTATTGATAATGTTCGCTGGGGCGACAGTGAAGCAAGTGCCGAGGAAGTCTTCCGTGCAGCGCAGATCGCCCAGATTCATGATTCGATCATGAATTTTGATGATGCATACAGCACGAAAGTCGGCCAGCAGGGTGTGAATTTATCTGGCGGTCAGAAACAGCGGCTTGCCATCGCACGTGCACTGATCAAAAAACCGGGCATTCTGATTCTGGATGACAGTACATCAGCACTGGATATCCATACTGAAGGCCGTCTGTTTGATGCGCTGAAAAATCTCGATATGACACGTATCATCGTCACTCAGAAGATACATACCGCTAAAACGGCCGATCAGATCCTGCTGCTGGATCAAGGACGAATCGTCGCGCTCGGCACCCATGAAGAATTGATGAATTCAAGCCGGCTATATCAGGATATAGCACGCAGTCAGGAGGAGGCACATGATTAAAGATGTATTTTCTCATCCGCCGGTCTTGAAAAAAGAAGATATCGGTCGGAAAAAAGATAAAAAGCGGGCAGATGACTGGCAACATACAGTCAGCAGAATATGGCAGCTGATGGCCCACCGCAGATGGATGGTTTTCTTTGTCATTATACTCGTCATCATCACCTCTCTCCTGAGTCTGGTCGGCCCGTATCTGATCGGTCATATCATCGATCATAATATTATGACGAAGCGCTTCAGCTCCTTGCCGCAGAAGATCGGCTGGCTGCTCATTATTTTTGCTGCCTTATCGCTTCTGACCTATCTCGCTGCCTATCTCATGGTCGATATCGCACAGGAGACAGTCTACAAGCTTCGCATGCAGCTCTTCAGTCATATGCAGCAGCTGCCGATCCGCTTCTTTGATGAACGTCAGCACGGTGATATCATGAGCAGAATGACAAACGATATTGAAAATATCTCAAAAGTTCTGAACTCATCATTTATCCAGTTCACCTCCAGTATTGTGACACTGGTGGGAACAGTCATCGTGATGCTGACCCTGAGCCCGTTACTGACACTACTGACGATGACGATTATACCCGTGATGTTCTTTGCGACGCGCTGGATCACCAACCGCACAGGTCCCCTTTATAAGATGCGTCAGCAGGCGCTCGGGGATATGAATGCCTATATTGAAGAGATTGTTTCCGGCCAGTCAGTAGTCAAAGTTTTCTCACAGGAAGAAGTTGTGATACAGGGCTTCGAAGAGAAGAACCGTTCGGTCCGTGAACGGGGGTTCTGGTCTATCAGTTATTCCGGTACCATTCCTAAAGTCATGAATACCTTGAACAACCTTTCATTTGCCATCGTCGTCGGTATCGGCGGCCTCCTTGCATTGAACGGTCAGGCGGTAACTGTCGGCACGATCGTGATCTTCGCTGAATATGCGCGCCAGTTCACTAGACCGTTATCTGACCTCGCCAATCAGTTCAATGAAGTACTGTCAGCGCTGGCAGGAGCGGAACGTGTCTTCGCGATTATCGATGAGGAAGAAGAACCGGACACGAATCACGGGGAAAGGGTGATTCAAGGTCATATTCAGTTCAATGATGTCACCTTCAAATATAATGACAGTCAGCAGAAAAATGTGATCAATCACGTCTCATTTGATCTGGCTGCAGGAGAGTCACTCGCACTGGTCGGCGCAACGGGTGCCGGTAAGACGACGATCATTCAGCTGCTGAACCGCTTCTATGATATCAATGGAGGCGAGATTCTGATTGACGGCGTTTCAGTATCGCGCATGCCACGACGTACATTAAGACGTCAGATCGCCTATGTGCTGCAGGATCCGATTCTTTTTGACGGCACCGTCCGGGATAATATAAAGTACGGCAATCATGAAGCGACAGATGAAGAGGTGGTGCAGGCGGCGAAAGATGCCAATGCCCATGACTTTATCATGCGTCTTGAAGAAGGCTATGACACGGTGATCTCCGGTGAGGAATCAAGACTTTCTCAAGGTGAACGTCAGCTGTTATCCATCGCACGTGCGCTCGTCCAGAATCCCAAGATTCTCCTGCTGGATGAAGCGACAAGTTCGATTGATACGGTGACAGAGATGCAGCTGCAGGAAGCGGTGGATCGTCTGATGGCAGGACGTACAAGCATCGTGATTGCCCATCGCCTGAACACCGTGAAGAAAACAGATAAAGTCATCGTGCTTGCACAGGGCGAGATTATTGAGCAGGGTTATCAGCACGAGCTGCTTGAGCGGAATGGCCTCTACAGCCAGATGGTTCATTCTTCAAATGGTGATTTTGATGAGCTTCTCGACTGATAAAAACCTTTGAAAATGTCTGGTATAAGTAATATACTAAATAGATGATAAATGACTGGAGAGGGTTTTGAAATGAACGAAGAAAGTCGGATCCTAGGTTCTCAGGCCAAGACAGAGAAGAAGCCTGAGAAGGATTACAGCAAATATTTTGAGCATGTCTATCAACCGCCAAGCCTGAAAGACGCTAAAAAACGTGGAAAAGAAGCGGTGAACTATCACCATGACTTTACGATTGAGGAAAAATATCAGGGTCTGGGTAAAGGCCGTAAATATTACATCAGAACATATGGCTGTCAGATGAATGAACATGATACAGAAGTGATGGCCGGGATATTTGAGGCACTGGATTATACAGCAACGAATGATGTCAACGATGCGGATGTCATTTTGCTGAACACTTGTGCCATCCGGGAGAATGCTGAGAACAAAGTATTCGGTGAAATCGGTAACTTAAAGCATCTGAAGCTTGAGAAGCCGGATGTACTGATCGGTGTCTGCGGCTGTATGAGTCAGGAGGAATCTGTCGTCAACAAGATTCTGAAATCCTATCAGAACGTCGATATGATCTTCGGGACGCACAACATTCACCGCCTGCCGGCTATTTTAGAGGAAGCTTATTTATCTAAAGCGATGGTCGTTGAGGTCTGGTCTAAAGAGGGCGATGTCATCGAGAATCTGCCGAAGTCACGACTCGGTGAAACGAAGGCATGGGTCAATATCATGTATGGCTGTGATAAATTCTGTACCTACTGTATTGTACCGTTCACCCGCGGCAAGGAACGAAGCCGCATGCCGGAGGAAATCATCCAGGAGGTAAGAGACCTCGCACGACGCGGGTATAAAGAAATCTGCCTGCTCGGTCAGAATGTCAATGCCTACGGTAAGGACTTAGGCATCCATTACGGACTCGGCGATTTAATGGCAGATATCCAGAAGATTGATATCCCGCGCGTCCGTTTCACGACAAGCCATCCGTGGGACTTTGACGACCGTCTGATTGAAGTGCTGGCTGAGGGCGGCAATATCGTGCCGCATATTCATCTGCCTGTGCAATCAGGTAATAACGATGTCCTGAAGATCATGGGCCGTAAATATACACGGGAGAGCTATCTGGAACTCGTCGCTAAGATCCGTGAGCAGATGCCGGATGTCGCGCTGACAACAGACATCATCGTCGGTTATCCCAATGAGACAGAAGCACAATTTTTAGATACAATGGACCTGTACGAACAAGTCGGCTTTGAACACGCCTATACGTATATCTATTCCCCGCGTGAAGGGACGCCGGCAGCCAAAATGAAGGATAATGTGCCGATGCGTGACAAGAAAGACCGTCTGCAGCGTCTGAATAAGATAGTGGAGAAATATTCTGAGAAGACGCTGCAGAATTATTTAGGTCAGGAGGTCATCGTCCTCTGTGAAGGACCATCGAAAAAGAATGACGAGATTCTTGCAGGTTATACCGATAAGAACAAGCTCGTCAATTTCCGTGCACCTAAGGAAGCCATCGGGCAATTTGTCAAAGTAAGAGTAACAGAGACTATGCGCTATTCAATGAATGGTGAATTAATCGCTATTTTAGACCAAGTAGGAGTGAGCCATTAATGTATACAAACGATCAGATCTTAGAACATGCGAAACAGCTCGGCCGGATGATGGCTGAGACGGATGCGGTAGAATTCTTTAAGCGTGCTGAAGCTCAGATTCACGAGAATCAGACTGTGCGCGAGAAAATGGCTTCATTGAAGTCTCTGCAGAAACAAGCGGTGAACTTTGAACAATACGGCAAAGAGAAAGCCCTGCAGATGACAGAAGAGAAAATTGCGAAAGTGGAAGCTGAACTGGATGACATGCCTTTAGTGGATCAGTTCAAGGAGGCGCAAGGTGAAGTCAACTCACTTCTGCAGATGGTCTCTCATGCGATCAGCCAGACTGTGACGGATGAGATCATTGTCTCTACCGGTGGAGACGTCCTGAAAGGTGAGACGGGCGCTCAAATAGCAAATAGTGCACCTGGTTGCGGTAACTAATAGACAAAAGTCGGTTCATGGATGAATCGACTTTTTTAACGAAAGGACGGTTAAGATGCAAAACAATCAGACCAGGAAACTGACTTTAACGGCAATTATCACGGCAATCAATGTAGTGCTGAGCCAGATGATCTATATTCCGCTCGGCCCTATAAAAGCCTTTCCGGTCCAGCACTTCGTCAATGTACTATGCGCTGTTTTTGTCGGCCCTTGGTACGGTTTAGCCCAGGCATTTCTGACCTCAGTCATCAGACTGATCTTCGGGACTGCGACACCTTTTGCCTTCCCCGGCAGTATGATCGGTGTATTACTAGCAGGACTCATCTATCAGCGCAGCCGTAAAGTGGGCTTCGCCGTTATAGGAGAAGTCATCGGCACCGGTATTATCGGCAGTCTCGCCACTATACCGCTGATCTATATGATGAACCTTGACTTCAGCAAGTTCTATGTGATTGCCCCTCTCTTCCTGGCCAGTACTGTCGTCGGCAGTCTGACTGCATACGGACTTTTAATCGCACTTACGAGACGAAATCTATTGAAATAAAGGATTGATTGTATGAAACCGACACCTATGATGGCTCAATATCTTGAAATCAAAGCGCAGCACGCTGACTCTATACTTTTTTTCAGACTGGGTGACTTCTATGAGATGTTTTACGACGATGCCGTCACGGCCGCCCGGGAACTGGAAATCACATTGACCCGCCGCGATAAGAAGAACCCGATTCCGATGTGCGGTGTGCCGTATCATTCAGCAAAAGGTTATATCGAGAGACTGATCGATAAGGGATATAAAGTCGCAATCTGCGAACAGATGGAGAATCCGCGTGAAGTGAAGGGCATGGTCAAGCGTGAAGTCGTCCAGATCATTACGCCTGGGACAGTCATGGATGGTTCCCTGGATGAATCATCGAATAATTACTTGATGGCGATTCTGCAGGACCGCGACTACCATATCGCTTATGCCGATATCTCAACAGGTGAACTGAAAGTGACCACCTGTACAGAGGAAATATTGCTGAATGAACTGGCGAGCATCAAGCCGAGTGAGATTATTCTAAGAGAGCCCCTGGCCCCGGAACTGCTGGCGAAGGTCCATCAGATCACCACTGTGGTATCTGTCTATGAGGCGACAGGGACTGTGCCGGCGCAGGCAGCGGAACTGTCGCCTTCAGCACAGGCCGTCACGGCGCTGCTGTTTGATTATGTCACTGAGACACAAAAACGGGATCTCGCTCATATTGAACAGGCGGTCAGCTATCAGGCGATTGATTATATGCGGCTTGATCTCTATGCCAAACGTAACCTCGAACTGACAGAAAGCATCCGTCTGAAGACCAAAAAGGGGACGCTCTTATCCATATTCAATGAAACAAAGACGCCGATGGGGCATCGCCTGCAGAAAGAGTGGATAGAGCGGCCGCTGATCAATCAGGAGGCGATCACGCGTCGTCACGACCAGGTGGCGCTTCTGAATGAGCGGTTCATAGAGCGCGATGCACTGCGTGAACATCTGGCAGAAGTCTATGATATCGAGCGCTTAGTCGGACGTGTCAGCTTCGGCAATGCCAATGCGAAGGATTTGATTCAGCTGAAATATTCTATTGAGCAGCTGCCGAAGATCAATCAGGTGCTTCAGTCAATCGGGCTGACGGAGGTAGACGACTGTGAAGTGATGAGCCTGGTCCAGCTCCTTGAATCATTGGAAGAAGAAGCGCCGATCTCTATTAAGGATGGCGGTATCTTTAAGACAGGTTATCACGCAGAGCTCGACGGCTATCGTGATGCAGCCAGGAACGGAAAACAGTGGCTGAGTCAGATGCAGCAGACAGAACGGGAACGGACGGGGATTCGGTCCTTGAAAGTCGCCTTTAACAAGGTGTTCGGCTATTACATTGAAATCTCAAAAGCCAACTTACATCAGTTCAACGCTGACGACTTCGGCTATATGCGTAAACAGACGCTGACGAATGCCGAACGATTTATCACGGAAGACTTAAAGGACAAGGAGGCTCTGATTCTTGGTGCTGAGGAGAAGATGATTGATCTGGAGTACCAGCTCTTCATCGAACTGCGCAATCAGGTCAGAACCTATACGGTGGCACTGAAGCGTATCGCGAGAAGAATAGCTGAACTGGACTGTCTGCAGAATTTCAGTCAGGTCGCCATGAAGAACGACTACGTAAGACCTGTATTCAGTGCGCGGAAACTGCAGCTGACTGAGTCAAGACACCCCGTTGTCGAGCAGGTGATGTCGAAAGAAGACTATGTCCCGAATGACTGTCAGCTGGATGACGAGCAGTATATCGATCTGATTACCGGCCCGAACATGTCGGGTAAGAGCACTTATATGCGGCAAGTCGCCCTGATCAGCATCATGGCGCAGATGGGGTCATTTGTCCCTTGTGCAGCTGCAGAGATGCCGATTTTCGATCAGATTTTCACTCGGATAGGCGCAGCGGATGACCTGGTCTCCGGACAGAGTACTTTTATGGTTGAGATGCTTGAAGCACGCAATGCGCTGAAGAACGCCACGGCTGACAGCCTGATCATCTTTGATGAGATCGGCCGCGGCACATCTACGTATGATGGTCTCAGCCTGGCACAGGCCATGATTGAGTATGTGCATGACCATATTAAAGCCAAAACGCTTTTTTCAACCCATTATCATGAACTCGTGCAGCTGGAAGACACATTGCCGGCACTTGAGAATATTCACGTTGCAGCCAAAGAATATAAGGGTGAGCTCATCTTCCTGCATAAAGTCATGCCGGGGGCTGTTGAGAATA
Source organism: Macrococcus bovicus (assembly GCF_030376725.1). Taxonomy (NCBI): domain Bacteria; kingdom Bacillati; phylum Bacillota; class Bacilli; order Caryophanales; family Staphylococcaceae; genus Macrococcus; species Macrococcus bovicus. The sequence goes on from NZ_CP128470.1 coordinate 973,850, forward strand.
GCTACGGCATCCATGTCGCGCAGCTCGCGGATCTGCCGGCAGAAGTCATCAGCCGTGCCAGCGCTCTTCTTGACCGCTTCGAAAAGGCAGAGGCAGCCGTGCAGCCGGTATCTGCTGAACAGGTTAAAGAACCGCAGCTGTCATTTGACCTGTTTGGCAGCAGTGTGGAAGAAGAACTGAAGCAGCTTGATATTGCGCGTATGACGCCAATAGAAGCACTCCTTAAATTACAAGCATTACAGGATCAACTGAAGTAGGTGAGAATATGGGTAAAATTCAGGAGCTGGATAGACAGCTGGCCAATAAAATCGCGGCAGGTGAAGTGGTTGAGCGCCCGGCATCGGTCGTTAAGGAGCTCGTAGAGAATGCGATAGATGCAGGGGCGACCGAGATAACAGTGAAAGTCAGGGAAGCGGGTCTCGAGTCGATTGCTGTGACAGATAACGGCAGCGGCATTCTGGAGGAGGATATTCCGCTTGCTTTCGGCCGGCATGCCACCAGTAAAATACATGACAACCACGATCTCTTTCATATCCGGACGCTGGGTTTCCGCGGCGAGGCACTCGCAAGTATCACCTCAGTCAGCCGCGTCATCCTCCGGACCTGCGCCGACCATACAGTCGGTCATGAGGTCACAGTCGAAAACAGTGAGATTATAGACCAGACATTGACTAGAGCCAGAAAAGGGACGGAAATCATCGTCAAAGATTTATTTTATAATACGCCGGCACGTCTGAAATATGTAAAAAGCCTGCATACAGAGCTGGGCAAGATCACCGATATTATGAACCGTTTTGCGATGAGCCATAGCCACATCCGTTTTAAACTGGAGGCGGATGACAAGGTGCTGCTGCAGACAACAGGCAGCGGGCGTCTGAATGAAGTGATGGCGCAAGTCTATGGTATGACGATTGCCCGCGACTTGATTGCGATAAACGGTGAAACGGGCGATTATGAAGTGACGGGTGAAATAGCGCGTCCTGAGCACACACGGGCGAACCGTCATTATATGTCGCTATTTATTAACGGCCGCTATATTAAAAACTTTATGCTGACGAAAGCCATTCTGGAAGGCTATCACTCATTGCTGCCTATCGGCCGCTATCCAGTGGTCGCGATTCAGATAAAAATGGATCCGGGACTGGTGGATGTCAATGTCCATCCGACCAAGCAGGAAGTCCGCCTGTCTAAGGAGCCAGAGCTGATGGCGCTGATCACGCGGCTGATCAAGGAAGCCTTACTCGGCCAGAGTCTGATACCTGAAATCACAGTGCCGAAGAAAAATAAGGTGCTGGAGAAATTTGAACAGCAGCGGTTTATCTATGAGCAGACGAGACCCGTTCAGTCGCTCGATAAGCCGGTCGTACAGGAAGATAAGCCCTTTTTCCCGGAAAGTACAGAGCATGCCGGCAGCTCCGAAGAGAAACCGTCTCAGCCCTTTACCGTCTACCAGGAGATGACTCGGCAGGATGAGACGCCGGAAGCACCTGACAAAAATGATAGGCCGGTAACTGCCACCAGCCATGCTGCTGAGAGCGTCCGTCCTGAACGTAAACTGCCGATGATGGAAGTGGTCGGTCAGGTACACGGGACCTACATCATCGCCCAGAATGAGGAGGGGATGTATATGATTGACCAGCATGCAGCCCAGGAGCGTATCAAGTATGAATATTACAGAGAGCGCATCGGTCACGTGGAACATCAGGTCCAGCCGCTGCTCGTGCCGATTGCCCTCAGTTATACACGTGACGAGGCACTGCGTATTGAGAAATACCGGGATGAACTGGCTGCAGTCGGTCTGGAGCTGGAATCTTTCGGTGGCAGCGATTATCTGGTCCAGGCCGTGCCGACATGGTTTCCAGCAGACGCTGAAGAGACCATCAAGGATATTATCGAGTATTGTCTGACGCATCAGTCTCTCAATCTCAATAAATTCAGAGAAGACACTGCCATCATGATGAGCTGTAAGAAATCAATCAAAGCGAACCATTATCTTCGTCAGGAAGATATGGCAAGACTTCTGGAAGAACTGGCATACACACGTGAACCTTACACTTGTCCGCATGGGCGTCCCATCACCATCAAATATACGACCTATGAACTAGAAAAAATGTTTAAGCGAGTGATGTAAATGATATTACCGGCAGTGAGAGATTTTAAAGATATTGAAAAACTGAGCAAGTCCAATTATAAGCAATGTGTCATTCTTGATACCCATATCGGTCACCTGGGGAACATATTAGCCATGCTGAAAGATAAGCAGGTCTTCATCCATCTGGACCTGATCAAAGGTTTATCCGGGGAAGAAGCGGCCGTCGAGTATATCGTCCAGAAATATAAACCTTATGGTATCATCTCGACGAAGACGAAAATCATCAAAAGAGCAAGTCAGCTCGGAGTGAAAACGATTCTACGTGTTTTTATCATTGATTCAAGCGCATTAAAACGTTCAATCGGCATCATCGAGCAGTGTGACGCTGATTATGTGGAGGTGCTCCCGGGCATCGCCTCTAAAGTCATTCAGGAAGTCAGAGAGAAGACAGGCAAGCCGATTATTGCAGGTGGGCTGATTGATCAGGAAGAAGAAGTCGAGCAGGCATTGGCACATGGCGCTTTTGCCGTCACCACCAGTCGACGTGAATTATGGGAAAAATTTGAGTTTAGGAATTGACAGCGGTTTCACAATTCTGTAACATATAAGACAAGTTAATAAAAGACGTGAGACTTGAGACCCTTCTGTTAAGTAAAGGGTCTCTTTTTGTCTTATTATTGACACAAAATGAAGGGAGTGGAAAAAATGAGTGAATTTTTAGCTGAACTGGTTGGTACAGCCATACTCATTCTGTTTGGTGCAGGTGTTTGTGCGAATGTGAATTTAAGAGGTTCTTATGCTAAGGACAGCGGCTGGATTGTCATCGCTCTTGGCTGGGGACTGGCAGTTGTCATGGGGGTGTACGCGGTCGGCAGTATTACGGGGGCTCACCTGAATCCCGCTGTAACGATTGGCTTAGCGGTTGACGGTGCATTCGACTGGGGTAAAGTACCGATGTATATTCTGGCACAGATGCTTGGAGCTATGCTCGGTGCACTGATTGTCTGGCTGCATTTCATGCCGCACTTTAAAGCAGAGGAAGATCCAGGCACCAAGCTTGGCGTCTTCAGTACAGGTCCTGCTTATCCGAACTATGTCGCGAACTTAGTGTCAGAGATTATCGGAACGATGATTCTGATGATGGGTCTGCTCTTTATCGGTGCCAATAAGTTTACAGATGGGCTTAATCCGCTCATTGTCGGTGCATTGATCGTCGCGATTGGTCTGAGTCTCGGTGGTACGACAGGTTATGCCATCAATCCGGCGCGTGACCTCGGTCCACGTCTGGCCCATGCTATTCTGCCGATTCCAGGAAAAGGACCTTCTAACTGGGCGTATGCAATCGTGCCAGTGATCGGACCGATTGCAGGCGGTATGCTCGGTGCGACCCTTTATCATCTGCTGTTTAAAGGCGAGATTGAGATGATCGGCTGGGTGTCAATTATCGTGACGATACTGACCATTGTACTTGGTTTTATCATGAATAAGACTGTTTTACGCGGCCAGCAATCCAAACTATTATAAGGAGTGTATGATATGGAACAATATATTTTATCAATTGACCAAGGCACAACAAGTACACGTTCAATGATCTTCAACAAAGCAGGCGAAGTAGTAGGCGTCGCTCAGCGTGAATTCAAACAGTATTTCCCGAAAGCGGGCTGGGTAGAACATAATGCCAATGAAATCTGGCAGACCGTCCTTTCTACTATGTCAGACGTCCTGGTGTCTACAGATATTAAAGCGAATCAGATCGCCGCGATCGGCATCACGAATCAACGTGAGACGGCTGTAGTCTGGGATAAGAACACTGAGCGTCCTATTCATAACGCCATTGTCTGGCAATCACGTCAGACGCAGGAAATCTGTGATGATTTAAAGGCGCGCGGCCTGGAACAGGAATTTCGGGATAAAACAGGGCTGTTACTTGACCCTTATTTCTCAGGGACAAAAGTGAAATGGCTTTTAGATCATGTGGAAGGTGCACGTGAAAAAGCGGAAAAAGGCGACCTGCTCTTCGGTACGATTGATACTTGGCTCGTCTGGAAGCTTTCCGGCGGCAAGGCCCATGTGACAGATTACTCCAATGCAAGCCGTACGCTGATGTACAATATTTACGATCTTGAGTGGGATGACCAGTTACTCGACTATCTGACAGTGCCGAAACAAATGCTGCCGGAAGTTAAAGCTTCAAGTGAAGTGTACGGTGAGACGGTGGCTCATCATTTCTTCGGCCAGAATATTCCGATTGCCGGTATCGCGGGAGACCAGCAGGCTGCACTCTTCGGACAGGCTTGCTTTGAAGCAGGTGAAGCTAAGAATACTTACGGCACAGGCTGCTTCATGCTGATGAATACGGGCGAGAAAGCTGTGAAATCAGAAAGCGGGCTGTTGACGACTCTTGCCTACGGATTAGACGGCAAAGTGAATTATGCACTTGAGGGTTCAATCTTTGTCGCAGGAAGTGCTATTCAGTGGTTACGTGACGGGATGCGCATGGTCAGAAATGCCCCTGAATCAGAAAGCTATGCCAACCGCGTCACTTCTACTGAAGGCGTCTATGTGGTGCCTGCCTTTGTAGGACTCGGGACACCATACTGGGATTCTGAAGCACGCGGCGCTGTCTTTGGTCTGACACGTGGCACAGAGAAAGAGCACTTTATCCGTGCAACCCTGGAATCACTTGCCTACCAGACACGCGATGTACTGGATGCGATGGAGAAAGACTCCGGTATTCAGCTGAAGGGACTGCGTGTTGACGGAGGTGCTGTTAAAAATAACTTCCTGATGCAGTTCCAGTCAGATCTGCTTAATGTGCCTGTTCAGCGACCGGAAGTCAACGAAACGACGGCACTCGGTGCAGCTTATTTGGCAGGACTTGCCGTAGATTACTGGACGTCTAAAGAAGAGATCCGCGACCGCTGGAAACTGGAAAAAGAGTTCTCTCCAGCAATGGAAGAAGCAGAACGTGAAGAACTCTATGAAGGCTGGCAGACAGCGGTGAAAGCGACTCAAGTGTTTAAAAGAAAAAAGCAGGCAAAATAAGGGTTTAAATATCTGAAAAGTGGTATACTGATTACAAGTTAATAATTACAAGAGATACGAGACTTTGAATACAGTAATGTAGGCGAAGTCTCTATTTTTTTAAACAGGAGGAAATAAAATGACATTTTCAAATCTTTATCGTAAGCAGATTATCCACAATCTGAAGAACAATGAATATGATTTAGTCGTTATCGGCGGTGGGATCACCGGTGCAGGTATTGCGCTTGATGCGACGCAGCGCGGCATGAAAGTGGCCCTGGTTGAGATGCAGGACTTTGCTGCTGGTACAAGCTCACGTTCGACTAAACTTGTCCACGGTGGACTGCGTTATCTGAAGCAGCTGCAGGTCGGGGTCGTGGCTGAGACAGGCCGTGAGCGTGCCATCGTCTATGAAAACGGTCCGCATGTCACCACGCCTGAATTCATGCTCTTACCGATGCATAAAGGCGGCACTTTCGGTCCTGCCACTACTTCAATTGCCTTAAAAGTTTATGATTTTCTGGCAGACGTCAAAAAAGAAGAGACAAGAAAAATGCTGAGCCGTGAACAGACGATCGAACGTGAACCGCTTGTCAAAAGAGACGGTCTTAAAGGTGGCGGCTACTACGTTGAATATCGTACAGATGATGCCCGCATGACGATTGAAGTCATGAAACGTGCCGTTGAAATGGGTGCTGAAGTCATCAACTACACAAAATCAACCGGCTTCATCTATGACAAGAATAAGAGAGTCATCGGCATCAATGCTGAGGATCTGCTCACTCATGAGAAGTTTGAAATTCTCGGCAAGAAAGTCGTCAACGCAGCGGGTCCATGGGTAGACTCAGTACGCGAGGATGATTACAGCAAAAATAACAAGCAGCTCCGCTTGACTAAAGGGGTTCACCTCGTATTTGATCAAAGTGTCTTCCCGTTAAGACAGGCCGTTTATTTCGATACAGAGAAAGACAAACGGATGATTTTCGCGATTCCACGTGACGGCAAGACTTATGTCGGTACGACTGATACATTCTACAATCGTGAAAAAGCACATCCGAAAGTCACTCAGGAAGACAGAGACTATGTCATCGATGCGATTAACTACATGTTCCCGACTGTCAAAGTAACAGATAAGGACATCGAGTCAACCTGGGCAGGTATCCGTCCGCTTATTCTGGAAGAAGGGAAAGATCCTTCTGAAATCTCCCGTAAAGATGAAATCTGGGAAGGTAAATCAGGTCTCCTGACGATTGCCGGTGGTAAATTAACAGGTTACCGTCATATGGCTGAAGAAATTGTGGACCGTGTAGCGCTGAGATTAAAGGAAGAGTATGGTCTCAAGTTTGCGGAATGCCGCACTAAAAATACGACGATTTCCGGTGGTAGTGTCGGTGGATCGAAAGGTTTTGAACTCTACAAGAAAGAACTGCTGCAGTCGATGCCAGACGTCGGTCTAACCCGCGAAGAAGTGATTTCGCTGATTGACCGCTACGGTTCAAATACACCGCTTATCCTGAACATTGCGCAAGCTCAGCGCGGAGATACTAAAGGTCTGCCGCTCAAAGTGTACAGCCAGCTTGTATACAGCATCCAGAACGAAATGGTGCAGACACCATCTGACTTCTTTGTCCGTCGTACCGGTGCACTTTACTTTGACATTCATTTTGTCAACCAGTACAAAGAAGCGGTTATTGCGGCGATGACGGAACTGCTTCACTATAACGACCAGCAAGTGAATGAATACACAGCGGAACTCGAGCAGCTGATCAAGGAAGCGACACATCCATCTGTTCAAGTATCCAAAGAATAAGACTAAAGAGGCTGCGGCCTCTTTTTTTATGCGATTAATCACTGAATTAATAGTATAATAGTGCCAAGGAGTGAGATTGATGGAGAAGTTTACAGTTACATTAGCAGATAATCATCAGACAGAAGTCATGACCTTCACACCAGACCATCCGATCGGTACGGTGCAATTTCTGCACGGGATGGCGGAACACATGGACCGTTATCAGGATTTAGGTCAGTATTTTAAGGCACGCGGCTATAAAGTCATCATGCATAATCACGTCGGCCACGGCGGTCTGGTTCAAGATGATGAGAAAGGTCATTTCGACAGCATGCAGCAATTAGTGCAGCACAGCGCGGAAATTCTTGAGACATTCAAAGTCCCTGACAGACCGGTCGTCCTGATCGGTCACTCTATGGGATCGGTAGTGGCGAGACGCTACGTGACGATGTATCCCGAACACTTTGCGGCACTTATCCTGAGCGGGACGAGCTACTTTGATGCAAAAATGGCGGCAGCCCTACAGCTCCTCAGAGGAATGATCGCAGTCAACGGTAAAGATCATAAAGGGGACTTTGCCAATAAGGTGACGCTTAAGCAGTTCAACAGGAAGTTCAGACCGCTGAAAACACCGTCCGACTGGTTAAGTGCAGATCCTGAGAAAGTGCAGCGGTTTATTGACGATCCGCTCACCGGCTTCAATATGTCGCTGAATGCCTATAAGGAAATTTTAAAATCGCTGAAACTGACGCAGCAGAAACGCCAGCTGAAGAGAATGAATAAGCACATGCCGATTCTCCTCGTGTCAGGAAAAGAGGATGCCTTCTCAAACTTTGGTAAAGGCATCGATCGTCTAGGTCACCTCTACAAGGAAGCAGGCATCGAGCATGTCACAGTGCAGCTCTACAGCCATTCACGGCATGAAGTGCTGCTGGAATCCAATCAGACTGAAGTCATGGAGCGTATGGCACGCTGGCTGGAACAGGTGAGCCATGACTAAGATTCCACTGGTCATCATTGTCGGTCCGACTGCTGTCGGAAAAACGGCGCTCAGTATTGAACTGGCGAAGCGTATCAACGGGGAGGTTATCAGTGGTGATGCGATTCAAGTCTACCGTGGCATGGATATCGGCTCAGCTAAAATAACGACCGAGGAGACAGAGGGTGTCCCCCATCACCTGATTGATATTTTAGAGCCGGACGAGAGCTATTCTGCTGCCGCCTTTAAAAAAATGGCTGAAGCCCTGATTGAAGAGGTCCATGCACGGGGTCATATTCCGATGATTGTCGGCGGTACCGGGCTATATGTTCAGTCAGTCATCTATGACTACGGTTTTTCAGATGAGAACCCGGCCGAGACTCAGAAGTATGAAAAACAGTTTGAAGCCCTGTCTCCGGCAGAACGGTATACTTTATTGCAGCAGTCAGACCCGGCAGCAGCAGACGAGATTCATCCTCACAATCAGCAGAGAGTGCTCCGCGCGCTTGTCTATTATCACGTACACGGTCAGTCGATCACTCAGCAGTCAAGAAGTGCAGCGCTGGCAGAACAGTATGATGTGACATTAGTCGGCCTGAATATGGAGCGGCGTCATTTGTATGACCGCATCAATCAGCGCGTGGATAAGATGGTGGAAGCAGGACTGATTGAAGAGGTCACACGACTCAAAGAAGCGGGTTATGGACACTCCCGTAGTATGACCGCAATCGGCTATAAAGAAATCATCAGCTATTTAAACGGCAATCTGACATTGGAAGAGGCGTTGACACAGCTGAAACAGAATTCCCGTCGTTTCGCTAAACGTCAGCTGACCTGGTTCAGAAATCAGCTCAGTTTGACGTGGTATGATACTGAACAGCAGACAACCGAGGAGATTGTGACAGATATCATCAGAAGAATGGCAGAAAATGAGGTGTGAGCTTGAAATCAAAAATGAATGAAACTAAAAAAGCGCGCGAACGTGCTATCATTCTTGCTGTGCAGCTGAAGTCTCAGGATGATTTTGAATTCAGTGAGTCTCTGAACGAAATCAGTTCATTATGTGAGACAGCTGGCCTGGATGTAGAAGCGCAGTATACCCAGAACAGAGAGCGCTCAGACAGCGCGACTTATTTAGGTAAAGGACGTATAGAAGAGATCCTTGAACAGAGAGAACGTGAGGATATTGAGTTTGATGTCATCATTGTCAATGATGAACTGACGACCAGCCAGTCGAAACATCTGGCGGAAGCATTCGATGTTAAGGTCATTGACCGGACGCAGCTGATTCTCGATATCTTCGCTCAGCGTGCCCGGTCTCGTGAAGGTCAGCTGCAGGTGGAGCTCGCACAGAATGAATATCTGCTGCCGCGGCTGTCCGGACACGGCGTCAGCCTGTCAAGGCTGGGCGGAGGGATCGGGACGAGAGGTCCAGGGGAGACAAAGCTCGAGACCAATCGCCGGCATATCAGGTCGCGTATCCATGACATCAAGGTTCAGCTGGAAGAAATCAAGAAGCACCGGGCACGATACCGTGAGAACCGACGGAAACATGAGGTCTTCCAGGTTGCGCTAGTAGGCTATACCAACGCGGGGAAGTCTTCCTGGTTCAATCAGCTGACTGACAGTGAGACATTCGAAGAGAATCTACTCTTTGCGACACTCGATCCGAAGTCCAAACTGATGACGGTTAATGACGGCTTCCAAGTCCTGCTGTCAGATACAGTAGGCTTCATCCAGCACCTGCCGACTCATCTTGTTGAGGCCTTCAGTTCGACGCTGGAAGAAGCGAAATATGCGGATATCCTGATTCATGTGGTAGACCGCAGTCATCCGAATTACAGCGGCCATATAGAAACGGTGCAGACACTTCTGAAGTCACTGGATATGAGCCATATTCCCGTCCTGACCTTGCTGAATAAGCGTGACCTTTTAAGCGAGCAGCCGGTAGAGAATACATTCGATACTCGCTATGTGACGTCACGTAGCGCCGCTGATGTGGCAGAGGTCAAGAAGACATTAAGTGACTTCATCCAGACACAGTTCACCCCCTATGACACTAAACTTGGAGCTGACAGCGGTAAAATCATCAGTCAGCTCAAACAGGAGACACTTGTCGAATCCATTGAATTTGATGAGCAGACAGAACAATATGCGGTGAAGGGATATGCACGGGATAACAGCAGCATTGTCGGCAGAATAACGGAAAAGAGAGAGAGTCATGAATGAATTAATTAAAGAGATAGAACAGAAGATCAGACCGATCCATGAAGAGATTGAAGCACGCGCACTCAGCAATCAGGAGAAGGTGCTGAGTGCCTTTCAGGCGCAGCAGATTGCTGAAAGTGATCTTATCGGTACCTTCGGCTACGGGTATGATGACACGGGACGTGATCAGCTTGAAGCCCTTTATGCCAGGGTCTTTAAAGCAGAGGACGCGATTGTCCGTCCGCAGGTGATTTCAGGTACACATGCGATCACCCTCGCTTTGTCCAGCCATCTGAAATATGGAGATGAACTCCTCTATATTACAGGTGAACCGTATGACACACTACTAGAAGTCATCGGCGTGAACGGCAACGGTATCGGCTCCCTCATAGAGAACGGGGTCACGTACCGGACTGTCGACCTGAAAGACGGGGACATCGATTTAGAAGCGGTGATGGCGACTGTGACAGCAGAGACGAAAGTCATCGCCATTCAGCGTTCAAAAGGATATGCCTCCCGGCCATCATTAACTATCCGTCAGCTGGAGACAGCTATTCAGGCTATCAAAGAAAAGTTCCCGGACAAGATCATTTTTGTCGATAACTGTTACGGGGAGTTTGTAGAAGAACGGGAACCGATAGAAGTAGGCGCAGACCTGATCGCCGGCTCTCTCATCAAGAACCCGGGCGGAGGTATCTGCAAGATAGGCGGCTATATAGCTGGACGTCAGGCGCTCATTGAACGGATCGGCTACAGACTGACAGCGCCTGGAATCGGTAAAGAGGCAGGCGCATCCTTATACAGCCTGCATGAGATGTATCAGGGATTTTTCCTGGCGCCTCATGTCGTCAGTCAGAGCTTGAAAGGGGCTGTATTTACAGCGGCGCTCCTGGAAGAGCTGGGGATGACGACGAGTCCGAGATTCGACGATGTACGCACGGATTTAATCCAGTCAGTCACTTTTAATGACGCCGAGAAAATGATCACTTTCTGTCAGGCTATCCAGAGTGCGAGTCCGATCAATTCCAGATTTGCGCCGATGCCTGCCTATATGCCGGGGTACGAAGATGATGTCATCATGGCAGCGGGCACATTCATTCAAGGTGCCTCAATCGAACTGACAGCTGACGGTCCGCTGCGTGCGCCTTATGAGGCGTATGTCCAGGGCGGACTGACTTATGAGCACGTCAAACTCGCTATCATCAGCGCAGTGAAAACCATGCAGGAGAAAGGGATTCTCTCTGCCAGATAACCGATCATAAAATCCATGTCAGCTTTCCTGACATGGATTTGTTTTCTGAAAAAAAGTATGTTAGATTATAACCATGCAAGGAGGAGATGCCGTGTCAGATCGATTAAGAAGACAACTGCCCGTGTTTCCGATCAGCGTTGTCATGAAACTGACGGAGCTTACTGCCCGCCAGATTCGTTATTATGAAACGCATGACCTTGTAGCACCACAGCGGACAGAAGGCAACCAGCGATTATTTTCGATGAATGATTTAGACAGACTGCTGGAGATCAAACTGCTGCTTGAAAAAGGCTTCAACATCAAAGGAATCAAGCAGATCATGCTTGAGGAAAACAAGGATCTGTCGAAGGATGAACAGAAATTAAGAGAGAGTCTATATGATGACATCTTTAAACCGACCGGCAGAGTTCCACTTAACCGCGGGGATTTATCAAGATTTTATCAATAAAAAACATTGGAGGCTATTATGGCTAAATTTACGAGAGAAGATATCATCCGTTTTGCAAATGAAGAGAATGTACGATTCTTACGTCTGCAGTTTACAGACATTCTGGGGACCATCAAGAACGTAGAGATTCCAGTCAGCCAGCTTGAAAAAGCACTCGACAACGAAATGATGTTCGATGGTTCGTCAATCGAAGGTTTTGTCCGTATCGAGGAATCAGATATGAAACTTTATCCTGACCTTGATACATGGGTGATCTTCCCGTGGACTTCAGACAAAGGTAAAGTGGCACGTCTCATCTGTGATATCCATAAACCGGACGGCACGCCCTTCTCTGGCGACCCACGTGCGAACTTAAAACGTGTCTTAAAAGAAATGGAAGAAATGGGCTTTACAGACTTCAACTTAGGACCGGAACCTGAATTCTTCTTATTCAAACTGGATGAAAAAGGCGAACCGACAACTGAACTGAATGATAATGGGGGTTATTTCGACCTAGCACCGACTGACCTCGGTGAGAACTGCCGCCGTGATATCGTGCTTGAATTAGAAGACATGGGCTTTGACATCGAAGCGTCTCACCACGAAGTAGCGCCAGGTCAGCACGAAATCGACTTCAAATATGCCGATGCGGTCACTGCATGTGATAACATTCAGACATTCAAATTAGTAGTCAAAACAATCGCTCGTAAACATAACCTTCATGCGACATTCATGCCGAAACCTGTATTCGGTTTAAGCGGATCAGGTATGCACTTCAACGTTTCACTCTTCAAAGGACCGAAAGAGAATGCATTTTACGATCCAAATGGTGACATGGAATTATCAGATGATGCACGTCACTTCATCGCAGGGATTATGAAACATGCAAGAGGATTTACAGCGGTATGTAACCCATTGGTCAACTCATACAAACGATTAGTACCAGGGTACGAAGCACCTGTGTACATCGCATGGAGTGGACAGAACCGTTCACCACTTGTCCGTATTCCAGCATCACGTGGTATCTCAACGCGTGTAGAAGTACGTTCAGTAGACCCAGCAGCGAACCCATATATGGCGCTTGCGACGATTCTGCAAGCAGGACTTGACGGAATTAAGAACAAATTAGAAGCACCAGCACCAGTGGATCAGAACATCTATGAAATGAACCGTGAAGAGAGAGAAGCGGTCGGTATCGAAGATCTTCCATCAACCCTGTATACAGCCATCAAAGCGATGAAAGAAGACGGCGCAATGAAAGAAGCATTAGGCGAACATATTTACCGTCAGTTCATCAATTCAAAAACAATTGAATGGGATATGTATCGTATGCAAGTAAGTGAATGGGAGAAAGAGCAGTACCTGAAACAATATTAAGAGCTGAAAACCCCGAAACGACAAGGTTTCGGGGTTTCTTTTATTATATACTTTGGTGACAATCTGATTTTAATGATAAACCAATCAACCTTGAAAAGAGGGTTGCATCTACTTTGAAAGGTTCTATATCGGCAGCAGCATATATAGGGATTGCAGCTGCAAGAATAAGTGAGGACATCTTCATGTATTTATATCGCGACTGGTGTCTTTGACTTTTAGAAGATAACAATTTATTTGATTCATCAATCATTCGTTGATGTTGGCCTCGATTTTCACGTTGCACCACAATTCTGAAATAGCTGAACTGTGAATCTAGTGATCATCTAGAGTGGTTATTTATTGCCTTGATTTTGAATGATAGCATCTGATTCTTGTGCTCATTGATTGTGTAACTCTTGAGAAATCTTTCCATTGCATATATAGAGCATGTGAATCATTTATTTTAATAATTTTTCCCTCACGATTTTCATAAACGAATGTTAAAATAAGAACTAATAGATAAAGTTGATTGAATTAAGGGAAGTGATGTTTTGAATAAGTTTAAGATTAACCGGTACGGTGAGATTAATGTCTTCAGCAACTCGGTTGAGTATGTTTCACCGCTTGAGAATTTTAAGGATATCTATACGAACAAGGAGAAGCTGATGGAGGACTACCAGGCGTTCTCCCGTGATTTCAATCATGATCATGTATTCTGCCGGATTACTCGTTTTAATGACTGGGGTAAATATATTTCATTTGATTATTTTCTGCAGGATGCGACGATGTATTCTGAAATCCGCAATGATGATTTTATGACACAGCTTGAACTGTTCTCTTCACTGACCGATGTGGCAGAGTTTCAGGACCAGCATCAGGTACGTGTACTTTGGGACTTAAACAACTTTGTTATTGCGCATCATAAAGATGAGAAGGATAGAGTGAAAGCTGTCCTGCATAACTTTGGAGATCTAGTCGTCTATGATGATACAACACCTCTAAATGGACTGAAGCGTCTGATTATTCTGGGTCTCACTCATCTGCAGACAGGCGATGTCAAGCCGCTTAAATCTGATTTTATTCACCAGGATGAGGATGTTTTCCAGTTTGCTGATGAAGTTCTGCGTGCGAAAGATATTCAGTCTATTCGCCATAGTATCACTGCACGTCTCAGCCAATCTAAAGGGATGGGTGCTGTGCCGGTGAAAAGGACTGTAGCCAGTGGTTCCGGTCGTAAGCCTTTGCGTTATCTATTAATGACATTAGCCGCACTGCTGGTGATGGCTGGCGCCTTCTTCCTATATCAGAACCTGTCAGAGAAGACAAAGGAATCTGAAGCACTGAATCAGCAGCTGAAGCAGCAGCAGAGAGTGAATGATATTTTCAGTGAATACATCAGCGGAGATCATCAGCAGGCTAAAAAACAGATGGCGTCTTTAAAGTATGACGAGCTGAACAGTGATAAACAGCGCGCCATTTATCTTAAGTGGCTGGTTGAGGACCAGCAGTATAAGAAAGCACTCAGTCTGGATAAAGAAGCGGTGTACTTGATCGGTCCGGAGATTAATCAGAATAATCAACCGGCAATTAAGGCGCTTGCGAAAGAACAGGACAATGACGTCCTCAACTTCTATCTCGCCAGCAGAGAAGGTCGATACGATGAAGTCATCAAGTTGCGTGACAAGGTTGATTTAAAAGAGCGCTCTGCCGCAAATGAACTCGTTAAAGCGTATGTGTTAACTGATCAGATGGAGAAACTGAATGACGTCAATGATAAAGAGCATCTTCTGTCAGTAAAAGAGCATTATAGACCATATCAAAAATCTCTGGAAAAGGCACAGACTCAGTATGATGATAAGCGGGAAGAGATTAAATCTCTGAAAAAGCTGCCGAAGAAGAAAGCCAGTCAAGCAAAAGCGAAAAAACAGTTAGCACAGGCACGGAAAGAACTGGAAGATTTAAGAAGTCAACTTGCGGAAGAAAAAACGAAGATTGCCAGTATCAAGGTGACGGACCTAAAAGAAAAATAGACACTCGGCAGCCATAGAATCAAGGTAAATCGTCTACACTTAGTTGGACAATTTCTATGTGAATAGATATTGTTAATCTAAGAAAGTAGGCGATTTTATTTATGTCACGAGAAAGAAGAAGCTTCAGTCCTGAATTCAAGTTACAGATGGTCAAACTTTATGAGAATGGTAAACCTAGAAATGAAATTGTACGTGAATATGAGCTGACGCCTTCGGCATTAGGAAAATGAATCAAACAGCATCAATATACCGGGTCATTTCAGCACAATGACAATCTGAGCGATGAAGAGAAAGAACTGAAAAAATTACGTAAAGAGAACCAGCAGCTGAAGATGGAGAACGACATTTTAAAGCAAGCAGCGCTGATCATGGGACGAAGATAGCCGTCATTCGTGAGAATGCCGAGAAATATTCAGTATCAGCAATGTGTAAAGTCCTGCAGATTCCCAGAAGCACCTACTATTATGAAGTGAATAAGCTGACTGACAGAGAAAAAGAGCATCCCGACGGAGATGTCACTGAGAAAATCATTCAGATCTTCAATACAAACCGGCATTGTTTTGGCACGAGAAGAATCAAGATTCATTTAGAAAAACAGGGACTTAAGGTTTCTAGGAGACGGATTGGCCGTATCATGAAAAACCAGAATCTTGTCTCCACCTATACATCCTTGCGTTACAGAGCCTTTCCGGCTCAGTCAAATGAACGTCATATCACTAATGCTCTAGGCAGAGCATTCCATAGAGAAAGGCCGATGGAAGTGCTTGTGAGCGACCTGACATATGTAAAGGTGGCAGGAAAATGGCATTACATATGTCTGTTTATTGATCTCTTTAACCGTGAAATAGTCGGTTACAGTGCAGGACGCCGGAAAGATAGTTGTCTCGTTTCAGTGGCTCTCAGCACCATCAGGCATGATCTGAGGGAGGTACAGATGTTTCATACCGACAGAGGAAAAGAATTTGATAATCATCTCATTAATGAAGTGCTTGATACCTTCGGTATTCAGAGATCGTTGAGTATGAAAGGGTGTCCGTATGATAATGCGGTTGCTGAAACAACTTTTAAAGCGGTGAAGACCGAATTTATTAATCAATTTCACTTTCTTTCTCTCAATCATTTGAATATTGAACTTTTTGATTATGTGAACTGGTATAACAATGTCAGACCGCACGGTGCGTTGAATGATCTAACTCCGAAGGAATATAAAGAAATGTTCTATAAAAACTGTCCAATATTATGTTGACAGACCACGACTTTTCCTGGGACACTTACCTCTAAAGTATAGGATTCTATGGCTGTCATTAATGGAGGGATTATATGAATTCAGAAACATGTATTTTCTGTCACCATCTTAAGAAAGAACAAATTCTTATGACATCACATTACTTTAAAGTCGTCTTTGATATTGATCCAATCCAGTATGGGCATTTACTGATTATATCCAAGCGTCATGTCATGAATTATTGTGACCTTTTAACAGAAGAAGTATCAGATATAGCAGATTTACAGAAGGAATTAATCACTCTGCTGGAAAGGGAAGTAGGGATAGGTGTGACGGTCGTTTTTAACAATGGAAAAATGATGGATCAGAACACACATTTTCATGTTCATCTTATTCCCAGATATGTGAAAGATAATTTCTGGAACGGGATTCATGTTGAAAAGCATGACTCTCAAATTACTCGTAGGATTGAGATGCTATTAAAAAAAGACCGCAGATGATTAATCTGCAGTCCGGTTAATGTTCTGATACTTTATAGAGTGCTTTTTGACCGTTTATATCAAATAGAGGACCGACTTCTACGTCAAACTGTTTAATCTCTGGATTCAATCTGAATGACTGGCTCACTTCAGCTGTGTCACCCGGTTGAATCATTGCTGACTTATCAGAAGAAAGGGCATAGGCATCTGCCGTTTTACCTTGATAATAAATTGTCGCGCTTTGACCCGCATAGTAGGGTGCAGCTGATGTGTTTTTGACGGTATAGTAGACGGTCACAATATCATCAGGCAGACTCGCATCCTCTTCCTGTGCTGCTTTCACTTTCGTTAATGTGAAAGTCAGATTATGGATTGCTCTGCTTTCCCCGATTGCAGCCGCGTCTGCCAGAGATTCGTGAGGTAACTGTTCGGGTCCATTAATGACGCTGTCCATTTCCTGTTCGATGTTATAGACAGTATGGTTGATGGATTTCTCAAAGGCATGAGCTTGTGTTGTGTGACTGAGTGCTGACAGCAAGAGAGCTGACGTCAGTACTGAACCTGCTATGATTTTATTGTTCATATCAATTCCGGCTTTCTGTATAAGATGATTTCTGAAAGAGCTGGGTCTTCCAGAAGAATAGTCCTATTATAAGACCAGAATCTTAAATGACCAAGCAATCTGCTTCATGAAAATATTAAAGTTTTGTAAGCAGTAATAAGATTTATATTTACTCTATTTTGTAATTTACAGTATGAGGTGTGAGATATAAAATAATCTTAGCAGTAATCTAACATGAAGTGAGGCACATCATTGAATATCAGACCAGGAGAACTAAGAGACCTTTCGGCTATTACCGCTATATATAATCAAGGCATAGAGGATGGAATAGCGACACTTGAAGTAAGAGGAAAAACAGAAGAGGAAGTGCGCCTGTGGTTGTTCGACCGCTCGGAACGCTATACCAAATTAGTGATTGAAGATGAGGGTATGGTTGTGGGCTGGACAGCTTTACAGCCTTATCGTTACCGGGCTGCCTATGAAGGTGTTGCGGAACTTTCTATCTATATTGATCGCAATCAAAGAGGAAAAGGAATTGGTCGCCAGCTGCTCAGCGCTCTCGAAAAAAGTGCTCAGGCCAATCATTTTCATAAAATGATGCTGATGGTGCTGGAGGTTAATGAAGCAGCGCATCAACTCTATCTGAAATGTGGCTTCAGAGATATTGGCATCTTTGAAAACCATGGGTACCAGAACGGACAATACTATAACGTCAGAATTATGGAGAAACTCATTTAAAGCATACGTTCGTATGCTTTTTTATTTCACTTTCGTTAATAGGGTAAATTATAATGTATTGATTTAATAGCATTTGTTATATATTCTATAAGTGTTTATAATATAAGTAGATATATAAAAGAAGAGGTCGATTTGATGAGTGAAGGATTATTAGCAATAAAAAATCTGCAGACATTGCAGTCTGAATGGACGGCCTTAAGCCGTCAAATATTGAAGGGTTATGATATCACATACCCCCAGTTCAGAGTATTAAACGGCATGCATATATTAGAGGCTTCAGGCAGAAGAATGACTCAGTCCATGATCAGTGAACAGACAGGGATAGATGTGATGACACTTTCAACGATTCTCCGAAATCTTGAAAGTCGGCGACTCATCAGAAGACAGGACTCACGTTCTGACACTCGTGCGAAGAATGTCTATTTAACATCTATGGGTCTCAGTCTTATTGAGGAGATGGAGCCAATCATTGAACAGGCGGCTGAAAGTTTTTTTGATGATTTTTCATATGACTTAAAAACTCAACTTTGTCAACTTTTTTAATCCACTTTTCTTTATTTTAATACGCTTTTATAGTATGATTACTCTTCAATAAACAGCCGATAGGAGAACAAACCATCATGGCTTTAAAATATAAGGAAATCATGCTAGCCTACAGCAATGCTGTTGAAGAGAAAAGTCCTTTATACCATCAACTGGGGCAGCATATGGCAGAAGATAAAGAGATGAAGGGGCTGCTTAGCCCGTTTACAGGCAATAAACAGTTCATCCCGCTCTTCATGTCTGCCGTCTTAAGCACTTTATACGCTACAGAACATGAGCTGAGAAACTATTACTTAAACTTTTCGGAGCATCCTCTGGAAATGGATGCCCGTGGTTTTGAAGTCTATAAGTCATTTGTCACCTCGCATTTAGATGAAATCATGATTCTTGCCCGCAGCGGTGATCTGAAGAAAAATATCGTCGAACGCTCTGCACTGTTGATTCCTATCTTTCACTATATGATGGAGCAATCTGAGCGTGAGAGTTTTAACGTGATTGAATTAGGGACGAAAGCAGGGCTGCTCCTTAATTATGACTGGTATGGTTATACGTTTAACAAGAATCATAAAGTGGGTCACACAGAAGATATTAATATCAAGATGAAGATCAAAGGCTACCCGCATGACACATTAAGACCGCTGACACATCCACGTCTGAAATACGGCCTGTCATCTGATGTTATACGGATAGAAGAGGAAGAGGCTTTTAACTGGATGATGAGTTTATTCTATCCGGAAGAAGTCAAGCGTCGCCATAATCTGAAGAAGGCACGTGATATCTTTCTGGCGCATCCTGTCGAACTGCTTGAAGGTGATGAGCTGGATTTACTGGAGAAGACTTTGATGATTATGCCGGATGATGAACCGGTCGTCATATTTCATATCCATCATACGAAGAACTGGTCTGACGAAAAAAAAATAGCCCTCCTTGAGCTGATTCAGCGCTATTCAGCAACGAAGGAGATCTATCATATTCATCATCAGCTGTTCGGACAGGACATTTTTATAGATTACACACATAATAAAGTCATCAAACGAGAGAAACTGGCTCATCTTGAACTGGACAAAATGAAAATAGAGTGGCTGCTCGGACAGCCGCTCGTACTTTAAGACACCTCACGAGGTGTCTTTTTTAATGGAAAAATGCCTCATAGACAGCCTTGACTGCTGTCTCTGCCTGATTGGCATCTAGACCGAACATCATAGAAATCTCTGATGAACCTTGATTGATCATCTTCAGGTTGACCTGCTGCCGGCTGAGGGCAGCAGTCGCTTTGTTAGCAGTGCCGACAGCCGTCTTCATCCCTTCACCGACAATCATCAAAATGGCCAGATCTTCCTCCACATCGATTTCATCGACGCTGAGTTCCTGCTGGATTCTGCTGATCAGCGCTGTCAGTTTGCCTGTTAACTGATGACTTCTGAGGACGATGCTGATGTTATCAATACCGGATGGCATATGATCGTAAGAGATTTGCATCTCTTCCAGTATCGTCAGTAATTTCCGTGTGAAGCCTATTTCTCTGTTCATCAGATATTTCTTCATATTGATGCTCGTAAAGCCCGTATCACAGCTGACCCCTACAACCCCCGTGGATGCATGGGCTGACACTATACGGGTGCCGGGTGCTGCCGGGTCATTTGTATTTTTGATGACGACAGGTATACCGGTGTGAATGAGCGGCGCTACAGCCTCATCATGAAAGACCTTGAAACCGGCATAGGAAAGTTCCCGCATTTCATCATAGGTGAGTTCATCTATCTTTTTCGGCTGACGGATAATCATCGGACTTGCACTGTAGATGCCGCTGACATCTGTAAAGTTTTCATAGAGTTCAGCGTTCATGGCCCGTGAGATGATTGCACCTGTCAAATCTGAGCCGCCGCGTGAGAAAGTGATGATTTCTTTTGTCTCTGAATAGCCGAAGAAACCGGGGACGATGATTTTTTCATGATAGCTGCTTAGACGTTCACGGATCGTCTCGTAGCTATCCGGCAGTATCATGGCATTACCGGGTTGATCAGTCACCATGAGTCCGATGTCCAGCGGTGATAAGTAGCGGGTAGGGACGCCTTGCTCAACATTATACTGAGCGATGAGCTGTGCATTAAAATTTTCTCCGCATGATTTGAGCGCATCCAGAAGGTAGAGAGGCCTGTCACGAAGCGAGACGATGATGTGAGTCAGTTCTGTCCTTATCTGATACTTGATAGAGTGTCTGAGCTTAAGTTCTTCCTCAATTTCCTCAAACCGTTCTATCACCGCTTCCAGCTGACTTGAGCAGTCTCGGCCCGCCATTACTGCCTGATAGATCTGGATCAGCAGGTCAGTCACTTTCGTGTCTTTGTCATTTCTTTTACCTGGCGCTGACACGATGATGATATTCCTGTCAGGGTCTTGGTTGACGATATTCAAAATCTTTTTAATCTGCTCTGCACTGCTGACAGAAGAGCCGCCGAATTTACATATTTTCATGTGAAACCTTCTTTCCACTTGATTAGTCTATAGTTTCAGTTATACTATAACTAACAATCCATTACAAGTGGACAATTGTTTTTACTGAAAGTACAAAGGAGTTTTGTGATGATTAATATAGCGATATTAGGAATGGGTACAGTCGGCAGTGGTGTCATCAGAATATTGGAGCAGAATCAGCAGCAACTGAAGGACTGCATGCAGACAGAACTGAATATTAAGCATATCTATGTGAAGAATGTCAATAAGCAACGTGAGGTGGACCTGTCTCCTTATCATCTGACAGATAATATTGATGATATCCTGGCCGATGATCTTGATATAGTAATTGAGGTCATGGGCGGTATAGAACCGACTATTTCCTATATCCGTCATTTCCTGAACAGGGGCGTCCATGTTGTGACCGCTAACAAGGATATGCTGGCCGCGCACCTGGAGGAGCTTGAGACCTTGGCGGCTGAACGGCAAGCCGCTTTGAAATATGAAGCAAGCGTGGCGGGAGGCATCCCGATTGTTAATGCCATCAACAACGGCCTGAATGCGAATGCCATCCATCATTTTATGGGCATCTTTAATGGGACGTCTAACTTTATTCTAAGCAAAATGACGCACGATAATCTGTCATTTGAAGAAGCGCTGCAGCTTGCAACTGAAAGAGGTTTTGCTGAAGCGGATCCGACAGCTGATGTCGACGGTATCGATGCACAGCGTAAAGTGGTGATTACGAGTTATCTCGCCTTCAACGCATTTATCCAGTTAGAGGACTGTGACGTCACAGGCATACGTGACGTCAGTCTCAGAGATATCAAGCTCGCTCAAGCACTCGGTTACCGGATTAAACTGATAGGACAGGCCTCGTATGACGGTGGACATGTCCAGGCCTCTGTTAAGCCGTGTCTGCTGAGCGACAAGCATCAGCTCGCGCATGTTGAAAATGAATATAATGCGATCTATGTCGACGGGGATGCTGTAGGCGATACGATGTTCTATGGACGCGGGGCAGGGAGCCTTGCGACGGGCAGTGCTGTAGTCAGTGACCTCATGTATGTGATCAGTCAGCTGGAGACGAAGAAACATACACTGCCGCCGCATTTTACGCTCGGTAAATGTCAGCAGCAACCCGGTAGACGTTATGTGGTCATCAGCAAGCAGAAGATTGGACTGTCCGGACCATGCGCTCAGTACGAGGACCATTATGCCTACGAAGTGAATGAGGCTGAACTGAAGCAGCTGAATCAGCCGGAGTTGAAAATTTATCAGATTGAAGGTGCAGAATAATGAGATGGCAAGGGTTATTACACGCATATAAGGAATTTCTTCCAGTTACAGAAAAAACACCGTTACTGACGCTGAATGAGGGCAATACCCCGCTGATTCATCTGCCTTATTTATCTGAACAGCTGAATATTGAGCTGTATGCGAAGTACGAGGGGGCCAATCCGACGGGTTCATTCAAGGACCGCGGCATGGTCATGGCTGTAGCTAAAGCCAAGGAGGCAGGGCGCAAGGTTGTCATCTGCGCCTCTACCGGCAATACGTCTGCCGCTGCCGCTGCATATGCTGCACGAGCTGGCCTGAAGACGATAGTCGTTATTCCTGAAGGCAAGATAGCACTCGGTAAACTGGCGCAGGCGATGATATACGGGGCCGATATTGTCTCTATAAAAGGGAACTTTGATGAAGCGCTGAATATTGTGCGTAGAGTTGCGGACAAGAGTGAGGATATTGAGCTCGTCAATTCAGTCAATCCTTACCGCATTGAGGGTCAGAAGACGGCGGCATTCGAGATTGTCGACCAGCTCGGCAGCGCACCGGATGTGCTGGCCATTCCAGTCGGTAACGCCGGCAATATCACGGCCTACTGGCAAGGATTTAATGAATATCATGAGCAGAAAGGGTCTGCGCTGCCGAAAATGTACGGCTTTCAGGCAGAGGGGGCATCACCTATTGTGCAGAATAAAGTCATCGCACAGCCGGAGACAGTAGCAACAGCGATCCGTATCGGTAACCCAGCAAGCTGGCAGCGTGCTGTTGAAGCGCGTGATTCATCTGAAGGGCTGATCGACAGTGTGACGGATGACGAGATATTAGCTGCCTACCAGCTGATGACAACAAAAGAAGGTGTTTTTGCAGAGCCTGCGAGTAATGCATCTATCGCCGGCCTTCTTAAACTTCATGAACAAGGTAAACTTGCAGGCGGTCAGAAAGTCGTAGCGGTGCTGACAGGAAACGGCCTGAAAGATCCTCAGACTGCAATCCATCAGGTCGAGCGAGTCCCTGCTGTCCTGGAGAACGACGAAGAAGCGATTATCCGCTTTATAGAAGGACAGTTATCATGATCCGGATACGTGTGCCTGCATCGACTGCGAACCTCGGACCTGGATTTGATTCGTTAGGAATGGCACTCAACCTCTATCTCGATATCACAGCTGAGCGAGCAGAGCACTGGCACTTTGAACATCATGGGGACAAACTGGTCTCATTACCAATAGATGAGACCCATTTTATCGCCCGGCAGGTCACTCAGTTCTGTCGCATGCTGAACGTGGAGCCGTTCTGTCTGCATGTCAAGATGACGTCAGAGATTCCTCTGGCGCGTGGCCTCGGCAGCTCTGGCACGGCTCTGATCGCCAGCCTCCTTCTGGTCAATCATTACGGCCGGCTGAATCTAAGCAGGCAGACGCTGGTTGATATTCTTACAGAGGAAGAGGGACATCCTGACAATGTCGTTCCGTCATTAGTAGGGGGTGTCATTGCCGGCTGTTATGACCGTGAGACATGCCGCTACATGACACTGCCTGCCATAGAGTGGCCGCTCTACCTTGTTATACCGCCCTACGAACTGAAGACAGATGAGGCAAGACAGGCACTGCCGCGCACGCTTCCGTTCGCTGAAGCGGTAGAGGCAAGTGCCATCTCCAATGTCCTGGTCGCCGCCCTTGCCGGGAAAGATTATCAGCTGGCAGGGCAGCTGATAATGCAGGACCGCTTCCATGAACCTTATCGTGCCGCACTGATCCAGGATTATCAGGCCGTCAAAAGCGTGGTGCAGGATAAAGGCAGCCTCTTTATCAGTGGTGCAGGTTCTACGCTGTTTGTAATGGGTAGACCTGACTCTCCGGAGCTGGGAGCATTATTGACTGCTGCGCTGCCGCATTGTATTGTCAGGGCCGTCTCGGTTGATACAACCGGGGCCATCTGTGCTAAGATAAGGTAAAACCCTAGGAGTGACATAATGTATAAACTGATTGCACTGGATATGGATGACACACTGATGACTTCAGAAAATGTGATTTCTGACCGGACCAGAGAGGCGCTGATCCAAGCGCAGGCTGCAGGTGTCAAAGTCATGCTGGCATCGGGCCGGCCGACTTCAGGTATGACGAAAGCCGCGAAGGAACTGGAGCTTGATAAACGAGAATCATTTATTCTGAGCTTTAACGGCGCTGTTCTGACCCGGATGAAGGATATGACCGTTGTTAAGGAGAAACCTCTTTCGAAGTCTCAGTTCGACGCGGTCTATGATTACTGCAAAAAGCATGGCTTCTTTATTCTGACCTATATGGATGACACAATTGTCTATGAAGGTCACCATCCTTATATGAATGTAGAGCATGAGTTGACCGGTCTGCCGATGAAAGAGGTTCAGAACTTAAAGGATTATGTACAAGGCAATGTACCAAAAGCAATGGCGGTGGATTTTGAGGAGAGGATTGCGGCTGCTGACCGTGAGCTTGATGGTCGTCTTAATGACGATATTCATGCGACGACTTCTAAACCCTTCTTCCTTGAGTTTATGGCTATGGGTGTTTCTAAAGGTGTGGCATTGAATGCATTTGCTGAATCACAGGGCATACAACCGCACGAAGTCATGGCTTTCGGAGACAGTGATAATGATAAGGATATGCTGGAGTTTGCAGGGCTTGGCGTCGCGATGGGCAATGCCAAGGACAGCATCAAGCAGATTGCAGATGTTGTCACAGGCGACCATAATCATGATGGTATTGCAGATATCATTGACCGATATATATTAAAACACTAGAGAATTCTAGTGTTTTTTATATTGATAGGCCGATAAGAGCGTACAGCAAGTATCCAGTACTGGTGTCGTCAGATGATAAAGACGCGCCAGCCTGTAGAATTCACCCTGGATAAAGTCATATTCCAGCTGGCGGCCCTCCAGCATGTCATAGTACATACTAGTGCCCATTTCAGGCGGATAGCCGTCGTAGATAGCCATGATCTCATCAACAACCTCATGTGTGAATGATTCACCGTGGGTATTGGCTATTAATATGCCTTCCTCCAGCAATGTCTGCACTAAATCTCTTACCTGTGATAATTCCAGGATCTGAGCGGTATTCTTGGACAGGGCAGTCACCGTATTGATACCCAGATTGACGAGCATCTTATACCAGATAATCGTCAGCTGGCTGGAACTGATCTCAATGACAAGTGCTGTATCACTGAGGGCCTGCTTAAGCTGGCGCATCAGCGGATGGTCTGGCAGAACCAGTTTCTTGTCACGGAAATGCTTGACTCGTAGCCCGTTTTTCTCTCCGCTGATATAGACGGCAGCCTGGAAAGAGGACGCCATATCGAACTGAGAGAGCTGGCCGATACCATTCTGACAGACGATGATGACTGTATGGTCATGACACATTTTGTTTAACGCGCTTTTGATTTCAGCGATACGAGTTGCTTTGACAGCTACAAAAATGTAGTCAAACTTCTCCTGGTTGACGACGAGTGACGTCACATTCAGTTTCACCTGCTGCGGCAGTGAGAGGATGATCTGCTGTTCCTGGCGACCAAAAAGACGGACATTTTTGCCGGCACTTTTCAGCTCGTGTGCAATGACACTGCCGACAGCGCCATTACCGATGACTGCGAAATTAGTCATAATAAGCTCCTTATGGTTATAGTCTTTTCACTTATACTTGATTATAATAAATTATCCATGTGAGAAGGAAGTGGTCATATTGAAAAAATTGAAAGATTTAATGACAATGAAACAAGAGAGTATCAAAATCTCTATGATGACAGCTTATGATTATCCGAGTGCAAGACAAGTAGAGGAAGCGGGCATTGATATTATCCTAGTCGGAGACAGTCTAGGGATGACAGTACTCGGCTATGACAGTACAGTCTATGTCACACTTGATGATATGATCCATCACGCTAAAGCTGCAAGGCGAGGTGCACCTGATACCTATATGGTAGTCGACATGCCATTTGGTAGTGTCGGTATCAGTGATGAACAGGATATGAAGTGTGCCATCACATTATACAGTGAGACAAAGGCAGAGGCCATCAAGATAGAAGGCGCTCATCTGGAATTGATTGAGAAATGCAGGCTGATTGGCATACCGGTCGTTTCTCATCTTGGTCTGACGCCGCAGAGTGTCGGCATCACGGGCTACAGTGTGCATGGGAAGTCGAAAGAAGCAGCAGAGCAGTTGATTCAGGATGCCCTGGCCGTTGAGCGTGCAGGTGCTGTAATGCTGGTTTTAGAGGCGATACCAAGTGATCTCGCCGCTCATATCGCTGAACGACTGAAGATTCCAGTGATTGGCATAGGGGCAGGAGTAGAGACGGATGGTCAAGTATTGGTCTATCATGATGTTCTGCAGTATGGTACAGAACGCAAGCCGAAATTTGTCAAGATATACGGAGACTTCCGACCAGGTATTGAGGCATTAAAGACTTACCATGAGGAAGTAAGAGCAGAAAGATTTCCGAGTGAAGAATATATTTACAAAGTACAGATAATGGAGAAGAATAATGACTGAAATAATTAGAACAGTTAAAGACATGACTGCCATCAGTCGTCGACTCAGAGCGCAGGGGCGTTCAATTGGTTTTGTGCCGACGATGGGCGCTCTGCATGAAGGTCATGAGGCACTGATGAAAAAGGCGCGTCATGAAAATGATATCGTTGTGATCAGTGTCTTCGTTAATCCACTGCAGTTCGGACCGAATGAGGATTATGATGCTTATCCGAGACAGCTGGACCTGGATCTCGCTGTTGCAGAATCTGCTGGCATCGATTATCTTTTTCATCCCGAAGCCGAGGAGATGTATCCAGAGCCGGCAGCGGTCACGCTGCATGTAGGCGCTTTAGCCGATGTCCTGGAAGGTGCAAAACGTCCGGGCCATTTTGACGGTGTGGTCACAGTGGTCAATAAACTTTTCAATATAGTTAGACCTTCTGCTGCTTACTTCGGCAGGAAGGATGCCCAGCAGCTTGCTATCATTGAAGCGATGGTCAGAGACTTCAATCATGATATAGAAATTGTCGGTGTAGAGATTATCCGGGAGAAGGACGGATTAGCTAAAAGCTCACGGAATGTCTATCTGACAGATACCGAACGGCAGGAAGCGGCTCATCTGTCAGAAAGTCTTGAAATGGCCCGACAGCTAATCACTGAAGGTACAAGAGATTCAAAAGTAATTGAAGCAGCCATCGAAAGTTACTTGAATGAACACACTAACGGCATTGTAGATGAAGTAGCTGTCTACCGGTACCCTGAACTGACAGAGACCGAGAAGATTGACGGACAGTGTTTTATATCTCTTGCAGTTAAATTCAGTCACGCACGTTTAATAGACAATATAATAATAGGAGAATCAGAATGAACAGAACGATGATGCATGGTAAAATCCACCGTGCAAGAGTAACACAGGCAGATCTGAACTATGTCGGCAGCATCACAATAGATGCAGATATACTTGATGCAGTGGATATCTTGCCGAATGAAAAGGTCGCTATCGTTAATAACAATAACGGTGCCCGCCTTGAAACCTATGTGATAGCTGGAGAAAGAGGCAGTGGTGTCATCTGTCTGAACGGTGCTGCAGCAAGGCTCGTTCAAGTAGGCGATATTGTCATCATCATGAATTATGTCCAGTTAACGACTGAAGAAGCGCGTCTACATCATCCTAAAGTCGCTGTCCTGAATGAACATAATCAGATTGTTGAAATGATTGAAGAAAAAGAGGCAACCATCATTCTATAAAGAAAATAAGAGGCCATGGCCTCTTATTTACTCGTATGGGTCCATTCGTCACCAGGATGACGATGACGTTTTGTATGCGCATAAATGTGATCAGCAGCATAATCTTCATTCGTATAGACGGTGATATCAAAAAATGCCTGATCGGTGTCGAACGGTTCATTTAAGTACTGGTCCTTAAGATGCTCAAAAAGACGTTTCATCGCTGTATGATCAAGGCTCGGGTATTCCCTCAGAATCTTCTTGATCAGCTGGCCCTTCTTGTTGTAGACACCTTGAACAACAATAACAAACGTCTCATTCTCCTTCATCACGTCATCAAAAATATTAATCTGTCCGATAGCCATAGGAATCCTCCTTGTTAGCGTTTTCTTTATTATAACTGAAAAGCAGGGAACTGACATCAGTTCCCTGCTTTTATTGATTCATATGATGTTTAGAGAGGTCAATTTCATGAAGCGGAATCACTTTTGTTTTACGCACCGTTTTATAGATGAGATATGAGCCGACCGCAATAAGAATCGGGAGGACTGACTCAACCAGTTTCGGCCAGTTGAGCGCCATGATATCAGCGGATGACTGACCGATCAGCAGGAATAGCACAGTGCCGATGACCACGATATCGCCCAAAGGATGAAGCGGTGCTTGGTAACTGAGCAGCCCATTGATATCTTTATGCTGCGCCTTAATGGCAGCACGCAGTCTGAAGTGACTGAGGACACTGATAGCCCAGACGATGAGCACGAGCGTACCCAGCATGTTCAGCAGTTTGGAATAGCCGCCCATGTCGATATGTGCATAGATGATGGTCATGATGATTAAGGCTGTGGTTAACAGCAGCGCGTTAAACGGCATATTGCGTTTATTCAGTCTGCCGAGAAAAGCAGGTGCCTGTTTGTCCTGACTGAGAGAATAAAGCAGACGGCTCGTCGCATACAGCCCGGAGTTACCGGCAGAAAGCACGGCGGTCAAGATGACTGCGTTCATGATAGATGCCGCAAATAAAATACCGATTTTCTCGAATATCAGCGTGAACGGACTCATGGCAACATCAGATGCCTCGTTTAGGAGTCTCGGGTCCGTATAAGGAAGAAGGGCGCCGATAACGAAAATCGAACCGATGTAGAAGATCAGGATACGCCAGAAGACTTGCTTGATCGCTTTAGGCATCGATTCCTGTGGATTGTCTGATTCCCCAGCCGTCACTGCGACGACTTCAGTGCCGCCAAACGAGAAGCCCGCAACGACCAGAACGCCCAGTAATCCAAGCGTCCCGTTGACAAACGGTGCATCGCCGACTGTAAAGTTCTTTAGACCTACCGGCTCTCCGCCGATGATACCGAATATCATCAGGACACCCATGATCAGGAAGAGAATAATCGTCAATACTTTAACAAATGAGAACCAGTATTCTGCCTCACCGAATGATTTAACGGAGAAGGCGTTCAGCAGGAATAACAGGGCTAAAAAGACAAAACACCAGACGAGTGAGCTGACGCCACTGAATGTATCCCAGTATGACAGGACTTTCGCTGCTGTGATGATATCTATACTTGCTACCAGTGACCAGATGATCCAGTACATCCAACCGACAGTGAAGCCGGCAGCTGGATCGATAAACCGCTGCGCATATGCACTGAAAGAACCTGAGACAGGATAAAAAGTAGCGAGTTCTCCGAGAGAGGTCATCAAGAAATAAATCATGATACCGATCAGCATGTAGGCGATCAATGCACCTCCAGGACCTGCCTGGCTGACAATGGCGCCGCTCGCCATAAAGAGGCCGGTACCGATTGATCCGCCAATGGCAATCATTGAAATATGGCGGGTTTTTAAATCTCTATCCATTTGTTTCTGTTCCATTCCATTCACTTCCTTCTTTCAACTATGTTTCAAATTGTATAATGTTAGAGACGATTTATCAAGCAAAAGTTTTAACGCTTAAAAACTTAAACGCGTTAAAGCGAAATAAAATATGTTATCGCCCTTGCATTCTTGCTAAAAGGAGGCTAGTATATATATCGAAATGATTACGATTAGGAGATGTAAATATGAAAAGACTTACAAAACTATTATTAATGGGCACTCTTGTGCTGGGTGCATGCGGCCAGAATGACAGCCCTCATGAAGAACAATTAAAGGTCTATACCACCGTCTTTCCATTTAAATCAATGACCGAACAGATAGGCGGCAGCCATGTAGATGTCAAGAGTATCTATCCGAATGGCACTGATATCCATACGTTCGAACCGACGCAGCAGGATACTTTAAATATCGCGAAGGGTGATCTCTTCATCTATTCCAGTGATGAACTTGACCCGGTCGCAGCCAAAATGAACAAAGCGGTCAATGGCAGCAACACGTTAGCGGTCGCAGCGAATCTCGCTGAAAAGCAGCTGCTCGAACATCATCATGATCACGATGAGCATGAACACGAAGAAGTGGAAACCGCTCATGATCCCCATGTCTGGCTGGATCCTGTCATGAATAAGGCCTTTGCAGAAGAAATCAAAAATCGTCTGATCAAGCTTGATCCTGACAACAAGGCGGACTATAACCAGAACTATCAGAAACTGGTCAAAGATATTTCGGACATTGACGCTCAACTGAAAAAAATCACTCAGCACCCTAGAAGGGACACGATTTATATCTCCCATGAGTCCATCGGCTATTTAGCTAATCGTTATCACTTTACTGAAAAAGGTGTTTCAGGGATGAACAATGAAGAACCTTCGCAACAGGAGATTGTCACGATGATCAATGATATCAATGAGCTGAAGATTCCTTATATTTTATATGAACAGAACATTCCTTCCAAGATTACCGATGTCATCAAGGCTAAGACAAACACGGAGGCACTTAAGTTTCACAATATGTCGGTACTGACAGATGAGGATGCGAAGAACAAAGATGTGACTTACCAATCTCTTATGAAAGAGAATATTACTGCTCTGGATCAAGCTTTAAATCATTAAAATGGTAAATTACTGATTTTTTTACTTTACAAATCGCTGATTAACCTGTAAATTACCCTATGGACGAATTATTTAATGGAAAGTCTAATAAAAGTTCGTATTTGAAAAGAGGGGTAACAATGGAAGAAGTATTTGATTATGAAGATATCCAATTGATTCCGAACAAATGTATCGTAACTAGCAGAAGTGAATGTGATACTTCCATAGAATTTGGACCTAAAACCTTTAAGATTCCTGTTGTACCTGCCAATATGCAGACTGTGATGAATGAAGAGCTGGCAGAATGGTTTGCACAGCATGATTATTTCTATATCATGCACCGTTTTGATGAAGCGGCACGTATCCCATTTATCAGACGCATGCAGGAAAAAGGGCTTTTCGCCTCTATTTCTGTCGGTGTCAAAGAAGGTGAATACCGTTTTGTCGAACAGCTGGCAGCAGAAGGACTCGTTCCTGAATATACGACGATTGATATCGCGCACGGTCATTCCGATCAAGTCATCAATATGATCAGACATATTAAAAAGCATCTGCCGGGCACTTTCCTGATCGCAGGGAACGTCGGTACACCAGAAGCTGTACGTGAACTGGAGAATGCTGGCGCTGACGCGACGAAGGTCGGAATTGGACCGGGGCGTGTCTGCATTACCAAGATCAAGACTGGATTCGGGACAGGCGGCTGGCAGTTAGCAGCGGTCAAACAATGTGCGAAGGCAGCCCGTAAACCGATCATCGCTGACGGTGGCATCCGGACACATGGCGATATCGCAAAATCAATCCGCTTCGGTGCTTCCATGATCATGGTCGGTTCACTCTTTGCAGCTCATGAAGAGTCACCTGGTGAGACTGTGGAACTTGACGGAAAATTATACAAAGAATACTTCGGCAGCGCTTCTGAATACCAGAAGGGTGAGAAAAAGAATGTTGAAGGCAAAAAAATGTTCGTCGAGCATAAAGGTTCATTACAGGACACACTGATCGAGATGCAGCAGGACCTGCAGTCATCTATTTCCTATGCGGGCGGTAAAGATCTGGAATCCATCCGTAAAGTCAATTATGTCATTGTTAAGAACTCAATATTCAATGGTGATACAGATCGCTAAGAACATGACTTCGGTCATGTTTTTTATTTTGTGACCGACTATGATATAATCTTATTTATTTCTGGAGTGAGGTCATGAAAAAACTTCTAATATTCTGCTTGCTGGCCCTGTTGCTCTTCTTGGTACCGGTCAACTTTTCGACATTGCCCGACCGGCTGACTTTAACCGTAAAAGACAGCCTGAGACAGATGACAGAGCCGAAACAACCTGACAGGACAGAGGCATTAACAGTCGGACAGATCAGGATGAATATGACTAAAGAACAGGTGGACCATCTGCTGGGGAAGGAACAACGCGTACTGAGCAACCCTTACGGAAAATGGACCCTCTATCATCAGCAGTACCGGCACTTTGTCATGATTGGGTACCTGCACAACCGTGTAGCCGCACTCTACTCCAATGATCCGCGCTATCTGGACAGTCAGGGTGTGCTGACTGCCATGTCTCCCGCAGAGCTCATAAAACTGAAAGGGACACCGTTAGCGGTAGAAGCGGGTTCAAGTTACCGCGTCAGGTTCAGCGATGAGCATGTCTTCAGGTATCAATCAGCCGACATAAGGTCAACATTTTATTATGACCAGTTTAATCGACGTGTGGATGCACTTATGCTGATGTCTGCAGCCTATTTCAATCAGAAGCATCAGTTTTACGGGACGCCATCTGCACAGCTCGCAAGAAGCAATGAACAGCTGGATTTTGAGCTGATCAATGCCTCGCGTGTGAAACGAGGGTTATCAGCGCTGAAATTTAATGATAAAATAAGTGGAACTGCACGGCGGCATTCAGAAGATATGGCTGACCATCACTTCTTCAGTCATACGAATCTGCAGGGACAGTCACCCTTTGACCGGATGACACAGGACGGCCTGCCATATACGACAGCAGGAGAGAATATCGCCTATGGACAGGTCTCGTCCATAGAAGCGCATCACGGGCTGATGAATTCAAAGGGGCATAGACAGAATATACTGAACCGACGTTTCCGTGAAGTAGGGACGGGGGTTGCCTTTAACGAGAAGAATGCTCCGTATTATACAGAAAATTTTATCACTGAGAATTAGGAGAATATATGGCTAAAGAGAGAATTTTTTCATCATTACTTATCACGACAGAAGAGAGTATTTTAGTAGAGGACATTGGCAATAAACAGATGAAACTGCCATCTGTAGTGAAGAGAAGCAATCAATCGATTCAGCAGAGTGCCAATAATTTTGCTGCAAGTCTGCATAAACAGCTGAAAGTAGGAGGCATTCTGTTTGTAGTGGAAGACAAGAAGCTGCTGAAGACCTTTTTCTCAGCTTCAACCGTCAATGCCACCTCGTTCGTCTTTAATGTGCGGAACCATGACGAATTCAAGGTAAAGAAACCTTATGTCTGGCTGTCATTCGATCATCTTGACCAACTGGATATCGCAGATGAACTCAAACAGATCATTATTTCGAACCAAGTGATCAAGTCAAGTGTGCCACTTGTCAATCTGCATTAAAAAACCGATGGACATTTCCATCGGTTTTATTGTTAGAGACGGGTAATCGTCATATTGAGTCGTTCTGTCACTTTCTGACGGCTGCTTGTACGCTCTGCAATCCGGTGATCTTCCTGATCGATGATATGCAGCATCGTATCGATATGCCCCAGACGACGGAACTCCTCACCGATTGATTGTGCCGTTGAAGGATGATCTGCATCCACATGCGCATCTATCGCATTGAAATAATGCTGCACATCCGCAAAGTTAAGCGTCTGTTCGTTGTCCCGATAGTTTTCGAGCGATGAGGTAAAGCCGTCTTTATTGCTGAGTGAGGGCTGATAAAGATTGGCGATAGCCAGAAGAGATTTCTTGATACTGCCTTCCCCGAAACCGAAGTTGAAGGCGAATTCTGATTCACTTAAGTTTTTTACTTTATCCAGTACTTGCTGACGTTCAGATTTTACCCAGTTATAGTCAATAGCCATAATCATTCTCCTTTAGATGTATTTACATTGTTCATACCCGTAATTTTATGAAATATGTTTGTTTATCCATATTCATTAGCGGGTAACCAGAATCTAGAAAAGAGGAATGGCAATGAATCAAGACAAAACTGAAACTAAAGACATCTTAGAGCAAGTCAAAGAAATACTTGGACGTAAATAGGTCACGCTGAACAGCGTGACCTATTTTAAAATTCACGGAAAAGACCGACTACTTTACCGAGTACTGTCACTTTATTCAAGTAGATCGGTTCCATCGTCGCATTTTCCGGCTGCAAGCGGTAACGGTTACTTTCCTTGTAGAAGCGTTTGACGGTGGCTTCATCCTCTTCAGTCATCGCCACAATGATATCCCCGTTCTCTGCAATCGACTGACGGCGCACGATGACTTTATCCCCGTCCAGAATACCCGCTTCAATCATACTTTCTCCGATGACCTCCAGAATGAAGACGTCACTATTATGACTCGATGTAAAGTGGGAAGGCAGCGGGAAGTACTGCTCAACATTCTCAACAGCCGTAATCGGCAAACCAGCCGTGACTTTACCGACGACCGGCACCATGATCGTCTCATCTAAAAATGCAGATGCTGGCGTGGAATTGACGATTTCAATGGCACGCGGTTTAGTCGGGTCACGCTTGATATACCCTTTTTCCTCTAGCCGTGAGAGATGGCCGTGAACGGTAGAACTGGAGGCGAGACCCACTGCTTCCCCGATCTCTCTGACACTTGGTGGATAACCTTTAGTTGAAACAATATGTTGTAAATATTCATAAATTTCTTGTTGTCGTTTAGTTAATTCTTTCATGAGAACACTCCTTAGTGTACTTTCTATGTGTATTATAGCATACTTGTTCGGGTGTCACAAACGTTTGTTCGTATTTCTGTTGACAACGAACACGTGTTCTGTTATTGTAGGAATACAAACAAATGTTCTGGAGGAAAATCACATGATTATTAGAATTTCTAAGGAATTTTTAGCGTATTTCTTCTTCTTTTTAATGATGGCAACGTTCGGAATCATATATATGGCACAATCTAACGCCCTTTACGAAAAACCTCTGACACATGAAGGAGGCCAGCCTCAAGTTCAAGCGACTGCGAACACACATTCCGCCACCATGAACGGCGAAGTGCTGGGCATCGTCCGGTAATTTTAACGTCTGACAGGAGTCAGGCGTTTTTTTGTGCTGAAAAAGCACTCCTGATAGCATTGGGCTATAAATTTTGATATCTTAATTAGTGAAAGGATGAGGTTTATGTTAGAAGAACACAAAATTAAAAGACTGAATGAACTCTCACAGAAAAAGAAGGAATCAGGTTTAACCGACGAAGAAGGAAAGGAACAGACTGGCCTGCGGGCTGAATATCTGGCCAACTTCCGGAACAGCTTTAAAAAGACCATTGAAAACACTAAAATCATCGATCCGGAAGGCAATGATGTGACACCGGACAAAGTAAAAGAAATTCAGCGTCAGAATAATATCAGAGAAGAATAGGGGAATGATGATGACAAACGATCAGTTAGCAATTGATACATTACGCGCGTTAAGTATTGACCAGATTGAAAAGGCGAACTCAGGCCATCCCGGCTTGCCGATGGGTGCAGCACCGATGGCTTATACGCTGTGGACCAAGCATCTGAGATTTAATCCGAGCTCAAAATATTTCTTTGACCGCGACCGCTTTGTTCTGTCAGCGGGCCATGGCTCAGCGCTTCTTTATTCACTGCTGCATGTTTCAGGTGCGCTTGAACTTGAGGAACTGAAGAATTTCCGTCAGTGGGAATCTAAGACACCGGGCCATCCGGAATTTAATCATACAGACGGGGTGGACATTACAACCGGACCGCTCGGACAAGGGTTTGCGATGAGTGTCGGTATGGCCATGGCCGAAAAGCATCTAGCTGCTAAGTTCAATAAAGAGGGTCATGATATCATTGATCACTTTACTTATGTCCTTGTGTCTGACGGGGACCTGATGGAAGGTATCTCGCACGAAGCGGCTTCACTTGCGGGGCATTTGAAATTAAATAAACTGATTGCTTTATATGATTCTAATGACATCTCCTTGGATGGTGACTTGGATAAAGCCTTCTCAGAACAGATTAAAGGCCGATTTGAAGCATACGGCTGGCAGCATATCTTAGTGGAAGACGGCAATGATGTGAGTGCGATTGATGCAGCCATCAATCAGGCTAAACAGGCTGACCGTCCGACTATCATTGAAGTTAAAACCGTGATCGGTTATGGTTCACCGAACAAGCAGGGCACGAATGGGGTCCACGGTTCTCCGTTAGGCGCTGACGAACGTAAGCTTGTTTTTGAAAACTACGGCCTGGATCCGGAACAGACATTCAACGTACCTGAAGAAGTCTATGAAATCTTCCGGGATACGATGCTGAAACGTGCGAATGACAAAGAAGCTGCCTGGCATGAGGCATTCAAGGCATATAAAGAAGCTTTACCTGAACTCGGTGAGGAGCTGGATGCAGCGATAGAGAACCGTCTCGCGGAAGATTATGCCGCTGCACTGCCGAAATTTGAAGTAGGGACATCAGATGCAACGCGGAGTACTTCCGGTCAGGTGCTTCAGGCATTATCTCAGTCTGTACCGCAGTTATTCGGTGGTTCTGCTGACTTAGCTTCTTCTAATAAATCAAATATCAAGGAAGAGGCGGATTTCTCTGCTGATACACCTGAAGGACGTAATATCTGGTTCGGGGTCAGAGAATTTGCGATGGCAGCGATGATTAATGGTATGGCTGCCCATGGCGGGGTCAAACCTTACGGTGCAACATTCTTTGTCTTCAGTGACTACCTGAAACCTGCGCTGCGTTTAGCTGCGTTAATGGGTGTGCCGTCCACTTATGTCTTCACCCATGATTCAATCGCTGTCGGTGAAGATGGTCCTACCCATGAACCGATTGAACAGCTGGCTGGTCTGCGGGCGATGCCGTATCTGAATCTGTTCCGTCCGGCTGATGGTAACGAAACGCGGGTTGCATGGCAGGTGGCGATGGAATCGAAGAAAGATCCGACGGCATTGGTGCTGACTCGTCAGAATCTGCCTGTACTCGATGTAGAAGAATCGGTCCTTGAAGAAGGGGTGCGCCGAGGCGGTTACATCGTCTACCAGTCTGAGACACCTGAATACTTGATCATTGCGACAGGTTCAGAAGTCTCGCTTGCTTTAGAGGCAGGAAAGCAGCTTGAAGCACAAGGTAAAGGGGTTCAGGTCGTCTCTATGCCGAACCTGAATATGTTCGATCAGCAGGACGCTGACTACCGAGCACAGGTTCTGCCACGCAATCTGACTAAACGGGTGGCGATTGAGATGGGCGCGACAGACGGCTGGTATAAATATGTCGGTCTGGATGGTCTGGTCATTGGTATTGACCGCTTCGGTGCCAGTGCCCCTGGAGACATCGTCATGGAGAAATACGGCTTTACGAAAGAAAATGTGGTCAAGGAAATTCTGAGTCATTTTTAAGAGAGCTACCGGGTGACCGGTAGTTTTTTTATGGTTGAAAAATGAGCTGTATTTTAGTAAAATTTGATAGGAATGAGAAAGTGGGTGAAAGAATGGCAACTTGGATCTGGATTTTATTAATTATTCTTGCAGCAGCCGCTGGAGCAGCCGCTGGTTTTTATTTCGCACGTCAATATATGATGGATTATCTTAAAAAGAACCCGCCGATAAACGAAGAAATGTTACGCATGATGATGATGCAGATGGGTCAGAAACCATCACAGAAGAAAATCAATCAGATGATGTCTATGATGAACAAAAACATGAATCAGAATCTGAAATAATGATGAGTTCCTGTCCTGGCTGGATAGGAGCTTTTTTGTCATCAAGTGTTCAAAATATCATGGCTCATCCTCTCTGTCTCTTTGCTAATATAGAAAAGAATGGGGTGATTAAATGGGTGATGTGACAATGGCGCTTGCGTTCGGCGCAGGTATTTTAAGCTTTATTTCACCATGTGTACTGCCGATCTATCCGGCATTTTTATCGTATATAACTGGAGTATCGTTCAATGATCTGCAGGAGGGGCAGATTAATCGTAAGGCAATCCTGCATACGCTGTTATTCCTCCTCGGCTTTTCAATCGTCTATATTTCATTTGGAATAGGAATAGGTTTTGTCAGTACATTGCTGCAGACTTATGATGATACGATACGCATGGTCGGCGGTCTGTTGATGATTGTGTTCGGACTCATCACGCTTGGCATCTTTACACCGGACTTCCTGATGACAGACAGGAAGTTCAACTTCAAGAACCGGCCGTCAGGTTACATCGGTTCTCTTGTAATCGGTATCGCATTTGCGGCCGGCTGGACGCCGTGTATGGGACCGATAGTAGGCTCTATTATTTCGCTTGCTCTCTCGAATCAATCACTTGCTCTGTTTTATATGATTCTCTATGTCCTTGGTTTCTGCATTCCGTTCTTCCTGCTGACATTTTTCATTACGAAGCTGAAGTTCATTCGCACTTACAGCCAAGTACTGATGAAAATCGGCGGTGTCATTATGATTGTGATGGGGATACTGCTTTTCTTCGACCTGTTGGTTGAAATTACTAGACTATTCAGCTGGGGGATCTAATATGTATGTCATTTTGTCGATGGTTGTAGCGGTTTGTATGGGGCTTATCGTCATTGTAGTCAGAATGAAAGCCCAGAACTATCCTACCAACGTAAAGAAGATTATTTTACCGCCATTTTTTATGGCGACAGGCGCTTTAATGTATATCTTTCCTTATTTCAGGCTGACACCGATGGAGATTCTGGAAGCGGTGGTCGTCGGGATGTTCTTTTCCTTGTTCCTGATCTATACTTCTAATTTTGAGGTAAAAGGTAAGCAGATCTATATGAAGCGCTCAAAACTGTTTCCGGTGATATTGATCACGCTGCTGGTGATACGCTCCGTGATGAAATACTTTCTCAGCAGTACGATTCATCCCGGCGAACTCGCAGGTATGTTCTTCCTGCTGGCATTCAGCATGATCGTACCCTGGCGTATTGCCATGTACCTGAAGTACCGTAAAATCGAGCAGCAAATAAATAAGACAGTCCATTGATGGACTGTCTTATTTTTTTTGAGCCAGCTCTGAATGATCGAAGATGGAGAACTTCTTCTTCTCATCATCTGCATACTCAAAGTATTTCATATAGGGGCTGTAATCGATATTCAGTTCCTTCAGCTTCTTCTTCATAAAGCCGTGGTCCCGTTTAGGCGTTGCAATAATATAGCCGCGCATCATATGATCGAGCTCAATTTTTTCTGCTTTCTCGTCCAGCGCAATCTTTGAGATGCGTCCTGCTATTCTTTCCTTAGCGACATCCCGAAAGAGTTCCGGTACAGGAGAGACGAGTTCATTGAGCAGGGCTCTGCTGTCCTCCTGCCAGAGCGGCAGCGCCTGCCGGATATAATAATCCTGCCAGTCCAGTTCACTTCTGCCGTCTTCTTTTGGCATCCGCTTTAAGAACTTCCGGAACATGAAGAAGCCGCCGATTGCGAGTAAACCGATAAAAATAAGCGTCCATAAGAAGATTAAATACATAAACGTGTCGTTCAAATCTTTCACCTCAAGCCTCATTATAGAAAATAAATGGAGCTGTGTCTATTTCTCCCTCTTCATTCGATATATAGGGTGAAAGGAGGTGAAGAGATGTTAAAAGAACTGACTTTAGTCCTGACATTCGTCGCATCAGTCGATGAAAATGGCAGAGAGACCAAGAAAACACGGCGTTTCAATCAGGTCAGACTTGATCTGACGAATTCACAGGCACTTGAGCTGCAAGGATTGATCAGCGAACTGACAGGTGAGACCTATGTGACTGCAGAACTGACAGAACAGAAAGTCGTCAACTAAAGAACTGACCATTAAAGAAAGGAGGACACCATAATGAAAACACTTCAGATGACTTTCCTGACGGATTTCGGTAAAAGCTATCAATTTTCAGTTGCCAATCCTAAAGTGAACCTGAATGCACAGACTGTCGAAAATGTGATGCAGACGATTATTGATAAGCAGTATTTTGAAACTAAGGCAGGCCGCCCAGTGACGATTAAAAGCGCAAAAATCGTTGACCGCGTTGAGAATATCCTGCTTAAAAAAGACTGATCAATTTTTCATCTACCTAGGACATGACCCGAAAAGGGCATGTCTTTTTTGTGTATAATAGCATTGAGGTGAAGTCATGAAAATCATGCATATTGCTGACTTACATATCGGCAGAACATTAAATCAGCATCCCCTGCTTGAAGATCAGATCTTTATGCTCGACCAGCTGATTGCTGAGATAGACAAAGAAAGCATAGAGCTTGTAATCATTGCAGGGGATATCTACGACCGTGCACTGCCATCGAAAGAAGCGGTCCAGGTCTTTGAATCATTCATTCATAAAGTCAATATTGAGAGAGATCTCCCTGTACTGGCGGTCAGCGGGAACCATGACGGTGCTGCGCGGCTCGGCTACGGCAAGGAATGGTTCAGGCAGCATCAGTTCCATCTCGGCACTCATATTGCGGACAGCTTTCAGCCGGTGACCTATCAGAATATAGATTTCTATCTGATTCCTTATGTGGAGCCCGCTGAGGCCCGCCTTTATTTTGAGGATGACGACATTCGGTCCCATCGTGACAGTTACAGCCGTATTGTCGAGCAGATCAAAGGGACCATGAACCACGAACGAAAATCCATAGCAATCAGTCATCTGTTTATTCAGGGAGGACAGGAAAGTGACTCTGAACGCACCTTATCTATCGGTGCTGTTGAATACGTGCCGGAGAAAGTCTTCCATGACTTCGACTATGTCGCACTCGGTCATCTTCATCATCCCTTTGCGATTCAGTCCGAGCGCATCTTCTACAGTGGCAGTCTGATGAAATATTCCTTTTCTGAAGTGCAGCAGCCTAAAGGCTACCGGCTGGTGACGGTAGATGACGAGGTGCGCAGCGTCTTTGTGCCACTTAAGCTGTACCGGGATATGCACGTGATTGAGAGCAGCTATGACCAGGTGCTGAATAACGAACTGGCTTTAAAGCAGGATGATTACTATCAGTTCCGTCTGAGTGGAATGCGTCATATCAAGGATCCGATGTCACGCCTCAAGACAGTTTTTCCCTATGTACTGGAGCTGCGCTATATTGAGGATACTGCACCTGCAACAGCGTTCAAAGCGGAGGTCGATAAACGGGATGACCTTGAAATCATTGAACAGTTTATCGGGGCTGTCTCTGAAGGTGGCGTTAATGCTGAACAGAAGCAGATACTTGAGCGTCTGTTAAAGGAGGTCAATGATGAAACCTATTAAACTGGAGCTGAAAAACTTCGGCCCTTTTATCAACGAAACGGTTCATTTTGATGAACTGAAAGAAGAACAGCTTTTTCTCATCAGCGGACGGACCGGGTCAGGCAAAACCATCCTGTTTGACGCGATGACCTATGCATTGTACGGTGAGGCCTCGACTAAGGACAGGGACAAGAATGCGCTGCGCAGCCAGTTTGCTGATGACAATGACATTGCCAGCGTGACGTTTACCTTCAAGATAAACGACGCGATCTATGTAGCTGAGCGCCAGCTGCCCTACAGAAAGCCGGGCAACAAGACGATGACAGACACTAAGTTTCAGCTGCATGATATCACGGCTAACAAGAAATTACTGGCAGCAAAACCCGCAGAAGGTAGACAGGCCGTGCATGACATCATGAAAGTGGATGTGAATCAGTTCAGACAGATACTTATCCTGCCGCAAGGGGAGTTCAAGCGCTTCCTCCTATCATCCAGTAAAGAAAAACAGCCTGTCTTAAGAACGCTGTTTGGCACCGTCCGCTTCAAATTGCTTGAAGATCAGTTGACAGCAGAGACGAAAGCGCTGGAAGCACGCGTCCATTCATTGGAGGAACGGCTGTACATTCTGCTGGAGCAGATCAAGAGTGAAACAAAGTCTGAAGGGACAGTCAGACAGCAGTTCATGTCTTACCAGGAAGAGGTGCAGCGGCAGCAGCAGGCACTTGAAGCCGTACAAGCTGACTGGAAGGAGAAGAGCGAACTGCTGTCAGCCAAGCGGCGGACACTTGAAGAAGCCGCCCAAGTCAATGACTGGCTGCAGCAGTTAAAGGCCACAGAAGAACAGCAGCGTGACTTAATAGCAAAGCAGGGCTATATTCAGGAAGTCAGGGACAAAGTCAGCCAGCTGAAGGTACTGGACTATCTGAAGGAGAAGAAGGAAGCGCTCGCCAAATTACAGGACAGACGTGCAGCGTGGGGCGCCAAGCAGAAGGCATTGACTGCCGACAAAATCTCTGAGGAGAATCTGCTGGCATCCTTAAAGGAAAGTCAAGCGCAACTCGAACAAGATAAGTCTTCAGCTGATGAGAAGAGACGCTTCAGAGACCATCATCGGCATTATATCGTTGAAGAAGAATGGCAAGAATTAGAATCAAGGATTGCGCTGATTGACGAAGAGATTCAAGCGCATCGACAGAAGCTGGAGAACATCAGGCCAGTCGATACTGGGGCGCTTCTGAA
The DNA here is from genome assembly GCF_030376725.1 of Macrococcus bovicus. Taxonomy (NCBI): domain Bacteria; kingdom Bacillati; phylum Bacillota; class Bacilli; order Caryophanales; family Staphylococcaceae; genus Macrococcus; species Macrococcus bovicus. The sequence goes on from NZ_CP128470.1 coordinate 1,016,641, forward strand.
CGAGCTGACCACAGTGATGGAAGAACGTGAGGCGCTGAGCCAGCAGATACAGGACAAGCAGCTCATGATCTCACAGCTTGAGCGTGAAAAGAGTGACTACGACAAGCAGAATGAACAGGCTATGGCCAAAGAGACGTATGAAAAAGAGTTAAATGAGCTGAATCTTATCCAGACAGAACCGCTGATAGCTGCCATCGCTCAAATGAGAGAGCACCTGCATAGTGGTGAGGAATGTCCGGTCTGTCTGCAGCAGGTCAGTGAAGTGCCGCCGTTACCCGATCCAGAGGCCTTGGCAGCCTACCGGAAAATAGAGCACCGCAAGATCAGGCTGGAAAGCTTGATTGAACCTTTACAGGCATACAGTTTCCATGAGACAGCTGAACTGACAGCGCGTATTGAGAGCCTGCAGACAGAGTTATCAGCGCTTACTCTGGCGAAAGATCAGTGTGACATGCGTTACCAGGCATCAGCTGCTCGTTATCAGGAAGACCTGAAAAATGAGCAGACTTATCAATCGCATCTGCAGCGTGATGAAAAACTGCAGCATGAATTACTGACGCAGACACAGCTCTATGATCAGTTCAGGTCTCGGACAGGGTCCCTGAACTACAGACAGTTTGAGGAAACCTGGCACCGATACGATCAGGTGATTCAGGACTATGAAACAACAGAAGCGGAACTTAACAGTCAAGTACATGATAAAGAACATGACATAGCCGGGCTTGAAAATGAAGTAAGCCATGTAACGGCATTGCTGGCTGACAGTGAAACAGAATATGAAGCACTCACATTAAAACTCAGATCTGACCTTGAGAAGAATAAGCTGACGGAAGAAGCATTGGCACTGAATATAGATATGAGCCTTCTGGACACTCTGCAGGCAGAGATTGAGGAGTATCGGTCAGCGGTTCAGGCTGTTCAGTTCAAACTAGATGAGCTGAACGGTCAGATTGCAGGGCGTACTTTCACTGATATCCGTCCGATGGAAGAGGCCGTCAGGAATCTGGAGGACACAGTGACGATGCTCGAGGCAGAGAAGCATACACGGCTCATCAGAGTGAAAGACAATGAGAAACTTCTGCAACAGATTGAAGCAGGACTGAAGGAATATGAGGCGAAGGTGCTGAAGCAGCAGGATACTCTTGAGCTGTCGAGACTCCTCAGCGGTAAGAACCCGCACAACCTGACATTGGAGAATTATGTGCTGACCTATTATTTGGAACAGACCCTTCTTCTCGCTAATGTCAGGCTGAATGATATGACCCATCATCGTTATCAGTTCAGACGTAAGAAGGAGAAGTCGCTCGGCTATAGCGGACTGGATATCGAGATATTTGATCGCTATTCCAATCAGGTGAGGGATATCACTACACTGTCAGGTGGCGAGACGTTTTTGGCCTCTCTTGCGCTGGCGCTTGGGTTAAGTGACTATGTGACGCAGCTGTCTGGTGGCATCAGCCTGGAATCAGTCTTCATTGACGAAGGATTCGGCACGCTGGACAATGAGACGCTCGAGACGGCGATTGAATCACTGATAGAGCTGGAAAGAAGCGGTAAGATGGTCGGTCTGATCTCGCATGTTGAGATGCTGAAGTCAAGAATTCCGGCAATTCTTCATGTTGAAAGTAGCGGCTATATCAGCACGACACGTTTTGCGGTCAAATAAATTGTTACAGTTTAGTCAAAATTTCTGATCATGTACTAAAAAACTCTGTGATATATTATTTATATCAAGGAGGATGCTGTTATGAAGAAATTAGTTTTTTTGATGGGTATGATCTTATTTTTAGCGGCCTGCAGTAACTCGAGGCTCGAACCTAAGCCGAGTTACGGCAATCAGGTCTCAGAATTCAAGGCGACAGACGAAGACGGTAAAATGTTCTCGAGTCAGGATATGAAGGGCAAAGTCTGGCTTGCGGATTTCATCTTCACGAACTGTGAGACTGTCTGTCCGCCGATGACCTATAACATGACGCAAGTCGTGGATGAACTCGAAAAAGAGGGCGTCAAAGATTACGGTATCATCAGTTTCAGTGTTGACCCTAAACGGGATACGCCGGCCAAGCTGAAAGCCTATTCTGAGCAGTACGGCGCCAAGACAGATAACTGGAAACTGATGACTGGCTATGATGAAAAATTCATCCGTCAGTTCGGTGAGGAGAACTTCAAGACCATCGCTGTCCCGCCGACCGCAGGAAATGATCAAGCTACACACGGGACTTCTTTCTATCTGATTGATCAAAATGGCACCGTCATCAAGGATTATATCGGTAAAGATACAGGCGACCAGAAGTTCCCGAAAGGTGAAATTGTAGAAGATGTGAAGACAATGATCAAAGAAGGACCGTATAAAAAATAATACCGCGCTGCACAGATGTGCAGGCGGTATTTTTAATTAGATATTTCTGTTGCGCAGTAAGTCACGGATCTCCGTCAGTAATGCAGTATTCGCTTCAATCGTTTCTTCTTTCGGTTGTGCTCTCGTTAATTTATTGAAGACCTTAACAAATAAGAAGATGGAGATTGCAACGATTAAGAAGTCAATGATGGATTGAATGAATACGCCGTATTTGATACCCATGTATGCCCAGTCGCTGGCGAAGTCGGTTTTGCCGCCGAAGACGAGTGCGATGATAGGCATGATGACACTTTCAACTAACGCTGTAACAATTTTACCGAATGCAGCACCGATGACAACAGCGACTGCAAGTTCAAGGACGTTACCTTTAATAGCAAATTCTTTGAATTCTTTAATTAATGACATGTATAGTCACCTCCTGTGTGAACATTTTACATGATATTGCACATAAAAGAAACACTTAATTGAAATTAATGAAAGCGTCTCTATCCAACTGCTCAACCGTGCAAAGTTGAAAGTTTACTCTAAGTGCGTTATGATGTACATTGCTTTTATCCTAGAGTAAAGGAGATGCAAAATGGAAAAAGCTAAAATTACCAAAGTATTTTATATCTCAATGGTGCTTGTACTGATCACGGTGCTGCTCGGAGCCATCTGGCCGGCGCATTTCGAGAAGGTGACAGGTCACATCAACAATTTGATCTCGAAGGAATTTGGCTGGTACTATGTCATCATTTCGACAGTTATGGTCATCTTCTGCGTGTTCCTCATTCTGAGTCCGATCGGCAAACTGAAGCTGGGCAAACCGTCAGATCAGCCTGAGTTCAGCCTGGTTTCATGGTTTGCGATGCTATTCAGTGCCGGCATGGGTATCGGACTGGTCTTCTACGGAGCTGCCGAACCACTCAGTCACTTCTTGACGCCACCTACTGCCGAAAGCGGTACAGATCAGGCGTTCAGAGATTCTCTCAGAATGACGTTCTTCCACTGGGGCTTCCATGCGTGGGCCATTTATGGGGTTGTTGCACTTGGACTTGCTTATTTTCAGTTCCGAAAAGGAGAGCCGGGACTTATATCACGGACGCTACGTCCTATTTTCGGACAACATGTTGAAGGTGTATTAGGTACTATCATTGATGTACTTGCAGTATTTGCGACAATTGTAGGTGTTGCAGTTTCCTTAGGGATGGGTGCTCAGCAGATCAATGGTGGATTACATTATCTTTTCAACGTGCCGAATACCTTCGGCGTGAAAGTGATCATCGTCATTATAGTGACAGTTCTGTTCCTGATGAGTGCATGGTCAGGCTTATCTAAAGGGATTCAGTATTTGAGTAACTTAAACATCTTTTTCGCGGCACTGCTGCTCTTCGCAGTTCTCTTTGTCGGGCCGACGATTCTGATCATGAATATGTTCTCCACGTCTATCGGTAACCTGCTGCAGAATTTCATCTCTATGAGTTTTGATGCAGCACCGCTTAATGCAACGAAACGGGAATGGATGAGTTCGTGGACCATCTATTACTGGGGCTGGTGGATGAGCTGGAGCCCGTTCGTCGGCATCTTTATTGCCCGTGTCTCTAAGGGCCGTTCGATCAGAGAATTTCTTTTAGGGGTCCTGCTTGTGCCGTCACTGTTAAGCTTCTTCTGGTTCAGTGTCTTCGGTACTACCGCAATAGAAGCCGTCAAGAAAATCCCGGCCATCGGTAAGATGTCGGTTGAGACGCAGTTATTCGGGATTTTCCACGAGATGCCGCTCGGTATCGGCTTATCGATTCTTGCGTTACTGCTGATCGGTACGTTCTTCATCACCTCTGCGGATTCCGCAACTTTTGTCCTGGGTATGCAGTCTACACACGGTTCATTGAATCCGCCGAATACAGTGAAAGTCATCTGGGGAATCTCCCAATCTCTTATCGCGCTTGTACTGATCTATGCAGGCGGTTTAAATGCCTTGCAGAGTGCCGCGATCATTGTGGCCTTCCCGTTCTCGTTCATTCTGATCGGTATGATGGTGTCCTTGTACAAGGATGCGAATAAAGAAAGATTACATCTCGGTCTGACCTTGAAACCGGACAAACGTTTCAGGAAAAAGGATTAAATGAAAGACGAATCAGTCGATTCGTCTTTTTTCTATTGATTAATTTCTGTTTTAACAGATAATAGATGAGTGAGGAGGGGGCCATTATCAAAAAGAAATCCAATCCCTATACGATTATTCTGCTATCTTTTCTGATCACACTATGTTTCGGTACATTGCTACTGGCACTGCCTATCGCACAGAAGCACCCGGTGCCATTGATTGATCATTTCTTTATCGCGACAAGCGCCTTTACAGTGACAGGGCTTGCGACAATAGACATTACAGCGGACTACACTTATTTCGGTCTGACGGTCATCATGCTGCTCATTCAGGTCGGTGGACTCGGTATTGTCACACTCGGGATGGTCATCTTTATCCTGATCGGCAGGAAGGTCGGTCTGAAGAACCGCTTCCTGATCACTGAGGCGCTCAATCAGACGAGCATCGGCGGCATCTTACGTCTCGTCAAGTTTGTCCTCTTGATCAGCCTCGGCTTTGAATTCGCCGGCACGCTGCTGCTCGCACTTGAGTGGATTCCCGCCTATGGGTTCTGGAACGGCTTATATCGCAGTCTGTTCACGTCCATCAGTGCCTTTAACAACGCAGGATTTGCACTGCATAGTGACAATATGATGTCACATCGCACAAATCCGGTCATCAACTTCATCGTGACATCACTCATCATCATGGGCGGACTGGGCTTTACGGTCTATATCGACCTCTTCAAGAAGAAATCTTTCCAGGCCCTGCGCGTGCATACGAAAATCATGCTGATCGGAACACTCCTTGTCAACTTCTTCGCGACTGCCGTGATCTTTCTGCTGGAGATTCATAACCAGAAGACCTTAGGCGGTTATCACTGGTTTGATCAGCTCCAGATGGCTTACTTTCAGGCTGTAACGACAAGGACTGCCGGCTTTAATTCCATCGACATCGGAGCGATGAATACGGATTCCCTGCTGCTGATGATGCTCCTGATGTTCATCGGCGGAGGCTCCACTTCGGTTGCCGGAGGGATTAAGCTGACAACAGCAGCCATGATTATTTTTGGTACCATCAGCTATATCAGAGGGCGGGAGGAAATCAACATTTTCGAACGCGCAATTGAAATGAAGTTCTTGCTGAGAAGCTTTGCGATTGTGGTTCTCAGTTCCACGCTTATATTTGTGATCACTTTTTTACTCGTCCAGGTTGAGCACGACCTGCCTTTTCTGCCGCTCTTCTTTGAAGTGGTATCAGCCTTCGGGACTGTCGGACTGACGATGGGGATTACTGCGAAGCTGTCTGTTGCCGGCAAACTGTTGATCATCCTGATGATGATGATAGGTAAAATCGGGGTCCTGACCATCGTCTTCACTTTCTCAAAACCGAAGAAACAACTCTATCATTATCCTAAACAGGATATACTGACGGGTTAAAAAACGCCGAACAGGCGTTTTTTTTATAAGCAAAACTTATGGTTTATTATTGGTTATTCAAAATCAGAGTCTGTTTACTTCTTTTTGGCAATTGATTAAAATGATAGTGAAAGGGCTTTTAATTAATAGGGGGGAAACATATGAATTCAAATCTTCAGCAGTCATCGAAGCAGACTTTTGAATTGAACGGCAAGACATACACATTTTACAGCTTAAAATCACTTGAAGAACTCGGACTCGGTGAAATCAGTCAATTGCCTTATTCTATCCGTGTGTTACTGGAATCAGTCCTGCGACAGTTTGACGGACGAGTGATTACAGAGGACCACATCAAGCATTTAGCAAAATGGAGTAAAAAAAATGATCCGAATGCAGAAGTGCCTTTTAAGCCGTCGCGTGTTATTCTGCAGGATTTCACAGGCGTACCTGCTGTCGTTGATTTAGCTTCACTGCGTAAAGCGATGGATGATGTCGGTGGCGACGTCACGAAGATCAATCCGGAAGTGCCGGTTGACCTTGTTATCGACCATTCCGTACAGGTCGATCAATACGGGAACGAGTCAGCCCTTAAACGCAATGTCGAACTTGAGTTCGCTCGTAATAAAGAGCGCTACCAGTTCCTGAACTGGGCTACGAAAGCATTTGATAATTATCGTGCAGTGCCGCCTGCAACAGGTATCGTCCACCAGGTGAACTTAGAATACTTAGCGAATGTGGTTCATGTAAGAGAAATCAACGGTGAGCAGGTCGCGTTCCCGGATACACTGGTCGGTACTGACTCTCATACAACGATGATCAATGGTATCGGTGTGCTCGGCTGGGGCGTCGGCGGTATTGAAGCGGAAGCGGGTATGCTCGGCCAGCCGTCATACTTCCCGATTCCGGAAGTCGTCGGGGTCAAACTGACAGGTGAACTGCCTGAAGGAGCGACAGCGACAGACCTGGCTCTTCGTGTGACGCAGGAACTCCGTAAAAAAGGGGTAGTAGGTAAATTTGTTGAATTCTTCGGACCGGGGGTTGAAAAATTGCCGCTCGCTGACCGTGCAACAATTGCCAATATGGCGCCTGAGTACGGTGCAACTTGTGGTTTCTTCCCGGTTGATGAAGAATCTCTTGCATATCTGCGTCTGACAGGCCGTGACGACCAGCATATTCAGGTGGTTAAAGAGTATTTAGTGCGTAATGATATGTTCTTCACTGTCGATAAGCCGGAACCGACTTATACCGATATTGTCAACCTTGACTTATCAACAGTTGAAGCTTCTCTAGCAGGTCCTAAACGTCCACAGGACTTAATCAAGCTGAGCGACATGAAAAAAGAATTCGTGCAATCTGTCACAGCACCTGCCGGTAACCAGGGACATGGCTTTGATGACTCTGAGTTTGATAAGAAAGCTGTCATCAGCTTTGCCGACGGTCATCAAGGGGAGATCAAGACAGGTGACATCGCGATTGCGGCGATTACGTCTTGTACGAATACGTCCAATCCTTACGTCATGCTCGGCGCAGGACTCGTCGCGAAGAAAGCTGTCGAAAAGGGACTGCAGGTGCCGGAGTATGTGAAGACTTCACTTGCGCCGGGTTCTAAGGTAGTTACAGGCTACCTGGAAGCAAGCGGACTTCAGGACTATTTAGATCAGTTAGGCTTCAACACTGTCGGCTACGGCTGTACGACATGTATCGGTAACTCAGGACCTTTATTGCCTGAAATAGAGGAAGCGATTTCGCGTGAAGATCTTCTCGTGACATCCGTCTTATCGGGTAACCGTAACTTTGAAGGACGTATTCATCCGCTTGTTAAAGCGAACTATTTAGCCTCTCCGCAGCTTGTTGTCGCATATGCGCTTGCTGGTACAGTCAATATCGACCTGCAGAACGACCCGCTCGGTAAAGGGGCTGATGGTCAGGACGTCTACCTGAAAGATATCTGGCCGACTATCGAGGAAGTCAAAAATACGGTTCACTCAGTCGTAACGCCGGAATTATTCCGTAAAGAATATGAATCCGTCTTTGATTCAAACAACCTGTGGAATGCGATTGAATCTACAGACCAGCCATTATATGACTTTGATCCGAATTCAACCTACATCCAGAATCCGACGTTCTTCCAGAACTTATCGAAGGAACCTGGCATCATTCAGCCGCTTAAAGATTTACGCGTAATGGGTAAATTTGGTGATTCAGTGACAACTGACCATATCTCACCAGCCGGCGCCATCGGTAAAGATACACCAGCCGGCCTGTATCTGAAAAACCACGGTGTTGATATCCGCGACTTCAACTCTTATGGTTCACGTCGTGGTAACCATGAAGTGATGATGCGCGGTACATTCGCCAATATCCGTATCAAGAATCAGATTGCCCCGGGCACAGAAGGCGGCTTTACAACTTACTGGCCGACCGGCGAAGTGATGCCGATTTTTGATGCTGCGATGAAGTATGCAGCTGACGGCACCGGACTCGCTGTACTGGCGGGCCATGACTACGGTATGGGCTCATCACGTGACTGGGCAGCTAAAGGAACCAATCTTTTAGGCGTTAAGACAGTCATCGCACAGAGTTATGAGCGTATTCACCGCTCGAACCTTGTCATGATGGGTGTGCTGCCGCTTCAGTTCATGCAAGGCGAATCGGCAGAGTCGTTAGGCCTGACTGGACGCGAAGCGATTTCAGTGGATATCCATGAAGGCATCCGTCCTCGGGATATTGTTAAAGTGACAGCTGTTAAAGAAGACGGCTCTCAAGTGACATTTGATGCGCTTGCACGCTTCGATTCAGAAGTCGAGATCGATTATTATCGTCATGGTGGCATTCTCCAAATGGTGCTCCGTAATAAACTGGCTTAATGCAAAACCGGCTGAATAGCCGGTTTTTTTGATATAATGGAGCGAAGGAGTGAGAATATGTTTATGACAGAGACAGAAATAACAGTCAGATATGCTGAAACAGACAAGATGGGTGTGGTCTATCATGCCAATTATCTGATATGGTGTGAAGTCGCGCGGACGGATTTTATAGAAAAGGCAGGGTTTCATTATGCGGATATGGAAGCGGCAGGAATCATTTCACCGGTCATCAATATCAACTTAAACTACAAACAGTCTGTGACCTATCCGGAGAAGGTCATTGTCAAAAGCTGGATTGAGTCCTACAGCAAGCTCAGAACGATTTACGGCTATGAAATCGTTAACGCGGCGGGAGTGGTGGTCGCAGATGGTACCTCGACGCATGTCCTTCTGAAAAGAGGATCAGACAGACCTGTCAGACTTGACCGCTATTTTCCGGAGTGGCATGACAAATACATAGAGCTTTCCGAGCGATAAAAAAATACCACGTCCAGAGGACGTGGTATTACTTTGTATATATGACTTCGTCGTTCTGCACGGTCACATGCAGTGTATCATCTTCAAAATACCAGATATCTTTAGCATCAACGAAGTACGTGATGCCGTTAATCGTTTCGTTATAACTGTCAGCGGGTAATGGCTCAACAGTGAAGCCGATGCCAAAGCCTTGCTTCAGCTGGAATTCCCCCCCGTATCTCGGATAGAACTTGACCGCCATGTCATCTGACAGATTAAGTTCCTCTTTGAACCAGGTTTGTGCGTTTTCGTCTAAAATGATTTTCATTTTATCACATCCATTTAATTTTTGGCTCTTCGTGATTCATTATACGACCGATGTTGGCTTTATGTCTAACAATAACAATCACCATGATAACAAAGGAGATACCGGTAATGATCCAGTCGCCGAAAGGAACGGCGGCAATAAAATTAATGATGCTGGCAAGTATACTTGCCAGTGAGACATACTTAAATGCATAGAGGACACTGAAAAAAGCGACAGCCGTCAATATGAACAGCACAGGGTTCACTGCGAGAACGACGCCCGCTGATGTCGCGACAGCCTTGCCGCCTTTGAATTTCAGGAAGATGGAGAATACATGTCCTAAAACCGCGAAGAGACCGACAATGATGCCGTGCACTTCACTATGGAACAGGACGGGCAGCAGGGCACCGAAAATGCCTTTTGCCATATCAAGCAGTGTCACCACGATACCGGCATTGCGACCGAGTACGCGGAATGTATTGGTGGCGCCCAGATTGCCGCTGCCGAAGTTTCTGATATCTTTATGAAAAAATATTTTACCGATCAGTAGGCCGGGCGATAGGCTGCCGACGAGATAAGCAATCAAACACATCCATATAATAGTCATTCAAGCACTCCTTTTGATAGCAGGTACTAATAGTTTACCATATCGCTTGATTATCGATAAGTAGCTACCATCAATTTTATTTAACTAATATAACTTTATTATGTAAACTAATATAAAACTTGATTTTTTAATTAAAATGTAGAAGAATAATGATTGTATGAAAAAATAACGAACATATGTTTGCGGGAGGGTCCGATTTGGTACAAAACACTCAATATAATGATGAATCCATTCAGGTGCTTGAAGGCCTTGAGGCTGTAAGAAAACGACCGGGTATGTATATCGGTTCGACTGACAGCCGGGGATTACATCATCTCGTCTATGAAATATTAGATAACTCTATAGATGAAGCACTGAACGGCCATGGTTCAGCGATAGATGTCACGCTGAATAAAGACGGCAGCGTCACGGTCGCAGATAATGGACGCGGTATGCCGACCGGTCTGCATAAGACAGGTAAACCGACGCCGGAGGTCATTTTCACTGTCCTGCATGCAGGCGGTAAGTTCGGCCAGGGCGGCTATAAGACGAGCGGCGGTTTGCACGGTGTCGGTGCCTCAGTCGTCAATGCGCTGAGTTCATGGCTGAAAGTCACGATCTACAACAACGGTAAGATTCATGAACAGCGTTTTGAAGAGGGCGGCCGGCCGGTGACGACACTCGAGGAAGTGGGGACGACGAGACGCACGGGCACGACCGTCACCTTCATGCCGGATCCTAAGATTTTCAAGCAGACCGTCCATTTTAATTATGACACACTGGCTGAACGGCTCAGAGAATCGGCATTCCTCTTACAGAACCTGAAGATCACGTTGACGGATAAACGAGGCGAGGAGAAGCAGGATGTCTTTCATTTTGAGGAGGGCCTGAAAGCATTTGTCGCCTTCGTCAACGAGGGGAAGGAGACGCTGCACGATGTCGTCATGTTCAAGGGTGAGTCAGCTGGTATTGAAGTAGAGGCTGCTTTTCAGTATAACGACCAGTACAGTGAGACCATTCTGTCCTTTGTCAACAATGTCCGTACAAAGGACGGCGGGACACATGAAGTCGGCATGAAGACCGCGTTTACCCGTGTATTCAACGAATATGCCCGTAAGATCGGGGAACTGAAGCAGAAGGATAAGAATCTCGACGGCAATGATATCCGTGAAGGCATGACTGCCGTCATATCGGTCAAGATTCCTGAAGAGCTCCTGCAGTTTGAAGGACAGACGAAATCGAAGCTCGGTACCAGTGAAGCACGGAGCGCGGTGGACAATGTGATTGCTGATCAGCTGCCTTACTTCCTGGAGGAAAACGGGAAATTATCGCAGAGTCTTGTCAAAAAAGCCGTCAAAGCATCACAGGCACGTGAAGCTGCTCGTAAGGCGCGTGAAGAGGCCCGTAATGGCAAGAAGAAGCGCAAGGAGACACTCTTGTCAGGTAAGCTCACGCCTGCTCAGAGCAAGAATACAGAGAAAAATGAACTCTATCTTGTGGAGGGTGATTCTGCCGGCGGTTCAGCTAAACAAGGTCGTGACCGTAAGTTTCAGGCGATACTGCCCTTAAGAGGGAAAGTCATCAATACGGAGAAAGCGAAGCTTGAAGATATTTTCAAGAACGAAGAAATCAATACGATCATCCATACCATCGGCGCCGGCGTAGGTAATGATTTCAACTTGAAAGACAGCAACTACAATAAAGTCATTATTATGACGGATGCTGATACGGACGGAGCCCATATCCAGGTGCTGCTGCTGACGTTCTTCTTCAACTATATGCGACCGATGCTGGAAGCAGGACGAGTCTACATCGCGCTGCCGCCTTTATATAAGGTCTCTAAGGGAAAAGGAAAGAAAGAAGTCATTGAGTATGCCTGGACAGATGATGAGCTCATGGCAGTCCAGAAGAAAGTCGGGAAAGGCTTTACACTGCAGCGGTACAAAGGTCTAGGAGAAATGAACCCTGACCAACTATGGGAGACCACCATGAATCCGGAGACACGGACGCTGATCCGTGTGCAGATCAATGATGAGGTGAGAAGCGCGAAACGACTGACGACCCTGATGGGTGATAAGGTTGAACCGCGCCGGGACTGGATTGAACGCCACGTTGAATTCGGTATGCAGGAAGATGTCGGCATCCTGGAGAATGATGAAGTGCAGCTGATGAAAGAAGAAGAGGATATCCATGTGATAGAAGATGTCGAGTTAGGAGATGAAGCTTAATGGCTGAACAGATACAGATACTGCCGCTTGAAGATGTCATTGGCGACCGCTTTGCACGCTACAGTAAATATATTATTCAGGACCGGGCGATACCGGATGTGCGCGACGGTCTGAAGCCGGTGCAGCGTCGTATCCTGTTTGCGATGCATCAGGAAGGCAATACATTTGATAAGAACTTCAGAAAAAGTGCGAAGACTGTCGGTAATGTGATCGGTAACTACCATCCGCATGGTGATACATCAGTCTATGACGCAATGGTCCGTATGAGTCAGGACTGGAAGCTCCGCCACGTGCTGGTTGAGATGCACGGCAATAACGGGAGTATCGATAATGATCCACCGGCAGCGATGCGTTATACAGAAGCCAAGTTATCAAAGTTAGCCGATCTTCTGCTGAAGGATATTCAGTATCAGACCGTGGACTATGTCCAGAACTTTGATGATACAGCAATGGAACCTGTCGTTCTCCCGGCTAAATATCCGAACCTTCTGGTCAATGGCTCAACGGGTATTTCAGCGGGCTACGCGACAGATATCCCGACCCATAACCTGAAAGAAGTGATAGATGCCACACTTTTAGTGATGGATAACGAAAACGTAGATTTGGACCGTATCATGGCGGTCATGCCGGGTCCTGATTTCGCGACCGGGGGCATCATCCAAGGGAAAGCGGGAATCAGACAGGCCTATGAGACAGGTAAAGGGAAAATCGTTGTCCGGGGCAAGGTGGCGATTGAAGCACTGCGCGGCGGTCGCAGTCAGATCATCGTCTCTGAGATTCCTTATGAAGTCAATAAAGGTGTGCTGGTCAAACGGATCGATGAACTCCGTGCAGATAAGAAGGTTGACGGTATACTGGAAGTCCGGGATGAGACAGACCGTGAAGGACTGAGAATTGCTATCGAGCTTAAAAAAGAGGCCAACGCAGAAGGTATTCTGAATTACCTGTATAAGAACACAGAACTGCAGATCAACTATAATTTCAATATGGTCGCTATCAGTGACCGCCGGCCTAAACAGCTCGGTGTACGTGAGATGCTGAACAGCTATATTCGACATCAGTATGAAGTGGTGACGAGACGCAGTGACTATCAGCTTCAGCAGGCACAGCGCCGCATGCATATCGTTGAAGGGTTGATCAAGACTGTTTCTATTCTGGACGATGTCATTGCGGTCATCAGAAAGTCTGCCCATAAACAGGATGCAAAGCAGAATCTCGTCGACTCATTTGACTTCACGATGGAACAGGCAGAAGCCATTGTCAGCCTTCAGCTGTACCGCCTGACCAATACGGATATCGTGGCGCTTGAGAAGGAGCATGACCAGCTGAAAGCACAGATCAAGGAGCTTGCAGAGATTCTCGCAAATCCTAAAAAGCTGAAGCAGGTCATCAGAAAAGAACTGAAACAGGTGCAGAAGGAATACGGTGAGCCTCGTCTCAGCCAGATTGAGGAGAAAGTAGCCGAGCTGAAAATCTCCAAGGACATCACGGTACCGAATGAAGAGGTAATGGTCAGCATCACCCGCGACGGTTATATCAAGCGGACTTCACTGAGAAGTTACGGTGCGAGTGATCTGAGTGAGGTGGGTGTTAAAGAGGGCGACGCACTTCATATTCATACGCAGACCAACCTGCAGCATACGCTTCTCATCTTTACCTCACAGGGTCACTACCTTTACGTTCCGGTCGTTAATCTGCCTGATGTGAAGTGGAAAGACCTGGGGACTCATATCTCGCAGATCGTGCCGCTTAAAGAGCAGGACCGCGTCCTTAACCTGGTGGCAGTGGAATCATACGATGAGCGCTTCGTGGTGACGGCGACCCGTCACGGTATGATTAAGAAGACGCCGCTTAAAGATTATCAGACATCACGGTTTACCCGTCCGATTGTCGGTATAAAGCTGAAGGCAGATGATGAAGTCATCTACAGCGATGTGGTTGATGATGGCACGGTCGTAGTTGTGACACAGAATGGCTATGCACTGAACTATGCGTTAGCTGAGGTCAGTGAGCAGGGCTTGAAGGCAGCGGGGGTTAAATCGATTAATCTGAAGGATGATGAAGTGACGGCGACCATGATGCTGGCGGACGGCGATCTGCTGATTGCGACGCAGCGCGGGGCCGTGAAGCGGATGAAGATGGACTTCGAAGTCGCTAAGAGAGCAAACAGAGGGCTTCTCTTACTCAAGGAACTTAAAACCAATCCGCACCGTATTGTCGCAGCGGCGATAGTCCAGCCTGAAGCGCACTTCCATCTGTTATCAGACACCGGTCAGACGGTCAGTCAGCCAGTGAAATCCATCCGTCTGACAGAACGCTATACCAACGGCAGCTTTGTCGTCGATGAAAGCGACTTCGGCAAAGTCCTGGACATGTTTATTACGGAATAATATATCTTTGACCAATCCTTTTGTGATAATATACATGATGTACGTATATTTTTCGCAGGAGGATTTTTCGTTGGATTTTAATAAAGTAAATTTTGATGCTATGATACCAGATTGGTTCAAGACCATTGTATCGACTGGTAATGATTTAATCTGGACGCAGTTCCTGATCGGACTGTTACTGCTGGCCGGACTGTTCTTCAGTTTAAGCTCACGTTTTGTCCAGCTGAGATGGCTGCGTGAGATGTTCCGTGTGATCGGGGAGAAACCTGAGACACTTGATGATGGACAGAAAGGGATTTCCTCATTCCAGGCATTTGCCATCAGTGCGGCGAGTCGTGTCGGCACAGGTAATATTGCCGGGGTGGCAACAGCGATTGTGCTCGGTGGTCCCGGTGCTGTCTTCTGGATGTGGGTGATTGCGTTTTTTGGTGCAGCATCAGCATTCTTCGAGGCTACTTTGGCACAGGTCTATAAAGTACCGGACAAAGAAGGCGGATTCCGCGGCGGCCCTGCCTATTACATGGAAAGAGGGCTCGGGCAGAAGTGGTTAGGTGTGACGTTTGCTATTCTCATCACTGTGACATTTGCTTTTGTCTTCAACACAGTGCAGTCGAATACTATTGCTGAAAGCTTTAATACGCAGTACAAAATAGCACCTTGGATCACCGGTCTGATTCTTGCTGTTATTACAGCAATTGTTATCTTCGGCGGCGTGCGTTCTATCGCTAGGATATCCTCTGCCATTGTACCTGTCATGGCCATTTTTTATATTTTACTGGTGCTGTTCATTCTGCTCACGCATGCGAATATGATCATCCCGATGCTGACTTCTATCGTGAAGGGTGCATTCGGCATGGAACAGGCCTTCAGTGGGGCGCTCGGTTTCACTATCATGCAGGGAATCAAACGGGGTCTTTTCTCTAATGAAGCGGGGATGGGGTCAGCCCCTAATGCGGCCGCTACTGCTGCGGTATCACACCCGGTTAAACAAGGGCTGATCCAGTCTCTTGGCGTATTCTTTGATACGATGGTCGTATGTACAGCGACAGCGATCATGATTCTGCTCTATTCGGGACTAGAATTCGGAGAGAAAGCGCCTCAAGGTGTCGCGGTGACACAGGCCGCACTTAATAGCCATGTCGGCGCGTTCGGTGGGATGTTCCTGACAGTCGCTGTCTTCTTGTTCGCCTATTCGTCTGTTATCGGTAACTACTATTACGGGCAGTCAAACATTGAGTATTTAACGACCAATAAGACGGTGATGTTCATTTTCCGTCTGCTCGTGGTATTCATGGTATTCTTCGGTGCAGTTGTCAAGGTTGAGACAGTCTGGGCAACAGCCGATTTGTTCATGGGTCTGATGGCTATCCTGAACATAACAGCGATCATCGGGCTCGCACATGTCGTATTTGAAGTTGCGGGTGACTATGCAGAACAGCGTAAGAAAGGCCTTAATCCGGTCTTCAGAACGAAGAACGTTAAGGCTGATTTATCAGCAGTTGAGACATGGGGCGACAATCCTTACCATCATGAAGACAAATAGAAAAGACTATGCAGCTGCATAGTCTTTTTTCTATCCTAATAATGACTTGAAGAAATTGCCAATAGCGGTGAAGAAGGATTTGATTGCTTCGACGATTTTATCCCAGACGCCTTGTTCTTCTAATGAATCCTTTAAATCTTTGCCGGCTTCTTTTGCTTTTTCTGCAGCATTTTTGAAAGTATCGGAGTTCTTGATGTCATTGACATAGTCTGTTGCACTATTGATGATTTTATCGGCATTTTCACCTGTAAAGACGCCTTGCTGCTGAGCGTTATTGATGAAGTTGACGATAATATTGATCTGGTTGTCATTTAAGACGTTGTTTAATCCGTTGTTATTAATTTTTTCAGTCACGACATTTTTAATTTCAGTCACAGATAAGTTGCCGCCTTGTTTAGCGATTTCTGCCTTTGCTTCAGCAATTGCTTTATTCAGCTGCTCTTGTGAGAAGCCGTCTTTATTCTGATTTTCTTCCGTGATGCTGGTGATTGAATCGAGCTCGTCCTGTGCAGCTTTTGTCTGTGTCTGGTCAATCGGCTCACCTTGCGCTTCAAAGGCTTTATAGACGCCCGCTAATGCACTTTCACCTGTTACGTCTTCGGCAGCAGCAATCTTGACGTCAGCATCAGTGACACCGGCAGTCAAGAGCGCATTCTTATATGTGTCTTCAGTGATTTTAGTGATTTTCCCTTTGGATTGGTCAATGGTCAATGTCAGGCCCGCACCTTTGGCAAGCTTCGTGATACGGATACTTGATTTAAGCACATTATCAGAAGACTGCAGGTTTAAATATTTACCGAGGTCCGCTGCTGTGACATAAGTGATTTTATCATTGTCCTGCGTGCCGAGCAGGTCGTGAGTGGTATTTCTCAGATTGTCATTGGACTGAAGGGCAGCGCCGTATACAGTGACAGCCTCCTGCCAGGCTTCCTCTGTAACAGCATAGGAAGGTTTGGAGAAGGTCAGTATCATGATGAATGACAGGAAAGCAGCAAATAATTTTATTTTCTTTTTCAAGTGGGTCATCTCCTTTTTAATTGTAGTGATATTCGCTATACTATGTATAAGCTTACGAATATTATAGCATGCGAGAATCGTTCTGCCATGAGACTTAAGTACGAGGTGACAGATGGGCAACTACATTATAGACAAGACGCTTAACAACAATGTTTTAGTGGCCACATACTACGGCGATGAAGTGATTTTAATCGGTAAGGGTATCGGTTTCGGCAAAAAGGCGGGAGAAGTCATTGATACCGATCAAATCGAAAAGATATATGAACTGAAAACCTTCCAGGATAAACAGCGTTACCGGACATTGATGGATATCGGCGATGACGATGTGATGAAAGTCGTCATAGAAGTGGTCGACCAGATAAAAGATCTGATTGAAGAAGACGTCAGTGATAGCCTGCTTCTTTCACTGACTGATCATATTATCTTCGCCATCAAACGTTTAGAGGACCAGATTTTTATTTCCAATCCATTCATCAATGAGACAGAAGCCCTTTATCCAAGAGAGTATAATGCCGCTTATATTGCCGTCAGTATGCTGAATGAACGACTGAAAGTAAAGCTGCCGGAATCGGAGGTCGGCTTTATTGCGCTACATATCCATTCCTCAATCAGCCGTCAGAGTATCCGGGATATGAACCTGATGGCTGAGGTCATTACGCGGTCAGTCAGGATTATTGAGCATGATCTGAAGATTCAGGTGGATAAGAATTCAATCATCTATTCACGCTTTGTGAGACATATCAGCTTTGCAGTGCAACGCGTTATCGCCAATGATTCTGCGCCTGAACAAAGAAATCTCGAAAACCTATTGAAAATTCAGTATCCTGTCTGCTATAATGTGGCTATTAAGATAGTCAAAATGATGCAGACATTGCTGAATAAACCGGTCTATGAATCGGAGCTGGTTTATCTGACAATGCATATACAGCAGTTCAATACTGAAGCTACAGACGTGTAACTGGTTATGCAGGCATGAGTCTAAGGCTGGTACATAGGGACCAGTCTAGACTCATGCCTTTTTGCGTCATTGAAAATGTCTTAACAATAAAAGGAGGGTATTTCTATGTTTAAAATGTTGTTCGGTCAGCTGCAGCGAATCGGTAAAGCGCTCATGCTGCCAGTAGCGATCCTGCCGGCTGCAGGTATCTTACTGGCCTTTGGTAATGCGATGCACAATGACCAGCTTGTACAGTTCGCACCTTGGCTGAAAGCTGATTTCTTCGTCATGTTATCAGGTATTATGGAATCTGCCGGTCAGGTTATCTTTGACAATCTGCCTTTATTATTTGCGATTGGTACGGCGCTTGGTTTAGCAGGTGGGGACGGCGTAGCTGCGCTGGCTGCACTTGTCGGCTTCTTAATTATGAATGCGACAATGGGTAAATATCTTGGCATTACAATTGATGATATCTATTCATATGCGGACGGGGCTAAAACACTGGGTCAATCAGCAAAAGATCCGGCCTATGCATTAGTGCTCGGTATTCCGACACTGCAGACGGGTGTATTCGGCGGTATCATCATGGGTGCCATTGCTGCATGGTGTTACAATAAGTTCTATAATATACAGATGCCAGCATTCCTCGGTTTCTTCGCAGGAAAACGTTTTGTACCTATCATCACGTCTGTTATGGCAATTCTGACAGGTATCGTCCTTGCGTTAGTATGGCCATTCATTCAGCATGGTCTGAATGGTTTATCTCAGTTCCTACTCGATAAGAACTTAGTATTAACGACATTTATTTTCGGTATCATTGAACGTGCATTAATTCCGTTCGGTCTGCACCACATTTTCTATGCACCATTCTGGTTCGAGTTTGGTAGTTATACAGATGCAGCCGGTAACCTGGTTCGTGGGGACCAGAAAATCTGGATGGCACAGATGAAAGACGGCGTGCCGTTTACAGCAGGTATGTTCACAACAGGTAAATATCCGTTTATGATGTTCGGTCTGCCTGCAGCGGCATTTGCTATCTACCGTCAGGCACGTCCTGAGCGTAAAAAAGTAGTAGGGGGCTTGATGCTTTCTGCTGCGTTGACGTCATTCCTGACGGGTATTACAGAACCACTTGAATTCTCATTCTTATTCGTTGCACCGATTCTCTATGTGATCCACGTATTATTAGCGGGTACATCATTCCTGGTCATGCATTTACTGCATGTTAAAATTGGTATGACGTTCTCCGGCGGTTTCATCGATTATACATTATTCGGTTTACTGAACTGGGATCGTACGAATGCATTGATGGTCATTCCGGTAGGTCTTGTCTATGCAGTGATCTACTACTTCCTGTTTACGTTTGCGATTAAAAAGTTCAACTTAAAAACGCCAGGTCGTGAAGTAGAGGAAACTACTGCTAAAGTTTCAACAGCAAGTGAATTACCATTCAACGTTTTAGATGCGATGGGTGGCAAAGACAATATTAAGCACCTGGATGCTTGTATCACACGTTTACGCGTAGAAGTTAAAGATAAATCTAAAGTTGATACGAATGAATTGAAAGCTTTAGGCGCAGCGGGTGTGCTTGAAGTAGGTAATAACATGCAGGCGATATTCGGGCCTAAATCAGACCAGATCAAGCATGATATGGCTCGTATCATGTCAGGCGAGATTACGCGTCCTGAACAGACTGCAACAGCAGATGCACCTGATGAGGTTGTAATTGAGACATCAGGAAATCAAGATCTGACAGAAGTGTTTGCACCGATTTCAGGTGAAGTGGTAGATATTACTAAAGTGCCTGATGAAGTATTTGCCGGTAAAATGATGGGTGAGGGGGTCGCAGTTATCCCTGCAGAAGGCGTTGTTTACGCTCCATTCGATGGCACGGTGAAAATGGACTTCCCGACTAAACATGCTCTCGGTCTTGAATCTGAAGCTGGCACTGAGATGCTGATTCACTTTGGACTTGAAACAGTCGGTCTGAAAGGTGAAGGATTTGAAGTGCTGGTTAAACCAGGTGATACGATTGTGATTGGACAGCCGTTACTGAAAGCTGATCTTAACTTTATCAGAGAACATGCTAAAAGCGATATCACACCGCTTGTCTTCACAAATCTCGGCAATAAGCAGATGATAGATGTTCACTACGGTCGCATTAATCATGGCGACAAATTAATGGAAATCAAGTAAAATGAAGGCTCTGGGAAACCAGGGCTTTTAATTTATCGTTTTTTAATAATATAACTTTATTATGTAAACTAATAAAATTATATTATTAGTTAATTTTATTAAGGAGAGTGATGCAAATGTTCAAAAATAATCGGTTTATTTCCTTCTTAGGTGGGACAACTCTTATTTATACGCTGATTATGGCTATTTTGATTGGTATTCTGATCTTTATTACCCGGCAGGTGTCCTTTGTTTTTACGCCTGTTATTACCATTATTAAAACTATTATCGGTCCGATTATTGTCGCTTTTATCTTTTTCTATCTGCTCAATCCGGTTGTCAATTTTCTGGAGCGCTACCGTATCAAAAGGTTGTGGGGCATTATCCTGCTTATACTGATTATTCTCGGTGTACTTGTAGGTATCGTTACTTTGCTTGTGCCTTTAATCCAGGAGCAGCTTGTTCTGTTTATTAATCATTTTCCAGCCTATGTCGACCATCTAGGGGATGTTTTTAATAAATTGACTAAGAACTCGTTTATCGAGCCTTATACGGCTGATATGCAGCACTGGCTCAATCAGCAGCTTGTTTCGCTGCAGGACAAAGCGAATGTCTATATGGATAAGCTGCCCTTTAAGGTCCGTTCTATTATCGATGCTTTGATGAGTGTCATCATCGTGATAGGGACTTTCCCATTTGTTCTTTTCTTCTTGTTGAAGGATGGCGATAAGTTCCTGAATTATGTGCTGAGACTGACGCCTCCCAAATACCGACAG
Organism: Macrococcus bovicus; assembly: GCF_030376725.1. Classification (NCBI taxonomy): domain Bacteria; kingdom Bacillati; phylum Bacillota; class Bacilli; order Caryophanales; family Staphylococcaceae; genus Macrococcus; species Macrococcus bovicus. The sequence continues at coordinate 1,037,762 of NZ_CP128470.1, forward strand.
GATGTCCATGATATCCTGCTTAAAATGGATCTACAGGTGGGGTCCTATATCCAGGGACAGCTCATTGTATCATTATGTATCGGTGTACTGCTTTATATCGGCTACAATATTATCGGTCTGGAATATGCGCTGGTGCTCGCTTCTATAGCTGCTGTCACAAGTGTCGTGCCGTATCTAGGTCCGACCATTGCCATCAGTCCCGCTATTGTCATCGCACTGGTTGACTCACCATTCACCTTATTAAAGCTCGCTATCGTCTGGGTCGCTGTGCAGTTCCTGGAGGGCCATTTTATTTCACCTAATATTATGGGTAAGACGATGCAGATTCATCCTCTGACCATTATCTTTGTCCTTCTCTGTGCAGGTAATTTAGCAGGTGTACTAGGCGTTATCTTAGCGATTCCGACCTACGCCATTATCCGCGTGTTGGTCTCTCATCTGTTTGAGAAGTTCAAGAAACGTTATAACCGCTATTTCTCCGAGGACTCTGGTTCATATGAAACACATCTATAAAGTTATCAGGCTTGAGATGTATCTTTTCTAAAATCCCTTGCATTTTAGATGTTTATTGGATAAGTTAATTATAGTTTCGGAAGATTGGAAGAGGGATGACATGAGTAACAAAAATGTTTACAAACGCAAGAAAAAAACCAGACTGCGCAAACTGCCGTTTATTATTCTGGCTCTTATAGCGCTAATTGCACTGCTTGGACTCTGGGTGAAATCAAGCTATAATAGCGGCATACAGTTTGCGAGAGATCACGGCAAGCAGGAGAAGAAATATGAGTTTAATGGACCTATTAATAAGGATGCCAAAGTCAACATTCTGATCCTAGGTCAGGACCGGGTTGTCGATGGTTCTGCACGTACGGACTCCATTATGGTTGCGCAATATGATTATTTAAGCAAAGAAATGAAACTGATGTCTGTGATGCGTGATATCTATGCAGAGATTCCAGGCTATCAGAACTATAAGATCAATACGGCATATACGCTCGGTGGACCTGAACTTCTGCGCCAGACGCTGAAGAAGAACCTGGATATTGACCTTGAATATTATGCGATCATTGACTTCAAAGGCTTTGAACAGATGGTGGATGAGTTGTCTCCTCAAGGAATTCCGATCAATGTCGAAAAAGATATGTCTGAAAAAATCGGCGTTTCTCTGAAAAAAGGGCAGCATAACCTGAATGGTAAAGAGCTTCTGGGTTATGCGCGTTTCAGAAATGATGAAGAATCTGACTTCGGACGTGTCAGAAGACAGCAGCAGGTCATTAAGGCACTCGAAAATGAGTTTGTCTCCCTGTCAACGTTACCTAAAGTTCCTAAGCTTGCAGGGATTGCCAGAGGATATGTCGACACCAATATGACAAACAGTGATATCTTCAAGACAGGCGCCTCTTTCGCGATCAGAGGTAATAAGGATATTCAGACGCTTGTCATTCCTGTTAAAGGCACGTTTAATTTCAAGGACGTCTACGGAGTAGGGAATGTGCTGGATATCGATAAAGAAGCGAACAAACAGGCAATCAAGCAATTTTTAGCAGAATAAAATAGACGTACTCTTCGCGAGTACGTCTATTTTTTATTCTTCTGATTTAAGTTTGCCGTTAACAGCGTAGCGATCTTTCTTCAATTCTTCTACGAATACATGGATGTTCTCTTTAGGCGCCTGAGTTGTTCTGCTGACCACTTCAGTGACCTCAGCAACCATCGCTTTGAGCTGTTCTTCCGTGCGACCTTCAATCAGTTCAATTGTGACGAATGGCATTATTTATCCTCCTTGGTATACATTCTGTATGTTGATGAACCGTGACCATCTTTCCAGTCACGTATATCATCCGCTTCCATAAACTCTAAGTTAACATCGACAACATGTGGCTGCTCCAGGAGACGCTGGGCAATCTGTTTCTTGATTTCTGACAGTTGTCTTAAATTCATATCCACGCGCGGTGTTTCGAGCAATGCTTCTAAGTGAAGGTCTTCTCCTTCTTTCAGCACTGTCAGACGTTTAATGTCCGTGATATGCTCGTTTTCGAGAATGATACGAGAAGCCTGTACTTCCATCTCCTGATCAGAGACACCGATTGCGCCTGCCGCATTCTCAAGGAATACACGTGCTACAACGAAGAACATCATCAGACCGATGATCACAGATACGATTCCTTCAATTTGACCAAAGCCAGTCAGCCGCGCAATGATGATGGCAATCAATGCTAAGATACCACCTAAAGTGGCCACTGTATCTTCCATGAATACCAGTTTAGTAGCCGGTTTAGCTTTGTTCAGATTCAGGTAGCTGGTTGTATAAGGATGAAGACCTGTTGTAGGTAAGTGGGCTTCCTCCAGTACTTCTTTACCGGCTTTTCCTAGAACAGAACCTTCAAGCACAATACCGATCAACAGGACGCCTGCATTGATCAGAAAATGATTAAAAGGCTGCGCTTCATGGGAAGGGTGCTGGATATGATGAATCCCTTCAAGAACCGTTTCATAAGCAAGAATGGCTACAATGATAACCGCGAATAAACAAACAATATTAACAAGACGGCCATATCCGAAAGGAAACTTCTCATTGGGGTCTTTTTTAGATACCGCAGAGCCGACCCAGACGAACAGCTGATTGGCTGCATCACCCAGAGAATGCATCATCTCGGCGAACATTGCTACGTTTCCTGTAATCAGGTAGGCACCGAATTTAAGTGCACCGAGAATAAAGTTAACAATGGCTGCCATCAAGGAAGATTTGCTTCCTTTTTTGAGTAATTTAAACAAACCTGTCATATTATAATCTCCTTTTTTTAATATGTTTGTTCTCTTCCCTATTATATGCGATGATAGTCCTAAATCAAAAGACAAAATTATTCTTAGGAGGGCCAGATGTTTAGAAATTTATTATCTTCTATCGGATTTGAGGATCTCACTGTTGATACCCGTATCAATCAAGCACATTATCAGCTAGGTGACACGATTGAAGGGATAGTGGAATTGAGCGGACAGGCCGCTCATATCGATTATATTGAAGTACAGCTGGTGGAACGGCAGGAGAATCCGGATGAAACCAGTGATATTCAGCACTTCGATTCCATCATCAGCCGCGTTCATCTGATCCCGCAATCTGACGAAACAATCCGCTTCCAGTTAGAGGCTTTGCACACTATTAAGTCTGTTCGTAATCAGTTCTTCATTATGACACATGTCTATATCGCTAATTCAGTCGATGCATACGACGAAGACGAGATCTTCTTCAGTTAGCGAGACCCTATGACCTCATATTGTCAACATTTCGGATATCGTATAAGATTGAATAGATGTAATATTCAAGAAAGAAGGGGACAGAATGACTTATCCAGATGTAAAAGCAACCATCAAGCAGGTCGAGACACTAGTGAATATTCCAGGTCCGTCCGGCTATGCCTACGCTGCCATCCAGTACTGCCAGGACTACCTGCAGGCACATGGTATTGACAGCACTCTTACCAATAAAGGGGGACTCAGTGTCACAGTAAAGGGGGCTGATGATACTCGTCACCGCTTCATCACAGCGCACGTCGATACGCTCGGCGCTATGGTCAAGGATATTCTGCCAAGCGGACGACTGAAGATGACGAAGATAGGGGGCTTCAGCTGGCATGCGACAGAAGGTGAATACTGTCAGATTCATAGTGCCGGTAAAGTCTTTACAGGTACTATCTGCCTTCATGAAACCAGCGTCCATGTCTACCGCGGCAATGACGACATCAAACGCGATGACGATCATATGGAGGTCCGTATCGATGAAGTCACGGCATCTGCAGAAGAAACATATGCCCTCGGAATCAACGTCGGCGATTTCATCTGCTTTGAACCCCGCTTCCAGCATACAGAGAGCGGCTTCGTGAAATCACGTCACCTTGATGATAAAGTCAGTGCCGCGATTATGCTGGAGTTACTTGTACATCTGAAGGACAATGAGATTCAGTTGCCGCATACCACCCATTTCTTCTTCTCCAACAATGAAGAGATCGGCTACGGTGGTAACTCCAATATCCCGTCAGAAGTCGTAGAATATCTTGCGGTAGATATGGGGGCACTGGGTGACGGTCAGCTGTCAGATGAATATACGGTCTCTATCTGTGCAAAAGACAGCTCAGGTCCGTATCATTATCATCTCCGCCAGCATCTCGTTGAACTGTGCCGGGAAAATGGTATAAACTATAAGATTGATATCTATCCTTACTACGGATCTGATGCCAGTGCGGCCATCTCTGCAGGTCATGATATCAAGCATGCGCTGTTCGGTGCCGGCATTGAGTCTTCCCATGCGATGGAACGTACACATGAGCGCTCCATACAGGCGACTGAATCACTTCTTCTCGCCTATGTTCAGAGTCCACTGGCATAAACAGTTCTAATACAGGATAAGTCCCGCAACTCATTCAGCGGGACTTTCTGTTTTATCTGAAGTCAATTGAAGCGAGCAGGCCGATCAAGATGCCGACTGTCATTGAAAGCATGGTACCAAGCAAGATATACTCCGACTGTTTATCAATCTTATCAGGCTGATGATCAACCGGGTCCTGCTTCACATCATTGAACCGCAGGATGGATTTACTTGCGATAACAAGACCAATTGCGGTATATTCCTTTAGTACGATAAAGATAATAATCAGAAACCTTTCCAGGTAGCCGATGACAAGCCCGACATTATCGGTCTGCGGGAGTTTAGTTGAACTCATGGACGCCAGAAATGACCGGATGAAAGGGCCGCTGAAGATATAAAGTACGATACACAGGAAGTAGAGGGTCAGATTCATCATCATCGGTAGAGGTCCTTCAGTGTCTGTCTGATATCGGCTCTCATCGCTTCATTGATACCTGAGCTGTAATGGATCAGTTCCTGCTCGATTAAGTCAAGCTGCTTACTGCGTGCTTTTTTGAGATGGGTGGAGACTGTAGAGAAGCTCTTATCCATCTCCAGTGCTAGTTCCCGCTGCACAGGTATCGAGAGGCTCATCAGCAGTATTTCCCGCTGGATATCTGTATGCTGGCGCAGGATATCTGTCATATAGTAGAAGAGCACATGATTGATCATCGATGCATTCTCTGCCGAGAGACTGAGGTCAACCTGGTCATTCGTCTTGATGCTTTCCAGCGCCTGACGTGCTTCCTTGATGATAGGGGCATTCCAGTGCTCAAAATCGGCTTCCGGCAGTTCACTTTCACCAATCGACAGCCCGAATTTAAGGGTCTGACTTTTTAATGGCCATGATAATTTGATATAATAAGCTAGCATCAGCATATCACCCGGTGAATCGCAGACAAAGAACAGTTCGTCTCCCATTCTGAAATTGACGTAGCGTCTATTCAGCGGCTGTGTCCAGCTGTTGATTGCGCCCTCCAGCTGGCGGAGTTTCTGACTGATTTCACCTGTATTCCCATGGGCTGTACTTCCTGATACGTCCATAATGAATAACCCGATCATTTTATCCCTCCGTTCGTTTATATAAACGAATTTTCAATAATTCTTTTATATAAGCGAATTATAGCATAAAATAATCACTAATCTACTGAAAAAGAAGGAGTTAACTATGAAGTTTATTACACTGACAAAAGAGCAATTCGGCACATTCTGTGATCAGACAGGCAGTCATTTCACACAGATGACAGTCAACTATGACGTCAAACAGGCAGAAGGTGCTGAAGTCCACCTGGTAGGGGTAGAGGAGAACGGAAACGTGATTGCAGCCTGTCTTCTGACGGCCATTCCCGTCATGAAAGTCTTTAAATATTTCTACACGAACCGTGGACCAGTGATGGACTATAACAACAAAGAACTGCTGCACTTCTTCTTTACAGAATTAAAGAAATATTTAAGACAGCATAAAGCGCTCTATGTACGTGTGGATCCGTATGTTGCTTATCAGAAGCGGGATCACGACGGCAACGTGCTCGAAAAATATCCGACCGCTTCAGTCATTGAAGAGATGGCAGCACTCGGTTATGTCCATCAGGGCTATACAACGGGTATGAAGACCAACTTCCAGATACGCTGGCACTCAGTTCTGGACCTTGAAGGCAAGGATGCCAAGTCCGTCTTGAAAGATATGGACAGCCTGCGTAAACGGAATATCAAGAAAGTCATCAAAAATGGTATCAAAGTCCGCTATCTGACTGAGGATGAGATGCCTATCTTCAGACAGTTCATGGCAGATACAAGCTCCAAGAAAGAGTTCCAGGACCGTGATGACAACTTCTATAAGCTGCGTCTTCGTCATTTCGGTGACAGAGCGCTCATGCCACTTGCCTATATAGACTTTACAGAATATATCCCTCAGCTAGAAGAGGAGAAGCAAGGTGTAAAACGGAGCCTGCAGACGGAGAACACTCAGAAGAACGACAAGAAAAAAGCAGATCTCGAGAAACAGCTGGCAGCGATTGAAGACCGTCTGACAGAAGCGAAAGAACTGCAGGCTGAACACGGAGATGAACTGCCTGTAGCAGCCGCGTTCTACCTGATCAATCCATATGAAGTCGTATACCTGGCAGGCGGGACAGCGAATGAGTTCAGACACTTCGCAGGTTCCTACGCTATACAGTGGAAGATGATCAACTATGCGCTTGATCATGGCATCAACCGCTATAACTTCTACGGCATCAGCGGTGACTTCAGTGAAGAGGCAGAAGATGCGGGGGTCATCAAGTTCAAGAAAGGTTTCAATGCAGACGTCATGGAATATATCGGTGACTTTGTGCTGCCGATCAATAAGCCGGTCTATCAGGCTTATCAGGCGATGAAGAAGATCAGGGGGTAAGTGATGGAGTTCACAGAACTGACTACAAAAGAATTCAAGACATTTATGGCTGAGACACCCTATATGAGCCACTATTTCCAGATGGCTGAAAATATCGCGAACAGGGAAGAAGAGAAGAGTCCGGTTGTCCTCCTCGGCGTCAAAGAGAACGGCAGAGTGATGGCGGCCAGTCTGTTCTCTAAAATACCGACATTCGGCAGCTATATGTACTATTCAAACCGCGGACCTGTACTCGATACATCAAATACAGAGCTGATTCGTTTTTACTTCCAGTCGCTGGATACATATCTGAAACAGCATCAGTGTCTGTACGTCAAGCTCGATCCGTACTGGCTATATCGCACCTATGACAAAGACGTCAATCCGAAGACAGCGGGCAACGATGAGCTGATCAAACTTCTTGAGTCATTAGGTTATACGCATGGCGGCTTCACCAGAGGATACAGTCACACACAAGTGCGCTGGATGAGTGTACTGTACCTGGAAGGGGAAACACCGGCATCCATCATGAAGCAGTTTGACAGCCAGCGTAAGCGCAATATCAAAAAGGCACAGAAATACGGTGTCAAAATCCGTCTGCTGGAAGAAAATGAGATTGATATCTTCCTGGATCTGTACAGAGAAACCGAGGAACGGACAGGCTTTATCGCCCGTGATGATGACTACTTCAAGCGATTCAAGAAACACTACGGCTCAAAGGCCATCATGCCGCTTGCATATATCGACTTAGATGAACATATAGCGGATTTAAACGCAGAACAGCTGGAACTGGAGACCAAACATGATCAGTTGCTGCTGGCAGACAACAAATCAGACAAGCTGCTGAAGAAACTGGCTGATTTAGATGACCAGCTGAAGAGACTGCAGCAGAACTTACTGGATATGAATGAACTGAAGAAAACAGATGGCCAGATCCTGAACCTGGCAGCAGGCATGTTCTTTGAGAATAATTATGAAATCAATTATTTCTCAGGAGGATCCAGCCATAAATACAGTCAGTTCATGGGCCCATATGCCATGCACTGGTATATGATCAATTATTGTTTTGAGCACCAGTTCAGCCGTTACAATTTCTACGGTGTATCCGGTGATTTCACGGAATCTGGCGAAGATTACGGTGTCTATCGATTTAAACGTGGCTTCAATGCACAGATTGAGGAACTTGTCGGAGATTTCAATAAGACAATCAACAAACCTAAAGCCATGTTACATCAGACAGTGATGAAAGCTGGCGGCGGCGCACGACGTATCAAGAATATCATTAAAAAGAACTGATAAAAACCGTCATGATGATCATGACGGTTTTTATCAAATATAAGTGGCAGTAAGACCCCTCTATTTTTTCGATATTCTAGTTTACATAATATATATTATAGGAAGTTATGTATAGAGAGAAATCGTTCAACTTACAAGCCCCTATCTGCCAAACTAATCTATTTCTCTTAGCTGATTATAATCAGCTTTCAGTCCTTTAAGTTCAGAGCATCTTCAGTCAAATCCAGCAAATCCTCAAATTCGTCAGTTTCATCAGTGGCATCGAACTCAGCATCAGCTAAAATTTCATTATAAAATGTCTTACCGTTTGCGACTATAAAACATTTTACGTACAGTTCAGCATCACTGGAATCTAAAATAATCCATCAGCATCATAGATTCTAATGTCCTGAAGCCGTTTAATTAATTCAGCCGATGTATTATGAAATCTGAAAATCTCGTCTTCTGATCGCTCTGATAGCTTGTCAGCAGCATAATCAATATCCAGTTCTTCCGGAAAACAATCGTTCATTATATCCCAGAATTGTTCCTCGTCTAAATACTCATATTTATTTAACATTGAAATCTGTTTCCTCGTATATTAGATATTCTCTCCAATTTTGCTGCATATTTGTAGAGACAGGCATCTATTTCTGTATTTTCTTCGATTTTTCTAGTACTCTGACCATCATCTGCATAAGCAGCATCATATAGATAATAGCCATTAAAGGCGCATAGAACGTCCACCATGCGATTGTTAAGTCATTAAAATGATAGCCCATCAGACTGCTGAGCTCCGGGAATACGGGCTTCTCAATAATCTCACAGGCAGGTCCATAACATACATCTGTCCCACCGAAGAAAATCTTGAAGAACGCGAGGTGTGAGATGATGATTAATGTCTGGAACAATAGACGGAGAAATGTAATAAAATACTGGGTCGTCATATTCGGCCATACATGCTTGAAGTAGATATGTGTTTTACTAGGGCTAAAGGTATAGGCACTCACAATAAACTCTTTCCCGAGGATTATTTCAGTGGATTCCTTAATCAGAACCACCGTTGTCGGTATCATCAGTAAAATAAGGATCATGATATTGACTAGTATTCTATAGTCAGCCGAGTTTTCAAATCCATTGAAGGGTTCATAGAGAACTGGTCGTAAAAAAATATAGGCTAATATCGACTGAGGAATATAGAAGAAGGGATTACTTACTGCCTGCAGGAAAGTACCGCTTCTCTTACTGAAAGCTAGATATGTACCTATTATGATCGCTAGAGTCAGTGAGACGAGCGCAATAATGATCAATATTAAAAGTGTAAGCCTGTAACCCGATAACACTTCATAAGTCATATGATTTGAACTTGAATCCACACCGAATACAGCATGCCGACTCGGAGGGAATGGCGAACTTGATATAATACTCCCCCTACTATCATATAAGAAATCTGTTCGTTTCACTTTGCCGTTGAAAATATCAAAATATATGATACCTACAATAGCTGGTAAGATGAGCAGAGTCAGATAAATATAGATCTTTTTCATCATACCATTCCCCTGCCGGTTACTTGATGTACAGCAAATTGACTCAACCTGAATAATAGCGCTATTGGAATATAAAGCAGTAAAAAGGTGATAAAAAGTATAACCGGTGAATTGTATTCAAATATAAAGACGGATACCCCCATTATATTCATCACTTTTTCCAGGAACAGCAGACTGGACAATGTAATCCAGACAATCTGTTTCATATTGATCAGGTAGCCGATCATGAGATTGCGCAAGATATGACGAGAAAATACTTCAGATTCATTCAAACCCTTTGATCTGGCTAACTCTACATAAGCACTTACTCTCTCCTCATCTAACAGCTTTTTCAGCAAGGTGATGCTGTTGACTAACGGAATAATCAATAATACCAATACCGGAAAAATAAAGGCCTTAGAACTCTGACTGGAAGCAACAGCGAATAGCAGTGTACCCGTCTGCTGATAAATAACTATCACAGCCGTGATTGAAATCGGTACATAAAAGACATCAGGTATAATACTGAGCATATGGTTCATGACAACGATCATTTTCTCGAAGTACTGATATTTATACATCAAAGAGACTAAGAAAAGCGAAAGAATAAAGGAAATGATAATAGCAGAAAACAAAATAGAAAGTGTATTCAACCATGGGCCGATAATAAACGGGAAAAGACTATGTTCAACACCAGATTTTTGATTGATGAATACAATCTGCTGAGGCCGTGACAGATTTCTTATAGTCTCCTGTATAGCAGTCAAGAAATCATTAAAATTGAAATGTTGAGAATGAAATAATGACGGAAGACATGCGACAAGAAATAGTACCAAGACATTAATCATTATTTTAATGACGTCTTTCAGACGCTCACCCTCTTCCTAAGAAACCATAATAGAACAATTACGCCTATTATACTAAATATTCAGAAAATAAGGAATAGTATTTGACCCATTTGTTATTCAGACATCTAAGTATTAATCCTTTCAAGGCTTAGCCATAATGTCGGCTTCTTCTCTTCCAGCCTGATGATGTCACTCTCGGATGGCATCACCTGATAATTCTTATGTTCTTCCAAGTCAAGGCGGGCCAGATCTTCTTTGCTCATAGACTGGACATGTCTATAAAGGTCAAATTCAAGATTATATTTATCTTCCAGCTGCTTGATATAATGCGGTTTTGTGCCGTCTGTCTTCTTGAGAAAATCAGGTATCATGAGTTCTTCTGTCACTGATAACTTGATATGACTGTTCATCAGTCTTCTCTCATCAATGATATATAATCGATGTGCGTCACTTATACTCTCCACAAGGCGGAAAGTCTCATCAAGCAGCTGATATTTGAGAGAGCCATCTAAGTGCTCGTCAGTCACAGCTGCAACCTGCGGGACATAGATATAATGTGTCCCTTCAGCTATCAGACTGAGTTGTTGGCTTATATGTCGTAAATGATGACTGATTTTCCGCTTCTTGCCCCTTATCTTCTTATGTCTCATATACATTAAAACCTCCCTGCTACTTATTGTAGCAAGGAGGCTTCTGATAAGATATGATTACTTGCCTGTAAATTCATAGACTGCGATGGTGCCGGACATCTCATGGCTTGCCAGAAGCAGTGGCTTCTTCGTCGGTGATTGTTCTTTTGGAATGAATGTCAGGCCTTCAGGTGAAATGTCCTTATTGTCCTGTGACTTGAAGTAAGTGTCAAAGACCGGTTTTGTCGGGTTATCCATGTTGTAGACCATGATGCCCCCTGTCCGTTCCAGGCCGATGAATGCATATTGATGTCTGCCGACCTTACCGACTGTCACTGACTCCGCTTCCGGTCCTTTATCATCACTCCGACTGTCGAATTCAATCTTGCCCGGTTCTTCCTGCTGGCTGTTGAACGCAGCAGGGAATGCTTTAGCGGTGATCTTCTCGAAGTCATCCCCGCTGTCATAGACCTGTTTCATCGAATCCGCTTCTACCACTGAGAATGAACGGCCGCCGAATGTCACGACTGCGTCATAAGTACCGTCTGCATTTGTGAATGGATTACTCGTCGATGTCTTCAGTCTCCCCAGTGCTTTCTTGTCCTTCAAGATGGCTGAATCGAACCCGCTGAAGTAGTCACTGGTCGTCTTATACTTATCAGCGATATCCGCGACACGTGTCTCTTCACTGAACCCTTTATAATCCTGTGTATCCCCTTCATTTGCTGTCAAGAGGTAGACATGGCCTCTGTAGTTCAGATGGCTGATACCGTCCGGCTGATACATGCCGAATAACGGATAGTTCTTCATATTGATCTTGTCGTCTTTATCGGAGACATCGATTGTGGTCTGATGATAGTCCTTGTAGCCGAGTCCTTTGACAGAGATGAACTTCTTCTTCTTGATATTGTAGGTCGCGACTGCGTTACGCTCCTGAATCGTGATGTAGGCAACGTTATTGTTGTTGTCAATCGTGATGTATTCCGGCTCAAGGTTACGGAAGCTTTCTTCTTGAGTGCGGCCTAAGTCACGGACGTCACTGCCGATCATTGAGCGGTCAAAGTAGGTGGTCGTCACATCAGACTGCTTAATGCGACCATTCGGTTTAGTACGGATAACAGAGACGGACCCTTCCGGATTGACGGTATAGTCATCATTAGGCTCCCCTTCATTGGCAACCACGAGATGTCTGCCATCAGGTGTAAAGGTCAGCATGTCTGGCAGTGCCCCTACTTCCACCTGGCCCTTGAACTGTCCGTTCATGGACAGGAAGACCACATGGCCGTTATCGGTCTTATCCGCTGCCGGAACGCTGACTGCGATGTATTTGTGCTGCGGATGAACAGCGACACTTGTGATATCCGAACCCTGAGCATTGAAGTCCTTCAGTGAGACACGTTTGATCAGTGGAAGCTTACCTTTTGTCAGCTTGGCAGCATCCAGGATATCGAGTGCGTTCAGTGCGCCGTTGATGGAGTAAGCACGCTTGTATTTCTTGTCGTAGGCAACGATCTCAGTGCCGCTTTCGCCGAATGATGTCTGAGAGTCATAACGTGCCAGCTGGTTTATTTTCAGTGTACTCTTCTCGCTGTAGCTAGACACAGAAGCGGCATCCGCATAAGGACTTAACATCAATGCTGCAAGTGTACCGGTGGAAAGAACTTTGAACAGTTTATTCATTTTTCATCCTCCAACTATATGTTTCCTCCAGTTTAGGGCAGTCATGTAAAGATTCCATGACTCATATGTAAATTCTCCATTAAAAAAAGACATGCAAGCATGTCTTAGAGGCCGTTCTCTTTCTCACGACGGTTGTATTTGTTTTCAAATTCCTCGCGTTCCTGGTCGCGCTCTCTTTTAAGCTTTCTCTGTCTGCGGCGGTCTCTGGTCAAATACCAGAAGAGCAGGCTCAGGAGAAGCGAGAGGACTGCCAGGAATGTGGCGTAGCCGAGCAGCGGCTGATACGTAATATCAAAGAAATTCGGCAGAATGAAAGCTGCGATACCGAGCAGTAAAAATGTCAGCACGGGCGCAAGAATAAAACGGTTCGTCAACAGGCCGAAGATCATGGAGAGTATCAGCATTCCGACTATTGAAATCAGAAGAAAATTCGGAATGGCTGTATAGCTGATGTCAGCAAGTGTAAGCATGTGAACACCTCCTTCTCAGGTTGATATCTATCTATACCCTTAATCCGCTGTCTAAACATTGTCGCCGAGTCGCTTGGAACGGTATAATGGGAATCAGACAGAGAGGAGATGGAAATATTGACAACATTAAGAAGTGAAGTAAATATCGAAGAAACCTGGGACCTCAGTCCCCTGTTTGAGAATGACACTGCTTTCTACAGCTATCTGAAGGAAACAGTATCAAAGGTCCACGCATTCAGCGAGCAGTACAAAGGGACTCTGAATAACTCAGAGACTGTTGAAGCGATGCTGGACGACTACGCAGCGATCACAGAGGCGATTGACCGCCTTGGGAATTACGCGAGTCTTAACTTAAGTGTCGACCAGACTGATGCAGAAGCACAGAAGCTGATCGGTCAGTTCGGCACAGCCTATGATGAGATGGCAAGTGCCCTGTCATTCATAGACTCAGAACTGCTTGCTTTAGAAGCGGATCAACTCGAGGACATCAAGAATCACTCACAGCACTACCAGCGCTATTTAGAGAAGCTTGTCAGAAGAAAGCCCCATCAGCTGCATCCGGAGGTAGAGAAAGCGCTGGCAGCCTTCTCATCAACCTTCAGTGCCCCGTACGGCCTCTATGATACGACAAAGATGCTCGACATCGATTTCGGTACATTTGAGGCACATGGCAAAGAGATTCCGATGAACTATGTGTCATTTGAAGGCGAGCTGGAGGTGGACGGTGATACAGAGATCAGACGAAATGCTTTCCGCAAGTTCTCGGATACGCTGAAAAAATATGAAAATACCACTGCCAAGACTTATAATATGACGGTCCAGCAGGAAAAAACAGAATCAAGGCTTCGCGGCTATGACTCTGTCATTGATTTCCTGCTTGAAAGACAGGAAGTTTCACGTGAACTCTACAACCGTCAGATTGATCTGATCACGACTGAGCTGGCGCCGCATATGCGCCGTTATGCCAAGCTCCTGCAGAAGACGAATCATCTGGATGACATGAAGTTCGAGGACCTGAAGATTTCACTGGATGAAACGTACGAGCCGGAAATCACTGTCGCAGAGTCACAGGACTATATTACTAAAGCCTTATCCATTATGGGTGACGACTACATGCAGCTGGTTGATGATGCCTACAGCAAGCGTTACATCGACTTTGTACAGAATAAAGGCAAATCAACTGGTGCCTTCTGCGCGAGCCCTTATTCAACGAATCCGTTCATCCTCATTTCATGGACGTCCAAGATGACAGAGGTCTTTGTTCTGGCTCATGAACTGGGACATGCAGGCCACTTCCATCTGGCGAACCACCATCAGAATATCTTTGATGCTGAAAGCTCGCTTTACTTCGTCGAGGCGCCGAGCACGATGAACGAGATGCTGATGGCGAACTACCTGCTCAAAGAATCAGATGATCCAAAATTCAGACGCTGGGTCATCGCAACGATCATCTCGCGCACGTACTACCACAACTTTGTCACTCATCTGCTGGAAGCGGCCTATCAGCGCGAGGTCTACAATCAGGTCGATGCAGGCGAACAGCTCTCCGCTCCGCTTCTTAACCGCATCAAGAAACAGGTGATTTCAGACTTCTGGGGAGATGCTGTAGAGATCACAGAAGGTGCAGAACTGACCTGGATGCGTCAGCCTCACTACTACATGGGTCTCTATCCATACACCTACTCAGCCGGGCTGACAATTGCTACTTTGATGGCTAAACGTATCAATGAAGAAGGTCAAAGTGCTGTCAATGACTGGATTGAAGTCTTGAAAGCGGGCGGTTCTAAGCCACCTGTTGAACTCGCAAAAATGGCTGGCATTGATCTGACGACTGATGCACCTTTGAAGGAGACCATCGCCTATATCGGTTCTTTAGTCGATGAACTTGAGAAGCTGACAGAAGAAATCGACGCATAATATAAAAGGCTTATCCGTTATGGGTAAGCCTTTTAGTCATCTTTTTATATAAATTTATATTATATAAGTACTTATAAAAATAGGATAATTATCAGAATGCATAAGAAATCCCTCGCTATCTGAATAGCGAGGGACTCTTTTATATTTTCTTGATTTTATCGGCTTCGATTGTAATTCTTTTCTCTTTATAAAGTTTGCCGATTGCACGTTTGAAGCTTCCTTTACTCATCTTGAAGACTTCCCGAATGGCTTCCGGATCAGATTTATCAGAGAACGGTAATTCGCCGTTATACTCCTCCAGCATCGACAGAATCATCTCACTGTCATCATCCATGCGCTCATGTGCCAGTGGCAGGAAGGAGCCGTTGAGTTCACCGTTTTCCTTGTGACCGATAATACGGACTTCTACCTTTTCTCCCAGTCTCGGCTCTGTGCGACGCTCACTTTCGTGCACAAAGATCTTATAGCCTTCTTTGGACAGCAGGAACGTACCGACCTTCAGCAGCCGGTATGGATAAGCCTCTATGGTCGTGTGCAGTAATTCTTCCTTGGCCGGTGTATAGAGAGAGGTCACTGTCGTCTCAGAAGCGAGACGTGCATAGATCTGATCATTACGGTCGACCCGCAGCGTACAGAAGAGCTCATCGCCGTTCTCCGGCCATACTTCCTTCAGCTTAGGCAGATCTTCCCACGGGATGATGATTTCACGCGGCAGGCCGATGTCGACTGTCACACCGTCTCTGTCCTTTTTGATCACTTTCACCCAGTCATACTTGTTCGTCGTGATGACCGGCATGTTCTGTGTGGCAAATAAGTCGCCTGTACGGCCGGGGTAGACGAAAAAGCTGTAATCCTCACCTATCTCAAGTTCATCGCCCTCTTCTATCTCAGAGGCATTCAGTTTTACTTCTTCATTATTCGGTCCCAGTAATCGATAGGTCGATCCTTCCAGTCCCGCTACTTTCAGAAAGTCGATACTTCCTGATAAACGCTGTTCATTGTTCTCCATAAAAACTCCTTCAGTGCTTTTTGTTTATTATAACATCCAGATAGAATAAAGTATAAGAAGCGGGTGAAAATATGTTATAATTTTGAACGGAAATAAATATGAAGGAGAATGTTATGTTACAAGTATCTAATGTCAGTCTTCGTTTCGGTGACCGTAAATTATTTGAAGACGTCAATATCAAGTTCACGCCGGGCAACTGCTACGGTCTTATCGGTGCGAATGGTGCCGGCAAATCGACTTTCCTGAAAATCTTATCAGGTGAACTCGACTCTCAGACAGGAAATGTCTCTTTAGGTAAAGATGAACGTCTCTCAGTCTTAAAGCAGGATCACTTTGCGTACGAAAACGAACGTGTACTTGACGTCGTTCTTCGCGGTAATGAGAAACTCTGGAATGTCATGACGGAGAAAAATGAAATCTACATGAAGCCTGACTTCAGTGATGAAGATGGGATGCGTGCGGCTGAACTTGAAGGTGAGTTCGGTGAGATGGGCGGCTGGACGGCTGAATCAGATGCACAGGTCCTCCTGTCAGGACTCGGCATCAAAGAAGAGTTCCATGACAAGCAGATGTCTGAACTTGAGAACAACCAGAAAATCAAGGTGCTTCTCGCACAGGCGCTTTTCGGTGAACCGGATGTTCTCTTACTCGATGAGCCGACAAACGGACTCGACATCCCTGCCATCAGCTGGTTAGAGGATTTCCTGATCAACTTTGAGAACACGGTCATTGTTGTCTCCCACGACCGTCACTTCCTGAACAACGTATGTACACATATCGCCGACCTGGACTACGGTAAGATCAAGATCTATGTCGGTAACTACGACTTCTGGTATCAGTCCAGCCAGCTTGCCCAGCAGATGCTGCAGGATTCAAACAAGAAGAAGGAAGAGAAAATCAAGGAGTTACAGGACTTCGTTGCGCGTTTCAGTGCCAATGCCTCAAAATCCAAGCAGGCCACCAGCCGTAAGAAAATGCTTGAGAAGATTGAGCTTGATGATATCCAGCCTTCTTCACGTAAATACCCGTTCGTCAACTTCAAGCCGGAACGTGAAATCGGCAACGACCTCCTCTCTGTACAAGGTCTGACTAAAACGATTGACGGTGTCAAAGTACTGGATAATGTGTCATTCACGATGAATCCGAATGATAAAGCGGTTTTAGTCGGTGATTCAGAGATTGCGAAGACTACTCTTCTGAAAATCCTTGCAGGTGAGCTGGAAGCGGATGAAGGTACATACAAATGGGGAATCACAACGACTCAGAGCTATCTGCCGAAAGACAACTCAGAGTTCTTTGAAGGAAAGAATATCGATCTTGTTGAATGGTTACGTCAGTATGCACCACCTGAAGAGCAGACAGAGACATTCCTGCGTGGTTTCCTCGGCCGTATGCTCTTCTCAGGAGAAGAAGTGCGTAAGAAAGCCACTGTCCTCTCAGGGGGCGAAAAAGTTCGCTGTATGCTCTCTAAGATGATGCTGTCATCAGCGAACGTTCTTTTACTTGATGAGCCGACTAACCACCTTGACTTGGAAAGTATCACAGCGGTCAACGATGGCTTAAAAGCCTTCAAAGGATCACTGATCTTTACTTCTTACGACTTCGAATTCATCAACACAATTGCTAACCGGGTCATCGATTTAAATGTCCCAGGCGCCCTCTCTAAAGAAATCACATATGAAGAATACTTGAAAGAACAAGGTGTTCTGAAATAACGACTGATCAACCCTGCGTTTATGCAGGGTTTTATTTTGCTTTAAATGACACTATTCAATCACCTATCCTCCTAAAGTAGGTGACAAAGCCCACTTAAAAAACCCATTTCTGTCCGACCAGAAATGGGTTTGGGTGAATCTATGCTTGAAACCTTCGTTAAAAATATTCTAACATGTAAAATCATTATTATCAACCTATGACGTATAGATGGACAAATCAAAGTAGGAGAATGATCCGCAGAACAAGCACTTGGCTTAACTTACTTAAAAAACTCTTTTCTGACTTACCAGATAAGAGGCTTGGTGTAACAATAGTTGGTGTCCTCGTTAGTGAAACTTTGAAATACTCTATATATAATTTTAAAATCAGCAAAATCCATTAGATTAATATCTATTTCCAAAAATATGGATTAAATGGCTATATCTATTTATTATGATATGATTATTATAATTTAAATAGATGGGGGACAATAATTATGAAGTATCTTATGTATGCCTTTGCAGCTGCTATTACTTGTATTATTACTGAATTTATAATTTTTCCTTTTTTCTTTGATAATTATACAAATGCCTTAACAAGAATATTAGTTAATACAATATTTGTCGTACTTGCAATTTTATTCGTCGAAACTATATATAAAAGGAGAAATTATTGATTCCGATAAAAGTTACTATGCCAACAGGTCTATTAACATAAAAACATTGAAGTCTATATTTAAAACTTAATTTCAATACCAGACATTTCAACGTCAATGTTCTCTTTAAGTATCAGGGATATTTCATCCCTTTTTTTTAGCGCTTGCTCTTCAAACTTTCCGAATAAAATAAAGGCATCAAACAACATTACATCCTCATAAAGGTCGAGAAACTCTTTTCTTATATTAAGCTTCTTGATCTCTTCAAAAATTCTTGGTTTTAACAGAAAATATTCGGCATCATCAAAAGTCATATCTCCATTTAAAATTTGACTCAAACATCCATTAATTTGTAACAACAGGAATTTCTCGTATTTGTTTATCTTTATGATACTCACTCCATTCTTAATTAACGCACCTATATTCCATTATAAACAGCTCTCTTTATCAAGCTAGGTAATCGCTTCTAACTGTAAGTTATTTACTCTTATATCATTTAATTTTATACTATTAATTGGAAATAAACACAAAATTACTTCGATAATTAAGGAGATATGATGAGAAAAGTCCGAAATAATGAAAGAAATAGAACCGGTGTTGTATTAGCTCTCATTTTTTGTTTTGTCAGTTATTTTCTTATAACAAGAACTTCACCTGGCGAAGCGGTACATTTTGAACCGAGTTGGTTGCCAGTTATCATTCCAATGGGATCTTTTATAATAGTTCTCGTGTTTGATAGAATCATTCGAGTTGATTTCTTTAGAAAATGATTTTTCCTGAAGATGTGATGGCCCCTTAAGATCCATATTAAAAGTCATTCAAAAAGTTTTCTGGACTAATATCTATTTCGTAATCCATCTTCCAATTAAATCCTATATAATCATCGTTATCTAGAAAGTCTGCAATGTGCATTTCAATAAATTCTTTTCGTTCAACATATCTTATCTCAAAACTATCCCAGTTACCTTTTCTATAATTCTTGGCTTTATCTTCAGAATCCCAGTATAAAAATGTGATCTGCGGAAAGTATTCAATTGAGTAATTCCCTGCAATATATTCAATATCTGGATTAAATAAATAGTACAATCCCTCACATTGCAATAACTTCTCAGTAAGATATGATTGCTGCTCATTACTACTGGAATAATCTGGTAGCATTTTATATACAGCAATCAGTTCACTTATATTCTCAAACATAAGTTGAGGTTCAACCTCCGGCCAGTCACACCAACAATATAATTTTCCGTCTTTTTTAAAAATACCTAGATAACTTTCTTCTTTATCATGGGCAATGATAAAGTAATCTTTATAGTCATTTCTTTTATTAATCTCTAACAAATCAAGTGCAGTCTCTTTCATAAATTCCTTGTCCTTGATAGGATAGAAACTCCATTTACCAAGTTTGGGTTTATTGCCGCCTTTATATACATCAAGAATTTGAGAAAGCTGAGGTACTTCATCCGTCATTGTCTCTATCAATTCTAGTAAAGAATGCTCCTTTAAAGGTAATGAATATCTGATCTCCATTTTGTCTGCCTCCCCTATCCTGCTAGTTTTATGTATTCTAAAATGGCACTTTATCTAAATAATCGTCAATATAGATGCCATAATGATTTTGAATATCATTATATAAATGGCTATGAACGTTCTTGAACGCCTCAATTACTTTATCTTGGGGTAACAAGTTTGCCGCCATTTCTTTTACTTCAATCACTTCAATCAAGAACTTATCTTGATACGGAATTAGTGAAAATAATGGTATATTGTCATCCATCTCTAAGGTGTAATATCTAAATGCCCGTATATTCTCTGACTCAATGTTTTTTAACCATCTATCTAATAGTATCCAAAATTCCAATAAGGCTACATCTTCCTCGAAGTATACTTTATCAACTATTTTGATAACTAAAATACCTTCAATTAAATATAAATTGGCAACATCCATTCTTTCACCGAAACTTAATCTATTAAAATTTGAAGTAAAGCGATAATTAACAGAGAAGCTATTCATATCCACTCCACTATCCCGTCTTATTTTCATAATGAGTTTTTAAATTTTATTCACTTAATTTAAGTTTACATAATATAATTATATTAATTTATAAATCTTTAAAAAATAGAGCACCCCAGATTATCCAGGGTGCTCTATTAACGTTCATCTATAATTATAAATTATAATTTTACAACGTTAGCTGCTTGTGGTCCGCGGTCGCCTTCAACGACTTCGAATTCCACTGCTTGGCCTTCTTCTAATGATTTGTAGCCTTCTTGATTGATTGCTGAGAAATGTACGAATACGTCGTTTTCTCCTTCGATCTCGATGAAGCCAAATCCTTTTTCTGCATTAAACCATTTAACTGTACCTTGTTTCATCTTGAAACCTCCAACACTGAAAATTCAATATGCATTATTTGCATATTACAAAATAAATAACGCTTACTTACTTTGTAATATGCAGATAACGCCTACTGGTTGTTATTATTATAAAATAACACAAATCGTTATGCAATACAGTTTTTTGTAAAATTTAGCGTTTACAATTTTACTTTATCGTAATAAATTTCTCCATTTTTTAATGCGATCAAACTATAGAAGATTTGGAGATCCTCTTCACAATCCTCACAGTAATGTAGTTCGCAGTTATTGTAGAATGCGTGTATATTGTACTTACCCACCACTTCATTTTTAAACTTGTCACGCATGACTTCTAGGTGCTGTTTGTAGACGTTTTCGAACATCTCTTTATTATCCATCTTCTCCTGATGAATGATATGGTCCCGCCAGTCTTCAAAGAGCCACCAGCCTTCATAATCTGCCCGCATGATGATGACTTCCCACATGTGAATCCCTTCTTTCATTAGTTCCTCACTATTATGTGAGTATTCAGCAAGTTTTTCAAGCAATTGACTTAGCAATGCGATTTATTAGGAATTTCAGCGTGAAATACATATAATTGAAATAACGAGAATGGAAGAGGTGAATCACTCTGATTACTGAACATTATAAAATTTTCGGACGTGTTCAAGGCGTTGGATTTAGAAATGCGACAGTCACCCATGCTAAAAAGTTTCCTGTCACAGGTACTGTCGCTAATGTGGAAGACTATGTAGAGATCTTCGTATCCGGTGATGAGAAGGGTGTGCATGCATTTATGGAACGTATATTAAAAGGACCCAACATGTTTGCCAAAATCTCTTCCCATACCCATGAACAAGTACCTTATCAGGATTTCAAGCAGTTCAAACAAGTTTAGCAATTTCATAAAAGGAATGAAGCATATGAAATATAATATTTCCTATTATCTAGGTGCCATTTTTGCGGTGCCTATTACTTTAATTGTCGGTTTTATCAGCACGACCTACTTTGCATTCGATCAGTGGCTGGACTGGCTGATCATGCTCGGCGGTTACATCGGGGCCTATATCCCTATCCAGCTGACGACGTCTAAGCAGTATTTGAATGAAGCGGGTCTGTCGCGTCGAGAGTTCAAATATATTCGCAAGCACCTCAATGAGGCGCGCCCTAAAATCAAGACTTTGATGTCCCAGTACACGAAAGTACGGAGTATAAAAGATCTGAAGTCTGTCAATGAAATCAACCGTATTGCTCGCATCATCTATAAGACAGTACAGAAACAGCCTAATAAGTTTTTCAAGGTCGACAGCTTCTTCTTTTCCCATCTTGATAATACAGTCAATCTGGTTGACCGTTACATGACCTTAGTGAGAATGCCGCATAAGAATCAGGAGGAAATAGCTCAACTGCAGACTGCCCACTTAACACTTGAAGAACTGAAACGCACCTTACAGGCTGATCTACGGGCGCTGAACTCTGAAGACTTCCAGGCGATGTCTGTTGAAGTCGACCTCGCTCAAATCAACCGGCCAAAGGACAATCAGGCTAGAGTGCCACAGCTAGAGAGCGAGGAACTCGTCAGAGTCCCTGTCATCAAAAAACGTCAAGAAGAAAGGATATTAGATAATGAACAACGACTTAATCAATGATTTAACAGCTAATCCATTTGCAGAGACCCTCAGTCCTCAAGCCGCTCCTCTTCAACAGGTTGATACTATTTCGCCTGAGAAACGGGAAAAAATCAATCAGATCAAACAGCAGATTAAACCGCTCGATAATGAAAACCTGCTGATGTATGGTGCAGGGGCCCAGGCCAAGCTTTCGCAGTTCTCCCAGCAGATTCTGGATGAAGTACAACGTAAAGACGTGGCACCGATCGGTGATAATTTAGATAAGTTGATGAAAAAACTGCGCGAAATCGATCCGGATGAACTGAGCCAGACAGAAAAATCGACTCTTAAGCGTCTGTTTAAGCGCGTAGGGGCGACTGTCAATGAACTGATGTCTAAATATCAGTCAGTCTCCGGCCAGATTGACCGCATCTCGGTGGAACTGAACCAGTCCAAAGATGTCCTGATGAAAGATGTGGCTCTGTTAGACCGATTATATGAGGAGAACCGGGCTTATTTCGAGGCACTTGACATGTTCATCCTGGCCGCAGAAGAAAAACGCGACGAACTGAATGCCACCCTTCCTGAGCTCCAGCAGAAGGCCAGCATCTCGAATGACCAGCTGGCCTTACAGGAGCTGAATGATATGCGCCAGTATATCAACCGTCTCGATAAACGCGTCTATGACCTCAAGCTCTCACGTCAGATCACCCTGCAGTCTGCCCCGCAGATCCGCATGATTCAGGATGTGAACTCTACACTGGCAGAAAAAATCCAGAGCTCCATCCTAACAAGCATCCCGTTATGGAAAAACCAGATGGCGATTGCCTTGTCACTGATGCATCAGCAGAAAGCATCGAAAGCGCAGCAGCAAGTCACGAATACGACGAATGAGCTGCTCTTGAAAAACTCGGAAATGCTGAAGACCAATACCATTATGACTGCTCAGGAGAACGAGCGCGGTATCGTTGAGATTGAGACACTGAAAGCCACTCAGAACAATATCGTTGAAACCATCCGTGAGACATTGAGCATCCAGGCAGAAGGTGCTTCCAAGCGTCGTGCAGCTGAGGCTGAATTAACCAAGATGGAACAGGAACTGAAAAACCAGCTGCTGCAGCTACAGCAAGAGAAAAACCAGACGAACTTCTAGTTCGTCTGGTTTTTTAGTTGTATTTGATTTTAGGCTGCTTAGCACCAAAGATGAGTCCCAGCACATAGCCTGCTAAAGCGAAGAGCAGCCATTCCATCGACTGTGCCTTTAATGGCAGATGGTCCATAACCGGCAGACTCAGCAGTCCGATGTCTTTACTGGATAACACTGATAGAATAGCGATAACAGTTACAAAGGCCATCGCAATCTGATAAGACAATCTAGGTGTCGGTATGAATCTTGAGAGAACAATGAGCAGGACAAGTGTCATACCGATCGGATAAAGAACCAGCAGAACAGGTACTGAAGTGGCAATGACCTGCTGCAGACCCTGATTCGCTAACAACAGACTGAATAACGTAAAGATCACCACGTAGACTTTATAAGAAATCTTCGGGAAGATCTCATAGAAGTATTCACTGACGGCAACAATTAAGCCGATAGATGTTGTCAGACAGGCCAGCGTTACAATAACACCAATCAACACTTTACCGAAACCACCAAAGGCGTCATTTGCCATGTGCGTCAGCAAATAGGTTCTGATGTCCAGACCGTTCTTATCAATAAACGCCAGCTGCTCTGCTGATAGCGGATAATGGTTGCCCATCCAGCCGAGCGTCAGATAGATAAAGCCGAGTGCTGCTGCCGCAATAAGAGCGGCAAGAATGGTCGGTTTCAGGATCCCTGTCTCTCTCGTAAATCCTTTATCTTTAATCGCATTCAATACGATGACCGAGAAAGCGATGGCTGCGATGGCATCCATCGTCAGATAGCCTTCTGTGAATCCAGTGAAGAAACTGCCCGCACCTGATTTAAATGTCTCAGTATCAGTCGGTGTCGTGTCGTGACCTGCGAACATAAAGATACCTCGAATAACGAGTAAGACAATTGAAACGAGCAGGACAGGTGTCAGAATAGCGCCGACCCGGTCAACCATTTTTGAAGGATTGATGGCAAGCCAGAGAGAAATGCCGAAATAAATTAAAGTAAATAAGAATAAAGACAGTTTTGAAGGTCCACCAATAAACGGCACGAGCGCCATTTCATAAGATGTAGCACCTGTACGTGGAATTGCGAATAACGGGCCGATCGTCAAATAGATGGCGATCAGGAAGATGACGCCGAAGACAGGATGGACATTGCGTAATGCCGCCTTATAACCGCCTTCGTCAAATGCACCGGCAATGATGGTGATCAGCGGTATCCCTACCCCTGTCACGATAAATCCGATGATAGCAGGCCAGAAATACGTCCCGCTGATAAAGCCTAACTTAGGTGGGAAGATCAAGTTACCTGCGCCGAAAAAGATAGCAAATAACATAAACCCGACCACAACTATTTTTTTGTTCATAAACTTCCTCCTAACAGAAATGATTAATTGAAATCATAACACTTTAAAGGAATGAAGTCTATATTTTTCTGAAAATTAAAATTATTTAATTAGTGTAAAGATTGCAGCAGCAGTTTTTTCAGCAGCGGTGAGATAATGTAGGGCAGATTTTCTACACCTTCGACAAAGACACAGTAGTCATTGTAGATGTTTTTGATGGTGTTTTCCACTGCTTCTGAGATGGGTGTCTGACTGAGGAAGACATTGATGATAAATATGCCTTCACGTCTCAGCTTCATCACCGCTTCATGCGTATCGATGATACCATTAGATTCATATTCAAATGCCGAGGGTTCACCGTCTGAGAATACGATCAGAAACTTCTGCTTCTCGCTCCGCCTCTTCAGCATCTCCCCTGCCACTCTGATGGCCAGGCCGTCACGGTTATCATCCTGTGCCGCAATGGTCTCGATGCCGGGACCGACCGTGGGACTTAAGGATTGCTGGTAGCTGATCAGATAATCAAAGATATTCAGCTGGGCATGCTGGTCAGAACTGAAGGTGTCCTCATTAAAGGCGACGACCTCGTGACGGATCAGCAGCTTCTTCAGCGTCTCATGAAAGAGGACAATTCCTTTCTTCGTCTCTTCCAGCTTATCTTCCATGCTGTACGAAGCATCGACAAGCAGCGTGAATGTCGCATCCAGTTCTTTTGACTGCTGGTCCTCCTTGTAAAATACACGCTTCTGGTCATCTATGAACCAGTTGACAAGTTTACGGTCCAGCCGTCCCATCGCCAGCTGTCTGCGTGCATGCTCATTCTGATGCGCGATCGTCTTCTGTATGATGTTCGTCAGCTTCTTCACTTCTGACATGACTGCCTGCTGGCTGAGGCTATAATCCATGCGTGCACGTTCCGTTATTTTAGGGGTCCGCCATTCGATGGACACCCTTTCATTCTCAGTGCCCAGTTCTTCAGCGATATCGACACCTTCTCCATCTTTCTGAGAGGTGCTCTGTCCTCTACCCGCTATGATCTCATCAGGTTCATCAGATGCATGCCCTTCCCGTGCATGATCACTTTCAGCACGGCTGTTCTGGCCTTCAGAGATTTCAGTCTGCATATAAGCCGACTGCGCCGATGACTGGCTGGTCTTCGCCCTGACGTCCTCTGTCTC
Source organism: Macrococcus bovicus (assembly GCF_030376725.1). Lineage (NCBI taxonomy): Bacteria > Bacillati > Bacillota > Bacilli > Caryophanales > Staphylococcaceae > Macrococcus > Macrococcus bovicus. The sequence continues at coordinate 1,063,865 of NZ_CP128470.1, forward strand.
ATCGGAGCCTGACGCACTATCATGGCCGGAGAGTGCTGTTGCCTTCTCTTCCTTGAAGCGCTCGATATCTTCCAGCAGTTTGACCGGCAGATAGTAATAGTCATTCAGCATATCCTGCGTGAGGAGAGGCTCGATGAGGTACAGCAGACTGAGGGTCAGGTCGACTGTATCCGCCGTTGTCTTAAGTTCGAAGAGTGCGCTGAGACGCTGTCTGATCAGCGCATCAAATTCCTCACTGAAGTCTGTCTCAAAATCCAGTATGTTATCCGTCAGGACGGCACGCTCCAGCCTCAGAAACAGCAGGTCGGTCGGCATCTTCTTCGTCTCATAAACTTTGATCTGACTGCTGTTCTGCTGACGCTTCAGGCGCATCCGTGTCCTGAAATACTTGGCTGCTGCAGGTCTGCTGTCTAGGACAACTTTCTGCAGACGATATTCCTCAAGCAGCATGAAGAGCTGGTTACGGAACTTGGTGAACGTCAGTTCTTCCGCCAGCAGTTCATGAATAGCCTGCTGGTCCATTGCCCGGTAACCGAGGCCGTATAGCAGGCAGTCGCTTTTTAGTGCATAGAGTTCGTCCAGGTCCGAGCGGTGCTTCCATTTGAAGCTGACATTCAGGCTTTTCTCAAGCGGATCGTAATAGCCGAACTTCTGGAACTTGACCTTCACTTCGTTATCCTCCATGATGAGCTGTGCGAGGTCTGTCAGCATCATCAGCTGAGAGGCATCTATTTTCTCATCGTTGAACAGAATAAATTTATCACTCATCAGAAAGTCAGTTCCATCGCATTAATAATGGCCTGCTGTTCCCGCTCATCTTCCAGTTTATCGATAATGGCACGTTTCACTGCACGTTCAACCGGCATGATGGTTGTCAGGTCAGACAGGTCGAGCAGGGCCCGTATCGAACTCGCTTCTTCACTGATCTGCCCCTGTTCCGCCATCGTCACCAGGTCATGATTGAAGCGGACAAGCAGGTCGATCAGCGCATCATCCTGAAGCAGGGTCTGTGACTTGATGACTTCTTTCAGTGTATCACCGGAAATATAGTCCATGTCTATCACGACAAAACGGTTCTTGAGTGCTTCATTCATCGGTAAGGTGCCGACATAGCCGACATTGATGGCCGCAATCACAGCGAAGTCTTCTGCCGCGGTAATGACTTCACCTGTGAATGGATTGGTGATAGTGCGGCGGAAATCAAGCACGCCGTTTAATATCGGCAGTGTCTCCGGCTTTGCCATATTGATCTCATCGATATAGAGCAGGTGCCCTTCTTTCATCGCCTGGATGACAGGACCTTCCACGAATGTGATGACAGACTCGCCGTCCACTATTTCAATGGTCTTGAAGCCGAGCAGACTCTCAGCGTCCAGATCCACTGAACAGTTGATGCTGTGCATCGGACGGTCAAGCTCATGTCTCAGTGTTTCAGCGAGCTTTGTCTTGCCGGAGCCAGTCGGACCTTTCAGTAAGATATTCTTTCTCAGCTTCAGCATATTGAGGGCATCTGTCTTGATTGCTGTATCTTCATTCTGATATAAATTCATCGTAATCTCCTATCCACAATAAAAAAGGGCTTACGCCCTTTTTATACTTGCTCAAAATATTCTTTGTAATAGCCGCCTACTTTGCCGCTGTTATCTCTTATATGATAATACTCTTCTGTCTCGTTGACAACATCATAGACTTGGCCGACTGTCAGCATATCACTGACCTTATACTTCTTCGCATCCGTATGAATGACTTTCACTTTTGCAATCGGTGCTTGATCGTGCCATTCTTCATGTAACATTATAACGCATCCTTTCTGATAGGTTTCAGCTGGTCTGTGAGTGCCTGCCGTCTGTTTTCCAGATGGTCAGGCAGACTCAGGGACTGGCCCAGCGTATCGATCTCTTCATCGACTGTCAACCCAGGTTCATCTGTTGCTAATTCAAATAATACACCACTTAAGTCTCTGAAATAAAGTGATTTGAAATAATGACTGTCCACAATGCCTGAATGCTGTATCTCAGCTTTGTCGAGTAATTGCCGGGCCGATTCCAGGTCGCGCACTCTGAAAGCCGCGTGATGAATACCTGCCTGCACTGCCTGCTCTGTATGCTGCTGCAGCAGATGGATCTCCCCGCCATTGCCGCCTGTCGCCATTGAAAAGACCTGTACCGGTTCCTGAGAAGCGCGATGCATGTATTCACCGGTCCGTTCAAGCTGCAAGATCTGATGAAGGACAGAAGCTGTGATCAGGGAGTGCCTCACCGCTAACAGCACCGGCCCGATTCCGTAGATCTGATGGATGGACTCAACCGGGGACTCATCATCAGGCGTACCTGCCAGCACACCGGTATTGGTCTCATCCGAAATCAGATAGACAAGACGGTCATCACAGTCATAGAAAGGCAGTGCATGTCTGCCGTTCAGCTGGATGACTGCATCATGCTTGACATTGAAATCATCAAAGCGCAGTTTATACGCATAAAGGCTGCGGTCGGTCGGTACGCGGAGACAATAGGCATAGATCGCATCGTTGCCGTCATTGAACGTGCCCTCGACAAAAGACAGCACTGTACCGGGCTGCCCTGTTCTATCCCCGAAGTAGAGATGAGGGACAGCAGGGTTCTGATGGTCAACAGTCTGTTTGACCAGCCTCATCCCTAAAATATGATGATAAAAGTCATAGCACTGCTGGATATCTTTCGTAAATGCTGTGATATGATGAATCCCTAATAGTTCCATTTCTTTTCCTCCATGAGATAAAGCCGGCGATTGCCGGCTCTAGATTAGCTTTCCAGTAATAAATCTTCTGGATTTTCAATTAATTCCTTGACTGTTTTCAGGAAGCCTACCGCTTCTTTACCATCAATGATACGGTGGTCATAGCTCAGTGCGATATACATCATCGGACGATTTTCCATACGCTCCTTATCAATAGCGATCGGTCGTGTCACGATAGAATGCATGCCCAGGATAGCCGCCTGTGTACCGTTGATGATCGGTGTCGACATAAGAGAGCCGAAGACCCCGCCATTTGTGATGGTGAAAGAACCATTCATCATATCATCAAGTCCGAGCTTTTTATCACGTGCTTTCACTGCAAGGTCATAGATGCTGCCCTCAATTTCAGCAAAGTTCTTCTTGTCACAATCACGTACGACCGGTACAACCAGCCCTTCTTCCGTGGATACCGCGATACCGATATCATAGAACTGCTTCAGCACCAGGTCATCGCCATCTATTTCGGCGTTGACAGCCGGATATTTCTTCAAGGCAGCAACCACGGCTTTCGTGAAGAAGGACATGAAGCCGAGACGAGTGCCGTCATGGTCTTCCTGGAACTTGTCTTTCTTACGTTTACGGAGATCCATGACATTGGTCATATCCACTTCATTGAAGGTCGTGAGCATCGCAGTGTTCTGCGATACTTCCAGCAGTTTGTTCGCGATTGTCTTACGGCGACGTGACATTTTCTCACGAATAACCGGTTTAGCAGGATTGTCGTTTTTAGCTGCAGGTGCCGGAGCAGGTGGCGCTGCCGGAGCGGGTGTTTTTGCTGCATGGTCAACATCATGACTTCTGATTAGACCGCGCGGATCCTTCGCATTGATCTCACTTAAATCGATTCCCTGCTCACGGGCACGTTTACGAGCTGACGGCGTCGCAACAATACGTTCCGCTTTAGATGCTTCTACAGCCTCTTCAACTGTCTCCGTTGCCTGTGGCTGTTCCGTCTGCGGTTGTTCAGTCTGCGCTTCTTCAGCTTTAGGTGCAGCTGAACCGTTTGCATCGACAATCGCAATGACTGATCCTACTTCAACTGTATCGCCTTCTGCTGCCTTAAGCTCAGTGACCACACCTGCTTCTTCAGAAATGACCTCAACATTGATTTTATCGGTTTCCAGCTCAACGATGTTCTCGCCCTTTTCAACGCGGTCGCCTATTTGCTTGAACCATGTGGAAATCGTTCCTTCTGTTATTGATTCTGCTAATTCTGGTACTCTGATCTCTGCCACTCTATTTTCCCCCTTAAATTGTTAAAGCATCCTGTATGATAGCGTTCTGGACTAATTTATGCACTTCATTGTCGCCTTCTGACGTACTTGAGCGTTTCACGCGGCCATAGTATTTGATGGATCTGCCCTTTGCAAGACGTTCCAGTTCCGGATAAATGTAATGCCATGCACCCTGATTCTCCGGTTCCTCCTGCACAAATCCGATTTCAGCAGCATTCTTCAGCTCGGTGAAGATTGCCTGGAGCGCTTCCTCCGGTAACGGATAGAGCTGTTCCAGACGGACAAGCGCTATTTCCTCATTCGGATTTTTCTCCAGTTCTGTATAGAGGTCGATCGCCATCTTGCCGCTCGCAATCAGGATCTTCTTCACTTTTGTCTTCTTGTAGCCCGCTGTGATGACCGGTCTGAAATGACCTTCTGTAAATTCACTGATCGGTCGGGATACATATGGATTTCTAAGCAGGCTCTTCGGTGTCATCAGCACGAGTGGCCGCATCTGCTCTGTATTCAGATAATGCGCCTGTTTCCGAAGCAGGTGGAAATAGTTGGCGGTACTTGTCAGATTTGCCACTGTCCAGTTATTTTCAGCTGCGAGCTGCAGGTAACGTTCCAATCTTGCTGATGAATGCTCAGGTCCCTGTCCTTCATATGCATGCGGCAGAAGTAAGGTCATACCTGATGTCTCGCCCCACTTCGCATGGGCACTTGAGATAAAATTATCAAACATCATCTGTGCCATGTTAGAGAAGTCCCCGTATTGCGCCTCCCATACGGTCATCGCATTTTTGTTCTGTACATTATAACCATAGTCAAAGCCGACGACAGCCGCTTCTGATAGCGGTGAATTATGAATGTCAAATGATGCCTGTGCACCTTTAATATGTTTCAGCGGTGTATATTTCTCGCCTGTCTTCTCGTCACTAAGGACAGCATGACGCTGGGCAAAAGTGCCGCGCTCTGAGTCCTGACCGGTCAGACGCACCGGTTTACCGTCCTGAATGATCGTACCGAATGCGAGTAGCTCTGCATGACCCCAGTCGACCAGTCCGTCCTTCGTGAACGGGTCCTGACGACGCTCCAGAATCTTCGTCAACTTGCTGAAAGGCGTGAACCCTTCACGATAAGTCAGCATATCCTGATTCAGCTGTTCGAGGACAGCAATATCTACACCCGTCTCAACGTCCGGCTGCCCAGCCGCAACCGCCTCCGGCATCGCCATCTCTATGTCAGTCTCTTTTTCGTTTTTATCAATAGAATCGTGGGCCGTACGCAGCTCCTGTTCGACATTCTGGAAGATCTGGTTCATCTCATCTTCTGAAATGACCCCTTCAGCTACCAGCTTCTTGCCATATAGAATTTCGATCGACGGATGTGTTTTGATCTCCTTATACATCAACGGGTTCGTCACTGATGGCTCATCCATTTCATTATGGCCATAGCGGCGGTAACCTACCAGGTCAATCACAAAGTCGTGGTGGAACGTCTGACGGAACTTCATTGCCAGAATGATGACATCAATACATGCTTCAATATCATCTGCGTTGACATGAACAATCGGCATATCATAACCTTTTGCGATATCTGTTGCATAGTTAGTAGAACGTGAGTCCCAGCATTCAGTGGTGAAGCCGACACGGTTATTCGTGATGATATGAAGAGAACCGCCTGTTTTGTAGCCATCCAGGTTGCTCAGGTTCATGCTTTCGAAGTTGATGCCCTGACCCGGGAATGCGGCGTCACCGTGGACCAGTACAGCTAAAGATCGATTGATATCCTGCACTGGTGCATTGCCGTCAGTCGCATCCTGCACAGCGCGTGTCTTGCCGAGGACAACAGGCGCGACGATTTCGAGATGACTAGGATTTTTGGCAAGTTCAATCACCTGCTCACGACCGTAACGCGTCGTTGTCTTCGTGCCGCCGAGGTGATATTTCACATCACCCGTCCAGCCTCTTGAAATCTCCAGGCTGCCATCTTCCGGCAGAAACTTGAACGGATCGACGTGCATGAATTCAGCCAGCATCATTTCGTATGGTTTCTCAAGAATATGTGTCAGCACGTTTAAGCGGCCGCGGTGTGCCATTCCGATCTGAATGTTGCCGATGTCACTTTTACTCGCCTCAGAAAGAACTGCTTCAAGCATCGGTACCAGCGCATCTACGCCTTCAATAGAGAAACGTTTGGCGCCGACGAAGTTCTTATGGATATATTTTTCAAATCCCTCAACATGTGCCACGCTTTTAAGTAATTTGATCTTATCTTCCTTGGAGGCCGCCTGACGGCCCACCACTTCTATCTCGTTGATCAGCCAGTCCCGTTCATCTGCATTGTTGATATGAGACATCTCATAACCGATCGTCCCCATATAGACTTCACTTAAGTGGCAGATTGCCTCGTAAGCATTACTGAACTGCGCTGCAAGCTTCTCTGAGACGATTGCAGCCGGCAGTGCACTCAGATCCTCCTTCGTCAGGCCGAACTCTTCCAATGTCAGTTTCGGCAGATGCTCATATTCACGTTTATATAATGGATAAATATCGCCTTTTAAGTGGCCATACTTTCTGATATTATCAACTAATTGAATGACAGATTTCAGTTTGCCTGCATCCCCTACACTCGCATTGCCAGAAGCAAGTGCACCAAAAAGTGTCTGCAGTTCTTCTGTCACTGATGCGGGATCGTGATTATACTGATCCGCCATTTCCAGCAGATAACCTAGATTGGCACCGAAGCGGACAGGTGCTTCTTCAAGATTGCCTTTATTCATGCTGGTTCCCCCTTAATTTAAAGTAATAAAACGTTTACAACTCCTATTCTAGCACTGTGAATATTTATTTTGAAGAGCGAATAGACAAATTTTTAGAAATCAGAATGATGTCTCCGGAAACTGAATGATGACTTTCGTGTACTGTTCCCATTCACTCTCAATCTTGACCGTGCCGTTATAGCCTTCGATCATCTTCTTCGCAATCGACAGACCCAGCCCATTGCCGCCCATCTCACGCGATCTCGACTTATCCACGCGGTAGAAGCGGTCAAAAATATACGGTATGTCAGCAGGCGGTATACCGGTGCCGTGATCCACTATTTCAATCTGGACCACTTTATTCTTTTTGGTGGTCCGTATGATGATATGTTTATTCTTCTGATCATACTTGATGGCGTTATCCAGGAATATCAGCAGCAGCTGTTCGAACTGATAGCGGTTGATGTGCAGCTTGAGCCCTTTATGGGGTGAGTGATATTCAAACTGGTAATCCGGATGAAGGTTTGCCAGTGATTTCAGTCTGGCGGCGATCTCCTCGTTGATATCGACCGCTTCTGTCTCCTGCCGCAGATTGGCACCTGTCTCCTTCGTGAGCAGCAGAAGTTCTTCCACTAACGTCGTGATCCTGTTCATCTCGCTGAGTGAGATATCGAGCGACTCCTCCAGTACTTCCGGCTTATGTTTACCCCACCGCTTAATCAGATTGAGATGGCCCTGAATAATCTGCAGGGGCGTGCGCAGCTCATGAGATGCATCCTCCACAAACTGTTTCTGCTGGTTAAAGGATGTCTCAAGCTGGGTCATCATATTGTTGAAGGTCTCAATCATATCATCCGTCTCATAATACCCTTTCGGCATCACAAGCCGGTTCTGGAAACCATCCCGCTGAATCTGCAGCATCTGATCGGAGATCCGCCTGATCGGTTTCGTGATCTGATTGGAAAAGAAGTAACTGATGACGGCTGAGACAAAGAGCGCGATAATGCCGAATATCGATGCAAAAATCACGACGACCTGTATATGTCTGTGATAGCTATCCAAGGGATGAATGATCGTCACAAAACCATTGAACCGGCTGGAATTGATTTCTGTCGTATAAGTGATATAACTGTCCTCACCGACATTCACCTCGACCGGTCGATTATGAACGGGAATCAGGTCAGGCTGATAGGTAATTTCACTGTCATTGTTGAAGGCGGCAATCTTCTTGCCGTCAGGGCCATAGATCATCAGCCGCTCACCTTCTGACATGGAGTTGCCGAAATCATCGGGCTGCACATCCGTGCCGAGCTTCTTCAGAATATTAGCCGATTTGACACTGCTGTCACGTGCAATCTGGCCCTCCTGATCCTTGAAGATAAGACCGACAATAAAAATGATGATCAGACTGAAAAGCATAAAGATGACAAAAGTGACAGTCGTCGTCGTGATGATCCACTGTGTCTTGAGTGAGGTTGATTGAGTCATCGAATAACGTAGCCTACCCCTCTGACTGTCTCTATCATCGTCTGCAGCTTGAACGGCTTTAATTTATTTCTGAGATAGCGGATATAGACATCGACCACATTCGTCTCCACTTCACTGTCATACCCCCAGACATGCGTGAGGATCTGCTCCCGTGTCAGCACATGGTTCCGATTTTCGGCCAGCAGTTTCAGCAGTTCAAATTCTGTCTTGGTCAACTCCAGATTGGTTGCACCGACAAACACTTTGAAGGCATCGCCATCGATCGACAGTTCACCGATACGTAATGCGTCCGTCTCTTCACTGCGGCGCATGATGACACGGAGTCTCGCTAACAGCTCTTCTATGTCAAACGGTTTGACGATATAATCATCAGCACCGTGATCCAGACCGACCACTTTATCATGGGTGTCCCCTTTAGCCGTAATCATGATAATCGGCGTCTCCTTGACATTCCTCACTTTCCTGCAGACCTCCAGTCCGTTCATCTTAGGCAGCATCAAGTCGAGCAGAATACAGTCATAGTGGCCGGCAAGTGCGAGTTTCAGACCGTGTTCGCCGTCGTTGGCAATCTCCACTTCATATTCTGCATAAGTCAGCTCAAGCTCCAAGAAACGTGCTAAGTTCTGTTCATCTTCAATAATAAGTATTTTACGCATAACCTTCACCTCATTTATCTAATCAAATCATAGCAAAACCCCTGAAATAAAACAAAGAACCTGACAGGACTGTCAGGTTCTTTAATGGGCATAAAGGGGGTTACTGTGAAATTGATTCCGGTATAGAGGGGGAACTCTTAATTGAGAATCACTTTCAATTACTATTATAACTTATTGAGAACGATTGTCAATTAGTTTATTCAAAAAAACTCGCGCCAGTAGAATACAGATGACGCCGCCCAGCATGCCGGCGATGACATCGGTAGGATAATGGACACCCAGATAGACGCGTGAACTGGAGATCATCAGGACAGTGAAGACAGCGAGCCCTATGATGTAAGGCTTATACTGAGACTCACTGCGGCTGACCAGAAAGGCTATACTGCCAAAGAATGTGGCAGAACCCATGGCATGGCCACTCGGAAAACTGAAACCGGTTATATCGATGAGTCGCAGTAAGGTCGGACGCTCACGGTCGAAGATGTTCTTCAGAATCGGATTGAGTGCGCCAGATAGCATCATGGCAAGGGCAAAGAACAGGGCTTCTATCTTCATGCGCTTCAGCATTAAATAGCAGACGACCAGCAATGACAGAAGAATCATACTCCAGACTTCACCTATCGTCGTATAGCCCAGCATTATAGAAGTTGTAATAAAGCTTTCAGAAGAATAAATAAATTCATATACTTCGTTATCAATCCATTTGCCGAGACGTGATTCATGGAAAAAAGCAATCATGCCGAAGATAAATGAAAAGATGAGAATAAGAGAGATGCGCTGTTTCTGAGACATACGTGTACTCCTTTAACTGATATCTTGTAATATTTTGTCGAGCAGCGTTGCAGCTGTATAACTTACGCCTGCCCTGCTCATCGCCGTGATATAGTCACTCTGAGAAGCATCAAGCGCTTCAATCTTCTCAGGTAACGCTTCGATGTGACTCTCGTCAAGCACAGCAGCATAGCCTGCCTGCTGGAAGAGCTTGGCATTATCAATCTGGTCGCCACGACTCTGATCAAGTCCAAGAGGAATCAGCAGCATCGGCTTCTTCAGCGCAAGAAACTCAAAAATAGCATTGGCGCCCGCTCGTGACACAATCAGATCGGTTATCGCATAGAGGTGGGGCAGCTCTTCTTTAACAAATTCAAACTGCTGGTACCCCTCCTCATTGAGTGAAGGGTCTGTAAGACCTTTACCCGTTATGTGGATGATCTGATAGTCGCGGAGTAATCTTTTCAGATTTTTTCTGACGGCATCATTGATCAGCTTGGAACCCAGACTACCGCCCATCACAAGAATGACTTTACGCTCTCGGTTAAAGCCGGTCAGCTTATAGCCTTCCGCTTCTTCACCAGTCAACAGATCAGGTCTGATGATACTGCCGATATAGTCAGCTTTGGCAGCCGGCACATAACGAAGCGTCTCCTGAAACGTTGTATAGAGCTTCGTAGCAAATTTCAGGGCAATCTTATTGGCGAGGCCCGGTGTCACATCTGATTCATGGATGATGGTTCTGATGTTCAGGATTTTCGCCGCAATCACAACAGGTACCGAGACGAAGCCGCCTTTAGAAAAGACCACATCGGGTTTTTCACGGCGGAGAATGACCAGGGCGTCCAGCACACCCTTTTGCACCCTGATTAAATCCTTGGCATTTTCGGCAGATAAATAACGACGTAACTTGCCGCTTGATATTGCGTAATATTGCGTGTGCGGAAACTGAGAAGTCATCATCTCTCTCTCAATTCCTTGTTTTGAGCCGATATAAATGGTCTCAAAGTTTCTGGCTTCTGCTTCTGGGATGAGCGCCATGTTCACAGCAACGTGGCCGATCGTCCCCCCGCCTGTAAATGCGATTTTCACTGTCTGCACCTCTATTTCATCGTATTGACCAGGTTTTCAGCACCTTTAAGCTGTGGATCATTCTTTTCCAGTTTCAGTCGTAATAATTCAGTGAATTTTTCAGTCGTCTTGCCCTGCATCGTGCCTGTCACTTCCAGGTCATGATCGGTCTGGAAGGCCTGCATGGCAGCGGCCGTGTCATCGTCAAACTGCGTATCGACTTTACCGACATCGTATCCCAGTGCTGAAAGACCTGTCTCAAGTGACTTCACCTGGCTGTTCTTAGTGCCTGAAGCGAAGGTATCAGATGGATTCAGGACATGACTGTTGGCATAGGCAGGCAGCTCAATCTTTTTATCCGGCTGGATACCCTTCTTATGGATCCAGGTCTTGTCCGGCGTCAGCCATTTCATCTCGGTGAATTTAAGCAGTGAATCGTCCTTGAACGGGGTTGCTGTCTGGACAATCCCTTTACCGAATGACTTCGTCCCTGCTATGCGCGCCTTATCATGATCATGGAGAGCGGCCGCAAAGACCTCAGACGCACTAGCTGAACCTTCATTCAGCACAATCACCGTCGGCAGGTCACGCGTAATCGGATTTGCTGGATTGTCACTCTTATAAGGGGTCAGCTTGCCATCTTTCGGTTCCGTATAGAAGAGGACATCATCCTGCGGAATGAATTCCCCGGCCATTTTCTGCGCTTCTTCCAGATAGCCGCCTGGATTGTTTCTGAAGTCGAGAATCAGTTTCTTCATCCCTTTTTTATTCATATCAGACAGTGCCTGGTGGAACTCCCGGGCTGTGCCTTCCTGAAATTTAGAGACTGTGATGAGCGCCGTCTTGTTTTTCAGCATCTTGCTTTCGACACTTTCCAGATGGATTTTTCCACGTTTGATGGCCAGTTTGAAAGGTTCGCCGTTGCCGCGTCTAAGCGTCAGATGCACTGTCGTGCCTGACTCACCACGGATCTGCTCAATGACATCGACCGTCTTCATGCCGACAGCTGATTTGCCGTTGACCGCGATAATTTCATCGCCAGGCTTAACGCCCGCTTTATAGGCCGGTGAATCTTTCAGCGGGCTTGTGATGATGATTTTGTCGCCTTCCTCACTGACTTCTGCGCCTATTCCCTGAAAATCACCGCTCATCGTATCGGTGAATGCCTGCTGCTCTTCTTTTGTCATATATTCACTGTAGGGATCGTCAAGTCCGCTTACCATGCCTTTGATCGCACTGTCAATCAGCTTTGATTTATCCACATTTTTATAATAATGGTCGCCCAGTGTATCATAGACCTCATATAACTTCAGGAATTCCGACCGTTTAGGGGCCTCATTTTCAACGGTGGTCTGATTACCGCCGATAAGCGCAAAAGTGGTGATTGCTGCCGTCAGAATAATTGCGCCGATCACTGTCATAATATACTTGAACAGGCTGATGGTGACTTTCTTCTCCTGCTTTTCTTTTTCCTCAATTTCGTTTGTCAAGTTATTCACATCCATCTATATTTATAAGTCATTTTAACAGGTTAAAAGGTAAAATAAAAGATTTCCACATTAAAAGAGCATCTTCCGGAGGAAGATGCTTAAAAATGACGCCATTCTTCATAGGCATGAAAGAGGTCATCAAATACGGATAGATTCATAGCCATCGTACCATAGTTTTCAATATAGTCGGATAATTCGTGATAAGACTGCGCCTGTTTAGGGAACATCAGGTCAGCAAAAACAGCCTCAGCAAACAGCCCTTCCGCATCATTCGAGCCTCTAAGCGTCAGGACATACTGATAGAAGGAATGGTCTTTCATTACTGCGCAACCACTTTTGCGACCGTTGTCTCTCCTCTGACCAATGAACCTTGCGCCACAATATCAAACTGCTCGACTACATCGCCATTCGTGATGATAATCGGCGAAATCGTAGAAGACGCCTTTTCCTTGATCAGACTGATATCAAACTCAAGCAGTTCGTCTCCTGCCTGAACTTTATCGCCGACGCTGACTTTTGTGTTAAAACCTTCGCCGTTCATGGCAACGGTCTCCAGCCCGACGTGAATCAGAATTTCAACGTCGTTGGCGGCTTTGACACCGATTGCATGCTTCGTCGGGAAGACATTGATGATTTCGCCGTCTACAGGTGAGACAACAAGGCCTTCTGACGGCTCAATGCCGAAACCATCACCCATCATTTTCTGAGCAAATACCGGGTCAGGAATCGATTCAATCTGCACATATTGCCCTGAAATCGGCGCTTTGATCTCGATATCTTTAGCGGCTTTCTCTTTACCGAATAGTTTTTTGAACATTAAAACCTCTCCTTAATGTTTAAAATGATTAACCATATCCTTATACCCTAATTCCTCGAGTTTATCATACGGGATAAACTGAATGGCCGCTGAGTTGATACAGTAGCGCAGACCCCCTGTTTCTTTCGGTCCATCATTGAAGACATGGCCTAAGTGACTGTTGGCACTTTCACTGCGGACTTCTGTCCGGAGCATACCGTGAGATTTATCGACAAGTTCAATAATCTCCTCATCGTTCAGTGCTTTGGAGAAGCTTGGCCAGCCGCAGCTTGAATCAAACTTCTCCTCAGAAGTGAAAAGAGGCTTGCCACTGATTTTGTCCACATAGATCCCTTTCTCAAAATGATTCCAGTATTCATTCTGGAAAGGGGGTTCTGTGCCGTTCTGCTGCGTCACGATATATTCCATCTCATTTAAATCATCAATCTTCTTTTTCAGCATCTGAATTCCCCCAATGTTTTTCGATGAACGCTTTACGGCCGGAACGTTCCTGGAAGTTCTGATAATGTGCCGGATCTTTCAGGTAATAATCCTGGTGGTAGTCTTCTGCAGGATAGAAGTTTTTATAAGGCAGAACCGGCGTCACAATTTTACCGCTGAAGATCTGTTTGGCGTCCAGTTCAGCAATCAATGCCTCTGCCGTCTCTTTCTGTTCTTCATCATGGTAAAAGATAGCAGGTTCATAACTTTCACCGCGGTCATAGAACTGACCTTTAGCATCAGTCGGATCAAAGGTCTTGAAGAATACTTCCAGTACTTCGCGGTAGGAAATGACCGCCTCATCAAACGTAATCTGGACAGCTTCTCTGTGGCCGGTTGTATTCGAACAAACTTCCTTATAGGTAGGATTCTCAACGTGTCCACCGCTATAGCCTGAAATCACACTTTCTACACCATCATACTGATGAAAGGGTTTAACGAGGCACCAGAAACAGCCGCCTGCAAGTGTTGCTTTTGTCATGAACTTCACTCCTCTTCTATTTTAAAATGCCAGCCCGACTGATCGATGGCGGTCAGCATCAGTTTCACGCCTGACAGCTGGACCGGTTCCAGCTGATAGTAGAAACATCGATGGGTCACGTCAAGCTCGACGCCGTCCGGCAGATCTCCGAACTGTCTGACAAGATTCAGCTTCTGCTTATCAGAGAGCTTGAGACCGGCAATTTCAATCTCTTCTATATCGAGTCTGAGTCTATTATCGCCAATCGCTACAGGTGTCGTCAAAATATTTGTTTCAATATTCAGACTAAGAAAGGTGGACTGCTGGTCAATCAGCAGTTTATCGCCTTTAAGTGTCAGCTTCATGTCCTCTGTGCCTCTCTCTGCAATAGCGCCCGCCACCAGTTTCGGTGGCAGCACTACGGAGCCGGCCTCTGACGTATCCTGAACTTTGATCGCCGGCGGTTCAGCGTTAAGCACTGTCATCAGATAGAGCATGGCGCCGATCAGCAGAACAGAGACTGCAACAGCATAGCCTTTAAGAACGAAGTGCTTCATCTATTCTCGCTCTGACCAGCTGTCCTACTTCGTCCAGGGAATGGTCATTGAAAACAGTGGCAGGTACAGGATCAAGCAGCTGAACTTTGACATGACCGGGCACCATGCGTTTACTGTTATATTTCTCCATAATGGCTGCCGTCCCCGAAATAGCCACAGGTACGATATCCACACCGGCAGATTTCGCTATTTTCAGTCCGCCTGCCTTGAATTCCTGCAGACCTTGACCTTTACTGCGATGCCCTTCCGGAAAAATCAGCAGATTATGGCCTTCTTTAAGAGAAGCGACACCGTCTTTAATCATCTGCAGACTGGAACGACGATTTGAACGGTCCAGATAAATACAGTTCAGCTGCATCATCCACTCATCCAGAAACGGGATATCCTTCACTTCAATTTTAGAGACAAAGCCGAATGGTTTGTCAATCGCATGCACGAGCACGGGAATGTCAAAGTTCCCCTCATGGTTGCTGATGAAGAGTACCGGTTTATCGTCATTGACGTTATGTCCAGTGACTTCAACTGTCACATCCGCGGAATCGAGAATCCGCCCTGCCCATTTTTTGGCCATCATCGTGATATAGGTGTCCTGCGCGTGCACAGTCGGCAATCTTTCTTTCTGGTTTTTCATGTGCTGAAGCTTCGTCGTTGCCAGTGCGGCATAACCGATAATAATACCCACTGTCCGTATTAATCTGAACATTATTTTCTCCTTACTAAATACATGAATTTATGAGGGACTGTGTTTTTGTCATCCATTTTGCCCTCTACTATAGATTTCACTTCAAATTCGTCGAATGTATAGGCCGGGAAGAAGGCATCTCCCTGATGCTTCTGCTCGATGACCGTCACATACATATCATCCACACGGTCTATCATCTGTTCATAGAGATTCTGGCCGCCGAAAATAAAGACGTGACCTTCCAGAGCCTCTATCTCCTCAAGCGAATGAATGACGGTGACACCTGGCGCTTCAAAAGACTCATCCCGTGTGAGGACCACGTTGCTGCGGTTAGGCAGCGGCTTGCCCAGTGACTTGAACGTGTTCTTGCCCATCACAATCGTATTGCCTGTCGTCAGTTCCTTGACATGCTTCAGATCAGCCGGCAGATGCCAGGGCATCTGGTTATCGAGTCCGATGACTCTGTTCTGGTCATGACATACAATTATAGATAACATCATATACTCCTTAGACGGCAATCGGCGCTTTGATAGCGGGATGTGCCTGATAGTTTTTGATTTCAAGGTCTTCATAGTCGATGTCGAACAAGGATTTATCCGTATGAATCTCCAGTGTCGGCGGCTCGTATGAATCCCGCGATAGCTGTTCGGTGACTGCAGCGATATGGTTGCTGTAGATGTGCGCGTCGCCGAACGTATGGACAAATTCCCCGACTTCAAGGCCGCATTCCTTGGCAACCAGATGGGTCAGCAGACTGTAGCTGGCGATGTTGAAAGGGACACCGAGAAAAATATCTGCACTCCGCTGATACAGCTGGCAGCTGAGCTTGCCCTCATTCACATAGAACTGGAACATCGTATGACAAGGCGGCAGTGCCATCGTCTCAATCTCACCGGGATTCCACGCGGACACAATATGACGTCTTGATGACGGATTTTTCTTGATGTTGTCAACGACGTCCTTCAGCTGATCGACCACCTTGCCGCCTGACTCAAAGTGGCGCCACTGCTTGCCGTACACATTGCCGAGGTCACCGTATTTCCGCATGAAATCGTCATCGTGCAGCACCTTATCCTTGAAAACAGCCAGTTGCTCCTGATACTCTCGGTTGAACGCAGCATCCGTCAGACTGCGGTGACCAAAGTCAGTCATATCAGGGCCGTCATAATCGCTGCTCTCAATCCATTTCTTGAAGGCCCACTCGTTCCAGATATTATTGTTATACTGCAGCAGGTAGCGGATGTTCGTATCGCCCCGGATGAACCAGATGAGTTCAGTCGCAATGAGCTTAAATGACACCTTCTTTGTCGTCAGTAGCGGAAAGCCTGCTGACAGATCAAAACGCATCTGATGACCGAATTTAGATAATGTCCCAGTATTCGTCCGGTCGTCCTTAGAACGGCCGGTCTTCAGCACTTCCTCGCACAGTTCATGGTATACTTGGTCAAATGAATTCATAGACGTCACCTCTTTTAAATTTGATGGGGATGGCTTATAATAAAGTTATTATGACGTGAAACGGGGGTTCTCACATGCAAGAAATGATGATTGTTTCAGGTTTATTCCTACTTTTAGCTTATATGATCAGTATGATGATCACTGAATAAGTCGCTCCGGCGGCTTTTTTTGATGCCGAAATGACTCTTGGTGCTCTTTCTGACCTTGACGTCAAAATCAAAGCGCTCAAAAAGCGGGCTTCTGAAATGTGCCTTCAAGATGAGGCAGCGGCTGTACTTTACTAGGTAGCGGATGAAATCTTCATTGCGGCTCTCCGGCAGCACGCGGTGCAGAACTGCCATCCCTGACTGCTGGTCTATCGTCTCTTCAAACATCGGATCGGTATAGACAATATCAGCAGCTTGCAGACACTCTGCGTCAGCGGTCCCGTAATGAAAGACAATTCTTTCCTGCAGTGCGGGATGATGCTGACCGATGCCCTCCGATATGACGAAATAAATAAGCGGATGGCGTTCAAACGCATGGAAGTGACTTTGTGTCAGGACACTGGCCATCAGGACAAGGTCATTCCCCATCCCCATCGTTGAATCCACAATAGTCAGCCGGTCACTTGTCTCCACCTGCATGATGTCTATCAAGGGTGGCATCTCATGCCGTCTTTCAAATGCCTTTATTTTGAAGCGGGTTGTATTCTCATGATAAACAATTTTGGAGTCGCTGTCGAAATAAAGCTGCGGCAGCTGATGACTGATGACAATGAGAGGGGTGGCATCCACCCTGAAGAAATCCCGGATGGTCTTCTTGCAGCGCGTTACGATTTCGACTTCGACCCCTATGGCGCGCAGCTTGCCGGCAGCCTGCTCGATATGTGAAAAAATCACATCATCTGTTTTGACAGGTGATGTGATTCTGACTTTAGTTGCAGTGTTCATCAAATGCGTCTTTAAGATCCATCGCTATTTCTTCGACATGGCGGCCTTCAATATGAAGTCTCGGCATGAAATAGACGAGTTCTTTACCTTTGAAGAGCGCCATTGAAGGACTTGACGGTTCCTGTCCGATATATTCACGCATTTTTGCGGTCGCTTCACGTTCCTGTCCCGCAAAGACCGTGACTGAATGATCCGGCTTATGGTCATTCTGAGTGGCCACTGCGACTGCTGCTGGACGGGCAAGACCAGCGGCACAGCCACAGACAGAGTTGACGACTACAAAAGTCGTCGCGTCTTCCTGGACCCCGTTAAAATAATCTTCCACTGCTTCAGGTGTCTCCAGACTGACAAAGCCTTCAGTTGTCAATTGTTCGCGCATCGGTCTTGCCATCTGCTTCATGTAATCTTCGTATGCATTCATTATTTTTCCTCCTTATTGCGGTTGGCAATCTGTTTCCAGACTGAGCCTACAGCCGCTTCACCTTTTTCTATTCGTTCTTTCGCCATGCGTGCCTGCAGGCTGACTTCAAATGCCGGATCGTCCAGATGCTCAGCCAGATAAGGCAGACTTGTCTCGTCGCCTTCATCATAAATGAACATCGCTGCACGCCATCTCACTGTTGCCTTAGAGTCATTCAGTGCTTCGTGCATGACAGGCAGGCTCTCCTTGAATCCAAGATCGCTGAGTGTATCACCTGCTGTACGTCTGACAGTCAGATTCTTATCCTGCATGGCTTCATGCAGCAAGGGCAGAACCTTGTCTGTTCCAATCATGCCGAGAAACACAATACCCAGTCGTCTGAGCTGGGGTTTCTCATCCTGCATTACAGCGGTAAGCAGCGGCAGATCCTCCTCTGTCGGTTCCGGAAAATGATCGAGCAGACGGTAGCGTGTCTGCCAGTCAGCGGCCTTGTATTCATCAAGTGTAAAGCGCTGCAGTTTTTTCGGCTGCACTTTGTAATCAAGTGCCAGTCCTTCAGTCACCAGCTCCTGCAGTCTTTGCGGCGGAAACAGGGCTTCTACTTCCTCCTGCACAGAGCTGATAATGTCTTCCACCTCACCATATCTGACCCCAAACGGCAGCCATTTACGCAGGAAGACGACGTTGTCATCCTCTTTCTGTGCACTCAGCATCGCATCAATAAAGCGGACATCCAGCTGCTTCCGCTTCTCACCTGACTGACTCTTCACTTTGATCTGATAAGGAATCTGCTTGAAAGTCAGCAGCTCAACCTGGTGCTCACCCGTATCGATCTGAATGACCGGCTCAGCATTTTCCGCAGCATCAAAGACCTGATTGATCTGGTTGATGAGTGTTTCCCATTCTGCTTGCGGCGCTTTATCGACCGCAATGAAATCGATGACATGGAAAACGGATTTCACCCCTTCAATCTCCAGCAGCTCATTGATGAAGGCAGGATTCTTCCGATCTATCTGGCGGTACGTCTGACTCTTATTATCGTCCCGCTTGAAATCGAGAACAATTTTCATCGTATTCGGACTCGGTGTCGGTTCTATTTTTATGATTTTCATCGTCTTCTCCTTATTGAAGATTATTGCCCCATTGCTTGATCTGCAGACCAACTGAGCATTTGGATATACAGTAATGATGCGCCTTCGTCTTGCTTTCCTGGCGCAGCGTTTGTTTAATCAGACATTGGTGACAATAATGGTCTTCAAGCTGATTGATTTTGTGGACGGTGTCAATCATCCTCATATTCTCACCTCATTCTTATTATAGGCACAAACAACTGGACTTTCAAACAGTCCGTCTACAAATAAAAGGGTTGTCTAAAGACGCTCCATCCCCTATAATTGTAAAGTTGAAATTTAAGAGAGGAGGTACACAGATGACAAATGAAATTTGGGCGGTTGTCGCCTTTCTCGCCACCTTCATCCTGCTTGTACTCATGTACCGTCTATACGGAAAGAATGGACTCTTCGTCTGGGTCGCTATCGGCACGGTCATCGCCAATATACAGGTGACAAAAACCGTTGAAATCTTCGGCATCACTGCAACCCTCGGCAATGTCTTATTCGCATCGATTTATCTGGCCACTGACCTGCTGAATGATATATACGGCCGTGCGACTGCCAAGAAAGCAGTATGGCTCGGTTTTGCATCTGTCATCGTCATGGTCGTCCTGATGTCTATCTCACTGGCCTTCACGCCGGCTGAGTCAGATATCGCCCAGGACAGCATGCAGACGCTCTTCGGCCTGGTGCCGAGAATTGCCATCGGTTCTATCATCGCCTATATTATCGGTCAGTATATCGATGTCTATATCTTCAACTGGATCAAGAAGCGCTTTTCAAGCGATCGGACATTCTACATCAGAGCTTACGGCAGCACCACCATCAGTTCCCTCATCGATACTGCATTATTCTCGATCATCGCATTCTACGGCGTTATGCCGGGTGCAGTAGTATTTGAGATCTTTGTGACGACCTACTTATTCAAGCTGATGACTACACTCCTGAACGTTCCGTTCGGCTATATCGCGAAATCCTTCGCCAAGGACGTCGACTGATATGGCGCAGATCTTCATCGATGCGGCGACCAGACAGAATCCTTTTGAATCAAGTATCGGTTACGTCATTAAGACAGATGACTCAGTACTTGAATTCGGACAGTATTTAGGTGAGATGGAGAACCACGAAGCGGAATGGAACAGTCTGATTGAAGCGTTGAAGCAGGCACTGGCACTGAATATCACATCCGTCATCCTGAAATCAGATTCCAGGATTGTCGTTGATTCCATCAATAAGAACTTCGTCAAGAACCCTAAGTTCAAGCCCTACCTTAAAGCCTATCAGCAATTAGAAAAGAAATTTGATTTACTCATCATCGACTGGATACCCCGTGATCAGAACAAACATGCAGATCACGTGGCCAGATATTATCTTAAACAGCAATAGGACGCCGAGGCGTCCTATTTTTATTTATTAGCATTTGGCTGCGCTATCTACAGTTTCATCAAATAGTTCCTCGCGACTTTCAGCTCATGCTGATCACATACTTCACACATTTTTACTGTATCAGTCACGTATGGCATGCTGTTTTTGATCTCCTCATAATTCAGCGGCACTTCTGTATGGATGGCTGCGAGCTTTAGGCTCATCATCAAGTCATCGTGATACGTCTCAATTTTAGTCTGCTGTCCTTTTGGCAGTTCATGTGTATGGTCTACTGCATTAGCGACTGTGCCGTACTGCTGGATGAGCTTGATGGCTGTCTTCTCACCGATGCCTTTGACACCCGGATAGCCGTCTGCCGTGTCACCCATAAAGGCTTTGACATCGACCAGCTGCCCGGGTTCCAGGCCGTATTCTTCCCTGAACCGGGCTTTAGTATAGACATTATATTCTGTGAAGCCTTTCTTGATGAGCCAGACTTCGATGCGGTCGTCTAAGAGCTGCAGCAGGTCTTTATCACCGCTGACGATTTTAATGTGATAGTCACCTTCCAGCTGCTTGGCGATCGTACCGATGACGTCATCCGCTTCATAGTTGCGGACACCGATATTATGAAACCCGAGCTCCTGAGACACTTGCTGCACATGAGCGAACTGCGGGCTCATCTCATCTGGCGGTGCAACGCGATGTGCTTTATAGGTCTCTGATATGTCGTTACGGAAAGTGGTGGCACCCATATCCCAGGCGATGATAACGTGATGTGCCTTCGTGTCTCGTACTGCTGTGGCCACATGCCTGATGAAGCCCTGCACGCCGTTTGTCGGAATGCCCTTACTGTTACGCATGAACTGCTGGTGCATTGCTGTCGCATAGTAATGACGGAATAAGAGTGCCATCCCGTCGACTATTAGTAAATTCTCCATATTAACCTCTCTCTATGTCCTCTGGATGATGGAAGATCCACTCCGAATAACTGCCGGGGTATAACTTCACTTTTTGATCTGCTGCTCTCAGTGCTGCATAGACGGGTGTCGCTGACAGTCCCGAGCCGCAGTAGACGATGGCATTGTCAGTAGCCGGCAGCTGGTCATCAAACACTTTCTCATAAGGGAAATTGACGGCGCCCGGAATTCTGCCCGGCTGCACATCAATCGGCTCCTCCTCTCCCAGGAAGCGCTTGTTCGCACGTGCATCCAGGAGAGTGGCAGTGGTATGCCTCACTTCATCACGGCTGGCAATCAAGTCCTGATTGATGCGGGGCTGTTCACTATTTCTTAGTGCTTCCAGCTGCCGGATATCTTCCATTCGCAGATCGCCTGACGTCTTCGCAATGGTCGATTCATCGTATGACTGCTTCAATACCAGACAGTTGATATCCAGTAGGTCACACAGGAAAAAGAAACGCGTCGCCATAAAGCCTTTTGCCACGTCATAGGCGACAGGTATCCGGCCGGCGCTGTACTGGTCGATGAACGACTTGACGAGTGCCATATCAGGCAGCGGGTGTCGTCCTTCCTCCGGCTTATTCTTGTCATAGAGCACCGGATAGCTCGGCACAAAGATGGCATGTTCAATATGCTGTTCATTATAGGCTGCCAGACTCTTCTCCAGATCATCCATCACATTCCGGCAGTCAAACAACTGATGCTTGCTGTAATCCAGTTCCTCTTCATCTATCCATACTTGCATATGATCCCTCCATCACCTGTCTGATTTCATTGACGACTGTCTCGTCTATAATATGCTGTTCCCGCTCTGCAATATCTGTCATCAGCTCCTCGTTATACGTGTCCCATTCTGCGGCCACTTCAGGTTCACGCTCACTAAGTGCGGTCTTGATAATCTGACTGAAGTGCTGCAGTTTTTCCTCCAGTCGCGTCATCGACTCAGCATGAATGGCCTCATACAAAGCTTCAAGAGATTCTTTTCTGCTCAGATTTCTGTTCGTCACCTTGATCTTAAGAGGCTCAAGTCTTGCGTCCATATATTGCTGGCCGACCGGCAGGAGCCTGATATCATCCAGGGCGACTATCAGCTGCTGCTCAGCCAGTGTCTGTCTGATGACTGCTGTCTGGTTGATGAGTGACTGATTGAAGATATAGTTCAGCCGCGGCACAATCATGGAGCCCTCATCTTCAAGCTTATTGGCCAGTTCACCGATGTAGCCGGATTCGTCCACCTGACGCTTATTGAAATAAATCTTAATGAGGTCATACAGCTGGATGCGGAAGCGGTCCTTCATAAAGGTCAGCTGCTCGTTCAGCTCCTGCTGCACTTTATCAAGTCCCTGCTGCACATGACCAGGTATGAACGGCGGTTCTTTTTTCAGTTCTGCATAATATGTGCGACGGGCCGCTTCCTCCCGTCTCGCTTCTTCTGCGTGACTGACAATATACTGCGCCTGTGCCTCAAGCTGCTTAACGCCATTCTCAAACTGCGTCATTTTCTGCTGGCGGCTGTCCACATCCGCAAAATGCTGGATGGCAGCCACGAACTCATTGAACTGCTCATCTCTTCTGACGAGTGCCTGCTTACTTGAGACACCGAACAGCGCAGAATCTACATTCAGCTGACTGAGCTCAGAATCGAAGTAATCTCTCACCTGCTCCAGTTCCGCTTCACTGCGTGCAAGGTCAGTCGCATTGATGACGTAGAAAGTCTCACTGTCTGCACTTAAAATCTGCAGGTCCGCCAGATATTTGATGAACTGCTTGTCGTTCTCCGTGAAGACATGATTGAAATAGGAGACGTAGATCAAGAGATCACTGTCCGCGATGATCTCCGTCGTCTCATTCGTATGACGCATATTCGTTGAGCCGATGCCCGGCGAGTCGATGATCACTTTATCCTTCAGGAAGTCAATCTCATACTGCAGATACAGCCGGTCAACGAAGGCAGAATGTGAATCGACCGCCGAATACATCTCAATTTCATCATCCTGTATCTCTTTCATGCTGCCTTCCCTCAGAACGGGCAGGTAATGGGCATAGTTCGTGTTCAGTGCCTCGATGAACTTCTTGAACTGATGATCCAGCTCAGGCTGCTGTTTATTGTAGAGTCTAAGCCAGGTGTCTACATCATCTGCTTCAATACCGATTGTCCGGCCGATTTTATTCAGTTCATTGAGCAGCATCTCGACCGACTTGAACTTCACTTGATGGGTATGGCCGTAGCTGAGTTCAGTGATGGCCGCTGTCGTCGGATTCGGTGAAGAGATTAAATAGTGGTCGCCAAGGAGTGCATTGATCAGTGAACTTTTCCCCGCGCTGAAAGCACCGAAGACCACAATACGTGTCACGTCATGCTGGATGCGCGCCAATTGTTTATGCAGACGGGCAGTCATATCACTGAAATAACTGATCTGACTGAATGTCTCAAGCTGTTTGACGGCCTCTTCCAGATGACTCTCCTTCCGCTCCAACTGTCTTCTTTCCTGTTTTCTTATTTGCTGCTGATCCATCAGTTCAAGCGTCACTTTTGTCCGGTCAATCAGGCGGTCAATCGATTCATCGACATGAATATAATAGTGACGATAGTTTTCAGTCGTCAGTGAGTCAATCAGCTCATTCAGCATATCGTAACGTGCCAGCAGATCTGCCGACTCATTTGCCGCTGGATTTAATTTGGACACATTTAGATTTTTTATGAACATTTCGATATAAGGTCTGTTCTCCCGTACGACTGCCTGCTCCACATATTTCTTTAACTGGTCGGTATAATTCAGGACATAATCCTGTGTCACCATCGCCTGATTATTCATCAGTGACACCAGGTCCTCCGCCTGCAGCGCAAACGTATAATGTCTGATCTCATGCAGCCACTCTCCTGACGTATACTTCGCATGCTGGTCATAGAGTGCACGGATATGGAAATTGACCTGCTTATCTATCGAGTCATTCAAGTCGCTAAGGACAGCCGTCATCTGCTGATTCCGTATTTCCTGTCTTTTCTTGTCCTTGCCGAAGAAGCCGCCCACTTTATAGTCCGGTGAATAGACTTCCAGCAGTGTCTTGATTTCTTCGCGGATCTCAAAAGGAATGAGATAAGCGTTCTTCAGAATGCTGCGGATACTCGCAAGAAAATAGTTTTCAGTGGATTCAGCTGTCTCGAAAAGAGCCTGTTCCTCTGTCAGGGACTGCGTCTCCAGAATGGCTGCACGCTGTGATTCTATAGAGGACGCGTCCAGTTCCAGCTCGTCCAGTATGCCCTGCTGTTCAGCCTGCAGGAAAGCGAGCTGCTCAGTGGTGATATAGTGTGTGATCCGGTCAAAGAAGGTCTCATGACTCTCCGCTACGAGGTCACTACTGAACAACAAAGCTTTCAGCTCATTGACTTGATTAAGTTCATGCGGATAAATAGAGGTGAACAGCATGTTCTCCACTTCAATTCCCCAAGTGTCCAGATTCTGCCGGATGGATGCTTCAAAATCAGTGAGACTGATTTCATTCTCATCGTGCTTATCGATCTGATTGATGACGAAGATAAGCGGCATTCCCAGACTATTCAGGCGCTTCATCTCCTTAAAGTTCTTCTCCGACTCCACATGATTATATTCAACTGTATAGACGATGACATCACTCGTGAGGAGATACTTCATCGTATTCGCTTCATGGTTACTGAAAGTGGCATCAATACCGGGCGTGTCCTGCAGTGTCAGTCCAAGCGGCAGGTCTTGACTGGTTTTCCTGACTTCGACTGATTCAATCCGCTGATTCTCGGTATTGATTTTCTTGACTGCGTCATAATCAGTTACGACAGCATATTCCTGCTTCTCAAGATTGACGATGATTTCTTCCTGCTCAGCGATCGTAATCTGCGCTGAGTTACTGGTCGTCGGTACCGGAGAGCTCGGCAGAATATCTTCCCCTAACAGATGATTGATCAGAGAAGACTTGCCTGACGAGAAATGTCCGATGAAACTGATGATCCGTTTGTCCTTATAGACTTTCTTGATGACTTCATTGATCTGTCCGACAAGCAGTGTATGATCCGATTTCTCTACTTCTTTCTTTAGTTTATATAGCTGATCGATCTGGTCTTTTTTATTCATAGTAATCCCCTTTTGTGAACAATATAACAAATTTTGCGAAGTGTGATATTTATCACATTATTAATCGGCCTTCTTTATTATTATAAAGAAAGAAAAGTTAATTAGAAAGGACGGAAGGACATGGCTAAAGATAAAGATCAGATTCAAGCGGAGCAGCAGGAACTGGCACCTGAATACGATTCACACGATGATCTGGATCTGCGCGGGACAATGATCTCAGTTTTAACATTAGGTGCTATCTTTGTAGTGTTATGGTTTTCAATCTTTATTCTATTCATCGAACGTATTTAAGGAGGGGTTATTGTGCATAAGTTAGAGAAAATCTGGTTAGGGCTCGGGATGGGGTCACTTGTTTTATTCCTCGTTATTATATTAGTCCAGGCCATCCATTTAGGTCACGAGCCAGCTGCAAGTGGCGGCGAATATGTCGATCCGGAGCTTGTAGACAAACATGAAACATTCAAAAATCCAGGATTACATAAGGTGGAAGGTAAAGACTGGGATTATGAACTGGTCTTTGTCGTTTCAGCATTCAACTATAATCCGGGTAACGTAGAAATTCCTAAAGGGGCTAAAGTGAAAATCATCGCAACTTCCAAAGACGTTAACCACGGTTTTGAAATTGCACACACAAACGTGAACTTCATGGTGGTGCCCGGCCATATCAGTACATTCACAAAGACATTTGATAAAAAAGGTGAATATCTCCTTCTTTGTAATGAATATTGCGGAATGGGCCACGCTGATATGAAATCCAACATTAAGGTGGTTGATAAAAAATGAGCGAAGTAATCTATA
The DNA here is from genome assembly GCF_030376725.1 of Macrococcus bovicus. NCBI lineage: Bacteria > Bacillati > Bacillota > Bacilli > Caryophanales > Staphylococcaceae > Macrococcus > Macrococcus bovicus. Next base: position 1,090,247 of record NZ_CP128470.1, read on the forward strand.
GAAGTGATGCGAGCGAGCATCATCACTACCGCAAGCATCAGGTATTTGAGATCAATGAAAAAGAAGATAACAAACGTCTGGATCCAAAAGATGCCAAGCTGGTTATGGCGCATATGTATGTCGCTATCGTCTGCTTGATTATCGGCGGTCTTGCCGGTCTTGTTCAGACGCTTGTCCGTTCCGGTACATTGGAATTACCGGCAGGCATCGGTTACTATCAGATCCTGACCGTTCATGGTATTATCCTGGCACTTGTTCTGACCACGTTCTTCATCATGGGCTTTCAGATCTCAGCTGTCTCAAGAACAACCGGTACCTTCTCGCCTCTAGCACGCCGTTTAGGCTGGACCGGCTTCTGGGTGATGCTGATCGGAACAGCGATGGCAGCGACGATGGTCCTGCTTAACAAAGCGACTGTTCTCTATACATTCTATGCTCCGCTGCAGGCGCACGTGATCTTCTATGTCGGTATGGCACTAGTGATTGTCGGCTCCTGGATTTCGGCAGCCGGTCAGATGATGGGTTACTTCCGTTACAGAAAAGAGCATAAAGGTCAGAAAACACCTTTAATCAGTTATATGGCGACCATCAACAACGTCATGTGGATTGTCTGCTCTATCGGTGTCGCACTCACTGTTCTTCTGCAGATGATTCCTTGGTCACTCGGTCTCGTAGAACGTATCGACGTCACACTGAGCCGCACGCTCTTCTGGTATTTCGGTCACGCACTTGTCTATTTCTGGTTGTTACCTGCTTACATGTCCTGGTATGCAGTCGTGCCGAAAATTATCGGCACGAAAGCATTCTCTGATAACCTGGCTCGTTTTGCTTTCATGCTCTTCCTGTTCTTCTCGATTCCGGTCGGTATCCATCACCAGTTAGTGGAACCGGGTATCGAAGCGACATGGAAATATGTTCAAGTGGTTTTAACATTCATGGTTGTCATTCCGTCACTTATGACTGCCTTCAGTCTCTTCGCAACCTTTGAGACATACGGCCGTAGAACCGGTGCAAAAGGACTGCTCGGCTGGCTGAAAACATTACCATGGAACGATGCACGTTTCGTCCTGCCCTTCATCGGAATGGCTGCCTTTATTCCAGGCGGTGCCGGTGGTTTAGTCAACGCTTCTGCACAGATGGACCAGGTCGTTCATAATACCATCTGGATTACCGGTCACTTCCATTTAACAGTGGCGACTGCCGTCATCCTGACATTCTTCGGCACGATGTACTGGCTGATTCCGCACTGCACGGGTCGTGTCTTAACAAAACAGCTGAATAAGCTTGCATTGATTCAAGGCTATATGTGGGCACTCGGTATGTCCATCATGTCTGGTGCGATGCACTTCATCGGATTATTTGGTGCACCACGTCGCTCAACTTATTCAGAGTACGGCGGTTCAAAAGTCGCTGCTGAGTGGATTCCTTACCAGATCATTCAGGCAATCGGCGGTACCATTCTTTTCGTCTCCATTATCTTAGTCGTCATCATCTTTATCAGACTGGCATTCTTCGCGCCAAAAGGACATGAACCTTACCCTATCTCAACAGCGATGGATGAACATTTACCAACGACTAAACTGGTTGAGAACTGGAAGTTCCTGCTGGTCGTTACAATCGCATTAATCTTAATTGCATATACTATTCCAGTCAGTCAGATGTTTATTGATCCACCGCCAGGCGCTAAAGGCTTCGGTGAAGGTAAACTCTGGTAACCCAAACTCCCTGCGGGGAGTTTTTCTTTTGCCTTAAATGAAAAGTATCCATAAAATATAACTTAAAGTTTACATAACATAGTTATATTAATTAAAAAGACAAAAAAATGAGATACGGATGTATCTCACAATTCCTTGATCAGCTTATAAATTTTTTTCTTGGCCTCAAAATCATGAATATTACAGATGACCATGATTTCATCAGCTCTCGGCAATTGACGGAGTGCTCCCTTCACATCAACCGTATTGCCGATTATACAACGTCTGCGGTTCGCGTGAATAATCGCCCGCTCTTTCTCGCTGTAGATCTTCTCGGCTACTTCTGCTGAGGTCGGCACGGTGGTATCCCGTCCAAGAGTGACATTTAACAGCCAGTGGTCCAGTATTTTTGCATGCTGCTCTGCCTCTGCCCTCGTCTCACAGCAGATGATGAAAAGGCAGATAATTGCATGCGGCTTCTGCAGGACAGCTGATGGTTGAAACTCATCATAATAGGTGGTCAGGGCCTCGTCCACATGCTTCGGATTGATAAAGGCACCGAAGACAAAGCCGATACCTAATTTCGCTGCCCGCCTCGCCCCGTTCACCGTGAGTCCCAGTGTATAGACCGGTGGCTGATGACTGATCCGTGGACCGGCCTTCACACTGCGGAAACGATGGTCTTTAGGTAAGCTGTTATGCATGAAACCGATCAAATCCGTCAGCATTCTTGTATAGTCACTGTGTTTACTGTCAGCCCCATCAGTCAGGGCGAGACGCGTCAGCTCCGTGCCACCCGGCGAGTTGCCGACACCTAAGTTGACACGGCCCGGAAACATCGCCTCTATCAATTGTATTCTTTCAGCGATATTATACGGGCTATACTGCGGCAGGAGGATGCCGCCTGAACCCACTACAATTGACCCAGTGACGCTCAGAAGTCTCGTCATCATAATATCCGGGCTGTTGCTGATCAGACCTCTCGTATGGTGATGCTCCGCCACAAAGTAGCGCTTATAGCCCAGCTGCTCTGTCCATTTGACGAGCTCTATGGATTTCTCAAGTGCTTCCTCCGGACTGTCACCACGTGATAGAGGCACCTGATCCAGGACGCTGAATTCCATTATCTCTCGCCCCAGTACTGATAATACGTACACTCCAGATAGCCATTGAAAAGTTTACGTCGCTTAGTCGCTTTCTTACCGACCAGGACCTCGAATTCTTTGTAGCTGGTCATAATATAGAGCGACCATTTAGGATTCGCTTTTATCAGATCACCTAAATAGGTGTACATCGCTTCCACTTCACCGCGTTCACCGATCCGTTCACCGTAAGGCGGGTTACCGACGATAGCACCTTTCTCGGCATGCAGGGTCAGGTCATGGACATTCATCTGCTTGAACTTGATCAGCTCCCCGAAGCCGACTTCAGTCGCATTGTTCTTTGCGATCTGAATCATCTCAGGGTCGATATCGCTCGCTGTGATATCAATCTCTTTGTCGTAGAGCGCCTCGTTGTCTGCTTTGATGCGTTCTTCCTCATACATCTCTTCAGGAATGATGTCCCATTCCTCACTGGCAAACTCACGGTTGAAGCCCGGCGCAATATTCTGTGCGATCATCGCCGCTTCAATCGCTATGGTACCAGAACCGCAGAAAGGGTCAATAAAAGGCGTATCCCCTGTCCAGTTTGATAATCTGACCAGTGCTGCAGCCAGCGTCTCCTTCATCGGGGCAGCCCCTTGAGCGAGACGATATCCTCGTTTATGCAGACCCGCACCCGATGTGTCGATCGTCAGCAGGACTTCATCTTTCAGGATAGCAACCTCCACTTTATAGAGCGCCCCGCTCTCATCAATCCATCCTTTGATATCATATGCTTTCTTCAGACGTTCGACGATTGCTTTCTTGACGATGGCCTGACAGTCCGGCACACTGAACAGCTTGGATTTCAGACTTTTGCCTGACACCGGGAATGATCCCTGCGGCCCGATAATATCCTCCCATGGCAGTGCTTTCGTCTGTTCGAAGAGCTGATCGAACGTCGTTGCGTAAAATCTGCCGACCACAATCTTGACACGGTCTGCTGTTCTGAGCCAGAGGTTAGAACGTACAATTGCCCGGGCATCCCCTTCATAAAGAACACGTCCGTTTTCAGTTGTTGTTTCATAGCCAAGCTCATTGACCTCTTTCGCGACGACTGCTTCCAGCCCCATCGGTGAAGTAGCTAATAGTTGATACATAACAATCTCCTTTATTTTAAGTTTACATAATCATATTATTTTAAATTTATAAATTAAAATATCTCCATTTAATTCTACCATAAGCCATAAAAAAAGCCCTCCTTCACAGGAGGACTGCACTAGAAAGATATCTCTGTAAGCCATGTTCTGTTCCTTAGTACTGCAATCGAGTCTAGTTACTCTCGTACGCCGGTGATAATCATCTGTCTGTAGATTACTCTACCTCTTCTATACGTTCATTTCCGCTAGAAAAGTGCTCCTACCAAATTTGGATTGCTCACTCGAGGGGTTTACCGCGTTCCACCTTCTCCGTTTCCGGACAAGCTACGTCACTGTGGCACTTTCAAATTACTCGGGCCATATCCAGAGGACTTAGGCCGTTTCACTGCCGTCAAATAAATGCCCTGGCTTATTGTTTCACCAGGCACGATCACTACAGCCATCTCAGGCATGTGTGAGCATGGACTTTCCTCTATATTGCTATAGCGATTATCCGAGATATCTTTTAACTTAATGCATTATATCACAATTAGGCCGGCAAGACTACTTACCAAAGACCGCTTTTTCAAGATTTGAGATTCTTTTCAGCAGATCGTAGTTCTGGGAGCCGGAATCGCCTCTGCCTGTCGCGACCCGTATCCTTAAATCTTCTATCTCTTTTTTCAGCTTCTTATTTTCATCTGTCAGCTTCAGCAGCTGATGATTCATGTCCTCCATCTTCTGATAGTCGGATATGATATCATCCAGAAAACCGTCGACATCTTCAGGCTTGAACCCCCGCACCATCGTCCGTTCAAATTCTTTCTCGTAAATATCTTTTGCCGAGTACTTCAGCGTCATATCTTCCATCCTGTCATCCTTCCCATTTTTCGCTTTGATATTCATTGATAAAGACAGAGAGATCGTCCATAGAAATGATATCCATATTATAGTCACTCTCATTACTAAAATCAATCAGCTGCCGTTTGAAGTATTTCGGGCTGCCCTCATGCTCCTCATCATAGAAGAGCAGTGTTCCTTCAGTATTCTCCAGTATGAACTGTGTCGCTTCCCTGAACATATAGCCGCCCGCATAGGCCTGCTGATAAACAGACGTCACAAAATCGGCCTGACTGATGATCCGGTCATAGTAGAGCTGGTTCTCTTCATTCCATTTTGCTGTGTGCTCGAGAAAAGGTGTGATGACCGCCAGTTTCAGCTGATAGTTCTTCTTCAGCCTGATCGCCACTTCCCCTGCCCAGAGCTCTGTGCCGAGCATGCCGCTGATAATGACCCATTCCAGCCCCTCTTCGGCATATTGTCTGATGCGTTCCTGGAGATAGAGCTTAATAAATCTCACTTCAGGCTGATTGTTCTTGAATATCTGAAGTTCAAAAGGCTTATAGCCTGTCACATAAAGGGATTTCATAGTTTGCGCTCTAAATAGTGAAGATCATGCTGCACGGCCTTAAACTTATCCAGGAAGACTTTTTTACTTGTCTTATCAAAAAAGCAGTCAACCGACAGCTCCCTCAGATGCAGAACGAGCAGCTGCAGTTTCAGCTCATTCATTAACGGCAGCTTCAGAATAGCCTCCTTAATGTCATCAAGCTGAGCTAGATGCCGGTCCACACGCTCTGTGAACGGCTGGATATCCAGAACGAAATTATATTCCTTGCCATTTTTAGCGGCATTGAAAAATGTTTCTATCTTTACTAAATCCTCATTCAGTGGTTTAATATAATCTTGCAATTCAGGGCACGTCCCTTCAGAAATATGGTAAAATTAGCTGTAATCCCATCATACTAAAAAATCAGGAAGTTACAAAATGGTAAATTATCCGAACGGAAAAAAACATCCGTCTAAAGACTTAGTTACAACAGGACGTGAAAAGCGTAAGATAAACTATGGCAGGCGCGGCATGGTTTTCGAGGAGGCCATCGATGCCTCCAATCAATACTATCTGACTGAACATCTGGCAGTGATTCATAAGCGTCCGACGCCTGTGCAGATTGTTAAAGTGGATTATCCGAAACGTAGTAAAGCCGTGATCACTGAAGCCTACTTCAAGACACCTTCTACTACCGATTATAATGGTATCTATAAAGGAAAGTATCTGGACTTTGAAGCAAAGGAAACACAGAATAAGACCAGCTTCCCGCTCGTCAACATTCACGCCCATCAAGTCGAGCATATGCGGGCGGTAATCGAACAGGGGGGAATCTGCTTTCTGCTGATTCATTTCGCCGTCTTAAATGAAGTCTACCTGCTGCCTTTCGTCCCCTTCTATCACTACTGGCAACGGATGATAGCGGGCGGACGCAAATCAATGACATTAACAGAAATCCGAAACGATGGTATATTAGTACCAAACGGTTTCAGGCCGAGACTTGACTATCTCGCCGCTTTACCTTTATCAGATGAGAGTGAGGAAAAATAATGGCAACAACTAAATCCAAGAAACGCAACGTAAAGAAAACAATCCTTCAGATTCTCGGAGGACTTGTCATTGCTTTCGCCGCTGTAATGGTACTCGCTATCGGCCTGTTCCTTTATTACGCGTGGAAAGCACCTTCATTTAATGAGGCAAACTTACGTGATCAGTTACCCACCAAAATCTATGACAAGAACAACCAGCTCGCCACTGTGCTCTATATGGGGCAGCGCAGAGAAGAGGTTAAATTTGCCGACATACCGGACCAGATGAGAAATGCTGTCCTTGCGACAGAGGATAACCGTTTCTATGAACACGGTGCAATTGACTTCAAACGTCTGACAGGTGCCGTCCTCAAAAATATCACAGGCGGCTTCGGCTCACAGGGTGCCTCCACTTTAACCCAGCAGGTCGTGAAACGTTCATTCCTGACCGATAAGAAATCAATTGAACGGAAAGCGCAGGAAGCCTATCTGTCCTACAGATTAGAGCAGGAATACGACAAGAACCAGATCTTCGAGATGTACATGAATAAAATCTATTATTCAGACGGTATTTATGGTGTTAAAACAGCAGCCAAATATTACTTCAACAAAGACCTGAAAGACCTGACGCTTGCTGAGTCTGCTTATCTGGCAGGACTGCCGCAGATCCCTAATATGTATAATATTTACGATCACCCCGAGGCAGCTGAAAAACGGAAAGACACCGTCCTCTATCTGATGAACCGTCATAACCGCATCACACAGGAACAGATGAAAGAGGCGCAGGCACAGGATCTGCATGCCAATCTGGTTCCCCGTACCGCGGCTGAGCGTCAGAACATCGATCAGAATGATCCGGTCTACGCATCCTATGTCAACATCATCAAGCAGGAAATTAAAAGCAACAAGGAATTTAAAGGTCAATCACTCAGTGATATCCTGACCAGCGGCTTAAGCATCTACACCAATATGGATGCCAATGTCCAGAAAACCCTGCAGAACAATGTAGACAACCTGGCCGTCTACAAAAATAAAGACCAGCAGGCTGCCGCTACTATCCTGGATACCAAAACGGGTGGACTGGTTGCCATTTCTGGCGGCCGCGGCTATCAGGACGTTGTCGACCGTAACCTGGCAACTGATCCCCATGCAGTAGGTTCAATCATTAAGCCTATCCTTGATTACGGCCCAGTGATCGAAGGTCTGAAATATCCGACGAGCACTCAGATACAGGATGAAAGCGTGCTGGATATCAACGGCAGCGAATTCCGTAACTATGATACGCTCAGTCACGGTAATGTGACCATGCGTGAAGCACTGAGAAAAAGTTACAACATTCCAGCGCTGAAAATGTTCCAGACTTCGCAGTCTCAGCTCGGCTACGATGCTCCTGCCAACTTTGCAAAAAAAGTGAACTTAAACTATGACAATCCGGAGCTCGGCCCTGCTGAAGCACTCGGTGGCGGCGCTTCAGAATTCTCAACGACACAAATGGCTGCAGCCTTCTCTGCCTTCGGTAACAATGGCGTCTACAACGAGGCACATGCGATTCGCAAAGTCGTGACACAAGATGACCAGACCATCACATTCAGTCATACGACCAGAAAAGCGATGGAAGATTATACCGCTTACATGATCACCGATATCCTGAAAGATGTCTTTACAGCAGACGGTACTGCTCCTGGTATGGCCCCTGCTGGCGTCAACTTCGCCGGCAAAACAGGGACAGCGACTTACGGCGATGAAGTTTATCAGAAATATAATCTGCCGAGCTCTGCGGCAAAAGATGTCTGGATATCCGGTTATTCACCGCAGTACACGATGACCGTCTGGATGGGCTTCACTAAGATTGCACAATACGGCGAGAACTCATTCGTAGGACATGTGGAACAGGCATTACCACAATCACTCTTTAAAGCTGTAATGACAGAAGTCAGTCCGATAGATGGTCAGGACTTCCAGAAACCTGATTCAGTGACCGAAATCGGCAATGAACTTCAAGTCAACGACGGCGAAACAACTAAACAGATCACTTCTTCAGAAGTCAAAACAGAAGCTGCAGGTACCCCGGTGCCTGCAGCCTCTGTTACAGATACGCCTAATATACCGGTCACAACAGACCTGCCGGCCACTGAACGAGTAACGACAGAAGTCATGACGACTGAGAAACCGACGACCGAACAGCCGACGACTGAACCACCGACCACTGAGAAACCGGCAACTGAAAAGGTGACGACAGAAAAGGTGACAACAGAAAAAGTGACGACCGAACCACCGACGACCGCTGCACCGGCAACTCCGGTACCGACGACAGAAGCGACGCGTTCAGCAGCACCTGTCACAGAAGCACCTAAAGAGAAAGCCTCATAAAAAAGAGCCTATCATTCGATAGGCTCTTTTTTAGCTTTTCTGTTATCTCTTATCTTCTTGATGGCGGCCAGCTTCTTGATCTCGGGCCGCATCGTCTTCATCTGCTGATAACGCATAAAATGAAAACTATTCGCTGAAATAAAGTCAATCCGTTCTGCAGCATTGAGCGGTTTATAGGCCAGCTGTTCGATTTGAGTGACATCGACAGGCTGCTCATTGACCTCAAATAAATACGTGATCAGCGCCTCTTTGTACTGCTCCAGTAAGACTAACCCTCTGTCACTCTGCATCGCTTTGTCATCCGCCAGTGCGTCAAGCTGTTCTTCAAGCGACTCAAAAAATGCCTCATTCATCACCGACTATCACCTTCTTTCTTTTCTTCCCTTCACGGCAGTCACTCAGCAGCGGACATACGTTACATTTCGGATTTTTGGCGGTACAGTGATAGCGGCCAAAGAAAATAAGCTGATGATGCGTTTTTGTCCAGCGTTCCCTCGGCACTTGACGACACAGGGTCGTTTCCACTTCTGTGACATTATCCTTCCAGCGGCAGATTCCAAGCCTTTTAGAAACGCGTTCAACGTGGGTATCAACTGCCAGAGCCGGTACGCCGAATGCCACAGAGACGACGACATTCGCCGTCTTCCGGCCGACGCCTGGCAGCTTGACAAGCTGAGCATGCTCTTTTGGCACCTGCCCGTCATATTCATCCAGCAGGATGCGGCAGAGCGCCTGAATGTTCTTGGCCTTGTTGCGATAAAGACCGATCGAACGGATATCTGTCATCAGTTCTTCCAGGGGCACATTCAGATAATCCGCCGGCGTATGATATTTTTCAAAAAGTGACGCTGTTACTCTGTTGACTGTCGCATCTGTACACTGCGCTGACAGCAGGACAGCGATGGTCAAGTCGAATGGATTGCGGTAATTCAGCTCGCACTCGGCATCCGGATACATGTCAGCGATGACATCAAGAAGCTCGAGTGTCTTCTTTTTACTTAGCATATGGATTCTCTCCGTTCACCCAGTCAAACACCGGAAAGTTTTCAATCGTTTTGGTCATTTTGCGGCCGGTCTTGAAATCGTTGCTGACCGTCTTGGAATCATCAATCGTCTTGACATTCCGCTTCTGCCAGTTCAGCAGGATACGGTCGATATACTTAAAGCTGAGCTTATCATGCGATACCGCTTCATCGAGCGCAGCCTGAATGATATCCAGCGAATGATGGTCACTATCCAGCCAGTGATTGAGTGTCTGCATCTCTATAGGCGTCAGCGGCCTGCTGAACGCGACTTCAAAGCGTTCGAAGAGGGTATTGAAACTCAGCTCATGGCTGACTGTCTGCACCTGATAACGGGCTTGCAGCTGACGGTCCAGCGGTTCAAGTGAAATGATTTCACTGTACTGCTGATGGCTGTGGTCGACATGTATCGCAATCAGGTCCTTCTGGATCAGCCCTTGAATCTGCGCAGCCACCTGCTCTGTCATTAAGGACATCTCATCTGCCAGTTCCTTGAATCCAGGCATCTCCTTGCCGTCAAACTGCATCAGCTTAAGCAGCACGACCAGCTCTGTTTCATTGATATTTAAGTGCCGGTAATCCTTCAACAGAATATGCGGCACTGCTAGATGTTGATTGATAAGCATACTCTCACCTACAAGAAAACGCTAACGATTGTTAGCGTTGTGATTTTTATGGATAAAGTCTGTTCAGAAGACGTGGGAACGGACTTGTTTCTCTGACATGTTCAACACCAGATATCCAGGCTACTGTTCTTTCCAGACCGAGACCGAAACCTGAATGCGGCACACTGCCGTATTTCCGGAGATCCGTATAGTATGAATAAGCCGCCGGATCAAGATGATGTTCTTTCAGACGGGCTTCCAGAAGTTCAAGATCGTTGATACGCTCTGAACCTCCGATGATTTCACCGTAGCCTTCCGGTGCGATCAAGTCTGCACATTTCACGGTACCTTCTTCTTCCGGATTCGGTTCCATGTAGAACGGCTTGATTTGAGTCGGATAGTTGACGATAAAGACTGGCAGGTCAAAATGATTGGCGATCGCTGTCTCATGCGGCGCACCGAAATCATCGCCCCATTCAATATCATCGAAGTTCATTTCCTTAAGCATCTTGATTGCATCGGTATAAGTGATACGCGGGAACGGCGCCTTCACTTTCTCCAGCTTTTCCGTATCACGGCCGAGAAGCTTAAGATCAAGCTGACAGTTCTTCAGGACGGACTGAACGATATAGCTGACGTAGTCTTCCTGTACTTTCAGGCTGTCTTCATGCTCATAGAAGGCCATTTCCGGCTCAATCATCCAGAACTCAATTAAGTGACGGCGCGTTTTTGACTTCTCAGCACGGAACGTCGGGCCGAATGAGAAGACTTTGCCGTGTGCCATCGCTGCCGCTTCCATATACAGCTGACCACTCTGTGAGAGGAAGGCATCTTCATCGAAGTACTTCGTATGGAAGAGTTCACTTGTCCCTTCAGGCGCACTGCCTGTCAGAATAGGCGGGTCAATCTTAGTGAAGCCTTCATTGTTGAAGAACTCATAAGTCGCACGGATGATTTCATTTCTGATCTTCATGACGGCATGCTGACGTTTTGAACGCAGCCACAGGTGACGGTGGTCCATCAGGAAGTCTGTACCATGGGCTTTCGGTGTAATCGGATAATCCACTGCCTCGTGGATGATTTCAAGATCCGTCACTTCCATCTCATAGCCGAAGTCAGAGCGGTCATCTTCCTTGATGACACCTGTAATATAGAGGGAAGTCTCCTGAGTCATGCCTTTTGCCACTTTAAAGAGTTCTTCACCGATATCTTCTTTCACCACAACTGCCTGCATAAATCCTGTGCCATCGCGCAACTGCAGGAATGCAATTTTACCGCTGGAACGTTTGTTTAAAATCCAGGCACCAATCGTGACTGTCTGACCGACAAAATCGGCCGACTGATTAATAGTAATTTTATCTGCCATGTCTATTTCTCCATTCTTTCTTCTACAAATTGTTTGATACGTTTGATCGCTTCTGTCATCGACTCGAGATCGGTTGCGTATGACAGACGGATGTTATCAGGTGAACCGAAACTAGAGCCCGGAACCACCGCTACCAGTGAGGTTTCCAGCAGTTCTTCAACAAACTGGTCCGCATTGTCGAGTCCGCAGAGACGAACCGTCTCTTTGACGTTCGGATACAGATAGAATGCGCCTTTAGGCTTGATACATTCAATCCCAGGAATCTCCATCAGCTGAGGATAGATGGCGTCAAGACGTGACTTGAACGTCTTGTTCATCTCCCGCAGGAACGTCTGGTCCCCCTCGTAGGCTTCAATCGCCGCCCACTGTGAAGGCGTCGTCGGATTACTTGTTGAATGACTCGCAAGATCCGTCATCGCTTTGATCAGCTGCCCGTCGCCTGCCGCATAGCCGATCCGCCAGCCTGTCATGGAATGACTTTTCGATACACCGTTGATGATGACCGTCAGCTTCTTGATGTCCTCTCCCAGTGCGGCGATGCTGATATGTTCGCCGTCATAGACAAGCGTCTCATAGATTTCATCTGAGACGACGATGATCTGATGCTGCACTGCCCAGTCAGCGACCGCCTGCAATTCTTCCCTGGAGTAGATGGCACCTGTCGGATTGCTTGGTGTGTTCAGAATAATGGCCTTCGTCTTATCCGATAACACGCTGTCAAGCTGATCAGCTGTCACCTTGAACTCTGTCGATTCATCTGTTGTGACATAAACGGGTTCACCGCCTGCCAGTTTGACCTGTTCAGGGTAGCTGACCCAGAAAGGGATTGGAATTATCACTTCATCGCCTTCATCAAGAATCGATTGGAATAAGTTATAAAGTGCATGCTTCGCGCCTGAGGCCACCATTATTTCGTTCAGCTCATAGCGCAGACCTTCATCGCGCTCCAGTTTCTGCTGGATGGCTTCTTTCAGCTTCGGCAGTCCTCCGGCCGGCGTATATTTTGTCTTGCCCTCTTCAACAGCCTTGAATGCAGCCTGAATGATGTTTTCAGGTGTATTAAAATCGGGTTCACCTGCTGCAAGTCCGATGACCGCCTGACCCGCCGCTTTCAGTTCATTTGCCTTAGCGGTAATCGCCAGTGTAGAAGATGGCGTCAGTTTCTGTACTCGTTGAGATAATTCCATTTCAACAGCTCCTTAATGATGATACTTTCAGTTTACCAAAGAAGCACACTCAGGTTAAATCATTTCTTGTCTGCCGCTTCTTTTTTAGTCACTAAAGATAGAAAATCTGTGACATCTCCTCTAGTGACGTCGTACTTCGCCAGCACGCTATCAAAGATGTGATGATAACTGGCTTCAACGATTCGCTTATCCATACAAAGAATGATACCCCGGTCTTCCTCACGCCGAATCAGACGTCCCGCTGCCTGTCTGATCTTCGTTGCTGCATAGGGCAGCTGATAGTCATTGAAACTATCCGCAAGTTCATCTTTCATCAGTAGAATCCGTCTGTCGCTCGGATGAATGAAAGGCAGCGTGACAATCATCACACACTTAAAGGCATCGGACTGATAATCCATCCCCTCATAAAAGGCCTGAGTCCCGAGGAGGACGGCACTGTCCAGCTGATTGAACTGAAGCAGCAGTTTGTGCGCATTGGACTGCGGGGTCTGGACGAGCAGTGTGGTCTCCAGCACGTCCTTCAGATAACTCTCCACTTCGCTGATCATCTGATAATTGTTGAATAAAACAAGCATCTTTTTATGTTCTGTCGCAAAATAGGACGAAATATACAGTGACAGCTGCTCGATATAAGCCTCGTGGTCCTGATAGTGAAATTCCGGCATATCATGCGGTATAAAGAACGTCACCTTGTCCTGACGCGCGACTGGCGCAAACAATGTGATATTGTCCTGATGCATATCAAGCAGCGGATTCAGATGTCTGAGCGACTGATTTAACATCAGGGAACCTGATAACAAGGTCAGGGAATCGAAATGGCTGAACAGCTGGGTACTGAAAATATCACCGAGCTTTTTATCCTTAATGAACAAAGTGGCGGCGGTATAATTGCGGCCGGGCTGAACGAAGACGAGCTTCCCTCCTGTCAGCGCAGTCGTAATCTGCTGATAAATCTGATGGACGAAATTGACTTCTCTGTTCACCATGCGATTGAGATCCAGCTGATCCGTCATTGCTTTGAAGGCCATTATCTTATGCAGCAGCTGCGGCAGCACTGCTGACGTCCTGAGTCTGACGAACGGGCTGCTGGAGTCAAGCGCAATCTCCTGAAAGAACTGGTCGTTCAGCTGCTCGACTTCCTGGATGACCGCCTTCAGCTCAAAATGCGAGACGGCCAGCTCATCCAGACTTCTTTTCGACTGGTTCAGCTGCTGATAGGCGCTGAAGACAAGACCCTCTTCTTTAGCCAGCTGAGACAGGTGGTATTTCACGGCCTGGTAGCTCCAGGACACATACGTATGTTCCAGCGCGACTTCCTGCAGCTGATGGCCTTCATCGATAATCAGATGACTGAACTGGCCCGGGAACCCTTCCTTACCTGAATGCAACAGATGGGCATGATTCGTCACACCCAGCACTGGGACGTTGATTTTACGGACATCCTGATAAAGATAAGTGTCTTGTCTGCCTTTATAGAGGGTGCGCATCAAATCCAGATAAATCTTGCGTCCACCGTTTATGTTCAACTGACTGATATCTCCGGACTGGCCGGCCAGCAGAAAAACAAGTAACTGCATCTTCAGCAAGAGAATATCGTGGTTTTCCTTCGTGTCATCAAGCAGGAACTTAACGAACTCAACTGAAATATAGTTGCGCTTACTTTTCAGCAGGATAAGTGGAACCGGCTGTCCCAGTGCCTTTTCAATCAGTACAGCATCTGACTGAATCAATTGCTGCTGAAGCGCTTTAGTGGCAGTCGTCAGCAATATATTCTCCCCGTGCTGCGCCAGATAATAAGTGGCGGCGGTCAGATAGGCGAGGGATTTACCGCTGCCGACTTCCGCCTCAATCAACTGCATATTATCGGTCAGCATCGTCTCATAGATCAGCTCCGTCAAATACAGCTGCTCCTGCCGGAAATGCAGCTCATTCACTTCTATGATACGTCTGTAAAATGCCTCGAGAGATTCATCTATCGTGACTTTCTGCGCATCTATCGTCGTCAAGTGATAGGCCAGCCCTTTTAAGACAGGAAAATGACTGACTGTCTGATGACGCTCAATCAGTGGAAAGAGCAGTTTGTCGATATCATTCCTCATCTTTTTGGCCAGATGATAAATCTGAATCAGCGTCTCTTTCGGAAATGCGGCCAGCTTGGCAAGCGCGAGCTGCATGATCTCAGCCGTTGCCTGTGCGTCTGCTATAGCACTATGCGCATCATCCAGCTGAATATCAAGTGTCTGCGCCAGCGCACTTAACTGATAACTTTCAGCATCAGGATAGACAATCTTGAAAAGGTCGACTGTATCGATACAGTGCCGCGGCTGAAAGTGGATGCCCGCCTTATCAAAGAGCCCCGTCAGAAAATTAAGATCGAAATGAATATTATGTGCGACAAATACTTTATCCTGCAAAAGCGCCAGTACATCCGGCATGATCTCCCTGAATGTAGGGGCCTGACTGACCATGTCATCCGTAATACCGGTCAGTGACTCAATAAACGGAGGAATCGGCTGGTCGGTATAGACATAGCTGTCATAACGGTCGATGATCGTCCTGTCGTCCATGATGACGATACCAATCTGGATGATATCATCAACCGCCATATTATTACCTGTCGTCTCTATATCGACTACTGCGTACTGCATATCTTCCCTCCTAAATTTCTATATCCGCACTCATAAAGTGATGCAGCGTGCCCTTTTCATCCTGTACAACTAAACGGCCATCATCCAGGATTTCGACAGCGACGCCCTCCACTACAGTCGTCCCTTCCGTATACCGCAGTTTTCGCTGCCAGATGTTTGAATACTGCCCATACTCATCTTTGATATCCTTGAAATCAAGTACCAGGAACTGCCTGAAGGCTGCTTCTATTTCAATAAGCAGCTCTTCCAGAAACTGATAGCGGTTGACTGGATGACCTGTTGCAGCTTTCAGACTGGTCGCTTTCACTGCAAGGTCCTGCTGAAAATCTGACACCTCATGATTCAGATTGATGCCGATTCCGCAGATGATATTCTGGATCAGTGCAGCCTCACCGCTGATTTCCGTGAGGAAGCCGCAGCACTTCCGGTCATCGATATAAATGTCATTCGGCCACTTGATTTTCGCCTCAGCGCCACTCATACGGCGGATCGTCTTGGCGATTGCGAGAGACAGAAAAAGATTGAACGACATCATTTTCTGGAGCGGCACATCTCTTCTGAAAACAGCTGTCATCCACAGCCCTTTTGTCCCTTGCGAATCCCAGCTGCGGTTAAAACGGCCCCTTCCTGCTGTCTGCACTTCACTGATGACAATGAATGGCTCATCTATCTCTAGCAGTTTCTCCTTCGCGACCAGCTGAGTGGACGTCACTTCCTTATAGACGAAACGTCTCTTAAAATAAGAAGACTGCTTGATGATCAGTGCCATCATATCCTGGTCCCACTCCTCCGGAAATCCGGTGAGCTGGTAGCCTTTATTCTGCACGGAATGCACTCGGAATCCCTGCTGCTTTAACAGCTCAATGGTTTTCCAGACAGCTGTGCGACTGATGGCCAGACGTTCAGCAATCGTCTGACCTGATAGATAGGTCGAGCGGTTATGATAGAGCAGCTCGAGAATGTCACCTTTATATTTCGCCATGTTCATCCACCCATTTCATTATCGCATCAGGCTGATTCTTCAGCTGACCCGTAATAATCGCATCCTCCATCTCAGCAAGCATCACCTTCAGCCAGCTGCCCCCTTCTCTTTTAAGATGTGTCATCACATCACGACCGTTCACTGCTATATCCTGTCTGCTATGTATTCTGCGTGCCTGACGGTACGCTTTTGCATCTGATTGATCCCCCACGAGCTTCTGGCAGGCCTCTATTGTGGCCAGAGGGTAATGATAGACCAATCGCTCCATCGTGAATTCCTCCTGCTGCTCAAGTTGCTGCAGTATGGCCACTGTCTGCTTGATGGTCCGGTAGCTGTCATTGGATAACTTCAGGCTCCGCATACCGTCCATGTCTGCCAACCCTTTAAAGATATGGAATGCGATATAGACTTCAAGTGACATGGGTGCTTCAAGCAGCAGCACTTCCTGCCACTCCCGGAAATACGGCAGGTAGTTGACAATGCCACTTACCGTCAGGGTGTTTATACCCCTTGATGGTTGCAGGCCATGCAATAATTTCTGCAGCTCTACTATGATACGTTCTACTGCCACATATTCAATCAGAGGCGCACATGTCTTCATCGCCTCAAGCGTCTGCGATTCAATCGTGAAGTCCAGGACGCTCTGAAAACGGGCTGCCCGTATCATCCGTAGGGCATCTTCACTAAAACGTCTCTCTGCATCGCCCACGGCACGAATCAGCCGCTGCTCTAAATCATTCTGCCCTCCGGTATAATCGATGACTGACATGCTGTGATCCAGCGCCATCGCATTCACTGTAAAGTCACGCCTTAGCAGATCCTCTTTCAGATCACTGACGAATATAACGGAATCCGGCCGCCTATGGTCCTCGTAGTCGCCGTCTATGCGAAAGGTCGTCACTTCAAATGTCCCGTTCAGTATGACCATCACCGTACCATGCTCTTTGCCGATCGGCACTGTCCGCTCAAATAATGCCTCCACTTCGTCCGGTAATGCGCTTGTCGTGATATCCACGTCACTGATCGGCAGCTCGAGCAGATGATTGCGCACAGCTCCCCCTACAATATAAGCCTCGTACCCTGCACGTTGCAGCTGATCCAGGACTGGGAGAGCGGACTTAAGCTTGTCCATCGATAAGCTCCTTGTAGAGCATTTCGTACTGTGAAGTGATAGCTGCCGAAGAAAAACGGACAGCGATATCTTCAAGCATATTCTGCTGCAGCTGCGCATAATAGGCGTCATCTGTCAGCAGTCTGACAGCATAGGCTGCAGCCTGCACTGAATCCCCCACATCTACTAAAAGGCCTGTCTCCTCATGTCTGATGACTTCACCGATCCCCCCTGCTCTTGTACCGATACAGACGACGCCGCAGTTCATGGCTTCCAGTAATACCAGACCGAAGCTTTCTTTTTCAGACATCAGCAGGAAGAGGTCTGACATCTGATAAAAGCTTGCGACTTGCTCCTGTTTGCCGACAAACATGACATCTTCATCGATGCCGAGCTTATGCGCCAGACTTCGCATTTTGGATAGCTCGGGCCCGTCACCAATGAGCAGCAGCTTGACTTTCAGTGATTCTCGTACTTGCTTGAAAGTGGCGAGAATATCCTGAATTCTCTTCACTTTTCTGAAGTTGGAGACGTGCGAGATCACTTTATAGTCCTTCGGTA
Source organism: Macrococcus bovicus (assembly GCF_030376725.1). NCBI lineage: Bacteria > Bacillati > Bacillota > Bacilli > Caryophanales > Staphylococcaceae > Macrococcus > Macrococcus bovicus. The sequence continues at coordinate 1,108,432 of NZ_CP128470.1, forward strand.
TGCCATACATCTCCTTAAGTGCCGAAGAATCGACCCTTGTAAAATCTTTTTCATTGATGAAGTTATAGACCGTTCTGATTTCTTTATTCGGTGCGATAAGCGACATGGTGTCCGCTGTCAGGGCATCGCTGACACTCGTGACGATATCACTTTCTTCTATACCGAAACGAATGGCACTTCTCAGCGTAGAATCATAGCCGAGAACGGTGATATCGGTCCCGTGCAGAGTGGTGACGATTTTGACATCTTTCCGCGCAATCTGGCGTCCTAGAATCCCGCAGATGGCATGAGGGACTGCGTAATGCATGTGCAGGACATCCAGGTCGTATGCATTGATGACTTCTGCTATTTTAGTCGCCAGCGTGATATCATACGGCGGATACTGAAAGACCGCATATTGATTCACATCAACTTGGTGAATCGTAATATTCGGCCGTTGGAACTGTATTCTGAACGGTGTATTTGATGTGATGAAATGCACATCATGTCCCCGCTCAGCCATCTGTATGCCGAGCTCTGTCGCTATAATACCTGAGCCGCCCATCGTCGGGTAGCAAGTAATCCCTATTTTCATGAAAGTCCTCCGTTCTCATAATAAGAAATAACAGCCAGTGCTGTCCCTTCGTTCGTTGCAAGCGGCACATCATAGACGTCTGATAAACGTAAAAGTGCGGAGACATCCGGTTCGTGCGGCTGAGCAGTGAGCGGGTCTCTGAAGAAGAAGATGGCATCCACCTCTTTATTGGCGACAAGCGCCCCTATCTCCTGGTCACCGCCAAGCGGCCCTGACTTAAAGCGATGGACGGTAAGGCCCGTCGCTGTTGACACCCGTAGTCCGGTAGTGCCTGTTGCGTAGAGTGTATGTTTACTGAACTCGTCCAGATGCTCCTGAATGAATCTGACGAGTGCCTCTTTTTTCTGGTCATGTGCGATAATAGCAAATTTCATAAGGTCACTTCCTTTCGAAACGATTGAAATCCCGTGCTTCATATTTCTCCATCGTCGTAGCAAAGCTTGCTGTCAGATCAATGCCCATGGAATTAGCCAGACAGATCAGCACAAATAAATTGTCAGCCAGTTCAAGCCCGATTTCTTTCTGCTGCTCACTTAACTTTTTCTGCTTCGGCCCGTAGACATGATTGATTTCACGCGCCAGTTCACCGACTTCTTCAGTGAGACGGACCATATTTTCCATCGGCGTGAAATAGCCGGCTTTAAAGCCGCTGATGTAATCATCCACTTGCTGCTGCATCTCTTTTAATGTTTTCATGGTACCTCCTATTGCGTCCTGACTTTCTTTCATTATATGATGGATAAAAGGGGTGTAACAATTTGAATATAAAATTAAAAGTGATGAATATCATCTTGATATTGATCGGTAGCATTATCTTCAGTTTTGGAATTATCAACTTTAATATGGCCTATCATCTGACAGAAGGCGGCTTCACCGGCATTGCTCTCATATTATATCATTTATTCGGGATCAGCCCTGCTCTAATGAATCTGATTTTCAACATTCCGCTCTTTATCATCGGTTACAGGTTTCTCGGAAGAACTTCTTTTCTGTATACGCTGATCGGCTCGCTTAGCTCCAGTTTCTTTCTCTATCTCTTTGAGAGATTCCCGTTCAATTTTTCGCTGGCAGAACAGGATCTGTTTCTGGTCGCATTGCTCGGCGGTGTCCTCATCGGTCTCGGTCTCGGTATCATCCTGAGAGCGGGGGGAACGACAGGCGGTGTAGATATCATCGCCCGGGTGATGAAGAAGGAGTTCAACTGGCCGATGGGACAGGTGATATTTATCTTTGACTGCATGGTGCTCATCATCACCTATCTTGCACTAGGTGATATCAGAATCACGCTCTACACTTTAATCTGCGTCGGTGTCGGCGGCAAGATTATCGATATCGTCCAGGATGCCGGCTATACAGCACGGGGCGCCCTCATTATCTCCGAAGAATTCAATCAGATCGGAGACGCCATCAACACCGTGCTGGAACGCGGCGTGACGCGAATCTCTGCACATGGCCAGTATTCGAATATAGAGCGGCCGATGCTGTACTGCGTCGTGCCTAAAAATGAAATCTCCAGACTGCGGCAGCTGATTCATGCCATCGATCCTCATGCCTTTATCTCCATGCTGGAAGTGCATGAAGTGCATGGTGAAGGATTTACGCTCGATGAAAACAAGCAGCTGATCCAGAACCACTAAAAAAAGTTCTATCCATACAGGATAGAACTTTTTTATTTAGTCACTGCTTCTTGCGAGCATGAACATTCTCAGGAATTCTGCGACTGCGATTGCTGTAGCAGCGACGTAAGTCATCGCAGCAGCTGACAGCACAGACTTCGCATGACGATATTCCTGTGTGTCCACCATCTGCAGTTTCTCTATCTGATTCATTGCACGGCGAGAAGCATCAAATTCGACCGGCAGTGTGACGATAGAAAAGAGGACAGCGAAGAACATGAAGAAGACCCCAGCCCAGATGGCTAAAGTACCGAGACTGCTGCCAGATGATGAAATGCCTGTCAGGACAGCACCTATCATGATCAGCAGATAGCTGAATGATGTCCCTAAGTTCGCAAGCGGCAGCAGACTGGAACGCACTTTCAGGAAGTTATATCCTGTCGCGTGCTGAATAGCATGTCCGACTTCGTGAGCCGCAATAGCTGTTGCTGCCACACTCGGCTGACGGAAGTTAGAAGGACTTAATACCACCCGTTTTGTCCGTGGATCGTAATGGTCTGACAGAAAGCCTTGTCCTTCCAGCACTTCCACATCATGAATACCATTCGCCGCGAGAATTTCTTCTGCGACCTGTTTACCTGATTTCCCTGAAGTCGATCTGACTTTAGAATATTTGTTGTATGTCGATTTGACCTTATGCTGAAAATACATAGGAATCAACATGATAATCACGAAATAAATAATATAGCTCATTGATTTCCTCCTCGATAATGTGCTTACCTCTATTTTATTGAGAAGGTCAGACTAAGTCAAATAATTCATGCCCACAAATTTGCGCCACAACATGACAACCGGTATGACCGTCAGCCAGAATGCGAAATAGCCGATATGTCTGATATACGCGTCCAGCATGCTGTAGACTGGATACTGCATATAGACATAATCGATGACATCGTTATGAAAGACCCAGATAAGCGTCGCTAAAATATGCCATTTCTTTATTCTGAAGAAAGGTAAAAACAATAAAGCTTCAACTGCCATGATGCCATGCGAAATACATAACATGATGCCCGTAGCCGTCACTTCGCCCAGTTCGATGAAGGCGAAAATATTCATGGCCACTGCCCAGACCCCGTACTTGATCAGTGTGACGAATGCCAGTGCCTCAAAAAGTCCGGCATGTTTCTTCAGGACGATGAAAAGCAGGGCGATACACAGAAAAAGACTCGCGGTCGGACTGTCCGGAACGAAAGGCATGAAGTACCAGCGTGTGTGCGCCAACTGCCCTAAATACCAGTAATAGCCATATGCCGTGCCTAACAGGTTACAGACGATGAGAAAGAGAAGAAAATAGCGGTTTGTCAACCAGAAGTAAAGCTGCTGCATTGAAATCCTCCTATAAAAAAAGAGTCATCTCAAAGATGACTCTTAACTGTTATTTCTTTAATGGTTTGCCATTTTCATCAGTCAGTTCAAGGTTAGCTACATATTCAGCTACCTGCTTGATCTGATCTTTTGATAATGTATCCTTGAATGACGGCATTTTACCGGCACCATTTGTAACAAATGCTTCAACCGCTGCAGGCTGCAGATTAGCTTCTACTAAGTTTGGACCTGCGCCCCCTGTCAGCTCACCACCGTGACAACTTGTACAGTTAGACTTGATGATGTCAGTATACGCAGGGTCTTTTTTATCTAAGTTAGAGAAGGTGATTTTACCTTGTGCTTCTTGTTTCTCCCAGTCATGGTAATGACTAGATTCCCAAGTCGTATAGAATAAAATAGCGACCGTCAGTAACATCATACCTGAAGCTACCGGACGTTTATACCATAAGCGGTGACGGCTCGTATCTAACCACGGCGCAAGCAGCAGTGCTGCAAATGCGATACCTGGTAAGACAATGGCACCGAACGTATTGAATGGACCAGAAGCATATGTGTATTTTAAGATCTGATATAAGAACAGGAAGTACCAGTCAGGCAGTGGTGTATATCCTGTATCAGAAGGATCCGCCACACGTTCAAGCGGTGCTGGATGCGCAACCGTCAAGCATAAGAATGCGATAAGGAAAACCGCGCCTGTCATCCATTCTTTAAGTAGGAAATCGGGCCAGAAACTCTCTGTTTTACCCGGAAATTCTGAATAATCTCTGTTTAATTTGGCTTTCTCGTACTTTTTAATACGGGAATCACCGACAAATGTCATCCCTTTACCGCGATGCATCTCTCATTACCTCCTTTTATATTCGGTTTATAATGGACCAGAAATACCTTGTTTACGAATCATGATGAAGTGAGCCGCTAATAACGCGAATAAACATGCAGGTAAGAAGAACACGTGAATCGCGAAGAAACGTGTCAACGTCTGTGCACCGACAATCTGTGCGTCACCGGCAAGCAGCGTCTTCACCCATCCTCCGATGAATGGGACAGATTCTGCAATCTGAAGACCTACTTTAGTACCGAATAAAGCTTTCATATCCCATGGTAATAAGTATCCAGTGAAACTTAATCCAACCATAATAATAAAGATTAATACGCCGACAACCCAGTTTAATTCACGAGGCTGTTTGTATGAACCGGTAAAGAATACACGCAGCGTATGCAGGAACATCATGACGACTACGATACTTGCGCCCCAGTGGTGCATACCACGGACGATCACACCAGCTGCCACATCATGCTGCAGGTAATAGACAGATTTCCATGCATTGACGATATCCGGTACATAATACATCGTTAAGAACATACCTGATAATACTTGAATTACAGTGATGAAAAATGTTAATCCACCGAAGCAGTAGACGAATGCAGAAAAGTGGTAAGCAGGGTTGACATGCTCAGGCACCTCATGATCCGCAATATCTCGCCAGATGGGTGTTACATCAAGTCGATCATCGACCCAGTCATAGATTTTCTCGATCATTTAATTACCCTCCTATTTCGCTAACTCATTCGGATGCTTTTTACCGATAGTCAGCATTCCGCCTTTTTCGCCTGTTTCGTACTGATCAAGTGGTGCAAGTGGTGGTGTACCCGGAATATTCTTCCCGTTCTTCTCGTAACGACCATTATGGCAAGGACAGTAGAATTGATTCGGGTTTGCATCATCACCATTCCAGTTGACCGTACAACCTAAGTGTTTACATGTCGGTGAAAGTGCTACAATGTTTTCGCCGTCTTTATAAACCCAAGCGAATTCAGTGACTTCACTTGTATACCAGGCATCCTTCTGCTCGAACTTGAAGTCAACTTTTGTTGGCACCTGTGTGATTTCAGAAGTTTTCACACTTGTTGTAATCATATTTCCAGCCGCTCCACTCTTGAAGACTGGATCCAGCGCAAACCGACCTAATGGTAAAGCGATACCAGCAGCCATAAATGATCCAACTCCCATCAGGGAATAGTTTAAAAATTGGCGTCTTGTGACACGTTGGCTCATTTAGTTTTCCCCCCTCTAATGCTTTGTTAATTCAAAAATATACTAGGACATATCAATTTTAGCCTAATACATTAGGATGGTCAATAAAATGTCGGAAATATGTCATGAAAAATTAATTACTTATTCCACATCGAAATAATCGTTCTCATCAGGCTTTTGACTTGTGGTTCCAGCATTTCTTCGCGCATATCCGCATCCATGGAAGCAAGCGGAAAGACGTTCACTTTGAAGAGCGTTTCAGTGGTTTCAAAATGGGAACTGGCCGGCGTCACAAACAAAATATTTTTCATGCCATAGCGCTTTAATTGCTCACCTATCACCGTCGCAAGCGTATAATCCTCCTGCACCTGCACAGGCGGCACAAGAAGGACTCTGCCCTTAAACTGATTTTCAACCGCTAAGGTCATCATCTGAATGACTTCGTAGCGATCAACAATATTCAGCAGCTGACTTCTATAGTCGACATCGATGACAGGAATCATCGCTGTATCGATATATTCGAGCTGATGCTTGATCTCTTTCAGGTCGTGATGATTGAATAACATATTAACTCTCCTTCAGTTTCTTGAGTAGTTTGCTGTAGTATTGGAAGCCTGCTCTTTCATTCATGATCAGCGCCAAATCAATGCGTGTTTCAACTATCGCCATCATCTGCGTTTTCATCTTCGCAGAGAGAGCCAGCTGGTCAGGCAGCTGCTGTTTGTCCATCTGTTCAAGCAGCCACTCATATTCATACATCTGATTGATTTTGTCATCCCTGAAGGTGATATAGAGATAAAACGGTTCCTCAATAGCATTGAGCAGATTGAATATGACATCTGCTTCCGTCAGGATCATATTCTGATGACTGAAGAGCAGCTGAAAACTTGCTGTCAGCGTGATACCGTCCAGACCATCCACGGGCGCACTGAACCGGCAATACTTCATGACCGGATGGTCCTTCAGATAGTTGAGTACCCAGACGGTCTCTTTGTTATTAATATGGTACTTAAACAGGATATATTTGAGCAGTCCACGACGTTCTTCTATTAAATCAGTGACCATAAGGCTCAAAATTCGGATCCAGTTTGATCAGCTGCTGCTCCACCCTGTCAGCCGGCTGACCGATTTCAAGGAGATAGCTGTAATACTCATTCAAATAATCGATATTGTCCTGCAGATCCGGATAGACATCTTCGAAGAAATGCTTGGCTTCCTTATCTCTTTCCAGCTGCTGATAACTGTAAGCGAGGGTCCATTTGACGACTGGATCCATCTCTTCTTCATCGATCATTGAGAAGAGCTGAATCATCTCTTCGAATTTGCCTTCTTCCTTATAATAATCTGCCAGCAGTAAGGATGCTTCTGTATAGGAAGGGTCAATGGTCAGAGCCTGAATCAAGAGCTGCTCCCCTTCTGTATCCTTCAGCCTCAGCATAATACGTGCAGTATCCACCATCAGCTCTTTAAAGAACTCATTGATCAGGAGACCTTTTTTGCCGACTAAAACGGCTTCATCATAACGGCGCTCTGCTTCAAGTAAGTTGACAAGCACTAAGTAAGCCTGCATATAATCTGGATCTTTGTCGATTAAGGTCGTCAGTTCCTGGATGGCATCCTGCAGGTGATCGTTCTTCTCAAGTGCTAATGCTTTCTTGAAGAAATCATCGCTTGTCATCTCTTCTTCATCCAGTGACTGATAGTAGGCTTCCGCTTCTTCATAATTACCTGCCTGAAGCATACAGTCCGCCAGCCGGCTCGTCAGATTGATCCGGTTAATATGCTGCTCGCCAGCTGATAGCAGCTGTTCATAACGTCGTGCTGCCTGCAAATATTCACCATCAAAGTAAAGCAGTTCCCCGAGCGCAAATGACACGATTAAATCATCCGGCGCCAGTTCTTCTGCCTGTCGCAGCTTCTGTAAGGCCACTTCAAGCATATCCTGCTGCTGATAGAGGTCCGCTTCAAGCAGCAGACGTTCTGTCGTCAGGGGTGAACGGTGCAGAACAGTGAGCGCTTTATCCAGCTCATTTTCATCCACCAATCCTTCGATATAGTAGACGAGCAGTTCCTGTTCATCCGGATACAGCAGATAAAGCTGTTCAAACACTTTAAGGCCCTGTGGCACCAGCCCATACTGGTAAAGTGTTTCTCCGAGTATAAAGAGTGCATCGTGGTCATCAGAACCAAGGGCACGGTTGACATTGTCATCCAGATTGTCGATATGCTGCAGATGAATCTGATCGATCAGTTCATATATATTCATTCTTTCACTCCTAATTGCTTGAATTGTTCCATAAACCCGGGGAACGAGACATTGATACTATCTAAGCCCGCTATTTCAGTTTCGCCGGTTATCAGGGTGGCAACTGCCAGCATCATGCCGATGCGATGATCGCCGTGACTATCCACACCCGTCTTCATCTGTCTTCTGCCCGGTCTGATTTCCATACCGTCCGCTGTTGCCGTCAGGTTGAAGCCCAATTTATTGAGTTCGTTGACCACTGTGTCAATCCGGTTCGTCTCTTTGACCTTTAATTCTTCTGCGTCGCGAATGATGCTGATGCCATCCGCCTGGGTCATCAGGAGCGCAATGACCGGAATCTCATCTATCAAGCGTGCAATCAGTGCACCGTCCAGGGTCACAGGTTTCAGGTCCGGTGTATAGCGCACTTCAATCGTCGCCACCGGTTCGCTCTCTGCTGTCTGATTGATGACCTTGATGTCACCGCCCATCATTCTGATGACTTCGATGATGCCGTCCCGTGTCTTGTTGATGCCCACTCCCTGTATTGTGACTGCACTATGCGGCGTGATGAGGGCGGCCACCATGAGAAAGGCAGCTGATGAAATATCACCGGGTACCTTGAAATCACATGGTCTGATGCGCTCGATGCCTCGCGCCGGCAGTGTGATTGTTTCTCCGGTTTCAAGTGCCACGCCGTACAGGGGCAGCATGGTCTCAGTATGATTTCTTGAGGCGGTCTTCTCAGTGATAGTGACCTTTGTCTCAGCATGCAGCCCTGCCAAGAGAATAGCTGACTTGACTTGAGCACTGGCGACCGGCATCACGTAGTGAATGCCTTCAAGTGCAGCGGGTTCAATGATCAGCGGCGTTCTTGTATTGTCATGACTGCCTGAAATATGCGCGTTCATCTCTTTAAGAGGGTCAATGACTCGTTTCATCGGCCGGCGCCCGATGGAGGCATCGCCCGACAGCACGGTGCGGAAGGGCAGACCAGAGAGCAGGCCTGCCAGTAGTCGCGTCGTCGTGCCTGAATTGCCGGTATAAAGGACCTGTGAAGGTTCAGTAAATTGAGCGAAGCCAGGTGAGTCGACCGTCAAAGTGGTGCCTGTTCTGTCAAACGTTACCCCCAGCTGTCTGAATATATCTACCGTGCGCATGCAATCTTCTCCGAGCAGTGCCCCTTCAATCGTCGAGCGTCCCGCTGCCAGGGAACTGAATATTACCGCGCGGTGTGTCATCGATTTATCACCCGGCACTTGTGTTTGACCTGTAAGAGGTCCTGTCAAATTAATCCGCATCGAATTCTCCTAACTTATTGAAGGCATGCAGCAGCCGCTCTTTCGAGACAGCTTGTATGCGCTGATCCATCAGCACAAACTGAATGCTGCCATCCTGATTTTTTTTATCCTTCAGCATCAACTGATAATAGGTATCAAACGGCTGATAGTCAATCGGTGCCAGACCCAGTTCTCTGAACCACGCTGCTAGCGGTCTCATATCCCTGCCTGACAGGATGCCTGTCAGCAATAGACCGTGCATCACTGCCTGGCCATGCGGAATATGATGCGTGAATTCTACTGCATGACCGAATGTATGACCCAGGTTCAATACTTTTCTCAGGCCCGCTTCATGTTCATCTGCCTCAACTATCTTCAGTTTCTGGGCCATGCCTTTTATCAGCCAGTGATCAAGAGCATCCAAGCGGGCCAACTCATTCTTATCACTATAATCCTGCTGCAGAGCTTCGAGTGCCATATATGAATCGAGCATGGCATGCTTCACTATTTCACCGAAGCCGCTCAGTTTCTCCGTATAAGATAGTGTCGTCAGAAAATCAAGGTCGTAGATAACAGCTTTCGGCCGCTTGAATGCACCGATCAAGTTCTTACCGCTCTCGGCATTGATACCCACTTTACCGCCTATAGCCGAGTCGTGAGCCAGAATAGTCGTCGGCACCTGGATAAAATCAATACCTCTTAAAAGGGTTGCCGCAATAAAGCCTGCAAAATCTCCGACACTGCCGCCGCCGATCGCCACTATAACAGACTTTCTGGTCACACCTCTGTCGATGATCTGATTGATCAGTGTACTGTAAGCCGCGAGTGTCTTCAGCGATTCGCCTGCTGCTACTTGAAAGACGGTGGCTGTGGCGGTGATAGCTGTCAGACGTTCCTCATGCAAGGCATGAACCTTCTCATCGATAATGACGATGACCTGGTCATAGGAAGAGGTATCCAGTTTCCTGAGCGCCCCGTGCTCGACATAAACTGTATAATTGTCATCTTTATAGTGTGTGGAGAGTTCCATCAGAATTGTCTCACTCTTTCTCTATGGGCATTGATCTGTTCCCTTAATTGTTCCATATAATTAGACTGGAATTCTTCCAGGACGGCCTTTGCTATCTCAAATGCGACAGCATGTTCACAGACAATAGAAGCAGCAGGTACAGCACAGCTGTCCGAGCGTTCTATGCTGGCGAGATAGCTTTCCTTCGTCTCAATATCAACTGACTGAAGCGGTTTATAAAGAGTCGGAATCGGCTTCATCACAGCATTGACGACGATAGGCATTCCATTGGTCATGCCGCCTTCCAAGCCGCCCAGATGATTGGACAATCTTGAATACCCCTCTTCATCATGTGCAATAGGGTCCTGGACCTCACTGCCCGGCATATCCGCCATCTTAAATCCGTCTCCAAATGACACACCTTTAAACGCGTTGATACTGATGACACTCTGCGCAATGCGGCCGTCCAGTTTGCGGTCATAATGAACATAGCTGCCAAGACCCGGCGGCACATTCATAACCGTCACTTCCACTTCACCGCCGAGAGAATCACCCGCTTTCTTAGCGGCATCTATCCGGTCACGCATAGCCTGGGCAAGAGACTCATCCACCACCCTGACATCGTTGGCATGATTCTTCGCCTTGATCTCTGCCGGTGAATACACCCCCTCATCTCTGACACCGCCGATTGCTTTCACACGGCTGAAAATCTCTACATCCAGCTGCTGCAGCAAAATTTTACAGACCGCACCGACTGCTACACGTGCAGCGGTTTCTCTCGCACTTGAGCGCTCCAGCACATTCCGCAGATCCCGGTGGTTATATTTCATGCCACCGACGAGGTCCGCATGTCCAGGTCTCGGCTTCGTGATGACACGTCTCATTTCATCATGGGCACTTTGGTCAATCGGTTCAACACCCATAATACTAAGCCAGTGCTTATGATCGTCATTCCTGACAATCAATGTGACCGGACTGCCCAGTGTATAGCCATGTCTGACACCGGAAGTGATTTCAACCGTATCCTTCTCGATCTGCATCCGTCGGCCACGACCGTAACCACCCTGGCGCTTATAGAGCTCAAGAGAGATGGCGTCACCCGTCAGCTCAAGGCCTGCCGGCAGTCCTTCTATAATCACTGTGAGCTGTGGTCCATGAGACTCACCTGCTGTCAAAAATCGCAACATAATCTTCCTCCTGTAAATAACTCTATTTTAGCATAAAAAAAGCCGTGTCATCACTGACACGACTCTAAAATTAGTAAACCCAGGCTGCATTCACTAATGAATAATCGATGATTTCATCTTCTTTGAACCACAGCGCAATCTCTTTCTCTGCAGAAGCGACTGAATCTGAACCATGGATGATATTTTTGCCGACTGTCATGCCGTAGTCACCACGGATTGTGCCAGGCGCTGATTCTGCCGGATTTGTCTTACCGACCAGCGTACGGCCGATTTCAACCACATTTTCCCCTTCAAGCACCATCGCAAAGACAGGCCCGGAAGTGATGAAGTCAACAAGTTCGCCGAAGAATGGACGCTCGCTATGTTCACCATAATGCGTCTTCGCTAAGTCTTCTGACACCGTCATCAACTTGGCACCGACGATTTTAAGGCCTTTGTTTTCAATACGGCTGACAATCGGACCGATTAAGTTACGACCGACGCCGTCTGGTTTGATCATTAAAAAAGTTCTTTCCATTAAAAATACCCACCCTCTGATGTTTTATAAAACCATAGATAGTGTAACATTGAAAACGATTTCTTTCAATTATCAAAATATTCTTTTTGTCATTTTAACCAGTAGTTTCTCCATCTGTCTGCGGTCATCAGTATCCGGCAGCTTGAGCAGATGATAGGCTGCTTTTTCAGCATATTTACGGCTGATGGCAGCAGCAGGCTCTATGCCCCTGATGTTGACGCGCTCAATCAGTTGATTGAAATAATCATCCGGCTGGTCAGGCGACAGCAGACTCAGCATCTTTCTGACGTCAGCGTCTGAAGCGGCATACATCAAAGGCAAGGTCACATGGCCGTTGCGGATATCACTGCCGACGGGTTTGCCGAGCACCGCTTCAGAGCTGGTATAGTCAAGAATATCATCAATAATCTGATAGCTCATACCCATGAAGTGGCCGAATCTGGCTAAATGGAAGACCGTCTTGGCATCGCTGCCCGTACTCATCGCTCCTAATTTGCAGCTCGCTTCAATGAGCACAGCTGTCTTACGGTTGATGCGTCTCAAGTAATCCGTCAGGCTGACTGCGGCGTCATAGCGGTCAGACAGCTGATCAAATTCCCCGTAACATACCTCAAGAATGATATCAGAGAAATAGTGGTGAAAGTCAGGATTGTCTATATCGGAGATGAGCTGAAGCGCAGAAGCCAGCAGATAATGACCGGTCCGGACAGCAGTCTGACCATCCCAGACTTCATGAATCGCATCCTTCCCCCGTCTCTTTGAACTGTTATCAATATAGTCATCGTGAACCAGACTCGCCATGTGGACGATTTCAAGCGCTGCAGCTGTCTTGATCAGTTCAGCCTCGCGCTCCTGGCCGAAACTGCCTGACAGCAGGACAAAATAAGGACGTATCCTCTTGCCGCCTGATGACAGGATATGCGCACTTGCCGCATTGATGGTTGATTCATCCCGGCTGATGATGTCATTGATGATTGCTTCAACCTCTTTAATTTGCCCCTTTAACATATAAGCTCATCCTTATTGTGGTTTATAGGCGAGATGCATGGCACTCACGCCTCCTGTGAAACCTTTAAATTCCACTTTCTCAAATCCTGCCGCTGCAAACAGCTTGGCCAGTGCATAACGATCCGGGAAATTGAAGGCTGACTGCTGGAGCCAGCTGTATTCCTTCATGGACTTCGCAAAGACTTTGCCGAACTGCGGCATCACATATTTGAAATACGCCTCGTAACCTTGTTTGAAACCTGGCAGTGTCGGCTGACTGGTTTCCAGACAGACCACCATGCCGCCCGGTTTTAAGACGCGGTACATCTCCTCGATCGCCTTAGAGTAGTCAGGCACATTGCGCAGACCGAAACCGATCGTCACGTAATCAAACGTATTGTCCTCAAACGGGAGATCCATTGCATTGCCGAGGACAAGGTCAACATTGCGGTAACCTGCCGTCTTCTGCTTGCCGACTTCAAGCATATTCGCACTGAAGTCAAGGCCTGTCACATGACCCGATTGACCGACTGCCTGAGCGAGCTGGATCGTCCAGTCAGCTGTGCCGCAGCAGACATCGAGCGCTCGAGCTCCCCGGCGGACCTGCATACGCTGCATCACCTTTTTTCTCCAGCGTCTGTGCTGATTAAAGCTGATGATATCATTGAGACGGTCATAACGTGTTGATATATTTTCAAAGACACCATGGACAAGTTCTGTTTTCTCCTCCGGTGTACGCGGCATTTCATTGTTAGTCATAGAGCACCTACTTTATTTAGTATAGAGTTCAGAGTGTCTGATCATCTGCTGGACAGCTGGATCATCCATAGAAATAAAAGGCAGCACAAACGCCGCTTCTATCTCCGGTATCAGTGATTCATCCTGCGATGTATGAAAAGCCGACATCAGCAGGTTGTAGCGTTTCACACATTCCGTCAGATTGCTGAAGACAGCCTGATCGAAATCCTCTGCATTATAATGGTAAAACTGTGCACTCAGCAGATCGGTTGCAAGCAGAGTATGCGCCTTGTTGTCATCGTCTACATTTCTGCCGAGCCGCATGGCAGAATCAATAGCCAGTATACTCTTCTTGATATTGTCTGCGATGGAAAGTCGGGTCAGAATACCGACAAGATCAGCATTCACTGCCGGACAGCGATAGAGAGGAAAGCGACTTTCCAGTTTTAAGTTGTCCTCTTTGTACTGTGTATAAAAATCCATCCTGCAGCCTCCCAAACGTTATACTCCATTATAACTTAAAATAGACGCTAATAAAGAAAAAAACTCAATAAAAAAAAGCCCTGCAGCAGGGCTTTCTTAAAAATCTCATTATTTCACTGCGTCTTTCAATGCTTTACCTGCTTTAAATGCAGGCACTTTGCTTGCAGGAATATCGATTTCTTTACCAGTTTGTGGGTTGCGACCTTTACGAGCAGCACGTTCACGAACTTCAAAGTTACCGAAACCAATCAGTTGAACCTTATCTCCGTTTGATAAAGATTTTTGAATTGATTCAAAAACAGCATCAACAGCAAGACCTGCTTCTTTTTTAGTCAAGTTAGCATTTTCAGAAACCGCATTGATTAAATCTGTTTTATTCATGTCAATTCACCTCCCCTAAGGTTATGTAATGATAAATGAATATCATTCTGTTATGACTTTAACACACAAAACGTTGATACTGCAACGTTTTATGTCCTGTTTCTTTATTTTTTATCAGGATCGGCATTCGATTTAAAGATGGGCTCATTTTTCTCATTTACCGTATAAGGCACGCTGTATGCCGGCAGTATCGGCGAATCCTGGTATAAAATGTAACGGATGTCTTCCCCCTGCTTCAACTTCAGCTTCTTCTCTCTGATCACCCGGCCTAAATCCTGCGTGTAATCAATGATAAAGTCGTTGCCGCCGTTGATATAGACAGGAAGGGCCTCACCGCTATAAGGGCTGTTGACCGTCGGATACTCATCCAGTCCATATTTCTTGTAGGCGATTTTATAGACATTCGGTCCCACTTTCTGGTCGAGCGCAAGTGTTCGATCCTGAATATTCAATCTGATTCTTAAGTCTTTTAACACTTCAGCGTTGCGGAGATCCACGAGTTTTACAGTGGGATCCGTCTCAACATCCATCATGACATATTGATAATAACCGCCTTTTTCAAAGGACGAACCCGGCAGCTCAGATAAATAGCGAGGTTGCAGTTTACTGAAGTCAACCGGATGCTTGACATATTGGTCATATGACTGGTCACGGTCCTTCAAAGGCAGCAGTCCCGCGTTATCCTGACGGTACTGATCGACTGCAGTCTGAACCATATTCAGCTGATCAAGAGGCGCCACCTGATTCTCCACTTTCTCGGCATTCGGATAGAAACATCCCGATAAAAAGAGCACCGGAATCATCAGCATCAACATCCGTTTAAGCATGACTGGAGCCACCTAGGACAATGATCATCAGAAGACCGCTGAGAAGCAGTGAGCCATATGCCAGAATAGAAAGCGCGATGGATAAGGCTCTATTCTTCGCTTTAAAACGTGCCAAATATATCAGCACCATGGCAAGCATCATGAGTCCGAGTGAATAAAAGGAGACCCACATTAAATCCATTCTAGTTATATTAAACATCTCTTCCACCTATTCATTTGTTTTTTGACGGTTCATCAGCGCTCTGACGTTCTCCTCCACTGGTCCCTCATTAAACAGTACATCATAAAGCGCAGCTGTTATCGGCATATCTACCTCATAAGCAGCAGCCATCTCGTAGGCCGCCTGGGTTGTTCTTACGCCCTCAACAACCATGCCCATCTGGTCGAGCGCCGCGTCAAGTGACATGCCTTTGCCAAGCATTTCACCGCAGCGCCAGTTACGGGAATGTACAGACGTGCAAGTCACAATCAGGTCACCGAGTCCTGCCATACCGAGATAAGTCATGGGATCCGCACCCATCTTCACGCCGAGCCGCGTAATCTCCGCCAGACCTCTCGTCATCAGAGCAGCTTTGGCATTGTCACCATAACCTATGCCGTCGCTCAGACCTGCTGCGAGCGCAATGATGTTTTTCAGCGCACCGCCTATTTCCACACCGACTAAATCTTCATTCGTATAGACCCGGAAGTAATCGCACATGAATAAATCCTGCCCCAGCTGCCGGATACGCTCATCTTTAGATGCGATGGCCACCGTTGTAGGCTGACGTGTCGCCACTTCCTCTGCATGACTCGGTCCGCTCAGCACACCGACGCCCTGCAGCTTATCCGCATCTATTTCCTCTTCAATGATTTCAGATATACGCTTGAAGGTCTTCGGTTCCAGCCCCTTAGAGACATGAATGATTGTTTTCCTGTCATGCACTAATGCATTGACCTGCTGGCAGATATCGCGCATCGCCTTTGTCGGTACAGCGAGTACGATCACAGCTGCATGTGCAAGCGCGTCAGTCAAGTTCGTCGTGGCCTTCATCCCCTCATTTAAAGGGATGTGCGGCAGGTATCTGGGATTCATCTTCTCTTCAGTCAATGCTGCAGTCGTCTTCTCATCTCTGCCCCACATAAGGACATCATGATGATTATCCAGCAGCACATTGGCAAGCGCTGTTCCCCAGCTACCTGTCCCAAGCACAGTAATTGCTGTCATGAAATAACCTCCTAGTTACGTTTTCGGGCGATGAGATGAATAGGCGTGCCTTCAAATCCAAAGGCATCACGAATTCTGTTTTCCAGGAAACGCTGATATGAGAAGTGCATCATCTCGACATCATTGACAAAGACCACAAAGGTCGGTGGCTCAATCGCTACTTGCGTCGTATAGAAAATATTCAGACGGCTGCCATTATCAGTCGGTGTCGGATTCATCGCCACCGCATCTGTTATCACTTCGTTCAGTGTACTGCTCTGAACGCGTTTCTTGTGGTTTTCACTCGCCATATTGATCAGCGGGAACAACGTTTTCAGACGCTGCCCTTTCAGTGCTGAAACGAATGCAATCGGCGCATAGTCAAGGAACTGGAAGTGGGCACGAATATTGTCCTCGAACTTCTTCATCGTCTTGGAGTCTTTTTCGACTGTATCCCATTTATTGACGACGATGATGACCGCCTTACCCGCTTCATGGGCATAACCGGCAATCTTCTTGTCCTGCTCTATGATGCCTTCTTCAGCATCTATGACGACGAGAACCACATTAGACCGCTCGATTGCACGCAGCGCACGCAGAACTGAGTAGCGTTCAGTTGATTCATAGACTTTCCCTTTTTTACGCATACCTGCTGTATCGATCATGACATAATCCTGGCCATCATACGTGTAGAGGGTATCAATGGCGTCACGCGTTGTACCGGCGATATTGGAGACGATTACCCGTTCTTCCCCCAGAATACTGTTGATTAGACTTGATTTGCCGACATTCGGACGACCGATCAGACTGAACTTGATGACATCATCATCATATTCGTCTTCCTCTTCTTCAGGGAAATGTTTGCTTGCCTCGTCCAGAAGATCACCGATACCTAGACCATGAGAGCCTGAAATCGGGAAGGGATCACCGAAACCGAGTGAATAGAACTCATAAATATCAGCACGCATCTCCGGATTATCGATTTTGTTGACTGCCAGAACGACAGGTTTACTGGATTTAAACAGCAGCTTTGCCACGAACTCATCTTCATTCGTGATGCCGTCGCGGCCGTTCACCATAAAAATGATGACATCCGCTTCGTCGATGGCGATCTCAGCCTGGGCACGGATCTGTTCCTGGAAGGGTTCGTCCCCCAGTTCAATTCCTCCTGTATCAATAATATTGAATTCATGCGTCAGCCATTCGCCGCTTGAGTAGATGCGGTCACGTGTAACGCCGGGTGTATCCTCAACGATGGACACCCGTTCTCCTATAATTCTATTAAATATCGTCGACTTGCCGACATTCGCACGGCCGACGATGGCTATGGTTGGTTTAGTCACTTTTTTCTTCCTCTCAATATATGATCTTCCCTATTTTAACACACCTTGATTTGTTATCATAATCAAAAAAAGTAACGCCGAAGCGTTACTTTTCGAGTCTCTCTTATAATTTTAAGTCTTTGAACTTATCAGCGAAGACATCACCGAGCGTCGGTGCATCGTCATTTGAGCTTGTATCTAAGTATGAAGCATCAAAATCCTGTCCTTGCTCTTCAGTTGCTTTGATTGATAATGCAATACGTTCTTCTTGTTTATTGATGTCCAGAATCTTCACTTTCACAGTTTGGCCCGGCTCAAGCACTTCACTTGGATTACCGATGTGGTCATGACTGATTTGAGAGATGTGGACAAGACCTTGAAGACCCTTAGCGATTTCCACGAAGGCACCGAAGTTCGCAAGACGCATCACTTTACCTTCGACGATGTCACCGACTTTGAAGTTCTCTTCAATCGTTTCAAACGGTCCAGGTAACGCATCTTTGATTGATAATGAGATACGTTCAGCATCTGCATCCACACTTAGGATTTTCACTTTAACTTCCTGACCGATCTCAAGTGCATCTTCTACTTTTTCAAGACGGTCATGCGTGATTTGTGAGATGTGAACCAAGCCGTCTACACCACCGATATTAACGAAGGCACCAAAGCTTGTGATACGTGCAACTTTACCTTCAACGATTGAACCGACTTCAAGGTTCTGCAGGATTTCAGCACGTTTCACTTTATTTTCTTCTTCTTCGATAGCGCGGTGGTTTAAGATGACACGGTTTTTCTCCTGGTCAAGCTCTTCAATTTTCAGGGTTAACTGACGACCTTGGTAATCTGAGAAATCTTCGATATATTCAGTTGAGATAAGTGACGCAGGGATGAAACCACGAAGACCTACATCTACTACTAAACCGCCTTTAACGACTTCTTTCACTTCCGCTTCGATTGTTTCATTGTTCTCGAATTTTTCTTTCAGGCTTTCGAAAGATTGTGATTCATCTAACTGACGTTTAGACAGGATGTAATGGCCATCCTCTTCTTTATCTTCAATCTTCGTCACGAATGCTTCAATTTCATCTCCCACAGAAACAGCTTCTTCTGCTTTATCGATATGAAGACTTGTCAACTGGCTGATCGGGATAATCCCGTCAAATTTAGCCCCTTCAATGAAGACGATCACGTGCTTATCTTCAATCTTCTGGACTGTCCCTTTCACTTTATCGCCTTCTTGAATTTCTGTAATCATGTTTTCGTTGAATTCTTCTGTCATAATCTTATCCTCCTAAAATGTAAAAGCTCTTTATCTAACGTTCTTATATTACCCTAAAAAAGTCAAGAAAATCGTCTTTATTCCAATTTATCTGACGCAAGTTTCAAGATTATCGCAGTGACCTCTTCAATAGAACGTCCCGTCGTATCGATTTCAATGGCATCTGCTGCCTGAGTGAGCGGTGATATCTCACGTGTCATATCCAGATGATCACGATGCGCGATATCTGCCTTCAGCTGCTCGACTGTGCTGTCAATACCGCGCGATTCATTGTCAAGCTGTCTTCTCTGGGCCCGTTCCTCCACGGATGCAATCATATAGATCTTCAGCTCGGCATCCGGGATCACAGTCGTCCCGATATCCCGGCCGTCCATGACCACCCCTTTGTCACGTGTCAGCTGCTGCTGCAGCTCCACTAAATAGCTGCGCACCGCAGCTTGACTGGCTACAAAAGAGACGTTTTCCGTTATATCATTCTCACGGATACGTTCTGTGATATCCTCCCCTGACAGCAGCACTCGCTGTCCATGATCCGCTACAAGACGGATATCTATCTGCTCCAGCAATGTGCTGAAATCTTTGTCATCCGATTTTAAGTAGGCTAATGTAATGGCGCGGTACATGGCACCTGTATCCACATAAACCATATTAAGTGCAGCTGCCACTTTTTTAGCGATGGTACTTTTGCCTGCTGCTGCCGGCCCATCTATCGCAATATTAATTTTTTTCATCCTTCTTACCTACCTTGTTGTTTGATCATTAATATTTTATCATAGAAGCATAAAGGAGGCACATATGAAAAAACTTCTTGTTATACACACCGGCGGTACCATCAGCATGTCTGAGAATCCTGACGGACATGTCATCACCAATGATATCAATCCTGTGTCAGGTCTCGAGTCCATCCGGTCGCTTGCCGATATCACCGAACTGAATCCCTTTCAGGTTCCTTCTCCACATATGACACTCCAGCATATGAACAGGCTCAGAAAACTGATCATCGAGCAGATCAACACAGACAATTATGAAGGTGTCGTCATCACGCACGGCACGGATACACTGGAGGAAACCGCCTTTTTCCTCGACCTGACGCTGAATGTCAGCATCCCGGTCATTCTGACAGGTGCCATGCGCTCCTCCAATGAGATCGGGGCAGACGGGCTGTACAACTATATCGCCGCCATCCGGACGGCCTGTGATGACCAGTCAAAAGGTAAGGGGGTCCTCGTTGTCTTCAACGATGAAATTCACAGCGCCATGAATGTGACAAAAACGCACACATCTAACACGAGTACTTTCCAGAGCCCGAACTATGGACCGCTCGGCATCATCACTAAAAACGCCATCTATTATCATCACCTGCCTGTCGTCAACCGGCCGCTAGTCAAAGTGGATGAAGCCGTCAAAGTCGGCTTAATCAAGGCGCATAGCGACCTGGATGCTGAACTTCTCGAGTTCTTTCTGACACATGGTTATGATGGTGTGGTCATCGAGGCGCTCGGTCAAGGGAATCTGCCTCCGTCCTCACTGGCGGGGCTGGACAGTCTTCTTGCTGCAGACATGCCTGTGGTCCTTGTCTCGCGCTGCTTCAACGGCATTGCCAGCAACAACTACAGTTATGAGGGCGGCGGCTATGAACTGGAGAGGAAAGGGGTCATCTTCTCCAATGGTTTAAACGGTCAGAAAGCAAGACTGAAACTGATTGTCGGTTTAAGCAACCAGCTCACTAAGGCGCAATTGAATACCTATTTCCGCAAATAAAAAGAGGCCTAGGCCTCTTTTTTATTTTTGATAGCTGCTGCGATCAAGCCGCCATGGAACTTGCCGTTTTCAATGAAGATGGAGTTCGCGTCATTCCCTGCGGCGATGACCCCGGCGATATACAGATTGTTAACGTTCGTTTCCATCGTTCCAGGGTTGAATTTCGGCGCTGTCCCATATTCAGTGGTCACGAGGTCCATTCCCATTGCCTGCAGGAAATCATAGTCGGGATGATAACCGATCATTGCGAAGACGTCATCGTTCTGGATCGTCTGTTCTTCGCCTGCCACACTGAATGTCACTGTATCTGCCGTGATTTCATTTAACTGAGCATTGAAATACATCCTGATTTTCTCGCTTCTGACAAGGCCGTCGAAAATTGGCAGTATCCACGGTTTGACGCTCTTTGAGTAACCGCTGCCCCGGTAGATGACGGTCACTTCAGCCCCCGCTTTCTCCAGTTCAATGGCAGCATCCACCGCTGAATTCTTGCCGCCGATGATCAGTACCTTCTTGTTGAAGAACGGATGAGCCTCCTTAAAATAATGATGTACTTTCGCGCGCTCTGCACCGGGGACATCCAGCGTATTATGTTGGCCGTAGTAGCCGGTTGCCACTGTTAAGTACGTGCATGCATAGCTCGCTTTAGAAGTCCTGACAATGAACCGGTCATCTTCTTTCGTCACTGACAGCACTTCTTCACGCGTGTTGATATTTAACTGGTGATGCTTGACCACTTCACGGTAATAGACCAGTGCCTGGTTTCTGCGCGGTTTATGTTCTTCAACGATAAACGGCACGTCTCCGATAGCCAGCTTGTCACTTGATGAGAAGAACGTCTGATGGGTCGGGTAATTATAGATAGCTTCCACTACGTTCCCTTTTTCTATGATCAAGGTCTCGATTCCTTGCCGGTTCTGTTCAATGGCGGCTGACAGACCGCAGGGACCCGCTCCGATAATAATGCTCTCAATATATTTCACAGTAATCACCTTTCTCAAAAAAAGGAGCTCAAATGAGCCCCTTCGTTAATTATGTTGAACATCCAGCACTTTAAAGCCATTCTTAGCCAGATATTTTGTAAATTTTTCGATCTCTTTTTGATTTCTATTGTCCACTTTCACAATCATCCGTCTATGCATCTTGTCCGTTTCGTCAAATGTCACGAAAGAGATGGCATTCAGCTTATATTTCTGCAGCGCCTGTGCCAGGCGTTTAATACGGCCTTCTGCATCGATGGAAGTGATTGCAATGCGCGTGCCGGGCTGATTCATGCCGAAAGCACTCTTGAACTGCTCCATTACATCAAAACGTGTGACCACACCTAAAAACTCATTGTTCTTATTAATGATGCTTAAGATCGGGAAATCCTGCAGACTTAAGAATGATTCTTCAAACAGTGACTCATCTGTCACGCTATATTCATCGATCGCCAGAATATCTTTGATCCGTGTATTCTCGATAAACTCTTCACGCGGCTGAGCATCTTTCTTGAAGAAATAATGTCTGAAGATACTGTAACGTGTCACTGTGCCATGATAAAGACCTTCACTGACCACGGGCATCCCATCTATGCCATGATGCTCAAGTTTATCAATGACCGACTTGACGGAGTCATTCGGATTGGCAATATAACATTTCTCTTTTGGAATCATAATTGTTTTTAAGTACATAAACCCATCCCCTTTGATATTGTCTTATTTAGGAATTACAAGTTCCTGACCGATTGTCAGATTGTTACCTGAGATTCCGTTTGCTTTACGGATTTTGTCGACATTTGCCGGTGTACCGCTGCCGTAGTAACGGATTGCGATTCTATAGAGATTTTCATTGGCGCCTACTGTATGCGTCGTGCCGCCGCCCGTCGCTGTAGGTGCTTCTGTAGCTGGCGCTTCTGTAGCTGGCGCTTCTGTTGTGACGGCTTCTGTTGTAACTGCCTCTGTTGTGACGGCC
The DNA here is from genome assembly GCF_030376725.1 of Macrococcus bovicus. Classification (NCBI taxonomy): domain Bacteria; kingdom Bacillati; phylum Bacillota; class Bacilli; order Caryophanales; family Staphylococcaceae; genus Macrococcus; species Macrococcus bovicus. The sequence goes on from NZ_CP128470.1 coordinate 1,131,198, forward strand.
TCAGAAGATGGCAATTCTGTTGTGGTTTCAGTAGTTGCTTCCTCTACAGTTGCAGGTGCTTCAGTTGTCGCTTTCTCCACTGTTTTTTCTTCAGTCGTTTTTTCTTCTTTTGATTTTTCAGTCGTCGCTTTTTCTGTCGTCGCCTCTTCCGTCTTCACCGCTTTTTCGTTTTGATCATCTTTGTTATCGCGGTTGCCCAGGAACATGAATAACAGGAAAAGTATCGGAATTAAAATCAGCAAGCCAGCCAGAATAGGTAACCAGCTGTTTTTCTTTTCCTTTTCTTCTGGCTCATGCTCTCTCTCGTCTTCGTGCTGCACGACCGGTTGTCCTGATCCCGCAACAAATGTTTCTGATTTCACTTCACCTGTTTTTGCAGGCTCTTCTATATGATTGTCTGCTCCAGCTCCGGCTGCAACGGCGCCTGTGCCTGCAGCGGCTGAACGACGACGTTTCTTCTTAGAATCTTTGACACTGGCATTTTCTTCTGCTGATTCCTCACGACGACGACGGTCTGCTGACCGATTACGTCTTGATACACCGCGTTTAGGAAATTCAGCTGAAGATGTGTCATTTGAGAAATCCTCACCCTCAAATACTAAATCATCTTGACCGACTTCCTCCTGTCTCTCTACAGGCTGCTTACTTTTTTCGAACTCATCTTTGAAATTATCTCTAGCCATGCTTACACCCACTTCATTTAAATTTATTTAAATATACCATTAATTATAGACAACTATAAAGTGAATAGTAAAGAGCTAGCCCTGTTTAAATAATGATTTTATATAAGCTACCATATCATCATTCTCATGCACTTCCTTAAATGTCTCAAAAGTGAATAGTCTCCGGCCCTGACAGTACTCACAATGCGTACAGGGCTGCTCCCCATTGTATAATTGATGACTCAGACACGCAGTCAGCTGACCATACTCGGCCATTTTTCTGAGAGCAGCCAGTTTAGTGTGATACTCTTTCCTGAGCACGTTCAGGACTTCCCGGTCAGAGAAATTTGCACGAAGGATGCTGAGCCGTTCCATCTTCTCTGCCGTGAGCTGAGCACCATTCAGATAAAGATTAAAATCAGACTCTGATAAATGTTCTTCCTGCAGCAGCCGGTAACTTAAGTGAAGGTCCTCTTCATCATACAGCAGGATAGCCTGCGCCTCTTCACCGTCCCGCCCGGCGCGGCCAACTTCCTGGATATATTGCAGCACAGACTTAGGCGTATGGTAATGAACCACTGTCCGCACATTGCTTTTATTGACACCCATGCCAAAGGCACTCGTCGCACAGACATAGTGAATTCTGTCACCTAAAAATGCCAGCTGTACAGACATCCGGTCCTCGTATGTCATGTCAGCATGATACGTCATGCCTTTGTAGCGCTTACTGAGCAGCTGGTGAACTTCATTGCAGCGTTTTTTGGATGAAAAATAGATGATGGTCGGCCCGCTGGTGTCAAGGAGCGATTCAATCTCTTTCAGCTTATCCGGGCTCTTACAGACTGACAGAAAAATATTGCGACGCTCCTCACGTTTATCGATCAGGAGCAGCTCCCTTCTCAAGAGCTGATTGATGTCTCTGATGATTTTATCATCAGCGGTTGCCGTCAGGGCGATCACCTGCATGCTCGGTTTAATGATCTCGTGGAGGAGAAGATAATGCGGCCTGAAGTCATATCCCCACTCTGAGATGCAGTGTGCTTCGTCGATCACCATATGCGTCAGATTCAGCTGTGCGACCGTGGCACGAGCTTTGTCAGTCGCCAGCCATTCCGGCGAGCAGAAAATAAACTGATAGTCCTGCAGCTGATGGTAGATGAGACGTTTCTCACGTATATCCAGGTAACTGTGAATACATACTGCCTTTAATCTCAGTCGTTTCAGCTCAGCTACCTGATCTTCCATCAATGAGATAAGAGGGGTGACCACCAGGGCACGTCCCGCTGCCTTCAGGACGGGCAGCTGATAGCAGAGTGACTTCCCGCCGCCAGTCGGCAGAAGCGCCAGTACGTCACGTCCCGTTTCGATGGCTTCAATGACTGCTTTCTGACTGGGCCGCAGTTCAGAAAATCCATATATATTCTGGAGAATTTCTTCTGTTGTCATAATGTCACTTCTTTCATAATCTGACAGAGTGCGATCTTCACCTTAAAGTAACTGTCCATCTGAGATTCCTCGAAATAAGGTTTCAGCCGCTGATAATGATGCTCGTGATAGAGCGCTCGTATCTCCGCGATTTCATCCTCAGTGACATAGCGGCTGACGTCCACGCTGTAATCTTTAATGATCATTTCAATGATATGATCTTCTATCGTATGAAGTTTGACTCCTCTTTTTAAAGCAATATCCTCAAGCGCCGCTCCGTTGGCAATCCATTCCCGTGTCTGTTCAGTCGCACTATGAAGGGGCATGCGGATATACAAGCTGTTGAAATAAGGATGATGATGGATCAGATGCGTCAGCATGTTCAGCTCTCTCAGCAGCATAAGAGGGTATTCTCCTTGTGCAAAGCGAGCGGCGCTGCAGATCTCATCTACAGAGAAATGATTGCCCTTCGCATCCGGCAGCAGCTTAAAGCTGAAGACCGGCAGTGCCTGTGCCAGAGTGTCATAGAGCGTAAGCAGTTCCGCTTCATATGCGTCCGGCCGACTCTCAGATGAATGAAGCCAGTGTTTCACCTGCTGCTGAATATACAAATGGTTCGTGACCGGATAGAAATCATGAATATGACAGGAGCGGGCCGCCATGGTCTGTGTCAATAATCTGAGAGCCTGGAACGTCATATGCGTGGCGTCAAAAAAATAAGGATAAAATCTCATTTCTTCAGCCGTGTCACCTGTACGTTCCGGCCGACTGTTATAAAAGGGGAGCTGGCCTTGCATCATGGCGTCGAAATAGGTTTGATGTGACTTGAAGCCCATCAGAATATTATTGAAGCTTTTATCTGTCTTCTCTGCGAATTTACGCTGTTTCGCCTGCTGATAAATAGAATCCATCAATGCCTCCAGATAATTTTTGTTGAAAAATAGTGTCTGAATCTCTAGAATATATATGTACTAGTGTAGCATTTTTATGTAAGGAGGCGAATCATTTGGCTGGGAAATATACAATCGTAGATATGGATACTTGCATCGCCTGCGGTGCTTGTGGTGCAGCGGCACCTGATATATATGATTATGATGATGAAGGCATCGCTTTTGTTATTCTTGATGATAACCAGGGAACTCAGGAAGTACCTGAAGAACTTGAGGAAGATATGATGGATGCATTTGAAGGCTGTCCAACAGACTCTATCAAAGTAGCAGACGAATCATTTGACGGAGATGCGCTTAAATACGAATAAAAAGAAGGAATTCCGGCGGAATTCCTTCTTTTTATTTGAATCTTTTCTCTATAACAGGTAACAGTGGTCTGAAAATCAGCATGAAAATTATTGAAACAATCAGTCCTTTAATGATGTTAAAAGGAATGATGCTTGCTGAGACAATCGCTTTCAGATTGTTCGTAATATCGGTTAAGTTGGTGATCATGCCGTATAGCGGCAGTAAGACAAAATAGTTCATGAGACTCATAACAAGCGTCATGACAAGTGTCGCTGCGACTAATCCCACCCATTTATTTCTGCTGCCGGCATAATAGGCGGTTAACACAAAACTAGCTCCGGCTATAAAGTTAGCAGCCGGACCGACCGGTTCGACCGGATTCGTTGCAAAATTCAGCAGGTTTTTGATGAGTTCAATCAATACGGCACCGGCTGGCCCCACTGTAAATAATCCGATTAGTGCCGGCACATCGCTGAAATCAATCGTCAGATAAGGCGGCATAAAAGGCAGTGGGAACTTGAGAAACATCAGGACAAAACTGATGGCACTCAGCATGCTGATCAGAATCAGCTTCTTGGTTCTGTTGATACTTGACATATTCTTCTCCTTACATTCATCAACTGAAGGAAGGGGGCATCACAAATAAGCAAAGCTTTTTTGCTCTGCACTCCATCTTCTCCCATCCAGACTATACTGTCGGCTTCAGAATCACACTGAATCAGCCACCCGAAGGCAGGTCGCGGGCTATACCGCCGGTTCGGAATTACACCGTACCCCGAAGATGAATTATTTTATTTTTTCGGATTTTCATCCTGTTAATATATTAGCACATCTTTTTATTAAATCAATGTTTTGGAATCACAATCTTGAAGGTGGTGCCTGTGCCCTGTTCACTTGTCACTGAGATACGGCCCCCGTGTGACTCGATAATGGATTTAACGATGAACAGACCGAGACCCGTGCCATGTTTACCTCTCGTTCTGGCAGCGTCCACTTTATAGAAACGGTCAAACAGATGAGGCAGGTGTTCAGGTGAAATACCGACGCCTGAGTCTCTGACTTCAATCAGCAGTTCACTGTCAGCTCTTACCGTCAGCTGAATGGTATCACCTTCATGAGTATAGCGAACTGCATTGTCAACCAGGTTGGTCAGAACCTGAAACATCTTATCATAGTCAAGCGACCATATCAGTCCCGGCGGCGCATCGATCACGAGATTGAGCTTATTATCCGTAAGAGACTGGCTGAATGTCGCCTTCACTTTACCCAGCAGTGCATCAACCGGTGTCTCCTCGAGATCCAGTTGCACATCGCCAGCATCGTAGCGGGCGACATTCAGCAGCTCGTTTACGAGACGGTTTAAGCGTTTGCTCTCATCCAGAATAATATTCAGGAATTCCTTACGGTCTTCCGGTGTCTCGACGATATCATCCAGCAGTGCTTCAGTATAGCCTTGCAGCATCTGGATCGGCGTTCTGAGCTCATGAGAGACATCCGCAACGAACCGCTTCTTCATCTCATCATTCCGGTGCTCCTCAGTCATATCGCGTATCAAGGCAACAGCGCCCAGCTGATGATTGGCAGCTGCTCGTCTGACAGGTGAGATGATGACCACAAAATAATGTTGAAGGGTGGCAACTTCTATGACGGCTGAATCATTTGTTTCCACCACTTCTTCAAATGCCTCTTCAAGCCGTCTTTTTTCGTCCTCATCTATCACCGCCAGAAACTGGGCAGCTTTCGGATTCATCAGCTGCTCATCTAGGTCCATATGATAGCTCAACACACCGTCAGCCATGGCATTAATCAGTTTATCCCGCAGATTCCTCTCCGTCTCAATTGAAGCGATGTTGTTTCTGATATCATCTTCCATCTTATTGAATGCGACGGTGAGTTCACCTATCTCATCACGGGAAGTCGTCTTGATTTTCTGTGCCCTTTCACCTTTAGCCACCTGAAACGCTGATGCCTTGAGCCGGAGCAGCGGTTTCGTGATCTTGTTGGATAAGAAGAACGCAAAAATCGTTGACAGTACGATGAGTATCAGTGCGGTTATCAGTATAATCAGGCTGACATACTGCAAGGTGGAACTGATGGAATTAATATCCTGGTAAAGAATGATCGCACCCTTCTCCTGAAAGGCCTGTGATGGAAAGCCGAGAAGAATATAGCGGTGTTTCTCCTTCTGATAATTGACATCAATAATCTTGGTGACATGCTTGTTCTCATCAAAGACGGCCTTGAAGTCTGGATTTGTGCGAAACTCATCGATCATGATCTGCTTGAGGTCATCATGCGCTTCAGTCAGCTGTGCTTTATCTTCAATGATGATCAGACCCGCCGGATTCTCGACGAGTTCCATGACGTAATTCATCGCGTCCTGCTGGTTATGACGGCTCATCAGAATGTTTTCAATTTTATTCGCCTGCTGGTACAAGGTCTTCCCCGTCTCCGAGATGAAATATGAATTAAAGAAGCCCACAAGCGCAACCGATAATATAAGTAAAACTGTCGTTACTATCAAAATGATAGTGAACCACAGTTTTATGACAATACTATTTAAAAAATGCATCAGTCTCTCGCCTCGAACTTATAGCCGATGCCCCAGACAGTATGGATCATCTCTGCCGCTTCAGGTGAGACTTTATTCAGCTTCTCACGTAGACGCTTGACATGTGTATCCACAGTTCTAAGGTCGCCGTAAAATTCATAGTGCCAGACTTCTTTCAGCAGCTGCTCTCTGTCAAAGACTTTGTCCGGCGATTTAGCCAGGAATAGCAGCAGCTCATATTCCTTGGGCGTCAAGCTGACTTCCTGGTTATTGGCTGTGACGCGATGTGCATCATTATCAATCACAAGAGAATCGAAGACAATCAGATCTTTGGCATGGGCGTCATTCTGAAAGAACATCGAAGACTGCGAACGTCTTAAGATCGCTTTAACCCGGAGCACGACTTCACGCGGCGAGAACGGTTTGACGATATAATCATCAGCCCCGATCTCAAAACCTTCCACCCGGTTGTTCTCCTCGCCTTTAGCCGTCAGCATGATGACAGGCGTCGACTTCTCCTCCCGAATTCTTTTGCACACTGCAAGACCATCCATGCCAGGCAGCATGATGTCCAGCAGCACACAATGGAAGTTCTGACTGAGCGCCAGTTCCACTGCCGTTTCTCCGTCTGCTGCTTCTACTGTCTCGAATCCTTCACGTTCAAGGTACATCTTAGCAAGTTTTCTGATTCTATCCTCATCATCAACGATTAAAATTCTTTCCTTCATCACTGCACGGCCTCCTAAGCGTATGAATGTAAACCAGCTATAATCAAGTTGACCGCTATCACATTGAATAAGATGATAGCAAGCCCGACAACAGCCAGCCATGCTGATTTCTTACCTTCCCAGCCACGGCCCAGTCTCAGGTGCAGGAAAACAGCATAGAATAAGAAAGTGACAAGGGCCCATACCTCTTTAGGGTCCCAGCCCCAGAATCTGCTCCAGGCAATCTGTGCCCAGATGCTGGCGAATAAGAGTCCTCCTAATGCGAAGAGCGGGAAACCGATGATCACTGAACGGTAACCAATCTCATCCATCAGCTGCAGTGACACCTTATTCGTCAGCGGCTTCACCATGGAGAAGATGGTTCTTCTCGCAATCAGACGGATCAATCCATATAACACAGTACCGATAATAATAGACCATAAGACAGTGGTCAGTTTCTGTGCATTTAAGACAGGCGGCACTTCAAGTCCTGTTGAGAAACGTTTCACTTCGCGGTAGTTGTTATTGCCCTCAGGCACAACTGGATAGGCGTCCTTGAATGTCACAAGTGCAGGCAGATGGTAATGACTGATGGCCGGGTTTTCATTCTTATCGATGTAGTAGTATTGATCGTCATAATGGACAATCCCTTTCATCACAATGGTTGTCAATATAAATGCGATGACAAGGACACCGAAGTACATCACCACTTCCAGCCAGAAAGCGTCCCGAGATTTCTCCTTGGCATCTACATAGCGCAGCAAATAGATGAGTCCGGCCATCGAGCTGACTGAGAGAATACCATAAGAAATAGTGACTGTGATGACGTGAATGGCAAGCCAGTTACTCTGCAGGGCAGGAATAAGCGGACTGACTTCACGTGAGAACATACTGGCGTAGACAATGACGAGCATCGCGATAGGCAGAGAGAATAGGGCCAGTATCGGCGTATGGTAGATCGCATTGATGATCAGGAAACCGCCGACCATCATGATACCGAACATCGTCAGGAATTCATACATATTGCTGACAGGTGCATGACCTGCAGCAATCCAGCGTGTAATGAAATAGATGAGCTGCATGATGAAACCGATAGTCGTCAAAGCAACGCCTATCCGTTCATAGCGCTTATTCTTTGCTTTAATGCTCGCCGAAAAAGGTAAAATGGCGATCAGATACAAGATAAAAGCTGCATACAGAGAGGTGCTGCTGATATTCAGCCATGTTTCATGGTTCATTTTGTTTCCTCCGATTCATACTTATCCTTAACAGCAGGCTGATTGTTCTGTGCAAGGATAGAGTTCAGTTCATTTTTTAATCCGTAATAGTTTTTACTTGTATGTGCTGCAATCTGATTACCATTGATCCAGATTCTACGATGATTGATGTATGAGCCGATTGCCAGACCCAGCAGGAAGATCGTAAAACCGATAAAGAGATATGGTAAGGTCAGGTCCTTCTTGACATTCAGATAAGTCATCGTATGATTCGTCGCGCTGACAAATTTCACCGCGTACTGATTATCCTGTGAAATATCCTGTGAGGCCCGAATCTTCAGCAGACTATATTCCGGCTGCCGGCCGGCCTTATCCACCTCAAATACAAATGCCGGATTGACCGTATTCGGTGTCTTCGTAGCGAGTGTACCATTCGGCTCAATTTTATCAAAATCAGGTGCATAGTTCCGCAGATGAACGGTCAGGTCATCTGCAACCTTATAGGTCGCTCTTGGTTCATCCAGGTTAACTGTAAATGTCTGCCCCACTTCTTTCTCCGTCTTCTTATCCATCACTTTAAAGGTCATTGTTTTCAGAAGGCTCTGATCATAGCTGTTCTGATAGAGCTCAAAATGATCAAATTTAAACGGATGATTGACTTTGATGCTTCCCGTCTTGACTTCTTTCAGTTCGGGCTCTGCACCAGGAATAGAATCTTTCGTGTTTTCAAACAATGTCAGACGCGTCTCATAATTCTTGGCAATTTTATTCATCGCGCTATCCGCTTTAGTCGATTCAGTGTTTGAATTCATCTCCTGGTCATAATGCTCGAGAATAAACTTGTCGTTACGCATATAATAGTGTTTATCTGTTCCTGGTATCGCTCTTGTGTCCCCTTCTTTGACCGCCACTGCACCGTCATAATACAGGGCAGGCACAAATCTCAGCATGCCACCGAGCAGCAGGATGATCAGGCCGGTATGGTTGATATAGGGGCCGTATCTGCTGAGACGCCCTTTTTCAGCGAGAAGCGCATCTCCTTCACGCTTTACTTTATAACGTTTTTCCGTCAGTGTCTGCTCCAGCTGGTCTAAGTCTGGATTGACCAGCTCTCCCGTCAGTCGCTGACGTTTCAAGAACGAAGGATGTTTTCTGGTTGCCTGATTACGCAATGATTTAAAGAGCGGCACGCCGCGGTCAATACTTGAAGCTATAATAGAGAATGCCACCAGGCTCAGCAGAATCAGGAACCACCATGAGGTATATAAGTTGTCAAGTCCCAGCTGATGGTAAAGGTAACCTAAGGAACCGTATTTGTCCTGATAAAACGTAGCGGGATCAACATTGGCAGGTATAAAGTATTCCTGCGGCATAATAGAGCCGATTGCTGCTGCAATGATGGTCAGCACCAGCAGGATCACACCTGTCTTGACAGAGGCAAAAAAGTTCCATATTTTATCTGTCACTGTCTTGTTTTTAGTTTTTGAGCGTACAGCTGAACCATCGTAACGCATGATGTCAGTTGTCTTCTTCTTATCGTAATCATCATTGATCAAGCGGCCGCAGTTCTGACAGAGCTGTGTGCCGGGTGGATTGACATGTCCACAAGTACAGACTATTTGCTTTTCATTCATATACGACCCTCACTTACGGTGTCACACTGTTCATATAATTTTTAATCGTCTGGTCGTTCATTTCACCTTTATGAATCGCTTTTACTTTACCGTTTTTATCGATGACCACTGTTGTAGGCAGCGGGTCGATACCGAAAGCGTCAGCCACTTCATTATCTTTATCGAAGGCAACAGGCAGATGAACTTCCTCTTTCAGTCCGCTGAAGAACTGTTCCACCTGCTGAGGCGTCTTTCTTAGATGAATCGCCAGTACTTCAACATTTTTACCTTTGTATGCTTCATAGTTCTTACTCAAAGCAGGCATTTCCCGTTTACAAGGTTCACACCACGTTCCCCAGAAGTTCAGGATGACACCCTTCCCTTTATAATCGCTCATTTTAACAGTGCTGCCGTCCATCTTCTGCAGCTCAAAGGCCGGTGCCTCGTCCCCTACTGTTACTGCTTTACTTTTGCTCTGCGTCACAGTCGAATAGACGATGAAGGCAATTGCCAGTGCAATCAGTGTCATCACGATATATTGAATCCATTTTTTATTTTTTTTGTTCATTTTACTCCCTCTTTCTCACATATTTAAATCTATTATAGCACTCGGCTAAAAGCCAATAGTGGCAACTATGTGAAATTTTAAGACTGATGCTGCGCGAGGTTACGCAAGGTTTTCACTTCATGCGGACTGAGCTCCCGTGCATCCCCGGCGTTTAATCCCTTCAGATTAAGCGGCCCGTACTCAACACGGGATAATTTGACCACCTCATGGCCGAAATGCGAGAACATTCTTCTGACTTGACGATTGCGTCCTTCTGAAATAGTAATTTCGACTAAAGTGGAATTCTTCTCACGGTCCTGAGATTTCACCTTGACGATGGCCGGCGCTGTTTTACCGTCCTCAAGCATAATGCCTTTCTCAAGCTGTCTGACTTGTTCACGCAGCAGATAACCTTTTAGTTTGGCCACATATTTTTTCTTCACTTTATAGCGCGGATGCGTCATCTGATTGGCAAATTCACCATCATTCGTCAAGAGCAGTAATCCTGATGTGTCATAATCCAGCCGGCCGACAGGGAAGACTCTTTCTTCCAGCTGCGGGAAGAAATCAGTGACAACAGTACGGCCTTTGTCATCTGATACACTGGTGATGACTTTCGTGGGTTTATGAAAAAGGATGTAGACCTTATCAGGATTCTCAAGCGGAATCCCTTCTACTTCAATGCGGTCAGAAGGTCTGACCTTCGTTCCCAGTGTCTTCACCACTGCGCCGTTGACCGTGACCTTACCTTCCTCTATCAGCGCTTCTGCCTTACGTCTCGATGTGACACCGCTTCTTGCGATGACTTTCTGTAATCGATCTAATTGTTCCATATTATTCTCCTTTAGTTGTCAATGACTTGAAGAAGAGATCCATCTCTTCTTTTGTATCTGTCTCGCTGTCCTCGGGCAGTTCTTCAATGGATGTCAGACCAAATACCTGCAGGAAGTAATCGGTGGTATATAACTGCTGACTTCTTGATTCTTCTGTCTTGACCGCAACAAGCCCCCGTTCAATCAATGTCCTGACCGGCCCGTCAGAATTGACCCCGCGCAAGGTCTCCACATCACTTCTTGTCACCGGCTGGTTATAGGCGATAATAGCCAGTGTCTCCATCGATGCCTGGGTCAGTTTACGTTCTGTCTGCTGGTCAACGAGTGAAACGAGATAAGGGGTATAGTCACTTCTTAGTTCTAAGAACCATTTTCCGCCGTAACGACGCAGCTGAAAGACGGAAGAGGTAAAGTCAGCCGCCAGCTGTTCTACTTCATCATGGGTGATAGCGAGTAAACTTTCAACTCTTTCACTCTCAAGCCCCTCATCTCCTACAGCGTATAAAAGCGCTTCGAATATGTCTATTTTTTCCGGCATACTAGGCTCCTCTCTTAATATAGATTTCGCCGAACAGGACCTGCTGCTCAACGTGAATTTCCTGGTTTTTCATCATCTCAAGCATCGCCATGAACAGGGTGATAAGCTGGTGTTTCGTCTCCGAAAAATGAAAGAGCTCGGTAAACTTAATCTGAGCGGAACGTCTCAGCTTGTCATGGATCACCGCAGTGGCCTGCTGGATCGTATAGTTTTCACGCTTGACCGTCATAACAGGCGCAACACGTTTCTTGCGGCTTTTCGCCTTCTCATATGCGGCAATTAAATCGGTTATATTCAGTGCCAGCTCTGCCGGCTTCGCTGTTTCATATACCGATAGATCCTGAGGTGCCTTGACGAAATGTCCGCTTGCCGCATCCCGTTTTTCGCCGAGCAGGGCTGCGTAGTATTTATAGTTCTGATATTCAATGAGCTGAGTAACCAGTTCTTCGCGGGGGTCTTCTTCAGCCTCGTCTGCAGCAGGCAGCAGCATGCGGCTCTTGATGCGCAGGAGTTCACTTGCCATGACCAGATACTCCCCTTGAATATTGATGTCCCATTCAGACATCGAGTTGATATAATGAAGATATTGTTCCGTCAGATGTTTCATTGAGATGTCATAGATATCTATTTCAAGCTTTTTGATGAGATGCAGCAACAGGTCAAGTGGACCCTCAAATGCATCGAGTTTTACTTCATACATAATGAATCCTTTCAGGAGGTACTTGTGATGGTCAAAACATTAATTGAATTCTATTATCATTTTCTGCATATGCGGCATTACTTTGAATGCCATGAAATTATGGAGGACGCCTGGAAAGAAAAGTCCGTCCGCACTAAACATGATGTTGAAGTGGGACTGATTCTTCTGGCGACCAGCCAGTATCATCTGCGGCGGGGCAACAAGAAGGGCGCGAGAACCTGTCTGAAAAAATCACATCATATTCTGCAGGCCTATACGCTGACAGAGATAGGGCTGCAAGATTCGACACTGCCGCTTCTTGAAGCGAACATGATGAGTGACGTCTATACACCCCTTGACCTGCCTTTAACAGATGACATGTATCAGGCGATCATCAGGGTCCATCCGGATTTCTCTGTCAACCATGAGACGGACGCGCAGTGGGTACATTATCACCGCACACGCGATAGAAGCGACGTCATTGCAGCGCGGCTCCGCTCAATGCGCGATAAACACCCAGTAGATAACGCCCCAGATAAGCGCCATGATTAACAGTGCAGATAACGTGCTATATTTATTCTTCATACAAACCTCCTACGCTCTAGGATGTGTCTTCTTATAGACATCCCTGATCTGTTTTTTCGAGATATGGGTGTAGAGCTGTGTGGTGCTGATATCAGCATGGCCCAGCATCTCCTGAACTGCTCTTAAATCAGCGCCATTCTCCAGCAGATGAGTGGCAAATGAATGACGCAAAGTATGCGGCGTCAGTTTCTTCTTGATACCTGCATCTTCTTTCAGCTGTCTGATAATCTTCCAGAATCCCTGGCGTGTCATTCTTCTGCCATGAAAATTCATGAACAGACTCTCTGTCGCCTCTTTTTTCAGCATGCGCGGACGCGTATATTCAAGATAGTTGCCAAGTACTTCCATTGAGGTTGTGCCAAGCGGGATAATACGTTCTTTATTCCCTTTACCAAACACTCGGACGTAGCCCATGATCAAATTGATGTCATTGACATTCAGATTGATCAGTTCACTCACACGCATCCCTGTCGCATAGAGCAGTTCAAGCATTGCCTGATCTCTTTTACCGGACAGCTTGGTCGTGTCAGGTGACTGCAGGAACTGGTCCACTTCCTGAACACTGAGCACATCCGGCAGATGCTGGGCCACTTTCGGCGGCTCTACCATGACACTCGGATCTTTCACAGCATATTTTTCACGGAGTGCAAACTGATGAAACCCTCTGATCGAAGCTGTCTGTCTCGCAATGGTCTTCTGGGATTTATTCTGTTCTTTTAATTCGCCGAGATAAAGACCGATTGTCACGCGGTCCACATTATCAAGGTGGCCGATCTTCTCTTTAGCCAGAAAGCGGATATACCCAGTCAGGTCCCGTCTATAGGCTGCAATCGTATTGTCACTCAGTCCTTTTTCTATCGCGATGAAATGCAGAAATTCTTCCACGATATCTTCCATTCAATCACCTCACTAAAAGTTTACCATAATCTTTTTATAATCATATAAAAAACCGCAAATCATTGCGGTTATTTGTGACATCGATGGCAGATCCCATGAAATGTCAGCCGATGGTCCATAATTTTAAATTGATAGTCACGTTCTACTTTCTTCTCTACTTCCCCGAGCAGGTCTTCCTCTATTTCATCCACCGCACCGCATTCTACACATACGAGATGATGATGGAAGTGTTCTGCCCCTTCTTTTCTGAGGTCAAATCTTGCGACACCGTCACCGAAGTTGATTTTATCAACCACTTTCAGTTCCGCAAGTAACTCGAGCGTCCTGTAAACAGTCGCAAGCCCGATTTCAGGAGAACTTTCCCTTACCTTCAGAAAGACATCTTCAGCACTTAAATGATCTGATTCATTTTCCAGTAGAACCCGAACAGTTGATTCACGTTGAGGTGTCAATTTATAGGAAGCAGCGTGAAGCTGATCTTTAATTCTATCTATTCGTTCCTGCATAGTTCACCTACTCCTGACGGGCTTTTTATATTAATAAAATAGCAGTAATCACCTGACAATGCAACTATCATTCTCTATTATTTAGAATTATTATAATTTAGAAGGAATGTCTGCAGGGCGAGAATCGTCTTCGCATCTCTAAGCTGTCCTGACTGCAGCAATGATTCAATGTCACTGACAGGGAGCCAGAAGAGTTCGATAAACTCATCATCGTCCGCTGTGTATTCACTGGATGCCGTCAGCTCCTCTGCTTGATAGAGTGAAATCAGCTCATCACAGAAGCCGGGTGAAACATAGAATTCATGGAGAAGCGTAAGCTTACCCGCCTCCAGTCCTGTCTCTTCAATCAGCTCTCTCGCTGCAGTATGGAGCCGTTCCTCACCCGCTTCCACTTTACCCGCCGGAATTTCTATCAGCACTTCATCCATGGCTTTTCGGAACTGTTTAATCAGCAGCACCTGATTCTCTCTGACTGCCAGCAAGGCGACCGCACCGGGGTGCTTAACGACTTCACGGGTCGTCTGTCTGCCGTTCGGCAGTTCCACCTGCTGCTTTTCCACTTTAATGATGCGCCCGTCGTAAATCTTTTCAACAGAAAGTGTTTTTTCAATCAATGACATTCTTTTGCCCTCTTTTCCGTTCATGTTAAACTAATAATAATATAACACTAGGAGGTATTCATGTGAATTATAGAACAACTAAAAGTGGTCTGAAATTTTCGGAGCTGGGTCTTGGGTGTATGAATCTCCCGCTTGATTATCCGGAGGCGAAAGCGATACTGAAGGAAGCTCTGGCATCGGACATGGGTTATTTTGACACAGCAGATCTCTATCATAAAGGCGCGAATGAAGAACTTCTCGGCAGATTTTTCAGAGAAAACGGCCATCGTCAGGATATTATGATCGGCTCTAAAGTCGGCAATGAGTTCTTTCAGCAGAATGATGAAGTAAAATGGAATCCATCACGTGAACATATTCTCAGCAGTGTCAAGGACTCTCTCCGCCGTCTCGGCACTGATTATCTGGACCTCTATATGCTGCACGGCGGCATGATAGAAGATAATAAGGAAGAAACCATTGACGCGTTCAATGTACTGAAGAAGGATGGCCTGATCAGAGCCTATGGCATCAGTTCTATCCGTCCGAATGTGATCCGTCATTATCTGGCGCACAGCGATATCGATGTCATTATGATGCAGTTCAATCTCATCGACAACCGCCCGGAAATGCTGGTCGACGAAATCAGTGAACGAGATGTCAAGATACTGGCACGGGGTCCAGTGATGAAAGGGCTGCTGACTGATAACGCTGCGTCTGTAGCGGACCGCAAGTTTGCTGACGGTGTCTTCGACTACAGTCAAGATGAACTGAAAGAAACACTCGGTAAAATTCCTGCACCTTTAGCTGTCAGCACGATGAACTATCTCTTAAGCCAGCCGGTAGCAAGCATCGTCGCCGGCGCGAGTTCGGTCGGTCAGCTGCAATCAACTGTCAGCGCTTATCAGCAAGTGGATTACCGCACGCATCACAGAGAACTGTTCCACGACTTGAACTACGAGGACCATCTATGAGACTGAGAAACATCGCTGCAGGTGTCTCAGCACTGACGACGCTCATCCTGGTCACGTCAGGCGCAGTGGGCAGTCATTACATCCTCAACTTTAAGATACGGGATGTGGATGTCATCAGACGGCGTGAAATCAAGGCGAAACGCCTGGACGAGAAAGCCTATCAGGCACTGAACCCGACAAAGGTTTCCATTGAATCGAAGAATGGTTATCATATCAATGCAGAGATCATCAAGAAATATCCTCATAATCACTGGATGATTTTCTGCCATGGAGTCACAGAGAACAGCATTACTTCTATTAAGTATATGAATCTTTTCCTGGAATTAGGTTACAATGGCGTCATTTTCGACCATCGCAGACACGGCTCGAGCGGCGGCAGGTTTTCGACCTACGGCTATTTTGAGAAATATGATCTGGAGTCGGTCATCAGCTATCTGAAAGCTACATACGGATCTGATCTGAAGTTTGGTGTGCACGGTGAATCAATGGGCGCAGCGACGATGCTCCTCTATGCGGGGGAACTGGCCAATGAAGCAGAATTCTATATCTCTGACTGTTCATTCTCTTCATTTGAACGTATCCTGACGCATCTCATCGGCCAGAGACTGCAGATTGGTTCAGGGTTTCTGCTCAAGTTCATCAATATCTTCCTCAGAATACGCTCAAGGTTTTCTCTTTATGCGGTCTCACCCATCAAAGTGGTCCAGAATATAGAACAGCCCGTCCTTTTTATACATTCAAAACCGGATCTCTTTATTCCTTACACCCATTCTGTCGACCTCTATAACAAAAAGAGAGGCCCGAAAAGAAAATGGTACCCTGAATACGGCGGTCATGCTGCCAGCTTTAATGTGAATCCTGTCACATACCGTAAAAAAGTCAGAAACTTTCTGACTGAATTCAACCTGCTGCCTGACCTTTAAGGTTTCTTGGACAGAAAAAATCTTCTGAATAACTTCTCAACGGAACGCGGCGCCAGATTATATAAGGTCAGACCGTGATGCATCCAGAGCGGCCGATTCACTTCCAGCTTTCTGTCGGTCATTCCTGCGACAATTTCCCTGGCGAGTGCATCTTTATCCAGTTGGATGCCTTTTGTAAGAATCTCATATCGGCCTGTCGCATCAGCGCGGCTGAAAAAATTCGTCGCAATCGGCCCCGGATTCACAGTCATGACATGGAATTCAGGATGCTCCAGCCTGAGCGCGTCTGAAAAGCTGAGTAACGCGGCTTTAGTGGCGGCATAGATAGAACCGTAAGGCGTCGTCACACGGGCAGCCTGCGAAGCAATATTCACGATAGATGCGCCGGGTCTTAAGACAGGCAGCAGACCTTTCTGCAGACGTATGGCATGCACGACGTTGACGTTGAACATATCTGTGACCTCCTCGTCGGTATGGTCCAAAAACGTCTTAAAGTAACCGTATCCCGCATTATTGATGATGCCGTCATAACTCTCGCCTTTTGAGCGAATATGAGTGATCAGAGCACTGATTTGCTCTTTGTCACTTAAATCCAGCTGATAAACAGCTATATGCTGATAGTGTTCGGTGTAAGACTTGAGCTGCTCTCCGTTCCTGCCGATCACCAATACTTGTGCACCGCGGTGGATGAGTTCCTTCAGAATGGACTCTCCCAGTCCGCCTGTGCCGCCAGTCAGAATAAATTTTTTACCTATCATCTTATCCCCCACTTTTACTCTTTTTCGTTCAATGTTACACTAGATGATAGGAGAATGAAACCAAGGGGGCCCCGGCATGAAAATTGTATTCTATGGTGCAGGCAATATAGCAAGTGCAATATTCGAAGGACTGATCAGCAGCAGCCTGCTGAATAGTCATGATATTTATCTGACGAACCGTTCCAGTGAGAATCGGCTGCAGGATTATCAGCAGAAACTGAACATCAGATACAGTTACGATGATATGGCGCTCCTGACTGATGCGGACTACGTCTTCCTAGCGGCTAAACCTTATGATTTTGATGCCTTAGCGGAACGCATCAAGGATAAAATTCAGCCCGGCAATCATTTCATCTCTATTATGGCAGGAATCTCAATCCATCAGATCAAGACTAAACTGAGAACGCAGAACCCCGTCGCGCGTATCATGCCGAATACAAACGCACAGGTCCAGCAGTCAGTGACCGGCATCACTTTCTCGGAGGGCTTCGATGCCAGTCATAAGGCAGAATTATTCAACATTCTCAACTCATTCGGGACAGCACTTGAAGTTGAAGAAGATAAGCTGCATCAGGTGACTGCCATCACGGGCAGCGGCCCGGCCTTTCTCTACTATATGTACGAACAGTACATCAAAGCAGCTACGAAGATGGGGCTTGATAAAGAGCATGTCGATGCCGCTGTCAGAAACCTCATCATCGGCACAGGCCATATGCTGGAGGCAAGTGAGCTGGAAATCGAGCAGCTGCGAGAGAACATCACTTCTAAAGGCGGAACGACAAAAGCGGGGCTTGATGCCCTGAAAAAGTATCCTATTGAAGACATCTTCAAGGATTGTCTTGAACAGGCCATCAAACGCAGTAAAGAGTTAGCTGAATAGACAAAAAGAGTGTCCCTTTCTCTATCGGAGAGAGTGACACTCTTTTTGTCTATTCTATCTTCACAGTCATAAAATCATGGGCAATCCTGAAGTTAAAATCAGGATGTTCTGCTCGGATGACCTCACTGAGCGCTGTGATATCCTGCTGGTGGTAACGGTTGCTTACATGATTGATTAGAGTCAGCTTAACTTGGCTGCGCTCTGCCAGGCTGACCACATCTGCTATATGACTATGATGGTATTGATGGCTGAGCAGATGGTCTCCTTCCAAATAAGTGCTCTCATGCACCATGACATCCGCCTGCTCAGCAAGCAGGTCTTCATTGCTGTTCGGCATCGTATCACCGAAGAAGGTCAGAATCTTGCCGGGCACCGCTTCAGCACGATAATCCTGTGCGCGATACACCTTGCCTTCATATTCAACGGTATCATGCATCTTGAAATCCCGGTAAATAGGGCCCGGCATGATGCCCTCTTTCTCCAGTTTGTCCTGCAGCAGCCGGCCCTGACTGGCTGGCAGCTCGAGTCTATAGCCATAAGACGGGATACCGTGAGCCAGCAGATGGACTTTGATGGTAATATCGTCTTCCTTAAAGACGGCGGCGTCTTCCACTTCCACTATTTCCAGCGGATAGTTCAGGCGAGACTCCGACAGCTTTAAAGTGGTCTCAATAAATGCCTTGATGCCAGCCGGCCCGTATAAGGTCAGCGGCTTATTCTCACCGCCCTGGAAACTCCGGGATGATAATAGTCCGGGCAGTCCAAAGAGATGGTCACCGTGCATGTGTGTAATAAAGACTCTCCGCAGCTTGCCCAGTTTAATTCTCGTCTGGAGAATCTGATGCTGAACCGCTTCCCCTGCATCAAACAGCCAGAATTCATTGAGCAGTGGCTCAAGACTCAGAACCGTTGCTTGTGTATTTCTTTCTTTTGTGGGCAAGCCTGCACTTGTTCCTAAAAATATGATTTCCACGTTTGTTCACCTACTTAATTTATCAAGATATTATAGCATGTTTTAATTGTATTTTAGGTCATTGTATGAAAAAATAATAAGGAATTTAAACGAATCGAGGTCCCATAGATGGATATTGAAAAGCAGAATATTCCTTGTCTCATCACTATTTTTGGCGCTACAGGCGACTTAAGTCATCGCAAACTATTCCCATCATTATTCCACCTCTTTCAGCAGGGGAATCTGAATGAGCATATTGCGGTCATCGGTATTGGCCGCAGAGACTGGGATAATACGAAGTTCAGAGAGGAAATCCGAGCCTCTATTAGAGAACACGTCAAAGATACGGAGCGGCTTGATGATTTTATGACACATGTGTACTATCAGTCTCACGATGTCAAGGATCCTGAAAGCTACAAGCAGCTGTTATCCCTCTCCCAAGAGCTTGATACGAAGTATGGCCTTGAAGGCAACAGATTATTCTACCTGGCGATGGCACCTGAATTCTTCGGTACTGTCACTGATGCCCTGAAAGAAAGTGGTCTGACAGATACAGAAGGCTTCACGCGTCTGATCATCGAGAAACCGTTCGGCACTGACCTGAAATCAGCTGAAGCACTGAATGCTCAGATCACACGTTCCTTCAAAGAAGAAGAGATCTATCGTATCGACCATTATCTCGGCAAGGATATGGTGCAGAATATCGAGATTCTGCGTTTCAGCAATGCGATGTTTGAACCGCTGTGGAACAATAAATACATTTCTAATATTCAGGTGACATCTTCAGAGACACTCGGCGTCGAAGACCGGGGTGGCTACTACGATAACAGCGGGGCTCTGAAGGATATGGTGCAGAACCATATGCTGCAGATTGTCTCACTCCTTGCGATGGAGCCTCCTATCTCGCTTGAGTCCGACGATATCAGGAATGAAAAGGTCAAAGCACTCCGCTCCATCAGACAAATCAAACCGTCAGAAGTACGTAGTTATTTCGTGCGTGGCCAGTATGATAAAGGAACCGTCAACGGCGAAGCTGTCCCTAAGTACCGCGATGAAGAGAACGTCAATCCAGAATCTAATACACCTACTTTCGTCGCAGCGAAAGTCATGATTGATAACTTCCGCTGGGCCGGTGTTCCTTTCTATATCCGTACAGGTAAACGCATGAAAAAGAAAGAAATACGCGTCGTGGTTGAATTCAAGGAAGTCCCGATGAATTTATACTACAAACGCGACCAGCATCTGGATTCAAATCTGCTCGTCATCAATATACAGCCGAATGAAGGGATTGAACTTCACCTGAATGCTCGCAAGTATATTGAAGGCATCGACACTGAACCTGTCAAATTATCGTACGCCTTAACCGCGCAGGATAAAATGAATACCGTCGATGCTTATGAGGGATTGATCTATGACTGCCTCAAAGGTGATGCGACCAACTTCACGCACTGGGAAGAACTGAAAGCAACATGGAGCTATGTTGATACGGTTGATCAGTACTGGCGCGAGCACCCGGCTCCCTTCCCTAACTATCAGGCAGGTTCAAACGGCCCTGTTAAGAGCGAGCTCCTGCTCACACGTGATCATCTGCACTGGTGGGATTTTTAATCAGCTTGAGACCCTAGTCTCAGGCTTTTTTTGAGGAGATGACAACATGTCAGATGAAGAACTGAATATCATGACGCATGACGGCGAGCGCCATTTCCCGGCACTCAGACATTATCATCGCTATGAGGCTACGGCCTATTCCGACCTTGTGCAACTGGCCGATTATTTACTGACAGTCGCAAAGAATGACCATTTCGTCGACTTCGGCTCCGGTCTAATGCGTGTCCCTATCGCCATCCATCATCTGCTTGGCATAAAAACGACAGGCATCGAGCTCAATAAGGCACTGTACCTGGCAAGCTGTCAGAATATCGAACAGTACCGTCAGACCTTTCACCCTGCAACAGATAAAGCTCACTTTCAGGTCCGGGCGATCAATTTAAATGTGCTCGACTATCAGTTTGACGGCAGCGAAAGCATGCTGTTCTTTTTCAATCCGTTTTCCGGTGAATTATTCAGGACGATCATTCATCGATTCTTATCGAGTTATCCGTACAAAAGACGTGCGTTTGTGATATTATATTATGCAAAGCATGAATATATTGACATATTGGAGCAGTTCGGATTATTTACAGAAATTCACCGGATTGAACTTGCCGGCATTAAGGACGACCCCGACGATGTCATCGTTATTTACCAGATTGGTTAAATCTAGAAATGAGGCACTATGGAACCGTTAAACATGATTCAGCAGACCATCGTTTACTTGGAAGATAATTTACTCAGGCAGGTTGAACTGGAGGAAGTAGCTCGTCATATCGGAGAAACTCCCTTTCATCTCAATCAGACGTTCACGATGATTACAGGCATGAATATCGAGGAATATATCAGGAACAGACGTCTGACTGAAGCGGCAAGAGAGCTTGTGGAGGGCCGCAGCAGTCTGCTCGAAATCGCAGAGCAGTATCAGTATCAGGATGCGGCTTCATTCAGTGAGGATTTCAGAGATTATCATGGCCTTTCACCCCTGCAGGCACGTTCACATCAAGAGCAGCTTAAACAGCTGAAACGTCTCTATGTCAAGTTCAGCGTCACAGAAAAGCCGCCTCTTCCCTATTTAATCCAATCACGTGATTTCGCGAGAATGATTGGTTACCGGGAGCAGATCCATAACCGGGATCTGTATCATCATTTTCTGCTGGCCGACTTGCTTTATAGCTACCAGCAGGACGGCAGACTGGAGCGCCTCACCTCCAACCATCGTGTCCCGCTATATATGGTCATCCATCCGCATGCTTACGGTCTGGAGGTCTTTCTCGGAATCGAGAGCAATGCCTCGACACAGCTTGAGACAGAACATCTGCATCATCAGAAGTTTGCGGTCTTCAAGGAAAGAGGCCATCTCGATTATATCTTCAATGAGATCTGGCAATCCATCGAGCAGCAAGTAGCCGTCATGCTGAGCTTCAGAAAAAATGACTACTATATCATCCAGCTGAATGAACCGCTGGATTTCGACAACGCCCATAATAAAGTTCTCTTCCACCTACCCATCGACTAAAATAACCCCTGCAGACTCATCTGCAGGGGTTATTTGCGGCCTTATTTCCACTCGGTGTGGAAGATGCCCTCTTTATCTTTACGTTCATAGGTATGTGCACCGAAATAGTCACGCTGTGCCTGAATCAGATTCGCCGGCAGATCCTCGGCACGGTAGCTGTCAAAGTAAGTGATCGCTGCTGCGAATGATGGGACCGGGATACCCGCTTCAATCGCTGTACCTGCTACGCGGCGCAGAGAGCCGTTATACTGGGAGACAATCCCGTTGAAATATGGATCAAGCAGCAGATTCTTGAGCTCCGCATTGTTGTCATAAGCATCCTTGATCTTCTGCAGGAACTGCGCCCGGATGATACAGCCTTCACGCCAGATCATCGCTAAGTCGCCTAAACGAAGGTTCCAGCTGTTCGTATCGCTCGCCACTTTCATCTGACTGAAGCCTTGGGCGTAACTACAGATTTTGCTCATATATAAAGCTTGTCTGATCTGTTCAAGAAACTCTGCTTTATCACCCTTGAAGTCATATTCATGCGCATCAAAAGCTTCTGAGGCAGCGACTCTCTCTTCTTTCTGAGATGAAATGAAACGTGCAAAGACAGATTCCGTGATAATCGTCAGCGGGATACCGAGATCAAGTGCATTGATAGATGTCCACTTACCTGTACCTTTCTGACCGGCCTTATCCATCACCTTCTCAACAAGCGGCGTGCCGTCTTCATCCAGTTTTCTGAAGATATCCGCTGTGATCTCAATCAGATAGGAGTCAAGTTCACCCTTGTTCCACTCAGTAAATGTGTCTGCAATCTCCTCGTGAGACATTTTCAGCACATTTTTCATCAAGTGATAGCTCTCAGCGATGAGCTGCATATCTGCATATTCAATACCGTTGTGCACCATCTTGACGTAATGACCTGCTCCGTCCGGTCCGATATAAGCGACACAAGGTTTACCGTCCTCCGCTTTTGCGGCGATATCCTCCAGAATAGGTCTGACAAGTTCGTAGGCTTCCTTCTGGCCGCCCGGCATGATGGATGGACCATGGAGCGCACCTTCTTCACCGCCTGAGACGCCCGTGCCGATGAAGTTAAGACCTTTTTCTGACAGATATTTATTCCGGCGGATGGTATCATTATAATTCGTATTACCTCCGTCTATCAGAATATCGCCTTTCTCTAAGTGGGGGATCAGACTTTCAATCGTATGGTCTGTTGCTTCCCCGGCTTTGACCATCATCAGAATCCGACGAGGTGTCTCAAGACTCTGGACAAATTCCTCCAGCGTATAGGTCGGGAAAATATTTTTTCCTTCAGATTCTGCTACCATCTCCTCCGTCTTCTGAGGGGAGCGGTTAAAGACAGAGACTGTATAGCCCCTAGATTCAATATTCCAAGCCAGATTCTTACCCATTACGGCAAGTCCGATGACACCTATTTGTTGTTTCGTCATGTAGATACCTCTTTCCTGTTCATTTTCCTCATTATTATAACATAGAGCGGATGACCGTACTAAGAAGAGAACTATATTCACAGCAGATTACTGGAATATAGCAGCTCTATGTTATAATAGTTTCAAATATTTGTATGGGAGGGAATGATATGGCCTTTGTTAATCTCTTTGCGATTTTCTTGTATCTGCTGCCCTTTATCATCATTATCCTATTAGTCTGGTGGGTGACATCCCTTGTCAATAAAAGCTATCAGCAGAAAGAGCGCCATTTCCAGGTTCTCACTGAACAGAACCAGCAGATGATTGCCGCACTTCAACGTCATCACGAAGAAAAACACCTGTAACAGGTGTTTTTCTTCGTTTTAGACAAGGCTGATGATTTCCAGCACCTGCTCATTTAATTTGACCAGTTCACTGATCGGCATTTTTTCCTGCTTCGTATGAATGTCCTGATAACCGACTGCAAGAACGAGTGTCGGCACCCCGAAACCATTGAAGATATTCGCATCGCTGCCACCGCCACTTTTCTTCAGGACAGGTGACAGACCCACATTCTCAGCTGCTTGTTTTGCAATCTGTACGACTTCACTGTCCTCTGCTACGTTAAAGGCAGGGTAGCTCGGCGTCACTTGGACCTCAGCGCTGCCGCCCATTTCAGCGGCTGTCTGTTCAAATGTTTCCTTCATATGCGCGACCTGCTGATCCAGCTTACCTTGATCCAAGCTGCGTGCTTCAGCTAGAATGAAGCAGCTGTCCGCAACGATATTGGTTACAGTGCCCCCTTCAAAGCGGCCGATATTCGCAGTCGTCTCTGCATCAATACGCCCAAGTGTCATCCGGCTGACTGCCTTAGCAGCAATATTAATGGCACTGATACCCTCTTCAGGTGCAAGACCTGCATGCGCGGTTTTACCGGTAATATGAACTTCGAGCTTAGCCTGGCTAGGAGCCGCGGTAACGATAGTCCCCACTTCATTGCCGGAATCGAGAGCATAACCGAATTCACTCGTCAGATATTCAGCATCAAAGGCCTTGGCACCCACCAGCTGACTTTCCTCACCCACTGAAATCACGATCTGCAGAGGCCCATGCGCCAGGTTCTCCTCTTTGATGACGGTCAATGTTTCCAGCAGCACTGCAACCCCAGCTTTGTCATCGGCACCGAGAATCGTCGTGCCATCCGAGTAGATGATATCATCTTTAATGACAGGCTTGACCCCCTGCCCCGGCGTCACCGTATCCATATGACAGGAGAAATAAATCGGTTTCCTGGATTCATCTCCCTCGATATTGATAATGAGATTACCCGCACCGAAGCCTGTATCTTTCTGACTGTCGTCTTCAATGACATGGTAACCCAGATCCGTCATCACCTGCGTCAGATGATCAGCTATTTCTCTTTCATGACCTGTTTCACTGTCAATCTGCACAAGTTCTAAAAATGTGTCTACTAACCGCTCTTTGTTTAACATATGAACGCTCCTCATCATCTCAATAATTTGTTATAATAAATAAAAAAAATAGAAAGGAATCCATCATGAATCATAATGCAAGAAGAATTCTGATCATTCTATTGTTGATCGCTGTCGTAGCAGCTCTCATCCTCTCCAGTATTCTACCCTTTTTAACGATGTAATCTACAGAAGTAGATTACTTTTTTATTTTCTTAAAGAACCGAATTTCGATTTAATCACCAAATAGGCCTCAAGCTCTCTCAGCAACTGAAAAGCAGATGCCCTTGAATGGAGGGCTTCATAATGATCAGGGAGAGGATGCTCTCTCATCTCCAGCTGGATGGCATAGAGGTCGTGCAATCGGATGGCCGTGTGATCATTGCTTGAAATATTCTGTCCCATCTCATGAATCAGTTCACTCAGCTGCAGATGAAGCTGCTCAGAACGGCTGACATCATTGATGAGGTCAACCATCCGGTGAAGAAGGATCGCCTGCTTGCCCCGCATATCAAAATAGTGATAATAAGAGTTCTGATTCCGTACAAAGTGATTCTCTACATCCATAAAGGCCACAGATTTAGCCTTCTCGATGGTCAGGAGCACCTGATCGATCAATTTATGGTCGAGGACAATATCCACATACTTAAGTGCTTCACTGAACTCAGAGAGAATGACCTGAAACTCCTGTTCAATCTTCACCTTGAACGTATCGAGCTCCTTTGTCCGGTTCGGCATATAAAGATTGAGCACCAAGGCGATGGATAGACCCACTATGATTAACAGCAGCTCATTCAGCATGAAGCCTATGCTGACGCCTTGTGAGTTGAAACAATGCAGAATAATGACACAGGCGGTCACCACGCCTTCCTGTGTCCCCAGCACGACAGTCGCGGGTATAAAAAGCAGGACAACCAGTCCGAGTACCAGCGGGTAATAACCCATCAGCTCAAATATGACGCTGGCAAATATAAGTCCCAGCACACATGAGACAAGACGTGCCCACGCTGCCTGCACAGATTTCATTTTGGTGTTTTTAATACATAATACGACTAGAATAGCAGCAGAGGAGAAATTGACAACGCCAAGATACTTGGCAATGATCACCGCGATAGCCATGCCAAAAGCGGTCTTCAGTGTGCGGTAACCGATACGGTAAGGATTCAGTTTCATGGTCTTCATGAAATAAAGCCAAGGTTTCCCTCGGCTTATCTTTCCTCCCCGTATTCCTCAAATAGGGCTTGAATATTCGTGATGACACTCATCGGATCATGTCCCTCGATTTCGTGACGCTCAATCATCGAGACGATCTTACCGTCTTTCAGTAACGCAAATGACGGGCTTGATGGTGGATACCCCTCAAAATAGTCACGAGCTGTCGCAGTTGCTTCTTTATCCTGTCCTGCGAAAACGGTGACAAGCTGATCAGGTAGTTTATCATAATGAAGCGCATGTGCAGCGGCAGGACGAGCGATACCGCCTGCGCAGCCACAGACAGAGTTAACCATGACAAATGTTGTCCCCGGTTTACTGAATGCTTCTTTTACTTCTTCTGATGTTTTCAGCTGCTGATAACCTGCATCCTCAATTTCCCGTCTTGCAGTATCAACGACTTCGTTCATATAGAGATTAAAATCCATTTCCATGCTAGCACCTCTTCAGTTTTTTGATACCCTTATCTTACCGAAACTTTGAAGAGATATCTACCATACCGGTTTATCTTCTTGAAATAAGTGAATGTTCATGACGGCTGAATGTACTTCTGACACGCATCATCTGATCGATGCGTTCTTCGGCCATCTTTTCAGCGGCTAATGCAGTCGAAATCTGATCACGTTTAGCTATTTCGAAGATTTTATCCATCTGATTGTATATTTCCTTCACCTTATCTGTCGCCCGTTTTTCGTTGTAGCCATGAAGCTCATCTGCTACATTGATCACACCGCCCGAATTAGCTACGAAGTCAGGGGCATAGATGATATTCCGCTCAGCGAGCTGGGCGCTATGCTTCTCCATGTCTTTCAGCTGGTTATTCGCGCTGCCGCAGACCGCTTTCACTTTCAGCTGAGGGATGGTCTCGTCATTCAGAATGCCGCCAAGCGCGCACGGGGCGAAAATATCCGCTTCCACACCGTAGATCGCGTCCGGTTCAACAGCAGTGGCACCGAAGGCATTGACAGCGCGGTCAATAGACTCCTGGAAGATATCTGTCACGATCAGTTCCGCACCTTCTTCATGCAGATATTCACAGAGCTTATAAGAGACGTTGCCGACGCCCTGCACTGATACTTTAAGGCCGTTCAGTGAATCCGTGCCGAATGCTTCTTTTGCGGTACGCTTCATCGCCTGGTAGACGCCGTACGCTGTCACCGGACTCGGATTGCCTGATGAACCATAGCTTTCAGAGAGGCCGACCACAAAATCAGTCTCCTCATGGATGGTGTCCATATCACTGACTGAAGTCCCCACATCTTCTGCTGTGATATAACGGCCATTCAAGCTTTCAATGTATCTGCCAAGTGCTCTGAAAAGCGCCTCAGACTTATCCTTTTTAGGGTCACCGATGATCACGGTCTTAGCGCCACCTAAGTTCAGACCAGCTGCTGCATTCTTATAGGTCATGCCGCGGGCTAAACGCAGTGCGTCTTCAATGGCTTCCTCTTCAGATTGATACGGCCACATACGGCAGCCCCCGAGTGCCGGTCCAAGCGTTGTATCATGAATAGCGATGATCGCTTTAAGTCCGCTCGCTTTATCCTGACAGAACACCACTTGCTCATAATCATACTGCTCCAAAGTCTCAAAAATCATTATTTTACCCCTTTTCGTGATTTTCTCAATTATTACAATAATATTATTGCATAAAAACTTTGATTTTTAAACCACAAATAAAAATTTAAAGAGAATCGCGTAAAAACACAATTTTGCTAATACTTTAAATCAATAAAGCGTTTACACCGATATCTATTAAAATCTTAACTTGAATTAACACTATATTAATATAGTATTTTAAAAATTAAATGTTAACTTATTTTTATTTCCCGGTCATTCAGTTATAATAGGGTCAGGTGATATTATGCAAAAAATCTTAGCACTTCTTGTGCTGATTATTCCTATTTATCTGGCCGGTCTGGGCATAAAATGGATGAGAGATGCCGTATTTGGTGTCCTTGTGCCGGAACTGCATTACATATGGCTCCAATTCCTGTTAGGGGCTGTCTTTTCAGTTCTCGGTATTGCATTTGTCGGCGGCTATATTCTGCATATGGAAAAACGAAATAACAGAGTACCTAAAAAAGAGAAGTAACCGACGTTACTTCTCTTTTTTCAGTTTTACTGCCGTTTCCACTTCATCCGTGATAATGGCAGCCACTTCTGACTCCAGCCAGTACTGCAGGTCGCGCTCTTTGTTGACGGTATAGATACGGACCGGAACATCGTGAGACTGGATTAATGCGGCGTATTCACGCGATGTATAATTTGTATCTGTATGTATGGCATCAAAGAGATAGCGCTCTTTTAACAGCCAGGGCTGATCAATATATTTAGTATAGAGAAGTGCCGTCTCTATGTCAGGGGCAAGCTGTTTCATCTTCAGAATGGATTCAGGATGAAAACTGGATATCACTATTTGAGAAGTGTCATAGTTCATGAGTAATTGAGCCAGTTTCTGCTCGAGCATTCCGTCAGTGACAGCCTTTATCTCTATGTTCAGGGACAACGAGGTATCTCTTAAAAGTTCCAGCACTTCAATCAGCCTCGGCACACTTTCTTTTCTGACAGTCTTTGAGAACAGCTTAATTTTACGGATCGCTTCATAATCCATCTCATGAATAAAGCCTGGATGCCCGGCCATGCGCTTGAACTGTTCATCGTGAAAGACCACAATCTCGCCATCCCGCGACAGATGGACATCCAGTTCAATCCCATCAGCCCCGTACTGGACAGCCTTCTTGAATGCAGTCATGGTATTCTCGGTATACTTTGCTCTGTATCCTCTATGTGCGATAATTTTCATGTTCTACCTCATCAGATATTCTAGTAGTTCCCCTGTCGTCGGCCGTACCATTTTACCTTCTGCCTGCCAGTGCTGTTCAAGACCATTTCTCCATGCTTTTTCGATCGCATGTCTGATTGCCCGTTCAATCGTCGCTTTGTTGACATCAAACTTACGCGCAATCTCAGGATAAAGTTCGCCTGTAAGATGATTGATTTTGGCTGGATGCTGCTCAAGAATGTTCAGTGCCTCATAAATATACTGAGTCCCTTTTAAACGCTGCGCGAAATAATCGTTCAGTAAATCCGAGTCCTTCTGTTCCGTCATACGCAGGATAGTCTGTGCAATGACTTCGAGCTTGACAGGTTTTAGGAGAAAGTAATCACCGCCAAGTGTCAAGGCTTCATGGAGAATCGACTCCTTGCCAAAGGCAGAGAAGCAGATCACTTTATAGGGACGGTCAGCCGGAATATCGTTTTTAAGAAGTGTCAGCCCGTCAATGTTCGGCAGTATGAGATCCAGCAGCAGAACATCAAAGTTGCCCCGCTGAATCAGTTCCTGGCCCCGCTGGCCGTCATTGGCTATATCAGTCACCATCATTCCTTGGGAAGAAAGATAGCGATGAATACCAGCAGCGAGTTCCTGTGAATCTTCTATTATTGCTACGCGGATTGCCATTTATCTCATCCTTTATCTTAATCTTTATTCTGGGAGATGAGTTCAGCTGCATGCTCCAGCGTCAGAGGTGTCACTTCAACTCCAGATATCATACGTGCGACCTCTTTTACTTTGTCATCTCCAGTCAGCTCCGTCACAGTGGTTATCGTCCGGTCGTCCCGCTCGTGCTTTTCGATGAAGAGATGATGATCACTGATGGCCGCTACTTGCGGCAAATGAGATATACAGATAACCTGTATATGCTGCGCGATCTGTTTCATCTTTTCAGCCATTTTCTGGGCGACACGACCAGAGACGCCAGTATCCACTTCATCAAAAAGAATGGCTGTCTGCCCTCTGTTTTCAGCAAAGATCGTCTTCAATGCCAGCATGATACGAGATAACTCACCGCCGGAGGCAATCTTATCCAGTCCTTTCAAAGGTTCGCCTTTATTCGGACTGATCATAAATTCAATCGTCTCAAGCCCTGCTAATGTAGGTTCAGTTTTAGAAAATGCGATTTCAAAGTTAGCACTCTTCATCTCCAGATGATGAATCTCATCAAGAATCTTGTGGCGCAAGTCAAGCGCATCCGTCCGACGTTCCTTGGATAACTGTGTCCCTTTTGCTATCACCTTCTGATACTGTAATTCTATTTCTTTTTTCAGCTGTGAGGTGCTCTCTTCAAGATTCTCGATCTGATTGATCTCGGTCTCGAGGTCATCAATAAGCAGTATCAGTTCGTCGTGATTTTTACCGTATTTCCGCTCAAACTGCTGAATCAGATTCATTCTTGCTTCCATGTCATTCAGAAGATTTTCATCATATTCATTGGACGTCAGTTCGTCATATAGCCGGTGCTTGGCATCTTCAAGCAAATAGTAGACACTATTTGTTTCTTCCAGCAGCGAGGCATATTCCCCTTTCAGAATCTCATCGATTTCCTTCAAGGACTCATTAAAATCGAATAACTTATCGATGATATTGTTCTCATCACTTAAGTAGTTAACCGTTTTCGTCAGCTCATGATTCAGCTTTTCAAAGTTTCGAAGGCGATTGATATCATCCTTAAGCTGATTGACCTCGCCCGCCACAAGTTTAGCCTGCGTCAGTTCATTGTGCTGGAACTTGATGAGATCAAGCCGCTGGAGCAATGATTCATCCTTCTGTTCCAGTTTTCTCAGTTCTTCCTTCTTCTCCTGATAGATTTTAAAGGCGTCTGTATATTCGTCTAAAATGGCCTGATAGCGGCCACCTGAAAACTCATCCAGCAAGCGGATATGATATTTCGACTTCAGCAGATGCTGCGTCTCGTGCTGACCATGAATGTCAAGCAGCTCCTGCATCACTTGTTTCAGTTCAGATAGTGTGACAGTCTGGCTGTTGATCTTACAGATGCTTTTACCTGTCTTCATGATCTCCCGTTTAACAATCATAAAGTCATCCTGATCAATGTCTTTTTCTTCAAGCAGCTGTCTGACATTCGGGTTATCATCAATATCGAAGACACCTTCAATGACAGCCTTATTTTCACCGTGGCGCACAAGGTTCTGGCTTGCTCTTGCACCGATCAGCATGGAAATGGCATCAATAATAATCGATTTGCCGGCGCCTGTTTCCCCGCTCAGGACTGTCAGACCTTCTTTGATTTCAATACTCAGTTCATCTATGATGGCGAACTGCCTGATGGATAATGTCTGTAGCATAAATTAATCCCCCAACTATAACATATTGAACAATCGTTCAGTGACTACTTGACCTGCTTTCTCATCCCGACAAATAATCAGACATGTATCATCCCCACAGATGGTACCGAGAATTTCCTCCCATTCAAGTTGATCCAGAATCGCGCCGATAGACTGCGCATTGCCAGGCAAAGTCTTTAAGACCAGAAGGTTTGAGGTGCCGTCCAGTTTAACGAAAGAATCCATTAAATAACGTCCCAGTTTATCTAATGGATGAAATTTGCGGTCTTTAGGCAGACTATAGACATATTGGCCACTTGGTGTAGGTATCTTGATCAACTGAAGTTCCTTGATATCACGTGAAATAGTGGCCTGCGTCACGTTCAGGTTGACTTCATTCAGTTTTTCAACCAGCTCTTCCTGCGTTTCGATCTGCTGGTTGGAGATAATTTCTCTGATTTTAATCTGACGCATTGTTTTATTCGCCATGATGGTCCTCCCTGTATATTTATACATTATGTTAGCATATAACTGACTTCTTGCCTATTAAAATAGCCGATTAAATAATTTTAATCGGCTGTCTTACAGGTTATATCCTCTATCAGTGCATCTTCTATGGCATGAGGCTTCTCTTCATGCACCAGATAGATCAAATATTCAATATTACCGTTCGCACCTTTAATAGGTGACACCGTCAGATTTTCAGCACTGAAGTGATGCTTCAACGCACAAGCCATGACTTCCTTCACCACTCTTTTGTGGACTCCTTTATCATGGACCACCCCTTTGTCACCTACTTCTTCTCTATGGGCTTCAAACTGCGGTTTGATCAAGGCGACCACTTCACCCCCAGGTTTCAGGATGTTATGAAGGGTCGGTAATATCAGCGATAACGATATGAAGCTGACATCTATCGACGCAAAGTCGGGCAGTTCAGGAAAGCTTTCCGCTGTCACGAAGCGGAAATTGGTCTGTTCCATTACCGTTACCCGTGGATCAATCCGCAGGCTGTAGGCAAGCTGGTTTGTCCCTACGTCAATAGCGTAGCTTCTGCTGACACCGTTCTGCAGCGCGCAATCGGTGAAGCCGCCGGTAGAAGAACCAATATCCACGTGGATACGGTCCTTCAGCTTGAGATTAAATTCCTTGATGGCTTTTTCCAGCTTCAGTCCTCCGCGACTGACGTATTTTTTGTCCAGTCCCTTGATCCTGATTTTAGCTTCGGCAGGATTGATTTTTTCAGCGCCCGAATGAATACGCTCATGTTCATTCAGTACTTTACCCGCCATAATAAACCGCCGAGCTTCATCCAGAGTCTCAAAATATTCACGTTCAACGAGCCAGTCATCAATTCTCTGTTTTTTCATTCTGTACCATCTGCTTGATTTCATCTACAAAATGAGCAGTGGTCAGCCCGATTTCCTGCAGCAGCTGGTCCACTTCACCCTGCTCAATATATTCATCCTGGATACCCAGTCTCTTGACAGGCACTGCAAAACCATTGTCATTGAAATAGCTGACCACAAGAGAGCCGAAACCGCCTGTCAGGATGGATTCCTCCACCGTCATCACAGGAATCTGCCGCTCATTTAACTGATCGAGATAGGCAGTATCCAGCGGCTTGATGAACCGTGCATTGACGACTTCAATGTTGATGCCCTCTTTCAGAAGTATCTCCTGTGCTGCCAGAAGCGGCTGAAGTGTCGGTCCAAACGACAGGACTACGGCATCCCGGCCTTCTCTCAGCACTTCCCACTTGCCATAAGGTACGCCGGTCGTTTTATCTGTGACTTCTACCCCGAGACCATTGCCACGAGGGTAACGGATAGCAAGCGGTCCGCTATAGTCATTGAACGCACTGTAGACCATCTTCGCCGCTTCATCCTCATCTTTCGGCATCATCACGGTCATGTTCGGCAGATGCGTCAGAAACGGAATGTCAAATACCCCTTGATGAGTCTCGCCGTCAGCGCCGACAAGTCCTGAGCGATCAATTCCGAAGACCACATGCAGATTCTGGCGGTCAATATCATGGAGCACCTGATCATAGGCACGCTGCATAAATGTCGAATAGATGGCGACGTAAGGCAGCATTCCATTCGCGGCAAGTCCGCCCGCCATTGTCACCGCATGCTGTTCAGCTATACCCACATCGAAGAACTGGTCAGGCAACTGCTGCTGGAATTTCGTCAGTTTACTGCCGACTGGCATCGCAGGCGTAATCGCCACAATTCTCTTATCCTTCTCTGCAAGCGCCATGACATTATCACTCATCAGCTGGCTCCAGCTCGGTGCAGTGGCACTGCCTTTAATCTGTTCTCCTGTATCCAGTTTATAAGGACCAAGTCCATGCCACGTGCCGATCTTATCATTCTCAGCATGCTCGTAGCCTTTTCCTTTCTTTGTGATCACATGAATCAGTACAGGACCATTGATCCGTTTAGAAGTCTCAATCGCTTCGCCAAGTTCCCGGAAGCTATGGCCATCGACCGGACCGATGTACTTGATGCCCAGCTCTTCAAAGAAAACACCGGCGACAACGAGATACTTCAGGCTGTCCTTAATACGGTCTGCTGAATCCCGTAGCTTATGACCGCCTGGCAGCTTGCTGAGAAAGCCGTCAATATCCACTTTTGCCCGGTTATAGTTCTGGTTGGTACGGAGCCGTCCGAACATATTGTGCATGGCGCCGACATTAGGCGCGATACTCATTTCATTATCATTCAGAATGATCGTCATATTGGTTTTGTCATGTCCGATATGGTTGAGTGCTTCAAGCGCCATCCCCCCGGTCAGTGCGCCGTCACCGATAATAGGCACGACATGATAGGATTCCCCCATAATATCACGTGCTTTAGCCATCCCCATGGCAGCAGACAGCGATGTTGAGCTATGGCCTGCTTCCCATACATCATGTTCACTTTCTGAGCGTTTAGGGAACCCGCTTAAGCCATTATGCTGTCTCAACCGATCAAACTGGTCGGCTCTGCCCGTCAATATTTTATGAATATAAGCCTGGTGACCGACGTCAAAAATAAGTTTGTCTTTTGGACTGTCAAAATGCTTATGCAGAGCAAGCGTCAGCTCAACTACGCCAAGATTCGCCCCGATATGTCCCCCGGTCACTGCACATTTCTCTATTAAAAACTTTCTGATTTCTTTACTTAACTGGATTAGCTCCTCATCTGACAGACCTTTAATATCTGATGGAGTCTTAATTTTGTCAACATCCATGCGTTTTCCACCTACAGTCTCAATTATTAATTAAGTTATATTATAGCACTGTGAGCCATAATGAACAAAAAAGCCATAACGGCTTTTTTAATTTTCACGTGATGTGATATAGGACAGCAGCTCAAGAAGTGATGCATCCCCACCAGACAACTCATGAATCATCTCTTCTGTTTCAGCGACCATCTCCTGCATGGCTTCTTTTGCCCCTGTCAAACCTAGTAATGAGACATAGGTGGATTTATCTTTTGAGACATCGCTGCCCGCAGATTTGCCCATCTTCTCAAAGCTGCCTTCAACGTCCAGAATATCATCTTTAATCTGAAAGATCAGACCGAAGTTCTCTCCTATCTTAACCAGTTGCCGGATAACAGCATCGGGCTGGTCAGCGATAATCCCTGCACATTCAAAGCAGGCACGGATAAGATCGCCTGTCTTATGACGATGAACGGTTCTCAGTTCATCTAATGTCAATTGTTTATCTTCTGAAGTCATATCGAGCATCTGGCCGCCGACCATTCCTCTGCTGCCTGCCGCACCGGAGATCACGGCGATCAGTCTGATGCGCTGCTCAGCTGTCAGATGGTCATCCTGACTGATCTGATTGAAACTATCTGTCAGCAGTCCATCGCCCGCTAGAATGGCAACCGCTTCGCCGAACACTTTATGATTCGTCAGCTTGCCTCTTCTGTAATCATCATCATCCATCGCCGGCAAGTCATCATGAATAAGAGAATATGTATGAATCATCTCAATGGCCGCTGCTGTTTTCAGTCCTTTGTCCGTCGAGACATTGAAGAGGTCAAGTGTCGAAAAGAGCAGGACCGGACGGATACGTTTGCCGCCAGCAAGCAGTGAATAAGTCATCGCCTCATCTAAAAGCGGGCTGACTGGCTGGTCATATAAATCTGACAGATACTGTTCTACCCTTTCTCTAGCTGTCATTCTGCTGCCTCTGAGGTACTTAACTGATTGATTTTCTTCTCCGCCTGTACCAGCTGTTCCTGACAGGCTTTTGATAATGCCACACCTTTTTCATACAGTTCAATTGATTCTTCAAGCGAGACTTGATCGTTGTCCAGTTTGTTGACGATGGTCTCAAGTTCCGTCATCATCGTTTCAAAATTTTTAGCCATGCGTATTCTCCTTTACTGAATTCACGGTTGCCTCAGCTGTACCATCTGACAGCTGAATAGAGATATCTTCGTTCGTTGAAAGCGCATCGATGTGGCTGACGATCCCCTTCTTGTTACGGACGATACTATAACCGCGTTCTAGTATGCCGGTCGGATTAAGACTGTTAAGTAAACGGGATTGTAAATCCAGCTGATGTGCTGCCTTATTCATTTTCCGGTCCAGCAGCTGCTTCATCTGCAGACTCATTTCTTTCTCGTCTGACCGGAACAACTGCAGCTTATGACTCAGCCGCTCGGGTGTCAGCCTGACCTCAAGACGTATGTATCGCTCTCTGTGAGTACTAAAGCGCTGCTTCAGCAGATACTGAAGCCTTTGCTCCGTCTCATCTATCCGCTGCTGTTTCTGCTCTATCATCATCAGCGGGTTTCTGAAAAAAGGATGCTGCTGATAACGGGACAGTTTTTCTTTTTGGTAACGAATGTGCTGGACGAGGCGCTGATTCAGGAATAACTCAGATGCCTTGAGCTGCTGCATCAATTCTACCTGATCAGGTGTCGCCATGACAGCAGCTCCTGTCGGTGTCGGCGCACGCATATCCGCAACATAGTCACTGAGCGTCGTATCTGTTTCATGGCCGACCGCTGATATTATCGGTGTTTCCGCCTGAAAAATCGCTTCAACGACTTCCCTTTCGTTGAATGCCCATAGATCTTCTATCGAACCGCCGCCACGTCCGACTATCATGACATCCACACCGAGTTCGTCCGCATATCTAATATTTCTGACGATATCACTTGCAGCACCATTGCCCTGAACAAGCGTTGAAATATAGTGCACTTTTGCAAGGGGATAACGTCTGTTAAGTGTTGTCTCGATATCTCGTATGGCTGCACCTGTCGATGCAGTCAGCACCGCAATAGCAGAAGGATATTTGGGGAGCTTCTTTTTGTGTTCTGCCGCAAAATATCCTTTCTGCTTAAATTCTTGTTTCAGCGCTTCCAGTTTCTCATAGAGCTGACCGACCCCGTCCAGTGACATACTGTCCGCATAGAGCTGATAGCTGCCCCTGTCTTCATATACTGAGACACGTCCTGTGATCAGAACCCCGTCTCCTTCTTTAGGCGTAAAATTCAGACGGGTCGCGTCACGCTTAAACATCATACCATTCATCACTGCATTGCCATCTTTCAAGGCAAAATACAGATGGCCGCTTGAATGTAGCTTGACATTGGACAGCTCACCTTTAATGTAGACCTTCTCCAGATAAGGGTCACGGTCAAACTTGGCTTTGATGTACTGCGTCAGCGCACCTATAGATAGATACTGGGTCATTGTTTCTGTTTGATGACTTCACTCAGAACACCGTTGATAAATTTATAGCTGTCATCATCCCCATATTCCTTGGATAAGTTAACTGCTTCATTGACCGCCACCTTATCCGGCACATCTGTATAAACCAGCTCATAGACAGCGAGACGCAGCAGAACGCGGTCAATTTTTGTCAAACGTTCTAACGTCCACTGCTTAAGATGCGGCTTAATCGCTTCATCGATTGCATCCTGATTCTTTTTCACACCTTCAATCAGCTCATCCATAAATGGATCCTGCTCGTTCGCTTCCAGTATAAAACGTTTGGCGTCAGACACATCTATCGGCTCTTTAGTCTCCATCTGAAATAATACCTTTAGTGCATGTTCTCTCGATTCTTTACGACTCATGATTAATCTCCTTCAAAAATTCAGAGGATGCAAGCATCCTCCTAGTCATTAAATTTTATATTGATGATATGAATATTGATCTCTTTAGGGGTTAACGCTGTCATATTGGTCAGCGCGTTCTTGATATTCTGCTGAACCTGTTTGGCAGTCGCAGAAATTTTAGTGCCGTAGTCAAAGATACAGTAGGCATCGATATAAATATCGCTTTCTTTGACTTCCACATTGACGCCTTTGGCATTTTTGACACCGAGCTTATCCAATGATTTATATTTCTGTGCAAGTGAGACACCTTTAACTTCACTGATCGCAATTTCTGTAATGACTTCAATGACATTAGGCGCGATTTCAACTGTTCCTAGATTCTGTTTAGCCATAGCTTATGCCTCCTATCATATAATATGTTTATCATACCATTATTCTGCCGTGATTTTAACTGAAAAAGCAAAGAAAGAAGCCCTCGGGCTTCTTTCTTTATTCGATATTCAGTTTATGTTCATTCAGGAAGTCAGTGCTGTATTCAGCACTTCTGAACACAGGATGCTTGAGCAGCGCCTGGTGGAAGGGAATCGTCGTATGAATGCCCATAATGATGTATTCATCCAGTGCCCGCAGTGCACATTGAATCGCTTCTTCACGCGTCGGCTGGTGAACGATGAGTTTTGCGACCATGGAATCGTAGTAAGGCGGTATCGTATAGCCGTTATAACAAGCAGAATCCACGCGCACGCCGTATCCGCCCGGTACTAAGTACTGTGTGATTTCGCCTGCAGATGGCATAAAGTTCTTCACCGGATTCTCCGCATTGATTCTAAGCTCAATGGCATGACCCGTGAACTGGACATCCTCCTGCTTGAGCGTCAGCGGCTCACCGGCGGCAATTCTGATCTGCCATTTCACTAAATCACAGCTTGTCACCATCTCTGTGACAGGATGTTCGACCTGGATACGTGTGTTCATTTCCATGAAGTAGAACTGCTGACTGTCGAGATCATAGATGAACTCGATAGTCCCTGCACTTTCATAGCCCACGACCTGTGCCGCTCTGACTGCCGCAGCTCCCATCTCAGCTCTTGTTTCACTTGTGATGGCTGGGCTAGGTGATTCTTCAACCAGTTTCTGCATCCGGCGCTGAATGGTACAGTCACGTTCACCCAGATGAATGGTGTGGCCGAAGCTGTCGGCCAGCACCTGAATTTCAATATGTCTGAAATTCTCAATGAACTTCTCTATGTAAAGGCCCTTGTTCCCGAACGAAACTTCCGCTTCCTGTTCTGTCATGCGAAAGCCCGTCTCAAGCTCCTCCTCGTTACGCGCCACCCGAATCCCTTTGCCGCCGCCGCCCGCAGTGGCCTTGATGATGACAGGATAACCGATACGCTCTGCTTCTGACTTCGCTTCCTCTACGGTGTCAACCAGCCCGTCACTGCCAGGCACCACCGGGACATTCGCTTTAATCATCTCTTTTTTGGCGATATCTTTAATCCCCATTTTGTTGATAGCTGCATGTCCGGGCCCGATGAACTTGATATTACATGCCTCGCACATCTCTGCAAAATCAGCATTCTCCGCCAGGAAGCCATAACCTGGGTGAATGCCGTCACAACCCGTCGAACTGGCGATGGATAATATGTTCGGGATGTTCAGATAAGAATCCTTGGAATACTTCGGTCCGACACAATAGGCTTCATCCGCCAGCTGAGCATGCAAGGCCTCGCGGTCCGCCTCTGAATAGATGGCGACAGATTGAATGCCCAGTTCCTTTAAAGCGCGGATAATTCTGACTGCGATTTCTCCTCTGTTGGCAATTAGTACTTTTCTCATTATTTCACCTTGAAGAGCGGCTGTCCATATTCCACCATCTGGCCGTCTTCAACCAGTACTTCCACAATCTCTCCGGCCACTTCAGCCTGAATCTCATTGAATAATTTCATGGCTTCAAGAATGCAGACAACAGAATCTGCGGTGACATGATCCCCTATCTGGACATAAGGTCCCTTGTCAGGTGACGGTGACTGATAGAAGGTGCCGACCATCGGGGCATTGATTGTTTGAGTCGCTTCTACTGCCGGCTTTGTCTCAGCTTGCGGCGCTTCTACAGCAATCTCCTGAACAGCCGGTGGAACCGGTGCATAAACCTCGCTGACTCTCGTTTCCTTAAAGAGCTTTACTTTCTGCTCATTATCTTCTATTTCAATTGATGTAAGTGTAGAGTCTTCCAGTACTTTTATCAGTTCTTTAATTTGTTCAAGATTCATAATGTTCTCCTTTGACAATCAAATTCATGTGCTAATCCCCATTTTACTTCAGTGGTCAGACCAATTCAAGAGAAAATAAAAAACCTCTCATGATGAGAGGTCTGAATCATTATCCACGAGAGACGTAAGAACCATCAGTCGTGTTGATCACTAATAAGTCGCCTTGGTTGACGAATAACGGCACGTTAAGTGTATAGCCCGTCTCAACTGTCGCCGCTTTAGTCGCACCTTGCGCTGTGTCACCTTTAATGCCTGGTTCTGTTTCAGTCACTTCAAGTGTCACTGTGTTAGGGAGTTCAACACCGAGCGTTTCCCCCTGATAGCTTTGGATATGAACTTCCATGTTCTCTTTAAGGAACTTCAGTTCATGTGACAGGTTTGCTTCAGGCAGTTCTGTCTGGTCATATGTTTCTGTATCCATGAAGACATGAGAATCCCCGCTTGCATAAAGATACTGCATTCTACGGTTATCGATCTGTGCTTTACCGACTTTTTCACCTGCACGGAATGTCTTCTCCTGGATCGCACCAGTACGTAAATTTCTCAGTTTAGAACGAACGAAGGCCGCACCTTTACCTGGTTTTACGTGCTGGAACTCAAGTACACGCCAGATACCGTTATCTACTTCGACTGTTAAACCTGTTTTAAAATCATTGACTGAAATCATGAGTCATCCTCCTAAATTTGCTTTCTATAAAATAATAAGGTCTTTTGAAGCATGTGTAAAGCGCTTTAGACCACTTTCAGTCACTAAAACATCATCTTCGATCCGAACGCCGCCTAAATTCTCAACATAGATGCCGGGCTCCAGTGTGACACACATATCAGGTACGAGCTGTACATCGGAAGCCACAGAGAGACCAGGTCCTTCATGGACTTCAAGCCCTATGCCGTGCCCCAGTGAATGACCGAATGCTTCACCATAACCTGCACCGGCGATAATGTCTCGTGCGATCTGATCGGCTTCACGCCCCGTCATTCCTGGTTTAATCGTCTTGAGCGCTGTCACCTGGGCATCCAGTACGATGTCATAGATTTTCCGCATCTCAGGCAGAGGTTCACCGACGGCAAGCGTGCGTGTGATGTCGGAAATATAGCCATTATATATGGCACCATAATCCAGTGTGATCATATCACCTTGTTCAATCACCTTGCCGGACGCCACACCGTGCGGCAGTGCACCTCTGACACCTGACGCTACAATCGTATCGAAGGAAGAACCACTTGCACCTAGCTGACGCATGAACATTTCAAGTTCATTGCTGACCTCAAGCTCTGTCTTACCGGCCTTAATAAAGGTCTGAATGTGCTCATATGCCTGATCCGCGATGTCTGCCGCCTGCTGAATGATCTCAATTTCAAAAGGTTCTTTGATCATGCGGATCTTTTCAATTTCCCCTGCGATATCTACAAGTTCCAGATTCTGCCCTAGCGCCTGATACTGCTGGAAGGTGATAAGATCTCCTTCGAAGCCCGCAGTCCTGATATTTCTTTCCTGCAGAACGGCCTTAACACTGTCGAGTAACCCGCCTGCCTGCTTGATGACAGTGAAATCAGTCGCCTGTTCAGCTGCCTGGCTGGTATAACGGAAATCGGTAATTAAAATATTCTCTTCTTTAGTGATGACGAGTGCACCGCTTGAGCCTGTGAATAAGGACAGGTAGCGTCTATTGTACGGTGAAAGAACGATGATCGCTTCTAAATTTCTGTCTGCCAGCAGCTGCTGTAATTTGTCAAACTTCATATTAATCCCCCCATGTCTGAAAATTCTGTCTCGTTATATGATACCATATTGAAGACTAGCGTCGATAGGTCCATTCATCACTCATATATTTATCAGCGATGCGGTAGACTTCTTCTAACTGCTCATTGCTAAGGTCATAGGGCACAAGTTCAATGTCAAGGGCTTTCTCAAAGCCATTATGAAAGGCCTCTTCCATCTCCTCTATTGTCACATGTCGGTCAGATAAATCGTTAATGGCAACCGCTTTATCACTGAAGGCATTCTGCATTTTTTCACG
Source organism: Macrococcus bovicus (assembly GCF_030376725.1). Lineage (NCBI taxonomy): Bacteria > Bacillati > Bacillota > Bacilli > Caryophanales > Staphylococcaceae > Macrococcus > Macrococcus bovicus. The sequence continues at coordinate 1,172,985 of NZ_CP128470.1, forward strand.
CATTCTCGGATTCTGATAGATAAAGAGATCGAATAGTTCATCGACATCAATGTCCTGTAAGATAGAACCGTGCTGCAGGATGACACCTTTTTGTCTCGTCTGGGCGCTTCCTGCGACCTTTCTGCCTTCGACGACCAGCTCATACCAGCTCGGTGCGTCAAAACAGACGGAACTTCTCGGATCCTTCAGCTTGGCACGCTGCTCTGCTGTTCTCGGGATGGCAAATTCAGCGTCAAAACCCAGCGCTCTGAATCCTTCCAGTAAGCCGCCTGAAATGACACGATAGGCTTCTGTCACCGTCTGCGGCATATCAGGATGAGATTCCGGCACCACGACCGAATAAGTCAGCTCTTTATCATGGAGAACGCCGCGTCCACCAGTCGTTCTTCTGACCAGTCCTATACCATTTTCCTTCACTTTTTGAATATCGATTTCTTTCTGCAGCTTCTGGAAGTAACCGATTGACAAGGTTTTCGGATTCCAGCCATAGAAGCGGATCACAGGCTGCATTTTCCCTTCTGATACCCAGTTCAGGAGTGCTTCATCTAAAGCCATATTGAAATAGGGATTCTGCTTTTTTGTATTAATAAACAACCACTTTTCAGTCATATAACCATCCTTAATATAAATAGAGTAAATTAACTTTGAAATACGTCTTATTAATCTTTATAATGATATTATGCTATTTAGAGGAGGAAACAGAATGACAGTATGGATTATTCTTGGAATCATCCTTCTTGCACTTATCATTTATATCGCAATCAGTTACAATATCAATCGTAAATCTGTTACAGAGCTAAGTCAAGATGACTTTCAGGCAGGTCTTCGCCGTGCGCAAGTGATTGATTTGCGTGAAAAAGCGGATTATGAATATGGTCACATTGTAGGTGCTAGAAATATTCCAATGAGCATTTTCCGGACACGTATGCTCGGACTGCGTAAAGATCAACCCATTTATTTCATCGATAAAAACGGTGTCTCAAGTTACCGTGCAGCCCGCATGCTGAAAAAGAACGGCTATGAGCATCTTTTCATGCTGAAAGGCGGCTACAAGGAATGGAAGGGCCGCATTAAATCGAAGAACTAAAAAAACTTCAATCCCTGTTTCAGGGATTGAAGTTTTTTTGTTATTTCTCGATTGTTCCTTCATAACGTAGAACCGGCTTACGGGCAGCTGTCGTTTCATCTAAGCGGCCGATCACTGTATGATGCGGCGCCTCTAAAACGATATCCGGATTCTCTTCTGCTTCTTTAGCGATCTGAATCATTGTATCGCAGAATTTATCCAATGTCTCTTTAGATTCTGTTTCAGTCGGTTCAATCATCATACATTCCTCAACGTTCAGCGGGAAGTAGATTGTAGGCGGATGGAAGTTAAAGTCAAGCAGTCTCTTCGCCATATCTAATGTACGTACGCCCAGTTTCTTCTGTCTGACACCGCTGATGACAAATTCATGTTTACAATGTCTGTCATACGGCAGTTCGAAATAAGGTTGAAGACGACGCATCATGTAGTTTGCATTCAGTACAGCAGTCTCTGATACTTCTTTCAAGCCATCCGGGCCCATTGTACGGATATAAGTGTAGGCACGTAAATAGATACCGAAGTTACCGTAGAAGGGTTTAACACGACCGATTGATTGCGGACGGTCATAGTCAAATTTAAAGGTATCATTTTCTTTGACGATATGTGGTTTCGGCAGGAATGGAATAAGATCTGCCTTTACACCAACAGGACCCGAACCAGGGCCGCCGCCACCGTGTGGACCCGTGAATGTTTTGTGTAAGTTTAAATGTACAGCATCAAAGCCCATATCGCCAGGACGCACTTTACTCATGATGGCATTTAAGTTCGCGCCATCATAGTATAATTTACCGCCGGCCGCATGCACGATTTCGCGGATTTCCAGAATATCTTCCTCAAAAAGACCTAATGTGTTCGGGTTTGTCAGCATGATAGCTGCTGTATCAGGCCCTACAACGCGTTTTAAGTCTTCAATATCCACTAAGCCCTGCTCATTTGATTTAACAGTCACTGTTTCGAAACCTGCAACTGTTGCTGACGCCGGATTTGTACCGTGAGCAGAGTCAGGGACGATGACTTTTGTCCGCTCGTGATCACCATTTGCTTCGTGGTAAGCTCTGATCATCATAAGGGCGGTCCACTCACCGTGGGCACCCGCAGCGGGTTGCAGTGTCACTTCATCCATCCCGGTGATTTCTTTTAAATGTTCCTGTAAGTCATAGATCACTTCAAGAGAACCTTGAATCGTTTTTTCGTCCTGTAAAGGATGTGCCTGCGCAAAACCAGCCATACGGGCCACACGTTCATTGATTTTTGGGTTGTATTTCATTGTACAAGAACCAAGTGGATAGAAACCTGTATCAACCCCGTGGTTTTTGTTGGAAAGCTCTGTGTAGTGACGCATTAAGTCAAGTTCAGCAATTTCAGGTAACATCGCTTTTTCCTTACGGATAAACTTGCTATCCAGAATATCCTCAACTTTTTTGCCTTCTACTTCAAGAGGGGGTAATGAATAAGCGAAACGATTTTCTTTAGAACGTTCGAAAATTAATGGAGTTGCTCCTTTAAGCATTATAGGCACCTACTTTCTCAATGAATGTATCGATTTCTTCTTTTGTACGAAGCTCTGTAACAGCGATCAGCATGTGTCCTTCGTATTTATCATCGATACGACCTAAGTCATAACCACCGATAAATCCTTCTTCAAGGAGCTGCTCATTGATTTCAGGAACCGGCTTGTTGAATTTAACTACGAACTCATTGAATGAAGTACCCGGTAAGACATTAAATCCAGCTTCAATCATTCTGTCTTTCATATAGTTCGCTTTATACAGGTTCTGCTCAGCCATTTCAACGACACCATTTTTACCTAATGCACTCATTGCTACAGAAGCTGCCAGGGCATTCAGTGCCTGGTTAGAACAGATATTTGAAGTCGCTTTATCACGACGGATATGCTGCTCACGTGCTTGCAGAGTTAAAACGAAACCACGTTGACCTTCGTCGTCGTGTGTCTGACCGACTAAACGGCCCGGCATTTTACGTGTTAACGCTTTTGTTGCAGCAAAGTAACCACAGTGTGGTCCACCTAACTGAGCAGGGATACCGAACACCTGTGCATCACCGACAACGATATCAGCACCAAATTCACCTGGAGGCGTTAATATACCAAGTGCCAAAGGATTACTTGATACTACAAATAATGCTTTAGTGCCTTCAGTAAATGACTTGATTGCTTCTAAGTCTTCAATACTGCCGAAGAAGTTCGGATACTGAACCATCACACATGCTGTATCAGCATCGATTGCAGCTTTAAGTGCATCTAGATCAGTCACAGTATCTTTAACATCGATTTCAACGACTTCTAAATTCTGACCTTTCGCATAGGTCTGAAGAACAGCGCGTGACTCATCATTTACCGCTTTAGATACAACGATTTTCTTTTTACGCGTATGACCGCAAGCAAGCATTGCCGCTTCAGCAAAAGAAGTTCCACCATCATACATGGAAGAGTTTGCTACGTCCATGCCAGTCAGTTCAGAGATCATTGTCTGGAATTCAAAGATCGCTTGTAGTTCACCTTGAGAAATCTCCGGCTGATAAGGTGTGTAAGCTGTGTAAAATTCTGAACGAGAAATGACATGGTCAACCACGATTGGCATGTAGTGATCATAAACACCTGCCCCTAAGAATGAAGCATGCGTTTCACTCGTCATATTTTTGTTGGCAAGGGCCGACAATTCTCTTAATAGAGCAGTCTCCGATTTTCTCTCTTTAATAGCAAGCGGACGATCAAAGCGAACTTTTTCAGGAATATCAGCAAACAACTCGTCAATCGACTGAATGCCAATTGTCTCTAGCATTTCCTGCTTATCAGTTTCAGTTAATGGAATATAACGATGGCTCATAATCTCTCTCCTTAGTTTTTATGGAATGGTGTTTTAACGACTTTAGCAGGTACTCTATTTTTTCTGACTTGCACATAAACTTCGTTACCGATTTCAGTTTCCTTGATATCGATTAACGCGAGTGCAATTGAACGGCCAGATGAAGGTGATTGTGTACCGCTCGTCACATAGCCGATTTTCTCATCATTTTTGTTGAAGACTTCATAGTCTGTACGTGCAATACCACGCTCTAATAATTCAAGACCTGCAGAACGACGTGCTGGACCCTCTTCTTTTTGTTTAGCGATGATGTCGCGGCCGATGAAGTCTCCTTTTTGCAACTTAACACTGAAGCCCATTTTTGCTTCAATCGGAGAAATGTCTGGCGTGATATCCTGGCCGTGTAACGGCAGCGCAGCTTCCAGGCGTAATGTGTCACGAGCGCCTAAACCGCAAGGCACTACTCCCGCTTCAAGCAATCCATTCCAGATATCTACTGTGTCTTGTGCATAACAATAGATTTCATAACCATGCTCACCCGTATAGCCAGATTGTGAAAGAATGATTGTTTTACCGAATAACTCAACGTCCTGGATAAAACCAAACATTTTAAGTTCACTGATGTCTACAGCAACCAATTTTTCCATTAATTCTTTAGCTTTAGGACCTTGTACAGCGATTTGTCCATATTCACTGGAGACGTTTTTAACTTCTACGCCGTCAATTTTGTGGTCTGTTAACCATTTATAGTCTATGTCTGTGTTACCTGCATTCACTACTAATAAATATTTATTATCTTCTAATTGATAAACAACAAGATCGTCAACGACGCCACCTTGTTCATTTGTCATCATTGCATAAATAGCTTGAGACTGAGTCACTTTTGAAATGTCGTTTGTGAGTACATATTGCAGGTAATCTAATGCTTTTTCACCTTCTACAATAATCTCACCCATATGGCTGACATCAAACATGCCGACATTTTCACGAACAGCTATGTGTTCTTCTTTAATACTGGAGAATTGAACAGGTAGTGCCCAGCCAGAAAAATCAATTACTTTAGCACCATCTTCAATATATTTGTCATACAAAGGGGTTTTCTTAAGTTCTGTCATTGTTTCTCCTCCACTAAATGAAATGATCTTATTATCAATAATAAGACATACAATTAAATTGTAGTAAAGCGGCTATAATGAGGTAAGTATTTTCATTATTTCTCTCACACAATCATCGACACTTTGACTAGAATCTACTTGCATGAATGCGATTTCATTATATCGTGAAACTCTGCTGTTGTACACCTCTTTAATTTGTAAAAATGTCTGTCCGCTGGCATTCGGCCGGCTTTCATCTCCCTTTATCCTTGAATACAATTCATCAATATCTGTGTCCAGCCAGATATTCAACTGATTTTCCTTCAGCATATGTATATTGTCACGCACTTCGACGATTCCGCCCCCCGTCGCCAGTACGATATCCTGACTCAGACATGCTTTTAATGCATGGGATTCAAGCTGTCTGAACTTCTCTTCGCCTTCTGATTCAAATATCTCAGTGATGGTCCGGCCATTTTTTTCAACGATATAACTGTCAAGATCGATAAAGGGCCTGCCTAAAACTTGAGCAAGCCTTCTGCCTATCGTCGTTTTACCTGCTCCCATGAAACCTACTAATACAATCGTCATTTATTCACTCCTGATTTCTGATATGATTTCCTGATAATAATAATCTTTCAGGTTATCCAGTGTATTTAATTTTACCGTATACCTGACGCTATAGGAACCTACATAAAATAAAACGACAGCGAGCAGAAGAAGTGCGAACGGAAACATCAGGCCGTCATTGGATTTGAAAGATTTCATGGTTCACTCTCCATCTGTCCTGATAAGTCATCTCCAGGTAGATAGAACTATCCTGCTGATAAAAGCGAGCTGACTTGATGCGTTCCATCAAAATGACATAACCTGATTGGTCAGCTTTCCGAATGATTCGTGATCCATCTACAGCGTAGCTATATGTTCTATTTGTGCCTTTTTCATGGGCAATCAATTCTTTATTGACCACTTCAAGACGCATATCTTTTGTGTCAGCAATTAAGTCCCGCAGACAAAGTTCGAGATTGATATCAAAATTATCTTGGGCAGTTGCCTTGAAAACACTGATATTGGTGATAATAAGAGGGAACAGGCTCATCAGCATGATAGCGATGGCTAAATTAAGAAGCATTTCAAGCAGTGTGAAGCCTTCATCGTTTGTTGATACAGTGATATTGGGTACAGATCTCGTTATTACGCTCATAAACACCTTCCCCTCTTCTGACTTCAATGTATACTTGCCGGTATATCTGCAGCTCTGTATAGGACGCTTGATAATGCTGACTCATAGTCTGCAGCATAGGGAGCAGCATCAAGCAAATCAGTGAGACGACAGCAAGACTGAGCAGCGCATCTATCAGCAGGAATCCTTTACTGGCTTTCAATACGAACTCTTCCCCTCACGAGCTGAATGATCAGCTGAAATCTCTGATTATTGACAAAATAAGTAATGGTGGCTCCTTTATTAGCCAGTTCTCCCTTAAAAGTGACAGTCGAGCTATTGCCGCTATAAATGTAGCCATTACGAATACGGTAACGTGTATTGATACCCAGTTGGGTTGATTTAATCAGGATATCCTTCTGCCCCGGCAGGAAAGTCAGGGTAATCGACTGGCCGGTTGAGACGGCTAATGTCTGATAGTAATTGATAACTGCCAAAAGCTCCTGATTTACTTCATCTATATCTGCTTTTTTTGCATCAAACAGATGATAGCTCATCATGTGAATCATGATGAGCATGATTAACATGACGAGCAACATCTCAATATAACTGAATGCCTGATTACGAGGATGCAACCGCTTCACCGTTTACAATGTTAATCGCCTTGCCATTCTTACATTGCGTCTGGTTTTCCTTCAGGAAATCAGGCACCAGATCCTGAACGCTCGTAGGTGTTTTTCCGGTCTGCAGTTTATACGCTTCCATCTGTCCTTGCACCATTTTAACCTGAGCTGTACAGCCAGTGGACTGGACATTATCAGATTGTTTAGCGATGTTCGGGATAATGACGATGATGAGAACTGAAATGACTAATAGAACTAACAGCATCTCTATAAGTGTGAAACCTTCATCCGTACGAAAACTCCGTTTGATCATTTCCTTAACTTTCAGTGCTACACTTTTCATTTTCTTCCTCCTGTTATTGGATGCCGCTCATCATTTGCAGCATCGGTAAAATGATGACCAAGTACAAGGTGACGATAAGAAGGGCGAGTAAGAGAAAGACAACAGGCTGTATCCACTTGATATATTGCATAATCTGACTTTCAAATTTTTTAAAGATATAGCCTGCATAGTATTTGAGCTCAATCTCCAGTTTGGAATTCTGCTCACCATGCTGGATGAAGTGAATAAGGGACGGTTCAAGCAAGTTGAGTCGACTGACTGCATCAGGCAGTGAGTAGCCGCTTAATAATGAGTCATCAATCTCTTCACCGATATATTTCAGAAGCAAGTCTTTATCCTGTCCTTTAAAAATCTCTATAATCTTCAACATGGCGATTCCATTCGATAAGAAGAAAGCAAGTTCGCTACTGACCCGGTATGTCAGTAATTTTCGATGCAGACTATTAATGACAGGGACTCTTTTTAAGAGCCATAATTTTCGTGCAATCTCTGCTTTCTTGAAGACAACGAAGTAGCCTGCCAGTAATAAGAAAGAGAATGCTAACAGAACAATCAGTAATTTAGGCAATAAAAATAGGATGGTGGTCATAAACAAGAGTTCCGGAGAAATAGCGATACCCATTGAATCGTACATATTCTTGAACTGCGGCAGCACAGTCTGATTGACGACCATGATAAGACCAAAGAAAATGGAGATGAGTATCAGGGGATACTGAATAGTCTTTAAAAACTGCTGCCTGCTTGTCTTCTGAGACTGATTATACTGATAACATTCCAGAAGCGATTGGTTGATGTTACCATACTGCTCCGCAAAATAAACCTGCAGCGTGATATGGTTCTTATAGTTCAGAGCAGAAAGGACATCACTGAGCGGCCGGCCGTCCTCCAGAAGCAGCAGGCTCTCTTCTTTAACTTCCTGCTTGATACCATCGTACTGACTGAATAAAAACTGCACTGCCGCATATAAAGTGAACCCATTGTCCAGTAATTCAGCTGTGCGCAGCAAAAAATCATCCTCATACTGTTTTAAGCGATTTGTGGACCACACGATGCTTCTCCAGTTCTGCTAAAGTGATCTGCTGTGAATGATAGAGTGTTTCCAGCTGTTCAGCGATAGGACTGAAATGAGTCACAGCTTTTTCCGACAGGTAATCTTCCACCTGCTGCTGGTTGAGCATTTCCAGCAGGAGTTCCCTGCCGCTGTGCATTTTGATCAGCCGTTGATTTGTGATAAGCTGGACTGCCTGCTTGATTTCTGATGGGTTGTTACCCATTTCAAGCAGACGCTCAACAGCACCTGTACAATTATTGGCATGCAGTGTTGACAGCACCAGGTGACCGCTCAGCGCCGCATTGATGACCTGTTTTGCAGTTTCCTCATCTCTGATTTCACCAATCATGATAATATCAGGATCACAGCGGAGTATGGCTTTAAATGAGCTGCGATAAGTAATACCCGCTTTTTCATTGACATTGACCTGTATAGTCTCATGCAGTGTCTGTTCAACCGGATCTTCAATCGTGATGATTTGTTTCTGCAGTTTATCACGTGCATAGGCAAGAAGATGATACATTAAAGTGCTCTTGCCGCTCCCAGTCGGACCTGTGATCAGTATAAGTCCATGCGAAAGCTTCATCATCTGAAACAGCAGTTCATTATCCAGCATAGGTCTTGCGGAGAACTCTGCCTTCAACAGTCGAAGTACAGTTGCTTCACTCCCTACCGACTGGGGTAGCGTCGATATCCGGATATGATAAAGTGTATCTTCATGCGTCACCTGCAGCATACCGCTCTGAGATGACTTTCTCTCACTGACATTCAGCTGAGAGACAAACTTCAAGTATGCCAATATCTTTTCGTATGTCGCGAGATCTAGCGTTGAAATGCTTTCCATCACGCCTTCAATCCGCATCTTTAAAAACACGCGTTCTGCAGATGGGACAAAGTGAATATCTGATGCTTGACTTTTGATACCTGCTGAAATAATTTCGTCTACTTTTTCCTTCATAAATCCCTCCTTACTTAATAATCGAATGAGTTGCCCCATTCTTTTCTTAATGAATAAAATATAGGCTGAATAAATTTTTTCACCCTTGATTAACGTCTTATTTACCTATATTTTGAAGTGAAAATTAGGTTTACATCTAAAGTGACAATCTTTATAATAATAAGTGACATGAACTGATTGATCAGAGAGGGGAGCACAAAATGGATAAAGTTTATAAAACTTTAGGATTCTGGACAGCTATCTTTGCAGTAATGTTCTACGTAGGCGGCATGGATATCGTTGCCTTTATTTTTGTAGCACAGACTGGCTTCTTCATTCTTCTTGGCTACTTAAACCTTACTGAAAGAATGTATATGTATATCTTTGCAGCTTACTTAGTCATCTGTTTCGTAGGATTCACTTATTATTCTACATTCCTACTGGAACCAGGTTTCGGTATGCATAAATAAAAAAGATCCTCAAGCTAACTTGAGGATCTTTTTTTATAGAAATGGATTATGGTCACTTTCGTATGCAAGAGTAGTCTTCGGACCGTGCCCCGGGTAAATCACTGTCTCTTCAGGCAATGTCATGAGTGCATCAATACTAGTCATCAGCGTCTGAAGATTGCCTTCTTTAAGGTCCGTTCTGCCGATACCTTCTTTAAACAGCGTATCTCCGACCACTGCAAAATCCTCGAAGATAAAGGTCAGACTGCCCGGAGAATGCCCAGGCGTGTGCATGATATCAAATTCGAAAGAACCCAGTGTCTTACGCCCGGGATGCAAAATCTCAGGCTTCGTCCTCACAACCACTTCCTCAAGACCATATGACTTGAATTTCTCGGAACCATTTGCTTCCGGATCTGACAGCCAGTATTTTTCCTCGTCTGCTACATAAACCTTAACGTCAAGAGCCGCGGCCAGCTCATCCACTGCACCGATATGATCAAAATGGGTATGTGTCAGCAGGATGGCCTCTACTTTTTTATTGAGTTGATTGATCAATGTGCTGATTTTCTCGAATTCAGCGCCGGGATCCACTATCAGCAGCGAGGTGTCACGCTCGATGATATAGCAGTTCGTCTGAATAGGTCCCAGGCTTAAAACATGTACTTTCATATCTTCCACTCCTTAAAATTACACTCGACAAAAGCTATCATTAATTATACAATAATTAGTGATAATAAATGAAATAATGTTGGGGGTTGTACTATGCCATTTATCGATTCAGGCAAACTGGGCAAACTTTTTGGTATCGATATTCATATCGGTGTTAATATTTTCGCTATTCTGATGTTCTTAGTTTTCTTATTGGCGCTCAAAGGACTTATGCATTCCTTTAAAACAAAAAACTTATTAGGTATCATCTTCGGCTTACTCGCCGCTGCATCTTTCGGTTTCTTCTCAATCGCGACTATGCTGACGTATGGTTATCCTATTTTACACCACTAAAAAAGACGATTTTCATCGTCTTTTTTTATTTGATATGTTTATTGACAGAATCCAGCTTGTCAGCCATTTTGCGTGAGATATCTCTTCTGTCATCTATACGGATATTAGTGCAGACCCGTTTCACCTCTTTATTAAAAGGCGCTTCATGGATCTCACCAATGACTTCAAGCAGAACAGATAGCTCCCCTTCAATCAGTGTACTCATCGGCGTTAACTGATAATCGATCAGGCCGGCTTCTTTTTTCTCCTTTAAAATCATCTGTATGTCTGCAATATACTGACTTACACTCACCGACTTCTCATCCAGTGGTATGACGACGACATCGACTATTGCCATATTCAATCCCTCATTTCACATATTGTTTAATCAGACCGGCTGCTCCGATAATACCGGCATCATTGCCCAGTTCAGCTGTCACGATCTTCGTACCCTCTAAAGCCGGCTTAAACGTCATTTTTTCATAGGCGGACTCAATCGGCTGAATCAGAATCTGTCCTGCTTTCGAGACACCGCCACCGATAATCACATATTTCGGGTTGGTCATGACGCTGATGACGCTGATAGCATAGGCCAGATGGTTCGCTACTTTGCGAATGATATAGGTGGCAAACTCATCGCCTTCTTTCGCTGCATCAAAGACCATCTTCGCCTGCACCTGTCTATTTTCAATCGCTTCCTGCAGCACCGTCTTAAACTGCAGCTCTTCATAGTAATAATAGGTCTGATTCACGACTCCTGTGGCACTGGCGACAGTCTCAAGACATCCTCTTCGCCCGCAGTTACACTGAAAGCGTTCCTTCGTGTCCACTTTGAAATGACCGATCTCACCGCCTGAGCCGTTATGACCATGGACAATTTCATTATTGGCGATGATGCCTCCTCCAACACCTGTCCCCAGTGTGATACAGACCACATCCGGTTCATTCTGACCTGCTCCTTTGAACTTCTCGCCTAGCGTGGCTGCATTCGCGTCATTATCGATATAGACGGGCTTGCCGGTCATCTTTTCAAATTCATCACGGACATGCTTGATGCCGTGCCAGTTCAGATTGATGGCACCGTTCACTGTCCCCTTGTCAAAGTCTACAGGTCCCGGTACACCTAAACCAATACCTTTAACATCCTCAAGCTGATAATCTTTCAGTCCTGCATTCTTCTTAAAGGACTCGTAGATATCATGAAGAATTCTATTGCCACCATCAGCTGTGTTTGTGGGTATCTCCCATTTATGCAGAATATCAAGCGCCTCGCTTAACACCCCTAACTTACATGTTGTCCCTCCGATATCTGCCGCCAATATAATCATAGTTTCCCCATCTTTCTCTGATTTAATATAAGCCGTGCCTGTATAAACTCTTCGTTTGATATCAATCCACTCTGATGGATATCCTTCAGCTCCTGATTCATCATCTCAATGGTATTATGTTCATCTTTAAAATAGATGATCAGTCCAAATTTCTTCAGCAACTGCTGTACATCATAAAATGATTTCATCTCTACTCACCAAATACTTTCAACTCATTTTTTAATGCCTGTGTGTCTTTCGAGGACATATAGCGTGCTGCTTTATCAAAGTACAGCTGCGCCTTCTTATAGTCATCATTCGCTCGCATGGCCAGTGCCATCTGATAATTAAGACTCGCCGATGCCGGATAACGTTTCAGTCCTGCCTGCCAGGTGGCGATGCCCTCTGCTAAAGACTGATTATTGGCGAGAACCAGACCATATAGACGATAAGTATCAGCATCTTCATAGCCTTTAGCAAAAATATCCTTAGCAAGTCTTTCCGCCGTCTTAAAGTCACCCTGCACCATGGCAGCCTGCACTTTATCATTATAGATGTTTTCTTCGTTGATACTAAAGGTATTCATCAACAGCAAGATGATAATGAGTGCCAGTCCTACCGTCATCATGTAGAGATAGAGCTTTGCCTGCTTAAACATCAGCGCCACAAAGAATCCGCCGAACAGCCCGCCAAAATGCGCCCAGTTATTGACACGTCCGAAAAGATTGCTCATCAGCAAAAAGATGATAAGGCCTGCAGCGGTCTGTAGCAGCAGTTTTCTATCGAACTTCCGGCTTAAAATCATATGAACAAATAGCGCGCCTAATAATCCGGTAATAGCTCCGCTTGCACCTGCCGATACAGACGAAGTGTCAAACGATAAGGAAAGCAGATTGCCTAACAGTCCACTGAGCAGATAGATCAGTAAAAATCTGCGTGGACCGAAGAAATACTCTGTCAGCTTACCGAAAATATAAAGAGATAGCATGTTCAGCAATAAATGTGAGAAATCCAGATGCAGAAACATGGCGGTCAGTACACGGTAATATTCGCCGTGGACAAAATTAAAGTGACTGAGTCCCCCTTTTTCTATCAGGCTGCCTGTCTCGGTACTGATAGTAATAACTGAATGGATAAGGAAAATAATGACATTCAGCATAATCAGCGTGGCAGTGACAGGGCTGAACTTCAGCATGGCTCGTTCAATATCATGATGAGTAGTGAGACGTTTCTCATAATAACGCTCTGATTGCCGCCCTTTTATACGGCTGAATATCTGATACTGTCGTGATATATCCAGATGTCTCAGATCGCTGTATCGTGAAAGACTATGGACTTTAATAATAGAACTGTTGAATTCAGCAGGAACCGACTGGTTGATTAAATAGATCGTGATACTGACAGGATTAGAGTGCAGTCTGTCTTTGATCTGATGATGTGTTTTTTGAATCAGAAAATCCAGTGACTGCACATTCTGCTTTTCTTTGACAAATCGGATCGCTTTCCTTGATTTCTGACTGACAAGCAGCAGCTCCTCTGAATTGACGAGCTTGTAATCAGAGTAGCGAGTAATTTTATATAGGGTCTCCAGAAGCTGCTTAGAAGTAATCATCGCCGGACTCCTGTAATGATACGTTTCTCGGTGATTATTTTATGGACAGGCTGGTCAAAATCATCAACCGGAATCTTCATAAGCTGTGCATCTAAAATAACGCTGACTGTCTGACCTTTAAAAGAGGAAAGAAAGCGGTCATAATATCCGCCGCCGTAACCTATACGATAGCCTTCTCTATTAAAGGCAAGTCCAGGTACGAGGAGTAAATCTATTTCATTATTCACTTCAGTCGGATGCTTCACTGCCAGAATACCTTTTTCATCTTTATAAAGGTCAGAAGGAGAATGGAATCTCACGAAATCCATTGTTTTATTCTTATAATCACATTTAGGCACATATACTTTTTTGTTTTCTATCAGCGCAAACCTGATTATATTTTCTGTACTGACCTCATGATCCATACTTAACGTCACGCCGATTGAATCAGCTTGCTGCCATTCCGTCGACTGAAATAACGACTTGAGGAGTTCTATTTCCGCTGAATATTTATCTGTTTCTTTTAAATATGAAATAACGTTTCTACGTATATCTTTTTTAATTTCTTTATTGGTCATTATGTCACCTCATCTATAATTATACATGAAATATTCAGCTAATAAAAAAAAACAGACACACAAGTGTCTGTTCTTATTTTGTTTCTCTGTGTAAAGTTTTTTTGTTATCACGTGAACAGAATTTGTTCATTTCGATACGCTCTGGGTTATTTCGTTTATTTTTCTTAGTGATGTAGTTTCTTTCACCACATTCTGTACATGCTAAAGTTACATTAACGCGCATTTTATTCCCTCCTTACTCTTTGTTACATACGACCTTTTTATAATAACACCTATTGATTCAATTTTCCAGTGTTATTTTTCGTATTGATCGAATTGTTCACCAGTAATGAAGTAATAAACATTTTCAGCAATATTGGTGATATGGTCACCGATACGTTCAAGATGGCGGCCTGCTAATTGCGCTTGACCCGCGACGAATGGGTCATTGTCAATTAAATAGGTTGTATTGACAATCTCTTTATAAAGGTCATTGATATCTGCATCGCGCTCAATGATTTCCTTCGTCAAACTGACATCCTTATTCTTATAAGCATTCTCAAGGTCGACCAGCATCAGCATGCTGAGTTTTCCCATTGTTTTGAGACGCGCCAGAATATATTCATCCTCAAATTTAACGCGGGTTCTGATTTTAGCGATACTACTTGCATTATCGGCAATACGTTCTAATTCAGAAGCAATTTTAACGCTTGCCATAATAACCCTTAAGTCAGTCGCAATAGGCTGCTGCTTTGTGATCAGACTGACGACCTGGTCATTGATATCGTGTTCAATTGCATTGATTTCCTGGTCATGTGCGATGATTGTTCTAGCTGCCGCAAGATCATCATTACCCAATACTTCCATAGCCTTCTTGATTGAATAATATGCTTCCTCAGCAAGCGTATGAACCGTTTCTTTTAAATGCTCTAAAGCTTCTTCGTATATCTCGCGCATATCAACCGAATCTCCCTGAAATATAGCGTTCTGTCTGTTCATCAGCAGGATTAGAGAATATTTTGTCCGTCGTATCAAACTCATTGACATAACCATTGAGGAAGAAGGCAGTTTTGTCAGAGATACGAGCTGCTTGTTGCATGTTATGGGTCACAATGATGATTGAATACTGATCCTTGATTTCCTGTACCAGTTCTTCTACTTTCAGCGTTGAGATCGGATCCAGTGCTGAAGTCGGTTCATCCATCAGGATGACATCCGGTTCAATCGCTAAACAGCGTGCGATACAGATACGTTGCTGCTGTCCGCCTGATAAGCCGTATGCATTTTGATTCAAACGGTCTTTTGTCTCATCCCAGATCGCTGCGCCCCGCAATGATTTTTCTACGATTTCATCCAGAATTTTCTTATCTGTGATACCGTGAATTCTTGGGCCGTAAGTGATGTTATCATAGATTGATTTCGGGAATGGGTTAGGTTTCTGGAAGACCATACCTACACGTGTTCTTAATTTTTCAACTTTGTAGTTTTTGTCGAAAATATTGTCGCCACGATAAAGTATCTCACCGGAAGTCTTAACGCTAGGAATCAGTTCAATCATGCGATTAAGCGTTTTAATGTATGTTGATTTCCCGCAACCAGACGGTCCGATGATAGCTGTGACTTCATTTTCCATAATATCTAAGTTGATGTTCTGAAGTGCGTGATGATCACCGTACCATAAATCCAGGTTATTTGTTTGATAAACGATGTTCTTTTGTGCCGGCTGAGCTGATGACTGATTACCAGCTGTCTCAGTTGAAGCTGATGGTGCAGTCACGACGATCTTTTCATTTGTTTTCAGTGTGTCTTGCGTCATATTAACGCTCCTCTCAAAGGATTAGTATTTTTTCTGATATTTATTACGGATATAGATAGCGATCGAGTTCATCGCGATTAAGATAATTAACAGGACAATGATCCCTGCAGATGATAAGTTCTGGAATTCTGCTTTAGGTAATTTCGCCCAAGTATAGATCTGCATCGGCAGTGCCTGAAAACGGTCCATAATACCGTCAGGTGTTTTCAGGAAGATAGTCGGGATACCGATGACTACCAGAGGTGCTGTCTCTCCCAGTGCACGGGATAATGCCAGGATTGTACCTGTCAGGATACCCGGGATAGATGCAGGAAGTACAACGTTAGTGATAGTCTGCCATTTTGTTCCTCCGAGGCCAAGACTTGCTTCACGAATTGCACCTGGCACTGCTCTGATTGCTTCCTGACTTGAGACGATAATAACTGGAAGAATCATTAACGACATTGTCAGTGCAGCTGCTAATACTGATTTGCCGAGTGACAAGCTTTCAATCCCTGCACCACGTACGAATAATGTCAAACCAAGCAGACCAAAGACGACGGAAGGAACACCGGCAAGGTTTGAGATATTGATGCGGATGAAACGGGTAAACCAGTTATCTTTTGAATATTCCTCCATATAAATCGCTGTGCCGACTCCTAAAATAACGGAGATAGGGGCGATGGTCATCATCAGCCATAAAGTACCGATCAAGGCACCTTTAATCCCTGCTTTAGCAGGTGTTGAAGAAGAAAAGTTCTGGAAGAATGCAGGCGTTAAATAACCTGCCCCCTTACGGATGATATCAAATAATAAAATAGCCAGAACAACCAAACCGATCAATGTACATAAAAGAAAGATGAACTTGATGATTCTGTTTTTGG
Organism: Macrococcus bovicus; assembly: GCF_030376725.1. Lineage (NCBI taxonomy): Bacteria > Bacillati > Bacillota > Bacilli > Caryophanales > Staphylococcaceae > Macrococcus > Macrococcus bovicus. The sequence continues at coordinate 1,189,674 of NZ_CP128470.1, forward strand.
AAAGTCTTCCAGAGAGTTTGCTGTCTACTTTCTGCTGATCAATTAACTGCATCCTAATACTCCTCTCTGAATCGGTTCGTTACCCATTGTGAAATAAAGTTCATCACAAGAGTAAAAAGGAATAAAGTGAAACCGACTGCATAAATACTGTAGTAAATATCTGTACCGAACGTTGCGTCACCTGTTGCTACCTGCACAATGAAACCCGTCATCGTCTGAATCGAACCTGTCAAGCTCCATGATGAGTCAGGAGAACTACCCGCTGCAAGCGATACAATCATGGTCTCACCGATAGCACGTGATATAGATAAGACGATCGATGCAAGAATACCTGATAATGCCGCCGGGAAGACGACTTTAAGAGCGACTTCCAGTTTAGTTGAGCCTAAACCGAGAGCCCCTTCACGAATCGCTTGTGGAACAGCGCTCATCGCATCCTCACTTAAACTTGCAATCATCGGAATAATCATAACCCCGATGACAAGACCCGGACTGATTGAGTTGAAGCTGCCTAAGTCCGGCCAGATTGAACGCAGTATTGGGGTCACGAATGTTAATGCAAAGAAACCATAGACAATTGTAGGAATACCTGCCAAAATCTCAAGAATCGGTTTGATGATTCTTCTCGCTGTATCGCTGGCGTATTCACTTAAGTAGAGTGCAGCACCAAGTCCGACAGGCACAGCAAAAAGAGTAGCGATAAAGGTTACTTTAAGCGTCCCTAGAATCAAGGCCCAGATACCGTATGTCGGATCACTACCGAATGCATTCCAGTCTTTTTCCGTTAAGAATTCTGTTAATGGAATTCGGGAAAAGAACGTAATGGTCTCAGTAAGCAGAGTAATCAGTATACCAATTGTTGTTAACACTGAAACAGATGCAATCAGCAGCAGAATAAAAGGAATGATCTTTTCTATGAATGCTTTTGATCCCTTACCTTTGTTCTGCTCAATCATCTGTTGAACTGAAAGTTTTTCTCTCATAGTTTTTTACTCCTTAATTTTAAAAAAGGAGCGAACGAGGTTCGCCCCTAAAAAATGTTGTTTAGATTATTTGACTTCGTCTAATTTTTTAAGGTCTGCTTCATAGTCTTTATCTTCAAGAGCTACGTAACCTGAATCAGTAGATGCTTGACCTGCTTTTTCAAGCGTGAATTTCATGAATTCTTTAAATGCTTCATTGTTTTTCAGTGATTCGTTTTTAGCGTAGATGTATAATGGACGGCTAAGTGCGTATGAACCATCTTTAACTGTTTCTTCAGTTGCTTCAACTGGTTCTTTTTCGTCTTTACCTTGGATCTTAACCGCTTTTAAGCTGTCTTTGTTTTCTTGATAGAAGTTGTAACCGAAGAAGCCGATACCATTTTTGTTATCTTTAACTGAAGAGACGATTACGTTTGTGTCCGCATTTTTCTCAGCCTTGATATCAGCTTTATCTAATACTTCTTCACTGAAGAAATCGTATGTACCGTGAGATTGGTCTGGAGAGAATGCTTTGATTTCTTCAGCCGGGAAATCAGCACGAACGTCTTTCCAAGTTTTAGCTTCACCTGAGTAGATTTTTTTCAGTTCATCAAAAGTCAGGTAATCAACGAAATCGTTATCTTTGTTAACAGCTACCGTTAAGCCGTCATTAGCGACTTTGAACTCAGTGTAATCGATTTTTTTGTCAGCTAAGGCTTTTTTCTCTTCGTCTTTGATGTCACGAGAAGCGTTAGAGAAATCTGTTTCTCCAGCGATGAATTTCTCGAATCCGCCACCAGTACCTGAAGTACCTACAGAAACTGTTACATCTGGATATTCTGTATTAAATTCTTCATTAATCTTTTCAACGATCGGTGCTACCGTTGTAGAACCATCACCTTTTACTTCGCCTTTAAGATCTTTAGATGCTGTATCAGCTGATTCAGTTGACTCAGTTGATTTAGAATCTTTGCTGCCACTGTCCTGAGACTTTTCAGCTGCACCGCCACAAGCTCCTAAAAATAATGCAGTACCTAATACAGTAGTAGAACCTACTAATTGCCATTTTTTCATTTCTAAGTTTCCTCCCAAATGTAGACAGAAAATATTTTTTTGTTTTTTATTACAACTTAACTCTACAATAGCTTTATTAATTAAAGATGAATCTAATGTAAAGATTATGTAAATAAAAAAGGTAACCCAGAAATCCTTCCGGGTTACCTTTACTTTTATTGTTTACTTTTTCGTCGAGAAGTAGCTGTTAATGATATCTTTACCCAGATCTCCGCCTGGTAACCATGGTGGTGGTACCGGCTGATTGGAATAAATGATCGAAAACGATATTTCGGGTTTATCCATCGGCGCATAACCAATGTAAGTAGCGTTTACCCGAGGCTCCCCGTTCTGGAAGACCTCCGCTGTTCCTGTTTTACCGGCCGATTTGACGATGGTATCGTGAAAACTGTTGTAGCCTGTTCCTTCTATTTGATTGAAGACCATGTTAAATCCAGACTTGACCTGTTTGATTTCAGCGGGTGTACTATTGATTTTATTAAGCACCTTTCCGTGGATCACTTCTTTGACAGGTCCGAGCGTCTGTGTTTTAGATGGCGTCCTGATTTCCTTGACGACATGGGGTGCAATACGGCTGCCGTCATTGGCGATCGTCGAAATGTATTGTGATAACTGAAGGGGTGTGTAGGTATCATATTGTCCGATAGCGAGATCCAGATAATTACCGGCATTATCTGTCAGCTTACCTGATTGTCCCACCACTTCATTCGGGAGGTCAATTCCTGTTTTAACGCCGAGCCCAAATTGATTCATGCCTGTTCTTAGGATCCGCCCCGCTGCTGAGATATCTTTTGGCAGTGTCATACCTTGAGAATAGTTCATGCCGGCGATTTTCAGCGCTGTTTTAAACATGTAGACGTTTGATGAATGCATCAATGCTTCCTTATCGTTGATTGTCACCTTACCGTCCTGGTTGAAATATGAACGTTTAGTCATCCCGCCGGCAAAGGACATCGGTTCATCTACCATTTCTTCATTCAGCTTGATCGCATGCTGATGATAGCCTGTCAGTAGAGTCGCCCCTTTAACAGAAGAGCCTACTGCATACTGTGACGTGAATGTGCCGTAGTGATAATCCGAGATTTTCCCGTTCGGCTCTATTTGGCGTCCAGCCAGGGCCAGAACATCACCATTATTCGGGTCCTGGACGACGACCAGAACTTTATCCATCGTCTTAGCACCTTCAGACCGCAGAATAGCAATATGCTTATCTATCATTTTCTCGATTTTCTGCTGAAGATCGATATCGATTGAAAGTACCAGATCATTTCCTCTGGAGCCTGGATCAATGATTTCTGAGTTCGTGATCTGGCCGGACTTATCAGTCACATATCGCATTTTTTTCTTCCGGCCGCGAAGCACATCTTCATATTCATATTCCAGATAACTCTGCCCTACCCGGTCATTCCGCGCATAACCTCGCGCCAGATAGTAATCCACATTATCTTTAGGCAGGCCTTCTTCCTTTGATGTTACTTTACCAAATAACGTTCTCAAGGTACTGCCATATAAATATTTACGATCCCAGTCCATCGTCGTATTCACGCCCGGTAACTGCGCCAGGTTCTGTGATACGAGCGCATATTCCTTTTCAGTGACATGGTCGTTTTTGATAGTCTGCGGCGTCAACTGGCTACCAGCAGACATCTCCCGATAAATGGCTGCGACTTCAAGCTCTTTACGGGACAGTTGGACACGCGGCGCAATCTTTTGATATAACAGCTTGTCATAGTGTTCCTGTGTGATTATCTCGTTCTGGAACTGTTCGGATTCTTTCGCCATCAACTTTCTTACTAGTTCCGGATGTGTCTGAATAAAATAGGTCTGCTTATCCATCTCCGTCAGTTTATCAGTCGGCATGTCGATAATCCTGGAGAGTTTCTTCGCTGTATCCAGAAGCTCACCAGTGGTGGTCATCCTACCGCGCGTATAGGTAATCGATTTTTTGGCTGTATTGTCGACCAGAAGCTTGCCGTTCCGGTCATATATCCGACCTCTCGGGACAGATTCATTGATGACGATGTTTTCGTTGCTCGCCACTGCTTTTTTATAATCCTCACTTTTGACAATCTGTAAATATCCCAGCCTGAGGATCAGCAGTGTCATCAGTGTCATTACCGCGATAAAGACCACATTCAGGCGGCGCTGCGTGATCCGCTTCTGTCTGAGCTCATTTGATTCCTTTTTCAATCTTCTCAAAATAAATCCCCGCTTCTCACTTTATCTTTTAATATTAAAACAAATAAGACGCGATTTCTATCATTAGACAAAAAAAAAGAGGCCGAAGCCCCTTTAATTATTATTTTGCTGCGTTGTATAATTCGTTCACTTTATCCCAGTTGACTACATTCCAGAAAGCTTTGATGTAGTCCGGACGTTTGTTCTGGTAGTTCAAGTAGTAGGCATGTTCCCAAACATCTAAGCCCAGGATAGGTGTTTTGCCTTCTTTTAATGGGTTATCCTGGTTTGGTGTAGAAGTGATTTCCAGTTCGCCATTATTGACAACAAGCCACGCCCAGCCTGAACCGAAACGTTTAGTTGCTGCTGCCGCAAATTCTTCCTGGAATTTCTCGAAAGAACCGAACTTAGCGTTGATTGCCTCTAAAACTTCACCTTTAGGTTCGCCGCCTTCTGCTGATAACAGTTGCCAGAATAAGGAGTGGTTATAATGTCCGCCCCCATTGTTTTGGACAGCTGTCTTAAGGTCAGCGGGTAATGAGTCGATGTTTTTATTCAACTCTTCGATTGACTGATCAGCATATTCTGTACCTTCTACTGCTGCGTTTAAGTTTGTGACGTATGTGTTATGATGCTTCGTATGGTGAATCTCCATTGTCTCTTTGTCGATGTGTGGTTCTAATGCATCATATGCATATGGTAATTGTGGTAATTCAAAAGCCATATTATTCATCCTCCTCTGTATTAAGTACATATTTATCATAGCAAGCTTTTATTTATGGCTCAACTACTTTGCTTCTGAAAACCAATAGCGCATTTGCACGTTATATGGTAAGTTTTCAAATGGAGGAGATGCTAATGAAATACCAGCTTGCACTTGCACGGTTATTCAAACCTAACAAATATGCCTTATATCGTACGACACCCCTCAGATATATATTCCTGCACCTGTTGATACTCAGCACGCTGCTGGCTGCGCCTGCAGCGAGTCAGTTCTTACAGTCGATGACTTCACTGTCCCAGCTCATCGCAGACAAGTCAGAAGATATTCCTGACTTCACGATCAAAAACGCGCAACTTCATCTGCCGAGCCACCAGGAAAAAGTCATTCATTTAACTAACGGCACTGTGACCTTTACGGAAAACGATGCGGGACTTGCGAGCGATCAGTTTACATTCAGCAAGCACCATATCATGATCAAAGGCATTGACCCTATATCCTATCACAATTTCAGCACGATAACAGATAGAGCTTCCATGCTGGATGCTTTGACCACCTTTTCTTCATCCATTTATTTTTATTTCGGCCTCATCGCGTTCGCACTGATGATGATTCAGTTCTTTATCATCCTCGTTAAGCTCGCCTCCGTCAGCTTAGCTGCTCATATAGCTGCAGTGGCCTTCCGTAGAAAATCACGGTATATGAACTGGCTTAAAATCACTACGTTCCTTTTAACGCCTGCCGTTCTCATGCAATATACAGGGTTATTGGTACCGAATACTTTAACCTATCCGCTGTCTTGGTGTATAATAATTTTACTTACGTGTCTGGCTATTTATCACTTGCCCGTGATTAAAAAAACACGTCAAACCAATTAAAAGGAGACATCATTATGTCTGAAATTACACATAGAAGTAAAACCCGTCCGGTCAAGGTAGGTAATCTCACTATCGGAGGCTCCAACGAACTGGTCATCCAGAGTATGACGACGACTAAGACACATGATGTTGAAGCAACTGTCGCTGAAATCAAGCGGCTGGAAGAAGCAGGCTGTCAGATTGTACGTGTCGCTTGTCCGAAGGAAGAGGATGCGTTAGCGATAGCTGAAATCAAAAAAAGAATCAATATCCCTCTGGTCGTTGATATTCATTTCGACTATAAGCTTGCACTTCTCGCGATTGAAGGAGGCGCTGATAAAATCCGTATTAATCCCGGCAATATCGGCCGCCGGGAAAAAGTGGAGGAAGTCGTCAAGGCCTGTAAGGCGAAGGGGATTCCTATCCGTATCGGTGTCAATGCCGGCTCCCTTGAGAAACATATCCTGAAGAAATACGGCTATCCGACTGCTGACGGGATGGTTGAAAGTGCGCTGCATCATATCAAGATTTTAGAGGACCTTGATTTCCATGATATCATCGTCTCCATGAAAGCAAGTGATGTCAGCCTTGCCATTGAAGCTTATACGAAGGCGGCTCAGGCTTTTGATTATCCACTTCATCTCGGCATCACTGAAAGCGGGACCTTATTCGCCGGCACAGTAAAATCTGCTGCAGGTCTTGGGGCTATTATGAGTCTTGGGATCGGTAACACATTACGTGTCTCATTATCAGCGGATCCTGTTGAAGAAGTAAAAGTGGCGAGAGAACTGCTTAAGTCATTCGGGCTTGCCAGCAATGCTGCGACTTTGATTTCCTGCCCGACTTGCGGCCGCATCGAAATCGATCTGATTTCCATCGCCAACGAAGTGGAAGAGTACATTTCAACGATTAAAGCCCCTCTGAAAGTCGCTGTCCTTGGCTGCGCCGTAAACGGTCCAGGTGAAGCACGTGAAGCAGATATCGGTATTGCCGGTGCACGAGGAGAAGGCCTGCTCTTTATGAAAGGGAAGACCGTCCGTAAAGTACCGGAAGAAACAATGGTGGAAGAACTCAAGAAAGAGATCGATAAACTTGCTGAGGAATATTTCAAGAAACAGGAAGAAGAACTTGCAAAAAATTAAACGACTAGGTATTGATATAGATGGAACAGTCACCTGCCCCACCGCCCTCGTGCCTTACTTGCAGCGCTCCTTCGGTTCCCATATCAAATATGAAGATATTACAGCTTATGATTTAGGCGTCGTTCTTAATAAATCAGCTGAAGAGATGTATGACTGGTTCATGGCTAACCAGGAGGAGATTTACATTCATTCCCCTGTCGCTGAGGGGGCCCTCCCCGTTCTGAAGGAATGGTCGGAACAATATGAGCTTTTCTACATCAGCGCTCGTTATGGTTATCTGGACCGCGTGACATCTGACTGGTTTGAAAAACACGGCGTCCCTTTTCATCATATCGAGCTGACAGGCAGCCACGACAAAATTGAAGCGGCAAGACAGCATCAGGTCGATGTCTTTTTCGAGGATAAGCTGGACAATGCCATAGCTATCAACCGTGAACTTGATATTCCTGTCGTTCTGTTCGATACCCCCTATAATCAGAGCGAACTTCCAGCAAATGTCCACCGCGTTTACACCTGGGAAGAAGCAAAAATTTTACTGAAGACATTATAAAAAGGAAGCTGTCAGATGACAGCTTCCTTTTTTAATGGCACTTTTCACATAATCCGTAGACTTCAATCTTATGGCTTTTAATTTCAACACCTGGCAGTTCTGATTTGAATGTATCCATCGGACAGTAGTCAATCACTTTTGTCTGGCCACAGGATTCACAGATAAAGTGATGATGATGGTGCTTTGTACATGATAGTCTGAACTGCTTTTCATTATTCCATTCTGTCGCTTCAACAATGCCCAGTTCCGCAAAAAGATGAAGGTTACGATAGACAGTATCAAATGAAATACCCGGATAAGTCCGATGCATCTCAAGCTGCACCTGCTTAGCTGTGATGTATTTGTCTGCCTCAGCAAAAATTGTAATCATATCACGTCTTTTATCTGTATACTTATAACCATTCTCTTTTAATATATGGATAGCTTCTTCAGTTTTCATCCAGCATTCCTCCTTGTTCTCGTTTTTTCTGATAAAGAATGGCACAAAGCAGGATGACGATGAGGAGTAAAACGATGACGCCTCCTGGTGAGATATTAAGGTAAAAAGCAAAAATCAAGCCTAAAATCACTGAGCCTTCTCCGAAAATGACACTCCATAACATCAGTTCCTTGTAGCCTCTCGCAAATCTCATCGCACTTGCAACGGGCAATGTGATCAGACTGCTGACCAGCAGAATGCCGACGATGCGCATAGAGGCCGAAATAACAAGGGCGACCATCAGCATGAAAAGAACATGCAGATATTTAGGAACACCGATAATCTGAGCATATTCCTCGTCGAACGAGAGCATAAACAGCTCTTTATATAGCAGGAAGATAAATAAGACGACGATAATGAATATAGCAACGATTGTTAACAGATCAGCAAGTGTGACTGCACTGATACTGCCGAATAAGTAGCCGAACAGGTCCTGGTTAAAGCCATCAGCAAGTGAAATAAAGACAACGCTGAGACCGATACCCAGTGACATAATGATCGGAATCGACAGTTCCTGGTAGTGCTTATAAACACTTCGCAGTCTTTCAATAAGCAGAGCGCCTGTCACTGAAAACAGGATGCCGAACCATATGGGACTGATGGCGATAGGTGCAAGCCACTTTGCGACCAGCATACCAAACGAAATACCGCCGAGCGTGACATGACTGAGCGCATCCGCAATCAGAGACAACCTTCTGACTACGATAAACGTCCCGATCAACGGCGCAAGAATACCGATCAGCATACCACAGAGAAATGAATAGCGCATAAAATCAAAGTGAAGAAGTGCATCGATCATAAACAACACTCCCTGTCATGACTATGGTCAACAAACTGAATCGGGTGGCCGTATATCTTAGAGATTTCCACCTCGTCCAGCGATTTAAACTGCTGGACTGTACCGTGAAAATGCAGATGCTGGTTTAAGCAGGCCACATTAGTTGCCGTATCAGCAACGACACCGATGTCGTGCGTAACCATCAGAATGGTGATTCCTTCAGACTTCAGTCGCGTCAGCAGCTGATAGAAATCTGCGACATGTTTGGCATCAATACCGACAGTGGGTTCATCCAGGATCAAGATGCTCGGGTTCGATATCAGCGCTCTTGCTATAAAGACGCGCTGCTGCTGACCGCCCGATAATTGTGAGATATTCTTTTCAGCCAGATGCCCGATATTTAAGCGCGTCATCATATCGTTGACCCGCTCACGGTCTTCTTTCTTAAAGCGCTGAAACAGTTTCTTCTCCTGAATCAAGCCGCTTAAGATGACTTCTCGCACAGACGCAGGAAATCCTGTATTGCCAGAATTCGCTTTCTGCGAGACATAGCCAATCCGCTCTGATTTCTGCTGGTTCAAGGGTTCTCCGTTAACAAGGATCTCACCTGTCTGGAGCTGCAGAATGCCAAGGATCAGCTTAAGCAGTGTCGACTTACCTGACCCGTTCGGTCCGACGATAGCCAGAAAATCTCCCGGGTAAATTTTCAGATTGATATCCTGAAGTGCTTTTTTGTCCGGATAACGATAATCCACATGTTTAACTTCAAATACAGGTTCCATTGGTCACCTCTCTATTTTCCAGTACCATCTATCTTAATGTAAATCGTAATGAAAACGCAAGGATGAAATCTCATCCTTGCGTAAAAATTTATTGCGCCATTATCTTCTCGAGTAACGACGGGTCGAAGTCACCACGCTTGATCATATCGATTTCAAAGCGATAAGGCGGCTTCTTATTTTTTTTATCTTCTCCGACATACGGGGTCTCGAGAATCTTCGGGATGCTGCTGAAAGCTTCATGTTTAACGATACGTTCTAATGCTTCAAAACCGATTTCACCGAAACCGAAGTTCGCGTGCCGGTCTTTACGTGCCCCGCGGACATTTTTACTGTCATTAACATGAACCACCTTGATACGCTCAAGCCCGACGATACGGTCGAACTCTGCTAAGACACCGTCAAAGTCATTCACGATATCATAACCTGCATCATGAACGTGACACGTATCGAAGCAGACCGATAATCTTTCATTATGATTGACGCCGTCTATTATCTGGGCCAGTTCTTCAAATGTCTTGCCGCATTCAGAGCCTTTGCCCGCCATCGTTTCAAGTGCGATACGTACATCATTCTGATTGGTCAGCACTTCGTTCAGGCCTTCGATAATTTTCTGGATGCCGGCCTCTTCACCCGCACCGACATGAGCCCCTGGATGCAGCACGATATCCTTGGCACCGAGCGCTTCTGTCCGTTCAATCTCCTTCTGCAGGAATTCGACGCCCAGTCCGAAGACTTCAGGTTTAACGGTGTTGGCAATGTTGATGATGTAAGGTGCGTGGACGACGATGTCGGACAGTCCATTTGCCTTCATATGTGTCAGACCTGCGTCAATATTCAAGTCCTCCACCGGTTTTCTTCTTGTGTTCTGCGGTGCCCCTGTATAGATCATAAAAGTGGAGGCACCGTATGATGCTGCTTCTTCCGCTGCCGCAAGCAGCATTTTTTTCCCACTCATCGACACATGTGAACCTATAAGCATCGACTATCCTCCTATTTCTTACGTGCTTCTTTATTACGTCGCTTTGCAAATGATTTCTTCTCATTACGTTTAAGCTGATCCAGCTCATAACGGAATTTCCGTTTATAACCCGGCTTCACCTTCTTTTTGCTTTTCACTTTATGTTTCAGCTTCTGTTCGATATTGTCTTCCTGTTTCTTACGTCCGGAACGCTGTGTGCGGTCCTTGATTTCCTTCAGTTCACCTGATTTTGTATCAGCATGGATGAAAGTGAATCCTTTTTTCTCAATCTGATTGATGAGATCTTCTTCTTCAGGTGTATAGAGTGTAATCGCAGTCCCTTTATAATTACCACGGCCTGTTCGTCCGACGCGGTGAGTAAAGAAATCAATGTCCTGCGAGATATCATAGTTGATGACATGGCTGACGCCTTCAATATCAATCCCACGTGAAGCAAGGTCTGACGCCACGACAAACTGGAAATCCAGCTGTTTGATACGTTTCATCTGCTGGACGCGTTCCCGAGGCGTTAATCCGCCGTGAATAATACCTGCCTTGATGCCCTGCTCTGCCAGATAATTCAGCACTTCATCAGCACGTTCCCGGCTGTTGGCAAAAATGATACAGAGATAAGGATTGATGGTCGACATCACTTCAACAAGTTTTTCTTTTTTATCGTTTGATTTAGTCGGAATAAGGAAAAACTCAATATTTTTATTCGTCTTCTCCATCGGGTCAATCTCGACGAATTCCGGCTGCGTCAAATATTTGTTCAGGAAAGGATGGAGTGCTTTCGGTATCGTTGCTGAGAAGACTGCGATCTGTGCATCTTCCCCGAGACGCGCGGCAATTGAGTCAACCATCGGCATGAAGCCAAGGTCAATCATTAAATCCGCTTCATCAATAACGATGGACTTGGCAAGGTGCAGTTTCAGGGCATACTCTTCTGCCATATCATTGATGCGGTTCGGCGTGCCGATGATCAGCTGAGGTTCAATTTTAGATTTCTGGATGTCTTTCTGTTTATCCGTGCCACCGATATAAAGCCCTGCTTTGATTTCTGCCTTAAAGCTCAGCAGATGCTGTGCTGCATCGTACAGCTGCTTCGCAAGTTCACGCGTAGGCGCGAGTATGATGACCTGCGGCTCATGCACAGACGGATCAATGCGGTCGATCAACGGCAGCAGGAACGCATGTGATTTTCCTGTCCCAGTCTGAGATTGTCCGATTAAGTTTATACCTCTTATCAGTTTCGGAATGACACGTCTCTGGATTTCAGTGGGCTGATCAAAATTAAGATCTTTCACCGCTTCTATCAATTCAGATGAAAGTTCAAAATTTTCAAATGGATGTTTAGCCATTGTTATCCTCCTTTATTTCTTCATCTTTAGTATTATAGCGGAAAGTAGAGGTTAAAGATAGTTTAATTGCCGGGTTGAAATTGCTATACTGAAGACATAAGGAGGTCATCCATATGGATATCGTTAAAATTACACCTCGTGGCTACTGTTACGGCGTTGTCGATGCGATGGTTATCGCCCGCAATGCGTCGCTCGACAAGAATCTGCCACGTCCTATATATATTCTCGGCATGATTGTACACAACAAACACGTCACGGATGCTTTTGAAAGTGATGGCATTATCACGCTGGACGGTCCGAACAGACTGGAAATTCTTGAGAAGATTGATTCGGGGACGGTCATCTTCACCGCGCATGGTGTCTCACCGGAAGTCAAGAAACGCGCAAAGGAAAAAGGGCTTGTCTGCATCGATGCCACCTGCCCGGATGTAGAGAATACACACGCCCTTATCCGCAGCAAAAAGGCGGACGGTTACCATGTCATCTATATCGGTAAAAAGGGGCACCCGGAACCTGAAGGTGCGGTCGGCGTCGCCCCTGATATTGTCCATCTCGTTGAGAATACGAATGATATTATGGCGCTTGATGATGCACTGAAAGACCATAAACTGATTGTAACGAATCAGACGACGATGTCACAATGGGATGTGTCCCATCTGATGGTCGAACTGCAGAAAAAATTTCCGCATATCGAAGTTCATAAAGAAATCTGTCTCGCGACACAGGTGCGTCAGGAAGCTGTAGCGAATCAGGCTGACCAGGCTGATATTCTGATCGTTGTCGGTGACCCGAAAAGCAATAACTCGAACCGCCTCGCTCAGGTCTCCCAGGAAATCGCGCATACAGAAGCCTACCGGATCTCTGACATCAGTGAGCTGAAATTAGAATGGCTCAGCGGCAAACAAACCGTTGCTGTGACTGCCGGCGCCTCGACACCGACGCCTATCGTCAAAGAGGTCATTGATTTCATCGCGGCCTACAATCCAGCGGAACCTGCTCCGCTGCCCGCTGCATCTGCAGTACCGACTGAGAAGATTCTGCCTAAAATCAAGAATCCGAAACCCGTGCAGACATTATAAAAAACATTCGTCAAATGACGAATGTTTTTTATATGGCCTTAAATGGATTAGTAGCATGTTCAGATGCCTCGACCTGCGTGCAGCCAAATGACTGCAGCAAGTCTCTTAGGCCTGCAATCATGACCTGCTCAGAATAATGCTCGATATCGGCGGTCAGAAGACCTGTCATCAATAAATCATGGGCCTCGTGGTATTTAATATCACCTGTCAGAAATAAGTCAACACCCGTCGCGGCCACTTCTTTCATATAACTGACACCTGCCCCGCTGATAATGCCGACGGTGCTAATCATTTTACTGCTGTCCCCGATGATTCTGAGCGTCTGGATACCAAGCTGCTCTTTAACGTGCAGCAGCCATTCCTCAGCCTTCATACCGCGCTCCAGTTCTCCGCGGATACCTGTACCGAACTGATCCGTCACCTTGAAGCGGTAAATATCATAGGCTGGCTCCTCGTAAGGATGTGCAGTATGAATGGTCGCTTCCACTTGCTGCTGCAGATGAGGTTCGAAGACACATTCAAGCTTGATCTCATCCACCACTTCAAGCTGATTGCTCGTGCCTATATAAGGCGAAGCTGATTCATTCGGTCTGAACTGGCCTTGTCCTTCCAGCTGGAAGAAGCAGTCGCTGTAATCACCGATCCGGCCGACACCAGCTTCTGCCAGTGCTCGTTTCAATGGCTCTGCATGTTCATGTGGCACAAAGATCTGCAGCTTAGCCATCTCCCGCTCAGCCGGCAGCAGAATCTGCTGCTTTGTCAGCCCGATTTTGTCAGCAATCATGGCGCTGACCCCTCTATTATATGCATCCAGATTCGTATGCATGGCAATCAGCTGAATATCGTTTTTAATCAGAGCATGGATCACAGCGCCGTAGCCTTTATTCTCAATTCTTTTGATGCCGGAGAAAATAAGCGGATGATGGGCGATGATGGTGTTACAGTGCTTCGCTACTGCTTCCTGCACGACTTCGAGTGTACAGTCGAGTGTCGTCAGGATACCTGTCACTTCACTCGACATATCACCGATTAAAAGTCCGACATTATCCCAGCTTTCTGCTTTACTGAAAGGAATCTCAGCATCAATCTTTCCTAAAAGCTCTCTAATCTGCAAAATGGATCACCTCCTGATAAAGTTGCAGCTGTCTTTCGATCTCCTCTTTTTTCTTATACTGTGCGGGTAGTTCTTTAATCGTCTCAAGAATAGCAGTGAGATGCCGGTATTCCTTCTGCCATTTTTCGTTGAACGTCTCTGACTGTTCCTGCAGCAGCAAGGGACCGAACTTCATTTCCGCTTCTGTCAGTGACATCACACCCTCCTCAGCAACAATGATCTCATAGATATGCTTTTTCTCCTTGAGGATATCTTCAGCGATAATCTTGTAGCCAAGCGTCTGCAAGGCCTGTCTGACCGCCTCTGAATGAATATTGCTCTGCAGAATCAGCCGGGGTCTCGAGGCAAGCTTTGCACGACCGCTCAGCAGAATATCACTGATTAAAGGGCCGCCCATCCCACAGATGGTGATGCAATCGACTTCACCGCTGTCGATGACTTCCAGTCCTGAGCCCAGACGCACCTGAATCTTGTCAGCGAGGCCTTCACTCCGGACATTGCGGACCGCCGCCTGAAACGGACCTTCGACCACCTCACCTGCTACTGCCCGCTCTATTCTCTGCTGCTCTACCAGATAGATGGGCAGATAGGCGTGATCTGAACCGATATCTGCCACTGACGTCCCTGTTACATAGTCTGCTACTTTCATAAGTCTTGTCCCAATCATAGAATACTCCTAACAAAAAAATCTTTTGCCGCGGCAAAAGATTTTTTTAGTTTTATTATTTTGCTTCTTTTAAGTACTTCACGAGTGTATCAAGGTCTTTATCAGCAATAACTGACTCATCATGAGCCGGCATTGCACCTTTACCTTCACGAATGATTTTTTTCATTTCTTCAGGTTTTTTGGTGTTGCCTGCTAATTTTGGACCCATTGCACCTTCAAGGTTCTGACCGTGACAAGAAGTACAGTTATCTTTAGCGAAAGCTGCTGCATCAAACTTCTGTTCAGTTTTTGCGCCACCTTCTCCACCTTCAGCATTTTCTTTTTCTTGATTAGCTGCTTGAGCTGACATGAAGAAAATTAAACCTACGCCCATAAGTAGGATTAAAATGAATGGAACAACTGGATTACGATTCATTAAATTTTACCTCCCTTTATAGTGACCATATACATATCTATTTTATATTAAAAATGCGCATTGTCAAAGTCTTTTCACAATTTTAATCCATAAAGTCTTTGAGCCGTTTACTTCTTGATGGATGGCGAAGTTTACGCAGTGCCTTCGCTTCAATCTGACGGATACGTTCACGTGTCACGCCAAAGACTTTCCCCACTTCTTCAAGCGTGCGCGTGCGTCCGTCATCAAGGCCGAAGCGTAGACGCAGCACGTTCTCCTCACGGTCAGTCAATGTGTCAAGCACATCCTCCAGCTGTTCTTTCAGCAGCTCATAGGCAGCGTGATCTGCCGGACTCTGAGCGTCCTGGTCTTCGATAAAATCACCTAAATGAGAGTCATCTTCTTCACCGATAGGCGTCTCCAGTGAGACAGGTTCCTGGGCAATCTTCAGAATTTCTCTGACTTTTTCAGGTGGCAGATCCATTTCCTCACCGATTTCTTCCGGTGAAGGATCGCGACCTAAATCCTGCAGTAACTGACGCTGTACACGGATGAGTTTATTGATGGTTTCCACCATATGAACAGGAATCCGAATGGTACGGGCCTGGTCGGCAATGGCACGCGTGATCGCCTGACGGATCCACCACGTCGCATAAGTGGAGAATTTGAATCCTTTAGTGAAGTCAAATTTCTCTACCGCTTTGATGAGACCCATATTACCTTCCTGAATTAAGTCAAGA
Organism: Macrococcus bovicus; assembly: GCF_030376725.1. Classification (NCBI taxonomy): domain Bacteria; kingdom Bacillati; phylum Bacillota; class Bacilli; order Caryophanales; family Staphylococcaceae; genus Macrococcus; species Macrococcus bovicus. Next base: position 1,205,509 of record NZ_CP128470.1, read on the forward strand.
AACAGCATGCCACGGCCGACATAACGTTTAGCGATGCTGACAACAAGACGTAAGTTCGCTTCAGCAAGCCGTGCTTTCGCTTCTTCATCACCTTGTTCAATTCTTTTAGCGAGTTCAATTTCTTCTGCTGCACTTAACAGGTTCACACGGCCGATCTCCTTTAAATACATACGGACCGGATCATTGATTTTCACCCCTGGCGGCGCTGATAAATCATTCAGGTTGAGTTTTTCATCTGTATCCTGGGCATCTTTTTCATTGATTAAAGTAATGTCATTTTCAGTGATAGTATCAAAGAACTCATCCATCATATCTGCATCCATGTCGAAGTTCTGCAGCTTATCTGCAATCTCCTCATGGCTGAGCTGACCATTCTTTTTACCCGTCTCTATTAACTGTGCCTTAATCTGCTCTAATGAAAGAGCAACATCTGCTACGGTTTTCTTAACTGCCATACACGTTGCCTCCTAATATCACGACTGCTTTTTCTGTCGGTTCAATATAATAATCTGCTGCATAAGACGATTTCTGTTGTCTATATCGCCTTCCGCTACAGCCTGTTTCAATGCTTGTTTCAGTTCCTGAAGCGTTCGACGTTCCTCCTGCTGCGCGTGAATCACATATATATAGTCATTTATCTCCTCGATTGAAGGATGCTCATTGATCATCATGTCGTCTATAGAGATAACGTCACTATGTGCTTCAGCATTTATCCCTGAAAGAAACTGACTGATATGAAATTCATCCTCCGTAGTATAATACCCTGTTAGCGCCTGATATATCGCCTGATGCGCAGGCTTTTTAAAGTGATGGACCGTCAGTGCATCCTGCATCTTCGTAAATAACATCTTGTCCATGAAGAAATGCTTCAGCACCGTCCGTTCAGCGCGCTCCTGCTTGGAATATGACACCTGCTGAACAGGCCCGGTTACCACTTGTTCACGTTTTGGGATATATTTGGAAACCTCAAAATTAAGACTGTCAAAGTCCACTTTAAACAATTCGCTTGCTTCATGCAATATTTTTTTGCGCAAGGTGGGAGATTTGATCAGGCCGATATTGTGCATCACTTCATTGAGCTTCTGCTCATAAATCAGATCATTTGAAGCCACTTCATGGGTCATCTGTCTCATTTTGAAGCTGACAAAAGCGATCTTATTATGCTCCACATAATTGATAAACCGTTCCCGTCCCATCTCCCTGATCATCTCATCGGGGTCCATGTCTTTACGGAGCGGTACGACATATACATTACTGCCGGCGCTCAGAAGGGACTCACCCACGCTTAAGGTCGCTTCGACCCCTGCATGATCGCCGTCAAACATCAGCGTAATATTATCCGCGAGCTTTTTCAGCTGCAGCTGATGCTCCCGGCTGAGTGCCGTACCCATCGTCGCGATAGCGTTGGTCAGACCCGCCTGGTTCACCTTAATGACATCCATGAAGCCTTCCAGTAGCAGCACCTCATCCTGCTTGCGGATAGATTTGCGTGCAACATCCAGATGATAGAGCAGCTGTCTTTTCTGGAATATCGGGGTCTCAGGACTGTTCAGATATTTCGGCTGCTGATCCTTATAAGTCCTGCCGGAAAAACCTACCGTGTGGCCTTGTGCATTGTTGATGGGAAACATGATTCTGTCGCGGAATCTGTCGTAGTAAGTGAAATTCTCCTCGTTTCGGGACAAGAGGCCCGCTTCATAAGCGAGTGCTTTATCATATCCTCTTTTTTCGAGAAAGTCATTAGCAAAGTGACTGATATCGGGACTGTAGCCTATTTTCTCCTGATTGATCAGTTCATCAGTAAAGCCGCGGTCATAAAGATACTGGAGGGCGGGCTCTGCTTCTTTGATCGCTTTAAGCACATAATGATAATAATCACGCAGCAGTTCATGCATCTCAATCATCTTCATGTTGTCATTCGCGACAACGACCTTCTGTTCACCTGCTACTTCTATACCTACATTTTCACCGAGACGTCTGACCGCCTCGACAAATGAGATATTCTCAATCTGCTCTAAAAACTGAAAAACATTGCCTCCTTTTTTACAACCGAAGCAATGACAGATCTGTTTTTCAGGTGAGACTGAAAATGACGGGGTTTTTTCATCATGAAAGGGACATAAACCGACATAGTTTCGTCCCCTTTTTTCAAGTTTCACATATTGGCTGACCAGACTGAGAATATCATTTTTCTCTCTGATTTCATTGATTATTTCCTGATTGATTTGCAATGTGTCACCTACTTACTTAGAACTACTTCTTGCTGTGACGATCTTAATGATTTCATTCGCGGTTTCTTCTATCGCTTTGTTTGAGACGTCAATCACTGGACAGTCGATTCTTGAAACGATTTTCTCGAAGTAAGCGAGCTCTTCATGTATACGCTGATCCTGTGCATAGCTGGCATCATCGTTTAAGCCCAGCTGCATCAGCCTTTCCTTACGAATGGCATTCAGTTTCTCGGGATCGATTTTAAGTGCGATACATTTAGCCGGATCGATTTTAAATAGCAGCTCCGGTGGATCAACTTCCGGTACAAGAGGTACGTTCATCACTTTATATCGTTTATGCGCGAGGTACTGGCTAAGCGGTGTTTTCGAGGTTCTCGATACACCGATCAGCACGATGTCCGCCTTTGTCAGACCTCTCGGATCGCGGCCGTCATCATATTTAACCGCGAATTCTATCGCTTCAATTTTCTTGAAGTAATCCTCATCGAGCTTATGCACCATGCCCGGCTCATTTAACGGCTGTTCATTCAATTCTTCCGTCAGAATAGTCATGAGCGGTCCCATGATATCCACGTGTTTTAATTGATTTGCTTCCAGCTGCTCCTTCATATACTGGCGGATCGCCGGCTTGACGAGCGTATAGATAACAATGGACTGCTGTTCTTTGGCTATAGAGATCACTTCATCAACATTTTCAGGTGTTTCAATGTAAGGTAATCTGACAGTGTCAAGTGCCTTACCAAACTGATTGAACTGCGAAGTGCATGCTTTCGTGACAAGTTCAGCTGTTTCACCGACAGAGTCTGAGGCAATGATCAATCTGATTTCATCCATAATGTGTCTCCTATTCATCTTCTATCAGTGCGACAAAGGCACGTGTGATGGTTGTTTTCGTAATGCGGCCCGTCACTTCAAAAGCCGAGCCTTTCTGCGTGACGACAGGCAGCGAATCGATCTCCCGGTCGATGAGCAGATTGGCTGCATACAATAAGAGGTCATCCGGAAAGACCACCGCGATATTCGGCATGCGCGTCATGATGATATTGACAGGTGTCGCATGGACGTCCTGTCCGCCCATGGTCGCTCTCAGTAAATCTTTCCTTGAACAGATGCCCACCAGTTCATTCGCTTCATTCAGAATAAATAAAGTACCGACATCATCGAGAAACATCTTGGTGATGGCCTCATAAACAGAAACGTCTTCCTTGATTAAGGAAGGCAGTGATTGAAAATCTTTGACATAAAATTTCTTGATGGATTCTGATAACAGCTGTGTACTGGACTTACCCGTATAGAAATAACCGACGCGCGGTCTTGCATCCAGGTAACCTGCCATGGTCAGAATCGCGAGGTCCGGTCTTAAAGTCGCACGAGTTAGACTGAGCTGTTCAGCTATCTTCTCACCGGTGATGGGGCCATTGTTTTTAACGATTTGCAGTATTTTATTCTGCCTTGTGTTCAGTTCGATAGTCAGCACCCCTATTAAGACATAATTAGATAAATATATTATACGACTTAAATGCGTTAAAAACAATCAATCGACATAAATATTGTCCTCTATAAAAAAACATGATATATTCTTTGTAAGCGAGTTAAGGATGGTGCAAGCTTAACACTGAATTGGCCTGATGAGTTGAATAGTAAAGATGAGTGGAAACACTAATTTGGGTGGAACCGCGGGTAAAATATACTCGTCCCAAGGCCTTGGCCTTGGGACTTTTTTTATCCGCTAAAATTACAGGAGGTATTTATTATGACAAACATGGAAACAATCGTAGCATTAGCAAAACATCGCGGCTTTGTATTTCCAGGGAGTGAGATCTACGGCGGTCTTGCAAACACCTGGGACTACGGCCCACTCGGCGTTGAACTGAAGAACAACGTCAAAAAAGCATGGTGGCAGAAGTTTATCCAGCAGTCGCCTTATAACGTCGGACTGGATGCGGCTATTCTGATGAATCCTAAGACATGGGAAGCAAGCGGCCACCTTGCAAACTTCAATGATCCGATGATTGATAATAAGGACTCTAAAATCCGTTATCGTGCTGATAAACTGATTGAAGACTACATGCATGCTCAAGGTGATGAACATTTTATCGCTGACGGTATGAGCTTTGAGGAGATGAAGCAGTTCATCGATGAGAAAGGTATCGTATGTGCAGAATCCGGGACGGCGAACTGGACAGATATCCGTCAGTTCAACCTGATGTTCAAGACATTCCAGGGTGTCACTGAGAATTCAACAAACGAAATCTTCCTACGTCCTGAGACCGCACAAGGTATCTTCGTCAACTATAAGAATGTGCAGCGTTCAATGCGTAAAAAGCTGCCGTTCGGTATCGGTCAGATCGGTAAGTCATTCCGTAATGAGATCACACCCGGTAACTTCACTTTCCGTACACGTGAATTTGAACAGATGGAACTTGAATTCTTCTGCAAACCCGGAACAGAAATCGAATGGCAGAACTACTGGAAAGATTTCGCAGCGAACTGGCTGAAAACACTCGGCATCAAAGAAGAAAACACCAAGCTTCGTGATCACGATGAAGATGAGCTGTCTCACTATTCAAATGCGACAACAGACATCGAATATAAATTCCCGTTCGGCTGGGGTGAATTATGGGGTATTGCGAGCCGTACAGATTTCGACCTGAGAAAACATATGGAACATTCAGGCGACGACTTCACATACCATGACCCAGAGACAAATGAAAAATATTTACCGTATGTCATCGAGCCTTCTCTCGGTGCGGATCGTGTGACGCTCGCTTTCCTATGCGATGCCTATACTGAAGAAAAACTGGAAGGTGATGATACACGTACTGTTATGCGTTTCCACCCAGCTCTTGCACCTTATAAAGCAGCGATTCTGCCGCTCAGCAAAAAACTGTCTCAAGATGCTTTGAAAGTTTTTGAGGAACTGAGTGCAGATTTCAACATCGACTTTGATGAAAGTCAGTCAATCGGGAAACGCTACCGTCGTCAGGATGAAATCGGTACTCCATACTGCATTACATTTGATTTCGATTCTCTGGAAGATCATCAAGTCACTGTCCGCGACCGTGATACAATGGAACAGATTCGCATGCCGATCTCAGAAGTGAAGCACTTCTTAAGTGAAAAAATTAAATTTTAACCGAAAAGAACGTCAGACTATAAAAGTCTGACGTTCTTTTTAGAGCTGTTCAAGTATTTTACGTGATTTCAGATAGACACCTGTATACTCATCATACATCTTGAAGACCAGGCGCTCCATCTCTTTAATCGTGTCCTTGTTGATATTGATCTGACTGAACTGCTCCAGCGGCAGATGGATGAACAGGTTCAATACATAAAGTGCTCGACTTGAGACGGGAATCGCGTGAATATCCTGTGCAAGCTGCCCCGCTGTGAGAACACTGTTATATTTAAACGAATAAGCAGTGAAAGCCTGCGCATCAGTTGACTGGTCGATTTCACTCCTATTGAAATTAGGCTGATAACCATATAATCGCATCATTTTGAGACTGACAATGAGCGCGATGACAGCCGGATCATGTCCCTCAGAAATCTTATCCAGTCCAAACTTGAGCAGCGTATAACAGAACCTGTTCTCATCCTCCTCATCAAGCGACCGGTCAATCAGCTCGGCAATATACTGGGCATAGGTCAATGAGTAGAGGTCATTTCTAAGTGCATAATGACTGTTAAATGTATCGACAGAGGTCAGTGTCCCCATCCCCTTGAACTGTGAGAAAATAAACAGGTTCTCATAAAACAGGTCGAGTGATGAACCCCATTTCTTGGATTTGCGTGCATTTCTTGCCATCACTGCAATTTTACGGCCATGTTCGGCAAGAAAAGTAATAATTAAATGAGAATCACCGTAAGGAACCCGTCTTAAGACGATGCCATTCACTTTATTCAGCATTAATACTCGTCTTCACGATAACCGATCTGTCTGATGAAGTTCGGCTTATTGCGCCAGTCTTTCTGAACCTTTACCCATAGTTCAAGATAGACTTTTGAACCTAGCAGACGTTCGATATCCTGACGGGCCCGGATGCCGATTTCCTTCAGCATCTTGCCCTGCTTGCCGATGACGATGCCTTTTTGAGAGTCGCGTTCAACATAGATGGTCGCCTCGACATGCACCTTGTCATCATCCTGCCGGAGCATCTTCTCAACGTTCACGCCGATTGCATGGGGAATCTCCTGGCTGGTCAGATGGAGGGCCTTCTCCCTGATCAGTTCCGCGACGATGAAATGTTCCGGGTGATCGGAAATCTGGTCCTTAGGGTAGTACATAGGGCCGGGCGGCAGGTAACCGCTGATCACCTCAACTAATGTATCAACATTGTTGCCCTGTAAGGCGGAAATCGGCACGATCTCAGCGAACGGCAGCAAGTCTTTGTATTTCTCTATCTCTGTAATCAGCTCATCCGGATGAATCAGGTCGATTTTATTCAGCACCAGAAAGACCGGTGTCTTACTGTTTTTCAGCATCTCGATGATAAACTCATCACCGCGGCCGATGCTTTCTTCAACATTCACCATAAAGAGAATCGCATCCACTTCACGCAGCGTATTCTTTGCCACTTTCATCATGTAGTCACCGAGGACGTGCTTCGGTTTATGAATGCCGGGTGTATCGATAAAAATAATCTGGGCGTCATCTGTCGTCAGGACACCCTGAACTTTGTTGCGTGTGGTCTGCGCCTTATCGGACATGATCGCGACCTTCTGCCCGAGCACGCGGTTCATAAAAGTGGATTTTCCTACATTGGGGCGTCCGATAATCGCCACAAACCCCGATTTAAAAGCTGTCATTAATTCAGATCCTTTCCTGAGAAACCAAGCGGCAGTAAGTCTGCTACTGTTCTCTCAATGACATCACCGTTATGATTAGTCAGATAGACCGGCATGTCATCGTCACATAATTCATTGATTACCTGACGGCAGGCACCGCAGGGAGAAGAAGGCTTATCTGTATCGGTCGTCACTACGATAGCGGCAAAATCACCTGGCCGGTAGCCCTTCGCAACTGCTGAGACCAGGGCTGTCCGTTCTGCACAGATAGCTTCGCCGTATGCCGCATTTTCTACATTACAGCCGTGAAATGCCGTGCCATCTTTCGCAATCAGATAGGCGCCGACATTAAACTTTGAGTAAGGGGTGTAAGCATTCTTCTGCGCTTTTCTTACTTCTTCGTACCATTCCTGTTTAAATTCCATGTTATTTCCTCCTTAAGCTGCAAGCAGCATTAATATATAAGGGATAAAGATGATCAGACCGATCAATGCACTCATGAAGCTGGCCAGCACGACTGCGAATGCAGCGGTATCTTTGGCGTGTTTCGCCAGCTCATGATAGTCCTCCGTCACAAGGTCCACCACAAATTCGACTGATGTATTCAGCACCTCAGCAACAAGCACGGTGAAGATGGCAATGATGATGAACAGCCATTCTAGCGTCGTCAATCTGAAAAAAAGGCCCGCCAGTATGACAATCAGAGCAGCAAGTAAATGCAGAATAAAATTGCGGTCTTTCTTCAGCAGAGTCAGCAGACCCTGCAGCGGATAAATAAAGCGTTTCATCATCGGTCTCGCGTCAGCCCGTAAGCGGCTAAAATAGCGTCCTGACGCCCGAACATGATTTTCTCTTCCTCTTCTGTCATATGATCGTAACCCAGCAGGTGCAGCAATCCATGCAGCGACAGAAAGCCGAGTTCGCGCTCAAAAGAATGGCCGTAGTCCTGCGCCTGTTCTTTGGCACGTTCAATACAGATAATAATGTCACCTAGCACTCTGATTTCTGAAGGGTCTTCGAAATCCTCCTCACCTTCTTCGAGTGCGAAGCTGATCACATCTGTGACGCTGTCCTTATCGCGGTACTGACGATTGATCTCCTGGATCTCCTCACTGGTCACAAACGACACAGCGACTTCTGCTTCTTCTGTGATGCCTTCTTCTTCTGCCGCAAACTGCAGCAATGCTTCTACTTCCGGCAGAAACGCCGGTTCAATCGTCTGTTGTTCATCAATAAATTCAACTGTCAGCATTATTCATCACCTTCATATGCTTTAATTATTTTTCCGACCAGTGGATGGCGGACAACATCTGCTGATTCAAATTCCTGGATTGCGATGCCCGGCACATGGCTGAGGCGGGCTTCAGCTTCAACCAGGCCGCTTTTCGTATTCTTCGGCAGGTCGATCTGTGTCTTATCGCCCGTGATGACCATTTTAGAGCCGAAGCCGAGACGGGTTAAGAACATCTTCATCTGGGCATGGGTCGTGTTCTGCGCTTCATCGAGTATGATAAAGGCATCATCAAGTGTGCGGCCACGCATATAGGCAAGCGGCGCAACTTCAATGACACCGCGCTCTATCAGGCGTGCTGTCTGCTCTGCTCCAAGAACATGATGGAGACCGTCATAGAGAGGACGGAGATAAGGATCCACCTTCTCCTTCAAATCCCCCGGCAGAAAGCCCAGTGACTCACCCGCTTCAACGGCCGGCCGTGTCAGTACAATACGCTTGACCTTGCCTGCACGCAGACTTTTAGCCGCCATCACAACCGCGAGAAATGTCTTCCCTGTCCCCGCAGGCCCGATGCCGAAGACCAGGTCATTTTTCTTGATCTGATGCACATAAAGTCGTTGCCCCATTGTTTTGGCGCGAATAGACTTGCCGAATGCATCCTTCGTTATCTCTTCATCGTAGAGATCTGTCAAGTAGTGCACTGTCCCTTTCTCAGCCATCCGGGCAGCTGACTGGACATCTTTTAATGAGATGTTCATCCCTTTTTGAATCACCTTCAATAAGTTAACGATGACAGCCTCAGCTTTTTCAACGTCTTCTTCATCTCCGCTGACCGTCACCTGACCGCCACGTGTATGAATCTCCACATTGAAAGCTTCTTCCAGGTAACTGATATGTTCATCGTGGTTACCTAAAAGGGCCTGCGCTTCATTAACATCTTCTATACCAATTGTCTGTGGCATTCAAAAACTCCTTTATGATTGATTACTTTAAATTTACCATAGCAGACTACAAGTTGCATCTTACCGCATCCATGTTCTGCTGATTCTGTAGATAGATCTTCGGATTACGCTTCAGCAGCAGCTTGACGAAACGTTCTGTTTCAACCGGAAAGACCACAATTTTATCAGCGTCTTTCGAGCAGATTTCGACACCTACCCGGCTGCCGTAGAGGGCCACATTGAGCACTTCGATCTGCATGATATCGATCTGAATCCGGCCGATACCTCTATGAACGGTCAGTACACTGCTGATGATATAGTATTCCCTCAGCAGCATGGTAATTAACAGCGCCGTCAAAAGAAAAGTGAAAAGGAACATGGGAAAAGAACTGATGAAATAATAAAATACAAGCATAGAGATCAGTATCACAGTGATACCATAAAACAACGGATTGCCCTGGCTCTGAAATTTCATATGCTCACCTCTTTTCTCCATTTTAGCACAAAAAAAGAGAGCGAATGCTCTCTTACCTTTTCGATTTAGGTGGTGCTAACAGTTCAGCCACGATGAGACTATGGACCAGATTTTCATTCGTTATCTCAAACTTAAAGTTATCCGGCTCCGTCAGATCCTGGCTTTTGATCGCTTCTAACCGATGTGCTTTCTGTTGTGGGGTCAGATGTGTATCAGTCAGCACTTTTTCAACCTGATCGACCTTTCTCGGTCTCGCTGCTTGACTCTTCGTCTGGCGAAGTCCACTCGCCGGAGAAACTTCTTGAATGACTTCCTGAGCCCTCCTCTGAGCAGCCTGATACGTCTCAGATTGCTTATGGATGTTCTGCTGCACGCGCTGTTCAAAGTCCTGCAGTTTACTGATGACAGGCTTGACGTCTTCCTTCTTGCCCATCTTCTCTACGACTGACTGGCCGATTGTGATAATAATCCCGATGATGAAAATAATCGTTCCTATTGACATCGCGTCCACCTACTTTCTAGGTGGCGTCTGCTCACCTTGATCCGTCAACTTGTTGATGGCGTTGCGCATCCCTGTATCTGATTCGATATTTTTCAGGTTATAGTAATCCATGACTCCGATATTGCCTTCCTGCAGTGCCTTAGCCATCGCAAGCGGTACTTCTGCTTCCGCCTCCACTACTTTCGCGCGCATTTCCTGGACGCGGGCTTTCATCTCCTGCTCCTGAGCGACAGCCATTGCACGGCGTTCCTCTGCTTTGGCCTGAGCGATGTTCTTGTCTGCCATCGCCTGCTCTGTCTGCAGGTCAGCACCGATATTCTTGCCGATATCGACATCCGCTATATCGATTGACAGAATTTCAAAGGCCGTACCGGAGTCCAGTCCCTTCCCCAGAACCGTCTGCGAGATCATATCCGGATTTTCAAGTACTGAAGTATGGGACTGACTTGAGCCGATGGTAGAGACAATCCCTTCACCGACACGGGCGACGATTGTCTCTTCCCCCGCCCCACCGACGAGTCTTTCAATATTAGCCCGTACTGTGATTCTAGCTTTCGCTTTCACTTCAATCCCGTTCATGGCCACACCGGCGATAAAGGGTGTTTCAATCACTTTAGGGTTAACCGACATCTGGACTGCCTCCAGTACGTCACGGCCGGCAAGGTCAATCGCCGCGCCTCTTTCAAAAGGCAGGTTGATGTCGGCACGTTGCGCTGCAATAATCGCGTCGACCACGCGGTCCACATTCCCACCCGCTAAATAGTGGGACTCAAGCTGATTGGTCGTTAAGTGCAGACCGGCTTTATGCGCTTTAATCAGCGGGTCAATGACACGACGCGGAGATACACGCCGTAACCGCATACCGACCAACGTCCCGATACCGACTTTAACGCCTGCTGCCAGGGCTGAAATCCATAGACCGACAGGAACAAAGGTGAACAATACCATCAGGAACACTAAAACAAGTCCTAAAATAATAAGCAATGCTATCCATTCCATTCTAAACACTCCTTCTACTATAATGCTCTGACGACAACTCGGGTCCCTTCGACTAAAATAATTCTGACTTCCCGGTCTTTGTCGATGAAGGACCCTTCACTGACTGCGTCTATCCGCTTGCCTTCAAAAGTTATAATGCCAGACGGTCTCAGCGGTGTCATCGTCAGCGCAATCTGACCTACAAGGTGACTTCTGTCATCATGTGAGGAATAGCCTGCTTCCTTTGACGTTGAATCCGTCAGTATTACGTTTCTGAAGAGCGGAATAGATTTACCAAAAAATTTGACCATCACTATCCACTCCAATAATGCTGATGCCAGACTGACTGCGAGGAAAACTGCCATCATTGAAATATCTTCGCCGATGAGGAGGAAACTGCTGAAGACCATGAGCGCTCCCAATATCCCCAGAACAGCACCAATCACAAATAACTCCAGTATCATTAAAATGACACCTGTGACAAACAGGATCACTGAGATCATTTCCAGCTCACCGGTCATTCCTGTCATGATGACAAATCCTGCACAGGCGAAGAGCAGGATGATGCCAGCAGCAGAGAGTCTGGATGAAAACAACTGAGCAACAGCCGATAAAAAAATGACAACCATCAATATCAGAAGTATCATCTCATATGATGTGAACGACAAAAAGCCACCTCCTTGCCCTTATTATACATGATGTGGAAATATCTTATAACAATTACAAAAAAATTTAAGAAAACTTTAAGGTAACAAAAAAGCACAGGCGTCAGCCTGTGCTTATCTATAGATAATATTTGAGGGAGATCAAATATTATTTGAATTTACGTTTACGTGCAGCTTCTGATTTCTTTTTACGTTTAACACTTGGTTTTTCGTAGAATTCGTGTTTACGAGCATCTTGAATCGTACCACTTTTAGAAACTGTACGTTTGAAACGACGTAAAGCATCTTCAATAGATTCGTTTTTACGAACAACTGTTTTAGACATTAAATTTCCCTCCCTCCAAATATCAGCGGAACTAATTAAACATAGATAACTATGTACTCAAATATTATAATATACTCGTTTTAACTGGTCAATAGTGAATTTATCTGCCAGCTGCTGCGACAGTCTGCACCTTCGGCATGACCTTGACAAACTGACCGTGATTCACGGGATAACCCGCCTCCGTGATCTTCACTTTAACCAGCTCACCGATTAGTGTTTCGCTGCCTTCGAACTGAACTTTGAGATAATTATCTGTATAACCGATGAGCTGACCATCAGCCGAACCTTTTTCCTCCGGAATGACTTCCAGTACTTCCCCTTCAAACTTGCTTGCATATTCTTTAGCAAGCTGATCGGATAAGCTGATCAGCTGATGGACACGGTTATTTTTAATGTCTTCATCAATCTGGTCCGTCATGCGGGCTGCCGGAGTTCCGGTACGCATTGAATAGGGAAAGACATGCAGTTCAGAGAATTTATGCGATTCAATGAAGCGATAGGTTTCCATGAATTCTTCCTCAGTCTCTCCCGGGAAGCCGACAATCACATCACTCGTCACAGCGAGTCCTGGCATAATGGCATGGAGCTTCTGCAGCCGCTCAGAGAAATGAGCCATCGTATACTTCCGGCGCATCCGTTTCAGGACGGTGTCACTGCCTGATTGAAGCGGGATATGCAGATGACGCACGACTTTCTCGCTCTGATCAATGACATCAATGACCTCATCTGTCAGCTGACTCGCTTCAATAGAGGAGATCCGAATACGTTTCAGACCTTCAATCTGTTCAAGGTCACGCAGCAGCTGCGCGAGATTGTAGTTCTTCAGATCTTCCCCGTAGCCGCCGGTATGAATCCCTGTCAAAACAATCTCCTGATAGCCGGCATCCACAAGCTGGCTTGCTTGTCTGACGACTTCCTTCGGATCACGGGAACGCATGAGACCGCGGGCCCATGGGATGATACAGAAGGTACAGAAGTTATTGCAGCCTTCCTGAATCTTAAGGGATGCACGTGTTCTGTCTGTAAAATAAGGGACATCAAGTTCTTCATATGTCCGATTCTTCATAATATTGGTCACGCCGTTGATCGGCTGACGTGCTGTCTTGAACTCCTCGATATAAGGCAGCATTTTGTGGCGGTCCTGTGTGCCTACGACGATATCGACACCGGGAATGTCCATAATTTCTGCGGGTGATGTCTGAGCATAACACCCTGTTACACAGATGACTGCATCTGGATTACGACGGATTGCACGACGGATGACCTGCCGGCTTTTTTTATCGCCTGTATTCGTTACAGTACACGTATTGATGACATAGACATCGGCATTTGTCTCAAAATCTACACGGTCATAACCGTCATCCTTGAAGAGCTGCCAGATGGCTTCTGTCTCATAATGATTCACTTTACAGCCCAATGTATGGAATGCAACTGTTGACATAATGTCCACCTCTTTATTTCAAATTTCTATTTATCACTCGGCTTTTCGATAACCTTAACATTTTACTATTTTTCTCCGCTGAAAATCAAGTGGCCGACACCAGAAAAGACAGGACTCAGCTGAATCCTGCCTTTTAATCCAGTAGCTCCATATGGTAACTGATGGCTGATAGTGCATAAAGCGGCGCTGTTTCAGCCCGCAGAATCCGGGGACCGAGACCGGCCGTTATACCTTCAAGCATCGCCACTTCCTTCGGGCTCAGACCGCCTTCAGGTCCGAAGACCAGAAGCACACGGTCACCTCGACGGAACCGGCTGACAGCCTGCTTGAATGCTTGCTGCTCATGATGCTTCGCACTTTCTTCATACGCGATGATCATATGATCAAACCGGCCGTTTAACTCGGCCAGCTGAGACGTGAACTCGATAACCGGCAGCTGCTGACGGTAACTCTGTTCAGCTGCTTCTTTAATAATTTTACGGTAACGTTCAAGCTTTTTATCCGCTTTTTTCGCATCCCATCTGACGACAGAAAATTCGCCTTGAAACGGCAGGAACTGGCTCGCCCCTAATTCGGTCGCTTTCTGCAGCATCCATTCATATTTATCATTTTTGAGAAGACCGCTGGCTATTGTGATATGAACCGGAAGCTCTGTATCAAGTTCAAGTTTCTCAGTGACCCGCACCCACACTTTCTCCGACAGTTCCTCTATCGTGGCTTGATAGGTGCCGTCCGTAAAGTTAATGACCAGTGCGTCTCCTGGCTGCTGCCTCATCACATTTTTAATATGGTGGACATCCTCTTTTGCATCGATGACAAATGTTCTGCCTACTTCAGCCGACTCCTCCAGAAAATAACGCTGCATGGCTAGGCCTTCTCTGCGAGGATGGCTACCCAGCCTTTTTCGCGTCTGATTGTTCTGATTGAAAAGCCTGCTTCAGTCATATGCTCAGTAATCATCTGTTCTTTTTCCTCAATGATGCCTGACGCAATGAAGAGTCCTTCATCATTTAAGAGCGTAAAGGCATCATCTATCATTAAATCAACAATATGGGCGAGGATGTTAGCGATGACGACATCACGTTTCTCTGTTTCACCGACCAGAAGATTGCCGGTATCGGTCTCGATCGCGTCAGCGCAGTGATTGATTCTAAAGTTCTCCTCAGCGACTCTCACCGCGACTTTATCGAGGTCAACCGCACGAATAGGTGCTGCACCCATACGATGTGCGGCGATACTTAAGATACCTGAACCCGTACCGACGTCGATGACGGACATACCAGGCTTCACATATTCCTCGACAAGCCGCAGACACATAGAAGTCGTCGCATGATCGCCTGTACCGAAAGCCATACCCGGATCTAAATGAATGATCTCTTCGTCATCTGCCGGCTGATAATCTTCCCAGCTCGGCACAACCGTAAAGCGTTCAGAGGCCTTGAATGCATGAAAATGATTCTTCCATTCATTCTCCCAGTCCTCGTCCTTGATATCAGCCGTCTCTATTTCAAAACGTGTCACTTCTACATCCTGCAGGGCTCTCACGGCCTTCTCTATTTCAGAAAGCAGCTCATCCTTGTAATCATATTCACTGTAGTAGCATTTGACCCGCACATCTTGCTCAGGATAATCTGCCGGATTCAGTTCATAGATTTCACCGAACGTTTCAATCCGCCCTTTCTGCAGCTCCAGACTATCTTCGATGACGACCCCGTTTGCACCCAGTTCATTGAGAATCTCTGCAATAAAAGGCTCGACTTCATGATTGATCATCAGCGTGATCTCTTTATAATCCATGTTTATTCTCCTCTGAAGAAGCGTCTTGTTTTTTCGAAGAAATTATCATTCTGTTCATTCAGCTCTTCACCATCAATTTCAGCGAATTCACGCAGCAGTTCAATCTGATGGTCTGTCATCTTCGTAGGTGTTACAACAGTCACCGTGACGTAAAGGTCTCCTTTGCCGTAGCCGTGGACATTCTGCACCCCTTTGTCTTTCAGACGGAAGCGTTTCCCTGTCTGTGTTCCAGCAGGAATCGTCAGCTTGACGCGGCTGTCTAAGGTCGGTACTTCAATCTCATCACCGAGCGCAGCCTGTGCAAATGATAGTTTAAGATTATAGAAGATATCATCGCCGTCACGGTCAAAGTCAGGATGTTCAGCTACCCGGAAGACGACATAGAGATCTCCGGCTGGTCCGCCGTTGATACCTGGCTCCCCTTGTCCTGCTACACGTATCTGCTGACCGTTGTCAACGCCGGCAGGAATAGTGACATCGATTGTGACGTCTTTTACTTTTACGCCGGTACCGCGACAGTCTGTACATCTCTCCTCGTATTCCTTACCTGTTCCCTGACAGTCCGGACAAGGTCGCTCTGTCCGGATACGGCCGAACGGTGTCTCCTGTTCGACGCCGACCTGACCGCGCCCGTGACATGTCGAGCAGCGTTTTACTTCAGTACCCGGCTTCGCACCAGAGCCGTCACATGTGTCACACACGACTTCTTTACGGACTTTAATTTCTTTATTCGCACCGAAGACAGCCTCTTTAAAATCGATGTCCATCTGGTATTGCAGGTCATTCCCTTTTCTCGGTGCATTTGGATCACGTCTGGCACCGCCGCCGAAGAATGAGCTGAAAATATCTTCAAAGCCGCCGAAGCCGCCACCGAAGTCCGCGCCGCCGAAACCTGCGCCCTGACCCATGCCAGCATGCCCGAACTGGTCATACTGCGCCTTCTTCTGGTCATCGCTTAACACTTCATAGGCTTCTGAAAGTTCCTTGAACTTCTCGTCTGCGCCTTCTTCCTTGTTGATATCCGGATGATATTTTTTAGACAGTTTTCTGTATGCTTTTTTTATTTCATCTTTTGAAGCGCCTTTTGATAATCCCAGCACTTCATAATAATCTCTTTTTGCCACTCGTCATTCTCCTTTTCCGCTGTTACAGAAAAAGTCAAAGTCAATAAATTGACTTTGACTTTTTAGAGGCAGCTATTATTTTTTATCGTCATCTTTTACTTCTGTAAAATCAGCATCCACTACATCATCCTGAGGTGCTGCTTCACCCTGAGCCTGTTGCTCTTGAGCCATCTGTTCATACAGCTTCATTGATAAAGCCTGAATGATTTCATTCAGCGCATCTTTTTTCGTTTTGATGTCTTCGATGTCATTACCTTCAAGGGCTTTCTTCAGTTCTTCTTTCGCAGCTTCTGCTTTTTCTTTCTCAGCATCGTCCACTTTACCTTCAAGGTCTTTTAATGTTTTTTCTACAGTGAAGACCATCTGATCCGCTTCGTTACGTGTATCGATTTCTTCACGGCGTTTTTTATCTGCTTCTGCGTTCGCTTCAGCATCTTTCACCATACGGTCGATCTCTTCATCTGATAACGCTGAAGATGACTGAATCGTGATTTTCTGTTCTTTCTGAGTGCCTAAATCTTTAGCAGTTACATTAACGATACCATTTTTATCGATATCAAATGTCACCTGGATTTGCGGTACACCGCGTGGTGCAGGTGGAATATCAGTCAACTGGAAGCGACCTAATGTTTTGTTGTCCGCTGCCATCTGACGTTCCCCTTGGAGAACGTGCACATCTACTGCCGGCTGATTATCAGCTGCTGTAGAGAACACTTGTGATTTTGAAGTCGGGATCGTTGTGTTACGTTCAATCAGAACAGTCGATACACCGCCCATCGTTTCAATACCAAGTGACAACGGTGTCACATCAAGAAGAACGATGTCTTTAACGTCACCTGTGATAACGCCACCTTGGATGGCAGCACCCATCGCTACAACCTCATCCGGGTTAACGCCTTTATTTGGTTCTTTATTCAGTTCTTTCTTGATTGCTTCCTGAACCGCTGGAATACGCGTAGAACCACCAACAAGAATCACTTCATCGATATCAGATGCTGATAATGACGCATCTTTTAATGCCTGACGAGTAGGGCCCATCGTTTTTTCCACTAGGTTGCGAGATAAGTCTTCAAATTTAGCACGGGATAATGTCACTTCAAGGTGAAGAGGACCTGCTTCTCCCGCTGAAATGAATGGTAATGAAATTTGCGTTGAAGAGACACCTGATAAGTCTTTTTTCGCTTTTTCAGCAGCATCTTTCAGACGTTGCATCGCCATTTTATCTTTAGACAGATCTAAGCCGTTTTCTTTCTTGAATTCTTCTACTAAGAAGTCGATGATCACCTGGTCGAAATCATCCCCACCGAGTCTGTTATCACCCGCTGTTGAAAGGACTTCGAATACACCATCACCCAGTTCAAGGATAGAGACGTCAAATGTACCGCCACCTAAGTCAAAGACAAGGATTTTCTGGTCTTTCTCAGTTTTATCTAAGCCGTACGCAAGTGCTGCTGCTGTCGGTTCATTGATAATACGTTCAACTTCTAAACCAGCGATTTTACCTGCATCCTTAGTCGCCTGACGTTCTGCATCATTGAAGTAAGCCGGCACTGTGATGACCGCTTTAGAAACTGTTTCGCCGAGGTAGGCTTCAGCTGTCGCTTTTAAGTTCTGCAGAATCATCGCTGAGATTTCCTGCGGTGAATATTGTTTGCCATCCACTTCCACTTTGTGGTCAGTACCCATCTCACGTTTGATGGAGATGATTGTATTTGGGTTAGTGATAGCCTGACGTTTCGCCACTTCACCGATCTGAGTTTCACCGTTTTTGAATGCCACAACAGATGGAGTTGTGCGGTTGCCTTCAGGGTTAGCGATTACTTTCGGTTCTCCGCCTTCAAGTACAGCTACACATGAATTTGTTGTTCCTAAGTCAATACCGATTACTTTACTCATTTAGAATTCCTCCAGTTTATATTATTCGTTGACTTTAACCATTGACGGTCTTAAGACACGTTCTTTTAATTTATAACCTTTTTGCAGTTCATCCAGCACAATGCCGGATTCTTTAGAATCATCTTTTTCCTGCATGACTGCCTGATGGAAGTTCGGATCAAAAGGCTGATCCTGTGCTTCGATTGTTTCAAGCCCATGTTCCTTCAGGGCACTGACTAAGTTGTCATATACCATCTGCACACCTTTGATCAGTGTTTCATCCTCACTCTTCTGAGCAAGTGCACGCTCGATATTATCAAGCGTCGGAATCACATCACGCAGTACTGCCTGAGAACGATAGGTTTTCTCCGTTTCAAGTTCCGTACGCGTCCGTTTCTTATAGTTGTCAAACTCAGCGTATAATCTTAAATATTTTTCTTCACTAGCTGCGAGCGCCGCTTCCAGATCTGCTACCTTTTGCTCCAGACCGTCACCGTCAACATCGATCGGTGTCGTGTCGACAGGCGCTTCAGCAGTTACTTCTTCTTCAGGAACTGTTTCTTCCTGGACGTTTTTCTCTTCCGTCATTCAATATCCTCCTTAGAGTGCGCTAAGTCCCTCAAAAACTTTCCGATAGCTCATTTTAATAGGTCCGATTACAGCAACCCGTCCGTCCACTTCTTCAGTCTGAACCGGTTTAGTGACGAGTGAGACATGATTAAGCTTATCATCGATTTCCTGTCCTATCTTAACATTAATCAAATCGTCATTCATACTAATAAGCTTGGCAATGAACAGATCCGATTCGATGTAAGACATCAAATCCCGGACACCGTCCAGGTCTTTCGGGACCGCATCAAACAGAAACTCCTGTCCTGCCTTATGAATCACTGGATCAGGCTTATCGAGTCGTCTGTTGACATAATGATTTACCATCGATACAAGCTGCTTGTTAAGTGGTGTAAACGTAATGTTCTCATGATGAAGCATGGCATTAAAATACTGGTTGAGTTCCAGCAGTTCTTCCGCTGATAACGGACTGTGCCAGCCCAGCTGCTCATGCTCAACTTCACCGTCACTGTAAATCAATACAATCAGCAATGAATGAGCGACAGCAGCCAGATGGATCGCTGCTATTTTTCTGGCTTTATGATAGCCGGTCACAACAGCAAAATAATGCGTAGCAGCAGCCACTTTATCCGCAAGCTCATCAAAGTTCTCATGACTGACGGTGCTTGCAGCATGTTCAGTCTGCAAGGTGCTGATATAGTGTTTATAGCCTTCAATTGAAGGGATGCGGCCTGAAGAAATATGGGTCTTTTCAATAAAGCCCTGTTCTTCAAGCTTCTTCATCTCAGCACGGATGGTCGCTGAACTGATAGTCAGCTGATGTTTATTCATCAGGGTACGTGAACCTACAGGCACACCACTTTCAACAAAATCTTCAACCAAAGTGTTCAATAAAATCTTTTGTCTGTTAGTGAGCATGTTTCACCTCTTTAGCACTCTTGTATCCGAAGTGCTAATAATAATTTATCAAATTGGTCAAAGTATGTCAATGTAAAACACTTCAGTTTGAAGATAAAAAAATCTACTTTCTAGATAGAAAGTAGAAATTGTTCAAACACATCATTACCGACCATACGCCCTTCAGGTGTCATGGCAATTTTATCTTCTGTCAGTATCAGATGACCCTTCTCCTCCAGCTGTGACAGCACATCACCAAACACGTCCTCTATCTGGATGGCGTAGCGCTCAAAGAAGTCCGCTCTGGATACGCCCTCATTCATGCGCAGGCCGAGGAACATGAATTCCTCCATGGACTCCTCAAGCGTCACCTGGTGTCTTTCTTTGACCGCATTTCCTCTTGTCATCGCTTTGATATAATGCGGGACAGGTGCAATATTATAGTAGCGGCTGCCGTTGACATAGCCGTGACTGCCGGCCCCAGCGCCGTAGTATTCCTTATTCTGCCAGTAGACTTTATTATGTGCGGACTCATGACCTTCTTTTGCGAAGTTAGAAATCTCATACTGCTTGAAATCAGACTGCGCCAGACGCCTGATTGTATAATCATACATTTCCGCAGCGAGCGTCTCATCCGGCAGCTGCAACATCCCTTTACGGTACTGATTATAGAACTGGGTCTTCGGTTCCAGGATGAGTGAATAGCTCGAGATATGATCGATATCAAGGGCAAGCGCATGCTCTAAATCATCTTTGACCTGCTGCAGGGTCTGCGTCGGCAGATGGTACATCAGGTCGATGCTGACCGACTCTATTCCGGCGGACTTCGCAGTATCGACCGCTTTTTTGATGTCACTTTCAACATGCGTGCGTCCGAGCAGCTTCAACAGGTCATTATCGAATGTCTGTACACCGAGACTGAGCCGGTTGACATGGTAATGTTTCATGATATGAATCTTCTCTGCTGTCAGCTCATCAGGGTTCGCTTCCATGGTAAACTCACGGGCAATCTTAAAATGCTGAGAGATGAAGCTCAGCAGCCGTTCCAGTTGTTCTACGTTCAATGCAGTCGGGGTCCCCCCGCCGATGAACAAGGTGTCGATATTTCCCGGGATCTCCTTCAGTTCCTTTATCAGACAGTCGATATAAACATCAACCGGCTGGTTCTTGATGAGGAACTTATTGAAGTCGCAGTATGTACAGATACGATTGCAGAACGGGATATGAATATAAAGACTCGTCATCATAACTCCTTTCACGAAAAAAAGTGGCTGACGCCACTTTTATTCTTCATCCATTTTCAGGACAGCGAGGAATGCCTCCTGCGGAATTTCAACAGATCCGACAGCTTTCATCTTCGCTTTACCTGCTTTTTGTTTTTCCAGCAGTTTACGTTTACGGCTGATGTCACCACCGTAACATTTTGCCAGCACGTTCTTCCCGATTGATTTAATGTTAGTACGTGCAATAATTTTCTGACCGATCGCAGCCTGTACCGGTACTTCGAACTGTTGACGCGGAATCAGGGTCTTCAGCTTTTCAACGATGACCTTACCGCGATCATAAGCGAAATCGCGATGCACAATAAAGCTGAGTGCATCGACCGTATCACCGTTCAATAGAATATCCATCTTGACGAGACGACTTTCCTGATAACCGATCAGCTCATAGTCAAATGACGCATAGCCCTTCGTATTTGATTTCAACTGATCGAAGAAATCAAAGACAATTTCGGACAGCGGCAGCTCATAGATGATATTGACACGGATATCGTCGAGGTAATCCATCGTCTTGAAGTTACCCCGCTTCTTCTGGCAGAGCTCCATGACAGCACCGACATAATCGTTCGGCACCATGATACTTGCCTTGACATAAGGTTCAAAGATTTTGTCAATCTTCTGAGGGTCAGGCATCTTAGACGGATTATCAACAATGACTTCACTGCCGTCTGTCATCACACATTTGTAGATAACGGACGGTGCTGTCGCAATCAGTTCAATACCGAACTCACGTTCAATACGCTCCTGAATGATCTCCATATGAAGAAGGCCGAGGAAGCCGACGCGGAAACCGAAGCCGAGTGCCTGTGACGTTTCAGCCTCAAATTCAAGGGAGGCATCATTCAGCTGCAGCTTCTCTAGCGCCTCGCGAAGATCGTTGTACTTACTTGTATCGATCGGATAGATACCGCAGAAGACCATCGGATTCATCTTCTTATAGCCCTGCAGCGGCTCTGCTGCCGGATTGTTCGCAAGCGTGATGGTATCACCGACGCGTGAGTCACCGACATTTTTAATGGACGCTGTGATATAGCCGACATCTCCGACTGTCAGTTCTGCGACCGGCAGCTGTTTAGGGGTATTGATGCCGACTTCGACGACTTCAAATTCCTTACCGGTCGCCATCATACGGATTTTATCACCGGCTTTGACTGTACCATCGATGATACGGATAGATGAAATAACGCCGCGGTATGCATCAAACGCACTGTCAAAAATCAGCGCTTTCAGAGGCGCTTCCGGATCACCGGTCGGTGGCGGCACCAGTTCTACAATCTGCTCCAGAATCTCATCGATACCGATATTAGCTTTTGCTGAAGCGAGTACGGCGTCAGAAGCATCCAACCCGATGACGTCCTCTATCTCCTGCTTGACACGTTCAGGCTCTGCTGCCGGCAGATCGATCTTATTGATCACCGGAATCAGTTCAAGATCGTTATCCAGGGCAAGATAAACGTTGGCTAACGTCTGTGCTTCTATCCCTTGAGCGGCATCCACCACGAGAATGGCACCTTCACAGGCAGCCAAGCTTCGTGAAACCTCATAAGTGAAATCGACGTGTCCAGGTGTATCAATCAGATGGAAAATATACGTTTCGCCATCTTTAGCAGTATAGTTCAGCTGGACCGCATTCAGTTTAATGGTGATGCCTCTTTCGCGCTCTAAATCCATGGAATCAAGCAGCTGTGATTTCATTTCACGTGATGCAACGGATTTAGTATTCTCAAGGATACGGTCCGCAAGCGTGGACTTTCCATGGTCGATATGGGCAATGATGGAGAAATTCCTGATCTTATTCTGTCTTTTTAAACGTTCTTCATTGTTCATTCAGAGAACCAACTTTCTTTTCTATTCAATAATTATGATTATATCAAGTATAGAAGGCTACTTCAATCAGTTTTAAATTAACGATTGCAATGCCTCCTGTATTTTGATAAAATATTTCTTGTTGCAATGAAAACACGTAGGTGTAATATTTTTAGGAGGTGACATCATGCCAAACATCAAATCTGCTATTAAACGCGTGACGACTAGTCAAAAAGCTCAAGATGCTAATATCTCTCAAAAGAATGATATGCGTACTGCTATCAAAAACGCAAAAGCTGCTATCGAAAACAACGCTGATAACAAACAGGATTTAGTGAACACTGCTGTTAAAAAGATTGATAAAGCTGCGAAAAGCAACTTAATCCATTCTAACAAAGCTGACCGTTTAAAATCACAAGTTATGCGTTCTAACTAATAATGAAAGCCCGCTTCCGCGGGCTTTTTTTATATGCCTAAAATGAACAGTTCTAGAATAAGGACTTTATCCATATAAGAGGATTTAAGCTGATAATCTGTTTCAGCACAGCGATCGATCACCTTGAGGATATCGCTTAAATTAAGGCGTGATACTTTGCGGAGAGCAAGCTTCACTCTGTACGGATGAATCTTCAGCTGCTTGGCCATCTGTGCCTCACTGAAACCTTTCTGACTCAGTATCTTAGTCTGATAAAAGAGTCGATACTGCCCGGTGATGAGCGCCAGAAGTTTAATCGGCTCTTCCTTCATATTGACAAGATCTTTCAGCAGCAGAATCGCTTCTTTCTTCCGATTTGTCGTAATGTAATCCGTCAGCAGAAAGACATTCTGCTCCAGACTGCGGGAGACAATCATTTCAACATGTGACTTGGTGACAATAGTATCGTCCCCAATATACAGCAGCAGTTTATGCATCTCATTGGACACGAGTTTGTAGTCGGCGCCAGTGAGCTGAATCAGTTCATCCAGTGCATCCTGCTTGATATCTTTGAACTGTTGATTCATCTCTTGCTTGACCCATTTCTTTAAGGCCATTTCGTCCATTGCCTCTATTTTATTGACTTCATGCAGCTTCTTCATGTTTTTCACAATTTTCTTACGTTCATCCAGCTTCTCACTGTTCACTTCAAATATGACGACATTCGGCCCCGCGAACTGTTCCACAAACTGGACGAGCGCATCAATATGATGCTCGACAGTCACTCGCGGTTTCTCACCGGTAAAAAGATAGCTGTTCTGGACGACAATGACCTTTTTGTCGCTGAGAAACGGGATGGTCATGGCATCCTCTATAATAGTCTGTATAGGTGTCTCCAGTAAATCGTACTTGGAGAAATTAAAATCATCCTGCTCAAGCAGTAAATCACTGACGATTTTAGCGGTTCGCTCTGCCACCAGCTCCGGTACAACACCATGATTGATTATAATCGCACTCAAATTAAGAACTCCCTTGCTGAATCTTAATTTCATTATAGCTTTTTTCACATAAATATCATATACTTAACCTAAATGGAGGTTGATAACATGAATCATTTTGAACATGATGTGCAATCTAAAAACAATGACGTGAAAGATTCACTCCTTGCAATGGGTACTGGATTCGGCGCATTTGCTGCTATCTATATCATTGCTCAGATCTTTGATCTTTTAGCGAAATAAAAGACCGCCAGCGGTCTTTTTTTTATGGCCTTTTTGCTGTTCGGACCGTCTCCAGAAACTCTATCTTGCCATCTGTCTGCGTATTCAGAATATGCACACGGCTTTTATTCAGTCTGGCCATCACCTCCTCATGAGGATGACCGAAACGATTATTTCTGCCCGCTGAAATGACGGCATATTCAGGTTTAAGGCACTCCAGCAGTTCATCTGACGTGCTCGTTTTGCTGCCATGGTGGCCCACTTTCAGCACATCTATTTGTTCACTGCAGAGTTGATCCATTAACGACCGCTCTTTTTCTGCCGGTGCATCTCCCATCAGTAAGTAGCGACGTCCCAGTGTCACGCGCGTGATAATACTGCTGTCATTTTCATCGCTGAACGGACCTTCTGTATTCAGGAGCTCCACTACCGCCTGGCCAACTTGCAGTTTATCAAGTTGTCCAGCATGGATGATCTGTGTGCCGCTTTCCTTCGCCAGCCCAAGCAGTTCGGCATATTTATCGTGACCGGGCGCCTCTGTATTTAATATCAGATAGTCCACATGTATTAATCTTAAAAGGTTAACTGCCTCACCGAAATGATCGGCATCCGGATGAGTGAGCAGTAAATAATCTATTTTAGGGTAGCCCTTTTCCTTAAGCACGCCGTGTAAATGAAAGGCGACAGCGTCATTCTCTTTTCGCCGCTTCTGCCACTTCTCTCTCATCATTTCCATCCGTCCACCTGTATCTGTCACAAGTAACTGCCCGCCGCTTTCGACGATCGAGCTGTCACCTTGTCCCACATCGATAAAGGTCACCCCTTCCGCATGCGGCTGCAGGGCACTGATGCCATAGAGGAGCAATAACAGCATGGCTGCTCCGCCCAAAAACTGGACTAGTGAGAACTCAAGTCTCGATAGCACAAAGAAAACGATCAGGGTCAGTATGACATAAACCTCAGCCCTCTGATTCGCCAGAATGATATCAGGAAGATGTATAAGACTGAAAACATCAATCAGTGCGTCGTTTATGAAAAAAGCAATCGCCAACAAGCTATCAAACCAGTCAGGCAGTGAATGCAGAAGCATCATCCACAGCAGGATACTCGTACAAAGCGGAAACATGACAGCAGTAAAGAAAGGGATAAAAAGAAGATTGGTGACTAAACCTATTATCTGAAAACTGTTGAAGTTGAGGAGGAGAACCGGGATACTTGCGAGCTGAGAAATCAAGCAGGTCAGCACAAGCAGAGAAATCGGCCGCCTATCCTGATAAAGATTGCTCGTAAAAATCAGGGTAAAAGAGATGAAATAGGACAGCTGAAATCCGATATCAAAGATAGCGGTCGGTTCAAAAAGAAGAAAAAGCAGAAAGGATAATGAAAGCGCATCCAGCAGGGTAAGACCATATCTTTTCAGTGCCATATAAATCAGAATAAAAAGCGATGACCTGATGACAGAAGGCGACAGTCCGGTCAGTACCGTATACATCGGGATAATGATAAACATGGCAGCTGTACACCAGTGAAGAGGAAGGTAGAACCGTTTCAGCAGGAAGAAGAGCTGGACACTGATCAACGCTACATGAGAGCCGCTGATTGCATAGAGATGATAAATACCCAGAACTTTCAGCTGCGCGAGCTCATCTGCTGCAAGATACCGGGTATCGCCCAATGTCAGCGCGACAACGTAACGCATATTATAGCGACCACTTTGCATCATGTGATCGGCAAGCTGAACACGGTAAAGCTTCAGCTTATCCACTATACCCAGCGTTCTCTCCCTGCAGGATAACCAGTCTATCTGTTTAACTGTCGCCTGATAGCGGATGCCCTGCCGCTTTAAAAAAGCGGCATAGTCGAATTTCAGGCCATTGGTATTCGGTAAGGGCTGTCTGAGTTCAACTGAAGCTGAGCAGGCCCTGAAATAAGGCATTCTGCTGAGCAGCTGCTTGTGCTCACTTTCAGACTTAATATGATAACTGAACCTCACCGGCTGATCCTCTATAAGAGCAACCCCGGAAAAATAATCACCATCGACATTCTGGTCGTCGGTAAATGACAACAGTGAAGTCATGGTGCCTCTTTCAGTATCCGTCCAGTCAAAATCTGGTGCCGCTTCTGCAGAAGTATAGAAATAGAAAAAGAGACTCACACCAAACAGGCCTATCACATAGACCGACCTTTGTTTCCGGTAGCTATGACAGATGACGAGCAGAAACAAGATACATGCGCTTAACGGCGCAGACCGAAACAGTATACCGCAGCAGGCGGCGACAGCCAGATTAAACCACATGTATCCTCCTTCTTATTCGATCATTTTAAAATAATCCGCTACTTTCCTCGCATCAAACGGTATTTTCTCCACTTGGACACCTGATTTCTGCAATAATTCTATTGCATACGGATGGTTCTTATAATCGATGGCATAGGAGACCTTGCTGATACCTGCTTGTATCAGAGACTTCGTGCAGTGAATACACGGAAAATGCGTGACATAAATTTCAGCGCCTGCCGTTGAGACACCTAATTTTGCGCACTGCAGCAGCGCATTCATTTCGGCGTGGACTGT
Organism: Macrococcus bovicus; assembly: GCF_030376725.1. NCBI lineage: Bacteria > Bacillati > Bacillota > Bacilli > Caryophanales > Staphylococcaceae > Macrococcus > Macrococcus bovicus. Next base: position 1,232,645 of record NZ_CP128470.1, read on the forward strand.
TCTGATACAGTGTCCTTCCTCAAGATAACAACCGACATCCGTGCAGTGTGCTTCACCTGCAACTGACCCGTTATAGCCGCCCGCAATCATCCTATTGTCCTTGACGATGGTCGCACCGACGCTTAATCTATTGCAAGTTGAACGTAAAGCGAGCAGCTGACTCTGTGCCATAAAATAATCCTGCCATTTAATTCTTTCCACAATAATCCCTCCAATAGTCTCATTGTAAGGGAATGAATCCTGCTCTGGCAATCACAATTCGATGAACGGTTCAAGTGTCATATAAGTCTTGTCTCCGATCCCCTTGATCTCCTTCATCTCTTCCTTCGACTTGAAACCCCCATGCTGCTCCCGGTAAAGCAGGATGTCGGCCGCTTTCTTCGGTCCAATGCCCGGGATCTCCTGCAGCTCTGTCTCAGTCGCCTTATTGATATTGATCACCTTGCTCTCAGGGCCTTGACCGCTTCCTGCTTCAGTGTGATACATCGCAAACTTCTCCTCTTTGACCTCACCTTTAAAAGGGACGTAAATCACCATCTGATCCGTCAACAGCATCGACAAGTTCACCGCTTCAAGGTCTGCATTTTCTCTTGGCTGAGCCAGGACGATGACATCGTTGACGCGCTGATTTTCTCGCGAAGGATAGACCCCCGGATGCTTGACCGCCCCTTTTATATCAACGATCAGTTCCTTGTCAGGTTCTTCAGTGGTCACGACTTTTTCGACGGCCGGTTTCTCCTCTGCCAGGGACTCGAGCGGCTCTACCGGTTTCTTAGCGGACGACAGATAGATGAATAGGACCGCTATCAGTATAATGAGGCATATACCCAGCTTCATTTTATGCGTCATCAGCAGTTCATGGATTTTTTCCACAAAAAAACACCTCCCCTTAATAATCGGAGAGATGTCATCATTTTATTTTTTCTGTCACAATAAAAATTATCTTTCACGTTTTTTACGTGCAACATAAAAGATTCTTTCAGCATCATGTGGCACTGCTTCATCCGGCTTAAAGTCCGCAAAGACCTTCTCAACTGTAAAACCATTGTTTTCTAGCAGCGTTCGATAATCTTCCGGCTCAAAGGTCCGCTGATAATGTGATTCATCAAAACGTCGATACTTACCGTCTTCTTCCAGCATGAAGAAACTCATATCGTGATAGACGCTGTGCTCCTCTTCGCCTGGCACTGTCTGCCACAAATAAGTCACACGGTCCGTCTCATCACTGTAAGTCTGTCCGTTGAACAGATGAGTCATCTTCCAGACCGAATGGACATCAAAGAGAAATACACCGTCTTCCTCAAGATGGTTATAGAGCCGGCTGAAAAGTACATTCAGCTCTTCTTCCGCTGTGACATAATTCAGGCTGTCGCAGAAACAGGTGATGACGTCAAACGTCCGGTCCAGTTCAAGTGCTGTCATATCCTGCACCAGCCACTGAATGGATGGGTCTTTAGTCTGAGCCACTGTCAACATGTCCTCACTCAGATCCACACCGACACGTTCCAGCTGTTTCGGCAGCAGTGTCGTAAAAGAACCCGTGCCACATGCAAGGTCAAGTATGGAATGCTTTCCCTTCAGATAAGGGGCTGTCACCTCAAGCCACTGGTCATACGGCTGGTCATACATCAGTTCATCATAGAGAACTGCAAATGCCTCGTATGTCATGCTTCGTAGGTGATGAACTCTGCATCACGATACAGACGCTCCAAGTTATAATAGCTTCGTTCATCGCGGTGGAAGATATGGACTACGACATCATCCAGGTCTACAAGTATCCACTGCGCCTCGTTGAAGCCTTCAAGCTTGCCTACCTCAATCCCTGCTTTTTCTGCCTGTTCCTTCACTTCTCTTGCAATCGCCTGTACCTGGCGGTCAGAATTGGCATGACAGATGACGTAGTAATCAGTGATGCCACTGATCTCCTTGACATCAATACCGATGATTTCCTCTGCCTTTTTATCGTCACACGCTTTAAATGCGAGTTCAAGTAATTGTTTTGAATCCATTCAATCCATCCTTTTAAGTTATTTTTCGAGGTTATAGTAATTCAGGCAATCTATCGTCAGCGGATAGATCACGTGATCGGCTTCCGCCAAATATAAGACTGTTCGTTTTGAGATTTCATAGATTGCTTTATCAAGTTTCTGCTCATCAAAGATCATCTTTCTGATGTCATCAACGCCGGGCTGTGTCCGCCCCGGTTCGATATAATCAGCCACAAAAATGATTTTTTCACTGAGCGTCATATGAGGACGTCCAGTCGTATGATGATAGATGGCAAGATAAATCTCTTCGTCCTCTATCCCAAATTCATTTTTCATAATCGCTGCGCCGACCGGTCCATGCAGAATCTCGGAATTATAGGCTAAAAGTGTATTATCAAGCTCATACTTCGTCACTTTCTGATATAGCTTTGACAGCTCATCATATTTTGCATAGTCGTGCAGAATACCTGCAATTTCAACCCGTTCAGCATCACCGCCAAAAATTCCAGCCATCTTCACGGCTGTTTCAGCGACTCGCAGGGAATGCTCAAAACGTTTTTTCGGCAATTTTTCTTCAACTATTTTAATCGCTTTTTTCTTTTTCATAGATACGTTCCTTTCGCACATACGACTCAATGTCTTCAGTGAGCCAGAACTTCACGGTCTTACCTGCAGCAAGACGCGTTCTGATCTCGGTAGAGCTGACATCAATTCGCGGAATATGGAAGCTCACTGCCTCTTCGACCTGCTGATACTCAACTGAACGATTCACCACTATAAATGTGCACATCTGATGCAGTTCATCTATGCGGTACCAGTTGTGCAGCTGATCGTACTGATCAGTGCCGATGACGACATAGATATCCGGATCACTTTCTGCCAGATACTTTACAGTATCATACGTATAGCTCTGCCCTCTGCGCTCCAGCTCGAATGTCGACACCTCGCCAAATCCCAGTTCAGCGATGCCAAGGGTCAGCATCTTCAGTCTCTCCTCGTCTGTCGCAACAGCATGCCGTGATTTCAACGGACTGTGCGCGGCCGGCATAAAAATAAACCGGTCTGGCCTGAAGGCCGCATGCACCTCATTCGCCACCACGAGATGACCGATGTGCAGAGGGTCGAACGTCCCGCCGTACAGTATGATCATCGCGGCAGTTCAATTTTCTTATGGTTTTTAGAAGGCTTATACAGAATAATCGTCGAACCGATCAACTGGACGAGGTCGCCGTGTACGCGGCGCGCCACCTCTTCAGCCAGCTCCTCTTTTTCATCATCATTATTCTGAAGAATGCTGACTTTAATCAACTCTCTCTTCTCCAGCACTTCGTTCAGCTGTTCAATCAGATTGTCATTGATGCCTCCTTTACCGATCTGGAAGATCGGATCAAGATGGTGGGCTTCTCCGCGTAAATAACGTTTTTGTTTACCTGTTAACATATCGTTCCTCCTATAAATGATTCTTCACACATTCGGTCATAGCCGCTCGATCTGCTTCTAGACCTGTCCAGATTTTAAAGCTCTGTGCGCCCTGGTTGACGAACATCCCCATTCCATTGATCGTGGTCAGCCCGAGACTGTCAGCGAGCGCGAGAAAAGGCGTCTTGCTCGGTGTATAGATGATGTCTGCAACCACTGCATCCGGATGCACTGAACTGAAGTCGTAAAGCACCTCATCTTTAAAGCCGGTCATGCCGACCGGTGTGGTATTGACCAGTAAATCCGTTCGGTCTGCATATCGCTCAATATCCTGCAATGTGATCTTGTTTACATCAAACGGCCAGTCATCCAGACGTTCAGGGCTGCGGTTGGCAACAGTGACCTCCGCTCCTCTGGCCGCAAATCCTTGAGCGATCGCTCTGCTGGCGCCTCCCGCTCCGATCAACAGGACATGGCGGTAATCATGTAGCGGCAGACTTTCAATAAAGCCGGATGCGTCTGTATTGTAGCCTGTCCACTTATCCCCGGTAATTTTGACAGTATTGACGGCACCCATTTTCAGCGCATCAGCATCTACTTCATCCAGATAATCCATGATAGCGGTCTTGAACGGGATTGTCACATTAAAACCATCCATCTCCTTAGCCGTCATGATATCACGGATGTGATGGAAATGATTCGGATGGATATCGAGTGCCAGATAGGAATAATCGAGTCCAAGTGACCTGAAATTAGCATGATGCATCACAGGGGATAAGGAATGGCTGATCGGGTGGCCGATAACGGCAAAATTCATCATCATCCCTATAAGATGCTCGGTCTTAAATAGACATCCACTTGTTTAGGGGCATAAACTTCAAGCACGGCCCCTTCTTCAACAGTGATAAAACCGAGTCCTGATATGATGATATCCTGCTTCTGCTCTTTCACAGATAATGTATGTCTTTTAAGGTTGTTAAAATCAAATGTCTTGTTTCCTGGCGGTGTCAAAAGCTCCCCTATCTGACGATGCCATAGATCTTCTGCATTCACACGCTTCGTCCGGTGAATATTCAGACGATTGGAGACAAAACAATTCAAGCTGCGTCTGCCACCCGACACATAATCCACGCGTACTAAACCACCCAGGAAGAGGGTCTGCCCTTCATTCAGCTGGAAGTTACGCGGCTTGATCTCTTCTTTTGGCATGATGACCTTTAATTCGTCGTCAGTAACGTAATGCGTCATCTGGTGAGACTGTATGATACCCGGTGTATCATACATAAACGTACCATCACCTAGAGGGATATCGATTAAATCAAGTGTCGTACCCGGAAAATGTGAAGTCGTAATGACATTTTTCTCACCGATACTGCGTTCAATCAGCTTATTGATCAGTGTTGATTTGCCGACGTTTGTCGTTCCGACGATATAGACATCCTGGCCGTTACGCTCCTCTTCAATCACTTGAAGCAGTTCATCTATGCCATGGTTCTTCTCAGCCGAAATCAGCACCACTGCATCCGGCTTCATACCCAGTTCTTTTGCCAGGTGTTTGATCCAGTTCTCTACACGCTTCTTATTGATCAGCTTAGGCAGTAAATCGATCTTGTTGGCCGCCAGAATGACTTTTTTCTGCCCGACAATACGTTTCAAGCCGCTGATCCATGACCCTTGAAAATCAAAGACATCAATGACATTGACGATGATACCTTCACGGTCACTGAGGGCATTCAGCATCGTCAGAAAGTCGTCACTCGACATATTGACATCTTGAATCTCGTTGTAATGCTTCAGTCTGAAGCAGCGCCTGCAGATGACATCCTCTTTATTGAGACTAGATTTCGGCACATAGCCCGCCTGATTCGGATCTTCACTCTGAAGAACAGCGCCGCAGCCGATACATCTTAATTCGTTAGACAAATATGTTTCCTCCTAAAGTTATGTTTATCCATCCCTATTTTAGCACATTTCTATTTGAATCAAAAAATTGACATAAAAAAAGTCCCAGTAGCCCGGGACGGTAAGCGGATGACTGGAATTGAACCAATGACTCCAGCCAGGAAGGCTGGTATTATAACATTTAACTACATCCGCATATATAATTCTGATGAACACTTTATCTATATTATCATGGTTAAAATATTTATGCAACATAAAAATGCATTTTTTATCACTTTGATTTCTGGAAGACCATAAAAAAAATATTAGACAGACTCATGAGTCTGTCTAAAATCACTGTTCATTTGGATCGTTTTCAGCATCTTCATGTGTTTTATGGACAGTACCAGGTTCATGGTCAGGCCCTGCATAAATAGAATAAAGTTTAATCGGTTCGTCACCTTTATTCGTCACATTATGCCACGTATCAGCAGGCACAATAATGATATCATCTGCCTTCACTTCACGCTCAAAGTTCAGGTTGTCTTCACTTGGTCCCATCTGACATAGACCTTCCCCTTGCTCAATTCTCAAGAACTGTTCAATACCATGATGAATCTCAAGCCCGATATCATCGCCAGGTTGAATCGTCATCAATGTGACCTGAAGTTTATCTCCCGTCCAGATAGTCGTACGGAAGTTGTCATTTTCAAGTGTCATACCTTCAATGTTCTCAACTACAGGCTGTTTGCCGTGGTCTTTAAAATCATAAGCCATCTCTAAACCCTCCTATAAAATAATATACATTTACTTCTACCCTTAAATATCAAAGATAACTATCAATCGATGACAAAAGAGTGACTAATGAGCCTAAATTCTATAGCCAAGTATAGTTAAAGAATAGGCTTTATCATCCATATAAGCGACATCCGGCAGCTGCCCGTATGTCGTGAAGCCGTTCTTCTCAAAGAGACGTATGGAGGGTATATTATGGCTGAAGATAAAGGCAAGCAGTGTTCTCAGCTCCAGCTCTTCAGCCCGTCTCTTCAGTTCATCTAGAGCATACTGGCCGATTCCCTGTCCGCGGTGATGCTCATCAATATAGATGCTTACCTCTAGCGTCTGATCGTAGGCGGCACGCGCATAAAATGTACTGAAGCTCATCCAGCCCACCACTTCATCACCTTTCTCAATCACATAGAGCGGTTTAGCATCATGGTGGTCGTGAAACCACCCCACTCTACTTTCCACTGACACAGGCTCCACGTCTGCTGTCACCATGCGGCTTGCTATTGTGGAGTTGTATATTTCGATAATTCTATCCAGGTCTTGAAGTTCTGCCTGTCTCGTTTTCATAAGATGCCTCCACTTTTTTCTTAATCTTAACACAAAAATAGGACTGCAGATGCAGTCCTATTTATTGACATCCACAATGACCCCTTCACCGCCGATAGTAATCGGCTGCTTACCGTCCCATTTATCGATCATCTGCTTTTTGATGATCTTATCTGTCAGTGATTTATCCAGGATTTCATTCGCTTCCGCCTGACCCTTTGCTTCAATCTTCTTCTTCGCCGCATTCTGCTCAGCAATAGCGCGGTCAGTCTTCGCACGCTCCAGTTCCTGGTTCGCTTTTACCCGTTCATCAATGGCAGCTTGCGTCGCCGCATCTGCCTTCGGACTTGAGATAGCGATATCTTCAACGATAAATCCTTGGTCTGTCAGGTTGTTCTGCAGTTCATCTAGTGTTGCCTTCTTGATTTCACTGGTTTTGACACCAAATGTCTCAATCACGGAATATTTGGCGACAGATTGACGCAGACCGTCCAGTACACGTGTCCGCAGGAAGCCATTCTCCAGCCCTTCAATATCCGCATTACCGAATTTATTGAAAATCTTGACGACTTTAGTCGGGTCCACGTGATAGTTGATACTGATATCCATATCCAGGTTCTTGCCGTCTGATGTCGCGACGTTCAGATTCTGATATTCCTTCGTCTGTGTACGGATCGGATAATGGACAGCCTTGTCTAACGGCGAAATAATGTGCCAGCCGGCTGGTTTAGTCTGATCCTTCACCCCTGTTACCGAGTAGATGACGGCCTGATAACCTTGTGGCACCTTTTCGATGCACATGAACAGGATAAGGGCACCTAACAGCAGTAATGTGCCGATAATAGTGGTCAGCAGTAAAGATTTACGGTTGATCGGTCTTTTCGCGGGTCTGACGGTCTTCACTTTCGATGTGCTTGATGAGTTCATTAACTTCCTCCAATTCTTCGGTCAGCTGCCTGATTTCCTGCTGTGACTGAAAGTGCTTGCTTCTGATCTGAATGGCATGAATGAGACGCTCTCGTTCTTCTTCCAGTCTGACGAGTTCCAGTTCTTCTTCATACTGCCTGTGCTTGGTTAAGCGCTTCTCGTCATTCACTTCACTTCTGAATGACAGATAATCATAGAAACGGGACAATACAAAGTAGAGAATCACCGCAAAGATAATCAGGATGATGAAGCCGATTAAGAAATAACGCATAAAATCCCTCCATTCCATGCTTGCTACCATTATAACATGACTATATGTAAATAAATGCAAAAAAACCATGACAATGTCATGGTCTACTCTTCCCAGTCGATATAACCCTTCCGTTTGAAATAGGCGAGGAAGCGTCTCTCCATCATGCGGTTGACGCGTGTCTTCCATTCGTCATTTGATTTGACCGGTACCACCATGATTGAATAAAAGCCGTTGGAATTCGCTGCCAGCACATCAGTCATCATCTGGTCACCGATAACCACTGTCTCATCCGGTGTCACTTCCATTGCTTTGACCGCTTTTTTGAACGCCTGCCCCATCGGTTTTCGGGCATTAAAAATATAGTCTACCTTCAGCGGCGTCGCAAATGCAGCGACGCGGGTCTCCTTATTATTGGAGACGATTGTAATCTTGATACCCGCTTTTGCCATCTGATTGAACCAGGCGATGACTTCTTCTGTCGCCAGTTCGACATCCCAGCCGACTAACGTATTGTCCAGGTCTGTGATGATTGCTTTAACACCCCGGGCCTTCAGATCTTCCGGCTTGATCTCAAAGATATTCTTCACGTATTGGCTGGGCATTAAATATTTTTTCAGTATACTCACTGTTTTCACCTCAATTCATTCATACCTTAATTCCACCATAATAAAACCCCCATTCTCTTGGAACTGGGGGTCCATGCTATTCGATGATTTCTTTGTCGCCGTAATCGACTTCTGTTTCACTGTAAATGATGAAGCCGATGATCGCAGTTGCAATCACTGATAATGCCATGATGAAGATCATGTCAACGCCTCCTAACTACTTTGTCGCAGCAAATGTCTCTATTAATGATTTTACAATTTTACTGGACGATACGCAAGCGACTTTCAGGAACTCTTCGAATGTCATCCCTGCTTCTCCGTTCGCCAAATCTGAGACGGCACGCGTGATAATGAAAGGCGTCTGGTACTGATAGGCGACTTGTGCCACTGCCGCTGCTTCCATTTCAACAGCGAGCACATCAGGGAAGTTCTCGATAATCTTCTGTTTCTTCTCCAATGAACCGATAAAGCTGTCGCCAGAAACGATCAACCCGATATGAGCATGCAGATCGTTATGCTGGATCGCTTCTTCTGTCAGGGATATCAGCTTCTTGTCTGCCGCATAAGTCTTTGGCATACCCGGCACTTGTCCTAGCACATAACCAAATTCTGTCGCATCTACATCGTGATGCAGGACCTCACGGCTGACAACGATATCACCTACACTCAGTCCCTGGCCAAGCCCGCCAGCAGAACCTGTGTTGATAATGGCTTCCGGCTGATAATGTTCGATAAGAAGAGCCGTCGTCAATGCGGCGTTCACCTTACCGATCCCACTCTGCATCAGGACCACTTCATAACCGTACAGACTGCCTGTATAAACTTCGACATGCGCATGTTTTTTCACTTCAAGATGCTCGATGTCATTCTTCAGGATTTCGACTTCCTCCTGCATTGCACCTATAATTCCAAGCATGATTTTCCTCCTCAAATAAAAAGTAGATTCCTAAAGAATCTACTTGAATTTTAGCTGATTTCGACGATTTTAACACGCATTTCATTACCGTTCGGTAACGGTACGTTCACTTCGTCATTCACTTTTTTGCCGATCAATGCTTTAGCGATCGGTGATTCATTTGAAATCTTGCCTTCAAATGGATCCGCTTCTGCAGAACCGACGATCATATATGATTCTTCATCGCCGTCCGGCACTTCCACGAATTTCACTGTGCGGCCGATCTGTACTTCTGATTTTGAACCGTCATCAGAAATGATTTTAGCGTGACGGAGCATCATCTCAATCTTAACGATCTCCTGTTCAACGAAGCCCTGCTCGTCTTTTGCAGCATCGTACTCAGAGTTCTCTGATAAGTCGCCGAAGCTGCGTGCCACTTTAATTTTCTCTACTACTTCAGGACGTTTAACCGTCTTTAAGTGCTCTAATTCTTCTTCAAGCTTGTTATAACCTTCTTGAGTCATCGGATATTCTTTTTGGATTTCCATTACTGTTCCTTCTTTCTGTGACCTTAATTTCTGATCAATGATTGTATTTTAGTTGTCATGATATCAATGGCGACTTCATTGCTGCCACCTTCAGGAATAATGATATCGGCATATTTCTTTGTAGGTTCAATAAACTGATTGTGCATCGGACGGACAACCGTTAAATACTGCTCGATAACGGATTCCATTGTGCGACCACGCTCTTCTATATCTCTCATCATTCTTCGTAATATACGAAGATCTGCATCTGTATCTACAAATATTTTTACGTCCATCAAGTCTCGCAGCTCCTGGTTCTCCAGTGCGAAAATTCCTTCTACTATAATAACATCTTTCGGTTCAAATGTAATCGTTTTCTCGCTTCTTGTATGGATGGTGTAATCATATGTCGGCACTTTGACGGTCTTGCCGTCCCGCAGGTCGGTCAAATTCTGGATGAGTAAATCATTATCAAAAGCAAATGGATGATCATAGTTGGTCTTCAGTCTCTCCTCGAAACTGAGATGAGTCTGATCTTTATAATAATAATCCTGTTCAATTAAAGCAACGCTGTAACCTTCCAGGTTCTTTAATATTTTAGAGGTTACGGAGGTCTTTCCGGACCCCGAACCACCTGCAATTCCAATGATAGTAGTCATCAAGCCATTTCCTTCCGCATCATATTATTTTTGTATACCGGATGGTCCACCTTAATCTGTACAAGCTGAAGTGGATGACGCGCAGCATCAAGCGCAGTGCCTTCTTCATCGTAGATCGCTGTGATCACTTGCTTGAAGTTGTCAATTTCAGGTCCGAAGAATTCGATTTCCATTCCCGGCTTGAAGTTGTTACGCTGCTGTATCGTTGCCATCTGAGTCTTTTCATCATAGTCTAACACTAATCCACAGAAATCAAAAGGCGTTTTCTTAGATTGCTCATGCCCGAACATCTGCTCCTCGTAGCCAGGCACCCCTTCAAAGAAGGCAGGGGCCGTATCGCGGTTTGCACATTTGCCCAGTTCAATGATCCACTCAGGATCGATTTTGAAGTTCTCCGGATCAGCACAGTAGGCATCGATGACTTTACGATAGACAGAGACGACTGTCGCGATGTAATGAATCGACTTCATCCGCCCTTCAATCTTCAGCGAGTCTATACCGATATCAATCATGCTTGGAATGGATTCAATCAGCTTCAGATCTTTCGGACTCATCGCAAATGGTGTCACATCTTCACCTTCAAAGACTACATCCAGTTCATCATTGTCCACCGTAAGCAGGTCATAATCCCAGCGGCAGCTCTGACAGCAGCCGCCGCGGTTAGAGTCACGGGCTGTCATATGGTTACTTAAAGTACAGCGTCCTGAATAGGCGATACACATCGCACCATGAACAAAGGCCTCAATTTCAATATCCACTTTTTCCTTCATCAGACGCATTTCCTCTGCGCCGGTTTCACGTGCCAGCACCACACGTTCTAAGCCTTCATTTTTCCAGTACTCCACTGCTTTCCAGTTTGAGAGCGACTGCTGCGTACTTAAATGAATTTCAAGCTTCGGTGCCACTCGTTTACATGTCTCAATAATAAGCGGATCCGCTACAATGATACCTGTTGCGCCCGTTGCTTCCAGCTGACGCAGATAATCATCGAGCCCTTCTATATTTTCATCATGGGCAATGATGTTCGTTGTGACATAGATTTTTGCGCCGTACTTCTTAGCGAAGTCGACACCTTCCTTAATCTCATCCATCGTGAAATTATCAGCATTTGAACGGAGTCCATATTCCTGTCCGCCCAGGAAAACAGCATCTGCACCGTAATGAACGGCAATCTTCAGTTTCTCAAGGTTGCCGGCAGGTGCCAACAGTTCCGGTTTCTTTAATATTGTTTTAGTCATACTATCATCCCTTAATATACAGTTTGTTTATAGAGGAAGCCTTGATCTAGCGGGCGATGCTCCGGCTGGATATCTTCAATCGCTTCCATCATATCGAATTTTTCATCGTCGTAAAGGTCGGGGTCCTCATGGTAAAGATCAATGGCTTTACGGTATTGTCGCGTTACTTCTGTGATATAGTCAGCGGAATGCAGGACACCATCTATTTTAAAGCTGTCAATCCCTGCCTCAAACAGTTCTTCCAGCTCTTCTATCACGCAGATGTCATTCGGACTCATGATATGTGTGCCGTTGTAATCTTCATAGATAGGATATTTGTTGTTACGTTCCTCATCATAGAGCAGCATATTCTTGGCATCCTGACGGTTCTCAATCTTCATCGCTTTATCCATGTAGAGGAAATAATTACCGAGCAGCTGACGCTTCGACTGGAACATACAAGTCATGCCATGGACCTGGACTTCGATCTCGACATGTGTGTTTTCCTTGATCTCGATCACTTCTTCCATGCTCAGTTCGCGAGCAAGAACCGCCCGCACAGCACCGCGCTCACCCCAGTAGTTACATTGGAACTGGTTGGTCACCAGTGTTTCCTGGTTCCAGTGCAGCGGAATCGGATTTTCCTGCTCTTTCACATACATCACAACAGCAGGGTCGCCGAAAAGAATGCGATCCGGCCGTACTTCATGCAGCCAGTTGATATAGTCTTCTACAGCATCTAAATGCTCATTGTGAAAAAGTCCGTTGACTGCCACGTAAGCTTTCTTATCTGCTGCGTGAATCATGTCGATGGCCTGCACAAGGGATTCACGGTTGAATTCTCCTGCTAAACGGAGCCCAAACTGCGCTTCACCGATGACAAAGGCATCGGCACCTGCTTCCAGCAGTTCTTCAATATGTTCGAGTGACGTAGGGGTTACCAATAATTCAGTCATATTACCTCTCCTTTATAGAGATGCTCATGCCATCTCCTAAATCTATGAAATTCGTTGTATAGTCTGTCTGTTCTTTCAGCCAGTCATTATATTTCTCAATTTTTCTGACCATCTGTTTGACGTTACGGCTGCGGACAATTTCGATATTGCCGACAAAATCGTGATAAAGAATATTGTCAGTAATGATGAGTCCACCTTTTTTAACGAGCGGGCTATAGAGTTCAAAGAATCTCTTCGACTGCGCTTTCGCCGCATCGATAAACAATATATCATATTCCCGGTCGTTTACTTTTTCAAATGCCTCAGCCGCGTCTGCAAATATCAGTCTGACCTGCTTCTCATAGTTAAAATGCTTGACGTTCTGAACCGCTAAATCATACATTTCAGGATTCCGCTCGATCGTCGTGACATGCATCTGATTATCGACCGATGCGAAGTGCATGCCGCTGTATGCGATGGCTGTGCCGATTTCCAGTACGCTTTCTGCCTTGTGAATTCTCATCAGCTGTTTGACCATCTCAAGTGCGACCTTGTCCATGATAGGTACAGCGTTCTCTTCAGCATATTCCCGTAACCGGTCTAAAGAACTGACCGCGTTCAGCTGCGTAATATATTCTCTATTATCCATTTTATTCAATCCTTTAACAGAAAAACTACCAACCCGAGGGTTGGTAGAGTTCATCAATCATTCAGATTATTGTAGCACATTTCAGGGGATTTATTAAGCTAAAAATTAAAATCCGATGTATTTCGCTTTATTCGCATTATGCTCTTCCAGTGTTTTTGCAAAGTAGTTTTTACCGTTCTTATCAGCGAGGAAGTACAGATAATCTGTATGAGCCGGATTAAGTGCGCTTTCCATTGACTCAGTGCCGCTCGCTGCAATAGGGCCGGGCGGCAGACCGACGTTCTGATAAGTATTGTATGGATCATCTACTTTTGTATCCTGCTCATAAGTGACGTCTTTATGACGGCCAAGTGCATAGAGAACAGTCGGATCGGTCTGCAGAGGCATCTCAGGATTCTCTTCCATACGGTTGATGAATACCGAAGCAATCTTTGCACGATCAGTCAGCCCGGATGCTTCACGTTCAATCAATGAACTGAATGTCAGGAACTCATGGAAGGTCATCCGTTTTTCCTGTCCTGCTTCATTGATCAAGACACCGCCGTATTTATCCCATAACGGGAAGGCATTGTCTTCCGTTGCAGTCAGCATCTTATCTACAATCTGCTCAACTGTCGGATTCTCTTCCGTGAAATCATAGGTCGCCGGGAACAGGTAACCTTCAAGCGGATGTTTGATTTCTTTGTTATAGACCTCTTTTGTAATGAGCTTAGGGTGTTTTTTCTGCATTTTTTTCACGAATGCAGGGTCGTCAATTTGTTTCGTGAACTCCGCTGCTGTGATTGAAGTATTTTTTTCTACGATTTTACCTATTTCATCTAAAGTGATCCCTTCCGGAAAACCGATTTTGAATAGGACCGGCAGATACACCTCGCCTTTTTGCAGGCTTTTAGAAATCTGTTCAAATGTCATAGAAGGAGAAAGTTCATACTTCCCTGCCTTAAAGTCAGAGATATTGTTGAATTTCAGATAATACTTAAACATCGTGCTGTTCTTGATAATATGATTTGCTTCTAGTTTCTCACCAATTGCTGTTGCAGATTCGCCAGGCAGTATTTCAATTTTGGTCACTGCTTTGTTATTCGGGTCCAACGGTTTCTGGCTGGATGTGAAATAGAACAATCCAGCAATACCAGCAATAATAATTCCCAGTAGGAAAAGTCCGATGATGATCGCTGAAGCGAATCTCGATACGGATGCCGTGTCACGTATCTCTTTATTTCGCTTACTCATAGATTCACCTTATCCTTAGAAATTTTCCTCATCGATTTCAGTGTTGACGATTTCTTCAATCATATCCCACTCTTCATCTGTTTCAACCGGTAAGAAACGGCCGCCGTCACCTTCTTCATTAGGGACGTTAATCATCGGAATAAGTTCAATTTCTTCATCATCTGAAGCGCCTTCTTCCGCTAAAATCACATAGTTTTTATCGAACTGCGGATTATAGAACTCCAGCACTTTGCGGTAAAGTACTTCGTTGTTATCTTCATCATATAACGTTAAGAGCTCTTCCTCGTTGTTGATATCCAATGTTTCTTGTACTTCTTCATTTTCATTTTTAAATTCAGTCATAGTCATTCTCCTTTAGGATTTAGAATTAAGATAGCCTTGCAGAATAAAGACCGCTGCCATCTTATCAATAACAGCCTTACGTTTCTTACGTGAGACATCTGCTTCAAGCAAGGTGCGTTCAGCCCCGACAGTCGATAATCGTTCATCCCACATGACGATTTCGAGATGCGGACACGCTTCCTTCAACATTTGACTGTACTGAAGAGAAGCTTCGCCGCGCGGACCAATTGAATTGTTCATATTTTTCGGCAGTCCGATGACCGCCACAGATACTTGATGCTCTTCAATAATCTCCTTCAGCCTGTCAATGCCGAAAATACCTGCGTCTTCATTGATTCGCAAAGTTTCCAGTCCCTGTGCCGTCCACCCCATCGCATCACTCAATGCGATGCCGACCGTCTTGGAGCCTACATCGAGGCCTATTACCTTATTCATGTGACGCTGTTTCTGACTCGATATAATGCTTCACCAGCTGCTCCATGATGTCATCTCTATCCAGTCTTCTGATTTGGTTACGCGCCTCATTATGTCTTGGAATATAGGCGGGATCACCTGATAAGAGGTAGCCGACAATTTGATTGATCGGGCTGTAACCTCTTTCTTCCAAAGTATGATAAACATTCAGAAGGACGGTACGTACTTCTTCTTTCGGTAATTCTTCAATGTCGAATTTCATCGTCTTATCAAAGTTTTCCACTAAGTTACACCCCTTCACATTACATTTGTTCACATTGTATCATATCTTAAATGTTCGATAAATTATAGCGATTTAATGTGTTCTTTAACAAACTGTAATGCTTCTGTCACTTTAGAAGGGTCGTTTGAGCCGCCTTGCGCAGAATCAGGACGGCCTCCTCCTTTACCGCCTGTCACACCGGCCACACCTTTAATCAGGTCGCCGGCTTTGACACGGTCCGTTAAGGATTGAGCAACAGTGGCCATATAGCTGAGTTTATCTGATTTTGCAATCAGGAAGATCACTGTATCCGGCAGCTTAGACTTATAGTCATCCATCAGATCACGTAACGCCTTCGCGTCAGCCGCTTCGACTTCCAGCGCTAAAGTCCGGATGCCGCCTAAGTCTTCAGTCAGTGTCGTAATATCGCCGACCTTCAAGTTCGTCAGTTCACGTTTCGTATCTGCAAGCTCTTTAGTCAGCTGTCTCTCTGTCTGAACGAGTTCTTCCACTTTCGCTTCAAGCTGGTCTGCATGTTTCACTTTTAATGTCGCAGCCAGCTGATCTGCCACTGCTTCAAAGTGAGTAAGGAATTCAAAGGCCGCCTGACCGGTTACCGCTTCTATACGTCTGACGCCTGCACCTGTGCCTGATTCTGAGACAATCTTGAACAAGCCGATTTCTGAAGTATTCCGTACATGGACACCGCCGCACAGCTCAATTGAGAAGTCGCTCATTTCGACAACCCGAACCACCTCACCGTACTTCTCTCCGAACAGTGCCATCGCGCCTTTTTCTTTCGCTTGTGCAATCGGCATCTGTTCAATCACGACAGGAATATTCCCCCAGATCTTCTGATTGACAATCGCTTCCACCTGCTTCAGTTCTTCTTGTGTCACCGGACCGAAGTGTGAGAAGTCAAAGCGCAGACGGTCTGGTGTCACGAGTGAGCCCGCCTGATTGACATGCGTGCCAAGCACTTGTTTCAAGGCTGCGTGCATCAAGTGAGTTGCACTATGGTTTTTGATGATAGAGTGGCGGAATTCAGGGTTGACGTTCGCCAGGACTGTCGCCCCCCGGTGTACACGGCCGAATTTGACCGTTCCCGTGTGTAAATTCTGGCCGTTCGGCGCTTTAACGACCTCTGTCACTGCAACTTCAAAGTCATCATGGCTGACCAGCCCGGTATCCGCAATCTGACCACCGCTTACTGCATAGAAAGGCGTCTCCCGCAGGACAAACTGGATGACGTCGCCGCTTTCGGCTGAATCCGTGAGGACGCCGTCAACCAGAATATCTTCTATTTCTGTCGTTGCTTCCAGAGTCTCATAGCCCACGAATACACTTGGTGTCGTGATATTAGCAAGCGTTTCATTCTGTACCTGCATACTTTGCGTCTGCTGACGTGATTCGCGGGCACGCGTCCGCTGTTCAGCCATTGCGCTTTCAAATCCTGCATGATCGACTGTCAGGCCGCTCTCTTCAGCCAGTTCTTCTGTCAGCTCAACCGGGAAACCGAATGTATCATACAGCTTGAAGACATCTTCACCTTTCAGTTCACCCTCTGCCGTCTCCTTCAGACGATTGAAATGGATTAAACCTTCCTCCAATGTTTCATGGAAACGGTCTTCCTCAGATTTAATGACCCGTTTGATGAAATCTTTCTGTTCTTCGACTGATGGATAATAAGCTTTCATGATGGCAGCCACGATATCAACGAGCTGATACATGAACGGTTCATTGATGTTCAGCTTCTGAGCGAAACGGACTGCACGGCGGAGCAGGCGACGGAGGACGTATCCTCTTCCTTCATTCGATGGCAGTGCCCCGTCACCAATCGCAAAGGCTACTGTCCGGATATGGTCTGCGATAACTTTGAAGGCGACGTCCTGATCTTTATCCACACCATATGAACGGCCAGAAATGCGCTCTGTCTCCTGAATGATCGGCAGGAAGAGATCGGTGTCAAAGTTCGTCGGAACATTCTGCGAGACGCTCGCCATACGTTCAAGTCCCATACCCGTATCAATGTTCTGTTTCGGCAGTGGTGAATACGTATGGTCCGGATTATGGTTGAACTCAGAGAAGACCAGGTTCCAGATTTCCAGATAGCGCTCATTTTCGCCGCCCGGATACATTTCTTCAGCCGGATCGTCCTTGCCGTATGCTTCACCCCGGTCATAGAAAATCTCAGTATTCGGTCCAGAAGGCCCTTCACCGATATCCCAGAAGTTGCCTTCTATGCGTGTGATACGGTCGTCTGTCAGTCCGATATCGTTCACCCAGATATCGTAGGCTTCTGTGTCTTCCGGATGAATGGTCACATACAGTTTTTCCGGCTCAATGGCCATCCATTTCTCACTCGTCAGAAATTCCCAGGCAAATGCCACTGCTTCCTTCTTGAAGTAATCGCCGATAGAGAAGTTGCCGAGCATCTCGAAGAATGTATGGTGACGTGCTGTGAAGCCGACGTTCTCAATATCATTTGTCCGGATTGACTTCTGCGCATTCGTGATTCTCGGGTTCGCCGGAATCACTCTGCCATCAAAATATTTCTTCAGCGTCGCAACCCCTGAATTGATCCAGAGAAGGGTATCGTCATCAATCGGTACGAGTGGTGCTGATGGTTCTATCATATGTCCTTTTTCTACAAAGAAGTCTAAATACATCTGTCTGATTTCTGCTGCTGTTAAACGTTTCATCCAATCTCTCCCTTAAAATAAAATACACGTCCATCCCTCAGAAAGGGACGAACGTGTTCGCGGTACCACCCTAGTTATGACCAAGTCATCACTCATAGTTCTATTCGTTTACACTGTATAAGCAGCGTTCAGAGCTTCCTGCATGCCTCTCACCAGCCGGCATGTCTCTCAAGTTCAGCGTCGCTCCTACTCCTCTTATACTGAATATCTAAATTATATGAATTTCATCGTCATGCGTCAACTGTTTCATAGTCATAGGGAGAAATCCCGTCCATATTGATCATCGGTGAAATCAGATGCATATTCTCTGCCGTCATCTCACCGACCGGGATATCAGTTTCCTCGCTGCCGAAGTAATCCCGCAGATGCATAGCGAAGGACGTCATGCGCTCGAGACCCATCCTCTGGATCCCGTCCTCAAAAGCCTGGCGTTCCCCGCAGAGAACAAGGGATTGTCTGGCACGCGTCAGACCGGTGTAAAGGATGTTTTTCTGCAGCATGCGGTAATAGGCTTTGACGACCGGCATAATCACAATCGGAAATTCAGAGCCTTGAGCCTTATGGATGGAACAGCAGTAGGCGTGGGTCAGTTCAGTGAGATCCTGTTTCGTGTAGGTCACCTCATTGCCGTCATAGTCCACGATGACGACATCCTTGTTCAGCGCATTTTCTGCTGCCATAAAAATACCGACCACCTCACCGATATCACCGTTGAAAACATTATCTTCCGGCCGATTGACCAGCTGCAGCACTTTATCGCCCTCCCGGTATACGACATCACCGAACTCGAGCTCCCGTTTGTCCTCTTCTTTCGGATTAAGAATCTGCTGCAGCTCCTTATTCAGGAATTTGATGCCTGCTTTACCTTTGTAGATAGGAGCCAGCACCTGGATGTCCCGCATGTCATAGCCCTTATCCACAGCCTTTGAGACCACCTGATTGATAACAGAGGGAATCTGCTCCGTTCGGCATGGTATAAATGAACGGTCATTGTATCTCGCCGAAATATCAAAGGGCTGATTCTTCTTGATCTGATGGGCAAGTTCAATGATCGATGAGCCTTCCTGCTGACGATAGACCTCCGCAAGTTCAACCTGCGGCATGATCCTGGAATCAATCAGGTCACGGAAGACCTGGCCCGGCCCAACTGACGGCAGCTGATCCTGGTCACCGACAAAGATGATCTGGCAATCGTTCGGCACGGCACGCATCAGCTGGAACATCAGCCACGTATCGACCATCGACATCTCATCAATGATGACAAGCTTCGCCGATATATCGTTTTCCAGGATATCATCCGGTTTATTCTCACGAGTCCAGCCGATCAGCCGGTGGATAGTCGTCGCCTCCAGACCAGTGGATTCTGACAGACGTTTAGATGCACGTCCTGTCGGTGCTGCGACAGCGACAGGAAAATCCGTGCCTTCATAGTCCTTATAGTCAAGGCTGAGACCATGAAGTTCAGCATATAGATTCACAATCCCGCGTATCACTGTCGTCTTTCCGGTCCCTGGCCCCCCGGAGAGAATCATCATCTTATGACTCATCGCTGTCTCAAGTGCCTCACGCTGTTTTTCAGCATAAGTCACATCGAACTGCGCCTCCAGTTCACCGATTGCGAGCAGCACTTCTGACTGCTCAAACTGCTTGACCTTATCCTCTGTCTGATGCAGACGGTGCAGAATCTGGACGGTCTTCACCTCCGAAAAGAAGAGACTCGGCATGTAGATACGGTTCTGGTCATTCACCACTATCTTTTCCTCACTGAGTTCAGTCAGCTTGTTGACGAGTAGACCGGAATCAACGTCTTCGCCTGAAGCGGTCAATATATGATACGCTGCTTCCAGTAAAGCCTGTTCCTCAACATAGGTATGGCCATTCTGCAGACATGCCTGCTCCAGTGTAAAGACAAGTGCCGCACGCAGCCTTTCGGGGTGACTGCCTGCAATGCCCAGTTTTCTGGCCAGTTCATCCGCTTTCGTAAAACCAATCCCCTGAATATCCATCACAAGCTGATAAGGGGACTGCTCGATGACTTTCAGCGTCTCTTCTTTATAGAACTGAAAGATTTTCATCGCAAGCTGCGGGCCGAAACCCCACTCGTTCAGTCGGATCATCGTCTTCTCAATGGCCTGATTTTCACTCACCGTCCGGTAGATCATCTCCTGCTTATCCTTCGAGAGCTTCGGTACCCGGTTCAGGACTTCCTTATCATTCATAATCTGTGTCAGGGCATCTTCTCCGAGCGTATCCACAATCTGCTGTGCGAGCTTCTTCCCGATCCCCTTGAACAGATCGCTCGACAAATAATGGATGATACCTTCTCTTGTCTGCGGCATATCTTTCTCAAATTTGTCAGCGGAGAGCTGTTTACCATACTTGGCATGCGTGACTATCTTGCCTGTAAATGTATAGGTATCACCTTCTCCGATATGCGGCAGATAACCGGTGACCGTCGCTTCCTCGTCAAAGTCTTCATTCGATTCCAGGACTTCTACTTTCAGCACGGTATAATAATTGTCTGCATTCTGAAAAAGAAGACGAGTGACTGTGCCTTTAATATAGGACTGTTCGAATAAAGACATGTTCTCCAATCTTAACCCTCCTTCAATTGCTCAAACATCTTAATGGCATGCCCGGCCAGCAGATGATCCGGCTGCAGTTCAGTGATCTCCCGAAAACTGTCAAGCGCCTGTTCGATGTCCTCATCCTGCATATAACGGGCAAGTGCCAGATTATAGCGCGCATCTGTATGGTCAGGCTCTTCTGCCAGCACTTCAGTCAGAACAGTCACTGCCTCACTGTACATTTCGAGCTGACAGAGCACAAGCCCGTACTGAAAACCGACTTCAGTGTCAGCGGGTTTCATCTCATAGCTACGCATCAAATAAGGCATCGCTGTCTTAAAATCACCCAGATTGACAAACGACATACCGAGCATATAGAACGTATCTGCATCCTCCAGTCCGTGCGCCACGGCTTTCTGATACAGTGTCGCCGATTCCTGATAGCGTTCATGGTTGAAGTAGATATTGGCCAGTCCATAATAAGCGCCCCCATGCGTCTCGTCCAGCGTCAGCGCCTTCTGGAAGAAGCGTTCCGCTTCTTCCAGCTTGTTGGCATCCGCGAGAATGGTGCCCGCATTGATATAATGATTGGCTTCTGCCGGTTCTTCATCTATCGCCTTAAACAGCAGTTCCAGTGCTTTGTCGTATTGTTTGCTTTTGATCAGTTCTACTAATATTCCGTCGTTCATAATACCCTCCATTTTCCTGCCATTATATCAAAAAAAGAAGACTTTCGTCTTCTTTATATGACATATGTGAGCTGTCCTGAATGTTTATAGACCTCATCAATTGTCGCCCCACCGAGACAGACGGCGTCCTCATAGAAGACAACTGCCTGACCAGGCGTGATAGCCCGTACGGGTTCTGCGAATGTGACTTTCAGCTGAGTAGCTGAAATCTTCTCCACTGTCACTTTCGTATCCTGCTGACGATATCTGAATTTCGCCGTGCATTCAAGCGACGTTGTGAAATCCACAGCATTGACAAAACTGAAATCAGAGGCGATCAAGTAATCACTGTACAGTGAATCATGATGGAATCCTTGTTCAACGTAGAGAACATTTTCTTCAAGATTCTTACCCGCCACAAACCACGGGTCACCGTCGCCCCCTATACCTAGACCGTGACGCTGACCGATCGTATAATACATCAGACCTGCATGTTCACCCATCGGTTCGCCGCTCAGTGTCACCATGCGGCCGCTCTGTGCAGGCAGATACTGACTGAGAAAATCCTTGAAATTACGTTCACCGATGAAACAGATGCCTGTCGAATCCTTTTTCTTCGCTGTCGCCAGATCATTTTCTGCGGCAATACGACGGACCTCAGACTTTTCCAGATGTCCGAGCGGGAACATGACGTGCTTCAGCTGGTCCTGTGATAACTGATTCAGGAAATAAGTCTGATCCTTGTTTGAATCTTTCCCCCGCAACATTTCCACATGTCCGTCATCATGACGTCTGATCTGGGCATAATGACCGGTCGCCACGTAATCTGCGCCGAGCTTTAAGGCATGGTCGAGGAACGCCTTGAACTTGATTTCTTTGTTGCACATCACGTCCGGGTTAGGAGTGCGTCCCTTCTTATATTCATCCAGGAAGTAAGTAAATACTTTGTCCCAGTACTCTTTTTCAAAGTTGACGGCATAATACGGGATACCGATCTGATTGCAGACGGCGATCACATCTTCATAGTCTTCCGTCGCTGTACAGACACCATTTTCATCCGTATCATCCCAGTTTTTCATAAAAATACCGATAACATCGTAGCCTTGTTGTTTCAGAAGCAGTGCGGTCACTGAGCTATCGACACCGCCGGACATGCCGACGACGACTTTTGTGTTTTCATTTGTCATGTTTATTCGCTTCTTTCTTTATTCATTTCGTATATTTTAAGGAGCTGATCGGCGATATAGTCGATTTCTTCCTCCTTCATCGCATAGCTGAAACTGAAACGGATCGACTGTTTCGTCCGTTTATCTTCTCCGAACATAGCGGTCAGCACGTGTGAGGGTTCAATCGAGCCTGCCGTACAGGCTGACCCGCTGGAGACATAGACCCCTGCCATATCAAGCAACGTCAGCATGATCTCAACGTCGCTGAACGGAAAGTACAGATTCGTGATATGCGGCAGCTGCATATTCTTGTTGCCGTTCATTTCAAAGGGGATAGTGCGCTCCTGCAGTGCGTTCAGGAAATATTCCTTCAGCTGCATCAGTCTGACATTCCGTGCATCCATGTCTGCTGCGGCAAGCGCAAGGGCCGTCGCCATTCCTTTGATCAGGGGCACATTTTCAGTACCTGCGCGGCGCTTCGTTTCCTGGGAACCGCCCAGCTGCTGAAATTCAAGTTCTGTCCCCTGTCTGATGTAGAGAAGACCGATGCCTTTTGGGCCGTAGAATTTATGTGCGGTCAGACTGAGAAGGTCGACGCCCAGTTCTTTCACATCAAGCGGCAGATGGCCAGCTGTCTGGACTGCATCTGTATGAAAATACGCCTGATGGTCTTTCAGAAGCCCCGAGATTTCGTCGATCTGCTGTATAGACCCTACTTCATTGTTACCGAACATGATAGAGACGAGAATCGTATCCGGTCTGAGCGCCTGCTCTAATGAGTCGATATTCACTTCACCGTAATCATTGACGGACAGATAAGTGACGTCGAATCCTTCCTTCTCCAGATGCTGAAAGACATGGAGGACTGAATGATGCTCGATCTGCGAGGTGATGAGATGTCTGCCGAGATGCTGGCGTTTATAAGCGGTCCCTTTGATCGCAGTGTTATTCGATTCTGTCGCACCGCTCGTGAACATGATTTCCTTCGGCTCTGCATTCAGTAAGCCAGCTATTTCACGTCGTGCACTGTCGACGATATGACGTGCCGCCCGCCCCGTCTTATGAATGGATGATGGATTGCCATAAGTGTTCTCATATACTTCCATCATCGCCGCACTGACTTCGGGTGCTACAGGTGTTGTTGCTGAATAATCTGCATAAACTTCCATCTCAAGAAGACCTCCTTTTTTTCAATACTCTATATTAGCATCGTTTGAATGAAATTACCACATTATGAAACTTTACAAAAATTAATAAATAATTCCGTGGATTCTTAACGATTATTGAATGGAGGTGTTTTTTTGAAACGGAAACTTTTAATGCTGGAGCTCTTACATAGCCGTGCTGAAACAGATGTACGCCAGCTTGAAAGAGAGCGTAAAGGTATATCAGGCGAAAAGATGGTGAGAGAGCTGATCGATGAAAAGATGGTGTTAGAGGACGTGACTTTGGAGATTGACGGGTCGATTATTCAGCTGGATTTTATAGTTATTGCCGCAGAACGGGTGACTGTTCTGGAGGTGAAACATCATTCCAGCGACTATGTAATCCGTGAGAATATCTGGTATTTCAATGATGGTCAGCAAGCTTCAAATCCTTTCTATCAGCTTGAACGTACTCGTGGACTGATGGAGAAATATTTGAGGCAACGCGGGTTCAGAGTGCCTGTCTGGGGGTTTATCGTCTGGACAAATATAGCGAGTCATGTTTATGGACTTAAGCAGGATGACCCTTTTATGACACCAGGTAAACTGATGCGTTATATGAGTGAGAATCTGTTTAGAGCGGATTTAATGTTAAGGGATATGATTGATAGAGACAGAATGCGGGTGTCTCCTTTTGACAAAATAGAACTGGACACTAAAGAATTGGCGTCTGGCCTTCACTGCCTGAAGTGTTTTTCACTGGAGGTGAAAAGGACAAGGAAAACTGTTTTGTGTACGAAGTGTCAGTATTCTGCCTCTACATCAGAAGTGGTTAAAGCGCATATCATTTACTACTGCCTGCTATATGATAGAACAAACTTTCAGATTAAAGACATAATGACTTTTACTGGTGAACTGATCAGCCTGCGAACGCTGCAGACATGTATCGGTCAGTTAGTTGAAACCGGGATATTATGTAGAATCCATCGTACAGAGTTTCAGTTGCTGCACATGGAAGAGCTGATCAGAAGGATAAAGGATTGAAACCGGATTCTCGCGCTAAATGAAAAGTCATTAAGCGTGTGAGCTCAGCTTCGCGCCAAATGAAAAGTCATTAAGCGTGTGAGTTCAGCCTCGCGCCAAACCACATGCTCATTCTGCGCGACAGCTCATCCATAAGCATATCTATAACGTCTACCACCCTCTAAATGCTAAAATTGTCTTAGCCATTTTCAGAAAGAAGGATAAAACATGCATACAATCAATGTTCCCGTTTCAGTTCTCAATCTAGCACCTATCAGAGCAGGTGAAGATGCGAAACAAGCCATTGACAATGTGGTTGACCTGGCGCAGTACGTTGAGGAGCTCGGCTACAATCGATTCTGGATTGCGGAGCATCATAATACACCGAACCTTGCGAGCTCTGCCACTGTCATTTTAATCAACCAGGTGCTGAATCATACACAGTCTATCCAGGTGGGTGCAGGAGGGATTATGCTGCCCAATCACGCGCCCCTCGTGGTCGCTGAACAGTTCGGCACGATGGAGACTCTCTTCCCGAACCGCTTAAACCTCGGTCTGGGTCGCGCACCCGGCACTGATATGCTGACAGCAAGTGCACTTCGCCGTAGCCAGCACGATTCTGTCCATACCTTCCCGGATGATGTCGCTTCTCTTCTCCAGTATTTCGGACCTGAGGAGACACAGGGATATGTCAGAGCCTATCCGGGTGCTGATACGAATGTACCCGTCTTCATCCTCGGCTCATCAACAGATTCCGCGCATCTCGCTGCACGTATGGGCCTGCCTTACGTCTTTGCCTCTCATTTTGCGCCTGAACAGATGCGGGAAGCCATTGCCATTTATCGCAATCTCTTCACTCCGTCCAAATATCTGGCTGAGCCCTATGTCATGGTAGGAATGAATGTCATTGCCGCTGAAACAGACGAGGAAGCGGAGTTTCTCTCTTCCAGCATGCATCTGATGTTCCTCAGTATCATCAGAAATGCCAGACAGCCGATGCAGCCCCCGACTGATCAACTCGATGCCATCTGGAGTCCGCAGGAAAAACTGATGGCCATGTCACGGACCACCACGAGTCTGATTGGTTCGAAAGCAACCATTAAACGGCAGTTCGAAGCCTTCCAGCAAGAATATCAGGTCGATGAAATCATCGCCGTCTCCTATATTTATGATCAAGACAAACTGAAGCGCAGCTACCAGATCTTAAAAGAAATCACTTCATAAAAAAACGGCTCAGAACTGAGCCGTTTTTTAAATATAGTACATATAACCCTCTATCACTTCTTCAGCGCGGTGGTTCATCAAATCTTCAAGCGTTGTACTATCCAGCACCTCTTTTACCGCATCACGAATCTTGATCCACAGCTGCTGCTGGGCAGGCGGTTCATCTTCCAGCGTCTCAACAAGCGTAATCGGCCCTTCCAGCAGCCTGATCACATCACCTGCTGTAATGTCAGATGGTGCTTTCATCAGTTGGTAGCCCCCTTTTGCGCCTCTAATGCTGCGGATCAGGCCGGCATTGCGGAGCGGACCGACCAGCTGTTCCAGGTAAAGGTCACTTAACTCATTTTCTTCTGCGATAGTTTTCAACGAGATGGCACCTTCACCGTACCGCTTGGCCAGGCTGATCATCAATGTCAGGCCGTATCGACCTTTTGTAGAAATTTTCATGCATCTTACTCCTTTTCCTCTCACAATCAATTTTAACACATCTCATCTCAAAATAAGGTAATATTTATATAAAGGAGGCACGTTATGGAACCATTAGCCTATAGAATGAGACCTCAGAATATCGACGATGTCATCGGTCAGCAACATCTGGTCGGTGATAAAGGAATCATCAGAAGAATGGTCGACGCCAGAAGACTATCTTCCATGATTCTTTACGGACCGCCTGGTACCGGTAAGACCAGTATTGCACGGGCCATTGCCGGCTCGACCGCGGCCAAGTTCCGTCAGCTGAATGCGGTGACAGATACTAAAAAAGATTTGCAGATAGTGGCAGAAGAAGCAAAGATGTCCGGCCAGGTCATCCTCCTGCTCGACGAAATTCACCGGCTGGATAAAGCTAAGCAGGATTTTCTTCTCCCTCACCTGGAGAATGGCAGAATTATTTTAATCGGTGCCACCACTTCCAACCCTTATCATGCCATCAACCCCGCCATCCGGTCACGCACACAGATATTTGAACTGACCGCTTTGACACCGGAGGATATACGCAGCGCACTCAACCGTGCACTGACCGACAAAGAAAACGGCTTCGGCCATAAGGACATTCAGATAGATGACGCCGCGCTCGACCATTTTGTCCAGGCATCCGGCGGCGATGTCCGAGCCAGTCTGAACGCTCTCGAGCTTGCTGTGCTGTCTGCTGATGAACCGATTCATATCACACGCCAGGACGCTGAAGATTGTCTCCAGAAATCGTCCTTTAACTTCGATAAAGACGGCGACTTTCATTATGATGTGATGAGTGCATTTCAGAAATCTATCCGGGGGAGTGATGTCGATGCAGCACTCCACTATCTCGCACGACTGATTGAAGGTGGCGACCTGCCGACCATCGCAAGACGGCTGCTCGTCATCAGCTTTGAAGATATCGGGCTCGCCTCTCCCCAGGCTGCTTCCAGAACCCTTGCTGCAATAGAGGCGGCAGAACGGCTCGGTTTTCCGGAGGCCCGCATTCCACTCTCGCAGGCGGTCATAGAGCTCTGTCTGAGCCCGAAATCCAATTCAGCTATCACAGCCATAGACCGCGCGCTCAGTGATGTCCGTAAAGGTCTGTCTGGTGATATCCCGAAACATCTGAAGGACGGCCATTATCAAGGTGCGAAAGACCTCGGCAATGCTACCGGTTACTTATATCCTCACAACTACGAGGGCGGCTATGTTCAGCAGCAGTATCTGCCCGACAAGCTGAAGAATAAGACCTATTATGAGCCCAGAGAGACCAGTAAATCCGAGCAGCAGTTCAAACAGATTTACGATAATATTGTCAGACAGAAAAAAAAGTGACAGCTGTCACTTTTTTTCATTAGGCAGCCTTTATCTAGAGGCCCATGCCAGTTCTTGAATAAAATTAAGTCCTCAAGTTTATTGTTGGCCTTTATCTTTAACGCGTGTCACCGGAATGTCTTTTAAAATATCATTGACCACATAACTCGCACAGATCAGACCGACTACACTAGGCACAAATGCATTGGAGGATGGCGGCATCTGCGCCTTACGAATCGCTGCATCCGGATTACCGACATAACGCTTCACATCCTCACGAATCACAATCGGGCTTTCATCAGAAAAGACGACCGGAATGCCTTTTGTGATCCGCTCCTTCTTCAGACGTGTACGGATGACTTTCGCCATTGGATCTGTATGGGTCTTAGAGATATCAGCAATCTTAAAGCGGGTAGGGTCGGTTTTGTTCGCTGCGCCCATACTCGAAATGATTTTGATGCCTCGCTTCAGACATTCCTTCATCAGGTGAATCTTGTAGACGATGGTATCAGAAGCGTCAACGATGTAATCAATAGGATAACTGAAAAGCTCCTCGTAAGTCTCTTCTGTATAGAACATATGCATCGGTGTGACTTGACAGTCCGGATTGATCAGCTTGATACGTTCTTCCATCAACGTCACTTTCGACTGACCCACTGTTGTCGTCAAAGCATGCAGCTGACGGTTGACATTCGTGATATCCACATCATCCTTATCAATCAGAATAATATGGCCGATGTTCGTTCTGGCCAAGGCCTCTGCCGCAAATGAGCCGACACCGCCGACACCTAGAATGGCAACGGTCTTACTCTTCAGGAGATCAAGGCCTTCTGTCCCATATGCCAGTTCATTTCTTGAAAACTGATGTTTCATTCTATCCCACTCTTTCATTAATATTTCGTCTCTATATCCTACCATATCACTCATATATATGCATAAAAAAATACAGGACCGAAGTCCTGTAAATCGATAATATCCAACTGAGCCGTCATTATTAAGTTGATTATTTTGGCCTGCTATAAACAGGTGGGTGCCCCGTTTCTTACCTTGCACGTCCTCCAGGAGAGGCGTGTGCTCAGCATGAAAACCTATCTGGCTCCCTAATCAAAAGTGTTAGGTCAAAATAGAAAAACAAATGTCGAACTCTTCAGATATTCATCTTATGACTCTATAATAGCACTTTTATTCAGGATTGCAACTTATTTATCTTCCTGCAGATTTAATTTGAGATTAAGTTCCTCCAGCTGTGCCGTATCAACCGCACTCGGAGCATCTGTCAGTAAGCATGTCGCAGAAGCCGTCTTAGGAAAGGCGATGACGTCACGCAGATTAGTGCGTCCAGCGAGCAGCATCACCATTCGGTCAAGACCGAGTGCAATACCACCATGAGGAGGCGCACCGTATTTGAAAGCATTCATAAGGAAACCGAACTGTTTCTCTGCCTCTTCTTCTGAAAAGCCGAGCGCTTCAAACATCTTCGCCTGCATTTCCTGGTCGTGGATACGGATAGAACCGCCGCCCAGCTCATAACCGTTCAGGACGATGTCATAAGCATTGGCCTGCACTTTGTCCTTATCCGTCATCAGCATATCCACATGTTCTTTCTTAGGGGCAGTGAACGGGTGATGGGCTGCGAAATAGCGGCCCGCTTCTTCATCATATTCAAAGAGCGGCCAGTCTATGACCCAGAGGAAATTGAACTGATTGTCATCGATCAGACCGAGCTCTTTGCCCAGTTTATTACGTAAGTTCGCCAGTGCGGCATTGACTACATCCAGTTTATCCGCGACGAATAACACTAAGTCGCCCGCTTCAGCATGTGTGGTCTCCAGAAGTTCAGCCGTTGTGGTTTCATCAAAGAATTTAGCGATCGGACCGTTCAGACCTTCCGCTGTTACTTTGACCCACGCCAGCCCTTTTGCGCCGTAAATCTTGGCAAAGTCCTGCAGGACATCGATATCTTTACGAGAATACTGCTCTGCCGCTTCTTTCACGACAAGCGCTTTGACCGCTCCGCCGTTCTGAACAGCATCCTTGAAGACTTTAAAGTCCATATGCGTAGCCAGGTCATTCAATGTCGTCAGCTTCATGTCAAAACGTGTATCAGGTTTATCAATACCATAGTCACGCATCGCCTCTTCGTAAGTCATACGCGGGAACGGCAGCTGGACGTCGATGCCTTTAACGTCTTTCATGATACGGGCCATCATGCCTTCGTTCATGGCGATCACATCTTCCTGATCAACGAAACTCATCTCGATGTCTATCTGTGTGAACTCAGGCTGACGGTCAGCACGTAAGTCTTCATCGCGGAAACATTTGACGATCTGATAGTATTTATCAAAGCCGCCGATCATTAAGAGCTGCTTAAAGATCTGCGGGGACTGTGGCAGTGCATAGAACTCACCCTCATGCACACGAGAAGGAACAAGATAGTCCCGCGCCCCTTCTGGCGTCGACTTCGTCAGTACAGGTGTCTCCACTTCATAGAAGCCTGACTCATCGAGGTAGTTTCTTACCGCACGCGTGATCTGGTGACGCATGCGGAACGTTTCAGCAAGCGGCGCACGGCGTAAGTCCAGATAACGATATTTCAGACGCACATCTTCAGCGACATCCACTTCTGATTCAATCTGGAAAGGAGGCGTCACCGCTTTATTGATGATATTGATGGCTGTCACCTGCACTTCAATTTTACCGGTCTTGATCTTCGGATTGATGACCGCTGCATCGCGGGCCGTCACCTGGCCACGCACTTCTACGACATATTCAGAGCGCAGTGTCTCAGCCACTTCAAGGGCTTCTTTTGAGAAATCCGGGTTGAAAACTATCTGTACGATGCCTTCACGGTCCCGCAGATCGATGAAAATCAGTCCACCGAGGTCACGGCGTTTCTGTACCCAGCCCTGTAATACGATTTCCTGTCCAATATATTCCTCTGTGACAAGCCCACAGTATGTTGTACGTTTCTCCATTATTTTCTCTCCTTCAAATAAGAGGTCAGTTCCTCAATTTTGACATCTGCCACTTCACCCGATGACATATCCTTCAATTTGACAGTACCGGATGCCAGTTCATCGCCGCCTAATACAAATGTATATTTCACGTTCAGACGGTCAGCCTGCTTCATCTGTGCCTTCATCTTGCGGTCCAGATAATCCATATCGGCCCGGATGCCGCCTGTACGTAATTCAGCAAGCAGCTTAACCGTTTCATTCACTGTTTCCGGCATGGTGACAATAAAGAGGTCAAGCTGCTCATCGACATCGAGCTCTATCCCTTCCGCCTCAAGCGCAAGAAGCAGACGCTCAATACTGAGAGCAAAACCGATCCCTGTTTCACTCGGTCCATCGAGCATTTCGAGGAGACCGTTATAACGTCCTCCACCTGAAAGGGTGGTGATAGCACCGAACCCTTCAGCTCCACTCATCATCTCAAATGCCGTATGCGTATAATAATCCAGTCCGCGGACTAAATTAGCATCTTCAACATACGGGATGCCGAGGCGATCGAGATGACCTTTGACCGCTTCATAGTATTGTTTTGAGTAGTCATTCAGATAATCCGTGATCTTGGGTGCTGACTTAACAGCCGGCTGCTCACGGTCCACTTTACAGTCCAGTATCCGCATCGGGTTGGTATGGAGGCGGTTCTGACAGTCCTGACAGAAGGCACCGATGTGCGGCGTGAAATGTTCAACCAGTGCCGCCTTATATTCCTGGCGTGATTCCATATCACCGATTGAGTTGATGACGAGCTTCAGCGACTTCAGGCCGAAAGAGGAATAGATATGATAGAGCATATGCAGCACTTCCGCATCCACTGCGGGATTCTCTGCGCCGATGACTTCGACACCAAACTGGACGAACTGACGGTAGCGCCCCTTCTGTTTACGTTCATAACGGAACATCGGCCCGT
Organism: Macrococcus bovicus; assembly: GCF_030376725.1. NCBI lineage: Bacteria > Bacillati > Bacillota > Bacilli > Caryophanales > Staphylococcaceae > Macrococcus > Macrococcus bovicus. The sequence continues at coordinate 1,264,369 of NZ_CP128470.1, forward strand.
TATAGAAAAGTTTGACCGGCTGATTGGCCTGGCCGTGCATCTTATTTTCGATATAACTTCTGACCACTGCCGCTGTCCCTTCCGGACGAAGCGTCATACTGCGGTCCCCTTTATCCGTGAAAGTATACATCTCTTTTTGGACGATATCTGTCGAATCACCGACGCCTCGTGCGAAAAGATCAGTAGACTCAAAAATCGGCGTGCGAATTTCTTTGTAATTATAGCTTTTAGCGATTTCCACTAAGCGGCGTTCAATGTACTGCCATTTCGGTGTTTCTGCAGGCAGAATATCCTGTGTCCCTCTCGGAATGTTAATCATTATAATCCTCCTTAAAATAGAAAAAGCCCCTTATGCATCATGCATAAGGGACGAATCGACCGTGTTGCCACCCTAATTGATACCGAAGTATCCACTCTCAGGACAAGTATCGTTTGTCTGACGGCTCTACTTTCATAGAACGACCTCATCTATTGTTCACAGTCAGTCGTTTAATCATCTAATTTCAGCACCATAGATGTCTCTAGTAATAAACGGAAAGACCTTGATAGATTCACGCGGTCATATCTTCAGTTAAATTCATAGTACTTCGTCACCGCATTAAAGTCAAGTTAATAGACAAAGTAATTTCTCAGGCCATCGACGATAGAAGTCGTGACAATCTGACGATAGAGCGGGTCAGTCATCATCTTTTCATCTGTCGGATTACTGATGTAGCCCAGCTCCAGGAGTACCGCCGGCATTCTGGTCTGATCGATCACCTGAAATTTTTCCTGTCTGACACCACGATCGGATAACAGTGCTTTTTTCTTGATGGAAAAATGCAGGGTATCTGCCAGCACCTTCTGCGATTCGTGGCTGTAATAGACCGTCAGTCCGTGCGGTGCTTTGTCACTCAGAGCATCACTGTGGAGGCTGACAAAGAGATCACCGGTCCCTTTACGGTCGTCCAGACTGACAAATTCATCTGTTGACCGTGTCATCACGACCTTGGCGCCTTCTTTTTTCAGCTTATCCCGCAGCATCAGCGCCGTTTTCAGCGTCACATCTTTCTCCAGCGTACCTGTCTGACTGCTCGCACCTTGGTCAGAGCCCCCATGTCCGGGATCAAGAATAATCGTCTTGTTTTTAAAGGGGTGCTCGGTCGCCACTGTATCGGGGGCGATATTAAGGTCGGTATGCCAGCCGGCTATCCAGCCTTTCTTCTTCTTATCGCCTACATAGTACCATTTGCCTTCATGCTTGATGATTTTAAGCCGGTCGCCTTTCTCAACATCAAAGACGACGGGATATGATGCCTGAGGACCGGTCCGCAGCTCACCATCCTCAATCATCTTAAGAGACGTCCGCTCACCTGACCGGCCTGCTGCAAGCCAGAATATCAGCAGCGCCATAAGAATACCTGCCAACAGCGCAGCTAAGAGAATTAATCGGTTCCGCTTCATTGAATCTTGCCGTCCCGGCTCTCATAAATAAGGGTCACAGGGCCATCGTTGCTGAGTTCTATGGCCATATCCGCACCAAATATACCTGTTTTAACCGTCAAGTTCTCCCGGCGCAGCAGCTCATTGAACTGGTCATACATCTTGCTTGCTTCATCAGGTGTCCGCGCCTTAGTGAAACTCGGCCGGTTGCCTTTACGGACATCTGCATATAAAGTGAACTGCGAAATAGACAGGATGCTGCCAGCAACATCCTGTATCGAACGGTTCATCTTACCCATGTCATCTTCAAACAGACGTGCAGTACTGATTTTTTTAGCCATTGCCGTTAAATCTGCCTCAACTGTCTCCTCCCCGATGCCGACCAGGAGAAGAAAACCTTGTTCTATTGCTTCAAAATGTTCATCAGTCGTTACAGATGCACGACTCACTCGCTGTAATACTACTTTCATATGCCACCTCTAATTCCAGATTCGGCTGACCGTATAAATATCGCTCAACTGTTTAATACGATCCACTACTCTCTGAAGTTCTGCTACATTCTTGACCATAATCCCGATATTGATCCTCACATGCTTATCGATGTCTGCACGACCATGCACGTGGACAAGGGAGACGTTTGTTGAGTTCACCGCATGGAGCACTTCGTTGAGCAGTCCGTTATGGTCATAGGCCGTCACTTCGAGATCAACCTGATAGGTCTGATTCTGGTTGATGGCTGCAACCCAGTTGACATCAATCAGACGTTCTGTCTCATCCTTGATATTCGGACACTCTGTACGATGCACTTTGACACCATGTCCTTTTGTGATATAACCTACAATTTCATCGCCCGGAATCGGATTGCAGCATTTCGATAGTTTGATCAGCATGTTATCCATGCCTTCAACATACACACCGGATTCGGTCTGAATAGGCGGTTTTGAGGATAAGGATTTATTGACTTCCTGCACCTGGTTCAGCGCCAGTTCTTTACGTTTGATGCGAATCTTTTCGGATAACTTGGCGACTACATTAGATGCGGTAAGCCCGCCGAAACCTACTGCGGCATACATATCGTCGGTATGGCTGAAATTATATTTATCCTTCAGCATGTTCAGATTCTCTTCAGTAAGGATTTCATCGAGACGGTAGTTCTGCTCCTTGATTTCTGCCTCAATCATGAACTTGCCTTTTTCAATATTGCTTGAACGGTCCTGTTTCTTGAAGAAGCTGCGAATCTTGCTTTTAGCGCTCGATGACTTGACGATCTTCAGCCAGTCCCGACTCGGACCATATGAATGCTTGGAGGTCCGAATTTCTATGATATCGCCCGTGTGCAGCTCATAGTCAATCGGCACTATCTTGCCGTTCACTTTGGCGCCGATCATCTTGTTGCCGACTTCACTATGCACCGCATAGGCAAAATCAATCGGCACTGCACCGATCGGCAGCTCGACGACGTCACTTTCAGGCGTGAAGACGTACACTTTATCGCTCTGAAGATCATACTTCAGCGATTCCATAAATGCTTCCGCATCAAGAGAAGTCGAATCCGCTTCCTCAATCTCTTCGATCCAGCCCATCTTGCTGAGTGACTTCGCTTCATCAGGATTGACCAGCTGCTTCCCTTCCTTATAAGCCCAGTGTGCCGCAACCCCATGCTCCGCAATCTCATGCATCTCTTTCGTCCGGATCTGAATTTCAAGTGGATCCCCGTTAGGTCCGACAACTGTCGTATGCAGCGACTGGTACATGTTCGGTTTCGGCATAGCGATATAGTCCTTGAAGCGGCCCGGCATCGGTTTCCAGAGCGTGTGGACCAGCCCTAAGACAGCATAGCAGTCCTTGATAGAGTCCACTATGACCCGGATAGCGAGTAAGTCGAAGATCTGGTCGAACTGTTTCTTCTGCTTGACCATCTTGCGATAGATACTATAGATATGTTTCGGCCGACCCGAGATCTCACCATGAATATCCGTGATCTCCATTTCATGCTGAATATTTTCTATCGCATTATGTATATATTCTTCACGTTCGCTGCGTTTTTTCTTCATCAGATGGACGATGCGGAAATACTGGATGCTGTCGATATAACGCAGAGAGATATCCTCGAGCTCCCATTTGATGGTGCTGATCCCAAGACGGTTTGCCAGCGGTGCGTAGATTTCCAGTGTCTCCTTCGCGATTCTGACCTGTTTTTCATGAGGCATCGCTTTAAGCGTCCGCATATTGTGCAGACGGTCTGCAAGCTTGACTAAAATGACCCGCACATCTTTCGCGATGGCAATGAACAGTTTGCGGTGATTTTCAGCCTGCTGCTCTGCTTTTGAGCGGTACTTGACTTTTTCAAGCTTCGTCACGCCGTCGACTATCGTGGCCACTTCTGTATTGAACATCGTCTGCAGATTTTCGTAGGTATAGGGTGTGTCCTCTACTACATCATGCAGAAAACCGGCGACAATAGTAGGTGCATCGAGCTTCATTTCAGCGAGAATACCTGCAACTTGAATCGGGTGCATGATATAAGGCAGCCCATTCTTCCGGAACTGGCCTTCATGCGCTTTTTCTGCAAGTTGATAGCTTTTGACAACAAACTGATAATCTTCTTCAGACAGATAACTGCGCGTCATCGCAAGTACATCATCAGCTGTATATGGATATTCGTTATTCACGCTATCACCTCACTTTTTATAGTGTTTTTATCATACTATAAAATATAGTAGAAATAAATATAAACAAAAAAGAATAAAGCAGCTCCCGCCGCATTATTCTTCGTCATACGAGACTAGAGACAGAACATCATAGCCCTTAAGTTTCTCCATCCCGTTCAAATACTTCAGATCGATGATGAAGGCAATACCCGCAACAATGCCGCCGAGCTCCTCAACGAGCTTGATAGTCGCTTCGATTGTACCGCCTGTCGCCAGTAGATCATCTGTGATGAGTACACGCTGACCTGGTTTGATAGCATCGCGGTGCATCGTCAGCACATTTGACCCGTATTCAAGGTCATATTCATATCGAATGACTTCACGCGGCAGTTTGCCTTCTTTTCTGACCGGTGCAAAGCCGATGCCCATCGCATAGCTGACCGGGCAGCCGATGATGAAGCCGCGTGCTTCAGGCCCGACGACAAGGTCGACCTGCTTGTCCTTCGCATAGGCAACAATCTGATCGGTCGCATAGCGATATGCTTCTCCATTATCCATGATAGTGGTGATATCCTTGAAATTGACGCCCGGAATCGGCCAATCCTTTACTTCTGAAATATACTCTTTTAAATCCATAGTAGCCTCCTGTGACTAGAACATTTTGTCATTAATTAGATTCTTGATACTATCAAATGAAGAATAAAGCAGTTGTTGCTCACGTGCCAGCTGGGCATGACGGGCTCTGTAGACAGGTGAAGCCTGCATATCTACTTTTCCCGCTTCCTTGTTGACGACAAGAAGGCCGCCCTCTTCATGCACCAGCCCCCGCTCCTTCAGGACTTCTATCATGAACTTCAGCGAATCAGGTGATACGCCGAGCGTCTGACAGATGGAGACCCCTTGCTGGACTAGGTTGACCGGTCCTTTGAACAAGATTTTATAAAGCTGCCTGAACTTATCCAGACTCGGCATCCCGTCAAAGTAGACTTGTACTGCTGAATGAAAGATCACATAAATCTGTTTGGCAGTTGCAGATTTCATCGATTCACTGAAGGCGGTTAAATCCTCCGGCAGATCTCTCAGCACAATTTTATCATGCCCTGACAGATTATCGCCATAGTAAAAATAATGTTCATTCTGTCTCGGACGATTCGGATTGATAAGATAGATCACGTCCTCATCCTTCAGAAAGGCAAAACGGCTGGCATGCTGATTGCGATAATCGATGTAGCGCACATTATCTGTTCTGACATCCTCGAGAATCATCTGAGGTGTGACATGACCATTCCATTCATTCAACTGAAATTTGCCGCAGACATCCACGACTGTATCAACCGGATAGTCATGAACATAGTGGCCGCCTGACCATTTCAAAGCTGTCAATGAGTCATCGAGCATCATCTTCATATGGGCCCCCTGCTGTCCAATGGCCTTGTTCTGCGTAACCGTCAGATCACTCAGTTTAAAGATGGGCTGCGGATTGCCTGTGCCAAAGGGTCTCAGTTTGTCCAGCTGCCTGATAGCATCAGCCGTCACATGGGCCATACCGACTTCCGCATCCACTTCAAGAATCGGCTGTAGCTCCCCTTCTTCTTCAATCAGGTCATTCAGTGCCTGTTCTAGTTGAGCGATATTTTCCCGCGGCATCGTCAGCCCAGCCGCCATATGGTGGCCGCCGAATTTAGAGAGCAGTGCTTCCTGCGCGGTCAGATAATCAAACATCGACACCTGGACGATGCTTCTGGCAGAGCCCTTCGCATAATCAGCCCCGAGGTTCAGGACAATAGTAGGCCTGTAATACTGTTCGACAATCCTGGAAGCGACAATACCCAGTACACCTTCGTTCCAGTTCTCGCCGGTAATCACGAGAAAATTAAGCCCCTGCGCCACTTTGTCCGCTGCCTGTGCGAGTGCTTCTTCAGTGATGTCCTGCACGACAGTCTTACGCTTGATGTTATAGGCATCAACACTTCCAGCGAGCTCGGCTGCATAGGCCGGGTCCTGCTCCATTAAGAGTTCGGCAACGGGTCGTGCATCTTCCAGCCGACCGACTGCGTTCAGGCGCGGACCGATGATAAAACCGATCGTCTCTTCTGTCACCTCACCTTGATGAGAGGCCTGAGAGAGCAGTGCACGGACACCGACCGGTAATGACTGATTCAGCGCCTCCAGCCCCTTCTTGACGAGCCATCTATTCTCCCCGGTCAGGGGCACCAGGTCACTGACCGTGCCGATCGCAGCAAAGCCGATCAGGCTCGGCTCAGTTCTGCCGGTCAGTGCCGTTGCAAGCTTCAGACTCACACCGGCACCGGCAAGATAAGGGCAAGGATAGTTACCGTCTGGATGAGCGGGGTGAATCACCGCATAGGCATCCGGCAGTGACTCACCTATTTCATGGTGGTCTGTAATAATGACATCGATGCCCAGCTCCTTAGCCACCTCCACTTCATGATGGCCCTTCACCCCATTATCGACTGTAATGATAAGTCCGACCCCATCATCGGCAAAAGAACGGAACGCCTCGGCATTCGGGCCGTAACCTTCTGTAAAGCGGTTCGGGATATAGAAGTCGGCCATGGCGCCGATCTCCTCAAGTGCTGCCATCAGAATGGTCACACTTGTCACACCGTCAGCATCGTAGTCACCATAGACCATGATCGGTTCCATTTCTTCCACAGCACGCTTTATCCTTGAAACTGCCTTCTCCATATCATACATCAGAAAAGGGTCGGCCAAGTCGCTCTCATCAAACCAAGTCTCGAGCTCCTCCCGAGTGGTGATGTGACGTGCCTCAAGTACCTCCTTAAGCAGAGGCGGTATTTTGAATTCTTTAGCAAGCGCAGAATCCAGTTCCGCCTTTTTTTCTTTTAAGAGCCATTGTTTAGCCATCCAGGTCATCCTCCTAACCGTTATATTATACCTTTTTCCCATTAAAAATGAAATTCAATAGAAAAAGCAGACCTGAGGAAGGTCTGCTGATCAGAGAAGATTAGACGTAAATCTTCTCATCGTTTTTAGGTTTTTCCGTATAGACAGTCAGTTGTCCGCCGCTCGCTTTAAGCTGACGCTTCTTCAAGATGCCCCATAACGGCACAGCTATAAAGATTGAGCTGAAGACCCCTGACACTAAACCGATCAAGAGCGCGACAGAGAAGTTAAAGATGCTCGGAGCACCGAGGAAAATCAGGGCGACGACCACAATGATAACGGTCAGTACGGTGTTGATCGAACGCGTCATTGTCTGTCTAATAGAGCTGTTGACAATTCTGTCGATCTGTTCCGGTGCGGTGATGACTTTGATCTTATGCAGATTCTCCCGCACACGGTCAAACGTGACGATGGTGTCATTGATTGAGTAACCGATAATCGTCAGTACAGCTGCGATAAAGGTCATATCCACTTCCAGTCTGATCAAGCTGAAGACGGCAATGATCAGAAAAGCGTCATGCAGCAGGGCTAGAACAGAAGTCAGACCCATGCGCCACTCGAAACGTAATGTCACATAAATGATGATGCCGATCGATGCGATAAGTGTCGCAAGCATCGCATTCTTAGCCAGTTCCTTACCGATGACCGGTGATACTGTATTGACGTTCGGCTCAAAGCCATACTTATCATCGATCACATTCTTCAGGTCATCAATCTGTGTTTTTGTCAGAGGTTCTTTATACTGGACGACCGCTGTCTTTTTATCGGCTCCGGACAATGTAATGGTGCCATCCGCTAAATCAATGGTCTGCAGGTCCTTCTCCAGCGTCTCCACATTGATAGCCTGTTCACTCTTCACATCGACACGAGACCCTTGCGTGAAGTCAATCCCCAGGTTCAGCTTGAATACTGACAGTGCAATCACGCCCAGTATAATCGAAGCAAGCGAGAGCATCAGTAATGGCTTTGCGAGTTTCATGAAATCAATGCGGTCCCAGACTGTGTGTAGATCGTGAATATCATAGCCTTCAGACAGGTCATGACGATGTTTCGGACTGATACCGAAGAGGCTGAAGTGCTTGTTAAAGAAATTGGAGTTGACGACAAGAGACATCAGCAGCCTTGTAAAGAAGACTGAGGTGATGAAACTCATCAGGATAGCGAGCAGAAGCATCGTCGCGAAACCTTTGACACTGCTGACCCCAAAGAAGAAAAGAACAAGCGCTGCCAGGACAGTCGTGATGTTGGCATCAAAGATAGTCAGAAATGATGACTGTGACCCATTCTGGTAAGCCTGTTTCAGACTGCGCCCGATCCTCAGCTCATCTTTAATTCGTTCGTACATGATGATATTGGCGTCAACTGCCATCCCGACACCCAGCACGAGCGCCGCAATACCCGGCAGAGTCAGAACGCCGTTAATCATGTTAAACGCCAGCATGGTCAAGTAAATATATGCTGATAACGTGATGACCGCAATCAGGCCCGGCAGTCTGTAGTAGAAGAGCATGAATAAGAAGATCAGGCCGACCCCTACTGCTGAGGCTAACAAGGTCTTGTGTAAGGCATCCTGTCCGAACTGAGCGCCTACAGAAGTAGAATACACTTCATCAAGCTTGACAGGTAATGACCCTGAGTTCAGTAAGTCAGCGATCTGCTTGGCACGCAGCAAGCCGTCCTGACCTGCGAAACCACCTGAGATTTCAACATTTTCAGAATTGATCGGCTGTTCCACTGAAGCAGCGCTGACATATTTCGGCTGCTTACCTTCCTGCTCGCGTTGCAGTTCTTTCTTATAGCTGTCTTTCCCTTCCTCAAAGTCCATCCAGATGACCATGACATTCGGTGTCATCTTAAAGACTTTTTCAGTGACTTCCCTAAACTTGCTGGCAGATTTAAGTTTAAGTGAAACGGCGGCTTCATTCGTGTCTTGCTTAAAGCCTTGCTTTGCGCCCCCTTGAACTAAATCCTTTCCGGACAGGAGAAGCTTATCGTTCGCATCGCGAATCGTTAAGTTCGCACTGGTCGATAGAATTTTACGGGCTTCATTCTGATTCTTGACACCCGCCAGCTGAACCCGGATACGGTTGCCTTCTTCAATCTGAATTTTCGGCTCCGATACACCGAGCACATTGACACGGGATTCTAATGTTTTACTGGTCGCTTTAACAGCCTCTTCATCAATCTTGTCACCTTTATCAAGTGGTTTGACCTGATACAGCACTTCAAAACCACCTTGCAGGTCGAGCCCAAGATTGACGTCTTTCATCACTTTCTGCACGGTGCCACCGATTAAGCTGAACAATAGAATAGCAATCAGCAGAAAAGCAACGAGTCTACTTCTCTTTTTCACAATTTCACCTCTTTATATAAATACTGACATCATCATATCATAGATTAAGAAGGACGTTTATCTTTGATGGCCTGCTTATCAAAAGTCAGCTCCTGGTTCCGTCCGACCAGTAATGTCACCGTCTGGGTATCAGTTGCTTTAACGGTGCCGTGGATGCCACCGATCGTCACCACCCGGTCTCCTTTCTTGAGACCGTTGATCAGCAGATTCTGTTTTTCATTTCTTTTCTGCTGCGGTCTGACCATCGCAAAATAACCGATCACAATGATGGCCAGCAGCGGCAGAATGTTGACTAAAATCATCTGTAAGTTTTCGTTCATCTTTATTCTCCTAGAAGTTTTTTGGATTTTCGACGTTCAGGCCATAGCTCTCAAAGAATTCCTCTTTAAAGTCCAGCAGGCGGTCGTTACGAATCGCTTCACGCACCTGTTCCATCATATTCAAGAGAAAATGCAGGTTATGAATAGAGGTCAGACGGATACCGAATGTCTCATCTGCCTTGATCAGATGTCTGATATAAGCCTTCGTATAGTTTTTGCAGGTGTAGCAGTCACAGTTCTCATCAAGCGGCGTGAAATCCCGTTCGTACTTCGCATTTTTCACCACTACACGGCCTTTTGAAGTCATGCAGGTGCCATTGCGTGCGATACGTGTCGGCAGGACGCAGTCGAACATATCAATGCCGCGTATCGCGCCTTCAATCAAGGCATCAGGTGAACCGACACCCATCAGATAGCGGGGTTTATTGAACGGCATCAGCGGAGTGGTATGTTCAAGCATGCGATACATGATAGGCTTAGGTTCACCGACAGACAGTCCGCCGATTGCATAGCCCGGAAAATCAAGTGACACGAGGTCCTTCGCACTTTGCGTACGCAAGTCTTCATATTCGCCCCCCTGGATGATGCCGAACAGCGCCTGATCTTCAGGTCGGTTATGTGCCTTCAGACAGCGTTCAGCCCAGCGAGAGGTTCTTTCTATTGAATCTTTGACGTACTGATATTCAGCGGGCATCGGCGGGCATTCGTCAAACGCCATCATGATGTCAGAACCGAGATCGTTCTGGATCTGCATCGCTTTCTCAGGGCTCAGGAACAACTTAGAACCATTCAGATGATGTCTGAAATGAACCCCTTCTTCTTCAATCTTACGCATATCGCTTAAACTGAAGACCTGGAAGCCGCCCGAATCTGTTAATATCGGTCCGTCCCAGTTCATAAACTGATGCAGTCCACCTGCTTCACGGATAATATCACTTCCCGGACGCAGCCAGAGATGATAGGTGTTGCTCAAGATGATTTTTGCATTCATCGCATGCAGTTCTTCCGGACTTACTGTTTTAACAGTCGCCTGTGTACCGACAGGCATAAACATCGGTGTCTCAAAAGAACCATGAGGGGTATGGACGATCCCTAGACGCGCCCCTGATTGTTTACAAGTTTTAATATGTTCATAAGTTACTGCTGGCATAATATTCTCCTTTAATAAATAAACATCGCATCGCCAAAACTGAAGAAGCGATACTTTTCTTTGACGGCTTCTGCATAGGCATTCAGCACGTGCTCCCTTGTCGCAAGACTTGATATCAGCATCATCAGCGTCGATTTCGGCAGATGGAAGTTAGTGATCATCGCATCTATCCCTTTGAACTCATAGCCGGGATAAATGAAGATATCCGTCCATCCTGAAGTCTCAGTGAAATCAGCATGCAGCGATGCAATCGTCTCAAGTGTCCGGGTGGAAGTCGTGCCGACCGTAATAATGCGGCCGCCGTTCTCCCGTGTCTGATTCAAGATATCTGCAGTCTGCTGCGACATCTCGTAATATTCACTGTGCATATCATGGTCTTCTATCTCTTCGACACTGACAGGCCTGAATGTACCGAGCCCGACATGTAAGGTGATATAGGCGATATTCACACCTTTAGCAGCGATCTTTTCAAGCAGGTCCTCTGTAAAATGGAGGCCAGCTGTCGGTGCCGCAGCTGAGCCGACTGCTTTGGCATAGACGGTCTGATAGCGGGACTGGTCTTCAAGCTGTTCCTTTATATACGGCGGCAGCGGCATTTCACCCAGTTCCTCAAGCCGCTCCTGCAGGATTCCGTTATACTGAAGCGTCATGATGCGCCCGCCTTGAGGCAGGAGCTCCTTACAGACTGCTGTCAGTTTCCCGTCACCGAAACTGACGACTGTTCCTACTGTGACACGTTTAGCAGGCTTAATCAGGACCTCCCAGTCATTGTCCGCCATTTGTTTCAGCAGCAGCATCTCGACTTTAGCGCCTGTTTCTTCTTTGATGCCATATAGTCTGGCCGGCATGACCTTGGTGTCGTTCAGCACTAAAGTGTCACCTGCATTCAGATGACTGATAATATCAGAAAAATGTTCGTGACTGACAGCACCCGTTTCCTTATTCAAGGTCATCAGACGGCTCGAAGTCCGGTCAAGAAGCGGCGTCTGCGCGATCAGTTCTTCCGGCAGTTCAAAATCAAAATCATTTACATTCACGTTATTTCCTCTTTTCGTTACGATACGGATAATTAAAATGTTCATAAGCGAACGGCGTAGCCGCACGGCCGCGTGTTGTCCGTTCCAGAAAACCTTTTTGAATCAGGAAAGGTTCGTAGACATCTTCTAACGTCACACGTTCTTCGCCTATACTGACAGCAATCGTATCAAGGCCTACCGGTCCGCCGTTATAGCGTTCAATGATTGCCGTCATAATTTTGTGGTCGATGTGATCGAGACCGTGCTGATCGACCTGCAGCATATCCAGTGACTGTCTCGTCGTCTCAATATGAATCATATCCGAACCCTGCACCTGCGCAAAGTCCCGCACACGTCTAAGCAGACGATTCGCAATACGCGGCGTACCCCGGCTACGGCTGGCAATCTCACCAGCTGATTCATCATCAATCTCTGTAGCAAAAACAGCGGCCGTACGCGTGATGATCTCCTTCAGGCTCTCTTCGTCATAGTAATCCAGCCTTAAATGCACGCCGAATCGGTCTCTCAGGGGTGCAGACAGACTACCTGCCCGCGTCGTGGCGCCCACCAAAGTGAAAGGCGGCAGATCTATACGGATACTGCGCGCTTCCTCCCCTTTACCGACCACGATATCCAGACAGAAATCTTCCATCGCCGGATAAAGAATTTCCTCAACGACACGTGACAGTCTGTGAATCTCATCGATAAACAGGACATCGCCTGCATTCAGCGACGAAAGAATAGCGGCCAGGTCGCCGGGGCGTTCAATTGAAGGACCGGACGTCGTGCGGATATTGACCTCCATCTCATTCGCGATAATATTGGCGAGCGTCGTCTTACCGAGACCTGGAGGGCCGTATAGCAGGACATGATCCAATGCTTCCTCGCGGAGTTTCGCCGCCTGAATAAAAATCTCCAGATTATTCTTCAGCTTAGGCTGACCGATATATTGATGAAGGTAATGCGGTCGCAGACTCAGTTCAGTCTCCGCTTCAACATCATTCATCAGGTGGTCATCCATCATACGTTCATCCATATAGCCACTTCCTTAAGAAACTAAAATCTGTAGTCCTCTTTTAATATTGTCGTCTACTTGCTCTATTTTTTCAGCTTTCAGTATTTTCTCAACCTTCCTCAGTTCCCGTTTGGAATAGCCCAGTGCTTCAAGTGCGAGTAAGGCTTCTGAAACTGCACCGGTGTCAGAGAATTCCTCGAAAAGTGCTGATTCATCTGTAATGACGAGTTTGCCCTTTAAGTCGAGAATAATCTGACGTGCGGTTTTTTTGCCGATGCCCGGAAACTTGATGAGGTAAGCTTCATTTTCTTCTTCAATAGCCCGTCTGATTTCATCAGGTGTGCTCGTCGCAAGGATGGCCAATGCCGATTTCGGACCGATGCCCGTCACTTTGTTGAGTGACAGAAAGAGACTTTTCTCCTCTGCACTGATGAAACCATATAACGTATGCGCATCTTCACGGACAATCAGCTGCGTATAAAGCCGGGTCTCTTTATGCAGGTATTTCTGCAGACGATAAGGATTCGGTGTATGACACTCATAGCCGACGCCCCCGATGTCCATGATGACATGTGTGGGTGTGATCTGTGTCAGTTGACCTTGTAAATAAGCGTACATAGTGCCTCCTACATATTCATACCGAGCAGCTGCACCTGATTGACACCGTCAATCTGTTTCAGCTTCTCAAGCAGTTCATTGATCGTGAGTTGCATCTCTCTCGCATTCAGCGAAATCGTGATCGTTGCCTTCTCCATGATCGGCAGACTCTGGTGGATTGTCAATACAGAGCCTTTTTCTGCCGCAATACATTCAAGTATACGGTAGAGCAGTCCTACATTGTCATCGACGTGGACGAGAAGCGTGATATTGCGTTCTCTCGTCTGATCTTCGACGGGAAAAATCGTATCCTTGAACTTATAATAGGCACTGCGTGAGAGATCATAGCGTTTAACAGCCTCAAATATCGATATCTGCGGCTCACGTTCCAGCAGTTTTTTTACTTTGAGTGTTTTTTTGACTGATTCCGGCAGGACATCTTCCCTGATCAAATAATACTTCTGTCCATCGCTCATTTCATCACCTACTCAACGAATTCGAATTCGCCCCCGAGAATGCGGACGATATCTCCATTTTTAGCGCCGCGTTCACGAAGCGCATCATCGATTCCCATCGAACGCATCTGACGCGCGAAACGTCTGACTGCCGCATCACGGTTGAAGTCCGTCATCTTGAAGATTCGCTCGATAGAATTACCGCTGACTACATAGGCGCCGTCATCGTCACGCGTAATCTCGAAATGATCCACTGACTTCTCGTGTTTATAGAGGACACGGTGAATACCTGTATCTTCTTCATCTGCATCAAAGTCCATATCTGCTGTCTCGTCTAACAGATCGGCCACCCGGTAGAGCAGCTGATCGATATTCTGATAGGTTGCGGCACTCAGTTCGATGATCTCAAGCTCTTCACCGACTTCTTCCTTGAAGAGAGCCAGGTTGTCCTCTGCCCCGAGCATATCCATTTTGTTCGCCACAACGATCTGTGGTCGCTTAGCCAGTTTTTCATTATAGTTCTTCAGCTCACGGTTAATGGTCAGATAGTCTTCATATGGGTCACGACCGTCAGTGCGTCCCATATCAATCATATGAATGATGACGCGTGTCCGTTCAACGTGACGCAGGAACTGGTGACCGAGGCCTACGCCTTCAGACGCGCCTTCAATCAGCCCGGGTAAATCCGCCATCACAAAGCTCCGGTTATCTTTAGTCTGCACGACTCCGAGGTTCGGTTTGATTGTGGTGAAATGATAGGCACCGATCTTCGGTTTCGCTTTAGAGACGATTGATAATAAAGTGGATTTCCCGACGCTCGGGAACCCGACCAGTCCCACATCTGCCATCAATTTCAGTTCAAGGATGACTTCAAGTTCTTCACCCGGCTCACCGTTCTCACTGAATTCAGGCGCCGGATTGGCGGCTGTCGCAAAACGCGAGTTGCCACGTCCACCACGTCCACCTTTAGCGACAACAGCGCGCTGCTCATGCATGACGAGGTCAGCGATCACTTCACCGTTTTCTGCATTCTTGATGATCGTGCCTGGGGGTACTTTCAGGATTAAGTCTTTCGCCCCGCGGCCGTGCATATTGCTGGACTGACCGTTCTCCCCTTTCTCAGCTTTAAACATACGCTGAAAGCGGAAGTCAAGCAGCGTTCTTAAACCCTCATCCACTTCAAATACCACTGACGCCCCTTTGCCGCCATCTCCTCCAGCCGGGCCCCCTAAAGGTACATATTTCTCACGACGATAAGCGACGATACCATTACCGCCGTCCCCCGCTTTTAAATTAATTTTGACCTGATCGACAAACATTTAAACACCTCTTTTATTTCTCTATATAATAGTCAGTCGCAGCATCGTCAACACTGAATGTCAAATGATACCGCTCTGCTTCTTCTTGAATCGTAATGATGATCTGCTGGCCCTCTGCCTGTTCTATCCAGGCTGTAAACTGGGCGGACAGCCATGCATCCTGCGAACCGTTACCTGTCGTTTCAACCTGAAAATCAAACCTGAAGTCTGTTGTCAGTTTATGATGAACCACTGTGTTGACGAACTGCGGCCAGCTGAGCTGAATGAAAAGCTGTTCACGCTGTAACTGCTCGCTCCAGTCCTGAACGACTGACTGTACTTTGCTGTAATCTTCCAGTTCACAGTAAATGCTGAGCAGCTGCAGCTGGTTGCTGAGATCATGCTTCGCCCTTAAATAAAGATCAAGTTCTTTCATCAAACCACCTCATCCCATTATAACACGTCTGTCTATATGGGACGAACAGTAACATCAAAAAAGAAAAGCACTAGAACAGTGTCTAGTGCTTGAATCTTTATTATTTTGCTTCAGCGTATACTGAAACTTTCTTTTTGTCACGTCCGAAACGTTCGAACTTAACAACGCCGTCGATTTTAGCGAATAATGTGTCATCGCCGCCACGACCTACGTTTTCACCAGGGAAGATTTTAGTACCGCGTTGACGGTATAAAATTGAACCACCTGTTACGAATTGACCATCAGCACGTTTAGCACCTAAACGTTTTGATTCAGAGTCACGACCGTTACGTGTAGAACCTACCCCTTTTTTCGATGCGAAGAACTGTAAGTTTAATTTTAACATGAGTTACACCTCACTTATAATTTAGTTGGATGAACTGACCATATTCAGCTTCAATCGTCTCGAGTGAGACAATCATCGCCTGCAGGATCAGTTGCGCTTCATTGTTATTCAAATCTACCACACGCGCCTTGAAAAAGCCACCGTCGTGTGCGTAATCAATATCGGGTCTTTCATCTGTCAGTCCAAGCACTGCATTCATACTGCCGAAAACGACAGCTGAAGCACCTGCACACACCAAATCCTGTCCATGTGGAGCTGAGTCTGCATGACCTGTCATTTCAAAGTCAGTGACTCTGCCATCATCATTTACAGCAATCGTGACATGAATCATTAAGCGTTGATCGCTTCGATTGTTAATTTAGTGTAAGGCTGACGATGACCTTGTTTACGTTTGTAGTTCTTTTTAGGTTTGTATTTGAATACAGTTACTTTTTTACCACGGCCGTGTTTTTCAACTTTCGCAGTAACAGTAGCGCCTTCAACTACAGGTGAACCCACTTTAACAGATTCTCCGCCAACCATCAGAACTTTATCAAAAGTAAATGTAGCGCCTTCTTCTGCGTTTAATTTTTCAACCCAGATTTCTTGACCTTGTTCTACTTTTAATTGTTTTCCACCAGTTTCGATAATAGCAAACATACTTGCACCTCCTAATATATTTTAAGTCACGCCGTATACAGGTGGCCGGAGCACTTCAACCTCTATCCGAGCGGTTGTATGTAGCTATAAACTACTCAACTTGATTATAGTAACACCTTACACATTTGAAGTCAATACTAATCATCACTGCGATTCAATATTTTCAGCACAGTCGGGAACAGCACATAGATCAGGACGAAATTAATGACTGCAGAAGGGAGTCCATGATGAAAAACAAAATAAATCAGTCCATGTGAAGTGGAATAAAGAATGCGGTAGACTGCATAGAAGATGACTTCAAAAAAAAGGACAAACCCTATCAGCAGACTGATCATGACCGCTGTGTCTTTATAGAAAACATTAAACAGACGGCTCATCAGCATGACGCATGCCATGTAACCGAATGTGTAAATGCCGTAGATGGTCGATAAATAGATATCAGAGATCACCCCGAAGACCACTGCCATCGTCATAGCGACTGATGAATGCCTATAGACGGATAGAATCAGCAGATAAATAAACAGCAGATGACTGGTGAAAAAAAACGAACCGACAGGCATGAGACTATTGATCAATGTATCCAGATAGAACAGTACGACTGCAATACCTGCAATAATAAGATATTGCATCACTTGCCACCTGCCGCCGGACTTTTCATCGCTATATAGACATGAGTCAGGTCTTTCAGACTGGCAGCCGTCTCAACATAGGCGATCTGACTCAGACCAAATTCATCATTCTCAATTTTTTTCACTTTACCGATGACAATCCCTTTCGGAAACTGGCCGCCGAGTCCGCTCGTCACCACATTTGTACCGACCTTCAGCTTGATATTGTTCTCAATATCATCAATGACGAGCAGATCCTTGCTGTCATCATACTGATCGATCATGCCGAAGACTTCACTGCCGCTATTCTGCAGCGTCACACTGATTTTGCTCGCTTTCGCGCTGGAAGAAATCAGTTCGACCTGACTGGAATATGCATTCGCTTTTTTTATTCGGCCGATCAGGCCTTCATTCGTAATGACCGCCATGTTCTCCTTGACCCCGGACGTCTGTCCTTTATTGATCACGAACGTATTCATCCAGTCATCAATATTGCGAGCGATAATAGTAGCCATCTGCGGATCATAGCTCGCAATACTTTCTGTTTTCATCAAACTTCTCAGCTCCGCGTTCTCTTTCTCAAGACGGTAGTTATCCGCTTCAAGCTGATTAAATCCTCGTATCTTCGCCCGCAGCGTCTTATTCTCTTCTACGGCATCCCACATATGCACCATATTACTGAGATTCTGGCCGATGAAGAGCATCGGATAGCTGACAATGCGCTGTCCGACTGCTGCAGAATCCCCTGCTATCTGTTCTGGCACTGTTGTTTCGTGCTCTCTGAGCGACAAGCCGACCAGCATGATAAAAACAATGATACCGAATAAAATAAAGACAAGCCTGTTGCGTTTATAAAAATCGGGCAACCTGAACACCTCACCACTTTAAATAATAGTTAAAGAATATCATATTTTGATTTTAACCGAAGCTATTTTTAACAATTTCAACGGTTGAAAGTTTGCAGTGTCTTATTCGTCAGCCCCTGCTGCGCTGCGGATTCACCTTGCGACAGAAGGCGGCATCAAAAAAAAGTAATTGCCCTTCGGCAATTACTTCTAATATAACATGATTTACTGACTATTGGCAGACTGAAGCTGATACATCTTGGCATATTGACCACCAGACTGAAGAAGTGTCCGATGAGTCCCGCGTTCAATAATTCTGCCTTTATCCAGCACTATAATCTGATCCGCATTTTTAATGGTGGACAGCCGGTGCGCAATAATAAATGTCGTTCTGCCCGCTTTCAGAACGTCCATCGCCTGCTGAATGACCGACTCCGTTTCTGAGTCAATACTTGCGGTCGCCTCGTCCAGTATCAGGATAGCCGGATCAAAGGCCAGCGCGCGTGCGAATGAAATCAGCTGACGCTGGCCGCTGGATAATGTATTCCCTTTTTCCACTACCGGTGAATCAATGCCGTTTTCCAGCGTATCAAGGACTCTTGACCCACCGACCGCTTCGAGTGCTGCTTCTGCGCGCTCGCGTGAAATCCGTTCATCATTAAGCGTGATATTGCTGAGAATGGTCCCGCTGTATAGATACGGGTCCTGCAGAACAATCCCCATATGACTGCGGAGTGAAGCTTTCGTAACCGACTTAGCATCCACACCATCCATCAGAATCCGTCCCTTAGTGGGGTCATAGAATCTGAAGAGGAGGTTCATGATCGAGCTTTTTCCTGAGCCGGTATGGCCGACGAGCGCGACTGTCTCACCCCGGCGAGCATGAATATTGATGTCCGTCAAGACATACTCGCCTTCTTTGTAGGCGAATGACACATCTTCAAAGACGACATCACCCTCTAACTGAGTGATGGTGTGGTCCTCCGGGACTTCAGCCGGTTCGTCGAGCATCTCATAGACACGGTCTGCAGAGACGCGCGCCTGTTCGAGGACGCTCAAATTATTGACGAGGTTATACATCGGATTGAACAGTCGGGTCAGATATTCAACAATGACATACATCATACCGGCAGTCAGGGCAGTTTCGCCGCTCAGAAATGTAGAACCGAACACATAGATCATCACCGCAAAGATCACGGAACGAATGGTGCCCATTAGATTATGGCTGGTCAGTGAGTCCAGCTGAATAATACGGGAATAGTTCCGCAAGTAATCATCATTCAGTTCATTGAATTCCTGCTGAATCTTCTCTTCCTGATTGAACGCCTGAATAATCGTCATACCGTTGATCGATTCATTCAGCATCGCATTCATATCACTGTTCTTTTCACGTGTCACCTGATTGTATTCATCAGACAGTCTGCGGTAGACCACCAGCCAGCCGATGAGCAACGGCACGACAAGGAACGCTGCTAGTCCCACTTTCCAGTTGAAGAAGAAAATAGCGACGATAATCGCAATAATATTAACAAAACCGGACAAATAGGTCGGCAGCAGCACAGTAAACAGCTCTAAGATTGTCTGCGTATCGTTCGTGATTCTCGCCACCACTTTACCCGCCGGCAGTGTATCGAAATACTTGATCGGCAGCTTCTGCATATGTCTGAACAGCTTATTTCTGAGATTCATGATGACATTGGAGCCTGCATTCTGGAAATACAGCGTCTGATAGTAACTGAATACGGCATTGACAAGCGCGATGACCGCATAGATACCAAGCAGCTGCATGATGGGTGCGAGATCAATGGTACCCGCTGCCTCTTTCACATGGTCATCTATGATCTTCATCGCAATCACCGGGCCGATCAGTTCAGCTACGACAGCACCTGCCAGGAAAAGAAAGCCGATGACAAAGAGCTTCTTGAACTTAAGTGCTTCATGTAGCAATCGTTTTGAATTAGACATTACTTCTCCTCCTCTCTCAGTTGCTGACGGTTGAACTGCTCCAGGTACCAGCCCGGTTGTCTGATAAGTGATGCATGCGTACCCTGCTGGATAATTTCGCCGTTATCAAGCACAACGATCAGATCAGCATGCTGGACAGCAGACAGACGATGCGTTGAAATGATGGTCGTCTTTCCACTGCGGGACTGCTGTATGTGTTCGATGATCGCTGTCTCTGTTTTAGCATCGACTGCTGACAGGGAGTCATCAAGGATCAGAATATCCGGATTTTTAATCATGGCACGTGCGATTGAAATCCGTTGTTTCTGACCACCGGAGATGGCAATCCCTTTTTCACCGACCAGTGTATCCAGACCCTGCGGCAGGCGTTTAACATCTTCAGTGAAACTCGCGAGCTCTATTGCACGCGCAATCTCTTCTTCACTGGCATCCGGCCGGCCGAACAGGATATTGTCTCTGACTGAGCGTGAAAATAAAATGTTTTCCTGTGAGACGTAACCGATTTTTTCGCGGACCTGACGTTTAGTCAGCTGACCGATTTGAACACCTCCGAGTGTGATCCGGCCCTCACCGACTGGATACTCTTTTAAGATCTGACGGATCAGGGTAGTCTTGCCGCTACCTGTCGGTCCGAC
This sequence comes from Macrococcus bovicus, assembly GCF_030376725.1. Lineage (NCBI taxonomy): Bacteria > Bacillati > Bacillota > Bacilli > Caryophanales > Staphylococcaceae > Macrococcus > Macrococcus bovicus. Next base: position 1,285,087 of record NZ_CP128470.1, read on the forward strand.
AATACCGAGCGTTTCTCCGACACCAAGTTCAATATTGACCGCTTTTAAATTGACCTGTTCACTTGAGGGATATTGGAAGTGGACAGCATCGAATGACACATGGTGATCAGGTGCAACAAGTGAATCAACCGAGTCCGCCATGACGTCATCGGTCTCCAGGACTTCCATCACACGGTCGAGTGAGGCATTCCCGCGCTGCATAATGTTGAAGAGCAGACCAATGGCAAACATCGGCCATACCATCATATTGAGATAGACATTGAAGGCAATTAAATCACCGATTGAAATCTCGCCACGATTGACGAGTACACTGCCGTAACCGAGAGCGATGATAAAGCTGATCATCGTCACGATAATCGTCAGCGGCTTAAACAATGCATCCAGCTTTTCGACTGCCATAAACTTATCCACGACGTCCGTCGTCATTCTACTGAAACGTCGGTTCAGATTGTCTTCCTGTGCAAATGCCCGTGTCACTCGGATCCCTTCAATCGACTCCAGGACATCATCATTCATATCCCCGAAGGCATCCTGACTGATGGTATAGCGTTTATGGATCATCTTACCTAGACGCTGCTCGATAATGGCGAGAAGCGGCAACGGCAGCATCGCAAAAAGCGTCAGCTTCCATGAGATAGCAAAACCCATCATCAGTATGATGGTCACCAGATACGTCGTACTATCAATCAGTGTGAGTATACCGAATCCGACAGTCTGCCGGATGGCACTCAAATCATTTGTTGCCCGAGCCATCAGGTCACCTGTACGGTTTTTTTCATAATAGCCGGGACTCATGGAGAGAAATTTCGCCATCAGTTTCCTTCTCATCAGACTCTCGAGAAGCTGAGAACCGTTGAAGAGCAGAAATCTCCAGACATAATTGATCAGATAGCCGATGATAATCAGCGCAATGAATGCGGCGATTATCTCATAAAAGCGTGCGGTTGTAAGACTGCCGAGCGTAATGGCATCAATCGTCTTACCGATCAGCCACGGCGGCAGAATCTCCACGACGTTCGCTATCAGTAAGAGAAGAACTGCGATTAAATAGCGTTTCTTCTCCTGCTTGAAAAACCAGCCTAATTTAAATAGTACATCAAACATGTAAATCCTCCTTCTTAACTCCTCATAGAAACACAAAAAGCTCATACCTCCCCTAATGGAAAGCATGTGCTCAACAACGGAAGAGAGACTCCTCCTCTGTCTTAATTAGTGTGACTCATACGAGGAGGACAAATTAATTTGTAATGACAGACGCGGATATTCATTGCGCATATTAATCTCCTCCTTTTCTTATTTTCAATATTATCATAATTCAAATAATTTAAACTGACAACACTTTTTTTCGTTTTCCGAAATACTTCACAAAAAATTTACAACAGTCCCTTCTCCTTAATACTGACAAAAACACCGTCCCCGATAATAATATGATCCAGCAGCTCGATGCCAAATAACGTACCGCAGTTGATCAGGCGCTTCGTCGCCTCGATATCCTCTACAGAAGGCGTCGGATCACCGGAGGGATGGTTATGACAGACAATAATACTGGCAGCAGAACGTCTGACCGCTTCTCTGAATACCTCGCGCGGATGAACAATCGACGCATTGAGTGAACCTTTAAAGATGACCTGCTCATGGATCACGACATTCTTCGTGTTCAAATAAAGGGCGATAAAATGCTCCTGGGTATAGTAACGCAGGCGTTCCATCAGCAGGTCAGCGACACACTGCGGGGATTTGATCTTCACGCGGTCTTCAAGAGAATGTGTATGCATTCTGACCGCGAGTTCTATCATGGCGAGCATCGTCACCGCCTTCTTCTCTCCGATGCCCTTGATTTCCCGCAACTCCTGCAGTGTCAAGTAGCGCATGTCCCGAATATTGCCCATAGACGTCAGCAGCTTGTTGGCAACTTCCAGGACAGACTCATCTTTACTGCCTGTATTGATGATGATGGCAAGAAGCTCCTGATTGGTCAGCTGTTCCGGCCCGTACGTCATCAGCCGTTCACGCGGCTGATCTTGTTTTAACATCGCTAGCATTATAGAAATCCTCCAAAGTATATAGTATAAAGTTCATCGTAGAATTTGAATACGAGCAGCGTACTAGCTGTGATAAAAGGGATAAGCGGTATTTTTCTGAGATTATGCTTGTAGAACAAGAAGCAGATGACAGTCATACCTCCGATGAAATAAGTGAGCATAAAGATCAGCAGAAAATAGGTAAGCGGCAGAAAGAGAGCAAATAAGGACAGCAGCTTGATATCACCGTAACCGATACTACCGGTCAGCAGATAAAATAGATGAAGCAGCATAATCAGCATGCCTGAAGAGATTAAATGCCGGCTGTCCAGCAAGAGCGGAAAACAAATCATCAGTAGAACGCCGGCGAATAGCAAGAGCATATGATCAGGCACTTTGAAATGATAAATATCATAAATTGCGAGCGGAACCAGAAATGAGATACAGGCGGCATACAGCGCTGAACTGCTCTCTGAAATGAAAAGAAAAAAGAGCACGAAAAACAGCAGCTCTGTCAGAAAGATATAAACCGGTATCCGGTTTCCACATCTGCGGCATCTCCCGTTTTGTATGATAAAACTGACGAGCGGCATTAATTCATACCATGACAGCTCAGCATGACAGCTGTCACACTGTGAGCGCCTGAATAAAGAACCTTCATAATAAGTGAGACAGAGCATAAAAGAGCCGATGAAACTGCCGAGTACTGCTACAACCATAAGTCACCTCTTTTCTTAACTTCACTTTAAAGGATAGACTGCTCCGTGTAAAAAAGCAGAAAAAGATAAAAAGGGCCAGCAATGCCTGCAGAATTTCATCAAAACACTCACTTTGATGAAATTCTGCAGCAAAGTCACCTCATTTAAAGAAAAACAGCAAAAAAGAGCAGACATCGTCTACTCTTTATCATTTTCATAATAATGAATGATCGTATGGGTGCCGTCCTCCATTTTCTCGTCGTCGGATAACGCCTCATAAAGGCTGTACGCTAACGCGAGGCCGGGAAGTTTGATCTCCATCTTCTCCGCTTCCTGCAGCGCTATTTTCATGTCCTTCAGGAAATGATGCGTATAAAAGCCGGGTTTGAAATCACCGGACAGCATACGCGGGGCTAAATTAGAAAGTGACCAGCTGCCGGCTGCGCCTTTAGCAATCGTCTCAAGTACACGCTCCACATCAAGACCCGCTGACTTAGCATAGTGAAGGCTCTCGGCCACACCGATCATACCGGATGCTATCGCAATCTGATTCGCCATCTTCGTGTGCTGACCACTGCCGGCGGGACCGAAGTAACTGACGCTGCTACTGAAAGCCTGAAGCAGCGGCTCTACTGTCAGAAATGCTGCAGCGTCGCCACCGACCATCGTGGAAAGAGTCCCATTTTTAGCACCGATGTCACCACCGCTGACAGGTGCATCCAGTATGGCGATGCCTTTTTCTAGAGCTTCCTCTGCAATCCGAGCTGCAAGTTCCGGGCTTGACGTCGTACAGTCAATCATGATCTGACCGCTCTTACCATTCGCGATTAAGCCTGTTTCCCCTAAATACATCTCGCGCACATCATCCGGATACCCCAGCATCGTGAAAACGATGTCGACCTCCTGCACCAATGCAGCAGGACTGTCGCACCAGATAGCACCCTTATCAAGAAGTCCCTGTGCTTTATGCTTCGTGCGATTATATACATACAGATCACCTGTCAGATAACCTGCCATGCTCGCGCCCATGACGCCGGTCCCGATAAAACCAATTTTCATGAATCATACCCCCTGTGTTACAATATCTGCAATGATAGAAAGAGAGAGAACTTATTATGCCTTTAAAATTCATCGTCCCGTCCAGCTCCATTTAGCAGTCATTATGAGTGTACTACTTATCTCAGGAAGTTTCCTCCTATTGACACGCTGATGATTCATGACTTAATGGCTATTTTTCTTAAATCTGGAATAGAAGGCCATAGCTCCGACTAATGCGACGACACTCAGCATGAGAAAGATGGATGATGAAATGTTGACGAATTCTTTACTGCCGGCGGGTTGATCCGTCAAGATCCGAGCGATTAGATCCGGCAATACGAGATAGACCATGACACCGATATAGAACCACGCTTTATGCATCGCGCAGAAACCGATGAAAAGAAGCAGCAGAATCAGCCCCAGCCATAGACTCATATGCCTATCTAAGTTGATGATGGATGCTCCTTCATTGGCACGTAGATAGAACTCCCCTGCTAAAATAACAGCAAAGCCTAAAAATGCAATCAGAAGAGGCGCAAAATAACCTTGTCTCGTATGACCGTATTTCTTTAACATCGTCATCAGTAACCAGAATTCCAGAGGCAGCAAGATGACTATTAATAGACCGTAGAAGATCAACCGTTCGACTGACATCTCAAACTGGCCTGCAACGAGCCTCGGGATAGTAAAGAATGCCAGGATTGCGAACAATGCGCCGATCATCGTCTTAATGAATGAATGGTCAAAGGGCATTTCCTTCGAGATTGAATCGATGTATGCATCCGGCGAACCTCCTGTGATACTCTCCACACTCTTACCACGTTTTTCAGCCTGAGTCAGATGATCTCTTAATTCATCAGTCACCGCTTCGATATCTTCATCTTTCTTACCCCGTTTCATCAGTTCCATTCTGACACTGTTTAAAAACTGCTCTGATTTTTTACTTAACATCTTCCACACTCCTCATTAAATTGTTCATGCCATGATTCAAAGCTGTCCATTTCCGCTTGAAAATAATCAGCTGTTCTGTCCCACTTGCTGTGAGGGTATAGTACTTCCGCTTCGGGCCCCCATTATCCGACTTGACCATCCGTGTGGTCACATAGCCTTTTTTATCCAGCCTGAGCAATACGGGATAAATACTGCCGTCACTGATTTCCGGAAAGTCATTCAATTTCAGCTTCTCTAAAATTTCGTAACCATATGTCTCACCCTGGGCAATCAATCCCAGAATAGCCCCATCCAGCAGTCCCTTCATCATCTGATCATACACCGCCACAATCCATGCCCCCTCATAACTATCTTACTTTATAAGATAGTTATTCAAAAAAATATCGATAGCTATCTTGTAATATACTATAGTACATGATAAGGATAAAATCAACTATCTTTTATAAAAAGAGAGTGAGACTTTGATATGTATCGTCCCGCAGGTGCCTTTTGCGGGACGTTTCTCACTCTCCTGCTTCCGTTTCCCAAGCGTATCGTCCCGCAGATCCCTTTTGCGGGACGTTTCTCACTCTCCTGCTTCCGTTTCCCAAGCGTATCGTCCCGCAGATCCACTTTGCGGGACGTTTCTCACTCTCCTGCTTCCGTTTCTCAGGTTCTCACACTCATCCCCCAAAAAAACAGAGACTTTAATGGCTCCTGTTCTATGTATAATCCCGAATGCACCACCAACCAAAAAGATATAGAATACAATCTCCCCTGCTTCTACAAGTCCAGTCGGTACTGCCCTGAATATTTCTATCGGACTTACCGGCTGCTGAGCTACATGATGATATGAATCATTAACAACCTGCTTTCTTCCGTCCACATTCTCCCTGTCATAAATACCTGCCGGAATGATATAAGTCATGACACAGGCAAAGGCTACTAGAATTAACAGCAGTGCATATGTATGCGGCATCTTCAAAGTCTTTTTCATCTTAAAAACCAACCCCTTTGTCTCTTCTCCTTTCCCTTTTCCCTAATTCTGAATATTTAAATAATATAAAGAAAATACCAGGCTTCCGCCTGGTATCACCCTAAATTTATTTTTTTAGATAAGCTTTCACTGCACTGATAAAGTAGAGACTGCCTGTTACGAGTAGAAGGTCTCCATTGTAATTCTTGATGAATTCACCGTAATCCTTGATTTTCATCTTCTGGTCATGCTCAACGGATTCATAGAGGGTATCGACCGGCAATGCTTTCGGAAAATCAAATTCAGTGACGTAGAACCGATCAGCGATTTCTTCCAGTGAATAGAGCATACTGCCGATCGGCTTACCATCGATCGCTGAAAATAAGACATCGATTCTGCGGTCGCTGTAATACGTCTTCATCGTCTCAACGAGTACGTCGATTGATTCGCGGTTATGTGCACCGTCGAGGATGATGGTCGGTTCCTCCTGCACTGTTTCAATTCGTCCAGTCCAGGTAGTCTCTTCAATCGCTGACACCATTTTATTGAAATCCAGATGCAGCATACCCTGCTCGTACATATCAATCAGCGCTGCAATGGCAAGTGATGCATTCTCCTGCTGATGATGACCGAGCATCTTCAGACGGATGTCTTCCAGTTCATAATCTTTATAACGGAAAGTGAACTCTTCACCTGCCGAGACACACTGAATATCCCGGTCCAGCTTAATGCCTTTAGCACCTGCTTCTGCTACCGCTTCATTGACATATTGCTTCGCATCGTCGTTTTTAATCGCATAGACCAGCGTGACGCCCGGTTTGATGACGCCTGCTTTTTCTCGTGCGATATCTAAATAAGTATCACCCATAATATTCGTATGATCGAGACCGATGCTGGTCAGTATGGTCATAATCGGCTGAAACACATTTGTTGAATCGTGCTTGGCTCCGAGACCCGCTTCTATCACAGCGAAATCGACAGGATGAACCTCACCAAAATAGACAAACATCATCATCGTCATCACTTCGAATTCCGTAGCAGGACCTAAATCTGTCTCTTCTGCCAATGCTTCACTGACCGGTTTCACTTTTTCTACAAGTGTCACAATCTCATCATCAGTAATCGGGCTGCCATTCAGACTGATCCGTTCATTAAATGTTTCAATATACGGTGAAGTGAAGGTTCCCACTTCATAGCCATTCGCCATCAGTGCGTTTTTCAGATAGCTGACAGTCGATCCTTTGCCGTTCGTGCCGACGACATGGATACCCTTGATATTTCTCTCCGGGTTACCCATGCGCTCAAGCATCCATTCCATGCGTCTGACACCTGGTTTAATGCCAAACTTTGTCCGTTCGTGTATCCAGTATAAACTCTCTAAATAGTCCATCATCATCCCTACGCTTTCAACTGTTCAAGTCTTTCTTTCACTGCATTATAGCGCTCTGTATATAGGGCCTGCTTTTCTTTCTCTTCGTTGATGACTTTCTCAGGTGCCTTTGATACGAACTTCTCATTGGCAAGTTTCCCGTTGACACGGTCGAGTTCTTTCTGCCATTTTTCAAGTTCTTTAGTCAGACGTTCACGTTCTTTGTCCATGTCAATCAAACCTTCAAGCGGCAGAATGACTTCTGCTCCGTAGACGGCTGTCGTCATCGCTTTCTCAGGCACGTCCGGTGACAGTGAGATTTCCAGTGTCGACGGGTTACAGAAGCGTTCAAGGTAGTGACGGTTCGCCTCGATGTGGTTCAGATGGTCATCGTTGTTGGCTTTAATCAGCATCGGAATGGCCTTAGACATCGGTGTATTCACTTCATTACGTGATGTCCGCACCGCACGGATAATCTCCATGAGCTGCTCCATCTCGTGTTTAGAGGCAGCATCCGATAGTTCTGGATGCACAACCGGCCAGCTTGCTGTCACGATGGATTCCCCTTCATGCGGCAGGTTCTGCCAGATTGCTTCCGTGACAAACGGCATAAATGGATGCATCATGCGCATAATCTGATCCAGCGTATAAGCAAGGACTGAACGCGTCATCTGCTTAGCCTCTGCATCGTCGCCGTTCATCGGAATCTTGCTCATCTCAATATACCAGTCACAGAAATCATCCCAGATAAAGTTGTAGAGACTGCGGCCGACTTCACCGAATTCATATTTATCAGCTAGACGTGTCACTTCTTCGATTGTTTCATTCAGGCGCGTCAGAATCCATTTATCCGCTACTGATTTCTTACCGTCCAGATGAATATCCTCTACTGTGAAGTCGTCACCGATATTCATGAGACTGAAGCGAGAGGCATTCCAGATTTTATTGATAAAGTTCCAGTTGGCTTCTACTTTCTCTGTGGAATAACGTAAATCCTGACCTGGTGTTGAACCGGTCGCAAGGAAATAGCGCAGCGCATCGGCACCGTACTCATCGATGACATCCATCGGATCTACACCGTTGCCAAGTGATTTACTCATCTTGCGGCCGTCTTCAGCACGTACTAAGCCGTGAATCAGCACTTCATTGAATGGACGACGGTCTGTAAATTCAAGTCCCTGGAAGATCATTCGCGCCACCCAGAAGAAGATGATGTCATAGCCTGTGACCAGCACATTGGTCGGATAGAAACGCTTGAAATCTGCGGCATCTGTATCCGGCCAGCCGAGCGTTGAGAACGGCCAGAGTGCACTTGAGAACCAGGTGTCGAGTACATCTTCGTCCTGGACCCAGTTCTCGCTGTCTTCAGGTGCTGTCTCACCGACGTATACTTCACCTGTTTCCTTATGGTACCAGGCAGGAATCTGATGCCCCCACCACAGCTGACGGGAGATACACCAGTCATGGATGCCTTCCATCCAGCGGTTAAAGGTATTCTCAAAGCGTGGCGGCACAAAATCAATGCGGTCATCTGTCTCCTGGTTGTTAAGGGCCTGTTCAGCGAGAGGGGCCATCTTAACGAACCACTGTGTGGACAGATAAGGCTCAACGACTGCACCACTCCGTTCTGAGTGACCGACCTGATGGACGTGTTTTTCAATTTTAACTAAAATGCCACTGTCTTCAAGGTCCTTAACGAGCTGCTTCCGGCAGTCAAAGCGGTCAAGACCCGCATATTTACCTGCCTTGTCATTCATCGTACCGTCTTCGTTCATAACGTTGATACGCGGCAGATCATGACGGTTCCCGATTTCAAAGTCATTCGGGTCATGGGCAGGTGTTACTTTCATCGCACCCGTACCGAAGTCCATTTCAACGTAGTCATCACCGATGATCGGAATCTCACGTTCTAAAATAGGCAGCAGGACTGTCTTGCCGATCATCTCCTTGTAGCGTTCGTCTTCCGGATGAACGACGACCGCTGTATCCCCGAGCATCGTCTCCGGCCGTGTAGTCGCAATCTCAATGACGCCTGAACCATCTGTCAGCGGATAGTTCATATGGTAGAACGCACCTTCAACTTCTTCGTGCACGACCTCGATATCACTGAGCGCTGTACGTGCTGCAGGGTCCCAGTTGATGATACGTTCGCCGCGGTAGATCAGACCTTTGTTGTACATATCGACAAAGACTCGTTTGACGGCGTCGCTTAAGCCTTCGTCCAGTGTGAACCGCTCACGTGAATAGTCTAAGCCGAGTCCCATCTTCGCCCATTGAGAACGGATAGTCTCCGCATATTCCTCTTTCCATGCCATCGTATGTTCCAGGAATTTCGCACGGCCGATATCGTGTCGGCTGATGCCTTCTTCTCTTAACTTCGCCTCTACTTTTGCCTGTGTCGCGATCCCTGCATGGTCCATCCCAGGCAGGTAAAGTGTATTGTAGCCTTGCATACGCTTCATACGTGTGATGATATCCTGTAAAGTCGTATCCCATGCATGACCGATATGCAGCTTGCCTGTGACGTTCGGCGGCGGAATCACAATCGTAAAGGGTTGCTTGTCATCATTATCTTCTGCCTTGAACAGTTCTGCATCCAGCCACTTTTGGTAGCGTCCTTCTTCCACTAACTTGGGATTATATTTAGTATCCATCAAAATACCTCCAGTAATTAATTTTACTCAATAAAAAAACCGTCCTATAAGAATAGGACGGGAATAATCTCGTGGTACCACCTAAATTCAGCCGCAGCTGCACTCAAACGATTAACGCTCGTACACGCTTATACCTACTCGCGTTCAGTATAAGACCATATGCGGGCTACCTTCAGTCTTAGATGCTGCATAGTTTCACCAACCCTATGCTCTCTTTCCAGTCATCACGGACCTACTCTTCCCGAAACCTTATTGAATAATCTCATATTAGCGGATTTAAATTGTCTTGTCAAATCGCTTCAGCATAACCTGCATCAAGGGTGCAACGATCAGAAGAATAAAGAAAATACGGAAGATATGATAGCTGGATATCATGGCAATATTGCCGCCTGTCTCCAGTGCAACGATAATAATCTGAGCCATACCGCCTGGTGCCAGACTTAAAAAGACATCGTTAAAGGGATGACCCGTCATCATTACAGCAGCGATGAAGGTCACTAAGATCAGCAGGATGTTCTGGACAGCGATACCGAAAAAGAGTCTCAGCGACAGACTGCTGGATAACTCCACCAGCTGCAGGCCGATGCGGACCCCAAATAACAGCTGAGCGGCTGCAATCCAGACATAAGGGATGGAAAAACTGACCCCTGTCGCTATATTCCATCCTGAAACGATAAAGATGGGCGCCAGCAGCTGGGGAACCGGAAAATGAATACGCCGGAGCAGCAGAAAGAATAAACCCGTCAAACTGATGATGAATAAAAGGCGGTCAAAGGACAGCACCTGAAAAATGGCGTCACTGTGCATCACGCCTCCTGTATTTCCGCCTCTGCCGAACGATGCAATAAACGGGACAATCATCACTACAAACAACAGACGCGAGGTCTGTGACAAGGTAACGGCAAGAAGATCCGCCCGTTTATTCTCCTCGGCCATGACGATCATCTGACTCAGCGCCCCGGGCACAGCACTGAGCAATGCTGTCTCATAGCTGCAGCGCGTCATTTTTCTGTAGATGAACGACAGCAGAATAGCTGCACCAATGATGAGGATATTCAGCAGGATGATATGGAACAAGTCCTTGCGGATATCTGTCAGGACCTGCCAGGTAAAAGTGGTTCCGATCTGCGCCCCTAAAATAAATAGACCTGAATCTGCCAGCGATTTCGGCCATATGATTGTTCTGCCACTTATTTTGCTGATGGTCGCTGCAGCGATCATCGGTCCGAACAGCCAGGGAAGGATCATATGTATCATCATCAGGCATAACCCGAACAGCACCGCCAAAAAAATGATTAATAATAACAACTCCTCTCACCTCCTATGTTTAAGACAATAGAAACGGGTATAGTTCATTATAACGAAAGGGAGGGCAAAAAAGTGATCAGATACTTCGGCGGAACGACAGGATGCATGTTCTCTATCATCGCATCTATTATTCTCACTATCATTCTCAATCTTATTCTTAACTTTATCTTCTAGTAAAATGACAGTTTCTCTACAGAAACTGTCATTTTTATATCCTTAAAATCAAAAAAAACCGTGAACAATGTTCACGGTTAACTGTTATTATGCAGCTAAATCAAAGTTGATGATTGAAGCTAAGTCAAAACCACCAGCGTTTGCTTCAGTTGTAGCTTCTTCTGTAGTTGTTTCTTCAGTAGTCGCTTCTTCAGTAGTTGCATTTTCAGTTGTAGTTTCTTCTGTTTTGTTTTCTTCTTTTTTGTCATCTTTATCATTGTTGCAAAGGTTTAATAAGAATGGAATAGCTAAAAGAAGAAGTAATAATGGAATTAACCATGGCCATGGACTTTTCTTTTTAGGTTCTTCGTGAGCAACATGGCGAGTTTCACGAGTTGTAGTTGTTTCTTTAACACGGTCTCCAGCTACACCATCACGATGAGTAGTGCTGTCCACTGTGTGTGTTACGTGACGATCACGCTCTGAATCATAGATAACATCTTTGTCGTTTCTGTTATTGTTGTTATTAGCCATTTGACTTACCTCCACATAGGTTATATTTTTTTGTAAATTTTATTTACATGAATAATATTGCCTGAATGCAGAATTATAAACATAAATCGTCAAAAAATATTGATTATTTTTATATTTCGTATAATCAGAGTAGGCTAAAACCCTTATTTGACGGCACTTAGCGCTTTATCAAATGCGTCTAGCGTTTTGTCAATATCTTCAGCAGTATGCTGGGTTGACAGGAACATCCCTTCAAATTGTGACGGTGGTAAGAAGACGCCCTGTGCTGCCATTTCTTTATACATGGCCGCAAATAATTTAAGGTCTGATTTAGATGCAACTTCAAAATTCGTTACTTTTTCCTCATTCAGGAAGTAGCCGATCATACTGCCTGCGCGGTTAATTGTAATAGGCACACCGTGCTTGGCAAATATTTCTGTGAGTCCTGCTTCCAGCTGATCGCCTAATTGATTGAAATGCGCATAACTGTCTGGCGTTAACTGACTCAGCGTATAATAGCCCCCTGTCATCGCGAGCGGATTACCACTTAATGTCCCGGCCTGATAAATATCACCTGCCGGCGCGATGTGCTCCATGATGTCTTTCCGTCCGCCAAATGCGCCTACCGGCAGACCTCCGCCGATCACTTTCCCCAAGCAAGTTAAATCCGGCGTCACATTGAAGTAACCTTGGGCACAGTTGTAGCCTACCCGGAAGCCTGTCATCACCTCATCAAAGATCAGCAGTGAACCATATTCATTTGTGATGTCCCGCAGTCCTTGGAGAAAACCTTCTACCGGCGGCACCACGCCCATATTACCTGCCACAGGCTCTACTATCACACAGGCAATATCATCGCCGAATTTCTCGAATGCAGTCTTAACCGCTTCTAAGTCATTGTAATGCACAGTAATGGTATTTTCAGCGGTCCCTTTAGGCACGCCCGGTGAGTCAGGCAGACCTAGAGTCGCCACACCTGAACCTGCTTTAATGAGTAAACTGTCGCTATGACCATGATAGCAACCGATAAATTTCAGGATCTTGTTACGCCCTGTATAGCCACGCGCTAGACGGAGGGCCGCGAGCGTCGCTTCAGTACCGCTTGAGACCATCCGTACCATCTCGATTGACGGCACACGTTCAATCACGAGCTCAGCCATCTTCGTTTCAAGTTCTGTCGGCGCGCCGAAACTCGTTCCTTTCTGGATGGCTTTTGACAGTTCTGCTGTCACCTTATCATCCGCATGCCCTAAAATCAGGGGACCCCAGCTGAGTACATAGTCAATATATTCATTGCCGTCTATATCATAGATTTTAGAACCTTTACCGTGGTCCATGAATATCGGATCCATATCCACACTCTTAAATGCACGCACCGGGCTGTTGACGCCACCCGGCATCACTTTCACTGCTTCTTTGAATGCTTGCTCTGATCTCATTAGTATGCTCCTTTATCTAAGTAATGACAGATATCTTTTGCGAAATAGGTGATGATCATATCTGCGCCCGCGCGCTTCATTGAAATCATCTGTTCCATGACGATACGTTCCTCATCAATCCAGCCGTTAAGTGCAGCTGCTTTAGTCATCGCGTATTCCCCGCTGACATTATAGGCCACGACCGGTATGTTTGAATGGTTGCGGACGTCACGGATGATGTCAAGATAACTGAGGGCCGGTTTGACAATCATCATGTCACAGCCTTCCGCAAGATCACTTTCCAGTTCACGCATCGCTTCTAAGCGGTTGGCCGGATCCATCTGGTAACCTTTACGGTCGCCCTGACCAGGCGTACTCTCTGCTGCATCACGGAACGGGCCATAGAAAGCAGAGGCATATTTGATGCCGTAACTCATGATCGGTATATGATAGAAGCCTGCTTCATCGAGCCCCGCCCGAATCGCCTGCACAAAACCATCCATCATATTGCTCGGTGCAATGATATCTGCTCCTGCTTTCGCCTGTGATACTGCTGTCTTGACAAGCAGCGGCAACGTTTCATCATTGAGGACATGGCCATGGTCGTCCAGCACACCGCAGTGACCATGATCGGTATACTCACAGAGACACGTATCAGCAAGTACGAGCATATCCGGATAAAGTTCCTTCGATAATCGTGTGGCTTTCTGGATGATACCATCATCGATAAAGGCACCCGTTCCGCAGGCATCCTTTTCATTCGGGATACCGAAGAACATCACTGCTCTGATGCCCGCATCGTACGTCGTCTTCAGCTCTTCATGCAGCATATTCAAGCTCAGCTGGTAGACACCAGGCATGGATGGGACTTCATTTCTGATATTATCCTGTTCAATCACAAAGATCGGATAGATGAGATCTTTCTTGGATAAAGTAGTCTCTCTCACCATATCACGCATCACTGCTGAACTTCTTAAACGTCTATGTCGGTCAAAATTCATTCTGTTCCCTCATTTCCAGTATTTTGATAATCATCTGTTCTTTAGTCGCTTCTTCAGGCATCACACATTCTTGTCCGTAGTCGGACAGCCTGTTACGTGTCACAGGGCCAATTGCGACCACTGTAATCTCAACAGGCGCGTATAAACTGTAATACGCATCTACAGCTGACGGACTCATAAAAGTCAGAACGTCTACTTTCTGCGCTTCAATCATAGCATGAATCTGTTCTGCAGCCGAACGAGAAGGCGCCGGCCTGTACAGGTCAATACGGTCCACTTGACCACGAGTGCCGAGAAACTGGCTCAGTGCCGGCCTGGCCTGCGTACTGGCGGGGAGACAGATTCGCTTGTTATCAAAGCGACGCCCCGCTTCAGCGATGAATGACTCCTGATTATACTCGCTTGGAATGTAGTCTACCGTATAGCCCCGCTCTTCAAGGGCTGCCTGCGTCTTAACGCCTATCGCCGCGATGTGATCTGCTGTGATGTCATAAAGCTGACTGAACAGCTCCACCGCGTTCTGACTCGTAAAAATAAGCCAGTCATAGTGCTGATGATAGTCACTGCGTACGGGGAGCACTTCTATACCGATAAGCGGTATATGAACGAGCTCAACTTCGTCTGTCTGTGTTTGTCCACTATCAGTCATCACTACAACTGGCTTCATTATGATCGACTTCCTTCTATATTTAATGCCTCAATAATCGCATAAGCACCGTTTTCTTTCATTTCAGCCGCCGCCTCTTCACCCATTGACGCCGTATCGTTACTGCGGATATCGCTCGCAAAACGCTGTCTGCCGTCCGGTGACATGATGAGTCCGCGGAAGTGTATTTCATCGTTCTCAACAACTGCGTGTCCCGCAATCGGTACTTGACAGCTGCCGTCCATCAGGCGCAGAAAATCGCGTTCAACTTGTGTGCAGCGTGCCACATCGTCATTATGCACGGCTTTCAATATGTTGAGGACAACTTCATCGTCTGCACGACATTCGATTCCCAGCGCACCCTGCCCGATCGCCGGCAGCATGACTTCAGGTTCAAGATATTCCGTCACCGTGTCTGCATTCCAGCCCATGCGTTTCAGACCGGCTGCCGCAAGAATGATCGCGTCGTAGGCATCGTTCTTCAGCTTGTTCAGACGCGTATCGATATTACCCCGTATCCACTCAATCTTCAGATGCGGATACTGATTCAGAATCTGAGCGCCGCGGCGGAGTGAACTCGTACCGATAACGCTGCCTGCCGGTAAGTCTTTGAGTTTCGTATGATTTTTAGAGATAAAGGCATCTCGAGGATCTTCACGGTCTGGAATACAGCCGAGTATCAATCCTTCCGGCAGGACACTAGGGACATCTTTCAGTGAGTGAATCGCAATATCGATCTCCTTGTTGAGCAGAGCCTGTTCAATCTCTTTGACGAACAGTCCTTTCCCTCCTACTTTAGAGAGCTGTACATCGACGATTTTATCACCTTGTGTGACGATTTCCTTGAACTCAATTTCCAGCTCAGGAAACTTCGCCTGCAGAGAATCTGTGAACTGCTTGCTTTGCGTTAAAGCCAGTTGACTTCTTCTCGTTCCCACTACGATTTTCACCATAATAATCCTCCTAATTAATCAGCTGATGAAACTCTGAATATCTGCTGATGATCAGATAATTGACCATACAGATCAGAAAGAACATGATATTGATTTCCATCAGTCTGTTCAACTTCATTTTTTTGTATGTGAAGAAATAAATATAAATCCCGTATATCAAGAGCACAATCGCTGAACCGACTACTTTACTGTCCAGCCAGATGGAAGGCCCGATCAGTATCAGTCCCCACTGGACACCGAGCACCAGTGAGATAAGCAGCAGGATAAAGCCGATGATGCTGAAATGATTGACGGAGCGGCTGATAGAGGCAAGATCATTCATCCTGAAGAACTTCTGGGTGAATCTCTTATTTTTCAGATTGCGCATCTGATAGAGATAAAGCCCGGCCTGTATCGCAGCGATCAGAAAAGTCACGTACGCCGCTATTGCCAGCGTCACGTGTACCATCAGCAGCTCGTTCATCATATGTGAGACTGTGGTATGAGACTGATATTCCACCGGCTGAAACGTATGAATCGCCATAAAGATGAAGCCGATCAAGTTCATCATAAACCCTAAGAATTCAGTCCGGGTCGTCTCTGACATGACGATTGAGGCGATGATGATCAGCCACGTAAAGAAATAGAAGCCTTCTGTAATCGTCTGCACCGGAAAACGGCCAGTTGTCAGATAGAACTGACCGATCATCAAGGTCTGCATCACCAGCACAACGATCAGGAGCACAAAACCTATTTTCTTGATACGGTTATTCTTGTCGATAAAATCTATCAAATAACAGGCAATACTCATCATGTAAATGAAGAGTATTGCCTCATTAATTCTGACTGTCAGTAACTCAGACATCTAATCACCCATTTCCTGGTTCCAGCTGTCCTTGCATCGGTTTACTGTCTGAGCGTCTATGTGTTTCTACTTCGTTTGTAATGTTGAAGATTTCCTGGAAAAACTGCAGCTGCTCTTCGCGATTGGCACTGCCGCTCAGTTCCTTCGCCTGCTGAATCGGATCTTTCAGCATCTGGTTGATGATACTCTTCATATGCTTGGAAATCACTTTGCGGTCACGTTCAGACAAGTCCGGCATCTTACGGTCGATGCTGTCCATCGTCGTCTCCTGGATGCGCAGTGCTTTCTCACGCAATGCAGTGATGACCGGAACCACACCGAGCATATTGACCCAGTCAAGGAACTGGATGATCGCTGTCTCTATCATACCTGTGATCTTATCAGCGGCTTTTTCACGTTCAGCGAGATTGGCATCAACCAGACCTTTCAAGTCATCGACATCATAGTTGAAGACAAGGTCCAGTTCGCCGACTGCCGGATCAATATCACGGGGTACAGCGATATCTATCAGCACCAGCGGATGGGCAGGACGTAAATTCATGACGTGAGCCATCATGTCCGCTGTAATAATATAATCACGTGCACTTGTCGAAGAGATAACGATATCATTCTCAAGAAGCGCGCACTGAAGTTCTTCCATCAGCAGATGTCTGCCACCGAAACGGCCTGCTAATGTTTCAGCTTTTTCTGCCGTCCGGTTCATCACGGTGATATCTTTGGCACCGCTGCCCGCCAGATTTTCAAGCGCAAGCTCTGCCATCTCACCCGCACCGATAATCAGAATGCGTTTGCCTTGCAGAGAACCCAGTATTTTCTTCGACAGTTCAACTGCCGCATACGAAACTGAGACCGCCTTGGAAGAGATATCTGTTTCAGAATGCGCACGTTTTGCCAGGGTAATCGCTTCTTTAAACAGCTTATTAAAAATAGTGCCCGTCGTTCCTTCACTCTGTGCCAGGAGGAAACTGTCACGGATCTGCCCGAGAATCTGTGTCTCACCTAAGACGATCGAATCAAGGCCGGCTGTCACTCTGTATAAATGTCTCACTGCTTCATCATCAACTTTAACACTCGTCACACTTTTGACGGTCTCCATAGACACATCAAACCACTCAGCAAGGAATGCTTTCACATAGTAACGTCCTGTATGAATCTGATCGACCACTGCATAGACTTCTGTCCGGTTGCAAGTCGATACGATGACACCCTCCAGTACTGATTTCTGATTAATCAGTGCTGAATGTGCCTGTTCAATATTCATTTCTGAAAAAGTCAGCTGTTCCCGTAAGCTGACGTCTGCTGTTCTGTGATTGACACTCACTACAACAATATGCATTTCTGTCGCCCCCAATATAGCCATTACTCCTATTATAGCACTAACTCGCCCCGCTGTAACAGGATGTGTTTATAAATAACGTTCAATGGCCTGCCAGATGACCGGGTTCTTTTCCTTAGATAATGAGGAGTAGCTGATCAATGTATCGTTCTGATCGATCTCCAAGGCCTGTCTGATGATTTTCAGATGCTTCTGGATTTTCCCTTTTGGAATCTTATCTTCCTTTGTCGCGATGATAATCGTCGGTATATCGTAATGCTTCAGGAAGTCATACATCAGTACGTCATCCTGCGAGGGTTCATGGCGGATATCGACAAGCTGGATGACTGCTGCCAGAGTTTCGCGTGTCGTTAAATAGGTTTCAATCATCTTTCCCCAGCGTTCCCGCTCAGTCTTCGAGACTTTGGCATAGCCGTATCCCGGCACATCGACAAACACCAGCTGCTCATCGATGTTAAAGAAGTTCAGGGTCTGCGTCTTGCCGGGCTTCGAGGAAATTCTCGCCATACTTTTCCGGTTGATCATCGTATTGATGAATGACGACTTACCGACATTGGAACGACCGGCAAGTGCGATTTCCTTCAGGCCGGTATCAGGATACTGTTCCGGCCTGACAGCACTAATCAGAATCTCCACATTATTTGGATTGATATTCATATTGCTCCTCCTTCAAAAAAGCCCCACAGGTCTTAACCCATGAGGCTTGTCCATTAAGCTGTTTTAATACGTTCGCTGTTCTCGTCGTAGAGTTCAGGCCCCACTGATTCACGGATCGTCTCTTCAGTGATGACCACTTTCTTCACCTTGTCTTCTGATGGGATATCAAACATAATATCCATCATGCTCTCCTCAATAATAGAGCGCAGACCACGAGCCCCTGTTTTACGTTCAATCGCCAGTTCACTGATCGCTGTTAACGCCTCATCCGTGAATTCCAGCTCCACACCGTCCAGTTCAAGCATCTTTCTGAACTGCTTGACTAATGCATTCTTCGGCTGAGTCAGGATGTTTTTCAGTGCGTCTACATCCAGCTGCTCCAGATTAGCGACCACTGGAATACGGCCGATAAATTCAGGAATCAGACCATAGGCCTGTAAATCCTCAGGCTTGATCTGTGACAGCAGTGTCGATTCATCAAAATCACGGTCCTTGGTACCCGTGAAACCGATGACTTTCTCACCGAGACGGCGTTTGATGACTTCATCGATACCGTCAAAAGCACCACCCAGAATGAAAAGAATATTCGTCGTATCAATCTGAATGAACTCCTGGTTAGGATGTTTACGTCCACCTTGAGGCGGCACTGAAGCAACAGTGCCTTCAAGAATCTTTAAGAGCGCCTGCTGTACACCTTCACCCGAAACGTCCCGTGTAATCGAAGTATTCTCTGATTTACGGGCAATCTTATCAATCTCATCGACATAGATAATCCCTTTTTCAGCGCGCTCGATATCGAAGTCTGCAGCCTGAATCAGACGCAGCAGGATATTCTCTACATCTTCACCTACATAGCCTGCTTCAGTCAGACTCGTTGCATCTGCAATCGCAAACGGCACGTTCAGTGAACGGGCAAGCGTCTGCGCAAGTAAAGTCTTACCGCTACCCGTCGGACCGATAAGTGCGATGTTACTTTTCTGCAGTTCAACACTATCTTCTTCTGATGCTGCCGGCTGAACAATACGCTTGTAGTGGTTATAGACCGCTACCGCAAGGGCTTTCTTGGCTTTTGTCTGACCGATGACATATTCATCGAGCAGTGCAAGCATCTCTTTAGGTTTAGGCACTTCTGTGAGTTCCTCTGTCTCAGTCGTCCGCAGTTCTTCTTCTACGATTTCTGAGCAGAGCTCGATACATTCATTACATATATAAACGCCGCTGCCTGCGACTAGTTTCTTGACCTGATCCTGGTCTTTGCCGCAGAACGAACATTTTAAATTGTTTTCATCTTCATCAAATTTAAACATTTCTACACCCCTATCTTAATCAAAAATATACTAAAGTGTCTGAGCGAATGCAAATGATTAAACTGAAAGAGAATCTGTAGTAAAAGCTACAGATTCTCTTCCGTTATTATGGTTGTCAGAACCTTATTTTGTTTTTGATTCTGCTACTAATACGTCGATTGCTTTTTGGATGCGAAGATCATCTTTTAATACTTCAGCGTTACCTAAAGCAGCACGGATATCTTCTACTGATAAACCGAACTGTTCGCTCATTTTAGTGAGTTCTGCTTCAACATCTTCATCTGAGATTTCGATGTTTTCAGCGTTAGCGATAGCTGCAAGCGTCAAGTTTGTTTTCACACGTTTCGCCGCATCTTCTGACATGCTTTCTTTCAACTGTTCTTCAGTCTGACCTGAGAACTGGTAGTAAAGGTCTAAGTTCAGACCTTGCTGTGCGATACGTTGTTCGAATTCCTGCATCATACGACCCAGTTCAGTGTCGATCATTGCTTGTGGGATATCGATTTCAGCGTTGTCTGTCGCTAAGTTGATGAGCTCTTCTTTCAGCATATTTTCAGCTTGAACTTTCTTCTGTTCAGCTAAGTCACTGCGGAATTTCTCTTTGTATGCATCTGCTGAATCAGCTGATGCATCTAATTCTTTCGCTAACTCGTCGTCAAGCTCAGGTACTTCCTTCGTCTTGATTTCGTTGATTTTCACTTTGAATACTGCATCTTTACCCGCTAATTCTTCAGCATGGTATTCTTCAGGGAATTTCACGTTAACATCTTTTTCTTCACCGACTTTAGTGCCGACTAACTGTTCTTCGAAACCTGGGATGAACTGACCTGAACCGATTTCAAGATCGTAACCTTCAGCTTTACCGCCTTCGAACTGTTCATCGTTGACATAGCCATCGAAGTCTAAGTTAACAACATCACCTTCAGCAACTTCACCGTCTTCTTTAACTGTTAATTCAGCTTTACGAGAAAGTTCAGTATCTAGAGCACTTTGGAATTCTTCATCTGATAATTCAGTATCCTGTGCTTCAACTTCAAGACCTTTGTAGTCGCCCAGCTTAACTTCTGGTTCTACTGTCACTTTAGCTGTGAAGATCAGTTCTTTGTCTTTTTCCATTTGTTCAATATCGATTTCAGGACGATCGACCGGATTGATACCTGCTTCTTCTACTGCGTTTGCATATGCATCCGGTAAGATGAAGTCAAGTGCGTCCTGATATAAAGATTCTACGCCAAAGCGTTGTTCAAATAATGGACGAGGCATTTTACCTTTACGGAAACCTGGTACATTGACTTGTTTAACTACTTTTTTGAATGCTTTATCTAATCCTGATTTTACTTCTTCAGCAGGAACTGTAACCGTTAAGACGCCTACATTCCCTTCTTGTTTTTCCCATTTTGCTGTCATGTGTGATAACCTCCAGAATTTTTTCAACTCATTTATTATAGCATAATCTTAGTGTTGTACAACAATACTAAGTCTTAAAGTTCATATTTCACTGCCTCATCGATCAGGGCCAGCACCCGGGCATGCTCTTCTGTCTGGACGAACGGGTAGATGTCCGCCAGCTGGAACATCGAGAGAGCGAAATGAATATAGCAGTCTGCGATGACCTCCGTCTCGATCATCTGCTCCCCGCTAGTGAAGTTCAGCGGATAAAGAACCAGTGCCTGGCGCTCCAGCCATGAGTCAATGGCTGGTATCATATCCGGCATATTGGACTCAAACCACTCTCTGACAAGCGGCAGAACATCCTGCATAAGAAAATAGCGCTCAAGCGGCACGACTTCAGACAACAGGAATGAGACAGTCGTCTCAAGTTTGCTCAAGTCAATGATCTCTATTTCACCGGCCAGCCGGATATATTGGATAAGGACGGTCTGGACAACAGGGTGCAGCGGTGATTTCAGAAGTTCAAGGAAAGTTCCGCTATAGGTCATATTTTCATCCGCTATCAGCTGATGAATAAAATGTACCTGACGCGCCGCAGTCCAGTCCGTGAAATCTGAGAGTTCATCCGCCGTCTGACGGTCACGCATATTTTTACGATGTCGGGCCTGGTCATAGAGTGGCAGAAGCTTCATTTTCAGTCGATGATCCACTTCTTCTGTACGCAGAGAATCAATCAGTTCGATCACTGTCTGGTACTGGCCCAGCTCATAGAGACTGAGCAGGAAATAATAGACGGTCACTTCATAGCTCGGATGGCCCATATTCAGCAGGATGCTCGCTTCTTCGCGCAGTTCCAGAAAGGACTCAAGGGCATAGAGAACCTCCAGCTTCTGCAGCTGCTGGCGATGATTCAGTTCCACATGGCGCTCCAGTTCAGTGATTGTATCATAGGCCTGCTCAAATTCTTCTTGCGCCAGAAATGTCTGCAGCTGACGATTCAGTTTGTCCGGCAGACCCGGAAAAGGGATGATGTCAGTCATTAATGGCCTGGCGCGTACATCGCTTCAATAATGAGGCGGCTCCATGTTTCATATGCCGGGACATCCATCAATCTATTTTTATCCACCCATTGAATAGAAAGTGTGTCCGTTTCAACCGCTCGTACATCAGCGCGATTGACACAGATTTTGAAGACAAGACCGATATGGACACGTCCTACTTCATGACCGTCATCATTGATGAGCCCGATCAGTTCAAGATCGCTGTCCGGAATATCCGTAAGCCCTACTTCTTCTTCGAGTTCACGCCGGGCATTTTCAATCAGGATGCGTTCAATGTCGTCGCCTGCCAGCTGATTCATATGCCCGCCAACACCGATAGAGCTTAAGCCGTGCAGACGTTCCTCTCCTCCGCCTGTCAGACGCTTGTAGACCAAGATCTCGCCTTCTTCATTCTCGAGCACACAATAAGAGATAAGCTGTTTATATTCAGGCGTTTCCTCCATATCCCCGCGACGTCTGACTTCATATTTTGATAACGTCTCAAAGATCTCAAGTGCACGCTGATCTTCTATCGTAATAAAACCATTAAAGGCATTTTTTTCGTGGCTAAATATAGATTCGCGATCAACCACAATAATCTGTTCATCATATTTATTCATCATTCTGCCCCTGTCTGTTTTTTAATAATATCTAAAGTTTATACGAAATGCTGTCAGTAGACAAATAAAAAAGGAAATGTGAAGTTTCACATTTCCTTTTGTTAGCGTCCTGGGAGGGCGACGCTTATTCCCAGTCTGACGCTTTTTATAAGGATAACGTGACCACTTTGTGACCAACCTTTTTCATTTCATTGTTAGGTGGCCAAAAACAACACGTTTCCCAATATAACATATTTATTAATAAGAAAGAAACCCTACTATTAAAAGTGGGGTTTCTTTCTATATAAAGTATTTAATAGATTATTCAATAGTCTTTCCATTCAGCGCTTATAATCTTAGTTCTTCGTTGTGAATTATAGATACCATTCCTGTTCGTTTCATACATTGTAACTGGAACATAATAGTCTCTTACTCTTCTAAGTCCAATTAACATATTGCAATTTCTATGTTTATCTTGGAAAACAATATTTAAGTTTTGAGGATTCTTTCCCTTTGAGGGAATCACACATAAACTTACCTCTTGATCAATAAAGCATCTATGTAAAAAATTATAGTTAATTAACCTTGATTTCATGTCATCGAAACAATTGTGTTTACGAGCAGTTTCTAATGTAAGTGTACCATCTAAAATCTGAGATAATGTATGGGTTGCATTAACATTTGAGTCCTGTATTTTATGGAACCCAAGCAAATGATGTACATCAGTTTTGGTAAACCTGACTTCAAACTTTTCCAGCTTGTTGTAATTAGTCTCCATGACCAAATACTGTCTTGTAAAACACTGTATATAATCATTTAAGAGATCCTGAAAATCAACATCTTCAAGCTTCTCTACAATCATGTATGATGACATTCAGGACCCCCTAAAAAATTATCCCTACTAAATTAATAGTAGGGATTATGTATATGAGCGCGGACAGGAAGGGTGTCACCTGCCGGGACCAACAGTCAGATATAAGGCCTCTGCCGGGCTATACAATGCACTCCTATTGTATATAGCTACAAGGTTGAGTTGGGAAGAAAGGATGGTTGGATAGCTTTCTTCTTGGGATAATATTCTCATATCGGCTACTTAGAGTCAACATAAAAACCTATAAATAGGCTAATTCGTCTATTTAGCAGAATTACTTAAAATTCGTTTATATGAACGAAAAAGCCGCCTACTCCTTTTGAGTAAGCGGCTTTAAATTATTTCTTGTATGGAGGTCTCAGTACACCCCAAAACTTATTATAATCATGTCTGATAACTTGTGCAGGCACTCGACCATCGCCATTGCCGTACCAATTCTGATCCACTGATTCAAACCATGTTGTGTCTCCTTTGCCAGTAGCAATAGCAGTATGACCATATTCGCTATTGTTCCAGATTAGGATGTCACCCCGTTTTGGAACAAAATCTGGCGTGTTCTTGATACGTTGCCACCCTGGAGGAATTGTTTGTGTTGACAACTTGATGGCATTTCCACTTGGCCACCACTTGAAAAACTTGAATGCAACGGCAATGGTAAGATCCATACATTGTCCGTAGTAAGCATTATCCATGTCTACATATGTTTGCCGACGTACTAAATCCATTACATATTTAAATACGTCCTCTACATCTACTGCTGGTGTTACAGCAATAGCTTTAACTTGCGGAACTGCCACACCTGTCATTTTTAATTTCTGGCCAACAAAAATTTTATCGGTTGTCAGTCCGTTCAGATGAACGATTTCAGATACAGTACGTTTATACTGATTAGCCAGTTGCCATAGTGTCTCGCCTTTTTTAACAGTGTGAACTACAGTTTTCACGGCAGCTGGTTTTTTCATTGCTGGTTTTACTTTTTCGACAGCAGGTTTTTTAGTCTTCTCTTTTGTCTGGTCCTTCAAGTACATAAAAGTACCCGCTTCAAGTTGAGCGGGTATCGTAGTATTGTATGACTTGATCTGCGTCTGCGTCAGACGAAACTTTTTAGCAATGCTTTCTAACGTCTCACCTTTTTTAGACCTGTATGAATTAGGTACTTTAACAGCTGGCTTTAAATCTTTTTTTGCAGTGACTGCAGCTGCAGGTGTGCTTGCTGGTTTCTTTTTGATTGCAGGCGCCTTGCCATTAATCAAGTTCTGACAGTGATTATATATCTTCTGATTCAACTGCCGGACCAGTTCTGCTTCCTTGTGATTGCCGTTCATTGCACCTGGATCATACTGATAAGATTGACCTTCACCACCGTGACCGGCGATCAGTAACCAAGAGCCGCCGACTTTTTGCATGGCCTTAGCAATATCCAGTGCGATTTCATCCATCTTATGTGTAAAGATATTAAGTTCCTCATTATTAGTGATGAATCCAAACTCAACGAGACGATAAGAACAACCTTGCGTTAAAGCTGTAGTCATGTTCTGCAAGTTATCACGCCAGCTGATACCATTCTCGTAACGTACACCAAACCACTTTTTAAGTACCGCTACAATGGCCAAATCTGCTGCGTCTGCATCGTAACCTGCAGCAACACAGATATGAGCATCCTCAGCTGATGGATTACTGAATGCATCCATGTGTGATTCCAATACATGATCATACTTACTACCATAGTCAAGCAAACAGTTCTCTCTGAAGCAATCTTTCTTAGTGTTATACTGAGTCACTTTAAACATTTACTTCAACCCCTTCTTTTTTAGAAATAGCTTTTGTACACGTGCATGTTTACCTGAGTAATGATTCTTATAGATCGAGTACACATTAAAGAGGAATGCAACAATCAATCCTGAAACAACAACAAACTGCTGTAAGTTGTTCTCTGTTAACCATTCAGGCTGCCACTGAAGAAACGCCAGGAATGGCAGTAGGGCACTTACAATCCCCACTGCCTGTTTAATTAGATCAATGATTGCTTCCTGGTCTACCTGCTTCTTCAGTTCCTGTTCTTGCTTATCATTAATAACTGGCGTTACATGTGATTCGTTGATAACTTGCTTCTTTACTCCGCCCATTTATATCCCTCCAATAAAATAGGACACCTCATTGAGATGTCCTTAAAAGAATATTTGTGCAAATCCGAATGCTGCAACAATGATTGAAACAACACCACCGATGATAGATGTAATGATGGTTGCGTTGCCTTTTTGTTTTTCCGTGACTGAGTTCTTAACTTCCTCTAAATCTTCCTTCGTTTCTTTTACATCTCGCTCATTATTGATCAGTCGGTCGTTAAAGCCCTGCATATTAGTGTTAAGTTTAGCCAGATGACCGTTTGTCTCTTTCTGATTCTCGAGCAGTTGCGACGTAGTGCCAGTCAATGTAGTAACTAGTATTTTTAAATCGCTATGCAGGCCGAAATGGCGATTGTCGACCGTATTGATCAGCTCTTTAATCTCCCCATTGCATTTCTCCCACTCGTGACGTGGCACATAGTAGTCATGACTTTTTTCTGGCATATAATTCAGCACCTCCAAAGAATCCGACCAATGCACAGACAGATGATAACACAGCGAACTGTGCCGGCGATAACCAGTTGATGGCATTAAAAAGTGATGCACTTGTCATCAGAAAGTACATCACTGCATTAGACGTGCCACCGATAAATAAAAACAGTGACGTCATGTTATTCTTTTTTGGCAGCAACCAGCTTGATCCGATCAAAAACAGACTTGTCACTGTAATCATTGCTCCCCAAGCCCAGATGGGAAGTATGTTGTGTATGGCTTGATAAAACTCGCTGTCATGCAGCACTGATTCCTGTTCCCTTAACCAGAACAATCCACGGGCTAAAGTAAACAGCCCCAATCCAAACAACAATGTGCTTGCCAGCATTTCTGGTAATGTCAGTTTCTTCATTCTCCACTCACTCCTTTGTTGTATTTATAATAAAAACCCCTACTCAATGAGTAGAGGTTTGTTTATATATTTGCTTTTTCAAATCTTTGATTCTTAAACCTTGATTGACCAAAGAGTATACCATTAAACCCATTGTTAGCAATAAGAATGTCATTTTATCATATCTAACTAAAACTCACGCTTTTACTGCCCAGCGTACCGTCGCCGTTGTGGACTATTACAGCGGCGTAATTAGTAGTACTGTTGCAGTAGTTTACATTACTGCCTGCACTCACATTTTTCGAGCCGGCAGACTCAAAGCCGTTTCCGATACCTAGCAAGTTTGGTATCGAGGTAGACACCCACACGTCATTAAACGATAGCTTGTTAGGCGATGTCGCACATCTGACATAGCCCCAGTCAATGCCGTTTGTATTATCAGATTTAAGGCCTTTTATGTTAAGTCCTCCTGCACAATATAATGATGGTTTTGTGATTGAGTCCAATATGCAGTTTATGATAGTACCTTTTGCAACATTAAGATTGATGCTGCCCCCGATAAAACAGTCATGCACGTACAGCTGAGAGCCGTCGCCCGCAAGAAAATCTCCACTCTTGAGTTTAATCTCGCACGAGATATATTCCTGTTTTTCGACGCCGTTGCCCAAAAACCATTTAATATTATTAAATTTCGTTAATACAAACTTAGAGGGTTTGCAAAGTGATCGAGTAACAGTCACAATTTTACTAAATGATGTAATGAACGTCGCATTAAACTCATAACCTATGCCGCTGTTATCAATGTCAGGATTTACAAGTGATAAGTCGATAATACAAGCATTAAATATCATCTTATCCAGTCGTCCGATATTTTGTGACCCTGTGCCGCCTCGGTGTAAATCATATACATCACAATGATTGAAGATAGTTACTGCATTACCCATGACGCCTCTAATACGATTGATGGAACAACTATCCAGCGTGAGATTGTTACCATTGTAAGTAGATAGCTGATGTATATAACTGCCGATAATCTTGCTTGACGCGCCCATCTGACTGATTAAGTTAAAAAATACGCAGTTACTGACCATAATCTTGCTGTTACTTACTTCTGAAGGCGAATAAGGCGTAAACTCTTTAAAGTAACAGTTTGTAATAAATATACCGTCAAGCAGTGTGTCGCCGTTTGTCTCAACGTCAAGCGTGCCGTCACCCGTACATTGACTTATCGTGACACGACTACCGTGGATGATTTCAATATCATTTCGGCCATTATTATAAAAATGACAGTTATCAATCGTGACGTTACGAGGATAGTCTCCCGCTTTCGCATAGGCGTTATCAGCACCGCCGATATGCACAGCACCAGCAATAGCATTATTAAATATACAGTCACGCAGTGTCAGATTTTCGACTGCGTAAGTGTAAAGGATATTGTATTCGTTACCATCGAGCAGTTTCAAACCGACTTCGTAATTTGACCCGTCAAAGATAATGTTTTCAAATGTGACATTTTCCCAGCCATTCAGGGAGCCGAAACCTGTTGCACCGAGAACATAGGTCTCAATCTTAAAGTCAATGTTATCGTTAAGGGGTTTATCCAGTAACAGTTGACTAGGCGCAAAACTATCGACCAAGACAATATTATGCGTTTCATTGTATCTATCTTTATAAACTTCGACTTTATCAATACGTGCGACTTTGCCATCAGTTTGTGTGATTTTACGGTTGGACTTAATCTCCGTATTAACAGTGACAGACCCGAAATCAAGCAGCCATCTGTCAGACCATAAATCAGGGACTAACTTTAAATCCTCGGCAAGCACATCGCTATTACGTTTAAGACGACTGTATTTACTGCTATTATTACGCCCCTCAAACAAATAGATACGTGCTGTTCCCGCGCCGTCCGGATCGTTGTTGTCAATACTTGCAACTTCAAATGCCACGCCTGTTGTCGCGCCTTTAATATAACTGGCTTCTTTTAGTGACGATGGTATTTGTGACTTATCAGCAACCTTGATGTATTCGAAGATTTTACCTGTTTCAAGCTGTAATCGCGCTATCTTCCAGTTATTAGTTGCAACTTTCAACAATTCGTAATAATCACGGACTTGATACTGCGCGCCTGTGATATTTGCATTTGTAGTAACCGAATGGACAACTGGTTTAATCTTGATAGTCGCTTTACTGCCACTTGCTTTAAACGTAATATTCTTTTTATCTTGCAGGTCTCCCACGATGCTCGACACATCATTTAGCACATAATCGCCGCTAAGTGTTACAGTCGCATTATCATCAACCTCTGCCACCGCCCTTTTAAAGGCATCGCTGTCATCTGTTACACCGTCGCCTGTCGCCCCAAAAGCCTTGATGCTCACTCCGCCTGCAACTACATCTCTGACAGGTGTAAAGCCGTCAGCATTAAGCGCACCAAACTCAATCCATTGTGTACCGTCATAAATATATTGCTTGTTCTCATCAACGACTAAACGCAATTCTTTGAGTTCGGCTGTTACAGGTAAATCGTTAAATGTTGCAACTGCGTCAGCAGGTTTAAATTTGTTTTCAACAAGCCACTGAGCAGTCGCTGCTTTGTCCACATATTCTTGACTATTTACTGATATAAAACTCTTGACCGATCGATCTAATTCTCCTAGTGCTTCATCCCTTGTCAGGTTATTGATGATATTTAACTCAGTTTCATCATGTGTGCGAGCGACATAGATGGTAAATGTCCCATCACTAGGAAACTTCTGGCCGTCATTTGTCGTAATTTCCAATCGATGTTCGTTAGCTTTCAAGTCATTAGTCACCTTAAAAATTAATACACCGTTAACAATCTCTTCACTCGTTTTCTGTCTTATCTGATTATCAATAATATCCAACAAGGTGACTGTACATCCGGTATTTAAGTTAGATATCAGCTTTCCATCAGAGCCGCACAACAATAATTCGATGGGACTGGTATTGTCAGACTGTTTAATAGTCACATAGTTATGATAATAATTCTTTGTTTTAACTGTATTAATATCCATGATTCACGTACCTCCTATACTTCGATTTTATTTAAATCTTCAATTGATAATAATACCATACCTTCTTTGACAACTATCTGACCATCCACAACTGTCAGTTTGTCAATCTGTCGTGCATGTTGCTCATCTGTAATGATGGTTGCACTGTAATTATCATCCACCATCATGTTGAGACCAGCTTTAACTATAATTGGCTGACCATCGATTTCTTTAATTAACAACGCCCACATAACGAACCTCCTATATATTTGTGTTAGTCGTTCCGACAAACATTTCCCGTGCGTATATTTTTGCTTGAGCTATCGAAGAATTAAAGCGAAGATAAAAGCTTAATTTTTCACTCGATATGTTTTCAAGATTTACAGTAAATGTGATTTCTTGCTGATTGCCCGATCCAACCGCCGTGACAGTGGCTGACTGATAAAACTTTGTTTCACTGTTTTTGAAGTTGATAATCTCGACAGTACCGGTGGCACCAGCAGTGTCAATGTAGCATGACAGTATGACAATCAGATACTTCTGTTGAGGGACGATTGTATAGGCATCAAAGACAGATGTAATCGTGTTATTAGTTACGAAGAACGAACGCACTATTTCAACGCCATCCACATAAAATGGTGGATAGTATCTCCACACTGCGAGATTAAACTGCGACTGTCCATTTTTAATAATAGAATTGCCTTCTGCATCTTTTACTGTCAACACGCCGCCTATTTCACCTGTGATGACCTTCTGATGATAATCAACCTCCTGTTTTAAGTTTGCTGTGGTAGTGGTCATTTTTCTTTCGAGCATCCTGTTCTTATCAGCTGCTATCTGCTCCTGCACTTCCGCTGATGTCAGCGGCCGTTCACCAATCCTAATTGATTTGTTCTGCGGGTTCATGATGTCTTCTGTCGTGGCCACGATGCGCAGCACTTCACCGTTGATGCCCAGTTCCTCGACATAGCACCTATGCTTGTTCCCTCTGACAATCTCATCCGGCTCCAAATCAATGGTCGAAAGGTCCAGAACGTTTACATCGATCTGGACCTTTGCTGCTTGTTTTCTGATTTCAGCTACCTTCTCCTGACCAGCCTGCATCACAAGTTCCGGAGACGTTTTGTCATCAAATATTTCTGTACCGGTCTGTATGCCATAAACCGCAATCAGCTCCGGTATATCAATATAACTTTTTCCATTATTCACAGACTCAATGGTTATCCTGGCTTCCTGATTGTATTGATTGACTTCTGCAGCACCCAGGGGAATTAACCTGGTCACTACATCTAATGGATCAATCGTCCGTTTAATCGATTTGATGTTACGACCGATTCTAAAAGATGTCTCTTTCACTTCTGTCGGCTCATCTAACCAGTCGATATACGTGCCATCCGCTTCATACCGCGCAAATATTTCACCACCCCATCGATTCACACCGTCCTCCCTGATATGGTCCATGGTGGACTTCTCAGGCGTCGTATAAGAGTATCTTGTTGTGTCAAATGATGGATCAGTCGATACTTCTTTTTTCTTGGTAAAGTTCACAGTCCCCAGCTTCAGTTGCTTATACGGTTCAACTGCTGCATTATGCTTATAGAGGAGTGATGATAAATACTGTGACGGTGTATAGTCTGTATATGTTCCATAGTTCGGGTAGCTGTCATGTAGGTAGGCCATCGCACCCTCAGCTGTATAGTCAGAATCATATAATCCATCTTCGCCCATCTGATTTGATGGCAATAAAATACGCCCTCGAAATACGACCTTATCTGTTTTAAGGTTCCGTATTTCAACGAGCGTTTTGTAACTGCCTAGAAATAAATTGTGATGGACCATGTCAAACTTAAACTCGTCTATAGCATCCACTGCTTTTTCGAGCGTTCCGGCTTTTATCAGACTGTCATTGTCGCCATATTCAAATATAGTCGTGCGTGTGCCGCCGTCTTCGTAGATATCTACTTTATACATTATAGCACCTCACTTCCATCCATATTGCTGATTGCGAATGGTTTCGCTTCAAAACTTAAATCGACATTAAGACGACCCTTTTCTATATCAGGATCACAAGCTACATTAGTACATTTAGCGATATAGTAGTAATCATCTTCATAATCGATGATTAACTTTAGCCACCCTTTGTTCAGTAGCCATGCTGTCAGTTCCCGTTTAAGTTGAAACTGCTTTGCATTTTTTCGCATCTGAACATAGCCTTTAATAGATATGTTTCGATTGTTATATCGTTGACGTCCCGAAAGAAAAGAAAAATCATATTCACCATCCATGTGAGGCACTTTGTCTCTGATCTCTATGGCCTCCGGATTCGGGGTCTCAATCCCTGTAATCCGGATTTCATAGCTGAGAGAGTGGACATCATTATAGGTAAAGCCAGTCGATCTGATTGTTATGATGTTCTCCTCCTTGCATTCGTCTTGGCATTGACTGCCTGACGTTTATCTACTTTCTTTGTTACTTTGTCGCCATCCATAATGACATCAATGTTCTTGTGAAGTATGAGTGCCATTAATTCAACGACTTTGTCCATGTTCTTGCTCTGTTTCGACATCTCCTTCTGCAAATCAGCAATGACTTTGTCGTTGCTCTTAACCTTGTCGTTCTTGATGCGGTTTATAGTTTTTTCCAGTTCATGCGCATACTTATCATTCTTGCCGACTACGTTCAGACGCTTTGCAGTCGTAACAATCTGATGAGTGGCCGCTCTTGATGCAGCTTCTCGTCTTTGTGCACTGCTTAATGATTTTAATCGAGGTGCAGGATTAGGTGCTCTCATCTTAACGACCTTCGAATTCATATATCTATCATTATGAGTTCTCAGGGCAGTCCGCTTTTGAGTCAATGATCTAAGCTGTGCAGACTGCTTATTGATTCTCTCGTTATATACGAGACCGGACTCACTCAAGCCCATAGACACAGCAAGCTTGTTAATCTTTGTCTGCATCGCATTGATTGCTTTCACACCTGTGCTGCCACCACGCAGAAGCACCTTCGCTTTACCGTATGAGTTCTCGACTCCTCCTTCAATCAATTCACGCAGTATACCAGGATCTAATCCCATCTTACGTAACTTGATTAAATCATTATGAAACTCCTGCATACGTCTCAATCGATAACGCATGACTGATAAAAAGTCAGACGTTGAATGACCGGAAACTGCACTGAATCCTGCATAACCTTTGATGTTATCTCTTACGGATCCTGCAAGTGATGCCTTCTCACCTTTCAGTACATTGTTCTTTGACTGAAGGTCCTTCATACTCGCACTCAGCATCGCACGCTGTTTAACAACCTTCGTCAGCACATCACCTTTAAGCAGTTCCTTCTTTTTGACGCTCTGCAGGTACTGCATTTGATTCTTAATAGCAGCTGATTCCGCACGGATTTGAGCAACCTTCTTACTGTTCGTCGCATACTTCTTGAGATTAGCAGCGTTCGTCTTCAGCTTCTTCTCATCAGCTTTGAGTGTGCTATCTACCTTAGAAACGATGGACTTGACGTTCTTCAGTACCGTTTCCGGCGCATCTGTTTTCATCGTCTTCAACTTGCTGTTAATCAGGCTGCCGATAGCCCCGTATGATTTAGACAGAGAAGAGAACTTCGTCGTCTTGCTACGGGCCATTAAGTTGTCTGCAATACTATCAAGTACACCTATGCGATTCGTTCTGACATACGCTGATGGCTTCTGTTTAGGCTGTTGCACCTTCACATTGACAGTAGCTGCAGTTTTACCAGGTACCTTCAACTTACGGCCGGCGATGATTAAATCAGAGTTCAATCCATTCAGACGTTTCAGTTCAGCTACAGTCGTTTTAAACGTTCTAGCTAAATCCCACAGCGTATCACCCCAGACGATATTATGAGTACCGTATGATTTAGATGCTGATGACTTAGCCTTAGTTGTACCTGTAGATAACTTGATTAAGTTATCACCGTGCACAATGCTATTCGCTTGCTCGAGCAATGGACGCGCTCTATGCCGCTTCTTAGGATCCAGAGGGATAATCATTTCTGGATATTCTTCACCAGCGATGACAGTTTCATTCTGAATGATACCGCCATTTGCAAATCGACGTAAGCCAGATGGGCCCCAACCAGAACGCCCGGCAGGATTATCACGACGCCAGTTAGTATTATTAAAGAACGCGAGTAACTGATGGTAACCGTTATTAATGTTGTTATAGCCTTTCACTGCATAGTTAGCGAAAGTCGATGGTACATATTGCAGTAAACCACGAGCTGGCGTTCCATTAATATTGTTGATGTCACCGATGTTACCTTGTACAACTGACTGATTACCGTTTGATTCACGTTGTATCTGGGCAATAATATTATTGACATCTACTTGACTTATTTTTTGTTTCATTTGAGCAGCAGCTTTAATGATTGATGAAGACCATGATCTTGCATTTCCACTTACTCCTGTCGGACCACCTTTAGGAGCGTGACCTTGCAAGAATTTAATAGGGTCAATGGTGTTAGTGTTCCAGTTATTCGTACCATCATTTTTACGCACTTGATAGTGTAAGTGATCGCCAGTCGTCATGTGCCCTGAGTTACCAGTTTTTACGATTGCTTCCCCTTGTTTTACATGTCCGGATTTAAGAACACTGCTTAAGTGCATGAAGAATTGAGTGTAGATTTTATCCTTCAGCATTGCAACTAAACCACCGTTGTAATCATTAACCTGTGATAACACACCACTTGTAGGAGCGTGTAACAAAGTTCCTGCTTTTGTGCCTAAGTCAATACCGTAGTGATGCGCATTAAACGGATAACCAGGCGGCCTTGCATTAGGACTATATGGTGTTGTAAGTGGATAACTTAATATTTCTCCGCCATCAGCATTACCGCCGCCAAAGTCTTCTAACCAACCTTTCACTTTATCAACCAGAGCGGTTTTAATCTTGCTGAACGCAGCCGTACCGATTTTACCTGTAATGCCTCCAACGCCACCGAATACACTTCCAATATTACCGATGACCATATCAACTAATTTTCCTGGGTTTTCAATATAATCGAAAATATCTCCGGCAATTTTGCCAACATATTTAGCGCCATCAATAACTTTTCCGACGGTTCCGTTCCATACATCGCCAGCGAGTTTTTTACCCGAGTTCCATATGTCCCCTGCTTTACCCCACCATGATTCATCGCTACCCTTATTAAATCTAGGAATATTACCATTCAACATGTGATGTGTCTGAGCACCACTATAGACTCTGTCACCTTTATTTAAATGAACAAGCGTATCTTTAGCGGGAGTCAAATGCATTGAACCATCAGCACGATGAATAATCTCTCTTCGGAAGCCACCAGGACCATTGCCAGGGCCACGGTCACCCACGATAGCAGGTGTATCTTTTGCAATAGCACCTCCGCTGATATAAGAGCCTGTACCAGTAGAAAGCAATGGGATTTTTGATAATAGAGACTTATCCATGATTTTTTGTGTAATCGAATTAATTCCACCGATCATGCCGTTAAGCCCGCTGATTGCTCCGTTGGCAACATTTTTACCGAGATTAGAAGCTTTAGTTTTCAGACCCTCTACTGAATTAGAAATGAAAGTTCCGATCAATGTTATCCACGACTTAGCACCCTTATACATACCTTCAAACTTACCAACAACTTTTTCTCTAGCTTTTTCAAATAAACTTATCGCATCATCTTTGGTATCACCAAACCAACCAGTTACACCTTTCCACAAACCTTTGGCTTTATCAACGGCATAAATCATGGATAGTTTAAAGTTGTCCTTAGTATCCTCGTATATTTTGCCTGTTTTTTTACCGACTTCTTTGCTTGTGGAAGCAAACCAGCCAGTTACACCCTTCCACATCAGCTTGGCATTACTGACAGCTTTATCTTTAGAGTCCACGAACTTGTCTTTAGTTCTTGTATATAAATCTCCGACTGCTTTCATGCCATCTTTTTTAGTTGAGTTAAACCACCCAGTTACACCCTTCCACATTAGCTTGGCATTACCGACGGCTTTATCTTTAGAGTCCATGAACTTGTCTTTAGTTCTTGTATATAAATCTCCGACTGCTTTCATGCCATCTTTTTTAGTTGAGTTAAACCAGCCAGTTACACCCTTCCACATATCCTTCGCGCCTTTGGAGGCTGGTCCGACTAATCCAGCAAACTTTTTCGGAACCCATTCGAAGAATCGCTTCAGAGGACCTCCAATTAATGAATCCTCTACTGAAGTATTCATACCTTTTGCAAGACGCTTGATAATCTCACGCCCTGTCGCGAGTAATGCAACTGCTGCGAATCCAATCGCATACCCTGCGCCATCAACAATCATCTCACCGAGCTTATCGCTAAAGTCTTTCTTATTCTCTTTGCTAGTAAAAGGTTTAGTAACAGCTTTCTTTGCTTTCGAACCGAACTTAGCCGACGCTGCGTCCATGTCTGCCTGTGATGGATTAAAGATACCAGATATAGACTTAGAGACACTATCCTTAATAGTATTGAATGAGGCCGAGATACGACCAGGCAGGCTAGTGAACCAGTCCTTGATACGCTTGCTCCATGACGACATCCCTTGACCTTCGTCTGTAATGCCTTGTCCGGCTCTGACAAAGAAGTTGCTGACAGCTGTCTTAGCCGCTTCTTTCTTCTGATTAAATAGTGTAGGAATATTACTAAACCACTTACCTACGCCGGATGACCAAGATTTCATCGGCCCTGCAGTTTCTTTGTCACCAGCGAATACACCATTGAAGAAATTGCTGACAGCAGTCTTGACCGCTTCTTTTCTCTCATCAAACACTTTAGGCAGATTAGTGAACCATTTATGAACACTAGAACTCCATGATGATAATGGTCCTCCACCTTTATTGTCTTGATTACCGAATACTCCACTGAAGAATTTACTTACCGAAGATTTAAAACCTTCTTTATACTCATTCAGCTTATTAGGGAAGTTCTTGATGTCGTCCATCATCCCTTTAAGTATCGGCATATAGAACTTAACATTTTCCTTACTTTGACTGTCTCTCCACTGCGTTATAGCGTTCTTTGCATTAGTGTATGCTGTCTTAATCTGTCCAGGAAGTTTAGCTCCCCAATCCTCAATACTTTTCTTCGAAGTGGATAGCCAACCGCCGATCTTACTGCCTGTATCTTCAGCCCACTGCTTAATGGTTTTCTTGCCAGATTCCATACCAGATGCAATTCTACCACTTGTTTCCTGACCCCATGTATAAAGTGAAGACTTGGTAGTAGTTAACCAACCTTTTGCCTTCGGTCCAAAGTCCTCGGCCCATTTCTTCACAGTACTTTGTCCAGCATTTAAACCACTTGATATCTTACCTGCAGTTTCTTCTCCCCACTTAGAGAGAGAAGTTTTTGAGTTAGATAACCATGTGCTAAAAGTAGGTCCAAAGTCTTCAGCCCATTTCTTCACAGTACTTTGTCCAGC
The DNA here is from genome assembly GCF_030376725.1 of Macrococcus bovicus. Classification (NCBI taxonomy): domain Bacteria; kingdom Bacillati; phylum Bacillota; class Bacilli; order Caryophanales; family Staphylococcaceae; genus Macrococcus; species Macrococcus bovicus. The sequence goes on from NZ_CP128470.1 coordinate 1,322,224, forward strand.
ATTTAAACCACTTGATATCTTATCTGCAGTTTCTTCTCCCCACTTAGAGAGAGAAGTTTTTGAGTTAGATAACCACGTCTTAAAGTTAGGACCGAAATCCTGCGCCCACTGCTTAACAGACTCTTGCCCTTTAATCAACCCGGACTTCATCTTCTGTCCAGAATCGGTCAGCCATTCTTTAGAACCCTGTACTGCATTATTAAAACCAGCTTTGATATCCTGGAGCGTATTCGTCGCCCACTCTTTACTAGCCTTTGCATAATTGATTTTAAACTGTTCCCAATTTCCACCAGATTTATCTACTATGTTGTTAAACCAAGTGAAGCCTTTTTCGAGACCACCCCACCATAAATCAACAGGCTTCTTCAGAACTCCAATGAAGTCATCATAATGTTCCTTTGCATAATCAACTGCTCCGGAGACAACTTCAATGGTTTTCTTGACCGGTTCCCAGTTTGCTACTGTATCAACAATTTTCTTAGTGCCGTCTACCCATTCACCTGCCAGATTCTTAACAACCCAAATCGTGTTGTCTACGCCTTTCTTAAACCAGTCAACATGATCGTAAGCATATTTGAATCCTACACCGATTGCGGTAATCCCTGCAGTGATGGCCAAACCGACAGGCCCTCCGATTAGGCCAAGACCTCGCGTCAGTAATCCTCCAGCGCGTGATAATAGACCGACTGACTTAGTTGCTTTTTCTGCATTCTTTCCGAACTGCAAGAAGTTACCTAAAGTAGAACCGATTCCTTTATTAAGCTTTCCATTTTTACCGAGCGAAGTGCCTACAGTTGCGTTTGCTAAAGCATTGCCTTCAGCTGCCAAAGTATTAGCAGCATATTTCCCTGTCAGTTTAGCGAGTCCGTCTACTACCGTACCTGTCGCCTTCGCCACAAGTCCTACGCCTACAATTGTCGGTCCAGTAGCTGCAGCTACAAGTCCAATACCAACTGCAGTTTTTCTTGCCCAATCTGGCATCTCACTGAACTTAGTTGCTAAGTTCTGCGCTCCATCTGCAAGTTTTTCGATAGTAGGTGTCATGTCCTGACCTATCTGTATGCCGACAGTTTCGAAGGCTCCGCTCATTTCTTCAACTGCACCCTTAAGATTATCCATCATAGACTTAGAAGCTTTCTGAGAGGCACCATCTGACTCTTCAAGTGATTTTGTCATCTTGCCGATTCTATCCGGACCTTGGTCCATCATAACGAGCATCCCTGAAACTGCTTCTTTACCAACTAATTGAGATAGGTTAGCTGCCTTCTGTGTATCGGTCATTCCGACCATTGATTTTTCAAGGTTACGAACCAACTGTTCCATACCTATAAAGTTTCCGGAGGCATCTGTAATCTCAATGCCCATCTTCTCCATAAGTTTAGAATTCGCCTCTGAAGGACTGAGCAATCCAAGCAATGCACCACGTAATGTTGTACCTGCCTGTTCACCTTTAAGACCAGCATCTACCATCATACCAATGGAAGCAGATGTCTCTTCCAGGCTCATTCCTAATGATTTAGCAGGAGCCGCCGCATATTTAAGGGCAAACTCCATGTCAGTGATATCAGCAGCTGACTGATTCGCTGTCTGTGCAAGGACGTCCGCGACATGATTTGACTTATCCGCTTCAATACCAAAAGCATTCATAGCACTGGCCATAACGTTAGCCGTCTGCGTCATATCACTTCCAGAAGCTTCAGCCGCAGAAATGATGCCTGGCATCGCAGCCATGATCTGATTCGCATCATAACCTTTGGCAGCCATCTCTTCCATACCCTTGGCCACTTCAGACGCTGACTTGGTTGTGGATGCTCCAAGTTCCATTGCAACGCGTTTCATTTCTTCGAATTTCGTACCTGTTGTATCTGAAATGGCACCCACACGCGACATCTGAGCATCGAAGTCCATCGCTGTCTTGACGCCCATCGCACCAATACCAGCAAGTGGTGCAGTAACAGCCATCGACATGTTTTGGCCGGTTGATGTCAGACGGTCGCCTGCAGTCTGCAATTTAGATGAAAATGCTTCAAATTCCTTTTGTCGTTGGGTCCATGGTGAAGACTTGATAGCTTCCGCTTTGTTGAAGTCCTGCAGTTCTTTTGTTGTCGCAGCTATATCGCCTTTCAAGTCGTTCATGATCTTGCTCTGATTCTTCAGCTCGGTATTCGCTTTAACAGCTTTCTCACTGTTCTCACCGTATTCTTTAGTAAGTTTACGGACTTCAGCAGCCTGAGCATAGACTGCTTTCTTCTGCAGTTCCAGTTTGTCATTGAGTGACTTAATCTTGCCTTCATAAATACCGGCTTGATTACCAGCGAGCTTCATCTTAGAAACATTATTTTGCCACTCTGCATCGACTAGTTTCATCTTGTCCTGAAGTGTTGCCTTACTGCGGGCCATCTCCTGTTCCTGCTTCAGTAATTTCGCCTGCTGGCCTTCTGCTTTCTTCTGCTCAATCGTCTGCTGTTTCATCTCAGCAGTCATCTCATTGATTGAACGTTTCAGATTGCCATACACACCTTGTTGCTTCGCAAGATCTGCATTTGCTTTGATGACTTTTGTGTGGTTCTCACCATACTCTTTAGTTAAGTTGGCAACCTTCTGCTTATGAGCATCGACTATCTTAGTCTGAATCTCTAATTTGTCAGTCATGCCCTTAACACTTGTAGACAACTTTTCAATACTACGATCAGATTGTTTGAATGTTGATAAAGACGCTTTCCAAGTGTTATCTGCAAGCTTCATCTGGGCATTGAGATTCGTAAGACCTTGCTTTAACTGAGTGTCATCAAAACCAACTGTAACGACCGTTTTACCTACCGGCTCTGTTCCTAATGGCATAGTGTACCTCCTTCCTAAAAAAATAAAGCCTATTCGGCGTCGGTAACACCGAAGGCTTCGAATAGGCTTTCTACTTTTCTTGTTTTCTTATGTTGCGGCTGATGATTATTAGAGTCATCAATTTGCTCTACCTCATCTTCAGTGGCCAGCATATATTGATGCATATAGTAATGATAGTCACCCTCCATTATTTCAATAGGACTGACGTTGAAGTACTTTGCAATCATCGCTATATTCTTATCCGCTATTTTCAGTAGTTCACTTTCGGATAAGACCTCTGAATCATCCTCTTCATCAGATGAATTTATTTCTTCACCAGCACTGTAGGGTTTCCCATTGCACTGTAGTATGCATGGTTAAGTGTTTCCTGATATTCACGAGCGTCAAGTCCATCACGTAACTCTTCAACAGTGAACTGATTATTAAAGTATTCAACGAAGAATTTCTCATATAAGTCCAGAAGTTCAAGTTCTGCTTCTTCTGTCGGTTCATTCGGAATGAAGTTCCCATCTTCATCACGTTCATATTTGCCCTGGCCATCATTCTTGAACATCAGCTTACGTTCTTTATAGCCGAGTGAGATGGCTTGGCGATATACGCGACCAGGTACAACTTTAGGCGCTCTTACTACATTCTCAGCACCTGCAGCATTCACAAGCGTCACTTCTTTCAAGAATTCAAATTCCGGTGCTTTAACTTCTTCTTTTACTTCTAATCCGTTAGTATTTACTTCTGTCATTTTGATTTCCTACTTTCGTTTTATAGTTTTATTTTTTTATTTTGGCCAAAATAAAAAGGGGATTGCTCCCCTTAAGATCTAACTATTATCCAGCTGGTAATGTTGAAGGTTCAGTGACAACTGTGTTCCATGGAATCGCAGTTGTCGGTGCATCATAACCGAATACTAACTGATAAATTTTGTTCAATCCAGCCGTATCGCCCTTCTTAACCAGGCGGTTAACCTCAGCGATTTCATCTGAGAAACGAGAAGAGAATTCAGCGCCAACTGATTGATTTCCGAACGCTTTCTTTTCTTCTGATGTCTTACCATCATGTCCGCCACCCGAGAACATACCGCGAGTCAATGCGACCACTTCAAGGTCTCCGTTAGCTTTTTCTTTAGCAAAGATGACACCAACATTCGGTGGGTTAAGTGTACGACGACGAATCACGTTGCCGTCTGAGTCGATTTCCATACCCAGAAGCTCTGCACGTTGTGCAAGTGGAATAGCGAACGCCTGGAAGTCTAGTTTGGCTTTACCAGTCGATACTGCCATCTCCTGAACTTCCCCGTCACCCCAGTTTTCGATTACTTCAGTATCAAGATCGACTTTGATTTCCTGAGAACCACGAACATGAGAGATTGGTTTATATTTAGTCGGTGCTCCTTTTGCGTCTGTTTCAATTACTGCATAGTGAAATCCTAGAATGTTTACAAATGATGCTGGTGTTTCTGCAGGTAATGTATTTACCATAATTAAATTCCTCCGTTTTTAATAAATTTGATTTTCATTGAGTTCATAGGCGTAGAAATAACGTCTCGCATCTCTATAGAGCGTGACATAATCAGTGACTTTTTCTGTCTGTGGTTCTAGGCTTGCTGTGAATCCGAAACCCTTTTCTTTGAGAAGTTTCTTGATTTTGTTGCCTGCCGTCATCAACGGCGACTGCTGCCAGATATCAATCTGAATGTGCAGTCCCGCAGCTCTAATCTGTCCATCAGCAAATTCAATGTCAGTCATTTCGATTACGCTGATGCGGATATAAGGTGCTTGCGTCTTTAGAGAGTCAGGAATTTCAAGATTCCTTATATTCTTCGCTGGAATAATTTGAGTGACTTCTGTTGAATTGACCAGTATATCTCTGACAAATTTATAGGGATCATCAAACATTCAGACCATACTCCTTTCTCATCACAGCGAGCATTGCCTTTACCTTTGCATCGTGGCTTTCTTTAACAGACTTTGTTATCTTAAGCTGTGGTTTCTGATGGACTGTCCCCCATTCCGGAAAGTGCGCCCGGAACTCGACATTACTGCCCTCTGGCCAGCCTATATTAATAAATGTTTTTCCATTCTCTAAATAAGGCTGTCCTACAATCAGTTTCTTTTGCATGTCGCCCTTATCGACAGGAAGGTTTTCTTTAAGATGTTCGTATTGAACTTGAGCACCAGCGTCAACAATTCTTTCTTCAGCGCCTTCGACTCTCCGGATTAATCTCTGTATATTACGTTCGATTTCATCCATTCCAATTATCTCTAAACTCATCGACTCACCCTTTCAATCACGATGATCATATAAGGTTGTCTCGAGTCTTTTCCGATAATATCCTTGATTTCATATCGCTCGTTTCTATACATCACATTCATATCCGTTCGAATCTCTTCTTTGTACCTCAGGCGAAAGTGCAGCTGATTAGTTGTGCCGGTCTGAACAGCCATTTGATAGTCACGGCCTTTAGATTCAATTAATTCAGCCCATCGAGTGAAAAGAATGGTTTCAGTAGGGGTAGACCATCCGTCATCGGAAACATCATCCACAGAAACGAATTTAAGTTTCTTATCCAGATCGCCTATTGTATCTTTTTTGTAACGACGTCGCTTATACTGCATTCCGCTTCACCATCGCCTTCAACTTTAAGACCATTGAATCGAGAATTTTGGAATCATACTCATCCATACCACGTGTTTCAAAGTCTCGAGTGATAATGTACTTGATTGCTTTACGATAGAGAGGATAGGCGACTTCTGACTCGGCAAATTCCGGAACGCCGGCAAGTGCCAGTTCTGCGGTTGCCTCAGTAATAAGATCTTCAAGTTCATCATCCTGGTCATCATCATCAATCTTTAACCACGACTTCACTTGTTCAAGTGTAATCATAGGTTCTCACCTACTTCTTTGCTGAATCAGACGTTCCTTCATCAGTCTTAGTATTTTTTTCTTCTGCGGCAGCTGCTTCCGTTTTGGATTTAGGTTCATCTTTTCGTTTGAGAACATCACCGTATTCAGGATACTCTTTGTCGATGTTCGCTTGAATTTCATTCGCACGAGCGACCGTCATTTCAACTTCTTCACCGATGACCAGGAACTGCTTCTTTTCTTTTTTTCCTTCAAAGGGCTGTAACACCTCAAATAATGCCATTAGTATGACCTCCTAATATTTTTTGATTAAAAAGCACCTGTCAGATTAACCGACAGGTACTGTAGCTCCAACTTTCGCGATACGGAATGCAGAGTTAAGTGAACGCTGCTGGTCATACCATGCTGTCAGGACGAACAGATATTCACCCTTCTTCACATCTTTGTCAGTATCAAACGTCGTGTTCTCGTAGTTGATGCCGAAGTAGTTGAAATCGCCAATGACTGGATATTTCGCAGCATCCGTGAATTTGACTGGATAGCCCCAAATCTTTTCAGCTGGTGTGTCGAAGAAATTAGTTGTGCCATTAGATAGCGTTTTAACCACTGACACGTAATCTGAGTAACGCATGTAGATTGTCGCATTGTCACGATAGTCTTCATGCAGGTCAGCTAATGCATTGACTACTGCATCATAAACATCAGCACCACCCACTTGTTTAACTTCACCAGCAGTATAGAATGACATATGCTCAAGTCCTGATTTAGGTGTCTCAGTGAACGCGTCTTTCTTCTCTTTAGCTGCTAAACCAGAACGGAGTGCATTTTCAATCCAGTTCACTAAGTCAAGGTCTGATCCATGAATAACAGTGTCAGATGCGGCAGCGAATACTTTAAATTTGTTTGTACCGAATTTAACAGTGTCGCCTTTTAACTGCATCTCTTTAGCAGTTTCAGTATCAAGAATGAAGTCATCGTCATCTAATGTGTATGACAGACGAGGTAGTTCAAGTCCTTTAATGTTTGTCATACGTGCTGATTCACGTAACGGGTTCTTTGCGAAAGGTTCAGAGATGATTTCTTTCGATACAGTTGTTGGTAACAGTTTGTCACCACCTGTTGAGTTACCTGCAGGAAGAGCATGTAATAAGATACGGTTTGCTTCTTCCGTTGGTTTCGGGAATTCTTGTGGCAGCAGGACGTGACGATAAAATTCTGCTTTCGCTTTCACTTGTCGTGCTGATTCAGAAAGGTCTGAATACCCTCCTCCGTTTGCTTCGTTCAAGTCATGCTCTTCACGTACTGCCTGCTCTTCGCGTTCAAGTTGAGCTTTCGCAATATCAAAGCGCTTGTTAAGGCTATTAATTTCACCTTCCACACGATTAATATCTTCGTCAGATGATGCTGGGTTACTAATTAATTGCACTTGTTCACTTGTCTTTTTCTGCAGCTGCTCACCGATCATGTGAACTGACTGCTTTAATTCAAATAAGGTTGTCATTGATTATCCTCCTAAAGGTTTATAGTTTTTTGGCAATAAAAAAATCCCGACTTCGTCAGAGATAGCTCTGTTCCGTTCGAGAATTGACTGCCTGTTCAATTGTGATTGTTCGATGGGCTTATGTTCTGTTTCGGTTGTGTGTTGCTTTATATCCTGCTCTAAAATGACGGTCACATCTGTGACTTTATCGACATCTTTTGCAATTTGATCAGGTACTGAACGATAGGCTTCAAACTGTTCTTTTGTGATGCTGGCTGCAATCTCATTCGCTCCGATTATTTCATCAGCAAAACCGAGATCGAGTGCTTCCTGCGCCGTCATCCAGAAATCTTCTTTTAGAAGGTTCTCTAGCTGCGGCTCAGTTATCTTCTCGTTCTTTGTAAGATAAGCTGTATTGCTCGATTTATCCATCTTATCCATCAAGTCCGCTGTTTCTCGAAGTTCTTTCGAGTTGCCCATGGTAATAATCCATGAATTATGAATCATCATCATGCTGTTTTCGTACATGAACACTTTGTCACCTGCCATGGCGATAACACTAGCAATCGATGCAGCGAGGGCATCAATATAAACATTTACGGTGGCCTTATGATTCTTGAGCATGTTATAGATCGCATGACCACTAAATACATTGCCGCCGCCCGAGTTGATATGAAGATTGATTGTAGAAACTTCACCTAAAGCTTTCAGCTCCTCCAGGAATCCTGACGCTGTTACGTCTGTTTCATCCCATTTACTACTTACAATTGGTCCATAAATGTAAATATCCGCTTCAGTTTCAGTCTTTCTTTGCATCTGAAAGTAATCAACTTTGTTTTTTGTCACTGTTATCACCTCCTTTCAAGGCAGGTGTGTTCCGCTCTCCAACTGGTAAATCGATAGGATACAAGTCTCCACTGATCATTGCCTTGTCTCCACCTTCAATTGGCGGAAGGTCTTCCCAAGCTCGAATCTCGTTGACAGTGTAGTAACCGCTACGTACCGCTTTAAAATATGCTTCAGATTGAGTCGCTACATCAGCTCTAAGCAGCCCTTTGACATTGAATTTAAAATAATAACCGTCTTCCAGTTGAGAGACGGTCAGTAATTTCTTATTAAATTCATCTTCATACTGCTTAATAATAGGTAGTAATGTATGAGTGACATAGAACCGATTCAATTCCTCAACAGATTTCATCGTGGATCCGTCGCCGTTCAACAATGCAAGTGGGACACCGAATGCATTTGCAACTCTTTCACGTGTCAGCTTCTCAGCCTGTACAACATCTTCAGATACATACTTTCTTTCCTTCTGTTCAATCTCGACGCCTTGTTCCTGGAAGAGTACGCCACCATTATCTTCGAAAAACTGCCTGAAGTTCTCTATGACGTTAAGCTTCATCTCATCAGACACGTTTGTTGCGTATTTAATGATGAATGCATCTGTCTTCTGCATTTCTTCAAGATTAAACTTCCGGACAGCAGTATCAAATTCAGTCGTATTTTTCAAAACCGAGATAGGACTGATACCTACTTCTGAGTTCATAGCAGATATATGTCTGAAATGCAGCATCTCCATATGATGCAGCACCAATTTGTTGCCAGCATTACGAATAATGTAGTACAGTTCTTTGGTTTTATCATCAATAGCAGGAGTCACATTGTCGCTGTTCAGAATAAGTAACCTATCCGGCTGCATAAAGCGATCACGTTGAATAGCTACATACGCATTACCTTTCTCATTCCGGATTGTTTCCAATCGGCTCAAGAAAATATAGGGCGTCATGTTCTGATTGGGACTTCTGGTTAATAATTGGCCGACTTTCTCATTCTGCTGTTCGTACTGTCTGTATAATTTAACAGGCAAACTGCCTATCGAACTAGACAGACGACTGATAGCAGCAAAGATAGTCTCGTTATTCTCCAGGGTTGATTGTTCGATACCCCAGAAATATTTGTTATGCCATCCTGAAAAATCAGAGATAATCTGATTATTCTGCTCGATAACCGTTTTCTCCAGAGGACCAGTGATGATTCGTTTTATCCTATCAATAAAGTTGAGTCGTTGTTTTGGCACACCGCTTATTCTCCTTTCTTTAAGGATTACTATTTAACGGATAGCTCCGAGATAACGGGATCACTTCCTTTATCTAAATTATGGCCATCTTCCCGACGGTCAACGTGGTAAAATGTAAACAGAAAGTGAGGTGATACTAATGACTGAAGTCCATGCGTGCTTATTAGGGGAATGGGTTAATTTATCTGAATGTAAAAATATTAGAATTGATAACTCATATACTGATACTTACTTATGGTGGGAGGAGCAAGGTCCTTCATTGTTTAAATATGACTACATCAATATTACTGTCGACAATATTAATTACCGTATCCATCCATCCTTTATTCAAATTGTTACTAAATAGTTTTTACATGAAAGGGTGATAACATGGATTGCTCAAATCCGAAATTTATCTATCAATTTGAATGGCAGAGTGATTTATTTCATATTGCTAAAGTAGCTCTCAGTGCTGCAAATACAATTAATCTAACCAAAGATATATATCAAAAGAAAGTTTATCTATATATTTTTAAACAACAAATAGAAGTTCTTAAGATTGCTTATCAGACAATCCCAAGTCACTTCCTCAAAGAAAGAGAGATTTATGAAAAATTTCTCCATAGAGCGAAATATATCGAAATTGCATTCAACGATAATCCACATATAGAAAAAACATCTGAAAAACAAATTGAGTATTATAATATGCTGATCAATACTTTCAAAAGTATTAAAACACCTGAATTTTATTAAATGAAACTCCCTTTGCAGAGGGAGTTTCATTTCTTTTTAAAGCTTACAAACTTAATTGTTCCGCTTCCTACAGGCTTGGCCATCATTTCCATTACTAAAGTGTGAGCGTTAAGCAATGCGGCGAAACCATCAATCTTCCGATACTTAGATTGCTTAGTCGGCATCCAGTTACCGTTACGATCCATCACCAGTTTGACGTTGTTGATATACCAGCGCAGCATCTTATTCTTGTTGAATATCAGCTTGCCGTCTATCAGTATTTGCTTGAGGTCCTTCATCGGCGCATTCAGTGTCATATATCCCTGTCTCACTTCTACCAGTTCAAATCCGTATGCCTCCAATGCCTGGTTCAATCTATATGCGTTATGGCGGTCATAGGCTATCTTCTGAATGTTGTATATCTTACTCATCTCAATAAACCACTGCTCAACCAGCCCATAATCTACATACTCTGTATCACAGATGGTCAGTAGACCCCGTTTCTGATACTCATCATATGGGATTGAGTCATCTTCACGAGCCTTCTTACCAGGCACCCATGTGTGAGTGATGACAGCTACACGCCCATCATCGAGTGGGAACTCAAGGCAGGCACTTGTAAAGTCTTCTGTGTTCGACAAGTCATAACCACCTATACATTCACGGCCGGCCAGTTCCGATATATCAATTTCCTTATCATTTCTCAGCAGTGTCTCGTAATTGATGAATGAAAGTTCATCATTATCAGCGAAGATGTTGAACTGTTTTGTAATCCAGTCAGCGTGTTCACCAGGATTGTTTTTATCTGCATTGTAATCCTCAATTAATGATGGCAGATCAAGTGTCACACCGATATTCGGATTTGATTTGACCCATAATTCCGGATTCTCAATCTCCTTTATATCGTCCATCGTGTACATGAGATAGAACTTTCTTTCCTGATCCATTGCACCCCGGATAACATCCTTACCAATCTCTATGAAATCAACTAACGGACCATCGAGTTCATAACCTGCAGTAGTGATATATTCAAGCAATGGCTGCTTACGTGCTGACCAGGAACGTTTGATTACGTTGATCAGCTTATAGTTCTTGAACTCATGAATCTCATCGAAGACCGCAAAGGATGTATTCAGTCCATCGAGCTTCTTACTGTCACTTGCACGGGGTTCAATCTTTGAGTTGGTGGCTGGATATGTGATGGCAAGACCCGTTTCCTTCATCCTCTTATTCAGTGCTGGTGATGCTTTAACCATCGCGCGTGCCTCGTCGTATAATTCTCTGGCCTGTTGTTTCGCGTTGGCCAGAACGTAAACACGTGCGCCACGTTCTCCATCTTTTGATACTGCATAAGTGGAAAGACCACCAATTTTGGTTGTCTTTCCGTTTTTCCGTGGCACAAAAATAAGACCTTCCTTATACTTCCGGAGGCCTGTATCTTTATGGATCCATCCATACTGTGAACCAATGGCAAAGTGTTGCCAGGGTTGCATAACCAGCTGATAGAAATTACCTTTTGAGGGTTTACAGTATTTTTCGATGAATCTGATTGGCCTATGACCCTTCTCTTCATCAAAAATGTATGGAAAATCATCTGTTCCGGCACGCTTTAAGTCATTCAGATGACGTTTACATGCCCAGATGACATCTTCACATGCAATAATGTCACCGGCTATAATACGTTCTGCATACCATGTTGTTAATAGAGTGGGCGACTGTGTATCTCTGATATGCCCCTTCTCTACTTGTTCGGCCCTCCAGTTTTTATACCAGGATTTTATTTCAGATGGCTTAGAAGCTATTGAAATCGTCATCTTCGTCATCATCTCCACCTGTCATCGCCTGTAACTTAGCACGCTGCGCTGGAGTGAGTCCGAGACTTTTAAGTAGGTTGTTCAGCATTGCTGTATACTTCGGTATCTCGATCAGCAATGGATTCTTCATCATGTTAGTGGCACCGGCCTTGTTCGTAAAAGGCATCATCATCGGCTGCTTCTTCATTTCCTTCTGCATTTCTCGGTAAATTTTGTGGTTTTCGAGGTATAAATCAATCAATTGTTCATCAGATTCCAGGTAATTTTCACCGAGATATTCAATTAATTTCTTCTTAGTTGGGACTGCCAACATTCCTCACCACCTTTGAATTTTCTAGAGTTTTAAATGCGTACAGTTAATAAAAACCGGATTCGATAAAAATACAGAAATCGTCCATTTTACCCCCCTTTTATAAAAATTTCAGCTTTTTTCTGCAGGATGGGCCCGTCGCCGACCCCTGAAGGGCTCGGCTCGATTTTTAAGGGAGGGGGGTTATAACTTCACGACTTTTATTTTTTTCGACTCAATCATGCGCTGACGTTTTGCTTTCTTTGTGTTCCTGAATCGCTTCTCATCCTCTTCGTGCACTTTGTTATGACACGCATGACATAGACTAATCAAGTTATCCAGTTGCAGTGCAAGTGTAAAATCAGTCTCAACATATACAATGTGATGGACAACATCAGCTGGTGTAAATATGTCATGTTTTTCAAGACAGTGCTGACACAGATGATTATCACGTTCAAGAGCAATCATGCGACACTTTCGCCACGCAGGTTTACGATAGAACCAGTCGTATTGCTGTTTGTTCCTGGACTTACTCACTTCAATCACTCCAAACAAAAAGGACACAGCATCTGCCATGTCCTCTTGATACATATTAACTTACTACCATCATAACACCTTAGCTATCAATAAATGACCGGAAAAAGACCGTTTATCGACCGCTCAAAGTTCGCTGAAAGTTCGCGAAATCAGTTTAATTTAAGTTTTTTATAATGAGCTCGAATAGTTGGTATAGATGATCAGTCACTTCGCCTCTGATATAATTATCAACATCATCTACATCATCAATGGTACCATCTTCATTGACATTGTAATTACTTATAACTCGTTGTTCTCCCATAGTCTCGCCTAATAATACTTCTACTTTCCCTGACTCTTCTCGTGGGCAAGCGTACATAAGTATAGCTTGTTTCCCATCTAATGAACCTTTCTTTCTTACCACTATTCTTGGTTCAACTTCTTCTAAATAAACGTCTGCATCAAATCCACTTTCTCTAAAGCCGCTTCCCATTTCTTCAAGATAGGATGCTAGATTATATTTCAATTCCTTCGCTTTGGCTTCTTTAGCTACTGCTCTTCTTTTCTTTTCTTCCGGAGAAATATTGTTCTTCTCCAAATCATTTCTAAACTCCTCAAATGCATCATCAAAAATCCCCATATTAATTCCCCTATCCATATTATTATGAGTTATTCATATCTGGCATTGTGTATAACTCACTCATTCATTATAACCCTATTCCTATCAACACTTCTAGTAATTGTCAGATAAGTTCATTCAAATAAAAAAGACCTGGTCTCTGCCAGATCTAATAGAAGAAGCGGATAAGTTCATGACTGTTCATCTCCCTCGTACACTTCAATGCCAAGGTAGAATGCCAGACGGATGATAGCATCGTTCTTCACTTCATGATACTTTGTCTTACCATAACCAAGATTAGTGTATATCTCGTAATCAATGCCACGCTGATCCTGGAGATACTTATGAACAATAATGTAACGCTCATCAGGCTTCAAGTTCTCAATAGCTTTGTTCATCAGCTCAAGTAATTCTTCACGTTCCTTCAGCATCTTCTCACGTTCTATATTCTTCGCTGCAGCCGCTTCAATCCCATTAAGACAGACGTTAGTTGTAGGTGGTATGTAACTAAATGATTGGGTAACAGACGGCATACTTCTGATAGGCATGATCCCTAGCAGGCGTTTGTATCGTTTGAATACATTATGCACATTATCTCGAGTCTTTTTAAAGTCCAGATTCTGAATGTCTAGTAATAAGCTGTTCATTAAGCCCTCCCGCATGTGTTATAATATAGGTGTCGATTATATTTAACAGGAGCCGAGAAGGCTCTTTTTTTATTTGATGTTATATTGTTCTTTCATTTGCTGAATGTCTGCTTTCACTTCTTCTAGCACTGTTTTCTCTTGATTTAGGTCCTTATCACTTGCTCCAGGTCTTTTGATGTAATGTTCGAGGGCATGCTTTATAATGTGTTTCTTCTTGTATTCCTTCATTTCAACACCTCATTTTTATGTCTGATCATGCAACCTAATGACTCACCATGTTGGCACCTATTGCAATGTAGCCACCGTTCAATCAGTCTGCTATCACTGTATGCATCAATGATATCCACATCTTTACTTCTGCATTTTTTACACACTTTAGGCTCATCACTAATCCAGCTGCTACTTGACCATCTGTTTGTATCCATTCAATCAATGTCCTGCCATCTGAAATCCTTAGCGGCTGCTTTCTTCATTGCCTTCAGCTCTGATTTTTCTTCCCATCGTTTCATCATCTCTACCTGACGCTGTTTAAACTCTGCCATTTTAAGTTCGTTTTCTTTTTGGAACTGCTTGTATTCTTTACGAGCACGAATAGTTACAAAGACCATAAGTGCAACATATGCTATAAATGCGATCACTGAGATAATCAGTATTGTGGTTACTGTCGTGATCAACATATCCATTGGTGTCATTGTTCTTCCTTCCTTACTCTCTGACCTGGTAATGACCAGCAATATACCAGTTACCATGGCTATCTGTTTCTTTACCAATTGCAGTGTCCATCGGTACTACTTCCATCTCTTCATCGCACTCATGACAGTTCACTGTATCTGTATCTTTCAAGATGTAATGATTCGATACAGTGCCACAGGACGGACATAAGTAACGGCATCTATAGTGCGGCTCCCCATTCTTTTCCTTGATACCAGTCTTCCAAAAGTCCGGTTCCTCTTGCTGTTCTATCTTAAGTTTTGATAAATCAACTTTATCGGCAATAGTGAAGCCCTCTGATTCTTTATGAGCGTACACTTTCGGTTCTCGGTCGAGAGAAACCTTCTTTTCATTAGCAAGGCGCCTACTACCTAACAGTCCGGCCTTCCCGTCTTCACTTGCCTTTTTTAATGGTTCAATGATAACTTCTGGCTTTGCAGGTGCTTCCACGATATGTACAGCACATTCAGGTACAGTCTTGTTACTCAGATAATTGAAAGTTTTATCCAGGACTGCAAGTACTGTTTCATCCTTCAGATCAGGCAATTCAAACTTCACTCTATCTTCCGCTTCAAATTTAAACATTTTTGTCATCCCCTTTTTGATTTTCTATTCTATTAATGCTGTCCGCTTGGTTAAATCCTTCCGGGTACCGCTTCTTCAACTTATTAATATTCATCTCTGCTACTTCAGATAGTTCGATACTATTGACTGCAGCAAGGTTAGCAATATACCAAAGTACATCCCCCAGCTCCTTCTTCAGTTCCTCTTGGTCAAGTTCATGGCCGTGGAATACATGCTTCTTGATCTGGTCAGCCACTTCTCCAGCTTCACCTGTTAAGCCGAGTGCATAGTTAGCTAATGCCTCTGGTTGAGATATACCTTTGTTGTGTGTACGTCCTGCAAGTTCTTGATATTCGTTTAAATCCATCTACTCCTCCAGTCCTTTCGCTTCCGTCCAGATGAGTTCTCCAATTGAGCCGTCTTCGTTTAGTAAATAAATAAAGGATAATGTTACATGTACGTGAGGCCGATATTTTTCTATCAATTTACTAACTGACGTATTTTTCAGTTCTGCACTTTTCCATCCCCCATCTGTACGAAGTCTGTAAAATGCGTTTATTGGCATTTCTTTCGTAATCTCTTCCTCGACTTCGACTGCGAATTTATGTTCTTCTCGAGGATATGACCCATTTCCATATCCATCTGTATCAATGCCACCATATGAATTGACTTCTATACATACATTACGGTCACTCGTATAATAACTTCTGTTCACTATCGCATTATCAAAAATGTGTTTGATCAACTCATCTAATCGCATCTCTACCGTACGTTTAATCATCTTGGCCATTTAATCCACCAGTCCTTCCAGATAATCGTAAATAACACCATTGCCGCTTCTGATAGGTTCCAGGTTATCTCTGAACCATTGAAGCGGTATGCTCTGTCTAGTCAGCTCTTTCCCAAGGACATTCAGTTGCGATATATCCAGCTTGTACAGTTCATTTTCCGTAGTGAAGAGAATCAGCAGAAAGGCTTCTCCTCCTAATTCATGTACCTTTGTAAGATAATCAATCTGATGCTGCTTTATATTGGTGAGTGGCATTCTTGGAGCCTTACACTGCTTTGTATCAAATGCAATTGACCTGCCGCCTTTCAACGTCCCTACAAAGTCCACCGTTGACTTCTCAGTGTACTTAGCACCGATAACCTGCCCGCTTCTGCTCTTAGGTTTCATAGGTGTGGCAATCTTATCGATCTGCGCCACACCTTTTAAGCTGTACATTCTGTTACATGCTGTGATTGCATCCTCTAGCCATTTACCTCTGTTACTCGTATTGACATTCCTAACTGCCATAACGCCCCTCCTTAATTACAACGAAGTCTTTCTTAAATCTACCTTTCGGCGTTGCTCCGGAAGCTTTGACACCTCGTATTCCGGTATAGCAGACAAGGTGCTTGTTAAGTGCTGTAACTCTATAATATTCATGAGATCGTTTATCCCTTATGATTGCCCCTAAGCCTAACCGCTTCTCATGGTTATCATTCATAGGCAACTACTTCAAGAACTGCGGCCTGATATGACATTCACCCTGGTAACTATCGCTGTTCGTATCATTGCTGTAATAGCTATCGATGGCATCTTCACCCTCTGCGAACGTCCGAGCGATGAAGCGGAGTAGAAGACCTGCTACACTCACCACTGTCACTCCAAATAAAGCCCATTCCATTGCTTTCATCGTTTCACTGCCCCTCTCATACTATTGGCCACGCGTTTAGCAATCCTAGCTATCCTTTTAGCAGCAGGTTCAACTGCGTTCAATATTTCCTTCTCACAGTCTTCAACCGTCTTTACTTTAGGTGCTGTGTTATCTACCTGATTATTGTTCAATTTGTAGTGTGAGTAGATGCCACTTACTTCATCTGCAGTAGCTGTATCAATCGGATTCATTACTTCCTGATAGATTGATGACCGCTTCAGGTCAGTCACTTTAATGATGATCAGTTCATTACTGTCTACCTTAGCCAGAAAAGCAATCGGTTTACGTTTATCCCGCTTGATTCTGACAAGCTTATATACTTCATTCGTCTTGATGTTCTTGTAATAAGCACCTTTACTTACTCTGTTCATGTGCATCCTCCTTAGCATTAGCAGCCAGCTTTCCAGCTGACTGCTTTACTGTGTTGTTAAATCCGGTCATATAATCTTGAGATTTAATTGTTGTTGGCTCTTTGCAGGATTCCATCATCTAACCACCTTTTTAGATTTTTCTTACGGTATTCCTTTGCAACATCTGCCATCTGTTTGTTAAGTTCAAAAGCAATGCTGTTCCAGCTTTCGGCTTTAAAGGTCATTGTCTTATAGTCATCAGATATTACCAGAATCTTTGTGCCGTCTCGTTCTGTCTCGAAACGGTATTGGCATAATGCGAATCGTCTGAACTGCTGCAGTATCTGACTTGCGTAACGATCCAGTTTTAGACTTTTGAACGGTTCACTAAGCATAGCAACGACCTCTTCCTATTATTTCTTTGACTTTCTCAAGGATGTTTTTCTCTTTATCATCTGATGAGCGATGCTGCACGTTCTAATAACTCCAATGCTTTTTTTTTATTTTCAGGTGATACATTTTCTAGTGCTTCAGTATTGATGACGTTCTTAAATTCATCAGGACGATCATCTTCTGTGAATGAATACCTTTCTTCAGCAGCTCTTTGACCTACCTTGTCCGGCTGACCAAAGGACTTGTCTAACAATTTGACATCTTCATTTTGATTTATGATTGCTTCAGTCACATACATTACTTCTCGAGCATTCAAAAGCCGATTCTTGCCTTCCTCTGTCTCCACTATGAGACATGTCCCACTCAGAGCATTAATAACATCGAACACTTTGCCTTGAACGACTTCCTGATAGTCTTCTGTATACTTCTTGATACCTTCGACATACTGGCCTACTTTATATTCTTGTTGGTTCAAGTTAATCACTCCTATTTTTAATAAGGGGCATATAGCCCCTATATATTAGCTGAGGATCGTAACATTCTTACGAGCGATATTCTCTTTGAGATATTTTGCAATTGACTGACGCGCTTCGTTTCTCCATGCGCCTCCGTCCGCTTCAAACAATGCTGCCTCTACACCGTCGCGCCCTTCGCGAAGACGTAAGACGAAGGCTGATTCAGGCTGAACGATTTCAGTAAAGGTTCTAAAGGGCTTCAAATGCACCGGGTTAGGTACTGGAGCTTTTTCGACAGTAGCAATGCCCTGCCTTACTTCAACCTGTTGTGTGATGCCGTTGTCACTTTGATTACGGACACTTTCGCTCTTGATATTACCGACAAAACTCAATAGATTTACTCGTTCATCTGTCGGTACGAACACTGACTGCATCTGAACGTTGAACTCTTCCAAATTCAGATATTTGCCGAGTGTCACGTCAGGCAACTCGGCTTTAACTGAGACATACTGATCACGATTTGCATTCTGGTTCAGCTGACCCATCACTTTCACCCTTGCATGGTCTTCAACGACAACTGATAATTTAACTTCTTCTGCATCTGTATCAAAATCTGCGTTGAGGTAGTCAACCAGGCCACTAAGTGTAGCAATACTGAATGGACCTGCAGTTGGCTCCTCTACTTCATGAAGATGTTCATTTACAATCAGAAAGTCTCTGTCGCCTACCATATAGTGTCTATCTACCGTGCTGATAAGGTACTGCATAGCTTCTTTTAACATTTTTTTAATCTCCTTTTATTTGAACATTGCGTTCTGTTTGATTGATGTGACCTTGTTCTGTTCTACCGGCTTTCCGTCGTCTTCTCGTACCGTGCCCTGCTCATCAAAGTAAGTCTGGTCCTTAACGCCTGATTTCAATTCTCTAGCTACTGCCACCCCTTTCTCATCTACTCCAGTTGTCATAGTGATTGGTACCGGCTTGCGTGCCTGGAGCGATGTTTTAGCCTGAACATCCAGGAAGAGCAGTTCACGCGATTCATCAGAAGTGACTGATATCTCAAGCGTGACCTTTCTTTTCTTCTCAGGATCAGTGTTCAGGTCGTGGATATTATCCAGAACCTTTGAAAAAGCATCTTCAAATCTTTCCTGCAGTGCACCATCCGCTAATTTTGATAAATCGTATTTCCCAGTCATTTTTGTTTCCTCCTTTAATTTGCATAATCTCGCATCACTTCAAATAAGTCCGGCTGCCGCCGACCTCTTGTATCTCTGGATTTCTTAGGTTCTAACTGTTCTTTGTAGAATAGGTTGTGATAGTTCATGTATTGGATAAGTTCTGTGTCAGTCATAAAAGTTGTCTGATTATGCAGTGGATTATCATGGCATCCGATAAACTGCCATCCATCTTTCATCTTCATCGTATTAGCTGCAGGCGTTCCGTCAGCTTCGTATATCCATTTGTTTAATTCACTGTCTGTTCTAGTCATCCGTCACCCTCCTTAGAACGGCAGATCATCATCACTGATGTCAATCGGCCCTGTGTGATTTGCGAATGGATTGCTGCCTGTTCCAGCTACTAAGTTACCTTGCTGTCTAGGCTGCTCAGATTGACCAGGAACGACGTTTGGCGGTTCGTCTGGTACATAATCATCCGGATAGCTGTTTGCGCCTCTCTGTGTCCCTTTAGGCTCCAGGAACTGCACTGAGTCGCAGATGACTTCTGTCACATATACTTTGCGGCCTTCCGGATTGTCATAGCTGCGTGACTGCAGGCGGCCGTCAATGCCAGCCAGTGACCCTTTACTGAGATAAGTGTTCACGTTCTCTGCCTGCTTCCGGAAAACGACGCAGTTGATGAAGTCTGCTTGTCTTTCGCCCTGGGCATTCGTGAAAGTGCGATTAACTGCCAATGTGAAAGTGGCCACTGATACGCCCGATGGTGTTACGCGGTATTCTGGGTCCTTTGTTAAACGTCCGACAAGTACCACTCTATTTATCATCAACATCACTCCAATCAATCCGTAAACTTATCAATTTTCCATTGACATCATGCATGCGGCTTAGGCACTTAGCCGGCAATTCAAGGTGATCAAGAATATCTTCAAGAAACTGTTCTTCATTTTTTTGAAGCAATTTCTGATACTTGTAGGAACCTAGACCTTCAGGATTAAGCACTATGAATGTGTCACCTTCCTTTGATACTGTTAATATCTTTGTTTCAATCTCTTTTAGTGCAGTATCGAGATTGTTATCGTAGAAGTTTCTGCTGTTTGACATAGCTTGTTTTATCGTGTTATTCATCCTTCATTCTCCTTTTAGCTATTCCGTAGCTGATTAAGTTCTCGAGATATCTGACTTGTTGTTTGACGTATGCTTCATCTCTGCAACATTCCAGTCGATGATTCACATCTTCCAAAGCGGCCAGCGGAAAAGAATAATTGTTTAGCAGTTCATTAATCCTTGCTTCAGAAGACATTTAATCAGCTCCTATAAATGACCACATATTTTCTGATACGTTTCTTAATTGTTCCATGCGTTCTAATTCTTCCGGGGTATATGCTTTAGCCGGCGCCTCGCCTACATACTTTCCGTCTCGGTGTTCTTCGTACTTCTTAGCCTGATCAGCAGTAGTGATTCTGTTCTTGCGCCAGTCATTCAAGAGATGATCGATAAATGTGTAATTGTGATTGTTTTTAAGTGACGATCTATATATTGCATAGAGCATTAGTTCTTTGCCGTATTCTTCAAAGTCCTGTGCCAGCTTCTGATTTACATTTGGCGGTGGGTTCATCTGAATATTTTCTTGATATGAGTTGTATACTTCTTTAAAGTCATTATCAGTCGTCGTTGTCGTATCACTCTCTAAGTTATTAGTACTCTTAAGATCACTACGACTACTGTTACTTATCAAGCTGTTATTCTTATTACTGTTATTTGTAATACTGTTACTTGTAAGACTGTTAATTATAGTGCCTTCGTTTTGTAGGCTTACGTTTCCTATGCCTACGTCGCTTATGCCTACGGATTGTATGCCTACGTTTTGACGTGTTACGGTTTCTTTCACTTCATTTCCTATGCCTTCATTTTGAAGTGTTACGGGATGATGATTTAAGGTATATATATTTTTGCTGAAACCATTCTCTGTCCGCTCTCGGTGAACACTCAGATAACCCTGCTCTATCAGTATTTTTTTATTCTTATGGAATCTGTTTTCCGATATGCCAAGTTCATCTACAATAAGTTCAACACTCGGAAAAGCAACGTTAGTAGAACCTGCATATGCTGCAAGATATGCATATATTGCTTTGGCTTCAATAGTCAGTGCTTTATTTTTCATCGGGTCCTTGAAGACTAGACCGTAACCTGTTATAGATGTTCTCAATGTCTCCTGTGTCATAGTATTTACTCCTGTCCTTCTGCGTCCTGCAGAGAATTTAATTCAATCAGTCTGTAGTACTTCTCCATTAGATCCTTCAGATTGTCATAGCTCTTAACGAAGACTTGTTTGGTTTCGCCTTTAAAACGACATACATCTAATCTCCAGCCTTCTACCGTGAAATAAATGAAGAATTTAAAATCTTTTATTGAGTTGCTCCATTCGAGCATTTTATAAGGATTTTCGATAAATCCTGCTTCTTTAATCAGATCGTAATCACCATAATTAATTGACACCATTACACGCTCTCCTTCTTAGCCAGGAACTTATTGATGAAGTATTGCTGGCCTTTGCCAGTTATCTTCGTAGTAGCAGTTGTTCTGATGGATCCGTCCGCATTAGTGATGGTCCGCTTCTTCAGTTCCATCACTTTCAAGTCCATGCTCTTCTGTGTCGGCTGATTATAGTTCTCTCCACGCTTCCGGATTAAGTAGCCATTGGCACGCATCCATTCAAATAATCTCTGCTGACCAATATCAATACCATTCTGTTTAAGTAGTTTGGCCAACTCGCCTATGAGAATTGATGTTGTACTGGCATCTACCGCATCCGCAAAAAGTACTTTAGGCTTATCCGCTTCAATCTTCTCTTCAAGTCGAATAATTTTCTTATCAGCCAACTGTAAAGCCCGCTTCATGATCATCTCTGGACTGTTCCAGGCTTTCTCTACCTGCAGGAAATACTGACGTGCTTTCTTACCTGGTTCGGTGCGCTGAATCATTGAGATTTCTTTGGCCATATCAAGTTTGATGACATGATCGATTATTTCTCGAGTAACCATCCGATAGCCTTCCAGTCGAACCTGCTCAATTTTGAGCGGGTTGAAATCCTCGCCTTTAGTAAATCCATACTCAATCATTCGTGGGAACCAGTCTTTATATTGAGTCTTTATTTCAAGGGCCTTATGCAACATTCTGCCACTTACTACAATCTCACCCTGGTCATTCTCTTTGACTGGCACTAATTGATTACTCATGTTAAGTTCATGCATGTATTCTTGCTCCTTTCGTGTTATAATTAAGTTGTTAAATTTATTAATTGCTTGTTAGACACCTGGTCGTTCTCCAGGTGTCTTTTTCGTGTTTCGACAACCTCTGAAGTAAATTGTTATAATTTTCTAAAGGAGGTGTAAAATAATGAAGAATTACTTTTTTTATAAGTTGCCTGACAAAAACGGTTATCATGAAGTTCATCATGAAGATTGTGCTTATTTGCCCGGCCCATACCATCGTTATGCCATTGGAAAGTTTAGTAATTGCGAAGAAGCTATAAAGGAAGTTGAGTCACTTTTTCCTATGCTTAAATTTGATGGCTGCTTTTTTTGTTCAGAATCTTGTCATAATCATTAAAAATTTCTTTAAGAACTAAATTGTGATACTCTTTCTTGAACAGATCACGTTCTCCTTTAGTTTTTGAAATCCAATAGACAGCTCTCTTAATCTCCTCCGCCAAGACGATGATTAAGAGGGCTATTTTAAATGCCTGCAGTTTCTTCATCCTTCTCACCTCCTTTAACTTTTATTGGTATACTCTCCTTAAGAAAGGAGGTGTCTTAATGGTAGATAAGTATCAAGCACAATTTTTAAAACGAAAAATTGAGTTATTAAACAATTTGATTAATTCTCTATACCGTGACGTTGTTGAGTCTGATCACTCTACAACTCAGAAACAAAATGTAAGTGATTTATGCAATATCTATTCTTTAGCAACTAATTTAGAATTCTTCTTAGCAGCTAACGAAGATTTCCAAAGAAAAGAGTTCGAAGATTTGATTGAATATGCATTTCATGTGCATCATGAGTTTTCAGCTGTCATCTTGGAAGATGATAGAAATACATCATGGTTGTACAGTCGCTACAATCAGTTCAACGATGTCTATAAAGATGCAATTGATTCCATTAGTAGTGTTATTTAATCTACTCAAACCTCTCCAAAAGAGAGGTTTTATATTTTAAGATCGAAAATATATTGGTTTAATTTAGTTCTATAACTGTTAGTAATTGCTGTCTTTACTTGTTCAATGCAATCTTCAGGAAAGGGAATAACATACAAATACAAGTCCCTAACTGTTTCAGCCTGTTCGATAGCTGCAACCAAGTACTTCTCCGCTTCTTCATTAACCTTGTTTCTATACTGTTCATATTCAGTCATCCTTCTCACCTCCTCTCAGTACTTCCGGTGACGGATTTCAATCCGGCCACCCTTAGCGTCGTCAAAACCGTTGAATGTAATGTCTGCACTCTGCTCTTCTAGATCCTGCAGATTCGTGATGTACTTTTCGCGCTCGTGAGGTCCGAAGTGATATTCAGTTGTAGTCCGCTCACTGATGTTGATGTGCCGTCTTCGCTTAGTTAATGTCTCTGTTAATCTGCTAACCATCCCCACGCCTCCTTTGTCAGATGGCCAATAGCAGCCATCAACAGAAAAGTAAGTGCAACTATGAATCCCGGACCTTTCGCTTGATCTAGCATCCCTGCCAAGCTAAGTAGTAATGCTAGTGAGAGACTTAATGCGCTAGCTGCGATAATGACTACCAATAACTGTGCTGTGTTTTTCATTTTGTTATCCTCCGTTCTGGTATAATTTTCTTAATCTGATTAAGAAAGGTGGTGGAAATATGAAACTTAACCATGATTTAGTTCGTGAAGTTCTGCTTGAAATCGAAGAAATGAAACAATTCGGGGAACCTCTTTACAATCACGACTTCAAAGAAAGTAAGGTATTTAATATCTACAAGAGAGATGACATACTCTACACTCTTCAAAAGCTTCATGAAGCAGGATTTATCAGTTGGACTCCCAATTGGGCAAGCGGTAAACTAATCACTTATGCCATCAACGACATCACATGGAATGGTCATCAATTTTTAGATGATGTTCGTGGTGATATAGTGTGGGAAGAAACTAAGAAACACGCCTCAAAATTAGGTTCTGTATCGATTCCAGTTCTTCAAACAGTTGCTTCATCTTTTATCAATGGGACTCTCGGTTTAAGCTAATCTAAATTCAAAGCCTTCAATAATTACGTATAAGTTATTTGTTGTTTCAGGATAGAAATCGTTAATGTGCTTAATCGTTTGGTCATCAACCGCATAATCAAAGCCATCACAGATACGATAATCAATCGGTCGCCTATTACCGTCTCTATCCAGGTAGTAATAGATGACCGGTCTTTTTACAAATTGCTCTTTCATCAGCTAGTCCTCCACAATTTTTTCTCACTTAAGACAAGCGTTTTGTTTTCATCCCACCATTTAGTCATCTTCCTGGCATCAATCAGATACGGATCTCGATTGGCTACCGGATATTTCACAATGCCGTGTTCTTCGAAAAATTCTTTGTATGGTGGGTAATTAAGAAAATCTTTTGTGAGATCTTTACTTTTGAAAGGGAATAAAGAATCTTTGCGAAAATCGTCCAATGTCCATTCATTGCCTGATGAAACCATTTGGTTTTCACCAAGCATCAAGGACATTTCCTTTCTAATGAATTCCTTCACATCATCAGACAGTTCGATTGTGACTTTCATAACAGCCTCTCCTCTCTATCCTGACTTCCGTCTCATTTTCAAGACGTTCTCATCAAAAAAATAATCATGCATGTTTATATTTAAATAATCACAGATTACAGTAGCCTCTTCTAATGTAAAACTAGATTTATTCTTATTAAGCTTCTGAGAAAATAGAGACTGTGTAATACCTAGTACTCCAGCTAATTCTTTTTGTTTAACATCTTTCTCAATCATTAAAGTTCTAAGTTTCATATGAGGTTTTCTTTTCATCCTACCACCTCCCTGTCGTCTTGATATTGAGACGTTAGTTAAATGATACTCAAGAATTTATAGTAAGTCAACGATATAGTTTCATTTTCAAAACATTTTATTGTAATATTCGTTGCATTAATAAGACGATTGTTATAACATAATGTTGTAAATATCGTAATATACAATATTAGGGAGAGTTTTATCATGATTGCTAATAATTTAAAAAAGCTCAGAACATCAAGAGATTTGTCACTCTCGCAGTTAGCTGAGCAATTAAATAAAAAATATACTCCTAAGTTTTCAAAACCAACGCTTTCTCGTTGGGAAGAAGGAACTTCATCACCATCTATAGAGCATGCATCCGCACTAGCTAACTTCTACGGAATCACTTTGGATGAATTAGCCTGTAGAATCGATGAATCTACTTTAGATAATACGCATCAGTACACAGAAGCACTTGCTGCTCACATAGATAAAGATGCTACTGAAGAAGAAATCGAAGAAATTCTTGCTTACATTGATATGAAACGAAAATTAAGAAGAAACAAAAAGAAATAAGGGGTTTTTGTTATGCAGGTACGTGAGAAGTTAGTTGATCAATATCCTGAAGTATTAATTGATTATGATCCATTTTATCCTGCTAAAGGTGGAGCTAATTATGAACGCAGCTTCGATTTTCCTAATGGTCTCATTGAGATTTCAGGTAAACTCAACTATTACATTCAAAACGGGATACTCGGTGAAGAATTCGGTCATCACGCTACTACTTCAGGCAATATACTTACCTATTATGGAAAAACTTATAACGTTAATGCAGCACGTCAAGAACTGCGGGCACGCCGCTTCGGACACAAACTCTTGATACCACTCGAACAGCTTATTGAATGCTACCAAATCGGCTGCTGGGGTGACATCTATGAAATGTGTTTACATCTTGAGATAGATCGCAGTTATTTTGAAATTGTGATAGAAGATTACAAAAGTAAGTTTGGTTTATGGGTTGAATACAGAGGATATTTAATCGGTTTCGAGCCGTTAGATATAAAAAAAATATAGGGGTTGTTTATTGTGAATTCAAACAATTTAAATGAGTCAGGAAATTCTTTATTAAAAATCGGATGTGGAATAACTACTGTTGTTGTACTATCACCAATATTGATACCATTAGCAATTGTTGCTTCTCCTATTTTAGTGCCAGGCTATCTGTATATTAGATACAAAGGACGTCAAGAAGGACTAAGACAACTTGAAGAAATGAAAGAACGAGGGGAAATATAATTAAAGGGGACAATTCATGAAACATATCAGAGAATGGAAAGTTGATGGTCTTGAAGCCGGCAATGTGATGCTTTATTCAGATGAAAAAACAGTTTCATTATGCAGAGTAAAACGAGGTGTGTGTCACGTTCTTGCCCTCCTTGAATATTACTACACAGACAATGAATCCTTAGTAGTAAAAACAAGCGATGACTATATGTGGATACTTGATGCTGATATGAAGAGACAGGTCCTCACTATTGACTTTCGTGATGACAGACTCAATGGAATACTGAATAAAAAAGACACCCAGCAGTAGCTGGGTGCAAAGGAGATAAGTATGTCAGAGAATAAACCTGAAATTCGTGTAGAGTCTCAGAAACCTAATACTGACTTTAGGAACGGTGAAACAAGTGAATACGGAAAGAAACCCAGTGTCACACGTAAACCACCTAAAAAAGATTAGTAATGAATTAAAATAACTTTTATTTTTTTATCATAATCAATGAATATTTCTCTACTTAAGTTATCAGTTGTTTGATAGACTTTAATCGCTTGTTCATAAGTTGTAGATATATCTATTTCATTTCTTATGGATAATTGAGGAAATCTATGTGATATAAACCCAATTCCTCCCTCAATAATGAGATGGTTATCAAAATCGAATATATAGGCCTGCGTATCGTATTTATCTTTAGGCCTATTCATCATTATATTATCTAAAATCTTACTATTATTATCCGTAGGTAACATGAATAACTCTTTAAGTTTCTTAATTGTTTTCTTAGAAATCAAAATAAGCGATGGATACACTATCATAGACATCAACAATGTGACACCCATCGAAATTAAAAATATACAAATAAGATTTATATTAGTGAACTTTAATACCTCTACGCCAAATACTCCACAAGCTAAATAACCGAAGAAAATATTAAGTACTGATAGAGATGACAACAATATTACTTTTTCATCTTTATTGTCATCTCCTATATCAAAGAGACGGAATTGACTTAAAAACCAGTAAGAAGTAAACCCGGGAACACTAGTAGCCACTATAGATAAAATTAATTTTAAATCCATATATACCCCCATAGGCTATACGCCTTTTTATTTTTAGTGTACAACAGAACGTACGTTCCTGTAAATCATTGAAAGGAGGTGAAAATAATGAAAATTACTAAGAGGGGTTCGAAATGGCAGTATGATTTTCGTTACGATGGTGAAAGGTTCCGTGGCGGCGGTTATTCATCAAAGCGTGATGCTCAGTATGCTGGTAACGAAAAATATAATCAGCTGTCCAGTAACATTAGATTAGATAGAGAATTGACTTTTGCTGATTACTTCAAAAAATGGATCGAGACCAACAGATACCATACAGTAACGCCCAAAACTTATAAATCATATAAGTCAGCCCTTATACACATTGAAGACCATTCTATTGGCTCTGTGAGGCTTAAAGACCTGACCCGTCATAAGTTCCAGGAGTTTATCAATGAGTACGCTAAAAGCCATGCTAAAGAGACGATTAAGAAGTTCAAGGGTTACTGTAATGCCTGCTTTGAGAGTGCTGTATTCGAGGGCCTGATGATCAAGAATATCAATCACAATATCACTTATACGCCAGGGACCGCTTCTAAGCATGAAGATACTAAGTTCATCCAGATGAAGGACTACGAACGAGTCAAGGCGCAGTTGAAAAAATCAAAGAGCCAGTCATCGCTATTTCTATTTGTCATGCTGATCACCGGCGCACGTTTCTCAGGTGCTGCAGCACTGAAACGGGACCACATCGACGAACTGAAATCGACCATATTTATTGATGAGCATAAGACTGAACTTTCCCCTCGTACTTTAAGCATACCACGAGAGGACCTCAGACACGTCCTGGAGGGCATTAAAAATATTCCGGTACAAAGTGACGGAAAAATATTTAAGCTTTCCTATGAGGCCGTTAATAAGCAAATGAAGCGTGTCTGCACTCAACTCAATATTGATGAGGTCACATCGCACGCTCTGAGACACACGCACTGCTCGTATTTGTTTGCCAAGGGTCTAAGTATCGAATATATTTCGAGACGCCTGGGACACGCTAATGTGGCGACCACACGAGAAATTTATCAGCACATGTTCAAGGAGACCTATATTGACGAAGATGCAAAGGCAATGGAGATACTCAGTTCGATGGAAAGCAAGGCAGTCAACGGATAGCCAGCGTGACCAAATTGTGACCACGGTGACCAAATTGTGACCAAAACTATAGTTTTAAATAGTTTTAAATAGTTTTATAAATAAGAAAAACCCTTTAAAATCAAGGGTTTTAGCCTTAAATGATTTTAAAAGGTTTTATCTCTAGCGTCCTGGGAGGGATTCGAACCCCCGACCGACGGCTTAGAAGGCCGTTGCTCTATCCAGCTGAGCTACCAGGACTCAATTTCAAGACAAGATTAATTATAATCAAGTTTGAGCTGGAAAGTCAACAACCTTTTTTTGCGTTATTACACCTTTAAGGGCAGAAGGTTAACCCTTGAGCTGCGCTTGTGCATAAATACGGTGCTGCTGATCATAGAAAGTGAGCCTGTCATCCTGTATGACCAGGTACGTCTCCGGTTCCTCACTCCTTGACTGAGCGACGCTGCCGGGATTGATACAGATGACCCCTTCAATCTCCTCTATCTGACGGACATGCGTATGGCCATATAATGCCAGTGAACAGCCCGCTTCTTTCGCCGCTGCTGCTAATTTTTCTCTGCCGGCATTGACCGCATAGAGATGACCGTGGGTGAGAAATACGCCGTCCCCTTTCAGAACCATTGTCTGCTCAAACCAGGGACCGTCGCAGTTCCCCCGCACTGCCACATAATCTCTTATTTCAGGATTCTCCCGCGTAAATTCTGAATCCCCTAGGTGGATGAAGCGATCAGCATCATGGTGGATAGACTTGATATCCGTCAGAATAGGGGACATGCCGTGATTATCACTGACTACTACCCATTTCATGACTTGCGGCCCTCCAAGTAGTCTGTCAGTTTATCAATCGCTTTACGACGATGGCTGATCTCCGCTTTTTCTTCTGATGACAGTTCAGCCATGGTCTTGTTTCTGTCAGGAAGATAAAAAATCGGGTCATAGCCGAAGCCGTGCTGACCCCGCTCTTCCTCAGCGATGATGCCTTCTACTTCGCCGCGGAATGTCCGGGTCGGCTGTCCAGGCTCACTCAGTGCAATGACACAGACGAAACGTGCCGTCCGCTCCGTCTCGCCCTGCAGGTTCTTCAGCAACAGCTTCATATTGGCTGCGTCGTCCTTCTCAGGTCCTGCATAGCGGGCAGAATAGACGCCGGGTGCACCGTCTAATGCATCGACAGAAAGGCCGGAATCATCCGCGATCACCGGCTTGCCGAGGAGGCGGCTTGCCGCTTCTGCTTTCAGCGCCGCATTCTCTTCAAAAGTCGTGCCGGTCTCTTCGACATCAAAGTCCGGCAGTAATGCCGTGATGCCGATGACGTTATGGTCTGGGAATATATGTTTAAAGTCATTGATCTTGCCTTGATTACCTGTAGCGATAACAATATCTTTCATTTCAGTTCCTCCTCTAAATTGATGGATGTGACCACGAGCTCCGGATCTTCCAGCCATTCGCGTGCGACACGTGTAAATTTCTCTGCGTCACCATTGACATAGAACTCATGGTGTTTTTCATCCGCGTACGGGGCGTGACCTTGACTGAACGTCAGCAGTGCACTGACTTCTCGCGCCGTCTCAAGTCCTGACGAAATGACCGTCTTTTCTCCATTAAAGTAATCCTCTATATAGCCTTTTAATAACGGATAATGTGTACAGCCTAATATCACTGTATCGGCCGGATCCAGCCGCCATTCCTTTAAAGTCTGATGGATGACGATATTCGTCACAACAGGGTCTTTATAAGCGATCTGTTCCACCAGCGGAACAAAACGCGGACAGCTGACACTATGCACATCCACGTTCGGATTGATAGCCTGTATCGACTTGCGGTAGGCATCTGACTTGACCGTCCCCTCAGTACCGAGCACGAGGACATGACCATTAGTTGTCGTCATCAGTGCGGTTCTGGCCCCCGGCTCTATGACACCGACCACCGGAATCGACAGCATCTCCTGCAGAGGCTTAAGCGCAACTGCGGTCGCGGTATTGCAGGCAATCACCAGCATCTTGATCTCTTTTTTCAGCAGGAACTGGGCAAGTTCGATTGTAAACTGCTTGACTTCTTCTGCGCTGCGCGGACCATATGGGCATCTGGCCACATCGCCCAGATAGCAGATGCTTTCGTTCGGCAGCTGACGCATGATTTCTTTTGCCACTGTCAGGCCGCCCATACCAGAATCAATGACCCCGATCGGCTTCATGACGACTGCTCCATTTTAGCGAATAACTGCTTGATGACTTCAGCCATCATCTGCTGATCGTCCTGTGGAATATCTGCCATCAGTTCATTTAAGAATTCCTGCCGCTTAGAAATCACCTCATTGATGATATCAATGCTTTTCTGTTCAGGATACAGATTGACTTTACGTTTATCCGCCACATCTTTTTCTCTGCGTACACATTCCTTCTTGATCAGCTGGTCTACCATTTCTGAAGCTGTGGAGACAGCGATGCCCATCTTCGTCGCCAGCTGACCGACTGTCAGAGGTTCCTCATGGATCCACTGCATCGCGATAAACTGATTATCTGACAGCTGATACGCCTGCAGCTGACTACGTCCTGACTTCTTGATTCTATCTGCCAGATGACGGAGATGAAACTCCAGTGGAATAATCAATTCTTTATTCATCTTCAATTCCTCACTTCCTGTTCATGACTATCATAACAAAAAAAACGACAGGCGAGAATTCCCACCTGTCGTTCCGATTAATTCACTTGATAGTCTGAACCGAAGAATGATTTGAATAACTGGAAGTTTGCAGAACGGTTCATCGCTGCAATACTTGTTGTTAAAGGGATGCCTTTCGGACAGGCCTTGACACAGTTCTGTGAGTTACCACATTCAGCAAGACCGCCGTCGCCCATCAAGGCATGAAGACGCTCATCTTTATTCATCTTACCTGTCGGATGAAGGTTGAACAGGCGAACCTGCGAAATCGGCTGCGCACCCATGAAGTCCGAGTTCTTATTGACGTTCGGACAGACTTCAAGGCAGACACCACATGTCATGCATTTCGATAATTCGTAAGCCGTCTGACGTTGTTTCTCCGGCATACGCGGACCTGGTCCAAGATCATATGTCCCGTCAATCGGTACCCATGCTTTGACACGTTTTAAATTATCGAACATTTTAGAACGGTCTACCTGTAAGTCACGCATCACCGGGAATGTCGCCATCGGTTCTAATCTGATCGGCTGCTCCAGTGTATCGATGATAGCAGAACATGACTGACGTGCTTTACCATTGATGACCATTGAGCAGGCACCACAGACTTCTTCTAAGCAGTTCATATCCCAAGTGACAGG
Source organism: Macrococcus bovicus (assembly GCF_030376725.1). Taxonomy (NCBI): domain Bacteria; kingdom Bacillati; phylum Bacillota; class Bacilli; order Caryophanales; family Staphylococcaceae; genus Macrococcus; species Macrococcus bovicus. The sequence goes on from NZ_CP128470.1 coordinate 1,354,199, forward strand.
TGTGGTTTTCTGACCTTGTGCATTGACTGGATTACGCTGAATCTCCATCAAGGCAGCAATGACGTTCATATTAGGGCGGTAAGGAATGACGAATTTCTCATCATAGGGCGTTGATTCAGGGTTCGCCTGGCGTCTGATAACAAGTTCAATCGTTTTTTCGGCCATTAATGTTTACCTCCTGATTTAGAGTAGTCACGGACACGTGGTGGGATGAGGCTGACATCCACATCCTCGTAATTGAAGATCGGCGGATTAGTGGCACCATCGAATGTCGCCATGGTTGTCTTCAGCCATTCTTCATCATTACGTTTCGGGAATTCCGGTTTGTAATGCGCGCCACGTGATTCGTTACGGTTATAGGCACCGATTGTCATGACACGTGCCAGTACAAGCATGTTCCATAACTGACGCGTGAAGAAGACAGCCTGGTTGCTCCAGGTTGCTGTATCCTCCATATCGATATCCTGATAACGTTGCATCAGTTCCACAATTTTCTTGTCGGTCTCAAGTAATTTATCATTGTGACGGACAACTGTGACGTTAGCCGTCATGATTTCTCCGAGTTCTTTGTGCAGTTTATAGGCATTCTCACTGCCTCGCATGTTCATCAAAGCGTCAAAACGACGTTGCTCTTCATCCACTTTGCGTGCATAGATGTCCTCAGAAATATCTTCATACGATTTCTCGAGTCCCTTGATATATTTAATGGCATTCGGTCCAGCCACCATACCGCCGTAAATAGCGGATAACAGTGAGTTCGCTCCTAAGCGGTTACCGCCGTGCTGAGAATAGTCACATTCACCGGCAGCGAAAAGACCTGGAATATTCGTCTGCTGATTGTAATCTACCCAGAGACCGCCCATTGAATAATGCACAGCCGGGAAGATCTTCATCGGTACTTTACGCGGATCATCACCTGTGAATTTCTCATAGATTTCGATGATACCGCCGAGCTTGACGTCCAGTTCATGCGGGTCTTTATGGCTTAAATCGAGGTATACCATGTTCTCACCGTTAATGCCGAGCTTCTGGTTCACACAGACATCAAAGATTTCACGTGTCGCTATATCACGGGGCACCAGGTTACCATAGTCCGGATATTTTTCCTCGAGGAAGTACCAAGGCTTACCGTCTTTATATGTCCAGACACGGCCGCCCTCACCACGTGCTGATTCACTCATCAGACGCAGTTTGTCATCTCCCGGGATCGCTGTCGGGTGAATCTGAATGAATTCACCGTTCGCGTAAGTCGCGCCCTGCTGATAGACGATCGATGCCGCAGAACCGGTATTGATCATAGAGTTCGTTGACTTACCGAAAATAATACCAGGTCCTCCTGTTGCCATGATCACGGCATCCGCTGCGAATGATTTGATTTCTGAAGTCACCAGATTCTGCGCAACGATACCTCGGCAGACGCCGTCGTCATCTTTCACGATACCGAGGAATTCCCAGCCCTCGAATTTCGTGACAAGTCCGTCCACTTCGTAGCGACGTACCTGCTCATCAAGTGCATAGAGCAGCTGCTGACCTGTCGTCGCACCTGCGAATGCTGTACGGTGATGCAGTGTGCCGCCGAATCGACGGAAGTCGAGTAAACCTTCCGGCGTCCGGTTGAACATGACACCCATTCTGTCCAGTAAGTGGATGATGCTTGGCGCCGCTTCAGTCATCGCTTTAACAGGCGGCTGGTTCGCCAGGAAATCGCCGCCGTATACCGTGTCATCAAAATGAATCCAAGGTGAATCTCCTTCACCTTTCGTGTTGACCGCACCGTTGATGCCGCCTTGTGCACACACTGAATGTGAACGTTTTACCGGCACTAATGAAAATAGTTCTACGCTTGTATTGTGCTCAGCTGCTTTAATTGTTGCCATTAAGCCGGCAAGACCGCCTCCGACAACAATCACTTTACTGTTTGCCATATATATGCCACTCCCCTAAATTAAATAAATGCGATTAAAGCTGTAAATCCTAATGCTGCTACGAGCACGAAGACTGCAAGTGATACGTATGTCATGATGCGCTGTGATTTCTCACTTTGCGTGATTCCCCATGTCACGGCGAATGACCACAGGCCGTTTGCAAAATGGAAGATAGTGCTTAAAAGACCGATTGAATAAAATGCGATCCAGAATGGATTATTGAAGATGTTATGCATCATCTCGTAGTTGACATGCGCATCATGCAGAGTGACCTGCACACGTGTCTGCCAGACGTGAACAGCAATGAAGAAGAACGTGATGATTCCTGATACACGCTGCAGCATGAACATCCAGTTACGGAATGTCGAGTAATGTCCGATATTATTCTTTGCTGTGAAAGCAATATAGAAACCATAGATAGCATGAAACAGAATCGGAATGTAGATAATCACTGTCTCAAGGAGCACTTTGAGCGGTAATCCTCCCATAAAGTCCGAAGCTCTGTTGAAACTTGCCTCACCATATACTGCGAAGTGGTTTACGAATAAATGCTGGATTAAAAAGACACCAATCGGTAACACACCAAGTAATGAATGAAGCCTGCGTATTGCAAATGATTGTTCTGAATTCGCCAAGCGAAGTCCCCCCTAATATTTTCTGATAAATCATCACAAACTATTGTACGCCTAAAAATGGGTCAAATCAAGAAACCGATTACATTTTGTCGCACAGTATGTGAAGATTAATATATGACAATTGTATCATTAATTTCAGGCTTATTGTTTATGATAATTATTCTCACTAAAAGTAAAAAAACAGCCCATCAGGACTGTTTTTCGGTCTCTTCATTCAATGTCTCCAGAATAAGGGTTGCCGTCGCTTTCGGTATGCCGATAGCGGTCAGCTCCTCCTGTTTTGCTTCCTTGATGCGTTTGGTTGAACCAAAGTGCTTGATCAGCTGCTGTTTGCGTTTCGGACCGATACCTGGAATCGTATCCAGCTGAGATTGCAGTCCCGTCTTCTGTCTCGTCTGCCGGTGGAAGGAGATGGCAAAGCGATGGACTTCATCCTGGATCCGCTGCAGAAGATAGAATGCCTGGCCCTTCTTATCGAGCGGAATGATATCGGCATTTTCACCGTAAAGCAGTTCTGCTGTCTGGTGCTTGGCGTTTTTCTTCAGGCCGGCCACCGGTATATCAAGCCCGAGTTCATCCTGCAGCACACTTAGGACCACATTCATATGACCTTTCCCGCCATCCACAATGATAAGGTCAGGCAGCGGCAGCTGTTCCCGTAATACCCGTGTATAGCGACGTCTGACGACTTCTGCCATAGACCGATAATCGTCAGGGCCTGAGACGGTCTTGATCTTGTACTTCCGGTAATCTTTCTTGCTCGGCTTACCATCGACAAACGAAATCATCGCAGCAACCGGATCAACCCCTTGAATGTTCGAGTTATCAAAGGCCTCAATACGGATCGGTGTCGGTATCCCCATCGCTTCGCCGATTTCTTCGATCGCTTTAATTGTCCGGGATTCATCGCGCTTGATAATCTCAAACTTATTCGACAGTGCGATATCCGCATTCTTAACGGCAAGGTCCACCATCTCACGTTTCTTGCCGCGGACAGGCTGCACAATCTTCGTGTCCACGACCGAACGGATGACATCGATGTCCAGACCCGGCTGAATATGCACCTCACCAGGCAGAATATGCTGGTCCAGCTGATAAAACTGGCCGATGAAATTATAGAAGGCATCCTTCGGGTCTTCCATGAGCGGAAGCATCGTGACATTGCGTTCAATCAGATTACCTTGTCTGATAAAGAAGACCTGCACACACATCCAGCCTTTATCCACACTGTAACCGAAAATATCGCGGACGGTCATATCAGCAGTCATCATCTTCTGCTTGAACATCAATGATTCAACATGGCTGATCAGATCCCGGTATTCCTTTGCCTGTTCAAAGTTCAATGCTTCACTTGCTTCTGCCATCTTCACTTTAAGGTCTTCAACGATAGTAGTATCTTCACCGTTCAGGAACTGACTGACCGTCTGAATCATCTCCTGATATTCCCGCTCTTCTACATCATAGACACACGGACCGAGGCACTGGCCGATATGATAGTAGAGACATAACCGGTCCGGCATCTTATTGCATTTTCTGAACGGGATGATGCGGTCGAGCAGCTTCTTTGTCTCCTGCGCCGCATAGGCATTCGGATAAGGGCCGAAATATTTACCTGTATTCTTCTTGACCTGCCTTGTCACAAAGAGTCTTGGATGCTTCTCCTTCGTGATCTTGATGAACGGATAGCTCTTGTCATCTTTCAGCATGATATTATAGCGCGGATAATGCTTCTTGATCAGCGTCAGTTCGAGAAGCAGCGACTCAATTTCAGTGCTCGTGACGATAAACTCAAAGTCACGGATCTCTGCGACAAGCCGCGTCGTCTTTTCATCGTGGGCCCCTGTAAAGTAAGAGCGCACACGATTTCTTAAGTTCTTCGCCTTACCGACATAGATGATTTCATTCTGCCTGTCTTTCATCAGATAACAGCCTGGCTCCATCGGCAGGACTGCGAGCTTATGCTTTATTCTGACTTCATATTCTTCCATTTTTTCCACCACTCTATTTCAAAAAAAAAGAGCCGAAGCTCTTTTTCTCAATTAAAAATGTTTTTCAAGTACAGATTGTAACTGTTCTTTAGGCTGGAAGCCCACAACTTTATCAACTGCCTGACCGTCTTTAAAGACGATTAATGTCGGAATACTCATCACTTCAAACTTAGCAGCTGTTGCCTGGTTGTCATCCACGTTCACTTTTACGATGTCCGCTTTACCGTCAACATCACCCGCTAAATCTTCTAAGACAGGTGCAATCATTTTACAAGGCCCACACCAAGGTGCCCAGAAATCGACTAATGTCACACCTTCTTTAATTTGTTCATCAAAATTTGCATCAGTTGCATTAATTAATGCCATGTTTATTTCCTCCTCAAAGTTCTATTTTTAAGAATTATAGCATGCGCGTTTCCATGCGTCATGCGGTTTGCTCATGAGGTGAGAATCAAATAGCCGACGCCGGACAGGAGCATGACAACTGCCACTACAATCAGCACAACGGCAAGCTTATACATATCAAAATTCCACATCATATCCTCCTATTTCAGTTCAACGACTGTGACACCAAAGCCACCTTCAGACGGCATACCGCCTCTGAACGATGCGACGACTTTCGAACGCTTCAGATAGTCCTGCACGCCTTTTTGCAGGGCGCCTGTGCCTTTGCCGTGGATGATGGTGACCTGGCTGTAGTTGCTGAGCAGTGCCTGATCCAGATAACTCTCCAGCCGCTGCAGCGCATCTTCATAACGTTCACCGCGCAGATCGAGCTCCATCTTGATCGTCTGGCGGTTAGCACGTGGGACCACCCGGATCTGCTTTTCTTTTTCAGGTTGTTCTTTCTTGAAGTCTGTCAGCGGCAGCTTCATCTTAATGATGCCCATCTGCACAACTGCTTCATCCTTATCGACACTGAGGATCACACCCTTTTGACCATAGGACAGGACTTTGACATGGTCACCGGCAACGATCTTTTCTGCTTCCTGCTGCTTGTTCTGTTTTTTCAGGGCTGCCTCATTGTAAAGGTTCTTGAATTTCCCTTTACGTTCAATCAGTTCATTCTCTTTCAGCGACTGATGTTCACTGCGCAGGCTCTTCAGGTCTTTGATGATGGCATCAGCCTCTTTTTCAGCCTTCTGCACGATCTCATTGGCTTTCATCTTTGCATTTTCCACCAGTGTTTCTTTCATCTGCTGATAAGCGGCGAACTGTTCGGACAATTCTTGATGAAGGGCGGCAGATTCCTGCTTCAGACGGGCCATTTCCTCTCTGTCATTCTCTGCCTGTCTTGTATTTCTCTCAAGCGCTGAAATCATATCGTTGATTTCAATATTATCCATATGGATCAGCTGGCGGGCATTTTTAATGATGGACAAGTCGAGCCCGAGCTTCTTCGAGATTTCAAAGGCATTACTCTTACCCGGCACACCCATCAGAAGCTTGTAAGTCGGGCTCAATGATTCCACATCGAACTCCACACTGGCGTTCATGACATGGTCGCGGTTATAGCTGTATGCTTTCAGTTCAGGATAATGCGTTGTTGCCATCGTCATGACACCTGTTTCAAGACAGCGGTCCAGGATACTCATCGCCAGAGCCGCCCCTTCAGATGGATCCGTGCCCGCACCAAGTTCATCAAAAAGTACAAGACTCTTATCGTCCATTGATTTTAAGATGGAGACGATATTGGTCATATGGCTGGAGAACGTTGACAGGGACTGCTCAATCGACTGCTCATCGCCGATATCACAGTAGACATCGTTGAAAATGCTGAGGCGGGCACCGACTCCTGCCGGAATCATCAGGCCGGATTGATTCATTGCAATCAGGAGACCCACTGTTTTCAGTGTCACGGTCTTACCGCCCGTATTCGGTCCTGTAATGATCACCGCATCGATATCATCACCGAAGATGATCGAGTTCTTGACGACGCTCGAAGGATCGAGCAGCGGGTGCCAGGCGGCCGGGAGTTCAATCGCTCGCTCGTCCGCAGTGTCAGCGATCACTCCGTTGATTGAATGACCGTATTTCGCTTTAGCCAGCTGAAAGTCCAGTTCACCCATGACCGTCGTAATCCAGTCAATATCATGCTGAGATTCTGCCACCTGCGCAGACAGTTCGTACAGGATGCGACTGACTTCCTCGTTCTCGCGCGCTGTGACTGTATTGAGCTGACTGCTGAGTTCGACGATACTGTTCGGTTCAATATAGAATGTCTGACCTGAGGCCGAGGTATCATGCACGATACCCGGGAAATCCTGCTTATATTCACTGCGGACAGGAATGACCTGGCGGTCGTTACGGATGGTGACAATCGCATCAGAGAGTTTCTTCTGATTGGCCTGTGAGCGGACGATGCTGTCAAGCTTCTCCTTAATACGACGATTAATCGTCTTCTTCTGCTGACGGATATCATAGAGCGTGCTTGATGCATTGTCATAGAGCATCGTCTCGTCACATTTCTCGTCTATCGCATCACTCACATGCGATAAGACCGGAAGATGCTGAAATCTGTCGCGGAGCAGCGGCAGTTTGATGTCACTGTCTTCAGTCATATTCAGCAGATAAGTCTTATAACGGTTCGTGACACGGATATTATTCTTGATACGGTTCAGCTCAGTCACACTGAGCATCGAACCGATACTCGCCCGCTTAGTCAGCTGTTTCACTTCTGTCAGCTGACTCATGCCCGGCTCACTTGCCTGCATATGAATCAGGCGGGCCTCTTCCAGTTTCTCAAGCTCTGCCTCTATCCAACTGGCGTCAGATTGCGGCTCAAGCCTGCTGATTAAAGCGGCACTGACTTCATTCTGACTATATGCAGCCACTTTCTCTCTGATCAGGGGATATTCCAGTATATTTAAAGCTTTTTGATTCATGTCATTTTCCTTTCTGCAGCCAGTCACGGAATGCCTCGCGCGTCGATGTATTGATGACCTGCTCGCGCTTGACGTGACCTTTAATGGCTGTCCCGACACCATACTTCATAAAGTCCAGATGACTGGTATGGTGTGCATCTGTATTGATAGCGAGCTTGATATCCGGATATTGTCTGATGACCGCTGCACTCAGGTCAAGGCGCATCGGATTCGCATTGATTTCAAGCACAGTATTGGTTTGGGCGGCGACTGCTATCAGTTCTTCCATATTGACGGCATAGCCCGCGCGTCTGCCGATAAGCCGGCCTGTCGGATGCGCAATCTGACGGACATAAGGATTGTGGCAGGCATTGACCAGACGCTGCATCGTCTCCTCTTCTGACTGATTGAACGACTGATGAATCGCCGCAATCACATAGTCCAGCTCCTTCAGTACCTCATCTTCGTAGTCCAGGGTCCCGTCCGGTAATATGTCCATCTCGATACCGCTGTAGATATCAATTTCGCTGTAAGCCTTGTTGAGTGCTCTGATCTGCTGATTCTGCTCCAGCAGGCGCTCAACAGACAGACCGTTCGCCACCCGCAGACTTCTGGAGTGATCCGTAATGGCCATATAGTCATAGCCTTGCTGGATGCAGGCTTCGATCATCTCTGTCAGTTCGAAGGCCCCGTCACTTGCTGTCGTATGCATATGCAGGTCGCCTCTGATGTCTGACAGCTTGATGATAGCTGACTGCTCCACTTCAAACGCCGTGACGTCATCTCGCATCTCCGGCGGAATATAGTTCAGCTGATAGTGCTGATAGATCGCTTCCTCACTCTCATACTGCTTCAATGTCCCATCTGCTAAAGTGATACCATATTCATTCACTTTCTCGCTTCGTGCTTTAGCCAGCTGGCGCATTTTGACATTATGCTCTTTACTGCCTGTAAAATGATTCAGCATCGGTGTAAAGCCTTTATCATCTGTGAAACGAAAATCAACAGCTGTCTCAAGGTCATCCAGCTGGACAGTCACAGAGACTTTCTCCTGGCCGCTCACTGCCACCTGCTTGACGAACGTGAACGCCTCGATCTCTTCTGCTGCTGCCAGCGCATCGTCAGTGACAACGATATAATCAAGGTCTTTGCTCTGCTCTTTCATACGGCGGTGACTGCCGGCGACCGCATAACGTTTGACGTGCACCGCTTCTTCCAGTGCCTGATTGATATAGGCTGTCAGTTTCACCGCTTCATGAATCGTTATATACTTTTTTTTCGTCTCAAGGTCCTCGATACCCTGGAGAATGGACTCCTCCGTTTTCTTACCGAAACCCGTCAGACCACTTACCGCATGGCTTTCACAGGCTGCCTTAAGCTCTTCAATGGTTGTGATATTCAGTTCCTTATGCAACTTGACGATTTTCTTGGCACCCAGATTGCGGATTTTGAGCATCTGAATATGACCGGCCGGGACCGCTGTCTGCAGTTCCGCTAGCAGACTGGATTGACCAGTCTCGCGGTATTCATTCAGTACTTCAGAGACCCCTTTACCGATGCCGGCAAGTACAGTGAAGTCTGCCAGTTCATCAATAGGCACCTGTGACTGCTCAATGGCAGCCGCCGCTTTACGGTAAGCTGAAACCTTGAAGCTGTTCTCACCTTTAAGTTCCATATATAAGCCGATGGTCTCCAGTAACTTGATATAATCTTTCTTTGTCATTTAATGACCTCCAAAATAAAAGTCATAGACCTATGCCTATGACTTTAGAAGATATGAATAAAGGCAATGTGCTGAAACCAGTCAATTGCACGGTTGCTTAAGATAGGTGTGTATTCAATTATCGCACGGGCAAGTGTACTTCCCTGAATTCTCGCCTGAATAGCAGGGGCCGGGATCATGGCAATGAAGAAAAATGCGATAAATATGACAAGGTAACTCTCAATAAAGCCCAGCAGTGACCCTAAACTTTTGTTCAGCTGTTTTAACAGGGGGAGCTGTGCAATATAGTCAAAGACTGTTGCGACCATCTGCAGCACGACTTTGCTGACGATGAACAGAAAAATAAAGCTGATCACATTGTAGAAGGCATGCTCACCGTCAGCCCAGTTGATCAGAACTTTAGGCGTCTCCCCTGCAGCGGGATAAGGCACGATGAGTGCCAGTTTGTCCGCCAGCGGTTGGTAAAACATCCTTGCGATGACAAGTGCGCCGATCGTTCCGATGAGATGTAAGGACTGAAGGATGAACCCTCTCCGTAAGCCGATGATGGCCCCTAATAATAAAAAGAACAATAAAATAATATCAATCATGGTCGTAACCTTCTGCTTCTAGTTTATGTAATAGTATTTCAAAATCTTCTTTCAGTTTGACATAGTCATCCATGATGTTGACTGCAGCCAGAACTGCTTTTCTCGACGTATCAAGTCCAGAGTTATAGCGAGATATTTCACGGATGCGCTCGTCGACTAACCCTGCCACATAGCGGATGTGACCCGGTTCATCTTCACCGATAATCGTATACTGCTGATCATAGATAGAGACAGTAATTCTATTTTTAAATTCTCCCATACGATATCACTCCACTGTGCGTCATTTAATATATATGGTACCATTTTTTATAAGGAATAGACAATAAAAATACATGTATAATGAGGGATTTACAGTGAGTACTGTCGTAAAAACACTGGAACAAAAAGAAATTGAGCAATTACTGCGTCAAATCACCTATGAAACCACCCATCTGCCGCCCGGCATGGTCGCCCGTGCGAAGATCCAAGGGCATTCTATTTCCATCTACCGGTCGAACAAAGTCATGATACAGGGCAAGGATGCAGAGAATCTGGCTGCGCAACTACTCGGCACAGCTGCACCTCGTCAGTCAGCTGTCCATCAGTACGATCAATATAACTGCCTCGGTTCCGATGAAGCAGGTTCCGGCGATTACTTCGGCCCGATGACCGTCGTCGCGAGTTACGTCTCAAAGAAAAATGCTGAGATACTTAAACTGCTCGGTGTCATGGACTCAAAGAACCTGAAGGATCCGAAGATAGTGGAACTGGCCGAACAGATCATTCCGATGATTCCGCACTCGCTGCTCGTTCTGACCAATCCAAAATACAATGAGCAGAAAGCGCGCGGCTGGAGCCAGGTCAAGATGAAGGCCGTCCTGCATAACCAGGCTATCCAGAACGTCCTGTCTAAAATAGAGGAACGCCCGGACTATATCGTCATCGACCAGTTCGCTGTACAGGGTGTCTACGAGAATTATGCGCTGACCCCTATTCCAGAACGCGACCGCACAAGGTTCGAGACGAAAGGTGAATCGAAATCAATCGCCATTGCGGCAAGCTCTATTATTGCCAGATATGCCTTCATCAGATGGATGGACCAGATTGAGCTCGAGACAGGGCTTGACATCTATAAAGGGGCCGGCAGCAAGGTCGATCTGCAGGCCGCTAAAATCATTGAGCGAAAATCGCTGGCTTATCTCGACAGTATCACGAAGAAAGACTTCAAAAACAGAGCAAAAGCACTCGATTTAATTGAAAGGAAGCGATCATAATGGAACCGATCTATCTAGGGGCAGGGCTCGGAGTTATTGCTTATTTATTATGGTATATCTCAAAGGAAATAGGGAAAAGAAAAAGATAATCACTTGAAAGGATTTTTCCTATGGCTAACATCATCATTAAAGGCGCAAAACAGAATAACCTTCAGAATATCAGTGTGGAGATCCCTAAGCACAAGCTGACGGTCTTTACAGGCCGTTCCGGTTCAGGCAAGTCCTCTCTGGTCTTCAGTACGATTGCTGCTGAATCCGAACGCCTGCTGAACGAAACGTATTCAACCTATATTCAGAACCAGCTCACGCAGTATGAGAAGCCGGATGTCGATGCGATCTATCATCTCCCTGTCTCCATGGTCATCAGTCAGAAACGGCTCGGTGGTAACTCGCGTTCAACAGTCGGCACCATATCAGATATTTACTCTGCTGTCCGTCTGCTCTGGTCACGTGTCGGCGAACCCTTTGTCGCCTATTCTAATGAATTCTCATTCAATAATCCTGCCGGCATGTGTGAGACATGTCATGGCCTCGGCTATGTGGAGGATATTGATGTCGATGAACTACTGGACTATGACAAGTCACTGAATGAACATGCCATTCAGTTTCCGACATTCGGACCGGACCACTGGCGCGGCAAACGCTATACCCTCTCCGGCCTTTTTGATAATGACAAGAAACTGAAGGACTACACGAAAGACGAAATGGAGACACTTCTCTATACAGAACCCATGAAGCTGAAAGACGCACCGGACAAATGGCCGAAGACCGCGAAATTTGAAGGGGTCATCCATCGCTTCCGCCGCAATTTCCTCATCAATGACGGCTTCGAGAAAAATCGCTGGCTGAGTGAGGTCAACCGTGTTGTCACGGAAAAGACCTGTCCTGACTGTCATGGCAAACGGCTGAACAGCAAGATTCTCAGCTGTAAGATCAAGGGGCTCGATATCGCGGACTTCACTAGCATGACCATCCGTGAAAATATTCAGTTTCTTGATTCAATAGATCATCCCACTGCCAGCTATATCATCAAACCCTTGTGTGCACAGCTCCAGTCAATTGTTGATATCGGTCTCGGCTACTTGACGTTAGCACGTGAGACACCGACACTGTCAGGCGGTGAATCACAGCGCATCAAGCTGATTCGTCATCTCAACAGTCCGCTGACAGACCTGGTCTATATCATTGACGAACCAAGTGTCGGCCTTCATCCGGAGGATATCAAGAACATCAACCGCATCATCCAGTCTATACGCGATAAAGGGAATACCGTGCTTGTCGTCGAACACGACCCGGATATCATCAAAATAGCTGACCATATCATTGATATTGGACCGGGTGCCGGCCGGGATGGCGGCACCATCACGTTTGAGGGCAGCTATCCTGAACTGCTTGAATCCGATACGGCGACAGGCCGGGCGCTAAGAGAACAGCATCAGCTCAGACGCGCGCGCGAACCGCAGGACTTCATCCATCTGGGACCGATCAGCCGGAATAATCTGCACGATATCTCAGTGGACATTCCTAAGCAGATGATCACGGCAGTCACTGGCGTCGCAGGCTCCGGCAAAAGCACATTAATCAAGACCGGCTTCAGACATATGGACCAGACAATCATGATCGACCAGAAACCTGTACATGCCTCTAACCGCTCAAATCTGCTGACCTATACAGATATTTTCGATGAAGTCAGAGCCTTCTTCAGCAAAGAAACCGGCCTGAAAAAGAGCCTGTTCAGCTATAACTCAGATGGTGCCTGTCCAAACTGTAACGGCAAAGGGGTTCTAAAGACGGAACTTGCCTACATGCCGGACTTCTCACAGGTGTGTGAGGTCTGTCACGGTACCCGCTATAAAGAGGAAGTACTCGCTGCCACAGTTGATGGCTACTCCATCGCGGATGTCCTCAGACTCACGGTAGATGAAGGTGTCACCTATTTCAGCCATCATGACAAAATAACAGAAACACTCCAGTCCCTGCAGGCGACAGGTCTCGGCTATATGACGCTCGGTCAGTCACTTGATACATTGTCAGGCGGGGAAGTTCAGCGCGTCAAGCTCAGCAAGTATCTGATCGAGCAGGTCAGAGACCATATCTTTATCTTCGATGAGCCGACGACAGGACTCCACGAGGAAGATATCCATGTCCTCATCGATCTCTTCAACAGGCTCGTAGATGACGGCAATACCGTCATCCTGATTGAACATAACCTGACGATGATGACCGCTGCCGACTGGATCATCGATATGGGACCAGGCGCAGGACAGGATGGCGGCAGACTGCTCTACAGTGGTCCGGCAGCCGGCCTGCTGGGCGTCAAAGACAGCTATACTGCCCAGCATTTAAAGCGCTATATCAAATAAAGGTAAGGACTTCCTGGTCCTTACCTTTTATATTTGCATAGGGTCCCATTCGATTGATACTGACCGGCTCCTAATTTCTTGCGGCCGGCGATACCGAGATATTCTTCCAGCGTGACGTTATCCTTCTTGATGCGCGTCGCATGCGTCACACCGACATAGCGGATATGCCAAGGTTCATACATAAAACCAGTAATGGCTTCTTTGCCTTTTAAATATCGGACGATGAAACCATAACGCTGACCATTCTCCCGGATAAATTTCGAGGCTGCTGTATATTCAAAAGCGGTGTTCAGTGTCCCGTAATTCGTACCATCCCGAATATCCATTGCCAGACCAAGCTGATGTTCACTTGTACCGGGCCTCGCTGAGATCTTTGAGGCATAGCTAAAGCCGTAAAGATTCATGTATTGATTGTACAGCTGTTTCTGCGTCTCATAACTTCTAAAGCCATAGGCACCCGGCGCCCCGACAACGTCCAGCACGATTCCTTTCTTGAGCGCAGCTGCCTTCATCTTCTTATAAGCTTCTACCATCGCCTTACTCGCTCCAGGATTATAGCTTCTTGCCATACCATATTGCTTGTTGGCGATAGGCAGCCCGTCGATCCTGTAAAGCTGCTGATTATAGCTGACATTGATTTTACAGCTCGCCGCATCTGCCTCGTGCCCTGTTGTCAGGACAGACAGACTGACCAGCACCGCTAAAATACGTTTCATCTTCATCCCCCTTTTTGTGTCATTATAACAAATATATTGAAGAAGGCCGAACACCTTTGTTGATGTTCGGCCTTCTAGTTACCACAAATATTACTGGCGATCAAGTTTGATTAACGCTGCTGATTCATGTCTCTCAATTTCAAAGATCTTGATTAACCGCGCAATTTCGCGCCTGCCTGCGTCAAGTTATCAAGGACTTGATCGACAATCGGCTGGATATCTTCATCTTTCAACGTCTCATCCGGATTCAGGAATTCCATCCGGATGGCAACAGATTTCTTATCATCTGCGATATGCTCACCTTCGTAGACATCAAAAACTGTCGCACGTTGCAGATATTTATTATCCGCTTGCATGATGATGTCAATCAGTTCACCTGTCGCACGCTGACGGTCAACCTCAAGCGCGATATCACGGGAGATACCCGGGAACTTCGGAATCAGATGATATTTCACAGCGCTCGTTTCTTCCAGGATGCGCTGCAAGTTCAGTTCAAAGACGTAAGTGTCCTTCAGGTCATGCGCACGTTCCACAAGTGGATGGAGCTGACCAATAACCCCTACAACTTCCCCGTTCAAAAGTACTTGTGCACTTCTTCCCGGATGCAGGTCACTCAGTTCAGCACGTACGTATGAGAACTGGACGCTGAGTTTCTCACCCAATGCTTCAACGATGCCTTTGACCACGAAGAAATCAACCGGCTCCACTTTACCCTGCCATTCTGTCGCACTGAACTGACCGGTGATAATACCCGCCAGCTGCTCCACTTCTACGGGCTGTTCTGCACCGCGGCCATGGAAGACGTTGCCGATTTCGTATAACGCGACATCCTTCATCTGACGGGCATTATTATACTGAACGGCATCGATCAGATGAGGCAGCAGACTTTGACGCAGAACGGCGTGATCTGCACTCATCGGCATCATTAATTTGACTGTCTCATGCTCTTTAGCCGTGAACTGCTGAGCTTTCTCTTCTGAAACAAGCGCATAAGTAATCGCCTGGTTCAGTCCCAGTCCTTCAAGCAGCGATTTCACTGCACGGCGTTTGGTCTGATAAGCCGTCAGACCGACACGCTTGTTCGTATTCGTGATCGGGAGAGTCGACGGTAGTTCATCATAGCCATAGATACGTGCGATTTCCTCAATCAGGTCCTCCTTGATGGTGATATCGCCGCGTCTGGACGGTACATGAACATTGAAGGCATCCCCGTCCACCTGTGAATCAAAGCCGAGACGTTCAAAGATATTCTTGATTTCTGTATTCGAGAGATCAAAACCGATCAAGTTATTGACTTCATCTGTCGTGATCTGCACCGTTGTTTCAAGTTCCGGCAGTTCCCCTGCTGAAACAATACCTGCGAGCACATTCCCAGCAGCATGTTCCTGCAGCAGGAACGCTGCACGGTCAAGTGCCATATTGACGCGTTCTGGTGCCACGCCTTTTTCAAAACGGCTGGATGCTTCAGAACGAAGTCCCGTCTGACGTGACGTCTTACGGACATTGACCGGATTGAAGAGTGCAGACTCAATCACAACATTTGTCGTATTGGCAGTCACTTCAGAAAAATCACCGCCCATAACACCGGCCAGCGCAATCGGGGCAGTGCCGTTCGTAATCACGATGTCTTCTGATGTCAGTACGCGTTCCTTATCATCAAGTGTCGTCATTGTTTCGCCGTCACGAGCATAACGGACAATGATTTTCTGTGAGCCGATCTGATCAGCATCAAACATGTGCAGCGGCTGACCGAGTTCCATCATGACATAGTTCGAGACATCGACGACATTATTGATCGGACGAACACCCGCTTTAATCAGACGCATCTGCATCCAGGTCGGTGAAGGCTTGATGACCACATTCTGAACGACACGCGCCGCATAATAAGGCGATGCCTCAGCATCATCAATTTTAATCGCAAGCGTATCTGCTGCGTTCCCGGCTTCCTCTAATTCTGCTTCAGGGAACTCAATCTCCTCTTCGTACAATGCACTGACTTCATAAGCTGAACCGAGCATGCTCATCGCATCTGCACGGTTAGGGGTCAGACCGAACTCCATGACACCGTCCGCTAAAAATAACGCTTCAAGCGCATCTGTTCCCGGTGTCACTTCCTCAGGAAAATGGAAGATCCCTGACTCATACTGTTCAGGCACCAGATTCTTCGGAATACCGAGTTCGCCGAGTGAACAGATCATCCCATTTGACTCGACACCGCGTAATTTTGCGCGCTTGATCTTAATACCGCCCGGCAGACGGCCGCCCGGCTTACAGACGATGACATACTGTCCCGCTTCGACATTCGGTGCACCGCAGACAATCTGCAGTGTCTCGTCACCGACGTCCACAGTCGTCACGTTCAGTTTATCAGCATCTGGATGTTTTTCTTTCGTCAGCACATGTCCGACAACCAGGTTCTTGATGTCTTTCGTATAATCGGTGATCTCTTCTACTTCAATCCCGCTTCTCGTGATCTTCTCAGCCAGTTCCTCAACCGGCACATTGACGCGGACAAATTCATTCAGCCATTCTTTACTGACTAACATGTTCACTACCTCCATCTTCTACTGCTTTGAACTGTTCAAGGAATCTGAGGTCATCCGTATAGAAGTGACGGATGTCTTCGATTCCATATTTCAGCATCGCGATTCGGTCCGGCCCCATCCCGAACGCAAAGCCTGAGTACTTCTCTGAATCAAATCCTGCCATCTCAAGCACATTCGGATGCACCATGCCGGCACCGAGAATCTCAATCCAGCCTGTACCTTTGCAGACATTACAGCCGGCGCCGCCACACTTGAAGCATGAGATATCGACTTCAACAGATGGTTCTGTAAACGGGAAGAAACTTGGACGGAGACGAATCTCGCGCTCAGCCCCGAACATCTTCTTCGCGAACAGCTCCAGTGTTCCTTTCAGGTCGCTCATCTTGATGTTCTCATCAACAACCAGCCCCTCAATCTGCGTAAACTGATGGCTATGCGTCGCGTCATCACTATCACGGCGATAAACTTTACCTGGGCAAATAATTTTAACAGGACCCTGACCTTTGCGGCTTTCAAGCGTTCGTGCCTGTACAGGAGACGTATGCGTACGCATCAGGAGCTCCTCAGTGATATAGAAACTATCCTGCATATCACGCGCCGGATGCGATTTTGGTAAGTTTAACGCTTCAAAGTTATAGTAATCCGTCTCCACTTCATAGCCCTCAACGACCTCGTAGCCGAGACCGATAAATAAATCCTCAAGCTCCTCGACAATCTTCGTCAAAGGATGCGCACTGCCGACATTGAACTGACGGCCCGGCAGAGAAATATCAATCGTCTCATTCGCGAGCTTGTCATTGATCGCCTTCTCTTTAAGCTCAGCATCCTTCTCCGTCATCGCCGCTTCAACCGCCTGGCGTGCCTCATTGACAAGCTGACCGAACATCGGCTTCTCCTCGTTTGGCAGAGACTTCATCTCTTTCATCAAGCCGGTGATGATCCCTTTCTTGCCGAGATACTCCACCTTCACCTGCTGCAGCCCCTGCGCATCACTCGCGTCATTTACTTTCGCCAGTGCTTCCTGCTGCAATGCACTTAACTTTTCTTTAAGTTCCATCATAATCCTCCTTAAAAATAAATAAAAAAATAGCCTCGCATCCTACAAAGGGACGAAAGACTTCCGCGGTACCACCCAAATTTATGCCTAAGCATACACTTCATTCATGCATAACGGGCATATCCGGCTTAACTTCTTATTAAGCAACCAAAAAGATGAAAAGAAACATAGCTTAAGATGATCGTCACACCACAGTCGACCACTCTCTGGACAAAAACTATCAATCCCGTCTTTTTATCGGTTAGTTATTCATTTCCTATTCATTATAGGAGATAAAAGGAGGACAATCAAGTCAGGATGAAGATAAAGATAGTAAAAATGGATTGTAAAATGATAGCTTCAAATGCGCACATAGTATCATTTGTATGTCGTCCTGACTTCCATTGACGAACATTCAATGAGAGGCCAAAAACCCCTCACTACTTCCACTAGTGAGGGGTTCGGCTTGATATGCTGACTTTACTCGATAAATTCATGATAAGGCAATACATTGAAAGGTCCAAGTTGTAGCATTAACTTTTCGGATTATCATTCTTTAATCCGCTACTTTTCTTCTGCATCTTTTCACTAAATAAACGTATAGTAATACCAGCAATACACATCATATTAAATATGATCAGAGTTAAAAATAAAAACTTTCTTCATAATTTGGCTTACCTATTATTTAACACACTTAAAGAAAATAAAATCTGGTCGATGAATCGTACCCGCAAATACTTCAGGATATCTTTCGCGCAGTTCTGCATCCGCCAGAGATTCCTGACATTCAATGAGCGTAAACCCTGCCTTGATGATTGAGTTGATCATACTCGCTACTGTACGGTGATAGGTGATGATATCATCACCGCCCCAAGGAAACTGCTTCCCTCCTTCAACGAAATACTGATAGAGATTAGCATAAATTTTGTCGCCACTCTCATTTCGCGTCCAGCGCGGATATGTCTGGTCATAGGCGGTGACAATCGGATGTGATGTACTGAAGATAAATTCAGAGCCTTCATGCATGATCTGGTAAATATCAGCCATGAGTTTATCAAAGTCTTTCACGTAATCAAAGGCCAGTGAACTCGTCACAATATCAAATGTATCATTAATCTCACTGATATCTTCCATCGCCAGCCTCTTATATTCAATATTATCTGAACAATACTTCTCTTTAGCGACGCTCAGCATCTTGTCGGAGATATCAATACCGAGCACTGATTTTGCGCCCGATTCAGCATATTGTTTCGCATGCTGTCCCATGCCGCACCCGATATCAATCACTGATTTTCCCGCTAAGTCCGGCAGCATCTTAAGTAGAATAGGCGTCTCAACCATATCATTGAAATTCACTTCATTACTTCTGATTTTACTGAACTCTTCAAACAATCCATCCCCGTCATAAAAGTTGTGCTTAGTCACCTTAATCCCCCTTATAGATATCAATTTCTATCAGCTCATGCTTCCCAATATACATCGACTATACCATGATATTTCTTTTTGAGATCTGTAATCAAGCTCTTATCCTGACTGACAATATCCATCACATCCGTACTCACGTAAAGCAACGAGGTCTCATCGTTAAATGTGATGTATGCTTGTGGATGGCCATTTTTTATCTTCACGCAATAGTTGATGATTTCATCCATCTTGATTCTTTCAATCTGAGCCATGACAAATTGAAATTCACGGTCTTCTGAATCAATAAATTTTTCTTTCCAGTTAGTGATGGTAAAAAATTTTCCAATCCCCGTTTTCTCTTTAACAAAACTCAGTTCATAAGAACAGCCTATCAGGACGGTCATCGTGATTTGCGTATCTCTAAATATAGTGTGAACTAAATCCGTTACTACATTTTTATCTAGCTTGTCCCATGAAAACCTCACTCTCTTTTCAGAATAAACTTGAAAAAATGGAGTCATACCTTCTGGATTGATAATGATTTCATTCATAATAGCTGACATATTGCCACCCCCTCTTTTCCATTATTCAAATAACGTCATCACATCTTCAAGCGGAATATTATATCCAATTTCCGATTAGAAGAACGATCATATGGCTTTCTTGTAATCGCTACGGATATCTGATATTAATTGAAGTTTTACTAATAAAAAAAGAAGTACTTCATAAAGCAAGTACTTCTCTTATAGCCGATGTTAGAAAGCGGAATTAATTAGTTTCTTCACCTAAATAGTCTGTTGCGATTTCTTTATAGATCTCGATAAACTTGATATAGGTCTCTTTTTCAACATATTCATCTGTTTGATGAGCCATTGCCGGGTTCCCCGGTCCAAAGATGACCAGCGGGAAATCGACATCCTTCCCTTTCATCAGATTGGAAGCATCTGTCACGCCCATCGTCGGAGAGACGAGGATGGCATTGTCCAGATGTTGTTCACCGTATGTTTTGGCAAGTGTGACTAACCTGTTGTCTTTTGCTGTGAGGACAGGTGGCAGATTGAGGGTTACCTTTAGATTCAGATTCCCTTCTCCTTTTTTATCTTCAATCACATCTTTGAACAACTTCAGCAGTTCATCATTGTCGAATTCAGGCACTGTTCTCGCGTTAAAGTCAGCTACAGCATATTCAGGTATAGAATTAACCTGGTTCCCGCCTTGAATGATGGTGTTGGTCAGTATCGCTGCACCTAAGGCATCACTGCTGATCTCTTTATTAAATTTCTTTTTAGCTGCCTGCGAAAGAGGAGAAAAATCCAGTTCTTTGAATTCTTTATGGCTTACAGCTTGATTGAATCTATCTTCAACTTCCCCGATAAATTCTATTAAAGGTTTGATGGCGTTTTGACCCATAAACGGAGCAGAGCTATGACTTGATTTCCCTTTGGAGCTCACCTGGAAATTCATCGATCCTTTGTGTGCATACGCTATCATTGATTCTGACGGTTCAGCGATGATCAGCGCGTCCACATCATCCATATAACCATTGTGATAAAGCTGCTCTGATCCTTTCTGTTCCATTTCTTCGCCAGCTGTCGCAAGCAACCGGATAGTCCCATGCTTCAGAAGATTCTCTTTCTTCAGTTCAATCATCGCAATGACCAGCGCCACTAACCCTGACTTCATATCAGCAGTGCCACGACCATACAGCTTGCCCTCATCTTCTGTCATCTCAAAAGGGTCATACTTCCAGTTATCACTGTTACCTTCTGAAACGACGTCCATATGACCGGAAAAAGCCAGCACAGGTCGCCCTTCACCTATTTCTGCGATTAAATTCGCTCTGCTTGCATTGATATCTTCAATAGTGGAGGCTATATCATGTTGACCCAACAATTCCTGAAGATATTCACACACTGCACGTTCATTGTCATTCACACTTCTGATAGCGATAATATCTGATAATATCTGAACCTTTTCTTCTTCAGTTATGATACTCATATCGTCATCTCCTTTATAGTCCTGGCTTTACTTCATTTTCCATCCTTAATTTTAGTACGAGGTGTCATTACTTTCAAATGTTTGACTTTCTGACCCCAGACAGCTGCTTAATTTCATCAGCTATTTCTTGCACTCGTCTTGTTTATCATAAGGACCTCCACCTTATAGAATTTGTTCTAAATAATATTTAACTGCTTTATACTCTTCATCTCTATACTTGAAGCCTTGTTTTTTCGCAATTTGGCCGGCGAGCCTATGTGTCTGTTCAATGATATATCTAACATTATCTTCAATCGCTTCAAGATTTTGATTACAGTATAGCTGAATGAATGCTTCTTTATCCTTTAGGTCATTCAGTATTGCCTGATTAACCTTACCAAAGTTCAATTCTTCCCTATTGTTATCAGTCAATATCCATTGTTTAATCAGCTCGATAAATGCTTTCTTGACCGGATTAGACAGCATGAACTCAGCATATATTAAATCTTCGCGTGCTATCCCTTTTATGACATAAGTACTCACCCAGTATATTTCGTTTGTAATTTGCTGGAACTCAAATTCACTGCACAACTTCGTAGAATATAATTCTGATTCCTGATTGAAATTAAGATGGCTGTATCGGTTGTTTTTATCTAATAAGACGATGGAATAAGCATCATTAATCTGAGTACTCAATAAATCAGGCTTCATCAATCTCAAATCTATTCTATTTAAATCTTTAAAGTGTACAAGGTAGCCGAATACACTATAATCCTTTACGTAAGGATTATAGTCTGGAAGCTGCTTGATTAATACCTCACCAAACTGATTGATCCAGTCGTCATCTTGAACGATCTCATTGACATGGTCAGTAATATAAACGACATCATAATCCTGAAAGCGGTCGCTCTGACTATTCGGATTAGCTCTTGACCCATTAAGCAACACGCCTTCAATCCGATTATCTTCATTCGCTACTTGGAGAATTGTATCGATCATTTCTTGATAACTGCGCAAATAACTGATACCCCCTACAGTTTTTTATATCCGATGGTTTAAAGCCATCAATGAACTTCTGTCTGTCATTGATTGATTTTGTAAAGCATATATTATATCTATCTATGTCATGAATATTTCTCAGAATTATTGAGTGCGCTTCGACTTACTCCGCTTCAGCCGCTGCTGGACATATTGAGCATTACTCATAAAAATCAGTCCCCACATGCCTACAAATGACAATATGGATTGACTCTGGAGGTCTCTTGAATAATTGACGTAAAAGTAAAGCAAGCTACCGAATAGCCAGATAAGCAGCACAGTCAGGTACGGCCATGCGCTTTTACGCCGTTGAGCAAACATTCTCAGTTCAGATGACAATGTCAGCACCAGAAAAGGACCGATCAGTGACAGAAAGAACAGATTACTTCTAAATGAGTCCAGCGCTTCTAAATGTCTCTGCTTATCAAGCGGTAACTGATCAAAACTGTCTGTATAAATGTCATGGGTCAGATTGAAAATCAGCCACGCAATCATAATCAATGCGCAAGGTATCCCTAATAATGTCTTATGGGACTGATACATCGCAGCACTGATCGGTGCCTTCGGTCTGAAGAAGTTCGTTATGTAGTCATGAATGATTTCTTTCCAGGTCAATTCTCTCGCCATATCAATACTCCTTCCTCAGCCGTTCAGTCTTCTCTTTTCTAAGTGCACGGTCATTACTGAAAAACTGGATAAATGAAAAAAAGATTAATACTAAGAAAGCTGTATTCATCTGTTCCATTTTATACATGATATAGACAAATAACAAAGAGGCCACCAGTGAGCCGATCAGCACCATGAGATAGCTTGTAGGCTTCTTTTTTCTGGCATAGAACATTCTGATTTCACTCGGCAAAGAAGGTAGTTGCATGAAAAATATCAGAATAGTTAGATAGATGCCCATCACGAACGACTCATGCACTTTAAGTTCATGAAACTTCTTTAGCGGCATATCAAAATCTATGGTCGTAAATAAATCCAGTTGCTGACCAACCAAGATGAATACAGCGATCACTATCATTGAAATCGGCAATGTGACCCAGCGATGCTGACTATACATTTCTTCAGATATAGGAGCATGTGGATTGAAGAAATTGCTAAAATAATCCCTGTAAGCTTCATGCCATGTTATTTTGTTCTCCATTTATATCCTCTTCTCTATTTTAAAAAGTAGTTTCCCATCGTCGTTAAAGAAGGTATCAAGAGCAAGATCAAGACAATATCTAAACGAACTTCTTGATGTGTGACTAGACAGAATACCAGGTAAATGAAAAGGCCTATAAATCCAAGGCCGTGCAGGACATTAAAGAACAGGGGTGATCGCCCTCTCGCATGAAACATCCTGACATGAACAGCATAAGTCAGGACAAAACTCACCAGATAATAACTGGCAAACACTGCAATCATCGCAGGACCCTGTATATCAAATGCCAGCAGACCTATGAAAATCAGCAATAAGAACGGTAATGACAGTACTCTGCCGAACTGTTCGAGCTTGACAAATTCTTCGTATTGAATAGGGGCTGTTGTATTTGTAAAATTACGACTGTATGCATCCCATCTTTCTCTGAAATTCATAAAAATCCACCTCAATCGTTTATTTACAGTATAAACGATTGAGGTGGATTAAAATAACATTTTCTGTATTTTTAAGGAAACTTTAAGGTTACTTCAAGTGATACATCAGAATGCCGGCACAGACTGCGACATTCAAGCTTTCTGCCTGTCCGTAGATCGGCACGAACAAGTTCTCATCTGTTTCTTTCAAGATAAGTTCATCTACACCCTGTCCCTCGTTCCCCAGCACCAGAATAAATTCCTTAGCCAGTTCGACTTCTTTGTAGTTCTGACCGTTTTTCAGTGACGTCCCGTAAATCTTGCCGCTGAAATCTTTTCTGATATCATGGAAGTCCGCTTCAATGACAGGTATATGGAAGACACTGCCTTGACTTGAGCGCAGCACTTTGTCGTTATAGATGTCGACCGTCCCTTTGGAGATGACGACACCGTCATATCCTGCGGCGTCTGCTGTACGGATAATGGTCCCGACGTTCCCCGGGTCCTGTATGCGGTCCAGATAGATCAGCTGCTTGAAGGTGCCTATCTGCTGCTCAGGCATGTTGCAGACGGCATAGATGCCCTGCGGTGATTCTGTCTGTGAGAGTTTCTCTGCGATCTTGAATGTGATCTGGAACTGTTCTTTGCTGCCGGCGATCATTTCCTGTGAGATATCTCCCGGGTTGACGCTCAGAATCGTCACGACTTCTATCCCGCTTTTCACGGCTTCTTCTACAAGGTGATAGCCTTCCACTAAGAACTGCTGCGCTTTTTTGCGGTCTTTACGGGTATGCAGTTTGGCGATGTTCTTGATTCTTGTGTTCTGTACTGATTCAATGAGTTCCATCTTTTCACGCCTCCGATTTCTTGGTTATCTTCATTATAACTTAATTCGCTTTTTCCTTACAGATGGATTAAGCATCCATAAAAAGGGAACAGAGAGATATGACACTTGAGG
Organism: Macrococcus bovicus; assembly: GCF_030376725.1. NCBI lineage: Bacteria > Bacillati > Bacillota > Bacilli > Caryophanales > Staphylococcaceae > Macrococcus > Macrococcus bovicus. The sequence goes on from NZ_CP128470.1 coordinate 1,378,775, forward strand.
AGGTTCTATGATGAACTATGACGTTATTTTCATCGGCAGCGGTCATGCAGCATGGCACGCAGCTGTCGCTCTGACACAGGCTCATAAGAAAGTCGCATTGATCGAGAAGGATACACTGGCAGGGACCTGTACGAACTATGGCTGTAATCCGAAAATCCTGCTGGAAGGCCCATTTGAAATACTTGAAGACATGGAACGTCTCGGTGATATCTTTGACCACCAGCCGGCCGTCAACTGGGAGAATCTGATGCGCTACAAACATGAAGTCATCGATCCGCAGAAAGATGGACTCGAGAAGTTATTCAGCAAGATGGGCATTGATATCATTTCCGGTCATGGCGTCATCAAAGATAAACATACTGTATCGGTTGATGGTGTGGACTACGGGACAAAATATATCGTCATCGCGACAGGACAGCGCAGCCATTTCCTTGATGTGACAGGCAAGGAATATCTGCATGATAGTCGTGACTTTATGGATCTAGAGTCTTTTCCAGAACACATCACGTTTATCGGCGGCGGCTACATCAGTATCGAATTCGCTTCAATCGCCAGCAAGTTCGGGTCAGAAGTGCATGTCATCAGTCACTCCGACCAGATTTTAAAACCTTTCCATCAGCCGTATGTCAAAAAGCTGGCTGACAAACTTGCCAAGGAAAATGTGACGTTTCACTATAATGAAGAGACAGCGCGCATTGAGAAGACTGAAACCGGCTATAAGCTGACGACTGAGTCAGGCCTCACGATTGACACGGACTATATTGTCGATGCAACAGGACGTATTCCGAATGTGGAGAACATCGGACTCGATGAATTAGGGATCGCATACAGCAAGAAAGGCATCAAAGTCAACAAACACTTGCTTACCTCTGTCGATAATATTTATGCCAGCGGGGATGTCCTCGATAAAGAAATTCCGAAGCTCACGCCGACTGCCACCTTTGAATCCAATTATATCGCCCTGCAGATCATGGCACGTGAAGCAAACTTACTCAACCCTGTAAAAGCACTGGAACTACTACCTATTAAATATCCGGCTATTCCATCTGTCGCCTATACATTGCCCCGTATCGCACAGGTGGGCATGCCAATCGTAGAAGCAGAAGAAAAAGGCTATAAAATCAAAACCATCAAGTTCGGAGAGAATCTCCGCTTTGAATATAAGAATGAAACAGATGCTGAGATGGTCTTTGCCCTGGATAACAGAAAACATGTGGCAGGGGCAGCGATTTATGGCCACGCAGCAGATGACCTCATCAATATCATGACTTTCATTGTCGAGAAGAAGATGTCAGCACGTGAACTGAATATGATGATCTTCGCCTTCCCGAGTGCCTCAAGCGGCATTTTAGATCTGCTGAAAGTACAGATGCTGGATATTGATATTGAGCTATAAAAAAAGACTGCCGCGGCAGTCTTTTATTTTTTGACGATATCCGTAAAGTTAACGGCAGTGACAAAGAGTATGATGAGCAGGCCGAACAGCACCGTCAGCATGACTGCATTCAATGCCGTGAATTCCATCAGGGCACAGTACAGTGCTGCTGCCAGCATGAGAACACCGGTCAGCCGGCAGAGTTTCTTTTCATCGTAGCGTGCCTTCTGTTCCGCTGACATCGTGTTGAAGCCGGCAATCAGAAATGAGCCACGCCCACTCATCAGATAGCAGGCGAAGAGTGTGAAGAGCAGAACGATGACTATCATGCCAATCCCTCGTACGTCTGGTCTATGATCTGGTCAGCCAAGTCATCTGTCAGCTCTGCGAGGACAGCGTTGATGAGGCTAAGCGCACCGTTATAGTCACGGCGGTTCATCATCGAGACATTCGAATGGATGTAACGGGTCGGCACACCGATTGTAATGGCCGGTATACCGTCAAAGCTCTGTGCGATATGGCCGGCATCTGTGTAGCCGCCTGTCAGATAATCGAACTGCACCTTAATGCCATGCTTCTCCGCAACGTCCGTCACGAACTGTCTGAACGTCGGATGCCCGATATGCCACGCATCGACAAGCACGATGATCGGCCCGTCGCCCATCTTGGCATTTCCTGTCATCCCCGGTGTCTTCGCACAGATGCCGACGTCCAGTGCGATGGCGAGTGACGGCTTCACTTTATGGGCCGCTGTCTTCGCCCCGCGTGACAGTGTCTCCTCCTGCGTCACCGCACCTGAGTAAAGCGTGAGGTTCGGCTCAGGATTATCTCTCAGGGCTTCCACCGCGAGTGCGCAGCCGAAGCGGTTATCCCAGGCTTTCGCGAGTAAGTAATCGGGATTGGTCATCACCTCAAACTCACTGTACGGCGTAATGGGGTCCCCGATACGTACACCTGCAGCAAGTGCTTCTTCCCTGGAGTCAACACCGATATCAATGAACATATTGCTGACTTCTGCTGCCAGCTCCTTCTCCTTGACCCCGAGAACATGCGGCGGCTTGCCGCCGATGACGCCTCGTATATCTCCTTTACTGCCGGTGATTGTCACTTTCTGGCTCAGCATGACGTTTGCCCACCAGTAGCCGAGATTCGTGAACTTGATGAAGCCGTCATCCGTAATGGCCGTTACCATGAAGCCAATCTCATCCAGATGACCCGCCAGCATAATGGCGTGCCGCCCCTCTCCTTTACGGCCGAAGATACTGCCGGTGTTATCAGTGATCACATCGTCCGCAAGCGGCTCCAGATATTCACGCATCAAATTCGTCATCGGCCGTTCAAAGCCGGATACTGCATTGCAGTCTGTCAGTCTTTTGAATAAGTCCAGTTGTTCCATCGTCATCCCCCTTTTTGTTAATTTAAGTATAGCATGATTAAATTTTAGTTTTTAGAATATTTCGTCATAAATGGTCTGTATTTTCCTGCAGTTTATGATGAAACGCCGGCAGAAAATGAAATTCTGCAGGAAAGCCCTACCTCTGCCGGTTTGTCAGAATACGAGTACAGGGCTTATAGTGGATGTGAGGTGAAGAGATGTTTCTGAAGACGCACCAGCCATCTGATTATATCCACTATTTAATGGCAGCTGATAAGCGAATCACATTAAACCGGTCCGATGACAGAGTACTCAAAAATTATTTAAAGGGTTATGAGGGTGAGCGTCATTACTACGAGCGCGCACATAGGTGCGGAGGTCTTAAGCTCTGGGATCTGTCATTGCACAGTCCTGCGCTCGCACAATTCGATTTCATTCATCTGTATAACGGAAAAGTCTATCATTTTGATATCAAGAATTATACAGGCACTGTCAGGCGGAGCGGTCGCCAGTTTGTATCGGAGGGTGAGTACTACTATCAGGATATCCTCTCTCAGTTAAACCGCGCTGACTTTTATTTGACGAGACTTCTAAGGGAACATGGTTTTCAGAATGAAGTGGTCAGTCGTATCGTTTTTATTCATCCCCAGTTAACGTTACTGGAGGACAGCGCTGATCCTCAAATCGTTAAACCGTCTCAAGTCGAGGAAGTTATTCAGTTTTTCAGCCAGGATTATCAGCCGACCAGAGAAGAAGAACGACTGGCGCAATTCATGCTGATGAATCATCAATCCACTCATCCGCATGAACGTATCTTCTACTATCCTTTTCAGGACATGAAAAAAGGCATCCGCTGTCCGCGATGCCGGTATATAGGATTAAAAAGTGAGAAAGGCTTGAAAAAAATTCGATGTCAGTGCGGGTTCAGTGAACATAAAAAGATTGTCCTTCAAGCGACTATTGAAGAAATGCTGTTACTGAAAAATGCGCCGCTCAGTCGCCAGGAAATTGATGAATGGACTGCAATGTGTCCAAAAGCGATTACACGCGTATTAAAGGAAAACTTTCAGATGCACTATAAGAACCGGGCCACAGTTTATAGTGCATTGAAAAACTAGTAACGTCCCGCAGATCCACTTTGCGGGACGTTACACACACTTGAATGCCGCTTTCCCATCAGTAACGTCCCGCAGATTCACTTTGCGGGACGTTACGTACACTTGAATGCCGCTTCCTCATCTGTATCGTCCCGCAGATTCACTTTGCGGGACGTTACGTACACTTAAATACCGCTTTCCCATCAGTAACGTCCCGCAGATCCACTTTGCGGGACGTTACGCACACTTAAATACCGCTTTCCCATCAGTAACGTCCCGCAGATCCACTTTGCGGGACGTTACGCACACTTGAATGCCCGCTTCCTCATCTGTATCGTCCCGCAGATCCACTTTGCGGGACGTTACGTACACTTGAATGCCCGCTTCCTCATCTGTATCGTCCCGCAGATCCACTTTGCGGGACGTTACGCACACTTGAATGCCGCTTCCTCATCTGTATCGTCCCGCAGATTCACTTTGCGGGACGTTACGTACACATTACTCCTTCAGTTCCCTGAACTCCACATTCAGTTTTGACAATGGTTCGATATTCATTTTAACGATCGGACTATACCCAATTCTATTTTCGAAATTGGTCTTGCATTCAACCAGCAGAAAGAACAGGCAGAGTACAATGGCGATAACTGCAAGCATTGCCATGATCCTGACTACGATACGATTTTTCAGAAAGTCCATCTGATCACCCTCCATTTTTTTCTATTTTACAGCACAAAGGGTGTCAAATTTCATTTCTCTCTTATTTTTAAGGAAACTTTAAGGTAAGCTCTTCTCTTTTGACACGTGAAATAATAGCAATGCCACGCCTGCTGTACCTGTCAGCAGAATGACCGCCCACATTATCAGTAATGTATAGGAGGCAGATTCGCTTAATATCATGCCGCCGAGTAAGGCGCCGAATGAAATACCAAGCTGCACAAATGACGTGCTGACTGTCTGATTGATACTCGCATATTTCTCGGAGCGTTCAATCAAGTAGGACTGAGTCGGCGCATTGATAGACCAGCCGACCAGTCCAAGCAGCGATGTATTGACCAGCAGCCAGCTGACAGAGCTTGAGACAAGAAAACCTGCCATGACGATGGTATAGACTATACTTAAAATCACTAACGCCCGCCTGCTGCCCAATTTCTCGGTCATAAGTCCGCCTAGACCGCTGCCGAACGTCCCGCTGATGCCAAAGACAATGAAGAGCAGACTGATGACAGTCGCACTGACTTTCTCATGTATTAAATAAGGCGAAAAATAAATATAGAAGACACTTTGACCTGTGAAAAAGAGAAACGAGTAGCAATGTGCAGCCAGCAGATCTTTTCTGAACAGGCCTTTCATATCATGCTTGAATGATAATTTCTCCACTTCCAGTTCAGCCGGAAAATACTTCAGCGTCATGAAGAAAGTCACAACAGACAGACCAGCAATCCCGGCAAAGAGTATCTTCCAGCTGTACAGAGAAGATAAAAAGATGCCTATCGGAGATCCCAGCACCATGGCACTGCTGAGCGCCATCAAGACAATGCCGATTGCCCGCGGTTGAAACGACGGCCTGACCACTTTGACGCTCAATGAAAAAGCAAGACCGACCAGCATGGATACATTGACCGCGAGAACAATCCTCGACAGCATGATCATACTGTAAGTAGTGCTCATGACACTAAGCAGATTACCGACTATAAAGAGCAGATTAAAACTGATCAAGAGCGTCCGTCTTTTGACAGCGCTCGTCATCATCATTAGAACGGGGCCTGCCACGGCAAAGATAAAGGCGAAGGCCGTCACCAGCAGTCCAGCCTGCTCCGTCGTGACATGAAAATACGCAGCGAGATACGGAATAATACCGGCAACGACAAATTCAGCGAGACCTGCCAGAAATGCGATTAATGCCAGTAACAGTAGATTGATATTCATATGCTCCTCCAATAAAAAAGCACCCTCCGAAGTGGAAGGCGCTGCAGTCATTAATAAACGAAAGCCGACATAATATGCCACCAATGTTAAGTTAAATTTATTATACTGGACACTGTGTGCTTACTCAATAGTGAACTGTTTCTTCAATAACGCTTTCGCTGACTCTGTGCCGCTGATTTCATCGAACACCACTGACTTTAAGACATCGCGGTGAACATCATCATATTTCGCGCAGTGCGCTGTATCCGTCAGCTGATCGATTAAATAATAATAACCCCCGTCGTCAAACAACTCGAGGACATCATCAATCGCTACTTCTGTCTCGCTGACTATCAGGATTTTACGCCCGAAATTCAGTTTCCTCTCAAACCAGGAGTCAGACTTCCGACATCTCACCACGTCGCCGACAATAATCATAGCGGGATGTGAGACTTCTTCTTCCGCCACCGCTCGCTCGATATGACAGAGATCACTGATCACGGTCTTCTGATAACCGTAACTAGCATGACCGATGACTGCAATAGGCAACGATTCGCCGTTCTGATCAATCAGGACTCTGACGATATTAGACAGCTCCTTCATTCCCATATAAAGCGCAAGCGTCCCGCCTTTTGCCAGCGCCTGGAAATCTATCTCTCTGACACTGTCTTTCTGCAGATGACCAGTTGCAAAAGTCACATGAGGAGAGTACTCACGGTCCGTCAATGGGAAACCGCTGTAAACTGCGGCTGCCGTGGCACTTGTGATTCCGGGAATGACTTCATAATCAGTGTCTGCAAGACTTTCAATCTCTTCAGTCAGACGACCGAATATAGCCGGGTCTCCGCCTTTCAGCCTTACAATTTGCTGTCCTTTTATAACCTCCTGATTGATGATGGCATTGATTATCTCCTGTTTCATGTATTTGACGTCAGGATTTTTGCCGACATACATCAACTTACAGTCCGGCTTTGAAAGCTGCAGCAGAATAGGATTGATGAGCCGGTCATAGATGATGACATCTGCTTTTTCAATGGCTCTTCTGGCCTTCAATGTCAGAAGACCGGGATCCCCCGGTCCTGCTCCGACGAAATAAACTTTACCTACACCCATATAAAAACTTCACCGTTCTCCACTTCAGTCTTGTAAGTCTCAACGCAGCCGTCAGCATCCGGCGGCTGGACCTTACCGTCCTCCAGGCTGATCTTACGTTCGTGCAGTGAGCAGAAGACATGATGACCGGAGACTGTGCCGTCGCTTAGCGGGCCCTGTTGGTGCGGACAGAGATTGCTCACTGCTCTGATTTCGCCGTCATCCAGCAGAAAGACTCCGATCTCCTGATCACCGACGAAACATTTCATGCCGATCTGCGGTTTCAGGTCTGACAGATTGAACACCTTTACTTTTTCCATATTATACGCGCCCCACTTCAAAGATTTTTCTTTCGTTCTCATCCTCAATGACACGTTTCCACGGCTCATGCTGACGATCTTTGTTCGCATCCATCAGACGGGCGTGAAGTGCCTGACGTTTCTCCTCATCCATCAGCACTGACTGGACTTGCTCGAAGCCGAGACGTTCAAGCCACGGCGCTGTACGCTCACCGTAAATACCGGTCTCACGATAGTACTGCATCATCGCACCGCAGAACTCAATCACGTCATCCTCTGTCGGTACAGTCGTCAAAAGTGTCGCGGCTTTGACTTCAGTCCCGCCGTTACCGCCGATATAGATCTGGAAGCCATTTTCAACACCGATGACACCGAAATCCTTCACTCCTGATTCTACACAGCTGCGTGGACAGCCGGAGACACCCATCTTGAATTTATGCGGGGTATCGATATATTCGAATGTGGATTCCAGGCGGATGGCAAGGTCCGTTGTATACTGAGTGCCCCAGCGGCAGAAAGCCTTACCGACACAGGACTTGACGGAACGTGTTGATTTTCCGTAGGCTGCAGCTGAACGCATATCGAGGTCTGCCCAGACTTTCGGCAGGTCATCCTTCTTGATGCCATATAAACCGATACGCTGCGCCCCAGTGATTTTCAGCAGCTCGACATCGTATTTCTTCGCGACTTCCGCGATCTTGATCAGCTGATCCGGATTGGTGACGCCCCCCTGCATCTGCGGGATAACTGAGAATGTACCATCTTTCTGGATGTTCGCGCGGAACCGTTCATTCGCATAGCGCGAATCTTTCTCGTCTTCGTGTTCATGTGGCCATACCATGTTGAGATAGTAGTTGATTGCAGGACGACATTTCGCACAGCCGCCTTCGTTATGCCAGCCGAGGACGTTGCGGACCTCCTTCGATGTTTTAAGGCCTTTCGCGCGGATCTGTGTGACAATCTGGTCACGGGTCAGCTCTGTACATTCACAGATACCTGTCGGCCCGCCTGCATTGAAAGCATCGCCCAGTGTATGCGCCAGTAAGTCAGCAATCTGACCTTTACATTTTCCGCAGGAGCCGCCTGCTTTCGTATGCTTGGTCACTTCCGCGACTGTCGTCAGCCCTTTTTCATGAACGGCTGTGACGATCTGACCTTTTGAAATTCCGTTACAGCCGCAGATGGTCTCATCGTCTGCCATCTCAGCGACTGAAATGGCGTCCACTTCCCCTGCCTTATGCAGTAAAGAGACGAGTGTGAAGTCCTCGATCGTCTCGCCTTTTTTGATCATGTTGTAGAAGCGGTTACCTTCCTCCGTATCACCGTAGAGAACTGCACCGACGACTTTGCCCTGGTCAACAAATACTTTTTTGTAGACATTATCGACGCCATTGAAGACTTCAATGCCGCGGATGGTCTCACCTTCATAGATTTTGCCCGCACTGAACAGATCACAGCCTGATACTTTAAGAGAAGTAAATGTAGCTGACCCGTGGTAACCGTCTGTCGGGCGGCCCGTAATATGGTCTGCGAGCACTTTGCCCTGCTCATATAACGGTGCGACGAGACCGTAGACCTTGGAGTTATGCTCAGCGCATTCACCGACTGCATAGATGTCCGGATCACTTGTGACCATGAAGTCATCAATGACAATCCCGCGGCCGATTTCAAGACCCGCTGCTCGTGCCTGCTTCGTTACCGGTCTGATGCCGACAGCCATCACGACAAGATCTGTCTCTATTACCGTGCCATCACTCAGTCGCACCGCTTCAACACGGTCCTGACCCATGATTTCCTGCGTATTGCCCTGCAGCTTGAACTTCATGCCTTGTTTCTCAAGGTCAGCTTTCAGCATTTCGCCTGCCTTACGGTCCAGCTGCATCTCCATCAGCCATTCCCCTAAGTGAACAACGGTGACGTCCATGCCCTGGTCAAGGAGTCCGCGCGCGCACTCAAGACCGAGAAGACCGCCGCCGATTACGACTGCCTTACGGTAATGTCTTGCCTGTTCAATGATATATTCTGTATCTTTGATCGTTCTCCAGCCGATGACGCCTTCTAATTTAACACCGTCCACCGGCAAGAGGAACGCTGTAGACCCTGTCGCCATAATCAGCTTGTCATAGTCATAGACCGCACCACTCTTAGTGATCACCTTCTTATTATCGCGGTCAATCTCCTCGACGCGGTCACCATTATGTAAAGTGATGCCCTGCTCCTTATACCAGGCATAGTCATTCAGGATAGTCTCCTCCACCGTCATCTTCTTCTGCAGGATGTTCGACAGCATAATCCGGTTGTAGTTCGGATAAGGCTCCTCCCCGATGATTGTGATATCAAAACGATCCGGCTCTCTATCCAGAATCTCCTCAATCGTTCTAACACCCGCCATACCATTACCGACCATTACTAATTTTTCTTTCATGAGGTTCTCTCCTTTATTTCATGTCATCGCTTAGCCATGACTGAATTTGATGTTTCAGCGCCTTACTTCTCTCAGGGCTCTTACCCTCAGTTGAAATCATGATCCGCGCCTCATCCACGCGGAAGCTTGCCATATTAAAGAAATTGGAGTTCTGTTTATGCGTGCAGTCGTTGACCAGCTGGTGCGGCAGAACACAAAGCATCACCCGCCGGTTGACTTCAGGGTCGTCAGTCGCAATAAAAATCATATCGTACGCCGATAAATCATGGTCAAACCGCTCCTGGATGATGCGGACACCGGCTGACTGGATCGTGTCATCAATCTCAGGCGCAATGACAGTGACGTCTGCGCCTTCACCGGCGAGCCCTCTGACCTTTCGGCTCGCAATGCGTCCGCCGCCGATGATGACAACCTTCTTACGAGTGAGGTCAAGCATGACAGGATACATCAAGTGCCTCCAGCCTGCTGAGGACCGCTTTCACCATTGACTCATCCAGGTCGAGCGTCTCCGTGAATTGAATGGTCCTGCCTGCCGCTATGAACGGCTGACTCAGCCGTTTGATCTTGCGGACGAGATGACCGTCGAACAGAAAATAGGGCATGATGGTAATCCTCTCAGCGTCAAGCCGCTTGAGCTGTTCCTCGAAACTGAGCGCGCCGTAGAGCATGGCAGCAGTAATCGGCTGCTTCGTCTCCTCCTGCATACGGGCTACGACCGCCTTCAGCATGACGTCCGGTTTACTGAAGCGCCTGCTGCCGTGAGCGGTGACCATGACCAGACCTTCTGCCGACTGAAGCCGCTTCAGAGCAACCCGCCAGACACTTTCCTCATCGCCGAAACACTCAGCGATATGATAGGTCGCTCTGCCTTTCAGCACTGATGCCAGCTGCATAGGAATATCCTCCTGGGCATGCATGGCCGGGAACAGCAGCATCGGCATGACAAGAAATTCCGTCACGCCTAGCGCAAGCATCTCGCCGGCGACAAGCGGTACGTTCTCGTCGTCCTTCTCGAGAAAAGCGATGCGCTGGACAGTTTCAGGTCGTTCAGCGATGACTTTAGCGACAAACTGTCTGAACTTCTCATTTTTTTCCGGCATCTTAGAACCATGTGCAATATAAATAATTCCTCGCACGAAATCCCCCCTCCTGATCACACCTTCATTTTAACTCAAAGACTATTTGAATAAAAGGATTAATTGTGACTAAATTCACAAATTTTATTTTTTATCGGACAGGACAAAACTTCATTGTCTCCACAAAAAAACACCTATACATGGCGTATAGGTGCAAAGATATTATTTGTTTAATGCTTTTTTAGCTGCTTCAACTAATTCACCGAATGCTTTGTCGTCAGAGATGGCAACTTCTGATAACATTTTACGGTTGATGTCGATACCTGCTAATTTAAGTCCGTTCATCAGACGGCTGTAGCTGATATCGTGCATACGTGCAGCCGCGTTGATACGTGCGATCCATAATTGACGGAAGTCACGTTTTTTCTGACGACGGTCACGGTATGCGTAGTTTCCTGATTTCATTACTTGTTGTTTAGCTACTCTGTATAATGTGCTTTTTGAACCGAAGTAACCTTTTGCTAATTTAATGGTTCTTTTACGGCGAGCGCGTGTCACCGTTCCACCTTTAACTCGTGGCATGATAATTCCTCCTTAAATAGATCCTGATTTTATTATTTGACGTAAGTTAACATTTGAGCAACACGTTTTTGGTCGCCTTTAGAGACTAATGACGCTTTACGAAGACCGCGTTTTTGTTTAGTTGATTTGTTAGCGAATAAGTGAGAAGTGTAAGCTCTTGAACGTTTTAATTTACCTGAACCTGTTCTTTTTACACGTTTCGCTGCTCCGCGGTGAGTTTTCATTTTAGGCATTTCGTTATCCTCCTAGTTTTGTTTTTTGTCGACGATTGGCGCAAGCATTAAGAACATTGAGCGACCATCCATCTTAGGCTTTTGTTCTACTGTGGCGATATCTTTACACTCATCAGCAAATTTCTCAAGCACTCGCTGACCGAATTCTTTATGCGTGATTGCGCGTCCACGGAAACGGATTGATACTTTGACTTTGTCCTCTTTTTCAAGGAACTTACGCGCATTTTTCAGCTTCGTATTGAAGTCATGTTCTTCAATCGTAGGACTCAACCTGATTTCTTTGACGACAACAACTTTCTGCTTCTTACGTGCTTCTTTATCCTTCTTCTGCTGCTCGAACTTGAATTTACCATAGTCCATAATTTTGGCAACAGGTGGTTTCGCGTTAGGCGCAACAAGAACGACGTCCAGATTCACACGTTCAGCGATTTCAATGGCTTCAAACTTAGATTTCACACCTAACTGAGCACCATCATGTCCGATGAGTCGTACTTCTCTCGCACGAATTTTGTCATTGATTTGCGTTTGATCTTTAGCTATGATTGACACCTCCAAATTAAATTTACTAGACGAACAAAAAAGCGGGCGCAAAGCGCCCGCTAAAATAGACATGGTATCCATGTATATACCCGGTCACTGCTCTTGGCGTTCTGCGGGTGAGAAGCGGGAGGCTTCTACTTGTCCGTTTCGTATTCAACAGACTTAATAATAACAGGATTATCTGACCGTGTCAACATCTATTTTTTCATATTCACTCATATCATGAGCCTGTGATAAATCCACTTGTTCAAGCGGAATTTTTTTCGTTTTATATTTCACTTTGTGGTAAATATAGAACGCGAGGAAAATCGGAATACCCATATAAGTAATCAGGAAACCGTTCCATTCAAACTTACCACGTAAAATCAGGTCTGTATCCTGGCCGATGATGACAAAGAGACAGAGGATAAAGGCGAAAATCGGACCGAACGGGAACCACATCGCTTTATATTTCAGCACAGATAAGTCTTTATTCTGACGGTAGAATGCACGTCTGAAACGGTAATGACTGATCGCAATACCCAGCCAGGCGATAAAGCCGGTTAAACCACTGGCCGCAACGATGTACTCATAGGCACCGCTTGCCACGCGCTCCACGAGGAAGATGATGACCACGACAACGAAAGTCGCCAGCAGACTTGGGATCGGCACCCCTTTTTTGTTTGTTTCAGAGAATTTACGTGAAGCAAGACCGTCTTTCCCCATCGCATAGAGCATGCGGGTTGAGGCATACATGCCAGAGTTCCCTGCAGATAGAATGGAAGTCAGAATGACCGCATTCATAAATGAAGCTGCAAACGCAAGACCGGCATTTTCAAAGACCAGGGTAAACGGTGACTTGGAGATGCTGTCCCCGCCCATCAGGTTCGGGTTGGTATAAGGAATGATCAGCCCGATGACAAATATGGAAAGAATGTAGAAAATCAGTATACGCCAGAAAACCTGTTTAATCGCTCTAGGAATGGTTTTCTCCGGCTCCTCTGATTCTCCCGCTGTCACGCCGACAAGTTCCGTGCCCTGGAAGCTGAAGCCTGCTACCAAGAATACGCCGAGGATGGTCAGGAATGAACCTGTCAGACCGCCGCCGAGAAACGGTGCTTCACCTGTCGTGAAATTTTTCAGGCCGATATATTCTCCGCCTAAAATACCCAGGATGGTCAGCACGCCGATGACCAGGAAGAGAATGACAGTGATGACTTTGACAAGCGCAAACCAGTACTCACTTTCACCGTATACTTTGACGCTGAGTGTATTGAGCAGGAATATCAGCGCCAGGAAGACAAGACTCCAGCCCCAGCCCGGCAGAAAATCAAATATCGCCCAGTACTTGATGACACTGGCGGCGATACTGACGTCTGCTGCGACAGTAATGACCCAGTTAAACCAGTAGTTCCAGCCCAGCGCAAAGCCGAGCGACGGATCGACAAAACGCGTCGCATAAGTCGAGAACGAACCTGAGATCGGTAAATAGGTCGCCATCTCCCCAAGACTCGTCATCAGGAAGAACACCATGATACCGATGATCAGGAAACCGAGCAATGCACCCCCCGGCCCGGCGTCACGGATGGCCCCGCCCGAGGTCATGAACAGACCTGTACCGATACAGCCACCAATCGCGATCATCGAAATATGACGCGGTTTCAGCAACCTTTGTACTTCATTGTTATTACTCATTTTGACACTCCATTCTTATCACAACAAAAGGTGCACATCTAAAGATGCGCACCTTATCTATTGGAACAGTAGCGCATCACAAATGTGACAGTCTGATATATATTCTATATCAGCCCAGCAGCAGACGGTTATCAGACGTCTGCCACTTCGGCGATGTTGCCTTTCATCTTGCGTCAGCTACGTGATACCGTATCAGCAAGACTACTCTTCTTCATCGCGACCTCTACCTCTTCTTGAGGAATATTTTATTTCTTTATACTATAACGCACTAAAGCGGATTCTGCAAGACTATTTTTTGAGACGGATTTCATCCACGATCTTCCAGATGAACTCATCGCGTTCCATTGTCTCTGAATCCTTGCTGCCGTACTGACGGACATTGACTTCATTGTTCTCGACTTCTTTATCACCGACAACAATCTGATAAGGCACCTTATGCATCTGTGCCTCACGGATCTTGTAGCCCATTTTCTCCTCACGGTCATCGATATGACAGCGGACACCTTGCGACTTCAGTTCATCATAAAGCGCACGCGCATAGTCATAATGCACTTCGTTAGAGACCGGAATGATCTCAAGCTGGTTCGGCGCAAGCCATGTCGGATAAGCCCCTTTGTATTCTTCTGTCAGGAAGGCAACAAAACGCTCCATCGTCGAGATGACACCGCGGTGGATGACCACAGGACGATGTTCCTGACCGTCACTGCCGATAAAAGTCAGATCGAATTTCTGAGGCAGCAGGAAGTCCAGCTGAACAGTGGATAATGTTTCTTCCTTACCTAGTGCAGTCTTGACCTGAACGTCCAGTTTAGGGCCGTAGAACGCAGCTTCCCCTGGTGCCTCCTCATAGTTGAGACCCATCTCATCTACCGCTTCTTTCAGCATCGCCTGTGCTTTTTCCCACATCTCATCGTCCTGGAAGTATTTCTCTGTATCTTCCGGGTCACGGTAAGAAAGACGGAAGCTGTAGTCCTTGAAGTTGAAATCTTCGTAGACATCGATGACAAGCTGTACTACTCGCTTGAACTCGTCTTTGATCTGATCCGGACGCACGAAGATATGCGCATCATTTAAAGTCATACCACGGACACGCTGTAAACCTGATACCGCACCGCTTGCTTCGTAACGGTGCATAGTCCCGAGCTCCGCAATACGGATCGGCAGCTCACGGTAGCTATGCGGCTTGTTTTTATAGATCATCATATGGTGCGGACAGTTCATCGGACGAAGAACGAACGCTTCATTGTCCATCTCCATGACCGGGAACATATCTTCCTGATAGTGATCCCAGTGACCAGATGTCTTGTACAGGTCAACAGAACCCATGACCGGCGTATAGACGTGGTCATAGCCGAGCGCGACTTCTTTGTCGACGATATAACGTTCTAATTCACGACGGATAGTGGCACCGTTCGGCAGCCAGAGCGGCAGGCCAGCTCCGATTAACGGGCTTGTAGTGAAGATATCGAGCTCTTTACCGATTTTGCGGTGGTCACGTTCCTTGCGCTCCTCCAGCATCTCGAGGTGCGCTTTCAGGTCTTTCTTATCGAAGAAGGCAGTACCGTAGATACGCTGCAGCATCTTATTGTCGGAATCACCGCGCCAGTAAGCACCTGCAACTGATAACAGCTTGAACTCCTTGATCTTAGCTGTAGACGGTACGTGGACACCGCGGCAGAGATCAGTGAACTCGCCTTGTGAATAAAGTGTCACGTTCTCATCCTCAGGAATCGCATCGATCAGTTCCTGCTTGTAAGGATCATCTTTGAAGACCTCTTTAGCCTCGTTACGCGACACAACACGACGTTCAATCGCGATATTCTCATTGACGATCTGTTTCATCACCTTCTCAATGTTCTCGAAGTCATCAGCAGAAATCTTCTCCGGCATATCGAAGTCATAGTAGAAGCCTTCTTCAATCACAGGACCGACGCCGAAATGAACATCACCGTAAATACGTTTAAGTGCCTGAGCCATTAAATGAGCAGTCGAATGACGAAGGACCTCGATTCCTTCCGGTGAATCCGGTGTGATGATCTCGATATCACCATCTGTTTCAAGAGCTGTCGTTAAGTCGACCATCTGACCGTTGAATTTGCCGGCCAGTGCTTTCTTCTTCAGACCCGGGCTGATAGAAGCTGCAATCTCTTCAGTTGTGATGCCACTCTCAAAACTTTTTTCATTACCATCTGGAAACTTGATCTTAATTTCACTCATTCTAAACACTCCTTTTATTTTTTAAACACAAAAAGACCCCATCCCACAAGGGACGGAGTCATTCCGCGGTACCACCCTAATCGCCATAAAGGCAACTCTGCATAAGATAACGGTCTTGAGCCGGACATGGATTAGATGTCGATTAAAAAAGGGAGTAAAACGACGGACCATCAATCAGGCTTCCACCTACCCTGACTCGCTAAATGATGATAGACGTGTTTCATGTCCTTTTATCATTGTTTGAATTGTTTGACTATAATGCTATTATACACGTCGCCCAGAAATTATCAAGAGCGGCGATAATTTTTTCCGTTCAGCGGATAAGCTTCTGTCAGTGCATCAATGCGTTCCATCATCCGGTACGCTTTCGTCTTCTCTTCGCCTACCTTGGTCTTCTGGAAATGATATCTGAGTTCTTCTTTGTTGAAGTTAGATGAGAAGAAAGTCGGCAGCTGATTCATCATGCGGTAATGGAGCAGCGGCCCCAGCACTTCATCTCTCACCCAGGTCGTCATATCTTCCGCACCGATATCATCCAGCATGAGGACAGGACTTTTCTTGACGCGGTCCAGCTTCTCAGTATAAGTCTGGTCGTTGAACCCGCTCTTCAGTTCACGGATAAATTCCGGCACATAGAAGATGGTCGTATAGATGTGCCGCTCCTTCAGCTGATTGGCTATGGCACCTAGGATATAGGACTTCCCTGTACCGAAGCTGCCATATATATAGAGCCCTTTCGTCGGTCTGCCGGCCGCGATATCGTTACAGATTTCCATGGCGCGTTTGACGATATTGAGCCGCTCTGGTCCTTCCAGGTCAATGGAATTGATCTTGGCGTTCAATGTTTCATACGGGACATGCATAGCCGTCACATATTGCTTCATCAGCTGCTCTTCGTCATGTACTTTTTTATTCGGACAAGGCGTATAGCTGATTTTAATACGGTTATCCTCGATATACAGACGGGGCGTATGTCCTTTGACAAAGTTGATGCACTGGCCGTAGCTGGCACAGCGGTCACAGAGTTTCGACTGATCTTTATATTCCTGCAGCACGGTCAGGTCTTTATCAATCATTTCATCCGTCACGGCATGTTCTTCCAGAAACGGCTTGATTTCAGGATGCTGGACAATCTCTTTTTTGACCTGCTCAATCCGGGCCATAATGCCGGGATTATTTTTTACGAATGCACTGAACGGTTTCATGCTTCATCCTCCTTCCAGAAATTTTTCAGTTCTTCTTCCAGTTTACGTTTTTCTTCTTCCAGATCCGGTGTCTGAGTCTGCTGCGGCGTCTCTTGTTGACTCAGCCAGTCCGGCGTTTTTTCGTATGATGCTTTCTCACGCTGTTTGGTCTGTCTTGTTTTTCTGTTCTGTTCAACTTTCATCGCATGATGGTATGCTTCCTCACTGGATGACAGTTTGAGCTTCTTCCAGTTGGAGGCTATCTCCTCAATGTAGCTCTGCGGTAATTTCATCTCACTTGTCAGCAGGACATACTGCAAGAGAATATTCATCACACCGAATGGCAGTTTCTCCCGTTCCAGAATGCTTTCAATCATCCGCTTCTGCTTGACGGTCGGCTCTGACTGGCTGAAACTTGCCAGCATCTCGATAGGACTCGTTGTATCGAGCATCTCGAACCAGGTCTTCTCGTTCGTCACGGGCTCTTCAGCCGCCAGTGTCAGCGCCGGCAGATTGCCCGCGTGCTCAAACTGATAGAAGTCCCGTGCATTGCGTCGTAAATCCTCATGGGAAATCGTCTGATTGGACGTCAGTGATTTCAGGATGATCCGTCTCATATCTGTCGGCGCGATATCATACAGCAGTGCCAGCTGAGCGATGAGTTCACGGACCTCTTTTGTCAGCTGGTCTTTCGTGATCATATTCTGTGCGAGCAGCATCTCAAGCATCTCGAAATCGAATGTCTGCTGATGCACCGGGATACCCAGTGACGCCCGTGTCTTGATCAGATGATCATTTCCGTCATAAACAGCTGCCGGCGGAGTTTTCGGTGTGCCGTATATATCGATATAATTCTTGCTGATCTCCTTGTAGCCCGTCACATCAAAGCGTTCTGTGCAGAAGTGGCGTTTCAGCTGATTGAAACGTTCCTTGCCGACCGTCTGAAAGAGATAGACAGATAGCATGGGATCATTGAAAAACTGATCCGGCATCACCGGACTGATCAGCTTGTAGACGAAATGCTGCGCTTCATCAGTCACCTTCATAAATGATTTCATCAGGCCGATGCCTTCCAGCCGGAAACGAAGCTGCTCAAAATGACTGAGATTCATCTTGAGTTCATTCATGACGATATAATGAGTGACCTCATCAGAGACCTGCCCTTTTTCCAGAAACTGACTCAAATACTGATAGACCGCTATACTTTCCAGTCCGATCAGTGGAATATAGAGCCGTTTCAGAATCTCATCCGTCAGATGAGTCGCCACATAGTTGGTCGTGACAACAAAACGGTCAGCGGGCCTTAACCCGGAAAAATATTGCATATGTACACCTACTTCTTATTCTTCTCGCTTAATATCCCCTGCATCGTCGACAGCAGCTGGTCGATATCTTTGAACTCCTTGTAAACCGAGGCAAAGCGGACGTAAGATACCTGATCCAGTGACATCAGGTGTTCCATGACGCGTTCACCGATATCCACTGAAGATATCTCGGTCTTGCTGCCTTCACGTAGCTGATATTCGACATCATTTGCTATCTTTTCCAGGTCATCATACGCGACCGGTCTTTTTTCGCATGCACGTACAAGACCATGGAGTATCTTGTCCCGGTTGAACGCCTGTCGGGTGCCATCCTTCTTGACGACTATCAGCGGTGACAGTTCGATCCGTTCAAACGTCGTAAAACGGGTGCCGCACTGTTCACACTCTCTTCTCCTTCTGATGGCAGTCAGATCATCTGCATGACGTGAATCGATGACTTTGGACTGATTGTAACCGCATTTCAGACATTTCATATGATCGCCCCTTTAGTTAGTATCACTTCATTATACATGAATCATGCCCTCATAAAAACTGTTATAGATTTCACTGACAGGGTATAATGACCACAAATGGAGGCGAATAAGATGATTGAATTAGCAGAATTTGAAGAAGGCAATCCAGTCAACAAAGAGCGGGAGAAATTCAACCGCAGAAATGAGGCGATACTGTATCACGGAGATGCGGTGGGTGCTGTCTTTATCGGAGATTCCATCACCGCTTACTGGGATATCGACAGTTATTTCAAGCACAGTGAAGGGAAGCGGCTGATCAACCGCGGGGTCAGCGATGACTATTCCATGTACTGCAGAAGACGCTTCGAAGCTGACGCACTGCAGCTCAACCCGGAGCTCATCATACTGTCAGTAGGCGTCAATAATACAAAACCGTTAAGTGAAGCAGCTGACAGCGACGCAGCAGCCGGCATTATCCGGCAGGTTGTGACCGATATCCGGGCGATGATTCAAGCGAGTAAGAATCGGGATATTGACATCGTCATCACTTCGGTCACTTCCATCAACCGGCCGCACACGGACCTGCAAGGTATCCGACAGGACGCCATCAAAGAAATCAACCGCCAGCTGACTGAACTGGCGGCTGAGGAAGAAATTCAGTTCCTGAACTATTATGACGTCATGACGGTAGATGACAGGCTCGACCCTGATCTGACAATAGACGGTCTTCATCCTCATGTCAAAGGCTACGATAAAATGGCGGACGTTCTGACTGAACAGATTAAACGTATCGAACTGCAATAAAAAAAAGCTGGCGCCAGGCCAGCTTTTTCATTATTTTGCTAATTTTTGTCCCATTAAGCCGGCAAGTTCAACCACACGAGTTGAGTAGCCCCACTCATTGTCGTACCATGACAGCACCTTGACTTTCTTGCCGTCCATAACGATTGTGGATAAACCATCCACAACAGATGACATCGGGTTTGTGTTGAAGTCCACACTGACTAATGGTTCGAATGTGATATCAAGTATCCCTTTTAACGGTCCTTCAGCTGCCTCTTTAAATGCAGCGTTCACTTCCTCAACTGTTACCTCTTGTTTAAGGTCGACGACCAAATCAACCAATGATACGTTCGTAGTCGGTACACGTAGCGCCATGCCGTGTAATTTACCTTTTAATTCCGGCAGGACAAGAGCCAATGCTTTCGCTGCACCGGTTGAAGTCGGGATGATGCTCTGTGCACAGGCACGCGCACGACGTAAGTCTTTATGCGGGTTATCCAGATTCTTCTGGTCATTGGTATAGGCATGAACGGTTGTCATTAAACCGTTCTCGATGCCGAACTTTTCATTCAGAACTTTTGCGACAGGCGCTAAGCAGTTCGTTGTACAAGATGCGTTTGAGATGACATCATAAGTCTCAACATCTAATCCTTCGCAGTTCACACCGCGGACAATCGTCTGAACGTCCCCTTTACCCGGCGCTGTCAACAGCACTTTTTTGGCGCCCGCTTTCAGGTGCGCAGATGCTTTCTCCGCATCATTGAATTTTCCTGTTGCTTCGATGACGATATCGATGTTCAGCTCGTCCCATGGTAATAATTCCGGATTACGCTCAGCTACAAGTCTGATCTCTTTACCGCCGACGCGCAGGCCGTTTTCAATCGGTTCCACTTCAAGCTCGTACTTACCATGAGTCGTATCATATTTGATCAGATGTGCCAATGTTTCCGGCGGATAACTGGCATTGATTGCGACAACCTCTAACTCATCATTCAGTGCTGCTGCACGGAATACCATTCTACCTATTCTACCTAAACCATTGATTGCTACTCTAGTCGTCATGTCATATCTCCTTATTGTGCTATACTTTTATGTCAATAGTATAACACAATGAAAGCATTATGGAAGCGGTTGCTTGCAACTTTTTAGTGAGATTTGTAATATTCTGCGACTATTTCCTTGATGCGTCTTTCCAGGTCAGCGAGTGAACCGTTATTATCGATGACAACATCGGCTCTCGCTTTCTTTTCTTCAATTGAGAGCTGTGAAGCAATACGGGCAAGCGCCTCTTCCTCGGTCAAATCATTGCGTGTCATCAGCCGTTCAAGCTGAACGTCCATTGTCACATAGACCACCCACACTTCATCAACTGTCGCTTCCAGTTCATTCTCATAAAGTAACGGAATATCCATGACGACCGGATGTCCGGCAGCCAGCGCTGTCTGCTTCTCTTCTTCCATAAGATCCCGCACGATCGGATGAATAATACTGTTCAGAGCGAGACGCTTCTCTTCATCATGAAAAATCTGCTGTCCGATATAGCGGCGGTTCATCTCGCCGTCTTCAATCGCTTCAGGTCCGAATACAGCTTCCACCTGTTTCAAGCCTTCTGTCCCTTTAGCCACTGCCTGCCGAGCTGCAATATCAGCATCCACAATGACAAAACCATGTGCAGCAAGCAGCTTGGATACTGTCGACTTCCCGCTTGCTATGCCGCCTGTTAAACCTATAACTGTCATACTTCGTCTCCTATTTCTGACAATGCGTGCAGTAATGGGTGTTGCGTCCGGCAATGACTGCCTTCTCTACCTCACGCCCACATGTGCCGCACGTCTGTCTGCCATATATTTTGAAGCGGGTCTGCATCTGTCCGCTCTTACCTTCGACGTTCCGGTAGCTGGAAATAGATGAGCCGCCGAAACGTATCCCTTCTTCAAGGCTTGCGACAAGCGCCTTGAAAAGCTGCCGCTCTTCATCAGGTGTCATGTCTTGGACGAGCCGATGCGGATTGATACCTGCTGCATGCAGACCTTCACATGCATAGATATTGCCGCAGCCGCTGATGACACTATGATTCATGACTGCTTCCTTGATTTTCTTCTGCTGCCACTTCTTCAAGCCGAGCTGGGCAGTGAAGTAATCTTCCGCTCCCGCTTCGAAAGGTTCTGGTGCAATCGCCATGATCTGCGCCGCTTCTTCAAGACGTCTGACTAACCGCATCTCACCGAAACGTCTGATATCACTGTAGATCAGCTTTTTCCCTGACTGCAGTTCAAGTTCCACATGCCAGTGATTGATGTAATTCGGGATCCCGATATCATCCAGGGTATCGACTACAAAATAGGCACCGGACATACCGAGATGACTGATGATCAATTGTTCTCCGAATTCATTTTCAAGTGTGAAGATCAGATATTTGCTTCTTCTGTCTATCGCCCGGATCGCACTGCCGATGATCTGTTCCCTGAACGATTGAAGAGCGATCCCCTTGATGATGGTTTCCTTGCCGGCTTCCTTGCCGCTATGAACCTTGTCAGAAAATGTCACACCGGTAATGACTTCCCCGATAACTTTAGGCTCAAGCCCTCGTCTGACATGTTCAACTTCTGGTAATTCAGGCATAACTTCCTCCTATTTCGCTTCATACCATGACTGGCCGTAATTAGATTCCACTAATAACGGGACATTCAGTTCAAGTGCATGCTCCATGATGTCCTTCACAAATAAACTGAACGCCTCAATTTCTTCTTCCGGTACTTCAAAGATCAGCTCATCGTGCACCTGTAATAATAAGTTGGCTTTAAAATCAGTCTTCTGCACTTCTCTGTCGTAATTCACCATTGCCAGCTTAATGATATCTGCGGCACTCCCTTGGATCGGTGTGTTCATCGCTGTCCGTTCCGCAAACCCCCGCGCATTGAAATTTCGTGCGTTGATATCAGGGATGTAACGACGACGGTTGAGCAGCGTTGAGACATAACCATCCCGTTTCGCTTCCAGGATGATGTCATCCATATATTGTTTGACATTCGGGAAGCTTGTCAAGTAATCCTCTATAAACCGGGCAGCGGCAGGACGCGAGATACCCAGTGACTGACTGAGCCCATAATCACTGATACCATAGACGATACCAAAGTTAACGGCTTTTGCCTGTCGTCTCATGTCCGCAGTGACGTCATCCTTCTCAACATCAAACACTTCCATCGCTGTCTTCGTATGAATATCGATGCCATGGTTGAAGGCTTCCATCATACTTCTGTCTTCGGTGATGTGAGCAAGCACCCGGAGTTCAATCTGAGAGTAGTCCGCTGCAAAGATCACCCAGCCCGGCTGCGATGCGGTGAACGCTTTTCTGATTTTGCGTCCCTCCTCCAGACGGATCGGAATGTTCTGCAGGTTCGGTTCCACTGATGACAGACGGCCGGTCTGAGCCAGCACCTGATTGAAACGTGTGTGGATCTTACCGTCTTCTGCAATCATTTTCTGTAAGCCTTCGACATAAGTCGACTGCAGTTTAGCAAGCTGCCTGTAATCGAGGATCGCCTGGATAATCTCGTGCTTGTCTCTTAAGCCTTCCAGGACATCAACAGCTGTTGAATAGCCGGTCTTCGTCTTTTTAGCGGCCGGCAGCCCCAGCTCTTCGAACAGAATGACACCGAGCTGCTTAGGGGAATTAATATTGAATTCATGCCCCGCAAGTGTATAAATACGGTTCATCAGTTCATCAATACGTGTCTTCAGTTCGCCCTGCATCTCAAGCAGTGCCTGTCTGTCTACAGTGATACCGCGGTATTCCATGCCCGCTAAGACCAGTGACAGCGGCAGCTCCAGTTCATCATGCAGCTTCAGCTGTTCATTATTCTCAAGTTCTCTTTTCATGACATCTGTCAGCTGATGAATGGTCATCGCCTGTCTGCCGAAATAATCAAACAGTGTCTCTGTCTCAGGGATGGCCATCTTAGTGCCTTTGCCGAATATCTGTTCATTATTCGGAATCACCATGCCGTGAAGCGCGGCCGTCTCAGCCACGTCAACAATAGTCTTTGACGGATCAAGCAGGTAGCTTGCCAGCATGACATCAAAACGGATATTCTTGACATCCACATCGAGACGTTTCAGCAGCACCGCCGTCTTCTTGGCATCAAAAACATTCTTCTGTTCAGCGCCTTCCAGATAAGCGATGAGTGAATCCGGCAGGTTGTCAGATGATGTCACAAAGATCTTCTTGCCATCTGTCACAGCAATCGGCAGAATCTCGTTGACCAGGTAGTTATCTTTAAAGCAGTCGATAAAGAGTGACGTAGGACCAGCCAGACTGATCTCTTCAAATCGCTCCGTCAGCTCGAGCGCCTTTTGTTCGATGACCGGTGCTGTTTCCATATGATCCAGCATCTGCTTGAATTCCAGTTCCTTAAATAATTCAATCTTTTTATCATTGTTTTCCGCGGACAGTTTGATGTCGTCCAGATGTATCTCAATCGGCGCATGGACTTCAATTGTCGCAAGCTGCTTACTCATCAGTGCGTCTGCCTGATAAGTCGTTAAGTTCTCCTGCAGCTTCTTCCCTTTGATGTCATCCAGATGGCTAATGACTTCTTCCACTGTGCCATATTCAAGCAGCAGTTTGACCGCTGTTTTCTCACCGATACCAGGCACACCCGGAATGTTATCTGACTTATCACCCATCAGTCCCTTCAGGTCGATGATTTTCTCCGGACCGAAGCCATACTGCTCCCGCACAAACTCAGGCGTATAGTGATCGATATCTGTGACACCTTTTTTAGTGTAATAGACCGAGACAGAATCATTGACCAGCTGCGTCAGGTCACGGTCTCCTGTAATGATGATGGTCTTCATCTTCTTCTCAGTCGCTTCACGTGCCAGCGTCCCGATGATGTCATCCGCTTCGTAGTTGTCAAGCTCGTAATGTTTGATATGATAGGCATCCACCAGTTTTCTGATCAGCGGGAACTGCTCGCTGAGTTCCGGCGGTGTTTTCTGACGCCCCCCTTTATAGTCGCCGAATGTAGAATGACGGAAAGTGGTCTTCCCCGCATCGAAAGCGACAAGGAAATGGGTAGGGGCTTCATCCTTGATGATTTTGTCGAGCAGCAAAGTGAAGCCGTACACCGCATTCGTATGAATACCGGCGCGATTGCTCAGCAGAGGCAGTGCATAGAATGCCCGGAATGCCAGGCTGTTGCCATCTATTAAAATAAGTTTTTCAGTCATAATGAACCTCCATCAGGTTGATACTCCTATTTTACCACAGCATAGAAAAAGCCACGCACTTACGTGCATGGCTTAACTTTTTTTAAGATAGACTCTGAAGGTCGAACCTTTACTGAGCTCGCTGTCAACTTCTATCACACCGTCAAATGCCTCGACGATATGCTTGACGATAGCCAGGCCAAGACCGGTCCCTCCACTGTCTCTGCTTCTCGCTTTATCCACCCTATAAAAACGCTCAAAAATACGCGTCTGTTCCTCTTTAGCAATACCCATTCCTTCATCACTCACTTCAAGGATGCCCTGTTTGCCATCTATGACACTGACTTTAATCCGTGAACCTTCCGGTGAATAATTGATAGCATTTGACAGCAGATTAATGATGACTTGCTTCAGTTTGCTTGCTTCAGCCAGCACGATGACATCTTCATCAATCCTTGTCTCAATGACAATCTTCTTCTTAGCGGCCAGCGGTTCAACGACTTCAATGCAGCTGAGCGCTTTCCGGCTCATATTGACCGACTCAAGAATAATATGACTGCTCTGCTCTATTTTCGAGAGCTCCAGCAGTTCACTGACCAGGCCTTGAATGCGGTTAGATTCTTTCAGAATGATATCCAGGAACATGTCCAGCGTCTCCGGATCATTCTTCGCCCCGTCCAGCAGTGTTTCAGAGAATCCCTTGATAGAGGTGATCGGGGTCTTCAGTTCATGGGAGACATTGGCGACAAAGTCTTTCCGCATCTGTTCCAGCGATTTCAGCTTTGTGATGTCATGCAGCACGACCACCACACCTTCTAATTTCCGTCGCCGTCTTGATAGGACCGGTACGACAGCCGCATCGAAATACTTCCTGTAGACAGCCATCTGAATGTCTATCGTTTTATTGATCGGCTTCTCTGCTCTCATCGCCTCTTTAATCATCTGCTTGACTGACGGGAAGCGAATGACATCCTCGAAATGGCCTGACAGTATCTGCTGTCCTTTATTAAAGGTTTCATTATAGTTATCATTCACGATGACCACCTGCCCCTTCTTATCGATCATCAGAATAGCAGAAGGGATGTTTTCAAGTGTCGTCTCCAGACGGTTGCGCTGCAGCTTCTGTTCGTTGTTCAGTGTCTGCAAGGTGCGCGCTAATCTGTTTGTACTGATGTACAGTTCTTTCGTTTCAGTGACGGTGCTTTCCGGTACGCGGACTTTATAGTTGCCTTCTGTCAATAATCTTGAGGCATAAGTCACTTCTCTGATCGGCGCGATATACGTCCGGTTGATATAGCGGACGAGAAAGAAGATGACCGGAATGGCCGTTGCCAGTGTCAGAAACATATACTGCCAGATGGTTTTGTTCAGACCTTCAAGATTGGTCAGCCTGTCTATCAGAAAAATAGTGTAGCCATCTTCTCTGTATATCAGTAGAGCTTCATTATTCTCACCTTTGAAACGATAAAAACCAGCATTGTTATGGCTGATCCACGGTGCCATGACTTCCTCTATCTGTTTGTCATCTATCGTATCGCTCTTGAACAGTGTCTTTCCGTCTTTTTCTATCCAGACCTTCTTAAGTGATACTCTATCATAATCTTTAATTTTCTGAAGATAACGATCTTCATTTTTCAGGACTTCAATCAACTGCTCAGCCTGGCGTTCCAACTCCGCTTCCTTCGTCTTGCTGATTTGTTCGCTCAGAATATTGGACAGAAAGAACCCGATCAACAGAAAGCTTAAAATCATCAAGGCGACAAGAGAGGTGAAGAGACGGTTTGTGAAACTTCTCATATTGACCGAGGGTTCTCCAGCTTATAACCGAGTCCACGGACAGTCTTGATATATTGCGGCTGTTTAGGATTCTCTTCAATTTTCTCTCTTAGATGGCTGATATGCACATCCACAATACGGGAATCACCAGCAAACTCATAGTTCCAGACAGAATTCAGCATATGTTCACGTGTAATGACACGGCCCTGTCTTTCAATGAGATAAATCAGCAGCTCAAACTCCTTAGGGGTCAGATCCAGTAACTCATTGTTACGGTAGGCCTCAAAATGGTCTGGCAGGATTTTCAGTCTGCCGATGTTGATCTCTTTGCTTTGTCTGATATCCAGCTGCTGCTCATTGACCACTGTACGTCTGAGGATCGCTTTCACTCTGGCCACCACTTCTCTTGGTGAGAAAGGCTTTGTCATATAGTCATCAGCACCCAGCTCAAGTCCCAGCACTTTATCAAATTCATCATCTTTAGCTGTCAGCATCAGAATCGGAATCGGGTTCTTTTCATTGCGGATGGATTTGCATACTTCTACGCCATCCATTTTAGGCAGCATCAAATCAAGCACAAGTAAATCCGGTCGCTCTGTAAAGACTTTCTCAAGCCCTTCTTCTCCGTCAAATGCAGTTTCGACTTCGAAGCCTGCCTGCTGTAAGTTATATTTCAACAGTGTCACGATTGATTGCTCATCGTCAACAACAAGTATTTTCTGTGCCATTCATTACCTCCAGATGATATGTCTCTTACATTATATATGATGTCGATTTATTAAGGCTATATTTAATCAATAAACTTCAACTGCCAGTAATAAAATTTACAAAATATTTATATTTCACTGACAGGCAAAAAAAATAAGCCGCTGTCAGGCGGCTTATTTCCTTTACATATTTTTAATCAGTTCGTCAGCGAACTCTGAACATTTCACTTCAGTTGCACCGTCCATAAGTCGGGCGAAATCATATGTCACTACTTTAGAGGCAATGGTTTTTTCCATCGATTTCGTGATCAGTTCCCCTGCTTCTCTCCAGCCCAGGTGGTCCAGCAGCAGGACACCGCTTAAGATAACTGAAGAAGGATTCACTTTATCGAGGCCTGCATACTTCGGCGCAGTACCATGTGTCGCTTCAAAGATAGCGTGTCCTGTCTCGTAATTGATATTAGCCCCTGGTGCGATACCGATACCACCCACTTGAGCTGCGAGTGCATCAGAGATATAGTCACCGTTCAAGTTCATCGTCGCCACCACATCAAATTCCGCAGGACGCGTCAGAATCTGCTGCAGGAAGATATCAGCGATTGAATCTTTGATCAGCAGCTTGCCGCTGTTCACTGCTTCTTCCTGTGCTTTCTCCGCTGCTTCTTTGCCTTCTGATTCGACCAGTTTATCATACTGTGCCCACGTGAAGACTTTATCGCCGAATTCACGTTCAGCTAAATCATAGCCCCATTGTTTAAATGCACCTTCAGTGAACTTCATGATGTTGCCTTTATGAACCAGTGTCAGCGACTTGCGCCCCTGTTCCAGTGCATAATTGATGGCAGCGCGCACCAGACGTTCTGTCCCTTCTTTTGAGACCGGCTTGATGCCGATACCTGATGTCTCCGGGAAACGAATGTTTTTAGCGCCCATTTCATTCTGCAGGAACTCGATGACTTTCTTCACTTCATCTGAGCCCTCTTTATATTCAATTCCCGCATAGATATCCTCGGTGTTTTCACGGAAGATCACCATGTCAGTATCTTCAGGGCGTTTAACCGGAGAAGGAACACCTTCAAAATAACGGACCGGACGCAGACAGACGAATAAATCCAGTTCCTGACGCAGCGCCACATTCAATGAACGGATGCCGCCACCGATCGGCGTCGTAAGCGGACCTTTAATGGCGATCAGATATTCCTCGATGGTATCCAGTGTCTCCTGCGGCAGCCATTCACCGGTCGTATCAAATGCTTTCTGTCCTGCAAGGACTTCCTTCCATTCAATCTTCTTTTCGCCGTTATATGCCTTGTCAACTGCAGCATCCAGCACGCGGCTCGCTGCATGCCAGATATCCGGACCTGTACCGTCTCCGATAATGAATGGAATAACAGGATTGTTCGGTACATTTAAAGTTCCATTAGAATTTGTGATTTTTTCAGCCATGATAATCCTCCTATAAGGGTTTATTTTCGTTCAGATACAGGAACATATTTACGTCCGACTTCACCGACATACTCTGCACGAGGGCGGATGATACGGTTGTTTTCATATTGCTCAAGAATATGGGCTAACCAGCCTGATACACGAGAGACAGCAAAGATCGGTGTGAATAAATCATGTTCTATGCCCATTGAGTGATACACGGTTGCTGAATAAAAGTCGACGTTCGGCAGCAAGCCTTTTTTCTCTTCCATAATCTCAGCAATACGCACAGACATCTCATATAATTCTTTCTGTCCTGTCTCATCTGTGATACGGCGAGACATCTCTTTCAGATACTTCGCACGAGGGTCGCCTTCTTTATAGACACGGTGACCAAAGCCCATGATTTTTTCTTTGTTATCAATTTTCTTCTGGATATAATCTTCAACATTCTCCATAGAACCGATTTCACTGAGCATTTTCATCACCTGCTCATTGGCACCGCCGTGCAGAGGGCCTTTTAAGGCACCTGCTGCCGCTGTGACACCTGAATACATATCTGTTAATGTCGATACACAGACACGGGCAGTGAATGTCGACGCATTCAGTTCATGGTCCGCATGAAGAATCAATGCTTTATTGAATGCCTCTTCCTGCACTTCTGTCGGCACTTCTCCGAACAGCATATAAAGGAAATTAGCTGCATAGCTCAGCTCTGCTTTAGGTTTGAGCGGTTCTTTGCCCTGACGGACACGTGCGAATGCCGCAACAAGTGACGCCACTTTCGCCTGAATACGGGTTGCCTTATTGAAGTGCGCATCATCATTGAACTCTTCAGCACGTGGATCAAAGTGTGCAAGATAGCTGAGTGATGTTCTTAAGCCCGTCATAGGATGAACATCATCTGCTGCATAATCTTCGAAATGCTCATAAATACGTGGATTCAGCACCATGTTTTCAAGTAGCTGTGCCTTAAAGTCATTGAGTTCCTGCTCATTAGGTAATCTGAAATGCCACAATAAGAAAATGACCTCTTCAAACTTCGCATTTTCAGTTAGATCATCGATATCATATCCTGCATAAGTTAACTGCTGTCCGACGATTGAACTTACTTTCGTCTCAGTAGCAAGGACGCCTTCTAAACCTCTGATTACATCTGCCATATTATTGTCCCCTTTACATCTTATAATCATTCTCTTGCATGTCTACATGCTTATTATACCGAAAGCAAACAGATATGTGAACGTTTTCAATACTTAGCTATTCTTTATCGCTATCTATAAGTTTTTCTTATGAAATCGCCTCCAAAAATTATCTTGCAATTTAGAATATTTCGTTATATGCTTTTGGAGATTAAAACGTTACATCAAATCAATATCAGAAAAGGGGAAACAATATGGAACAGAATCATCACTTGGACGATAATAATCTCCAGCGGACCTTGACGAATCGTCATATTCAGCTGATCGCGATTGGGGGCGCGATTGGTACCGGACTTTTCCTTGGTGCTGGTAAATCCATTCACTTTGCGGGTCCATCCATCTTACTGACTTATGCAATTTTAGGTGTCATCTTCTTTTTATTCATGAGACTACTCGGAGAATTATTGCTTTCCAATCTTAATTATCACTCATTTACGGATATCACCAAAGACTACCTGGGTGAGTTTGCGGGTTACATGACCGGCTGGACGTACTGGTTCTGCTGGATTGTGACAGGGATGGCAGAAGTCACAGCTGTCGCTCAGTTCGTCAACTTCTGGTGGCCGGATTTTCCTACCTGGCTATCAGCACTGATCACGATTCTTTTCTTGATGACTTTAAATCTGCTGACAGCTAAGTTGTTCGGTGAACTAGAGTTCTGGTTCGCAATCATTAAGGTTATCACCATCATCGCGCTGATTGTTGTGGGTATTTTCCTGATCATCATCCAGTTCAAAACACCGTTTGGTCATGCGTCACTGAGCCACTTATGGAGTCATGGTGGCTGGTTCCCGAACGGCATCAACGGCTTCCTGCTCAGCTTCCAGATGGCAGTCTTCAGCTTTGTAGGTATCGAGTTAATCGGTGTAACAGCCGGTGAAGCACAGGACCCAGAGAAAACATTGCCGAAAGCAATCAACAACGTCCCGATTCGTATCATCTTATTCTACGTCGGTGCTTTAACGATCATCATGAGTATCACACCTTGGGATCAGATCAATCCGGAACTCAGCCCGTTCGTTGAACTGTTCAAAATGATCGGGATTGTCTTCGCAGCAAGCTTAATCAACTTTGTTGTTATCACATCTGCTTCTTCATCTTGTAACAGTGGTATCTTCTCAAACAGCCGTATGCTCTACGGATTAAGCAAACACTATGCTAAAGGCACAGGTTTCTTTGAAAAGACAAACAAGACAGGCGTACCAGCAAATGCTGTTATCTTCTCAAGCGCTTTACTCTTAGTGTCAGTCTTACTCAATTATATGATTCCGAATGCATCACAAGTATTCACACTCGTCACGACACTCGCGACTGTATTCTTTATTGTTGTATGGTCACTGATCACGATTTCCTACATGGTCTACTTGAAGAAGCGTCCGGAATTACACCAGTCTTCTAAGTTCAAGACACCTGGTGGCATGGCGACTGCTGTTGTTCTCTTAGCTTTCTTCA
This sequence comes from Macrococcus bovicus, assembly GCF_030376725.1. NCBI lineage: Bacteria > Bacillati > Bacillota > Bacilli > Caryophanales > Staphylococcaceae > Macrococcus > Macrococcus bovicus. The sequence continues at coordinate 1,410,182 of NZ_CP128470.1, forward strand.
TCTTCATGTTTGCACTGCTCTTCATGGCACCTGATACTCGAATCGGTGTAGCGCTCACGCCGCTCTGGTTCGTCCTGCTCTTCCTGATGTATCGTTTTGATATGAAGGGCAAAAAAGCTTAAAAAAGAAGCTCATCCAAGGATGAGCTTCTTTTTTATACCTTTGCATGTCCAGCGTAAATTTTATTATGCTGTGCATCCACTGTTACCGTGGCCCCGTTTTCAAACTTATGATAGATATCGTCAATCCCTACGATTGTCGGTTTGCCGAGTGTCAGTCCCACAACAGCCGCATGACTTGTCAGACCGCCTTCTTCAGTGGCAATCGCAACGGCCTTCTCAAGATAAGGCACCATATCTGCGTCAGTCGACTGCGTGATGATGACAGCATCAGTCAGATCCTTATCCGCTAATTCTTCTGCATTTCTAGCGATCACTACACGGCCGACTGCTGACGTGCGGCCGATACCTTGACCTGTTGCCAGTTCGTTACCCACGAGCTGAATCTTCATGAAGTTCGTCGTGCCCGCTTCTCCTGTCGGGATACCCGCAGTAATGATGATAAGATCACCGTTGTTGACACTACCTGCTTCAATCGCTGCTTCTGACGCCTGCTCCAGCAGCTGGTCAGTTGTTTTCTTGCCTTCTTTCACGACTGGAATAGTGCCCCAGACAAGTGCCATATGACGCGCTGTCTGTTCATAAGGGGTCATCGCTATAATATGTGCATGCGGACGATATTTAGAAATGATCTGCGCTGTATGACCACTTTCCGTCGCTGCAACAATAGTCTGTACATTCAAGTTCAATGCTGTATGGGCCACAGAGACACCGATCGCATTGACCATGTTGGTTTCATTTAGTTTCGTGCGGCTGTCCAGGAGGAACTTATAATCCTGCGCTTCTTCAGCAGCATAAGCGATATTGGCCATCACTTTGACAGATTCAACAGGATATTGCCCCGCTGCTGTCTCACCTGATAACATCACGGCATCTGTACCATCGTAAATCGCATTCGCTACGTCACTCGCTTCTGCACGCGTCGGACGAGGATTGCGCTGCATAGAATCAAGCATCTGAGTCGCTGTAATAACCGGTTTACCGAGTGCATTACACTTACGGATCAGCTCTTTCTGAACGAGTGGCACGCGTTCAGCCGGGATTTCTACACCCATATCGCCACGCGCAACCATCAAACCGTCCGATACCTGCAGAATCTGGTCGATGTTCTCAATCCCTTCCTCATTTTCAATCTTAGGAATGATGCGGATCGTCGAACATTTACGGTCTTCAAGAATTTTGCGGATCTCAAGCACATCGCTTGCACGACGGACAAATGAGGCAGCGATGAAATCCACTTGCTGGTCAATCCCGAACTTGATGTCTTCAGCATCTTTTTCAGTGATACCCGGCAAATTGACTTTGATACCAGGCAGGTTGACCCCTTTTTTGTTTTTAAGTTCGCCCGCATTGATCACGTCACAGACAATTTTACCTTCTTCATGCTTGAGGTCCTTGACTTTCAGTTCAATCAGACCATCATCCAGTAAGATAGTTGAGCCGACATGGACGTCGTTGATCAACTCAGGATAAGTGACAGAGAATTCATTCGCTGTCCCTAATACCTCCTGCATGTTGATGACTACTGTTGTATTCTTCTGCAGTTCAATCTTGTCGTTTTCCATATTATGCGTACGGATTTCCGGTCCTTTAGTGTCCAGGAGGATTGCCACAGTCTTGTTTAACTTTTCAGCTGCTTCACGGATACGTGCAATACGTGCACCGTGCTCTTCGTGAGAACCATGTGAGAAGTTCAGACGTGCAACATTCATTCCTGCTGTCATCAGCTGTTCCAGTACTTCCGGTGATTCCGAAGCCGGCCCGATCGTACATACAATTTTAGTTTTTCTCATTAATTTCTCCTCCATTATCAGTCTGAATTAAATCGATAGTTCGTTCGTCAGGCGGTACATCTCTTCATCAATTTTATGCTGGCTTGAGAAGATATCCTCAAATTTCGTTTTCGTCAGTTTATTATTCTGTATACCCACTGCTAAACCGGTTTCGTCATTCATGAGTAAATCTACTGCATAAGCACCGAAACGCGACGCGAGCACTCGGTCAATACCTGACGGCGAACCACCACGTTGCATATGGCCGAGAACAGATACACGTGTATCTACGTTGATATATTTCTTGAGTTCTTCCGCACAGTCCTCGCCGGACATGACACCTTCAGCCACGATGATAATGGAGTGTTTCTTGCCCCGCTCAATCCCTTGCTGGATCTTATCAGCAATCTCCTGGACATCTTTCTTGAATTCAGGGATAAGGACGGTCTCTGCACCACCGGCAAGCGCGGACCAGAGCGCTAAGTCTCCGGCATCGCGACCCATGACTTCAATGATGAAAGTCCGCTCATGGCTCGATGCCGTATCGCGGATCTTATCGACTACTTCGATGATGGTATTCAGCGCTGTGTCGAATCCGATTGTGAAATCAGTGCCGTTGATATCATTGTCAATCGTACCCGGGATACCGATTGTCTTGATACCTTCTTCATTCAGACGCTGAGCACCGCGGTAGCTGCCGTCTCCTCCGACAACCACAAGGCCTTCAATCCCTAATTTCTTCAGGTTCTCAATCCCTTGCTGACGAACTTTCGGATCCTTGAACTCCGGACATCTTGCAGACTGGAGAAAAGTTCCGCCGCGCTGAATCTTGTCACCTACTGCGCCCCGGTCCAGCTGCTTGATATTGTTCGTGATCAGACCCTGATAACCTTGATAGACACCGTAGACTTCTATATCGTGATAAATCGCTTTACGGACTACTGCACGCACGGCCGCGTTCATTCCCGGTGAATCTCCACCGCTCGTTAATACTGCAATCTTTTTCATAATGGCTTCCTCACTTTTTGTCGGTATTTATTTATAACGTACCACAAAAAAAAGACGGATGCTATTAATTGCAAACAGTGATGATAATGAAAACGTTTCACTTATTATTTCAGGTCAAATCACTGACCTGCGCCGATATTCCGGTATTTTTCATAGCGCTGATTGACCAGCTCTTCAGGTGTCAGCTGACGCAGTTCAGCGAGAGAGTCAGAGAGCGCTTCCGCAATTTTCTCACTCTGTCTCTCCACATCTTCATGGGCACCGCCGACCACCTCTTCAATCACACGGTCTGCCACACCGAGTTCCAGCAAGTCAGGCGCAGTAATCCGCATGGTCTCTGCCGCGCGTCTGGCCTGTGTGCTATCCTTCCATAACAACGCTGCTGCCCCTTCCGGCGAAATCACTGAGTACGTGGAATTCTCAAGCATCAGCAGGTGATTACAGATGCCGATGCCAAGCGCACCACCGCTACCCCCTTCACCGATGACAACCGAGATGACAGGGACTGTCAGACCGGCCATCTCCACTAGGTTGCGGGCGATCGACTCACTCTGTCCCCGCTCTTCAGCTGCTTTACCCGGATAAGCGCCCTTCGTATCGATAAAACAGATAATCGGTCGCTTAAACTTCTCGGCCTGCTTCATCAAGCGCAGTGCCTTTCGATAACCTTCCGGGTGCGCCATTCCAAAATTGCGGTAAATATTATCCTTCGTATCTTTCCCGCGCTGATGACCGATAACGGTGACAGCCCTGTCCTGGAACATCGCGAGGCCACCTATCATCGCCGCATCATCCCCGTACGTACGGTCGCCATGCAGTTCAATGAAGTCGTCAAATATGGCATATATATAGTCTAACGTTGTCGGTCTTACACCTAAACGTGCAATCTGGACACGGTCCCAAGGTTCCAGTTCGCGGTAAATCTTCTTCAGCAGTTCAGCCCGTTCCTCTTTTAGTTGTTGCAGCTGGACTTCACTGTTCTTTTTTTCCAGTTCCTTGATTTTGTTATCGAGCGTTGCAAGCTGCTTCTCAAATTCCATTGTCATCTGCTTTACCTCCGTGCATCATAATCAACTGACTGAGTGTCTGCTTCATATCTTTTCGGTGGACCACCTTATCGAGCTGGCCATGCGCCAGCAGGAATTCCGCTGTCTGGAAATCGTCCGGCAGTTTCTCATTGATGGTCTGCTCGATGATCCGTCTGCCCGCGAAACCGATCAGACTCTCCGGTTCTGCCAGGTTGATATCTCCTACTGAAGCAAAGCTGGCGCTGACGCCCCCGGTTGTCGGATGAGTCATATAAGCGATATACAGACCGCCAGCATCACTGTGGCGTTTGATGGCGACACTGGTCTTCGCCATCTGCATCAATGAGATGATGCCTTCCTGCATACGTGCCCCGCCGCTCGCTGTAAAAATGACAAACGGCAGCTTGTGATCGGTGCAGTAATCTATCACGCGGCAGATTTTCTCACCTACTACCGCCCCCATCGACCCCATACGGAATCTTGAATCCATGACGCATATCCCAAGCGGCATGCCATCTATTTTGATCGTACCGGTTACAACCGCTTCATTCAGCTGTGTTTTAGTTCTGTCTTTTTCGATTTTCTCCATATAATCGGGGAAATCCAGCAGATTCTCTGACAGCATATCTGCGTCAAATTCTACAAAGCTGTTCTTATCGGCGAGACTGTTGATGCGGTCATGTGCAGTCATCGTTAAATGGAAATTACATTCTACGCAGACATTCAGATTTTTATTGAGTTCCTTTGTATACATGATCTTACCGCACTTCGGGCACTTCACCATAATCCCTTCAGGCACATCTGTCGCCTTTATTTTCGGCACTGCTACATACTTCTTATTGCCATTGTTGCGTTTAAATATATCTTTAAACATTTTCTGTCCCCTTCCCGCTAAACACTTTATCGTAACGCTTGATCAGTCTGTAGACACGGTAGATGATTCTGTTGCCTTCACCATGCTGACTGATAAACGATTCCAGGAGCTGCTTGAATTCCGTGATTTCATTCTTCTGTTTCTCTGAATAAATCAGAAACCGTCCGATGATTTCGAACAGCTGATGGTCATCCACATTGGAGAGGAAGGTGCCCTCTCCTCTTTTAGTCGTGATGATCCCGATAAGCTCCATCGCTCGTAACGCTTCGCGTATACTGGAGCGGCTGATATTCATCTTTTCACTTAGATCCCGTTCTGACGGCAGTTTATCTCCTGCTGTCAGATCGTGCTCTATCATATAAGTTTCCAGTTCCTTAACAACAGATATAAACCCTTTTTGTTTGACAGTGTTCATCATTCTGCTCCTAATATGTATAATAAAAATTCCTTAGTGGTCTGACCACTAAGGAATAATATATCATAACCTTCTCGGTTTATAAAGTTAAATCAGGCGTATCAGTTCCGGCGGATAATGTTCCAACAATGTCTGCATCGTCTTGCGGTTGACACTCGCAATCTGCTTGGATTGGCCTGTGGCATAATCAAAGAGCAGAAGCGCGATGTCTCCTTCTTCAAGCGCTATGTCAGGCTCTTTGAGCAGATAGATTTCTCTTACTCGGTTCATATAGTCCTCTTTGAACTGCTGAAAAGTCATCAGCTCTTCGACGATGAGCTTCCCTTTGTCATCACGCTTCCCTCTGACGACCACTTCTTTCTCCTGCAGCACCCTTTCATAGCGCTGAAATACAGACGGGAATATAACAAGCTCAGCTTCAGTGGAGCCGTCAGTCGCAACCGCAAAAGCCATCAGCTGTCCTTTTTTGGTACGGATCTGTCTGACTGACGCCAAACTGACCAGCAGCCAGTTCGACTGATCCGTATGATTCAGCTTAAATAGCGGGAGATAGAGATGATGAAGGTACAGCTTCTCGACCGGATGCGTAGACAGATAGAAACCGAGATACTCCACTTCGTACTGCATGCGTTTCTCTTCTGACATTTCAGGTCGCTCCTGATAACTTTTCTTCAGGCTGAAGCCGAGTTCCTCGAGAAAGTGATCATTTTCCTGGCCCTGATCCATCTCCATGACACTATCGATTGACGCCAGCAATGTGGCGCGTGTCTGACCGAATTCATCAAAGACACCTGTGACGATCATTGCCTCAAGCGCCGCTTTAGAGACTGAGCGCTTCGGCATCCGCTGCATGAAATCATAGATATCCAGAAACTGTCCTTTCTTCCGTTCCTCGACAATCTCCATCACCGTGCGGTAGCCAACTCCTTTAATCATGCCGAGTGATAGAATGACCTGTTCACCGTCCGCCCGGAAATACCAGTGAGACTGATTGATGGACGGCGGTTTAAATGGCAGCTGCTTTGACTTCATTTCCGCGATCAAGTCAGCGAGCTTTCCTTCACTGCCTATCACATTACTCAGAGTCGCCGCATAGAAATGAGCCGGTTCATGAACTTTGAGATAGAGCATCATATAGGCGATCTGGGCATACGCTACAGCGTGTGCTCTCGGGAATCCATAATCTGCGAATTTCATAATCAGTTCGTATATCGCCTCAGCTGTCTGCGCGTCGTAACCATTTTTCTCACTGCCGCTGATGAAATGCTGACGTTCCGCTTCCAGCACATCCCGCTTCTTCTTGCTCATCGCACGTCTGAGCGTATCGGCTTCACCTAACGTGAAACCTGCAAATTGACTGGCAATCTGCATGATCTGCTCCTGGTAGATGATAACACCATAAGTCGACTTCAGAATAGGTTCCAGATCGGGATGAAGGTAGTCGAAGGACCGGCCGTGCCGTCTCTCGATATAGAGAGGAATCTGCTCCATCGGTCCGGGCCTGTAGAGACTCAGCACGGCGACAATATCCTCAAAGTTCTGAGGTTCAAGTTGCCGCAGTACTTGTCTGATGCCTGAAGATTCAAGCTGAAAGATGCCGGTCGTATCTGCTCTGCTGAGTGCACTGAAGACCAGCGGGTCATCATACTCAATGGTTTTCGTGGTCACTTTCAGTCTGCTGGCGTTTAAGACGCGCTGAATGATCGTCAAATTCCGCAGACCCAGGAAATCGATTTTCAGTAAACCGAGATGTTCCACTTCCGTCATGGTCCACTGCGTCAAGTTCAGTGTATCCCCTTTAATGAGAGGGACGTAGTCAGTCAGCAGCTGGTCGTGAATGATGATTCCTGCAGCATGCGTTGAAGTATGCCGCGGTAGGCCTTCCAGCCGCTTGGCGATGGTCAACCACTGCCGATGAGCATCATCCTGCTCAGTAAACTGCTTGAATTCCGGACTCTGATAGGCGTCTGCAAGCAGCGTGCCCGGTTTTTTAGGGATGAGATGCGAGATGAACTTCAGATCTGATTCCGGGAACTGCAGAATGCGGCCGACTTCCCGCATGACAGCACGAGCTGTCAGATGGCCGAACGTCACAATGCCGCCCACATTAAATGCCCCGTATTTCTTCACACAGTAATCGATGACTTCATGGCGTCTTGTATCCTCAAAATCAATATCGATGTCCGGCATCGTCACCCGCTCAGGATTGAGGAAGCGTTCAAACAGCAGCTGATGTTTGAGCGGATCGATCATAGTAATATCCAGCAGATAACTGACGAGCGAGCCGCCTGAAGAACCACGGCCAGGACCGACAAGAATCCCTTGACGCTTCGCATAGCGAATCAGATCACTGACGATCAGGAAATAATCACTGAATCCCATATCCGCTATGATCTGATATTCCTTTCGCATTCTCGTCTTGTAGGTTTCATCAAGATCAGCGCAGGCAGCTTCTAACAGCTGCTTCAGATAGGTCTCACTCGTTTCACCGTTCGGCGTCCGGAACTTCGGCAGATGATGCAGCTGCGGGATCTCAACGTCACACATCTCAGCAACAGCTTCCGTCCGTTCTAGATATGACGGCTCTATATGCGTCAGCGCGTCGTCTGTCTTAAAGAAGGCGTCCCCTACCACTTGATCCAGTGTCATCTTCTCGTTATTCTCAATAGCCTGTAAGATATTTAATTCCGTCAGGCCGGCCGGTTCCATATACTTCACACTGCTGACATAGACTTTCCGCTCTGTGCTGACGTCAGACAGATGACAGGCATAGCTTTCCGGAAATTCGTCCAGCAGCCGTTGACCAGCCTGCTTGAAAATCATGATCAGACCTTCATTGTACTGTCGCAGCAACCTTTCAGAGACAGCGGTCAGTTCTTTAAGCTGAATACGGGAAGAGAGGCGGATTAGGTTATGATAGCCTGCCAGATTTCTCGCCAGCAGAATCGTCTCCGTTTCAGTTGAACCGTCTGTCAGCCACACTGTCATACCGATGATCGGCTTGATGCCTTGCGCCAGACACTTCGTGTAAAAGGCCTGCACACCATACATCGTATTCGTATCAGTGATGGCCAGTGCAGTCTGTCCCTCCTCTTTCGCGCGACTGATCACCTCGTCTATTCTGACTGTGGAAGCAAGCAGATCATAAGCAGTATGGATATTCAGATGCACAACCATCACTCTCACCTACTCTCTGACTGCAGCTTTTAATTCATTGATCAGCTGATCAAGTTCTTCCTGACTGTAGACCGTTGCGCCGCTGGCCATCGGATGGCCGCCGCCATTATAGCGTGCTGCGAGCGTATTGATGGCCACCCGTTTACTTCTGAGACGGGCGCGTATCTGTTCGCCTTCATCAACTGCGAAGACCCATGCCTCAATCCCCGCGACATCGCTCATACTATTGACGAAAAGCGATGCATCAGCGGCACTGATGCCGAACTGCTGCAGGATGTCCTGCGTGATAAAGATAAATCCGACATGCTCCTCATAGCTGAAGTGCTGCAGCACATAGCCTTGAAAGCGGATGCTTTCCAGCGTGCGCTGACTCATCTGATTGAGCATCTTCGTATGATCAAAGTCATAGGACAGCAGCATGCCCGCAATCTCCATCGTCCGAGCAGACGTATTATTGAACAGAAAACGGCCGGTATCTCCGACAATGCCGATATAGAGGCATTCAGCGATTTCAGTGTTTAAATAGTCCTGGCCATAACCGAACTGTATGATGAGTTCAGCGATGAGTTCACTTGTAGACGATACCGTCGTATCCACAATATTGATATCTCCGTAATTCTCCACAGGCGGATGATGATCAATCTTGACCAGCTTATCGCCCAGCTGATAGCGCGTATCATCTATTCTTGCAGCGTTGGCTGTATCCAGCACGATGACCAGTGCCTCCTGATAGTCACTATCCCGGACTTCATCCATCGCACCGATGAACGCCAGGCTGTCGACTGTTTCTCCCGTGGCCAGAATTTTCTTGTTCGGATACATCTTTTTTAAGAGCGCTTTAAATCCCAGCTGCGAGCCTATCGCATCCGGGTCCGGACGCACATGCCGGTGCAGGATAATGGTATCGTAGTTATTGAGCCAGTTCTGTAACAATTTGATGCTGTTTTTAGTCATAGTCTCTCCTTTTAGCAAATCCTCTGCTATAATGCAGATGGAGGTTGTTCATTATGTGGAATACAATATCACCCTATCTTGCATCATTCGCGCTAGCTGTCATGATCATCTCGCTCGTCCTGACTTTGTATCAGGTCGCACGCTACTTCAGAACGAATCGTGATGTTCGTCGAGCATGGTATCGTGCCCGCGGCAGAATGATGTTCGGCATCTTCTTGATCGCCTTTTCGTTTAATCAGATCATCCAGTTCACAAACCTGGTGACTTATCTCATCTGCGCCGTCCTTATCGTCTTCGCGGTAGCCAATATCAGTTACGGTGTGCGCGCTATGCGTTACTTCGAACAGCATTTTGCCGCAGAAGACCGCGCATGGGCAGAACTTGAGAAAGAAAAGAAAGCATAATGCTTTCTTTTTTTTATGCCTCTATCAGCTGACACATCAGCATCGCTTTTGAGACGATTTCTTCTTCTGAGTGAATCGTCACTTCCATCTTGGCAAATTTCCGGCCGAGGTCAAGCATCTCACAGGAAATCGTGAGCACTGTATCTATAGGGACGGTTTTCAGGAAATAGATGTTCAGACTTTCAATAAGTGCCTCACCCCGACGTTCCCGCTTAAGCAGATGTTTCGTTGCCTCCTCAATGACTGCGACGAAAACAGATTTACTCATTGTGCCGAGCTGATTGGACATCTGCGGCGTGACGCGAATAGAGATTTCATCGCCGAACTTCATCTGTTTTAACACCTGGTCGTTCAGCGTGTGGCCGATCTGCGGCTGACGCTCTATCGACTGCATGGCGCGCAGAACATCCTCTCGTGTGACAATACCGATCAGCCGGTGATTCTTGCTGACGACCGGCAGGAGTTCAATGCCTTCCCAGATCATGACGTGGGCACAGGTCGCGATAGTCGAACTCAGGTTGACAGTGATCGGATTCTTCGTCATGACGCGTTTAATCTTCATGCTGTTATCCAGATCAAGCACATCTTTGTTCGTGACAATGCCATACGCCCTGTTCTGTTCATCCAGGACCGGAAATCGCGTATGCCCCGAGCTCAGCGACAGGGCTTTCCAGTCGCCGACAGTATCATTCTCGTACAGGACATTCGTTTCACTGACGGGAATCAATATCTCTGACACCGTCACCACTTCCTGTTTGATCAGTTGATCATAGAGCGCACGGTTGATAATGTTCGCCACCGCAAAAGTGTCATGACTTGTCGACAATATCGGCAGTCCCTTGTCATCGGCAAGCTGTCTGATTGCATCGCTGACCGCAAATCCTCCCGTCACGAGTACCGCACTCCCTTTTTCAAGCGCGAGCTGCTGAATGTTTTCGCGGTTACCGACAATAAGCAGCGTGTTCTCACCTAGATATTTTGTGACATCTTCTTGTTCCATTGCGCCGATAGCGAAACGCGACAGCGATTTATGCAGGCCGGTACGTCCACCGATCAACTGCCCATCGATAATCTTGACGATTTCTGCAAATGTCAGGTTTTCAATCGCTTCCCGTGTTTTCTTCTCGATACGGATCGTCCCGATCCGTTCCATTGTAGAGACGATACCCCGATTTTCAGCGTCTTTAATCGCTCGGTAAGCTGTACCTTCTGAAACAGACAGATCTTTGGCGATCTGTCTGACGGAAATTTTGCTGCCCACTTTGAGCGCTTCTATATGTTTGATGATTTGTTCATGTTTCGTCATGCTGGCACCTCAATTATAATGTGACGGACTCACCCGGCTGTATAATTTCTACCTTTCCATCTACTTGGCTTTTGAATACTTCAGGATCCTGCTTGATCAGGTCAAACGTATTGTAATGGATCGGTACTGTGACGTCCGGTTTGATGAAATGATTGATCGCATAGCTGGCATCATCAATCCCCATGGTGAAATTGTCACCGATCGGAATAAAGCAGAGATTGACCGGATGTCTGTCAGCAATCAGCTTCATATCAGAGAAGAGACCTGTATCACCCGCATGATAAATCACTTTATCACCCAAGGTAAAGATGAGTCCGCATGGCATGCCGAGATAAATAATACTGCCATCTTCTTCTGTATAGGAATTACTGTGGAACGCCTGCACGAATTTGACCTGCCCGAAATCAAAGGCCCGGTTTCCTCCGATATTCATCGGATGCCCGTTCTCAACACCTTTTGTCGCTAAATAATCGAGCAACTCCGGTAAAGCGATGACGAGCGCGCCTGTCCGCTTCGCCAGGGTGATCGTGTCGCCCAGATGATCACCATGTCCATGTGTCAGCACGATATAATCTGCCTCTACTTCCTCAACCGTTAAATCTGATAAAGGATTTCCTGTAATAAAAGGATCTACAATCACTTTCTTATTGTTCGCCTCAAAAGAAATACAAGATTGCCCGTGAAAAGTCACTTCCATTTCTGCTTCACTCCTCTTTATTATTTAATGTTATTATACCTCATTGCACAGTCTTTTGATATGATGGGACATATGAAGGAGTGTGGAACGAAATGAATAATGAAAAATTAAACGGACTGAGAGAACGACTGGCTGCAGAAGAGCTGGACGGCATCTGGATTTCAAATCCTGAGAACATCAATTACCTGACAGGATTTCTATCCGATCCGCATGAACGGCTCCTCGCGCTGCTGGTGACTGAGAATGAATTGACCCTGTTTGTCCCTAAGATGGAAGTGGCATCAGCCAAAAAAGTATTTGATGGACAGATCATCGGCTATCTGGATACGGAAAATCCTTACTTACTTCAACCCTTCAAACTCACTCATCTCGGCATTGAAAGCGAGCATCTGACCGTAGCCAGATTAGCGGCATTACAGACTCATTTTGGCGTTGAAGAAACAGTCGCCATCGATCAGACCCTTAAAGAGATGCGCAATATCAAAACAGCTGCAGAAATCAGCATCTTAAGACAGGCCGCTCAGTATGCTGATCAGGCGGTGAAGATCGGTGTCGACCATCTAGAAGCAGGCATCACGGAACAGGAAGTCGTCAGAATCATTGAGAATGCCATGCTGCAGATTGACGGTATCACCGCGATGAGTTTTGAGACGATGGTATTATTCGGTGATAATTCAGCCAATCCTCACGGGACACCGGGCAGCAATACGCTCAAGGAAGGTGACTATGTTCTCTTCGATTTAGGCGTCGTTTACAAAGGATACTGCTCTGATATCACACGGACTATTCCATTCGGTACACCGACAGAACTACACACGCGCATTCATGCCATTGTCACAGAAGCCAATAAACGCGCGATTGAACGTGTTGCACCCGGGGTCAGGATTGCAGATATTGACGCTGCAGCACGTGATTATATTGCGGCTCAAGGATACGGCGAACAATTCCCTCACCGCTTAGGACATGGACTCGGTATCAGCGTCCACGAATTTCCTGACATCTCCTCTGCAAATGAAGATGTCTTACAAGAGGGCATGGTCTTTACGATTGAACCCGGTATTTATGTCCCTGGTGAAGTCGGTGTCAGAGTTGAAGATGATATACTCGTCACTGAAGAGGGTTATGAACTGCTGACGCATTATGCTAAATAGACAAAAAAAGACATGAACACGTAGTTCATGTCTTTTCTTCTGTTTTACAGCTCAGCGAGTATCTCGCCTGCATCTTTGAATTCTAAACCTTGATCGTCAGCGACCGCTTTGAAAGTGACGTGACCGTTCAAAGTATTGATACCTTTAAATAACGCTTTGTTTTGTTTAACCGCTTCTACATACCCTTTGTTAGCGATTTGCAGTGCGTAAGGGATAGTCGCGTTGTTCAGCGCCATTGTAGAGGTACGAGGTACAGCGCCTGGCATGTTGGCAACAGCATAGTGCACGATATCATGTTTCACATATGTCGGCTCATCATGTGTTGTAATACGGTCTGTTGTCTCAAAGATACCTCCCTGGTCGATCGCGATATCGATGACCACTGAACCCGGGTTCATGGATTTGATCATTTCTTCTGTCACAAGTTTAGGCGCTTTAGCCCCTGGAATTAAGACAGCACCGATGACAAGGTCACTGTTTTTAACGCTTTCCGCGATGTTGAATGGTGTAGACATCAATGTCTGTACTTGACTGCCGAATAAGTCATCAAGCTGCGCTAAACGAGCTGGGTTCAGGTCGAGAATAGTGACATCAGCACCAAGACCGACTGCCATTTTCGCTGCGTTTGTTCCCGCTTGACCGCCACCGATGATAGTGACCTTACCTTTCTCAACGCCTGGAACACCTGCAAGCAGGATTCCTTTACCGCCGCCAGTACGTTGTAAGAACTGAGCGCCGATCTGAGTCGCCATACGTCCTGCCACTTCACTCATAGGAGATAACAGTGGTAATGAACCATTGTCAGCCTGAACAGTCTCATAAGCAATACCGACCACTTTGTTATCGATCAATGCTTTAGTAAGTTCTGGTTCCGGTGCAAGGTGAAGATATGTGAAGAGAATCAGGTTCTCTCTGAAGTATTGATATTCTGACGCAAGGGGTTCTTTTACTTTCATCACCATTTCCGCTTTCCATGCTTCAGCAGCAGAAGAAACTATTTTACCGCCTGCTTCAGTATAGTCGGCATCTGTGAAATAAGAACCTTCACCAGCTGTAGTCTCAATCCATACCTCATGGCCGGATTGCACAAGCGAATAAACGCCAGCAGGTGTCAGAGCGACACGATTTTCATTATTTTTAATTTCTTTAGGTACACCAATAATCATTGATAATTCCTCCTAATAATGGTTTGCGGTTTCAGTTTAACACTTTAAAATGAAAACGCAATCATTTTTGATAAAAAAATATTTTTTTATGATATAATGAAATCAGAAAAAGACTTTGGGAGGGATTTATATGTTATTCTACAAAAACATTCTAATCGCCGTTGATGGTTCAAGTGAAGCTGAATGGGCATTCAACAAAGCGGTTGAAGTCGCAAAGCGTAACGGTGCAAAACTTTCAATCGTCAATGTTATCGACACAAGAAGCTATGCAAGTGTTGAAGCTTACGATCGTTCCATCTCAGAACGTGCCGCTCACTACAGCCAGAAATTACTGGAAGGTTACAAAAATGTGGCACTGGAGCGCGGCGTTGAAAATGTAGAAGTCTTCACAGAATACGGCTCACCAAAAACAATCATCCCTAAACGATTAGCGAGCAAACTGAATGTTGACCTGATCATGTGTGGCTCAACAGGCTTAAATGCAGTTGAACGCTTTATCATCGGTTCAGTGTCAGAAGCTATCGTCCGTCACTCTGAATGTGATGTACTGGTTGTCCGTACAGAAACATTACCTGAAAACTTCGAACCAGAGGTCGCAACAGAACAATTCAAACAGGATAATCAATAAAAAATAAGACTCTAGTCCCAGGGACTAGAGTCTATTTATTATGCTTCGATATTACCGAATTCCATTGTATCGCGGGCGATCATCGCTTCTTCTTCAGTAGGAATGACAATGATCTTCACTTTAGAATCTTCTGTGTTGATGAATGCTTCTTTACCGCGCAGGCCGTTGTTTAAAGACGGATCGTACTCAACACCCATGAACTTGAAGTTATCAAGTACTTTAGCACGGATCAAGTCGGAGTTCTCACCTACACCCGCTGTGAAGACGATGGCATCCAGACCTTGAAGGACAGCAGCGTATGAACCGATATATTTCTGAATGCGGTCGATATAGATATCAAGCGCTAACTGAGCACGTTCTTTGCCTAATTCTGCTGCTTCTTCCACGTCACGCAGGTCACTTGAGATACCTGAAATACCTAAGATACCTGATTGTTTGTTGAAGACATTCATGATAAGGTCTTCTGCTGTCTTACCTGTTTTCTCCATGACGAACGGGATAACCGCTGCATCGATGTCACCCGTACGCGTACCCATTGTGACACCGGCAAGTGGAGTGAAGCCCATAGATGTATCCACTGATTTACCGCCATCGACTGCCGTGATTGAAGCGCCGTTACCGATATGGCAAGTAATGATTTTCAGTTCTTCTGCCGGACGTTCCATTAATTCAGCTGCACGCTGAGACACGTATTTATGGCTTGTGCCGTGTGCGCCGTATTTACGTACACCGAAATCAGTGTAGTATTCGTAAGGTGTGCTGTAAAGGAACGCAGATTCCGGCATTGTGGAATGGAACGATGTATCGAATACAGCGACGTGCGGGATATTAGGGAGCATTTTACGGAATGCACGGATACCCATTAAGTTCGGACCATTATGAAGGGGCGCAAGCTCGATTAATTCTTCAATCTGCTTCTCTACCTCATCAGTTACAAGCGCTGAAGTCGGGAATAAATCCCCGCCTTGCACTACGCGGTGGCCAGTCCCGTCCAAGTCATTGATATCATTGATGATGCCATGTTTTTTCATTTCTTCAAGCATCATATTGACCGCCTGCTCGTGGTCTTTAATATCGAGAGTCTGTGTGACTTTCTCACCGTCGACAGAGATAGTGAAAATAGAATTCTTCATGCCGATACGTTCGACTAACCCTTTAGTCAGTACTTTTTCTTCCGGCATTTCGAATAATTGGAATTTTAATGAAGAACTTCCGGCGTTAATCGCCATAATTTTTTTCATAAGGAGCCTCCTCGTAATTTTTATACATATGCTATTTAACCATTATTACAGCAATTAATCAATGAATATAACAGTTATTTATTTTTTCTGTTTATTTCGAACCATTCATTGAATTCATCCAGGAACTTCTTCATCGCCTGACCGTCCTTGAAATCCGGGATATTGGCAAGCAATACTTCGACTGGCAGACTTTTTTCCAGGGGTTTCTTCTGCAGAACGAGAATGGATTTCTGTGCAGATTCTGTCTTGAATAAGCTTTTCGGCAGATTCAGAAATACCTGCATATAAGTCTCTGTAGCAATGAATTGCTGGAGCTGTTCTACTCGGTCGTATTCAAATAACTGGCTGGGCACTATCAGCATCGCAAATCCGCCAGGCTTGAGGGCCTCTACACTCTGCTCAATCATCAGATGGTGTGAGAAGCTATGGCCTTCCTTGAAACCGAGCTTCATGTCATGGCTGCGTTCATCTACCGGATAATAGCCGACCGGCAGATCCCCGATCACGACATCCGCTCCTTCTACCTGAAGCGGCATCAGTGCATCCTGAGGATAGATATCAAAAGGGACCTCGAGGAAGTTCGCAAGGTGGACACTTACCCGTGCCAGGACGGGGTCCACCTCTACCAGCGCATGGTGGAATGATTTATCTGGATTCTGTTCATTGATGGTGGCTGAGAGATGGCCTGTGCCACTTGCCATATCCAGAACGGTGATATCTGTGACGTCTTCAGTGAACATCTTCACCATATAGCTGACAAAATAGCCGATACTGTCAGGTGTCATCTGGTGATTCGGCTGAGTCATCTCTTCTTTCAGCATACTTAAATAAGCAAACTGAAATGCTTTGCGGCGTTCAGCAAGCGTACTCTGCTCAAGCAGCTCACGCTGATTCATATAGATATCTTCCATCGCAAGCCCTAAGTTCTCAATAAAGCTATGTCCGTTGTCATGCTGTAATTCCTTTGTTTTAGCGTCTAATGTTTTAAACAGCGTCTCTATCATTGTTTCCATATTATTTCCTTTCAAATAAAAACTGCCCGTAAAAGGGCAGTTCAAGTTATTAAATTGATTTCAGTGCTTCTACTGCCTTATCGTAATCAGGATGATCGGTTCCTTCTGGTACGATTTCTGTATAAACCACTTTATTATCAGCATCCAGTACAAAGACTGAACGTGCGAGTAATCTCAATTCCTCCATCACTACACCGTAGCTTGTGCCAAATGACAGGTCTTTATGGTCACTGAGTGTCACTACATTTTCAAGCCCGTTAGCTGCACACCACTTGGCTTGCGCGAAAGGCAGGTCACATGAAATGGTGATGACAACCGCATTGTCAACATCTGACGCATTTTCGTTGAAAGTACGTGTCTGCGTACTGCATACACCCGTATCAATTGAAGGTACCACGCTGATTAATTTCTTCTTGCCTTCAAAATCAGCGAGCGTGCGCACACTTAAATCATTAGCAAGTACTGAAAAATCAGGCGCTACTGAACCTTCTTTAACCTGTTCGCCGATCAATGTCATCGGTGTTCCTTTGAATGTCACTTGTGTCATTGATAAATCCTCCTTATGAATAAGTTCATCTTTAATTTATCATGAATCAAAGTTAAAGCGTACTATTTTGTTTCATCACGGGCGCCATCAGACGGTCACGCAGCCGCTCCTGTCTCTCATAGATCACCACTGTATCACTCAGCATATCATGGATACCCTGCTTGTGCGGATTGAATAAGATGACCAGATAGAGCAGGTGCCCCAGAAAACCACTGATATAGCGTCCCAGCCATTCGCGTGTCACAACCTGCAGGAAGGTCAGCGGTTTGTCATCCGCTGAAACAACCTTCAGTCCCATCAGCATCTTACCGAGTGTCGCCTGGAAGAACCATGTCATCAGGACAAAATACAGGAAGAAAATCAGCGATGACGCAATGTTTTCAATACTGAAAAGAGGCGCGCCTACATAGCTGCTGAGATCCCAGCCCAATAGTTTGGCTAACGGTCTGAGGAGGATCGCTTTCAGACTGCCGATGACGATACCATCGATAAGAAAGGCGACCAGTCGTACACCGAATCCTGCATGCGTGCTGTTGATGATATCACGTTCGTAACCTTCCACCATTGAAGAGGGATAGACCATTCTTTCACTCATATCAGCACCTACTCCCCGTACAGGTACATCGGCGTTGTACCTTGGCGTTTCGCCAGCAGTTCTTTGATGGCTGACAGATCATCGTGACCCATCATCTTCTGTACCCATGTATGTGCAGCAAATGGCGTGCTGCCCCAGAATGAATCAGCCGGTGTAAATTCGATGACTTCTGCATCAGCTGCCTTCATATCCTTCTTCAGCGCACTTAACGCATCCTCTTCAAGCCCGATTTCATCGACCAGACCGTTCTTCGATGCCTGCAGTCCTGAATAGACGCGACCATCTGCCAGCTTACGGACTTCAGCCTGTGACATTCCCCGTCCGTCAGATATGACTCTGACGAACTCATTGTAACTTTCATCGACTAATGACTGAAGAATCTGACGTTCTTCTGCGTCCATTTCTTTCGTCGGGCTCATGATATCTTTATGCGCGCCACTTTTGATGGTATTGAATTTGACACCATATTTATCCACAAGTTCCTTGTAGTTCATTGACTGCATAATGACGCCGAGCGAACCTGTCAATGTCTCACGTGAGGCATAAATCTTATCAGCAGGTGTTGAAATATAGTAGCCACCTGATGCTGCGACATTCTTCATTGTGACATAGATTTTCTTGCCGGCCTTTTTAAGCTCTTCTATTTTATCGTGGATTTCTGCGCTCTCATAAACGCCGCCGCCTGGCGAGTTGACGACCATCAGAACGCCTTTGATTGAATCATCCTCTTTGATCTGCTCCAGTTCCTTCATCATCGTCTCATGGTTATAACCTTCTGCACCAAAAAGACCGGGACTGCCTGTATCCTGGATGACGCCATCCACTTCAACTCTGGCAATACGATGATCGAGATCATCCCCTTCAAGCGTGTTCTCTGTCAGTTCACCTGCATTCATCTGTCCCTCTAATTCCTGAGTGAAGCTCTCCATGAAGTTCGTTGTAAATAATGATGAAGCTGTCGCTAAAATCAGTAACGCTGCAGCAATTAATAAGGCTATAATTCTTTTACTCATCTTATCTCCCTTTCCAACATTTAGTATCTGCCTCTAATATAACAGAAATGGCTGTTAAATTTCAGCACTTATCAGAAATGCGCTGAAATATAATCATAGGCATTTTTGCCGATCAGCAGGACGGTCACTACGATAAAGAGCAGTTTGACGTATGAGACACCTTTCTTCAGCGCGAACTGACTGCCCGCATAACTCCCGGCGATCATTGAAACGCCCATGACCAAGCCGACCAGGTAATCCACCTTACCCATCACCATGAATAACAGGAGTGCCCCAATATTCGAAGCGAAATTCAGGAACTTGGCGTTACCGGCAGCCCGCAGAAAATCAAATCCTACAAATAACAGGGTGAACAACAGAAAGCTGCCCGTCCCTCCGCCGATAAAGCCGTCATAATAGCCGATCACCACTAACACCGAGCAGAAGAAGAGCATTCTAAGAGAAGAGAGCGGCTTGTAAGTCGTCTCATGCCCCCAGTCCTTCTTGACGAGCGTATAGATAAGGACAAACGACAACATGACGATGATAATCGGCTTCAAAAGTGCAGGCGGCAATACAGTGGCCGTCAATGCACCCAATATAGAAGCAGCAAAAGATAACGGAAACAATTTTCCGACTATATGGAAGTCTACCTTGCCGGACTTGATGAAAGAAATCGTCGACGTCAATGAGCCGAACGAGCTGGCAAGTTTATTGGTACCTAAGGCTATGGCAGGCGGCATACCTGTTGCCAGCAGGGCCGGTGTGGATATCAGCCCGCCTCCCCCGACTACGGCATCAATGAAAGCCGCTAAAAAACCGAATGCAATAATCATGATCAACATCTGTATATCCATCTTTATCCCCTTATTCAAAAATAGTGCTATTCATGGATGAATAGCACTTTGTCGGTTATAAGAAGTCGCTGAAGTTTTCTTCCGGACGTTCTTTCGTTATCGTGAGTACTTCAATATTCTCGATCGCGTCGTTTAAGAGCGGTTCAAAGTCAAACCGGCTTTCGAACTTCTCGATTTTTTCAAGCTTCGGATTGGTCTTTGGATTTTTAGGTGTGAAAATCGTGCAGCAATCCTCAAACGGTTTGATGGACGTGTCAAATGTGCCGATCTCTTTAGCTTTGATAATAATCTCATCCTTATCCAGCGTCAGTAACGGCCGCAGAATCGGCATGGCTGTGACCGCATTGATGGCATGCATACTGCCGAGCGTCTGACTTGCGACCTGTCCCAGGTTCTCACCATTGACGATGGCCTGCGCATCTATATGCCCTGCAACTCGTTCTGCAATTTTAAGCATCATCCGGCGCGTTGAGGTCATCGTCATATTCTCCGGCACGACTTTATGAATCGTCTTCTGAATCTCAGTGAAAGGCACAAGATGCAGCTTGATCTCTCCAGCAGTCTCAGCCATAATACGCGTCAGGTCGATGACTTTCTGTTTAGCTTCCTCGCTGGTAAAAGGCGGTGAATGGAAATGGATGGCTTCAATCGTCACCCCGCGCTTCATGACTTCAATGCCAGCGACAGGCGAATCGATTCCGCCGGACAGCATCAGTAATGTCTTGCCGCCTGTGCCTACAGGAAGCCCGCCCGCACCTTTTTCGATGCGGGAATAGAGATAAGCAGCATCCTGTCTGATTTCAACGGTCAGTTTATAATCCGGCTGTCTGACATTGACCGTCAGATGCTCGACTTCTTTCAAGACTGTGCCGCCGATGACTTGCTGCAGCTCAAATGTCTCCATCGGGTAATTCTTATCAGAACGCTTCACATCCACCTTGAATGTCCGCCCTTCCTCGTCAACATCTTTCGCCACTAAGACGGCCGCTTCCTGGATGGTTGCCAGTTCCTTATCCACCCGCATGACCGGGCTGACTGAATGGACACCAAACACCTTTATTACGCGACGAATCACTTCTTCTACATCGATGTTTTCGTCTAAATGAATATACATACGGTCGCGGTTCGCATGCACCTGGTAGCCGGTTAATGGAATCAAGGCATGCTTGACGTTGCCTTTTAATTGATTGACGAATGTATTACGATTCCCGCTTTTAAGCGTCAGTTCGCCGTACCTTACTAATAACTGATCATATCTCATTTCTTCAGTAGCTCCTCTACTTCTTCATATATTTCCCTGAACATGGCATTGAATGTATGCACTTCTTCAGCTGTATTGTTTTTGGATAATGATATTCTGATGCTGCCGGTGATCGCTTCATCCGACACGTGCAGCGCCGTCAATGTCTCATTCAGTTTAGCACGTTTAGATGAACATGCGCTCGTCGTCGACACCATGATTCCTCTTTTTGAAAATGCGTTGACGATGACCTCTCCTTTGACGCCTACAAAGGACAGATTGACGATATGCGGCGCACCATTGTGCTGTGAGTTCAGCTGAATACCCGGAAACTGCTTGACGTACCGTTCTATCTCTTCTTTCATCTGATAGAGACGTGCACGCTGCATCTCGTAATCGTCGAGTGTCAGCCGGATTGCTCTGCTCATGGCCACCGCTGAAGCGACATTGACCGTACCGCTTCTGAAGCCATACTCCTGGCCGCCGCCGAACAGCGTATGGGTGATGGTCTTCAGCTGACTGAAGACCAGAAGACCCTGACCTTTAAGTCCGTGGAATTTATGTCCGCTCAGACTGAAGCTATGAACCCCTTCCAGTTGCAGCGGGACTTTACCGAATGACTGGACACAGTCGACGTGGAAGTGAATCCTTGGATAGTGCTGAACCATGGCGGCTACTTCTGCGACCGGCAGAATGGCGCCCATGACATTGTTGACATGCATCATGGCAACCAGTATCACATCACTGGTCAGTAAACTTTCCAGATGCTCCAGGTCAAGCGCACCGTCTTCCTTAAAGCGCATATATTCAATGTTAAATCCTTCTTCTTCCAGTGCACGGACGGTCTCAAGTACGGATGGATGTTCGAGCTTTGTCGTAATAATGGTTCGACCGAACTGCTTTTTCGCACGCGCCATACCGGTCAGCAGTAAGTTATTGGATTCAGTCGCACCGCTAGTGAAAATGATCGACTGCTGATCCAGTTTGAGCAGCTTTCTGATCTGCTCTCTGGCAGAATCCAGCAGCTTCTCTGTCTCTATCCCTTTGGCATGCGGGCTTGCCGGATTAAAATAGAATTCTTCATTTACTTTATTAAAGGCAGCCAGCACTTCTTTATCGGGCTTAGTGGTGGCACTGTTATCAAAATATATCATTCTTCTTCTCTCCTCTTACAAAAAGAAAAAAAGACTTAAAGAAAGTCTTTTTTCTGCGTTAGTTCATGTCGTTCATTCTTTTTTCAATCTGTGCAGATGCACCAGGACTGACGCGTTCAATAGCAGCTTCCGCAATCTCCACTGCACGTTTATAGCGGTTGTTGCTGAATAACCGTTCTGCTTCAATTAAGTCTTTATTGACATCAGCATGGTCTTTACGATAGCGGTTGCCATACTGTATAAGAGCTTCAGCATACGATGCCTGCTGCAGCATTGTCAAGACTTCCTGCTCAAACGTATTCATCATTGCGAGCACTTTCTGCACTTTATCCCTTACGTGCTCGACATGCATCGGACGTTTGTTGAATAAGGCGTGCGCCTCGCGCGTCTCAATGTCAATCTCATTTTTCATGATGATAAAACGCTCAGGGATGCTTGCGAGGTTGGAGGCCATCAGTTTGCGGAAGACATCTTCCTTGCGGCTCTGGATCTTCAGCGTATGTGACTGGGCCTCACGCTCATATTCACGCAGCGCAGTCAGATGCTGCTGCAATTTCTCCTGCTCGGTGTTGATCGTCCCCACATGATCTTTAATATAGGTCAGATTATCTTCAACTTCCGAGTAGCGGACGGCCGATTTCGCCATCTCATTTAAAATCTCATCATAAACCGCAATGAGACTCTGTATCTCATTATCATACTGCCGTACTTTCTGAACATCTTCTTCATCGATATAATAATTATCGCGCACATACTCAATTTCAGTACGCAGCGTATAGTTCATATCTTTCGCGTAGAAGAGCTCATCTGTGATCAGCTCTTTAGATTTCTCGACGTGATTCTTAGCCACCACTTCAATCTCGACTAGCTCGAGCATCTCATCTAAAGTGCTGCTGATGTCAGCAATGATTTCTTCCGCCTCATCCAGCTGCAGTCTCGCAATCAGCGGCTCCACTAAGTTCAGCTTGCCTTTTAAGGTCTGCAGGTTACTGTCAACTTTG
Source organism: Macrococcus bovicus (assembly GCF_030376725.1). Taxonomy (NCBI): domain Bacteria; kingdom Bacillati; phylum Bacillota; class Bacilli; order Caryophanales; family Staphylococcaceae; genus Macrococcus; species Macrococcus bovicus. The sequence goes on from NZ_CP128470.1 coordinate 1,433,521, forward strand.
ACGTGGTCCAGATTGTACCCTTCGACCTTCAAGTCACGGCAGCCGTAACGGATTTCCTGGAACTGGCCAGGCAGTTCCTTCTGAACCTCACGGATCAACAGCGGAATCTCTTCCATATCTGATTTCAGACGTGTCATCTGCCCGTGGACTTCTGTAATCTTAAAATGGGCAGATTCATAATTCCCTTCGCTCGTCAGCTGTTCATATTCAGTCAGCGCCGGTAAGAAACGTTCAATATTGTCCTCCAGAGGCCGTGCAGCCTCACCGTACTGATGGCGGTTGGCCAGTACATCACGCTTCGCTTCACGGTAGATCGTCCGACATTCTTCATATTTGATACGGTCTTCCTTGGCACGGCTGACGTAATCATCTATCTGTGCAGACAGCGTCTGATATTTCTGTTCGATGGCATCAAGTGTCTGATGACTTTCATCAATCCGTTCACTGCTTTCCTTGAACCTGAAACGATCCAGTGCTTCATCTGCTTCGTTGATACGCACTTCACTTTCGTCAAGGTCATTTTTCAGGACATTCTGCCAGCTGTACTTCCAGTCCTCAAACTTCATTTTCGCTTCACCTTTAAGCTGGAGATCTTTCACTTTCACAAGTTCATTCTGAAATGGCAGTGCCTTAATTTCTTCCTTACGCAGTTCTACTTTTTCAACAGCCGTCCGCTTCTGATTTCTTAAATAAAACAGGACGCCGACCCCAATTAATATCAGTACAATCAGTAACACAATCAAGTAAATTATCAACGTTCTTCCCTCCAACTTGTTCTTCAACATTATAACGTAAAAAAGTGTTGCAAAAAACTATTTTATTGTGAAAAAATAAGTCGATGTATAAAATGAAGTACGTACAGATATTTTTATTCCACAGAATGAGGTGTTCCGATGTTTCAACCTGGCCAAATCAAAGATTACCAATCACTTAATACAGCGCTTGACCACCTGCTTTCAGGCGAGTCAGATGCCATCAGTCATCTGGCAAACGCATCAAGCTTACTCAATTACTTTCTCGACGATGTGAACTGGGTCGGCTTCTATACGATGAAGAACGGTCAGCTGCAGCTGGGTCCTTTCCAAGGTCTGCCTGCCTGTGTGACGATTCCAGTCGGACGCGGTGTGTGCGGGACAGCTGTCAGCGACAATCGCACGATGCGTATCGCAGATGTCCACGCCTTCCCGGGTCACATTGCCTGCGATGCCAATTCAAAGTCAGAAATAGTGATCCCGCTGACTGTGAACGGAGAAGTGTACGGTGTGCTGGATATCGATGCGCCGGTGACTGACCGCTTTACCGCAGAAGATCAGACAGGCCTTGAGGCGTTTGCCCGGATACTCGAGAAACATCTGTCACAGGCAGTATAAAATATTATATTGACATCCATGACAGAACCTACTATAATAGACAAATGTGAATAAACGAGAGTAGCAGATAAATATTAAGGCGCTCTATGGTGTCCCCTTAGTTGGCGTGCTGTGTAACCAAAGCTAACAGGCGAAGGCACGGAAAGATACTATATCGCCTTAAGCATTTATCATATTTTTGTTTTTCGCGAAAAAAACAAAAGAGGAGGAGTCAATCCATGGCTCGATTTACAGGTTCAACTTGGAAAAAATCTCGTCGTTTAGGTATCTCTTTAAGCGGCACTGGTAAAGAACTCGAAAGACGTCCTTACGCACCAGGACAACACGGTCCTAACCAACGCAAAAAAATGTCTGAATATGGTCTTCAGTTACAAGAGAAACAAAAATTACGTTACATGTACGGTATCAACGAACGTCAGTTCCGTACAATCTTCGACCGTGCAGGTAAGATGAAAGGTATCCACGGTGCTAACTTCATGGCACTTTTAGCGTCTCGTTTAGATGCTGTTGTCTACCAATTAGGTTTAGCTCGTACACGTCGTCAAGCACGTCAGTTAGTTAACCACGGTCATATCTTAGTAGACGGCAAACGTGTCGATATCCCGTCTTACACATTAAAAGCAGGTCAAGTGATCTCAGTGCGTGAAAAATCTCAGAAATTAGATATTATCGCTGAATCAGTTGAATTATCTCACCACGTGCCAGAATACTTAACATTCGATGCTGATAAATTAGAAGGTACATTCGTCCGTACACCAGAACGTTCAGAATTATCTGCTGAAATCAATGAACAGTTAATCGTTGAGTACTACTCACGTTAATATGCTCTCAGTCTTAAGCACTTGCTTAAGACTGTTTTTTTATGGTTTCATAAGTTAAAGGAGTGATTGAATGAAACATCATTTTGAAGGGACTGCCCGTTTTACAGGCGGCTATGAGTCCCACGGCACGCTGGAAACGCAGAATTTGACAACAGACATCTCCATCCCCGCTTCTATGGGCGGCGTTGAGATCGGCACCAATCCTGATGAGATGCTGCTCGGGGCTGCAACGACCTGCTTCATCATTTCACTGTCAGTACTCTTTGAGCGCAACCGCATTCCCCTCACTGATCTAAAAGTAGAGTCAAAAGCGACTGTTGACCAGTCAAAAGGTGTCCTCACATACGAATCAATTGATTATATCGTCACCATCCAGACAGATGCACCTGACAGCAAGCACAGTCTGTTACGGCGATTCGTACGCAAGGCAGAAGAGAGCTGCATGATCACACGTGCTTTACAGGGGAATGTCGCTGTCAATATCACAGACATTCGTATCAACCCATCATAGAAAAAAGATACTTCTTTTAAATAGGAAGTATCTTTTTAGATTAAAGTGCGAAATAGTCTGATAAGTGGTATGATACATAAGTATCCGCTTTCAGAAGTCCGATTATTCAGCGCCAGCGATTCATGCTGATACCCATCAAACTTCCATTGACTTTGATACATAAAAGCAATACTATTTATAAATACTAAAGAAATGAGGGATTCGTTTTGGAAACAATCAAAAAACGGAGAAGAGGCATCAGCCTTCCTACCCAGATTATTATCGCGCTTGTCCTCGGTATCATAGTAGGTTTTCTCCTGTATGGACAAGATGACTTAAAGAACTATATTCAACCTTTCGGTGATGTCTTCCTTCACTTAATCAAGATGATTGTGGTACCGATTGTCTTCTGTTCACTGGCCATCTCTATCGCAGGTGCCGGAGATATGAAGACTGTCGGACGTTACGGCTGGAAGACACTCCTTTACTTTGAGGTCATCACCACTTTTGCCATTGCGCTCGGCATCATCTTTGCCAATATCTTCAAGCCAGGATCAGGGATCGATCCGACTAAACTGCCGAAAGGCGATGTCTCAAAATATACGACAAATGCTGAAGCGGCTGCGCATTCTACATATGGCAACCATATGATCGATACGATTGTCGGCATTATCCCGACCAATATCATTGATGCGATGGCACAAGGTCAGCTGCTGCCTGTAATCTTCTTCTCTGTGTTCTTCGGACTGGGGATCGCAGCAGTGGGCAAACGCGCTGAACCTGTCAAGCTGCTCCTGGAAGGTGTTCTGGATGTCATCTTCTGGATGACGAATCAGATCATGAAATACGCTCCGATCGGTGTATTCGCATTCATGGCTGTCACTGTCATGACTTTCGGTATCAATGCATTAATTCCATTGCTTAAATTAGCGCTTGTTGTCATCGGTTCCATGATTTTCTTTATCATCGTTGTACTCGGTGCGGTTGCCGCTATATGTAAGATTAATATCTTCCATTTACTGCGCATCCTAAAAGATGAGCTGCTGCTGGCCTTCTCAACTTCAAGCTCAGAAACAGTATTACCGAGCATTATGGATAAAATGGAAAAATTCGGTGCGCCTAAAGAAATCGTGTCATTCGTAGTACCGACGGGCTATACGTTCAACCTGGACGGCTCAGCACTTTATCAGTCTATCGCCGCGCTATTCATCGCTCAGATGTATGGTGTGCACTTATCGCTGACTGAACAGCTAATTCTGTTACTGACGCTCATGCTGACTTCTAAAGGTATGGCCGCTGTACCAGGTACTTCAATCGTTGTCTTGATCACGACGTTATCAGCGATGGGTCTTCATCCGGAAGGCTTGGCATTGATCATCGGTATTGACCGTATCCTTGATATGTCCCGTACTGTCGTCAATGTGGTAGGGAACTCTTTATCGACGCTCGTCATTGCCAAATGGGAAAATCGCCTGGATTATGACAAAGGACGCAAGTATTACGAGACCTATGTAAAATAATATATGACAAAAAAATAAAAGTTAACGTAAAGTCTATATTTTATTACCTGGATGCTATATACTAAATATATAACTTAATTAAGGGTGATAAATTTGAAACACCTTTCTAATCTATTCAGTGGTAAGTTAACAGCCTATCAGATAGCTACAGCGACTGGTGTCGACATTCAAATTATAGAAGAGATGATGGAGAACGCGGATGCTGTGAACGAGCTTGATGAATGCTCATACAATAAACTCGTTCAACTGGAAAATGAACTGTTTACTCCATCCGTTAACAACAATGAGACAAGTGCCTAAGAGCACTTGTCTTTTTCTTTTACTATAAAACGATATTTAAAGGGGAAGGTTTAATGTCCCCTTTTTAAGGTTATAGTTAACTACCATCATATTCGAAAAGGAGGTTATACTGATGCCTGCCATACTTTTAAAAGCATCATTACCTACTTTGCTCAATCAGGACATCAAGTTTCAGCTTTTAAGAGATGAATCTGAAAAAGAGACATTCATCAATCATTATAGAAAACAATCTAAAGAAACTGCTAAGCAGACCAATCGGCCGCATGTCTGTACGTTACAATTTATTTATCCGGACGAATATACTGAGACCATAGTCATGAAAGCTGAATAAAACGACGATTGCATACACAATCGCCGTTTTATTTTTTTTCAAGTTCTGCACTCATCCTCTTCATCGCATCATCCACTGCCTGAGTGATTGCAGCTATTGCTTCATTCTTCGGCAGCTGATAATCGGTCGGATGGATGGATTCTCCGAACTGAATATAAGCTTTCTCTTTGCTGAATAATAGTGCTCTGAATGTCAGCGGCCCTTTATAGACGGCTGGCACGATAGGTTTCTTGCTCATCACAGCAATAGTTGCCGCCCCTTTCTTGATCGGTGCCCCTTCTGTTCTCGAGCCGGACGGAAACATCCCTACTGTCTGGTTGTTACGCAGCAATTTAACCGGAATCTTCAGCGTGGAAGGGCCGGGATTCTCACGGTTCACCGGAAACGCGCCTACGCTGGTGAAAAGCCAGTTAAGGAAGGGATTGCTGAACAGTTCTTTCTTCGCCATATAATTTATCTGAAGCGGATAAACCGCCATAGCCAGCACAATGATTTCCACCATACTTCTGTGTGTACAAGTCAGAATATAAGCCGGGTCTTTCGGTAAATGCTTTTTATCGACTACTTTCAGTTTTCGTCTGAAAATAACGATAACGACATAAAGAATCGTCGCAAGTAATTTATACATGGATATCTCCCTTTTTCATGAAATTTTCATTATTATCTGCTATTAATATATAATAACATAAACAAGGAGGCTACTATGACCATAGAAGATGAACATGTAGAATATAAAGAAGAACGTCGCACTGAACGGCAGCAGCCTAAGTTTATTCCCCTCTTACTGGCAGGTGTGCTCGGTTCTGCTCTAACACTTGGAGCAGATTATGTCATCGAGCAGAATGGCCAGCCGGATACCCGGAGCGCTGTGCCGCAGGTTGCCGATAATATGACCGTCCAGAACAAGGAGAATGCGACTTTACCGGATATGCTTGAGAAAGTCTCACCTGCCATTGTCGGGGTCGTCAATCTTCAGAAGACCAATGGACTCTTCCCGGACGTCAGCACCACTGAACAGGAGTCAGGGACAGGTTCAGGTGTCATCTATCAGGCTGATGATCAGGCCGCCTACATCGTGACTAACAATCACGTCGTCGAAGGGGCTTCAGATATCAAAGTACAGCTCTCCTCAGGCACGAAAGTGGATGCAGAACTTCTCGGAACAGATGCGCTGACTGATATTGCTGTCCTTAAAATAAAAGGGAATTTCAATATCAAGCCGCTTGCCTTCGCTGATTCCAATAAGATCCGGACAGGGGATGCCGTCTATGCCATCGGTAACCCTCTAGGACTGGATTTATCGAATAGTGTGACAAGAGGCATCATCAGTGCGAAAGAACGGACCATGACCGTCGCTACTTCTGCCGGCGCTTCTACTGTTAAAGCGATTCAGACTGATGCAGCTATCAATCCCGGCAACTCTGGCGGTGCACTCATCAATACAGCAGGTCAGCTTATCGGTATCAACTCAATGAAGATTGCCGCCGCTGAAGTTGAAGGCATCGGATTTGCCATCCCGTCCAATGACGCTCGTACTGTCATCTCTGAAATTGTTAAAAACGGCAAAGTCATTCGTCCGTATATGGGTCTCACACTGATCTCCCTGGATTCAATCCCTGCGCCCTATAGAAATGAAATGAATGCGACTGAAGAAGGTGTGCTGGTTGTCCAGACTGATGAATACGCCGGCAAGACCCTGCAAAAAGGTGATATCATCACCGCAGTTGATGGTCAGAAGGTCACTTCTGACAGCGAGCTGAAAAGCTATCTCTACCAGAACAAAAAAGCTGGTGATTCTCTTAAGTTGAAGATTTATCGTGATAACAAAGAAATGGACGTCTCCCTTATTCTCCGCGATGACGAAAATGTCCGCTGATACGTCAACACTCTGATTACCAGAGTGTTTTTTTCATGAACAAATCAGAGTGATTTGTTCATTTATTTTTAACAATTCTCTATTTGACTTTATGAGTTATTTTACTTATGATTAGGTCATCAATTCTTTGTGAATTCGTTTACAAAAACTTATCTTTTTTGCTTAAAATATGCTATTATCAATTGGGCAGTAAAAAGCATTGCATCCATACTTATCAACTGACTTATTTATTATTCATCACATATAAATCATTAATCTATCGGGGGTTATCATTATGGCAAGAACGGCAGACTATAGAAGTGCGTTTGATGTAATCGGACCAATCATGGTCGGTCCATCTAGTTCACATACAGCAGGTGCAGTAAGAATCGGTTCTGCAGCGCGAACTGTGCTGGGGGTTGAACCTGAAAAAATCCATATTTCATACTATGAATCATTCGCAGAAACGCATTTAGGGCATGGCACTGACTTAGCGATCATTGCCGGCCTTCTCGACTTCGAACCGGAAGATCCACGTGTCAAAACATCTATCGACATTGCAAAAGAAAAAGGAATTGAGATTGAATTTGTTGAGGAAACGGGTACGAGTATTGGAGACCATCCTAATACAGCGCTTGTCAAACTCGATGCAGGCGGCAAGCACGTTGAAGTGTTAGGGAACTCAATCGGTGGCGGCACCATCAAGTTACGGAGCATCCATATCAACGGCGCATGTGTGGTCATGAATCATACATTACCGCTGCTTGTTCTTTACGGCAACAGCCCGATGTCAGAATTCAATGACTGCATCGCTAAAATGTATGATTTAGGCGTTGATATCAACGAAGAGATCAAATCCAGCCTGAATGATTACCATATCATTGCTATTCAGCTCTACAAGCCGATCAAAGAGGAAACATTTGAAGAGATTAAAAATGCTTATCCAGATATCGATTTTTCAAATATTATCTAATTTTATGAGGGGGACTCATTTATGTTTAAATCTATAAAAGAAGTCGTAGACCATGCGACTGAAACGAATCAGTCATTAGCTGAGATTATGATTCAGATGGAGATGGAAACATCTGATATGACGCGTGAAGAAGTTCGCGCTAAAATGCTGAAAAACCTGCAAGTCATGAAAGATGCCGTTAAACGCGGTTCTACCGGTGAAGGTGTTAAATCGGTAACAGGACTGACTGGACAGGATGCCATCAAGATGCAGAAGTATCGTGAGAAAAACCAGTCATTATCAGGTGATGCTGTCGCCCTGGCAATCCAAGGTGCGATTGCCACGAATGAAGTCAATGCGGCGATGGGTCTGATCTGTGCGACGCCTACTGCGGGGTCTTCAGGCACGATTCCGGGGGTTCTCACCTCTCTTGAGGACAAATTCAATCTGACAGATGATCAGCAGGTTGATTTCCTGTTCACTTCTGCGCTCTGCGGTCTTATTATCGCTAACAATGCCAGTGTGTCAGGTGCGATGGGCGGCTGTCAGGCTGAGGTCGGCAGTGCTTCTGCTATCGCTGCTGCTGCCGCTGTTGCAACATTCGGCGGTACGCCCCAGCAATCAGCCCACGCGATCGCCTTTGCATTAGGCAATCTGCTTGGTCTTGTCTGTGACCCAGTGGCCGGTTTAGTGGAAATTCCTTGTGTCATGCGTAATACAGTCGGCTCAGGTAATGCCCTGATTTCTGCTGACTTAGCGCTTGCAGGTATCGAGTGTAAGATTCCGGCTGATGAAGTGATCGAAGCGATGGATAAAGTCGGTCGTAACTTACCGCGTGAACTACGTGAAACAGGTCTCGGCGGCATTGCAGGTACTCCGACAGGTGAAGCGATCAAAGCTAAAATCTTCGGCTCACAACATGCATTCAGTTAAACAAAAAAAGTGCTGAACTTAAATGTTCAGCACTTTTTTCTGTCTAGAAGCTGCGGTCTGCACCGCCACCACCGAAGCCGCCTCCGCCAAAGCCGCCGCCATCGAAGCCGCCGCCGCCGAAACCGCCCGATGAGAAGCCACCGCCGCCAAAGCCACCGCCCGTCGGGAAGAAGATAATAGGGCCCACACCTCTTCTACGTCCGCCGCCACGTCCACCGCGACCACCGCCGCCAAAGAACATGGAGAAGATCAGATAAAGAAAGAAGAGGGTCAGGATGATATCAAATATACTGAATGAACCGCCGCTGTCAGATGCACTGACCGGTTCTTCACGTGTAAACTTGCTGCCATCATAGCCATAAGAGTCAGCTACTTCCTTCCAGATTGCTTTATACAGCTTCGTCACACCAGAAGCATAGAGCGCTTTAGCCTGAGGGTCCTGACCTTTCGGATCAATGGCCACTGCTTTCTGTATATCAGGTAGTGCATATTGATCGATCAATGCCCCGACCTTTGCATCATTGAGGACACCTTCAAGACCATAACCGACCTGGACGTTTAATCCCCGGTTTCTGAATTCATTGCCATTATCAAGGTTCAGTAAGATGACAATCCCGTTGTCCTTCTCTTTCTGACCTACCCCGTACTCACGACCTGCCCGAAGTGCATAGTCTCCTTTAGGTTCCTGTCCGATAGTAGGCATGGTCATCAGTAGAATTTCAGCTGTCGTTCCTTGCTCCAATCGATTACCCAGCTCATTCAGTTCAGCCACCTGTGTCTGATTCAGAATACCGATATGGTCCTGCGTATAAACAGGGTTCTTAAGCTTGGGTAGAGGTTCAGCTGCATTCACCTCATAGAATGGACAAAGTAAGACAAAAATCGCGATTAAGAACGCGATTTTTTTTGTCATTATTTTTCATCTCCATTGTTGAAATCAACTTTAGGAGCATCTTTTGCAGCACTATCTGCCTTGAAGTATTCTTTCTCATGTTTGCCGACAATACCTGCAAATAGGTTCATCGGAAAGCTTTTCACGACTTTATTGTATTCCGTTACTTTGTCATTGTAATCACGGCGTGCAACCGCGATTCTGTTCTCTGTGCCTGCCAGTTCATCACGTAAACCCGTGAACTGCGCATCTGCTTTCAGTTCGGGATAGTTTTCACTGATAGCAATTAAACGTCCTAAAGCTGACGTCATTTCAGCATTTGCCTCTGCTTTGTCGGCAGCTGTACCATTGGCTGTTGCACCAGCTAATTTAGAACGTGCATCTGCTACTGATTTGAAGACATCAGATTCATGTTTGGCATAGCCTTTGACTGTTTCAACTAAGTTAGGAATTAAATCAAGACGACGTTGAAGCTGTGTATCGATATTCGACTCCTCTTTGTTGACATCCTGCTCAAGTGAAACTAAGCGGTTGTAAGGTCCCATCACCATCGTCCCTAGGATAGCGAGGACCGCGATAATCGCAATAATCGGTATAAGTAATTTTCTCATGACATTTCTCCTTTAAGTAAGTTAATTCTCTAATACCCAAAAAAGACTGGCTTTAACCAGTCTTTCATGCTATTTATAGTTGACCATAAAGTACTTCTTCTTGCCTCTTCTGATGATGGTGAACGCGTTATCTATTTTATCTGCTGCAGTGATCTCATAGGCTGTATCCATAACTTTCTGGCCGTTAATGGAGATCGCACCGTTCGTGATATCCTCTCGTGCCTGTCTTTTACTTGGACTGACACCTGCTTCAACCAGATAATCTACTAAATGAGTGGCTTCTGCTACTGTGCTCTGAGGCACGTCCTTGAAGCCTTGACGGATTTCATCAGCTGATAACTGTGATAGATCACCTTTAAAGAGAGCATCTGTAATGCGGATCGCATCTTTAAGGGCCGCTTCATCATGCACCAGTTTCGTCACTTCAGCCGCAAGTGCTTTCTGCGCTTTTCTGAGATGAGGTTCTGTTTCGAGAGAAGTCTCGAGCGCTTCGATCTCCTCTTTCGATAGGAATGTGAAGTACTTAAGAAATTTGATCGCATCTGCATCTGGTGTGTTGATCCAGAACTGATAGAACTCATAAGGTGAAGTCTTCGTCCGGTCAAGCCATACCGCACCTGACTCGGACTTGCCGAACTTTTTGCCGTCTGCTTTAGTGACGAGTGGAACCGTAATACCGTAGGCTTCCACTTCGCCGTACATACGGCGCATCAGTTCAAGGCCTGATGTAATATTACCCCACTGGTCGGAGCCGCCAAGCTGAATCTTGACCTGATGTGCTTGATTGAGATGGCCGAAGTCAATCGCCTGCAGAATCGTATAGGTGAATTCTGTATAGGAGATACCCGTCTCCAGGCGTGACTGAATACTATCTTTAGCAAGCATATAGTTCACGCCGACATGTTTACCGTAGTCTCTCAGGAACGTCAGAAGATCGATCTGACCGAGCCAATCTTTGTTATCGACACGGATAGCACCGTTGTCGCCACTGAAATTGAATAGCTGTTCCATCTGTTTCTTGATGCCGTCAACATTATGCTGGACCATTTCAGGTGTCTGTAGGACCCGCTCATCTGTCCGGCCGGATGGATCCCCGATCATCCCTGTCGCCCCGCCGATCAGGACAACCGGACGATGACCATGTGCCTGGAAACGGCGTAACGTCAGAAACGGTAACAAGTGACCGATATGCAGGCTATCTGCAGTGGGGTCGGCACCGCAGTAGATACTGACGCTCTCCTTGTTAAGCAGCGCTTCAATTTCCTCCGGATGAGTCTCCTGATAAATCAGACCGCGCCATTTCAAGTCCTTTAATAATTCATTCGTCATATAAATCCCTCCTGTATAAAATAAAAAAAGCACCCCTACTTATGTAAGGGTGCTTGAATACACGGTACCACCAAACTTATGATTGCTCATCACTTTACTGATGAAAAGGTCACCAGAGCCGCCAGACTGTAAAGTTAGGTGTATTCAGTCATAACTTCCCGTCAGTTCCCAGCCCCACTGACTCTCTAAGAGAGAAATTTATGTCTTACTTGTCCTATAGTCTGAAGTATATAATTATGTTATTAGTTTAATGAAGGAATGCTTCTAAGTCAAGTCCTTCCTGTGCTATACTGAATATAATTCAGGAGGTTAGAGATGTCAAAACTAAAGCGAAGTTCTTCTGACTGGAAGAATATCTATACTCAAAATAAGTCTAATCTTAAGACAGTCAAATGGACACCCTATGTCATATTCAATTCTATTTATAAAGTATGTGCGAATCTATTTCTCCTCATACTGATCGGCGGTTTTCTTCTTGCCACGTTACTGGGCGGCTTCGGTATCGGTTATTTTGCAGGACTGGTCAAAGATGAACCTGTCCCCTCTAAAAATGAACTGAAGAACTCATTATACTCAATGAATCAAAGTTCAACTGTTTATTTTGCGGGAGGGGAATCGTTAGGGAGTCTGAATGCGGATACCCTGCGCACCGTCATTCAATATGATCAAGTCACACCACATGTGGTCGATGCCCTCATCTCCACCGAGGATGAGAATTTCTATCAGCATAACGGCATTGTCCCTAAAGCTTTCATCCGGGCAAGCGCCCAGGAATTTCTCGGCAGCGCTTCTTCATCAGGGGGCAGTACGTTGACGCAGCAGTTGGTGAAGAACCAGTTGCTGTCCAATGAAACTTCCTTTGAAAGAAAGGCAAAAGAAATGCTGCTGTCATTCAGAGTCGAAAAGACACTGACTAAAAAGCAGATACTTGAGGCCTATTTAAATGTGGTCAGTTTCGGTCGTAATACTAACGGTCAGAATATCGCGGGGATCGAAGCTGCGGCACAAGGTGTTTTCGGTAAAAAAGCGAAGGACCTCAATATCGCTCAGAGTGCCTATCTGGCCGGTATGCCTCAGAACCCTTATGCCTATACACCCTTCTTGATCACCGGGGAAGTGAAAAAAGATGCTGACCTTCAATACGGCTTTCAGCGTCAGAAATATGTGCTGAAGCGGATGAAAGAAGAAAAGAAAATCACCGAACAGGAATACCGGAATGCACTGAAATTTAATCTGAAGCAATCATTCGTTGAACGGATATCCAAGCCGGACGTAGAATATCCTTTCCTGACGAAGGAAGTGGAAAATCGTGCAGTCGATATCCTTAAATATGAACTTGCCAAAAAAGATAAAGTATCAGCGCAGGAGCTCGATGAGACCCCGATACTCAACGACAAATATACAGCTCTCGCTAACGATAAAGTCAGAAATGAAGGCTATAAGATTCAGACAACAATCAATAAACCGATCTTTGATAAAATGAACGAAATCAAAGACAATCCTTATTATTATTCCTATGACCGACCAGCTGAAGTAGAAGGCAAGACCGTCAACCTGCAGCAGGAAGTCGGTGTCATGTTAAAAGAGAACGAAACCGGAAAAATCATCGCGTTTGTCGGTGGACGTGACTACGAAAAATCACAGAATAACCATGTGACGCAGACAAGACGCTCACCCGGCTCTACCATGAAACCGCTCGTGGCCTATGCCCCTGCGATTGAATACGGCGTCACAACCCCTGAAACGATGCTGCTCGATAAACGGTTCGATGTGAACGGATATTCACCGGAGAACTATGCGCGTGAAGAGTTCGGCCAGATCACTACACGTATGGCGCTTATCAACTCTTTCAACTTGAGTACGTTAAGACTTTATTCAAGCATTCAGGATAGAAAGCCATGGGAATTCCTTGATAAGATGCACATCAATATCCCGGATAACCAGAAACCTAACCTATCCCTGCCGCTCGGTGCGACAGATATGACCCTTGAAGACGATGTGGACGGTTTCTCGACATTCGCCAACAAAGGGAATTATCAGGAATCCTATATGATTGAATCCATCAAAGATAACAGCGGTAAAACCATCTACAAACACCAGGCAGCCCCTGAGCGGGTATTCAGTGATGCGACTGCCTATATCATGACAGATATGCTGCGTGGCGTCCTGGACACGGGTAGTGCTTATCAGCTGAAAGGCACATTCCAGTTCAACCAGGACTGGGCAGGTAAGACAGGTACTGCTGAGAACGGTACAGACAGTCTCTTCGTCGCTTATAATCCTAAAGTGACTCTCGGCATCTGGATGGGCTATGATAAGCTCATACCTTTTGACGAGGAGAATCACTATCAGCTGAAGTTATGGCGGGATATCAACAACAGTATTACAGCAGTGGATCCTAAGCAGATGGGTGTGAACGAGCAGTTCAGTAAACCTGACAGTGTGGAAACCCGCAAAATCTGTCAGATCACCAACAGCCCGAATGGTTCATGTAATCAGGGCGAACCTGCTGCTGACAGTCTCGTATGGAAGAATACAGACTTATCGAATAAAACGATTGATGATTCACGTGTGCTGAACCGCTTAGGTAACAAGATTGACAGCAACACTAAAGCGAAGATTTCTCCTAAGTCGCCTATCGCGGATCAGTTCAATAAATTACGTGGCCAGAATAAGAAAAGCGAAGACAAAACCCAGTAAAAATGATGCACCCCAAGCGTTAGATCTGACATCTGACGTTTGGGGTGTTTTTATACGGCTCAATATTCATCAAAGTGTGCCATTCAGCCGACAGAAAAAGACGCATCCAAATGGATGCGTCTCATATCATTAGAATAAACCGACTGCATTACCTTCCGCGTCGATATCCATATTCAGTGCGGCTGGTTGTTTTGGTAAACCAGGCATTGTCATGATATCGCCTGTTAACGCCACGATGAAGCCAGCCCCTGTTTTAGGAATTAATTCACGAATCGTGATTTCAAAGCCGGCTGGACGACCTAATTTCTTAGGATCATCTGTGAATGAGTACTGTGTTTTAGCCATACATACCGGATAGTTATCCCAGCCGTTGTCTTTGATTGTTTTAAGCTGTTTTTTCGCGCTGTCCGTGAAGACTACATCATCTCCGCCGTAGATATCCTGTACGATCTTACGGATTTTGTCTTCAACTGGTAATTCAAGCTCGTATAATGGTTTGAAGTTCTGTTCAGTATCCATGACTTCTTTCACGAGTTTAGCAAGCTCTACGCCGCCTTCTCCGCCTTTTTCCCAGACTTCTGTCAGTGCGATTTTAATATTGCGGTCTGCACACCATTGTTTAACGAAGTTCACTTCTTCTTCTGTATCAGTAACGAACGCGTTTAAAGCCACGACCGGTTCAACACCGAACTGTTTTAAGTTCTCTAAGTGTTTTTCGAGATTGACGATACCTTTTTTAAGTGCATCAACGTTTTCAGCTTTAAGCTCATCCTTCGCTACGCCGCCATGCATTTTCATCGCACGGATGGTTGCGACTACAACAATAGCACTTGGTTCTAAACCAGCACGACGTGATTTGATGTCCATGAATTTCTCTGCACCTAAGTCAGAACCGAAGCCTGATTCAGTCACCACGATGTCCGCCATCTGACGGGCTGTGTTAGTCGCGATGATTGAGTTACAGCCGTGCGCGATGTTAGCGAATGGACCGCCGTGGATCAGAGCAGGTGTGCCTTCGATTGTCTGGACTAAGTTAGGTTTGATTGCATCTTTCAGGATTAAGGCTAAAGCACCTTGTACCCCTAAATCTCCGACAGTCACAGGTTTACGGTCATAAGTGAAACCGATGGTAATCTTAGCGATGTTTTCTTTTAAGTCATGAACATCACGAGATAAACAGAATACAGCCATAATCTCACTGGCAACCGTGATATCAAATCCATCTTCACGAGGTACCCCTTTGAACGGGCCGCCTAGACCTACAACAACCTGACGTAATGAACGGTCATTCATATCTAATACACGTTTCCAGGAGATACGACGAGGGTCGATGTTCAGTTGATTTCCTTGATAAATATGGTTATCAATGAATGCCGCTAATGCGTTGTTCGCAGTAGTAATCGCATGTAAGTCACCATTAAAGTGCAAGTTGATCTCTTCCATTGGTAAGACTTGCGCGTAACCACCACCAGTAGCGCCGCCTTTCATACCAAATACAGGTCCAAGAGACGGTTCACGAAGAGCAACCATAACGTTTTCACCGATTTTTCTGAATGCATCACTCAGCCCGACAGTTACAGTAGATTTCCCTTCACCAGCTGGTGTCGGACTCATCGCAGTCACTAATACCACTTTACCTTTAACAGGTTTATCAATTAACTGTGTATTAATTTTTGCTTTATAAAAACCATAAGGTTCTACTGACTCTTTCGGAAAACCCGCTTCTTCAACGATTTCCTGGATGGGACGAATTGTAGAGCGTTTAGCGATTTCTAAATCAGATAAATATTCAGCCATTATATTGTGTCTCTCCTTTAAATGTTTTTAACTCCTATTTAATGATATGATAAAGCGGTTTCATTGTCGACCGATTTACAAAAAAAAAATAAAGAATCAACTTGAGTTGATTCTTTATTTCGTTGTGCCTCTATAATCAATTCGATAAGGCAGCACCACATTGGTCTCTTCTATCTCTTCATCATTCATGAATTTCGTGAGAAGTCTCATACCGACTGCTCCGATATCATAGAGCGGCTGCATCACACTGGAGAGCTTAGGACGGACCATCTGCACAAGACGCGTATTATTAAAACTGATGATCTGCAGGTCATCAGGGATAGAAAGGCCGGCATCCTGCGCTGCATGGACGATGCCGATAGCCTGTTCATCGCTGATACAGAGCACGGCCTCCGGTTGTGTATCCTTGATATGATGAAAAGCTTTTTCGCCATCAAGATACTGTTCATTGCCGATGTAGACAGCAGAAGGATCCAAGTGCAGTTGATGCTCTGTCAGAACGGCCTCCATACCTGCCTGTACATCCAGCCGGGCTTTTTCAGAGTAACCGCCCCCTACAAATGCAAAACGTTTAACTCCTTGCTCAAGCAAGCGCTCAGTGATCTCTCTACTTGCCTTTTTATAATCAATATTGACAGCCGGCAATGTCTCTTCAACATCGTGTGTACCAGATACCACTACAGGTACAGAAGTCGACTGGATCAGCTGCAGGGTCTCAGATGACAATGTCCCCCCCAAGAAGATGATGCCATCGACTTGCTTACTGAGCAGATTATTGAAAATATCATTTTCTTTTGCAGCATCATTATCCGAGTTCGAGATAATCGTCTGATATTTATACATTTTTGCGATGTCTTCCAGGCCTCTGGCAAGCTCCGAATAGTAAATATTAGAGATATCAGGGATAATGACACCGACAGTTGTCGTCTTTTTGCTGGCAAGTCCACGGGCAACAGCATTCGGGCGATAGTTCAGACGTTTGATGACTTCATTGACCCGGTCTCTTGTCGCTGGTTTAACGTTCGGATTGCCGTTAACCACTCGTGAGACAGTCGCCATTGACACTTTGGCCTCGCGTGCGACATCATAGATAGTAATTGTCATGATGACCTCCTGTAATCGTTTTCTTTCTCATTATATCACGCTTTTTGACAATGTTATATTATAAATACAACTGACGGGCTTTGTCAATTTCAGTGAAGAAAGAATCAAATTCCTGAAGGTCCATCTGCTGGCCAGCGTCACTGAGCGCAACGGCCGGATCCGGGTGAACTTCTGCCATCACACCGTCTGCCCCTACTGCCAGGGCGGCTTTCGCAACAGGCAGCATGATATCCTTGCGCCCTGTGGAATGCGTCACATCAACAAGCACAGGCAGGTGAGTGCCCTGCTTCAGGATAGGTACCGCTGAGATATCCAGCGTGTTGCGTGTCGCTTTTTCATACGTTCTGATGCCGCGTTCACACATGATGATCTGACTGTTGCCGTTAGAGTGAATATATTCTGCCGCATAAATAAATTCCTCAATGGTCGCCGCTAAGCCCCTTTTCAGCAGAATAGGCTTATTGGATTTACCCGCTTCCTTCAGAATCTCAAAGTTCTGCATATTACGTGCACCAATCTGAAAGACATCAACATACTGATCGGCCATTTCAAAATGTGCGGGATTGACAATCTCCGAGACGATATTCAGTCCATATTTCTTGTTCATCTCTTTCAATATCTTTAGGCCTTCTTCACCTAGCCCCTGGAAATCATAAGGGGATGTGCGCGGTTTAAAGGCACCGCCCCGAATGAACTTCTGTCCTCTCGCAGCCAGCTGACTTGCCACCGCGTCAACCTGCTCATAAGATTCGACAGAACATGGACCAAATACAAATATTTTCTCCTGTCCGCCGATTTCTGCGCCGTTAGGGAACGAGACAATAGTGTCTTCCGGCTTCATCTTACGGGAAACTAGCAGGTGTTTCTCATTCTGGGCCTGCTGTAGTTCTGTGGATGCTTTGAAAATTTCTTTAAACAACTGTTTAATGACATTATCATCATAAGGGCCTTTATTCTGTTCTATCAGTTGATTCAGCATCTCTTTTTCACGTTGCGGGTCATATATGTCTGTCCCCGCCTTCATTTTCTCCTGCCCTATTTTCTTAGCGACTTCTCCGCGCTCTGTCAGAAGCTCGAGTATAGCAAAGTTGATTTCTTCAATTCTAGTTCTTAATTGATTGAGTTCTGTCATTATTACACCTCTTCATAAAAAAATTTAAAATAAAAATAGCAGGGCGAGAATCACCCTACTATTCTATCACAGGATTAACAGAATCACTTGCTATTTGTTTTTACCTGGTTTGTTATTATTTTTATTGTAGTTTTTGTTGTTGCTGTTGTTTTTATTGTTATTTTTTTTCTGGTTATTCTGAGTTTTATTGACGTTACCACTTACATCAGTATTGTTCTTTTTGTGTTCTTCAATATCACTCGTTGTATCTTTATCAACGATCGCTAATGGCTCAGTTAAAGAATCATCATTCACTTCTTCTTTGATGGCACGGCGTTGTGCAGCAAGAGCGTCAGTATCAGCTTTTAACTGTGTATCCGTTTTAACGTCAGTATTGTTTTTATCTCTATCATCAATTTCTACAACTTTAACAGTTGAATGCGGTTGTGTTGTTTGACTTTTGTTATCTTCTTTTTTCTCTTGTGCTTTTTCTTTTACTTCTTCTTTTTTCTCCTGTGCTTTTTCTTTCACTTCGCCTGCTTTTTGAGCGACCTGTTCTTTTACTTCAGGTGCTTTCTCTGCTACTTTCTCCTGCACCTCGTTCGCTTTCTGCGCAGCCTGTTCTTTTACTTCGCCTGCTTTTTGAGCGACCTGTTCTTTCACTTCAGGTGCTTTCTCTGCTACTTTCTCCTGCACCTCGTTCGCTTTCTGCGCAGCCTGTTCTTTTACTTCGCCAGCTTTTTGAACGACCTGTTCTTTTACTTCAGGTGCTTTCTCTGCTACTTTCTCTTGCACTGCGTTCGCTTTCTGCGCAGCCTGTTCTTTCACTTCGTTCACTTTTTGAGCGACCTGCTCTTTCACTTCAGGTGCTTTCTCTGCTACTTTCTCCTGCACTGCGTTCGCTTTCTGTACAACTTGCTCTTGCACTTCTCCCGCTTTTTGCACGACTTGTTCTTTGATTTCCTGTGCTTTTTCTTTGACATCGCTGACTTTTTCAGTCACTTTAGCTTTGATTTCATCCGTTTTTGAAGGTTGCGCTTCTTTGTCAACTGAGTTATTAACTGCACTGTCCTTGAATGTAACCACTTTAGTGTTGATATCTTTCTTGAGGTCGCGACCTGGCTTCGGTGCGAGCAGTAATCCTGCGAGAGTACCAATTGCAATACCGAATGTCAGACCGAAAGTGAAATCACGAGCGATTGTATTTCTGCATTGTACTTCATATTCCTTCACAGAATGCGTATGTAAATCGCGATTATAGGTATGACCTCCGTTTGATCTGTAAACCGTTGCCGTTTCATTGTTTCTACCATTGTTAAGCTCTCTGTTATAAGTATTGACCATGTTGTTTCTCCTCCTCGAATTATAAAAAAATAGGAATACACTTATTTAACAAGTATATTCCCAATTATTTTATTCATAAACTTATTTATTGTGAAGTCCTGCATTGATTCTGTCTTCATCTACATCATTGTAGTTTGCAGTATCTTTATTGAAGACTTCTTTGTCCTGGTTGACAACCACTTGGTTAGAGAAGTCATAAGCGTTACGACGCTCTTTTCTCATTTTCCATTTGTCTGCCACTTCCATTGCAACGTTAGACCATTGTACCACTTGGGCAATCTGGTCTTTGTTGTTTGCGATGTTCTGCGTGATTGAAGTTGTCACACGGTCTACGTGGCTGTTTAAATTGTTGACAGTACCACCGATGCCTTGAACCGCATCCACAACCGTATTTAAACGAGCTGATTTATCCTGAACATCCTCAGCCAGTCTGTTTGTTTTGTGAAGTAAGTCAGTTGATTCACGAGTAATCCCCTGAATCTGTCCTTCTACTCCGTCCAACGTTTTAGCAACGTGGTCTAAGTTTTTCTTAACTGAAAGTAATACGATGACGATACCGATACACAGAATCAAGAATGCGATTGCTGCGATAATACCGGCGATTGGTAAAATCCATTCCATATTGAGCCCCTCCTAGTGTGGTTATCCATAATTTACTCTTTTTTTATACCCCTGTTAAAGGGCTTAAAACATGTTAGTTAAACCATTATAACAAATTTTCATAGGATTGCTGAAATTTCTGAATATCTCCGGCACCCATAAAGAGCAGGACTGAATCACTGTGCTGCTTCAGCACATCGATGCCCTCTTCTGTCAGCACCTGAGAATTCGGAATCAGTTCAGCTAAATCCTGAATGGTTAACGTCCCGTTCTTTTCGCGGGCCGAACCGAAGATTTCACAGAGATACACATGATCCGCTTCTTTCAGGCTATCTGCAAACTCATTCAGAAACTTTTCTGTCCGTGAGAAAGTATGCGGCTGGAAGATGGCGATGACTGATTTAGCCGGATACTTTTTACGCGCTGACTCGATTGTCGCTTTAATCTCTGCTGGATGATGCGCATAATCATCGATCAGAATCTGTGAGCCTTCCTTTTTCTCACTGAACCGACGCTTCACGCCGCCGAATAATGCCAAGGCTTCCTTGATATTGTCGACGTCCAGTTGCTCAAGGTAGCAGACGGTGATGACTGCCAGAGCGTTCAGCACTTGATGGTTACCGAACATCGGTGTTTTGAAATTGCCGTAGAACTGGTTATCAATGCGTACATCGAAAGACGTTCCCTCACTGGATGTGACGATATTCTCAGCTCTGACTCTGTTATCCTGACCTATACCGTAGTAATAGACCGGTATATCCACCTTAAGATCGTGAAGAATCTTGTCGTCACCGCAGGCAATGATCGCTTTTTTGACTTTATGTGCCATCTCCTGGAATGCATTGAAGACATCCTCTAAATTTTTGAAGTAGTCGGGATGGTCAAAATCAATATTTGTGATAATAGCGTAGTCAGGCGTGTAGCTGAGGAAGTGTCTTCTATATTCACACGCTTCAAATGCGAAATACTCGCTTTCAAGCTGGCCCATCCCTGTGCCGTCGCCAATAAGATAGGACGTTTTTTTGTCGCCGTTCATCACATGAGACAGGAGTCCTGTCGTAGATGTCTTACCGTGGGCCCCTGTCACCGCTATAGACGTATACTGACTCATGAAACGACCCAGAAAGTCGTGATAACGATAGTACTCTACACCTAATTCCTTTGCACGGACGACCTCTGGATGGTCATCCCCGAAGGCATTACCGGCAATAACCGTCATGCCTTCTTTAATATTAGCTGCGTCAAACGGCATGATCTGAATGCCTTTATCTCTAAGTGCATCTTCCGTAAAAAAATGTTTGTCGATATCAGAGCCCTGCACCTCATGATCCATATCAAACAGAATATGTGCCAGTGCACTCATACCTGAACCCTTTATACCGATAAAATGATATAACGTCATAGTTCCACTCCTATAATTGATTTTCACTCACTAACACAGTTCTTGGTTTAGAACCATTTGCACCACTAATATACCCCATCGATTCTAAACTGTCGATGATTCGAGCCGCACGATTGTAGCCGATCTGGAATCGGCGCTGCAGCTGGGAAGTCGAGATGTGCCCTTCTTCCAGCATGAACTGCACCACTTCATCAAAGAGTTCATCCTGCGGGACTTCGTTCCCTTTTTCGAGCAGTTCTTTCTCCTGAAACAGGTATTGCGGCTCCCCCTGCTCCTTGATATAGTCCACGACTGCGTCAATTTCCTCATCCGAAACATAGCAGCCTTGAATACGGATCGGTTTATTCATGCCGTTGCCCTGGTACAGCATATCGCCGTTCCCGAGTAATTTCTCGGCACCGCCATTGTCCAGAATGGTTCTGGAATCAATGGAAGACGAGACCATGAAGGCAATCCGTGTCGGTACATTGGCTTTGATCAGACCGGTGATGACATTGACAGAAGGCCGCTGGGTCGCGAGAATCATATGGATGCCTGCCGCCCGCGCTTTCTGTGCGATACGGGCAATTGAATGTTCAACGTCCTGCGGTGCCATCATCATCAAGTCTGCCAGTTCATCGATGACCACGACAATTTTCGGCATGCGTTTGTCATAAGGTGATTTCTGATTGTAAGCTGTGATATTACGGACGTGGACGTCAGAGAACACTTTGTAGCGTCGTTCCATTTCTTCCACGACCCACTTCAGACTTTCTGTCGCTGCTTTCACATCGGTGATAACCGGTGCAATCAGGTGAGGCAGCTCATTATAAGGCGCCAGTTCCACCATCTTGGGATCGATCAGCAGCAGCTTCAGTTCATTCGGATTATTGCGATATAGCAGCGATAACAGAATGGCATTGATGCTGACCGATTTACCTGATCCTGTTGCTCCGGCAATCAGTGCGTGCGGCATCTTCGCAATATCCATCAGCATCGGCTCATTATTGATTTTGGCACCGAGCGCGACCATCAGCTTTGATTCAGCGAACTTAAACCGTTTACTGAAGATCACTTCACTTAGATTGACCTTGCGCGTGTCAATATTCGGGACTTCCACACCGACACGTGACGTACCTGGAATCGGTGCTTCAATGCGAATCTCCTTCGCGGCAAGCGCCATCTTGATGTCATCCTGCAAGTTAGTGATGCGGCTGACTTTCACGCCTTTTTCCACTGATAATTCGTAGCGGGTGACAGACGGGCCGATGACCACTTCTTCCACTTTCGCCGGAACATTGAAGTGATAGAAAGCTTCATCCAGCTGCTGACGCTGTTCTTCCACCCATTCAACATTTTCATGTGATTTCTCTTCCGGTGACAGCAGACTGACGGGTGGCAGCAGATACTTCGGCCCTATTCTTTTGGCTTTTTCGGTCTCTGCTTTCTTCTCTTCAGCTGATGATGCCGGGGCTGATTCCTTTGTCACTGAAGTTGCTGACGCTTTATTCATCAGTCGTTTTTTATCAGATGGTGTCATCAAGACATTGAACGGTGATGTTTTACGTTTGGGCTGTGGTGCAGGTTCTGAGTTTTCGCTAGACTTCACTGTTTCAGTGAAAACTGCCTCCTCAATTTCAGGTTCTTTTATCACTTCAGGCTGTGGCTCTGATTCAGTTGATAACTCAGCTAGTGGTTCTGCACTTTCTGCCTGTCCTGCCATTATCTCTGTTTCTATTACTTCCGGCTCAGTTTCCACCGTTTCAACGGGTTTTTCTTCAACTACTTCCACCGCTTCTGTAACAGCTTCTATCTCTCTTTCAGCCTGTTCAGTTTCAGGATTTCGTCCCACTTCAAAGACCATTTTCTCTATCACAGCGTCATTCTGAGCTCTGCTTGAATCTACTTCAGTGACTGCCGGCTCTGTCAGATGATCTTCTGATGAATCAGATGAGACAGTAATGGTCTCAATCGGCGCATCTTCTGTTAATGGTGCACTGATTTCCTCCACTTCAAGCGATTTAAATGATTCCTCCTGCAGCTCAATCGTTTCCACTTCTAATTCTGCTGTTAGAATCTCTACCAGTTTCTCCTGCTCCTTCTGCTGTCGTCTCGCTTCTTCAAATGCCTTTCTTGCCTGCATTTTCTTTTCGCGTTCCTTGCGGATTTCAGCGACAATCTGTGACGCATAGATATTCTCGACATTGACCACATTGTCCTTCTGACGGTATGTCGGTATGTCCGGCTTCACTTTTTCCGGCTTCTTACCTGTCAGCGGTGTGATGACTACTTTTTCCTCGCTAGGTTTCAGGTTTTTACGGGTGCCGAATATAGCTGACGGCACTTCGCTTGCCGTAAACTGTCGTTTCTTATCAGGTATTCTTTGCGGCTGGTATTCTTTCGTTCTCTGCGGTCTCGGCTTCTCCGGCTGTTCCTGTTTCTGTCTTCTCGCTCTTCTTCGCTCAAAGTATTCGTCGTCAACAAACTGCTGACTCATCCGGCCGTTGTCCTGAACTTCAGGCTGTTCTGTTAAGACGGGCTCTTTGCGGTCATCACCAAGGTCGATAGGAAAGCGGAATTTCCCGCGTGGCCTTCTATAAATATCCTGATGCTGATCAACATCTGTCTCGACAGGCTGCTGTTCTTTTTCATCTTGTCCAAAAAGTTTATCGAACCAGCTCATCTTCAATCACACCTTTATAATTGATTAAAAAAGTCTGTTCCCGGTGTCATGGACGCATCCAGAACAAGAATCCCTTTTTTCTCTTCTGAATCTGTAAGCCCTAGTTCACGTTCTGAACAAATCATCCCGCTGGAAGGCACACCGCGTAATTCAGCATCTTTGATAATCATCCCGCTTGGCATGACAGCTCCTACTTTTGCAACTACGACGTTCTGACCTGCCGCAATATTCTTCGCTCCGCAGACAATCTGCAGCACTTCATCGCCGACATCTACCTGGCAGACATTGAGTTTATCCGCATCAGGATGTTTCTCCATCTCATCCACGTGTCCGACAACGAATTTAGGAGAGAGATCCACTTCGAGTGGGCCGATCCCTTTCTTCGCTAAAACGTCATTAATCTGAGCGACACGCTCCTCGTTCAGTTCAACCTGGCCGTCTGATTGAATGTTCAGCTCTGCGACATTGTAGACATTGTAACCGACAATCTCGTCATTCTGCAGAATCGTCACCACATCACCCTGGCGGTTATAGGTGAATGGTCCTTCCGTCTGTTTCACTGTGATAAGAAGAACATCTCCAATATGCTTGTTATAAAAAATATTCATGTGGTCTACTCCTTTTTTTCCTGTTCAAATTTTTTACGGTTCGCTTCAATTCGTTTCATTGCTTCTGTATCTCGTTTTGCGTTGTTCTTGCCAAGAATGAAAACCGGCGTCAGTGTACCTTTGTCGTACTGGAATGACAGAGAAGTGATGGGCACGAGGCCGTTGCTGAAGAACTGCATCATCATCTGCGCCATGATATCATAGCCTGTTTCATTCTGAATATCCGCAATGAGCAGGACATCAGCATGCGGTGTCGCAATGAGCAGCTCGCCTTCTTTCTTACGGTCAAACTCAGCAAGAAGGCTTTCGTTTAAAATACGGCTGGCGTCGTACCCATCATTGGAATTGAAGAAATAAAAAGCGTTGCCCGCTACCTGATCCCTTTTATAAGGGTTATCAAGCTTGCGGATATTAAACAGCGCCTGTTCTCTGACATGGTCCGCTGATAACTTCATTTCTGACAGCAACTGCTCGTCAATCAGACGATAGGTCGTACCGAGGTCCAGTGCATAATAAATATTGGTTTCAGCCGTATGCGCGGTGATGAGGAAAGGCTTTCCGTCCGTTTCTTGCGGGAAGCTGGTTGAGCGGATGACCGGCATAATTTTGATGGCATCAACGGATTTCTCACGTTCATCTGCCATCGCTTTTATCGTTTCACTGATGTAATACAGCACTTCATCAATAATCTTCTCGCCCTGCGCTTTATGTTTGGCGACGATAGGTGCAAGCTTGATCGTCAGACCTTTCTGGTTATCAGCACGCTCGACACGCAGCGTCTCTTCTTTGCGGTCGAACTTGATATTCAGCTCTGATGAATCCAGTTTTGCGGTTATGGCGTCACGTATTTCAAAGACATTCATCTCTATACACTCCTCAATTCATGTACTCTTCATTGTACAATAAAACCACGATGAACGGTAGCCATCGTGGTCTGTCATTAAAGAGCATCAATAAAGGCATTGATCTCTTCTTTAGTTTTGCGGTCCTTCGAAACAAAGCGGCCGATTTCCTGTCCGTCTTTAAAAGCAATGAAGCTTGGAATACCCATTACATCATATTCCACCGCCAGATCCATCAGTTCGTCGCGGTCAATAGAGACAAACTGATAATCAGGATGAGAGGCTTCAATCTCCGGCAGTGCCGGTTTAATAAAGTGACAATCCGGACACCAGCCCGCTGTAAACATCGCAATCGTCGGGGCATCAATCATTTCCTTGAAGTTCTCTACACTTGTTATATTTTTCATGTTCGCTCTCCTGTCATAATCTGCTGATCACCTGGTTTGATGATATGTGCATTTTTCATCAGTCTATATACACTATAACTGATAACGGCCGGCAGAATAAAATGAAACACTAGAATCTGCAGCCATGTTTCGACGGATGTGCCCATCGTCCGTATCGTCATGATCTGACCGACGAAGCCGCTCGTCCCCATGCCCGCACCGGCCGCCACATTTTTCATCGGCCAGAGAATGGTCATGAGCGGTGCTGTAATGATACTCGCAATCACCGGCGGCACCAGTATGAACGGATTTCTTAAATAGTTCGGAATCTGGATCTTACTTGTGCCGATGCCGTTCGCAATGACCCCTTGGATGCCATTGTCACCGTAACTTGTCACTGCAAAGCCGATCATATGGCAGCAGCAGCCGATTGTCGCAGCTGCTGCTGCTGTCCCTTCAATGCCAAGCATAAGGGCCAGTGCAGCACTTGAGATCGGACTGGATAACGTCAGGCCGAAGACAGCCGACACTAAAATCCCCATAAGCAGCGGCTGCTGCTCAGTAGAGAATGTGATAAAATCCCCGAGTCCGGTCATCAGTCTCGCAATAAACGGTCCGATCAGTTTAGCGACAACCGCGCCGATGATAAGCGTCAGAAGCGGTGTCAGCAGTATATCAATCTTCGTTCGCCCGGAGTACAGCCGACCTATCTCTGATGTGATCAGTGCCACAAGATATGTCCCCGCTGCACCGCCGAGCTCATAGCCGTACATGCCGGTCACAGCGCTCGAAAAGATCACTAAAGGTGACGCACCGAGCCCGTAAGCGACACTGACGCCGACAGCAGCCCCTGTATAAGTTTTGGCCATCTGACCAATCGTAATAAAGAGAGACGTATCAAAATACGGTTTCAGCTGCGTGCCGATTGTCTCAATAATCAAGCCGATAATCAATGAACTGAACAGTCCAAGTGCCAGATAGCTCATCCCATCTATGAACCATCGCTTCAAATATGTTTTCATCCCTTCACCTCAACGTTCAGTATAAATGATTTGCAGAGAGAAGTGTACATAAAAAAAGACAGGTCATTGACCTGTCTAACGTGTCTCAATCATGTTCAGGAATCGCTTGAGCGGCTCAGACTTAGGCTGATTGAAAATATCATCCGGTGTCCCCATCTCTGCGATCTGCCCTTCATGAATGAAGGCAATACGGTTCGCCACATTCTTTGCGAAGTTCATTTCATGCGTCACAATGACCATTGTCATACCGTCTCCTGCCAGATCCTTCATGACATTCAGTACGTCATTGACCAGTTCAGGGTCAAGTGCAGATGTCGGTTCATCAAACAGCATGACCTTCGGATTCATAGCAAGCGCCCGGGCGATGCCGACACGTTGCTGCTGTCCGCCTGACAGACCAGACGGATACTGATTCATGACATGCTCAAGCCCTACTTTCTGCAGCAGGTTCACTGCGATACTTCTCGCCTCTTCTTTCGGCATTTTCTTGACGATGACCAGGCCTTCCATAACATTTTCAAGGGCTGTCATATGAGGGAACAGCTGATAGTTCTGAAAGACCATCCCAGATTTCTTTCTGACGGCAATCTGGCTTTGCTTATCTTGATTGCTGTAAGTCTGACCGTCCACTGTCACCGTCCCTGTCGTCGGTAATTCGAGCGCATTCATCATGCGGAGGAGCGTTGTCTTCCCGGAACCGCTACGCCCGATTAACACCACAACCTCACCATTACGGACATCCAGGTCCACGCCTTTAATGACTTCTTTGTCGCCGAAGCTTTTATGGATATCTCTCATTTCAATCATGACACATACTTCCTTTCAATGCGACGTTCGTATCTGCCCTGAACAAATGAAATGATAAAGCAGACCACCCAGTACATCAGCGCAACGAGTGTGTAGATCGATAGAAACTCATAGCTTGTCGCTGCCACTTCCTGCGCCTTCCGGAACATCTCAGCCACTAAGATGAAGCCGAGAAGGGAAGTGTCCTTGATCAAGCTTAAGAACGTATTGCCGAGTGCTGGAATCGAAATTCTCAGGGCCTGAGGCAAGACAATACGACGCATGGTCATCCATTCTGTCATACCGATGGAATAAGCAGCCTCACGCTGTCCTTTAGGGATGGAAATAATGCCGCCGCGGATAATTTCAGAGGCATAAGCCCCTACATTCAGGCTCAGGCCGATAATCGCTGCGACGACGGGTGCTAATGTCAGCTGTTTATCAGGGTCGCCCGTGATGAGCCGGCCGATCTCAGGAATACCATAGAAAATAATGAAAAGCTGGACGATCATCGGCGTCCCACGGATGATAGAGACATATATTCTTGCAATAGTCCTTAAAAAACGGTTATCAGAAATTCTGCTCAGTGCTGTAGCAAGCGCTATGATCAGTCCTAAGACAAAGGTAATAATAGTAATAGGGATTGACCAAGTGATCAATCCCTGTAACATAGGCAGAAACGCTTGCTGAGCTGCGTCCAGGGCGTGCTGCTGTTCTGCATTAAGGTTGAGTGACATCTTCACCGAACCATTTTTCACTGATTTTTTTCAGCTCGCCGTCTTTTTGAAGGTCGTCAATAGCTTTATTGACCTTATCGATTAAAGCTTTATCTGTTTTCTTGGTGAAAACAAATGCTGACTGACTTTTTTCAGCGTCACCTTCAATGACTTTGATATCTGCATTTTTCTTCTGTTTCATATAATCCAGCACTGATAATTTCTCGTTGAATGTCCCTTCAACACGATTAGATAATACAAGCTCCATAGACTGGTTGAAACCTTCTACCTGCGTAATCTGTGCGCCTTTGTCTTTCGCCAGTTTACCGTAGTTGGATGTTAAAGTCTGGGCAAGTTTCTTACCTTCCACATCGTCAAATGATTTGATGTCACTGTTTTTGCGTGTCACAAGCACAGCGTTCGTATAAGTGTAAGGTTTAGAGAACTGATATTTCTGCTGACGTTCTTCATTGATACCGACTTGATTGGCTACTGTCGTGAAACGACCTGAGTTCAGGCCGGCAAACATTGAATCCCACTGTGTCTCCACGAATTTCACTTTGTAACCCATCTTTTTAGCAACCGCTTCAGTCACTTCGACGTCGAACCCTGTTAATTTGTCATTCTTGTCGTGGAAAGTGAAAGGAGAATATGTCCCTTCCGTTCCTACTGTTAAAACTTTGTCCTCTGATTTAGAACTGTCAGATGACTTGTCTGATTGACTGCATGCTGCAAGGAAGATGAGCACTGCCATCATCATCATTAAAAACTTCTTCATTTTGTCCGCTCCTATTCTTATTGATTTACTCGGAATAACTTCATTTTAGTGCATTGTGACGTTAAGTCAACAAAAAGATGCTGAAGTCGGGTCGAAACTTGAATTTTTCTGTTGAAAGACGATAATAGAAGTAAGGAGGATTGACGATGAAACTTAGATCCATTATTGCTGGCACGACACTTATTCTGATTGCAGGCTACTTCTTCTCACTGCGCTACCAGCTGAAGAATCCTGCCAAAGTACTCGCTGAAATCAAGCAACAATATACTGATGTCGAAGGGGCCTATATCGACTATACCCCGGAGAACTATAAAAAACTCGGCCTGGAAACAACTATTTATCGCGGCGGCGTCATCACGGCGACGAGTGAATATGATTTTATAGCAGATGCCTATAGCGGCGAACTCATTGATACAACAGAGATAACCACAGTTTAACTAACTGTGGTTATTTTTCAGGTGATCGAACGCTTTCTTGATTCTGACCATCCCTTCTTCAAGACGTGCATGGTCACAGGCGACATTCAACCTGAAATGAGTACTGTCACCGTGCATATACGTACTGCCGATGCCTACTGCCACCTTCCCTACTGTCTGCAGGGCCTGCTGGACTTCTTCCTCACTATAGCCGCTCTTGCTGAAATCTATCCACATGAGAAATGTTGCGTCCGGAATATAGACGTCCAGCACATCATCAAGATGCGTTTCTATATAGTTTTTCACGAACTTCATATTCTCCAGGATAAAGTCATTGAGTGCATCCACCCAGTCGGCACATTCCATATAGCCCGCTTCTATCGCGTTGAGCGCTAAGGCATTCGGATTTCCGATGCCGGCAGCCAGAATCTGGCGGGAAAGCTCCATCTTCAGGAACCGGTTTTTCGTCACATAATAGGCATGCGGCAGTCCTGATATATTGAATGTCTTTCCTAGACAAGAGGTCACAATCATAGGACTGTCCGGTTTCATCCAGTTGATCAGAGACTGATGAGGCTGCTGTCTCGCAAAATCCATATGAATTTCGTCCGCAATGATAAACACATCATGCGCTTCACAAATGCTGACGATTTCATCCAGCTCTTCAGTCGTAAACACTTTCCCCGTCGGATTATGGGGATTACAGAAGAGGAAGACTTTCATATCAGGTCGCTGACAGAGTGACTCAAAGGCATCGAAATCCATCTTATAGGTCTGCCCATCGAATACGAGCGGTGACGAGACAACGACTCGTCTGTTCGCTTCTATCAAGGTCAGAAATGTATTGTAACTCGGAATATTGACAATGACACCTTCCCCCGGCTGGGTCAGTGCGCGGATGGATTCAGTGATCGTGTAAAGGACGGTCGGCGCGTAAAACAGATCA
Organism: Macrococcus bovicus; assembly: GCF_030376725.1. Taxonomy (NCBI): domain Bacteria; kingdom Bacillati; phylum Bacillota; class Bacilli; order Caryophanales; family Staphylococcaceae; genus Macrococcus; species Macrococcus bovicus. The sequence continues at coordinate 1,464,145 of NZ_CP128470.1, forward strand.
TTATTCATGACCCGCGTATCAAATCTCGTTCTATACCAATGTTTGATAGGTTCATAGAACTTGTCCTGCTGCCATTTCGTATAGCCGATAATCCGATGATCGAGCCGTTCTTGGAGCGCGTCTAATATCGGCTGCGGTGTGGCAATGTCCATATCTGCGATCCAGAAAGGCAGCATGTCCGTTGTTTCATAGACCAGGTCCATGCCCTCATATTTAATGCTCTGTGTATGACTGCGATCAATCACTTCATTAAAATCGTACATTTTAATTTCCCCCTTTTATTTCATTTTAGCACGAGCCCACAAAAAAGACCGCCCTTTAGGCGGTCTTAGAAAGTAGCTTCTAATCGATTGATGCGGAAGCCCTTGCTTGAGAATTTATCTTCGTATTCAGTCCTGATATTATCTGCCGGCTCATCTGTATGAAGATCCAGACTGATGTTCTTGAGCTTCATACCATAATGGCTCATACTTTCCAGCGAGAACTCGAACAGCTGCTGATTGTCTGTTTTGAAATGAACTTCGCCGTCCTCTTTCAGGATGACCTGATAGAGCTTCAGGAAATTCTCATGTGTCAGACGTCTTTTCGCATGACGCGTCTTCGGCCATGGATCGGAGAAGTTCAGATAGACACGGTCTACTTCCCCTGCTGAGAAATAGTCCGCCAAATGTTCCGCATCTAAAGTCAGCAGGCGCAGATTCGTGATATTCTGTTCGACTGCTTTTTCGACGATACGGATCATGACGTTTTTATCACGTTCGATGCCGATGTAATTGATGTCAGGATGGGCTTTTGCCATCTCTGTTATAAAGCGGCCCATTCCACTGCCGACTTCTATATGAATTGGCTGGTCATTATTGAACCATTCTCTCATCTGTCCTTTTCTAGCTTCGTCAATACTGACGATTTCAGCATGAGCGAGAAGGAAATCTTCAGCCCATGGTTTATTTCTCATTCTCATGTCGTATCTCCTTATATAAAACGGTTTCTCGACAGCACGTCATCCAAGAAGACGAGCCAGTAGTTCATGTCCTGATAACGGTTTTTTTCCTCGTACCATTCCACCATCGCAATAGCCTGGATCACTGTATACCATTTCATGCGTTTTCTCAGATCCAGTGAATCATCTATCCCGTATTTCCGGAGCCACTGCGGCCAGTCTTCCGGCTTGATATACGTATACAGGATCATGCCGATATCTATCGCAGGGTCTGCAATCATCGCCCCTTCCCAGTCCACGAGAAACAGTTCGTCCTGCTCGGACAGGAGCCAGTTATTATGATTGACATCACCATGACAGACCGTATAGAAAGCCTTGTCGAGTACAGGCATATGCTCATCCAGGTAAGTGAGCGCTTTACGGACAACGCGATGGGCCATGACCTGTCTGGATAACGATGAATTGATCTTAGTGAGCAGCATCGATGGAAACATCGGCTTCATCTCCAGTTTCTTGAGCATACTGGACAGCTGCTTAGAGCCGTGTATCTTACGAAGAAGAAGTGCAACACGTTCGGAATCCATTTCTTCCGGTTCGAGCGCTCGACCGTTCTTCCAGTGCTGGGCCGTCACGACTTCCCCTGTTTCAATACGCTTCGTCCACACTAGTTTAGGTACAATTCCTTCTGCCGATAATGCAGCGAGGAACGGACTGGAATTTCTTTTGAGAAAGAGCTTATGTCCATCCTGTTCCGCCATATATGCTTCGCCGGATGCACCACCAGCTGAGTCGAGCGTCCAGCCCAGTTGATAGAAATGTTCCAACATGTTCACCTCCATTCAGAAAAAAGAAAAGGCTCGAGATAGAATCAAGAGCCTTATCCAAGTACATTGCCAAAAAAGCGACTTGCTTAAATTTTATATCCTTTGACCTATTAATTCAAGAGTAAAATCAAGAAGCTGGATAAATCTTCTCCTTGAAAGCTTGCTGAAGCTTACGTGTCAGAGGCCCGATCGCCATGACATAATCATCAATCTGAGTGACAGGTGTGACTTCCAGTGACGTACTGGAGATAATGACTTCATCAGCATCATAAAGCGCATCAGGCGTGAATGCCTGTTCGACAAACGGTATATTCAGCTCTTCCGCACAGCGCTTGATCACTTTGCGCGTGATGCCATTTAAAATCAGATGATTGGCAGGATGAGTATAGAGGGTCCCGGCCTTGATGATGAAGACATTGCTTGACGCTCCTTCTGTCACGATGCCATCCCGGACCTGAACAGCCTCTACAGCATCTGCCATATGCGCCTGCTGCTTCGCCAGCACATTGCCCAGCAAATTCAGGCTCTTGATGTCACAGCGCAACCAGCGGATGTCTTCCAGGGTGATAACTTTGACTCCCTCTTCCATACCCTGTACCGGACGCGCTGAATCATAAGAATAGATTAACGTAACCGGCTCTGTTGATTCAGGAAAGATATGATTGCGCTTGGCGATGCCACGTGTCACCTGCACATAAATCAAGCCGTCTTGTACGCGATTCTCAGCTATCAGACGCTCACAGATAGCGATGTAATCGTCCACGGTTGATGCAAGTTCAATCTGGATTTCTGAGGCACTGCGCAATAAGCGTTCGAAATGCGCCTCGGCAGTGAAAAGTCTGCCCTCATAGACACGGACCACTTCATAGATACCATCGCCGAACTGATAGCCGCGGTCGTCAGGGCTGATGGCTATGTTGTCATTGATGTATTCACCATTATAGTAGATAAGACCCATATCAGTCCTCCACGCAGACAGCATGGATGGCTTCTAAGTAGATAGCTGTTGCATCAAACAGCTGTTTTTTCGTGATATATTCATTCTTCTGGTGCATCAGATCAACTGAATCTTTGAACATCGCGCCGAATGCCACCCCTTTTTCAAGGTTACGGGCGTAAGTACCGCCGCCGATCGTATAAGGCTCGGTCATATCACCTGTCTGATTGCGGTAGGCTGTCAGCAGCTTCTGCACGAACGGATCGTTTTTATCGACATAGTGCGGTTCCTGATGTGTATTGACATCAATCTCAAACTCATCCTTGATACGTTCTGTGAAGTCAGCAATCTGCTGATTGAAATCAAAGCCCGTCGGATAACGAAGGTTCACACCGTAATGTCCGCCGTCTACGTCTGTATAGCTGATGACACCGATATTGGTCGTCAGGCGGCCCATCTCTTCTGTTTCATAAGCCATGCCGAGCTTCTCGCCGAAATGTGAATCATAGAGATAGCGATCTCCGAACTGAACGAACTGTGCAGCTTTTGCATCCAGTTTCAAGGTATTCAGGAAGTGGACGAGATAAAGTCCTGCATTAATCCCGATGGAAGGATCCATACCGTGAACTGATTTCCCTTCGACCTGCAGCAGCAGACTGCCATTGTCAACAGATGACTGACCCGTCAGTTCATGCTCACTGAGGAAGTTGTCAAATGACTGAATCGTATGATCCATTTTTTCTCTGACAACCAGCTTCGCCTCAGCAAAATCAGGTACCATATTATAACGTTCACCTGCATTAAGTGCTTTCAGTTCTACCTCCGGTGTCTCGCCTTCTGGTGACGCCGTCTGAACGATATCAAACGTTGTGATCCCTTTTTCACCGTGGATCAGCGGGAAATCAGCATCGGGAGCGATACCGAGGTCCGGCATCTCTTCGGTCTGGAAGTAGCGGTCTGTACACATCCAGCCTGATTCTTCATCGGTACCGATAATCATGTGGATACGCTTTTTGAAGTCCACGTTCATATCATGCAGGATTTTCACGGCATAGTACGCTGCGATGGTCGGTCCTTTATCATCCAGTGTGCCCCGAGCAATCACACGGTCTTCAGTGACAACCGGATTAAATGGCTCCGTCTCCCAGCCGCTGCCGGCAGGAACCACGTCTACGTGACACAGGATACCGAACAGGTCATCCCCTTTACCCATTTCGATGCGCCCTGCAATATGGTCGACATCGACAGACTTAAAGCCGTCCCGTTCAGCAATTTTGTACATATATTCGAGTGCTGCTCTAGGTCCCGGACCAACAGGTGTCTCTTTTGACATCAGGCTGTCATCACGGACACTTTCAATCGCGAGCAAACCCTTTAAATCTTCGATGATCTTGTCTTCGTATTGTGCAACTTTCTCTCTCCACATGTTACATTCCTCCTTGTATTACTCACTATTTTACATGAAATATTCTGAAAATGAAAACACCAAAAAAGCTGTCTATTAATAGACAGCTTTTCATAAAGATTATTTAAGGTCGTTTTTATTGACTGCAGTCGGATTATTATCCGTCACGTTGTTGTGATCCGTTACGATATGAATGTTGCTTGCGCCACCTTCATCATCAAACGTCGTCACTTGCTCTTGTGTATTCGCCTGGTTTTTAGGGAAGTCACCTTCGTTGCCTTTGACTTTATCGATAACAGGTGCTGCTTTTTCTTTTACTTTGTCTGTTAAGTTCGCTTTATAAGCGTTTGGATCTTCTTTTGCTTTCGAAACCTCTTCTTTAGCTACTTGCGTTAAATTATTTGCTTTTTCTGTCAGATTAGCTTTATAAGCATTCGGATCCTGTTTCGCTTTGTTGAATTCATTCATTAACAGATCGCGGTTTTCTTTTTTAGAAAGGATAGCTGCAACAGCAGTTCCTCCGAGAACTAAAGCTGTACGTAATAAACTTGGTTTGTTGTTCATGGTCATCCACCTCTGAATAGTATATTTGTAGTTAAAATATACCCAGCCCTTATACCTTTAAACATGCTGTACGCGATTTATTTCTTCTGCCGTCATTTCGCGGTACGCACCGGTTGCGAGGTCAGCGGGCAGCTCAAGACCGCCCATCTGAATTCTCTTCAAATAAGTGACCGTAGAGCCGACCGCCTGAAACATACGCTTCACCTGGTGAAACTTCCCTTCCTGGATCGTGACCTCAATGATATGCGACTTGATGATCTTCAGTGCTGCCGGCATACAGCGGTAACCGTCATCCAATGTGATACCTGCTGCGAACTGAGCGACAGTCTCATCTGTCACCGTCCCATCCAGTTCGGCGTAATACGTCTTATTGACGTGTTTTTTCGGACTCAGCACGTCATGCGTGAACTGGCCATCTGTCGTCAATATGAGCAGACCTTCCGTGTCCTTATCCAGCCGGCCGACAGGATGCAGCTGAAAATGCTGATATTCCGGCATCAGGTCAATAACAGTATCATGAAGATGATCTTCCGTTGCACTGATGACCCCTGCCGGTTTATTCAGAATGATGAAGAGTTCGTCGACATAGCGCACTTCTTCGCCTTGACAGAGCACCTGGTCCGTTTCCGGGTTTAATTGGTAATCGGCCTTTCTAACGATGACCTCATTGACTTGTACGCTGCCTTTTTTAATCAGCTGTTTCACTTCTGTCCGCGTCCCCATGCCGTGATTCGCCAGAAATTTATCGAGCCTCATCTGAGATGCAGCTTTCCGGCAAGTTTACCGACACGTTTGCCTAAGTAGCGTTCAGCGTGACCGGTTTTCAGCGTGATCAGGGCGTAGACCATAATACCCACAGTGCCGCAGATGACGAGAATAATCAGTGACTGCCCTTTCGATTCTACGCTTAAGAAATGCAGCAGTATCCAGTAGATCAGGCCGACGACTGCCAGCATGATGCCTGTAAAAGTCGCAATCTGCAGCATCTCTTTAAAGGTTGAGCGGAGCGGAAAATGACCATATTTACGGATCACCATCATATTGCAGATAATGGCGAACAGCATGGCGATAGAGGTAGAAAGAACCGCCCCGTTCGTATGGAACAGAATAATCAGCGGCAGATTAAGGATGGCTTTGATGGCGATCGAGCCGAGCACGATCCAGACTGTCAGTGCCTGTTTGTCAATCCCCTGCAGAATAGCAGCCGTGACTGATGTCAATGACAGCAGTATGCCCGCCGGTGCGTAGAACATCAGAATCTGCGTCGCTGTTGCGCTATAGCTGTAGAACACTGTGTAAAGAGGCGCTGCAAGCAGCATGATGCCGAGTGAGGCAGGGACTGTCAGATACATAAGAACACCGAGAGACGTTCTGATCTGCTGATGCATCTCTCTGATTCTGCCCGATGCATACGTCCGTGTGATGGAAGGCACCACGCTGATAGCGAATCCGCCTGCTAAGGATGTCGGTATCATCACCAGTTTATTGGTCGTCAGGTTCAGCATCGTCAGCAACTGGTCATGGAGTTCTGACGGCACTCCCGCAATTGCCAGCCCTTTATTATGTGTGAACTGATCGATCATGATATAGAGCGGCACACTCAAGCTGACAATGACAAAGGGTACACTGTAGAGCAGAATCTCCTTATACATCGCACGGTAGCCGACATCTATTGACGTTTCGTCTGAGTCAATCATCTGATCGATAAATGGTTTACGTTTACGCCAGTAGTACCAGAGCGTAAGAAGTGCAAAGATCGCACCGATAGCAGCAGCGAACGTCGCCACTTCGTTCGCGAGTAACAGTCCTTTGTCCAAGACGTGCAGTACGAGGTAAGCGCCACCGAGCAGGAAAAGGATGCGGGCAATCTGTTCAATGACAGTCGACACAGCAGTCGGCCCCATTGAATCGTAGCCCTGAAAAATACCGCGCCAAGTGGCAAGGAACGGAATAAAGATAACCGCAAACGAAATCACCCGCATGATATGGGTGATATCATCGACTGACCAGACACCGTTCTGGCCGTCACCTGCTAAAGTCGCTTCTGCTATCATCGGAGAGAGTAAATAAAGTATAATAAAGCCTAAGAGACCGGAGAGGCTCATCACGAGCAGACTTGACTTGTAGAGCTTCTCACTGACCCGGTATGCACCCAGCGCATTGTATTTCGAGACATACTTCGCGACAGCGAGCGGCACCCCAGCACCGGCAATCGTCAGCATGACGACATACGGCTGGTAGGCATAAGTATAGGGCGCTAAGTTCTCTTCACCGCCGATAATCGCGTAAAACGGTATGACGTATAGAATGCCGAGTACCTTCGTAATAAATATACTGGCGGTTAATATAAAGGTACTTCTCACTAATGAATTACTTTCTGACATATCTTCATCCCTAACTATCTAGTTTTAAACTATTCATATATTATCATCTTTACATCAGGTTAACTACTTTTAATTAAGAAAAGGAGCATCAACATGTATCAGACCATAGTCATCGGCGGCGGTCCGAGCGGACTGATGGCTGCCATCAGTGCCAGCGCAGAAGGCGGCCGCGTTCTGCTTATCGACAAGAAAGACCAGCTCGGCCGTAAGCTGCAAATATCAGGGGGTGGCCGCTGTAATGTCACCAATCGACTGCCTTACGAGGAGATCATCAAGCATATCCCGGGAAACGGCAAGTTTTTGTACAGCGCCTTCAATACGTTCGACAATGAAAGCATTATCTCTTACTTCGAAAATAAAGGCGTCCAGTTAAAAGAGGAAGATCACGGCCGCATGTTTCCGGTTTCCAATAACGCTAAAGACGTAGTAGCGACCCTGCTGAAAAATTTAGAAGACAATCAGGTGGAGATCAAGACCAATCTGACGGTCAACCAGCTGATCATGGACGACAACAGAATCATCGGCGTCGACACAGCGCGCGGTGCATTTCACAGTCAGAACGTCATCATTGCGACAGGCGGTAAAAGTGTGCCCCAGACAGGCTCGACCGGGGATGGTTACCGCTTCGCTGAACAGGCTGGACACACCATCACAGACCTCTTTCCGACTGAAGTACCGATCACTTCCAGCGAACCGTTCATCAAGTCAAAAGTACTGCAGGGCTTAAGTCTGCAGAACGTAGCCTTAAGTGTGCTCAGAAAGAACGGCAAGCCTGTCATCACCCACCGGATGGATATGCTCTTCACCCATTTCGGCATCTCAGGCCCCGCCGCTCTTCGCTGCTCACAGTTCGTCTATAAGGAACAGCAGCGGCAGAAAACAAGAGATATTCAGATGACCATCGATGTCTTCCCCGAGGAATCACTGCATGAGGTGACGAAGCGAATTCATGACAGACTCAAGCACAATCCTGACAAGTCGATTAAAAACAGCCTGAAAGGGCTCGTGCATGAGCGTTACCTCCTCTTCTTACTCGAGCGTGCCGGCATTGAGGAATCAACAAGCTATCACCATCTGAAACGCGATGCTCTGAACACTTTTATCGCAGCCTTAAAACAGTTTCAGTTCACCGTAAACGGCACCTTATCCATTGAAAAGGCCTTCGTGACTGGTGGCGGCGTCAGTGTCAAGGAAATCCATCCCGCAACGATGCAGTCAAAGCTGCATGATAATCTTTTCTTCTGCGGGGAAGTGCTGGATATCCACGGCTATACCGGCGGCTATAATATTACCAGTGCACTTGTGACAGGTTATGTTGCAGGTCTTAACGCACAGAAAGCGGCTCTCTGAATGGAGAACCGCTTTCTTAGAATGCTGCCATACCACCTGTGACATTGAATGCTTCAATGTCATGGTCGCGTAGATATTCTGTTACTTTTTCACTGCGGATGCCATGTGCACAGACGATATAATAAGGTTCGTCCTGCTTGAATTCCGGCATATAGTCAGGGATTGTATTCATCGGGATGTGTCTTGCCCCTTTAAGCATCCCCATCTGAACCTCATAGTCTTCACGTACATCAATGATGTGGAGCCCTTCATAATCCATCTTCTGCATCAGTTCCTGAGGCGATATTTCGTAAGTCATAGTCTCCTCCTAATTCGCTACGATATTAACGAGCTTATTCGGCACTGCGATGACTTTACGTACCGTCTTGCCGTCAATCGCTGTCTTAATTTCTTCTTCAGCGAGTGCAAAAGCTTCCAGCTCTTCTTTTGGCATGTCTTTCTGGATCAATGCTTTCTTCTTCAGCTTACCATTAATCTGGATGACGATTTCCACTTCAGCGTCAACCAGCTTAGAAGCATCAAATGTCGGCCACTCAGCATAAGTGATGGTCTCTGTATGGCCCAGCTTATACCAGAGTTCCTCAGCGATATGCGGTGCGATAGGAGACAGCATTTTAACAAAGCCTTCCACATATTCTTTGTTGATCTTCTCCTGTTTGTAGCCTTCATTGATAAAGACCATCATCTGAGAAATAGCTGTATTGAAGCCCAGTGCCTCGTAGTCTTCAGTCACTTTTTTCACGGTCTGGTGATAGACCTTATCAAGTGCCGGTGTCGCCTCTGTCGTCACCTTCTCAGCGAGCGTTCCCTGTTCTGTGATGAAGAGACGGTAGATACGGTCAAGGAAACGACGTGCGCCGTCTAAGCCATTTGTACTCCAGGCGATCGATGCTTCAAGCGGTCCCATGAACATTTCGTAAAGACGCAGTGTATCTGCACCGTGTGACGCGACGATATCGTCCGGATTGACGACATTCCCTTTCGATTTACTCATCTTCTCGTTACCTTCACCGAGAATCATGCCCTGGTTCAGTAATTTCTGGAAAGGTTCTTTTGTCGGTACGGCACCGATATCGTATAGCACTTTGTGCCAGAAGCGAGCGTACAGTAAATGAAGAACCGCATGCTCTGCTCCGCCGATATAGAGGTCGACCGGTAGCCATTCTTTCAGTTTCTCAGGATCTGCCAGCGCTTCATCGTTATGCGGATCAATATAACGCAGGTAATACCAGCAGCTGCCGGCCCACTGCGGCATGGTATTCGTCTCACGGCGACCCTTCATGCCTGTTTTCGGATCAACGACATTGACGAAGTCGTCAATATTCGCAAGCGGTGATTCACCTGTACCTGATGGTTTGATATGCTCAGTCTTCGGCAGCATCAGCGGCAGTTCTTCTTCTGGTACTGTCGTCATCGTGCCGTCTTCCCAGGTAATGACTGGAATCGGCTCTCCCCAGTAACGCTGACGTGAGAATAACCAGTCACGCAGCTTGTAGCTGATTTTCTTCTGCCCGATTTTCTTGTCTTCCAGCATGGCGATGGCTTTCTGAATGCCTTCTTCCTTGTTCAGGCCATCGAGCTCGCCCGAGTTGATATGCACGCCGTCACCGGTGAACGGTCCAGTGGTGATATCGCCACCTTCAACTACCTGCACGATCGGCAGCTCGAACTGCTTCGCGAAGTCATAATCGCGTTCATCATGCGCCGGCACCGCCATGATGGCACCCGTGCCGTAAGAAGCAAGAACATAGTCAGAGATCCAGATCTGCATCTCTTCACCTGTGAACGGATTGACTGCATAAGCGCCTGTGAAGACCCCTGTCTTCTCTTTCGCGAGGTCCGTACGTTCGAGATCAGATTTACGCGCTGCCTGCTCCTGGTATTCTTTGACCGCTTCCTGCTGGCCGGCTGTCGTGATCGCTTCGACCAAGGCATGCTCAGGTGACAGGACGGCATAAGTGGCACCGAAGATTGTGTCAGGACGTGTCGTGAAGACCTCAAATGCCTGTTCTGAATCTTTCACTTTAAATGTCACTTCCGCTCCTTCTGAACGGCCGATCCAGTTGCGCTGCATATCCTTCAGTGATTCCGGCCAGTCAAGTTCGTCCAGGTCTTCCAGCAGACGGTCTGCGTAGTCAGTGATTTTCAGCACCCATTGCCGCATCGGTTTACGGATGACCGGATGGCCGCCACGTTCTGATTTGCCGTCGACCACTTCTTCATTGGACAGGACAGTGCCGAGCGCCGGACACCAGTTCACTGCCACTTCATCAACGTAAGCGAGACCTTTGTTATAGAGCTGGATGAAAATCCATTGTGTCCATTTATAATATTTCGGGTCAGTTGTATTGACTTCACGGTCCCAGTCATAGCTGAAGCCGAGTTCCTGGATCTGACGTTTGAACGTCTGAATGTTTTTCAGCGTGAATTCGGCAGGGTCATTGCCTGTATCAATCGCATATTGTTCTGCCGGGAGACCAAATGCATCCCAGCCCATCGGATGAAGGACGTTATAGCCTTGCATACGACGGAAACGGGACATGATATCTGTCGCTGTATAGCCTTCCGGATGTCCGACATGAAGACCTGCACCTGATGGATAAGGGAACATATCAAGGGCATAGAATTTCGGCTTATCAGAATGCTCCTCTGTTTTGAACGTCTTATTTTCAGCCCAGTACTGCTGCCATTTCTTTTCAATTTTCTGATGATTAAAACTCATGGTCATTCCTCCTTAAATAAATAAAGACAGTCATCCCTATCAAGAGGGACGACTGTCTTCTATAGACAACCGCGGTACCACCCGCAATTCACTGTTAAGTGCAGCTTAATGTGTTAAATTTCAGAACCCCGGCAAGTTCACCTGTACTCATTGTCAGTTCACACCCCCACTGACTCTCTATAAATGATTCAAGGTTACTACTCCAGTTATTATCTACTATAAAATGATTGAAGAGTTTGTGCAAGAAGTTTTTACAGGTTAAAAAAATTACTAGTTACAATAAAGGACAGGAGGTGTAGGGTGGAGATTGTTAAAAACAGAGTTCAACCCATCTGGCAGCAGATCAAGCATCGTGCGGAATTAAGCGCAGAAGAATTGAGTGACTTAAATAAAAATCTTCTCGGACTGAACGGCGAAATACTCTTTGAAAAAATCATCCAGACTTACATGGATAACGGCCTTATCTTTCAGGATCTGCATCTACAGATCTTCAACAAAGAATTTCAGATTGACTGTCTCGCTGTCATGCAGGACGAGATCTATATTTTTGAAGTCAAATGGACTCATTATGACGTCACACTGCACAATGGTTCTTTTTATTTTACTGATCGAATGGTTGAAATTGAAGGCTACGCACTGAAGAAAGTCCGCACACAAAAACTGGTGGCGCGTTTCCTGGACTACCATCAGCTCAACTACAAGGTTAACTACTTTCACGTTTTCATTAATCCGGCGCAAAGAGTTTATGGCGTCCAGAAAAATAATAACTGTCTCAGTTATTTCGATAGTATTTCTCTGATCAGCCAGCTATCAAAAGTCCCAAACTTCTACTCACATGAACAGCTTCAGTCGATCTTACTTCAAGAACACATGCTATCGTCTCGACATTCAAAATGCCCTGCACTGCGTTTTAACGAAGCCAAAAAAGGTGTGCTTTGCTTATGTGAACAGGACTTCATTCAAAGAATGACTGAGCGACAATTTAAATGTTCGTGTCAAAGTATATACCAGTGAGGACTACTTGAAACTTGCTGTCGAAGAATTAAGACGTCTATTTAATGACGAATCCTTTACAGTTCAAAGGGTCCATGAATGGATTGACGGCAACCTTGATAAAAGAACAGTCAGAAGATTTTTATGTAAATATTTTGTGAAACGAAGCAACTGTAAAGGCGCCTATTATACTTCGCACTAAGTATATCGGATATTGGTAGCCGGGTGTCCGGTAAGTTGCGTTTATCGGACACTCATTCTATTATCCAGAGTTGAGTGTCCCATAAAAACCAAAAATCGGACACTCAAGTATAAGTTACCTTTTGAGTGTCCGATATTATCTTCTCCGTCCCCATCACTTAGCCAGCCCTCTATCATATACCTTCAAGAACACGAAGCTCACAACGAGTAACGCAATCATCACGCCAAACATCACCTGCATATTATAGAGGTCGACGATGACACCGCCGACGACCGGACCAATAGCACGGCCGAGTGTCGCAGTCGAATTGACGATGCCTTGATACGTCCCGACCCGTCCTTCAGGCGCCAGCATATTCGCAATAGTCGGCACGGCCGGCCAGACGAACATTTCGCCGATGGTCAGAATCACCATACCGATGACAAACATCACAAAATTCTCAGCATAAATAGTCACGATAAAGGATACGATGAAAATGGAGATCCCCACCGCAATCTGGGTCTTGATCTTGTCTTCAATCAGACGGATGACAGGCCGGATCAATGGCTGACCCACTAAAATCAGCACACCGTTTATCGCCCACAGCATACTGTACTGCTGCAGACTGATGCCGATGGTCTGCGTATAGCTTGAGATGGTGGTCTGCCACTGGACATAACCTATCCAACACAGACAGTAAGCGGCACAGATCAATAGCAGTGCATGGTACCTGCTCTTATCCACAATCTTCTTCACTTCCTCAACTTTACGGCCTTTGTGAAGCTGGCCTGCCTCCCGGTAACCGAATAGCGCAATCAGGAAGAAGACAACGAACAGTACCAAATTGGCGACAAAGATGATATTGAAACTGATATCCGCCATAAAACCACCAAGCGCAGCGCCGAGCGCCACCCCTAAATTCTGGGCGAGATAGATGGCATTGAATGTCCGTCTCCCTCCTTCCGGCCATGCCACTCCTGCCATCGCGTAGATGGAGGGAAAGACGATCCCTGAGCCGAAGCCGACCAGAATCAACCACACTGGATACCATGGCCACGAATGAATCACAACCATGCCGACCAGACTGATCAGCGCGACCATGATACCGGTCATGACCGATAAATAACCACCGAAGCGGTCGAACATCTGTCCGCCGATCAGATTACCGACGACAGAGGCGCCGGAGTTGAGCATGAGCACAATCCCTGCGACACTCAAGCTCTTGCCCAGTTCATTATGTATATAGATAGTGTTCAGCGGCCAGATAAAACTTGCCCCTGTCACATTGACTGCCATACCGATAACCAGCAGCCACACTAATTTAGGCATCTTCATATTTTTTCACCTCACTTCTTCAAGCGTAACTTTTTTCTCACTGTAAGACAATGTTTTGTGTTAAAATCCTACAATAAGAAAGGTGAGACTAAATGGAACAATTTAAATATGCATTAGACAATAAACGTTATCATACATGGAACTACCATCTTCGCCAGAAATTCGGCCAGAAGATCTTCAAGGTCGCACTTGAAGGTGGATTTGACTGCCCGAACCGGGACGGCACAGTTGCACACGGCGGCTGTACATTCTGTTCTGTAGCCGGTTCCGGCGACTTCGCGGGTGAACGGGTCGATCCGATTCCTGTTCAGTTTGAGAAAATCAAGAACCGCACCCACGAGAAATGGAAAGAAGGCAAGTACATCGCCTATTTCCAGGCCTATACGAATACCCATGCGCCCCTTCACGTCCTGAAAGAAAAATATGAAGCAGCGCTCGCTCAAGAAGGCGTTGTGGGCCTGTCTATCGCGACACGGCCTGACTGTCTGCCGGACGATGTGGTCGAATATCTGGCCGAATTAAACGAGCGAACTTATCTATGGGTGGAGCTTGGTCTGCAGACTGTGCATCAGGAAACATCAGACCTGATCAACCGGGCGCACGATATGCAGTGCTACTACGAGGGTGTGGCCAAGCTGCGTAAACACAATATCAATATCTGTTCGCATATCATCAACGGCCTGCCGGGTGAAGACTATGACATGATGATGGAAACAGCTCGAGCTGTCGCTGAGATGGATGTCCAAGGTATCAAGATTCACCTCCTCCATCTTCTGAAAGGGACTCCGATGATCAAGCAGTACGAAAAGGGCAAGCTTGAGTTCATGTCAAAAGAAGACTACGTGAATCTCGTCGCAGACCAGCTGGAGCTCTTGCCACCCGAAATGATCATCCACCGTATCACAGGTGACGGCCCGATTGAGCTCATGATCGGCCCGATGTGGAGCGTCAATAAATGGGAAGTGCTGAACGCGATTGACCAGGAGCTTATCCGCCGCGATAGCTGGCAAGGCAAACACTTTAAGGATCCTGTTCATGAAGCTTAAAGGAATTCTGCCCTTCTCGAAACAGCTCATTGACCTGGCAGCAGCACCCGGTGATACAGTCGTCGATGCCACCTGTGGTAACGGTAACGACACGCTCTACCTCGCTGAGAAAGTGACAGAGACAGGTCATGTCTATGCATTTGATATTCAGGAAGCTGCGATTCAGAATGCGCAGCTGAAGACACAGGATCACGCGCATATCACCTTTATCCAGGATGGGCACGAGCACGTCAGTCAGTATGTGACGGAGGCAATCAGCTGCGCTATCTTCAATCTCGGCTACCTGCCGAAAGGTGATAAATCCATCACCACGCTACCTGAGACGACAATAACAGCGATCACTGAACTCTTCAATCTGCTTAAACCTGGCGGCATCATCATCCTGGTCATCTATCCGGGTCATGCAGAGGGGCAGATTGAAAAAGAGGCAGTCTTGCAGTTCCTGAGTGAATTCGATCAGAATCTCGCACATATCATCCAGTACGGGTTTATCAATCAGAAGAACAACCCGCCTTTTGTATGTGCAATAGAAAAACGGTAAGCCAAGGCTTACCGTTTTTATTTACATATATTAAGAACCTGGTCAAAATAAGTCCTGAAGTCATTCATATTATTCTTGATTGCTGAACAGGCAGCGTTGACAATCTCCTCTTTATCAGCCGCTCTTTTTTCGTTGTAATGAATGATGACTGTTCTTTCATCGTTAGCTGGCCGCTCTTTATAGATCCAGCCTTTTGTGACTAAATTATTGAAAAAGCGTGTCCGCTTATAAGGTTTGATATCTACATATTGATTCAGACGTTTCATCGACATCGGACCGTTATCCCATAACGCGACAAGCGCCAAATATTCTTCCTTAGACAAATCAAAACGGGTTTGGATAACATCAAAGATTGTATCGATTTCTTTCTGTAATTCATTTAAAGCGACCATATCGCTTAATTCATTCTTTTCGCGTGACATCAAATGCCCCCTGTCTGCCCCATTATTACCTTATCATTACCCTTTTATTCAACAATCAACCCTATATATTCGATTCTTTTATCCATAAAAGCAACTATTTCCGCCAGCACTTGCTCATTTTCCGGTTCCTGATGAAGTTCATGGTAAAGCCCCGGCCACTCCTTCACTTCACAAGTCATCTCACGTTCAAAGACCTTGACCTGAGATAAGTCTACCAGATGGTCTTCAGTCCCGTAGTGCAGCTGAATCGCAACCGGCTCAATGCGGTCCAGATTCTCCATCGTCTCCTTCATCGTCTCAATGATTGAACGATACCAGTGGAAACTTACCTGACTCACCATCAGAGGATCATTCTGCACCTCAGCGATGGCATCTTCAGAGCGGGTCAGCTGATCATAAGCAATCTTCATATCAAACTTGGCGTCCTTAGATGTCCCGCCGAAACTGGAGGCGAAGAAATTCTTGCGGGTCGTCGTGGTATGCTGAAAACCGAAGAGAGGCGACAGCAGGATGACACCTTCCAGCTTAAGTGTCACATGTTCCAGCAGATTAGTGATGATCAGGCCGCCCAGCCCCGCACCGATGACGAATACCGGTAAATAGTAAGATTCTGCGACATCTATCCAGTCGAGAACGGCTTCTCTGTAGTCCGCAAAAGATTGGATATGCCCTTTCCTGACACGTGAGGTCTGGCCCTGGCCAGGCAGGTCCCCCATGATGACATGGTAGCCTTGACGTCTTAACTGTGTGATCAGCCAGGCATAACGTCCATGATGCTCCAGTATACTGTGGACAATCACGACGACACCTTTAGCTGTTTTTTCCGTTTCCCACTTCCACATAACTCTGCCTACTTTCCTCTTTCATGATAGAATTAATTATACCAAAAAAAGAAAGGGAGATTCATCATGCTTGTGAACTACCAAGGACAACAGCCTGAAATACATGAGACAGCATTTATCGCACCAGGTGCAGTCGTAACAGGTGATGTTCAGATCGGCGCCGGGTCCTCTGTCTGGTATAATGCCGTTATCCGCGGTGATGTCAGCTCTGTCATCATCGGCACAGAAAGCAATATTCAGGATTTATGCTGTCTGCATCAGTCCCCAGGCCGTCCGCTGATCATTGAAGACCGCGTCACCATCGGCCATAAAGTCACACTCCACTCTGCCATCATCAGAAGCCACGCACTGATCGGCATGGATTCCACTGTACTGGACGGTGCAGAAATCGGCGAATACGCATTTATCGGCGCAGGCTCACTCGTGACACCCGGCACCAAAATCCCACCCCGGACACTTGCATTTGGCAGACCCGCTCGAGTCGTCAGAGAACTGACGCCGGATGATTATGAGGATATGGAACGAATTGTGCAGGAATATGCTGATAAAGCGCAGGTCTATAAAAAAGAGCACCAATAAAAAACGGTATCGCTTAAGCGATACCGAATTTTTTATGCATAAATGGCAGACCGGCCAATAGGAAGCTCAGTACAAATTCATAGAACATGGAGAAGATATTCGAGAAGAAGAATGCGACATTCTGTCCGAGAACCGTCCCGATGCCTTGGTCACCGAATAAGAAGTTCACATCAATTGCATTATCAATGATATTGAGAAGAATGATCACTAACGCCATCGTCCATGCTTTCTTAGTCACAATCGCCGCAAGCACAGCGATAATGGTGATGACAATCGGCTCAAAAACAAAAAGCTGTAGAAACGGATCAATTTCATGTCCGAACATGTAGAACGCCATATCTTTAAACATAGATGCACCTCTTTAGCATATTCATTAAGATACATCTATTCTATCATCCTGCCGGAAGGAAAATTATTAAGAGTTTTTAAAGAATAACGGCCTGCCTTTACAATAAATTAATATTTGTCAGCGGCCTGGACGTCCTGCAGTTTTTTCCAGTAGTAATAACCATAGACACTGTTGATCAGGAAAGCGACCCACATCGTCACCATTGAGATGCCTGCCGCATCTATGCCGCCATTCAGGAACATGCCGCGTGCCCACAGGAAAATCGACACTATATTGATGACAATCCAGAAGAACCATTGTTCTTTATAACGCAGGGTCATCAATGTCTGACCCACCAAACTAAGGCTTGTCGCCACGCCATCTATCCAGGGCTGTTTAGCATCTGTCTTAGTCGTCAGGATATAGACGATGGCACCATAAATCATCGCAGTAATGCCAGCTGTCAGCAGCCATCCCCGTGTATCAAGCCCTCGTGATTCCACTTCCTGAACATTCGGATCATCAGTGAGCTGATCAGAATGCATATTTTTCAGCCAGAAATATAAACCTACAAACTGGAAGATACCAAATACAACCTGCAGACCTACTTCACCATAGTACTTATGTTCATAGCTGATCCAGCCGTATGAAACCACTTGAATCAATCCGTAGAAAAAAGTACTGAGCCGCCCTTTAGCGGACATGATGACACAGAGGACGCCCGATATGCCTGCTATGATATTCAGCCAGTCAGCATCCCCTTCCTGTAACCAGAAGTAAATGAAAATCCCTATCTGCACGAGCAGAAACAGACCAAACATCGCTTTCTCATACGTCGTAAATCCTTTAAAGTCCTTCACTAGAAACATCAGTTATCTTTCCCTTCCGCCAGCAGTTCATCGACCAGTCGATGTGCTTCTTCGTATTTCTCCTGGAAGCTGTCACCTTGCAGCACCACTGTCCGTTCCATCAGGCCGTGCTGTTCCAGTTCATCCAGGAACATCTGATGCATTTTGTTCCGTGAATCTGCATCTGCCTGAGACATATCGCGGAATCCGTCATCGACATAAGTGGTCGTCGGCGGCAGAAGCAGGATCAGCGCCCATGTCTGCTGCGAAATATAGAAGTCAAAGACAGGTGCGATTTTCTGATAATCTTCATCAGACAGATAAATCTTGGAATAGAGCTTGGTGGTCATCACATCTGTATCCGCAAAGAAAACTTTACGTGTACCCGGTGAATGGATATGTTTCCTGTTCACCTCATACTGGCCGATACCGATGGCCTGCAGATCCTTGATATCCAGTTCATCATCTTTCACCTGACGTTCTGTCTGATATTCACGAGAATATTCCAGGGAATACGAAGTGGAATATCGACGTGCCAGGTCACGCGTCAGTGTCGTCTTACCTGTACTTGCTGTACCGATGATCAGCACGTTCTGCACGAAGAATCTTCTGAACGGACGTGTGACATAGTCCCAGTTATAGATCGGATTCTCACGGATGGATGTTCCGCTGATACCTGTGATCCGTCTGTCAACACGTGTGATGACGATATCGCGGTCCGGCCACTGCGCCGTAAAGTATGTGTTCAGCGGTTCAATGTATTCATCCTCACCTACATAGAACGTGACCGAGTTAAATTCACCGGCTCCTTCTATAATATGCGCCTCAAGGAGTTCAAGCCAAGGCTGCCAGCCGGCCGGATATTTCGGTATATCCGTTTCATCCAGCTTCATAACGGTCACGTTGTCATCGTCTTTCAATAGTTCGCGCATAGACTTCGTACGGTTGACCAGACTCATACCTGCTAAGTCCCCGCGGTCGCCGTCATAACCTGACACGATGACCACAGCCCGTGTATTTTCACGCTTTGCGCGCACAATCTGTTCAAAATGCCCCACATGACAGGGCGCAAATGTTCCAAAGTAAACCCCTAAATCTCTCATGTTCCTGCTCCTTCATCTTTTTTTACATTATACATGAATAAAGCGCTTACTGATTGAAAAGTAAACATTTAATTTACAATTCTTTAAACGTTTCTTCACATTAGCCGGCTAAACTGTTAAAGAAGAGACCATCAGGAGGCCCTTATGCATTTTATTAAAAAAATTGTCATCGTACTCTGCTGCATCTTTGCTGCCCCTCATGTGATTGATATCAGTGTCCAGCCTCTCGACAGCAAAATCATCGCTGATCAAAGTGTCCAATCTGAGGATTAGGCACTTATTTTTTATGACTTGCAGGGTGATGAGTAATTTTCTACAAAATAACTCATGAAGTTAAAAAGAAAACGCTTAACTTTTTGAAAATTTGTAGTAAAATATATTAAGTTATATGAAAACACTAGGAGGTTTTTTAACATGGGTTTAACAAGAGATTTCTTTATCATGTTAAGCGAGAATCAGACACTGAATGCAGCAGCAAAAAGATACGGTCTGGCACTCGGTGCAAATAAAGTAGTAGCTGGGGTGGATATTCCATCTACTATTGAAGCGATCAAAGCATTGAACAGTAAAGGGATCACAGCGACTGTCGACAACTTAGGCGAGTTTGTTTTTTCTAAGGAAGAAGCAACTAAAGCCAAAGAAGAAATCATCGCGATGATCAAAGCGATTGACAATGCCGGTGTCAAAGCCCATATGTCAATCAAATTAACGCAGATCGGTCTCGATGTAGACAAAGAGTTCTGCTACGAGAACGTCCGCGAAATTCTGATGGCTGCCTACCAGCACGGTAACATGCATATCAATATGGATACTGAGGATTACAATCATACTGTACAGACGTTTGAAATCCTTGACCGTCTGAAAGGTGAGTTCAAAAACGTCGGTACAGTGATCCAAGCTTATCTCTTCCGTGCTACGGATGAAATCGAGAAATACAAAGATGTACGTCTTCGTCTCGTCAAAGGGGCTTACAAAGAAAGTCCTGAAGTGGCTTATCAGACGAAAGAAGATATCGATGAGAACTATATCAAGCTGATCGAACAGCGTCTCTTAAATGCAAAAGCGATGACTTCAATCGCGACTCACGATCATAACATCATCAATCATGTGAAGAAATTCATCAATCAGCATAACTTAAACAAAGACTTGATTGAATTCCAGATGTTATACGGCTTCCGCACTGAACTGCAGGAAGAAATCGCGAAACAAGGCTATCAGTTCTGTGTCTATGTGCCATTCGGTCAGGACTGGTACGGCTACTTCGTCCGTCGTTTAGCGGAACGTCCTCAGAACTTACAGCTTGTGACCAAATCAATCTTCACACCGCAAGTCAATAAAAACCTGGCAATCGGCGCAGGGGCTGTTGCAGCGGTTTCAGCATTAGCTTTACTTGCTAAACGTAGATAATACGAAAAATCGGATGTCATCACGACATCCGATTTTTTTATATCATCTTATTCAGATTGGCCATCTCAATGGCAGCGACCGCTACTTCGCCGCCTTTATTGCCTGCTTTTGTTCCGGCACGTTCAATCGCCTGTTCAATCGTTTCGGTGGTCAGGACGCCGAAGATAACGGGAATACCGAATTCGTTTGCTTTCGAGACGCCTTTAGCGACTTCATTACAGACATAATCATAATGGGTCGTGGCACCGCGGATGACGCAGCCCAGTGTGATGATGGCATCATATTTCTCCTGCTTCGCCAGCTTCTGGGCGATGAAAGGAATCTCAAATGCGCCTGGCACGAGTAACTGGTCGACATCTTCTGCTTCTACGCCATGACGGATCAGGGTATCCATAGCTCCCTCCACCAGGCGGTCCGTAATAAAATGATTGAATCTAGAAGCGACAATAGCTATTTTCAGTCCTTGTCCTGTTACTTTAGCATCATATTTCATATTAAGTTTTCCTCCAGTAAATGTCCTAATTTTTCTTTCTTCGTTGCCAAATAACGGCTGTTATCCGGGTTGCTCGAAAACTGATGCGGAATACGTATTCTGACATCAATGCCGTAATCCCTTAAACCTTCTATCTTCCGCGGATTATTAGTGATAAGATTGACAGACTGAATACCGAGGTCACGGAGAATCGAAGCCGCAACCGCATAATCCCGGAGGTCTGCATCAAAACCGAGTGCTTCGTTCGCTTCGACGGTATCAAGACCTTCTTCAATCTTCTCATAAGCCTTCAGTTTATTGATCAGGCCGATGCCACGTCCTTCCTGTCTCAGATAAATAAGCAGACCGCCATGTTCATTGATATGACGGAGGCCGTTCTCAAGCTGGGTCCCGCAGTCACAGCGTCTTGAATGGAAGACATCACCTGTCAGACATTCGGAATGCAGGCGGATATCAGGTACCCCTGTATAAGGCTTCATGTAGACGACATGTTCACGGTCGCTGTAGATCTCACTATAGCCGTAGACCGTGAAGTGACCGAAATCTGTCGGCATCTCCACAACCGCTTCACGCTTAATCAGTGCTTCCTGCTGCTTACGGTAATGAACCAACGCTTCGATCGTGATCATTTTAAGCTGATGCTTATCTTTGAACGTCACCAGGTCGTCTCGTCTTGCCATCGTTCCGTCCGGATTGATGATTTCACAGATGATGCCCGTTTTTCTGGCTCCACATAATCCAGCCAGGTCAACACAAGCCTCTGTATGTCCCTGTCTCTCCAGCACACCGCCGTCTCTGGCCACCAGCGGGAAGACATGACCGGGCGAGTTGAAGCAGCGGTTATCCTCTCCGAGCAGTGCACGGACTGTATCAAAGCGCTCCTGCACACTGATCCCTGTCGTGGACGAGACATGGTCGATACTGACCGTAAAAGCGGTGCCGTGCGGATCGTTATTATGTGCAGTCATCGGTGTCAGCTCAAAGCGCTCCGCCAGTTCTCTTGATAAAGGGGCACAGACAAGGCCCCGTGCTTCTGTGATCATCAAGTTCAGGACAGCCGGCTCTGCAAATTCTGTCACAGCGACTAAGTCTCCTTCGTTCTCTCTGTCTTCCGAATCCACCACAATCACCGGTTTACCGGCCTTCAGTTCGCTGAGAGCTTCCTCTATTGTGCTGAACATGCGAGCGCCTCCTGTCTGACTATATATTTGCCGAGCATATCAAACTCAAGATGAACGGTGTCCCCCGGTTTTAATGTCATCAGCTTAGTCGCTTGCTGCGTCTCCGGTATCAGCTGAATCTCGAAGTAATGAGCATTCAGCTCAAAGAGAGTCAGTGAGGTACCGTCGACTGCGATTGAACCTTTTGGAATCACATATTTCTGGTCATTTTTATCAAGACTGATGTGATAGACGACCGCATTACCTTTCGACAGTTTACGCAGTACTTTTGCTGTCTTATCAACATGGCCGGAGACAAAGTGACCGCCTAAACGCGTCGTCGGCAGAAGTGCCCGCTCCAGATTGACTGGATAGCCGGCGCTTACTGACTTGAACTTTGTGCGGTCTGAAGTACCGATGATGACATCAACGTCAAAAGACTGAGAGGTAAAAGAGGTCACTGTCAGACAAGTGCCGTCAACAGCGATCGAGTCACCTACCTTGATATCTTCAAGTACTTTCTTGCAGCGGATCGTCATGGTAAGCGCGCCCTGCTGCTTGATACGTTCTATCGTACCCACTTCTTCGATTAAACCTGTAAACATCTTATTGCCCCTTTCGATAAGTCAGCCGGACATCATCTTCGAACTGCTGAATATCCACCAGTCTGAGATGCGTCATGCGACTTTCTTCTGTATGATAAAAACGATTGTTTAATGTGCCGCCAAGTAGTTTCGGGGCGTAATAAATGACGACCTCATCAAAACAATCCTGATTGATCCATTCACTGATGACACTGGAACCGCCTTCGACCATCAAGCGGCTGATACCTGCTTGGTAGAGAAGTTCGAGCAGGCGGGCCGGCCGGAAATCCTGTGTGATCAGGGTTTCTGCATGCCGGACTGCTGTCGGACTGATCACGATGATTCTCTGTCCGCTCGTTTTATCCGCCTCGTGAAGCGTCACGTCACCTGTGCGCGAGATAATCACCTTTATGGGCACCTTCTCACTGACATGACGCGCATCAAGCTTCGGTTCATCCACTGCATAAGTCTTTCTGCCGACCAGTACAGCATCCTGCTGATGTCTGAGTCGATGAACGTCCTGCCGTGACGCCTCATTTGTCAGCCATTTACTGTTGCCGAAGTCATCCGCAAGCTTACCGTCAAGTGTGGCAGCCAGTTTCAGTGTGACGTAAGGCCGCTTCTCTTCCTTCGAGATAAAGAAAGCATCATAAAATGCGGAGACTGCCGCGTCTGGTGCATGCACCACTTCTACACCGTGTGCTTCCAGATAGCGAATACCCGTATCATCCAGACTTGTATCACGGACAGCAAAGACCACCTTCTTAATGCCTGCCTGAATAATGGCTTCAGTACATGGCGGTGTCTTGCCTGTATGATTACATGGTTCGAGTGTGCAGTAGAGTGTCGCGCCGGTCGCATCACCTGCCATTCTGATAGCCTGTACCTCTGCATGGGCGGACCCTTCCTGCAGATGAGCGCCTATCCCGATGATGACGCCATTCTTCACAATAATACAGCCGACCGCCGGATTGCGTCCGGTCTGACCGGCCGTCATTTTAACGAGATCAAAAGCTTGTCTGATATACATCTGCTCCTCCTCAATATAAAAAGGCGCCCCGAGGGGCGCCTTAAATTTAGGTGTCACAAATAAGACCCTGTAAGTATTAAAAGACATAGTCAAATAAACCATCTTACAATGGTGTCTTATTCTTTCTCCCATCCAGACTCTAACTGTCGGCTTCAGAATTTCACTGAATCAGCCAATATCGATATTCGATAAAGGGTCGCGGGCTATGACCGCCGGTTGGGAATTCCACCCTGCCCCGAAAGAATGTATGAAATTATGTTAGTTGCCTAACGTTTTAATCGTACTGCTTCTCGACAATAAATGCAAGATGAAGGCAATCAGAATGGAAAGCTGGTGCAATTAACCCTTTTTGCACCAGCTTCTCTCTAGACTTGGTGCAATTAACCCTTTTTGCACCAGCTTTTCCTTAAACTTGGGGCAATTAACCCTTTTTGCACCAGTTTCTCCTTAGACTTGGTGCAATTAACTGTTTTTGCACCAGCTTTTTCTTAGACTTGGTGCAATTAACCCTTTTTGCACCAACTCTCCCTTAATCAAGCCCTGCCAACAAAAACGCTCAATGCGTGCTTACTTGAGGCGGTCAAAAAAGGCTTTGACGTCACGTCGTGCTTCCAGCAGGAGTTCATAGACACCATTATTCTTCATATTGACGCCGCCGGTCAGCTGGCCCAGCATCACAAAATCATCCAGCACGCCGTATTTCGGACTGATGACCCGCCCGTCTCCCGGCATGACTTGTATGCCGCCGTCCGGGTGTTCCGCTATCAGACTGTCATTCAATAGACCTGTCAGCACCGTACTGACCGAAGTACGACTTATGAACCGCGCCGGACCCGTTGCATTGATGACGTAATGAACACGGTCCTCTGCTCCATCTTCGTACTGAAGACGATACTTGCGATATTTATAGTCAATCGCTTTCAGACCTGCTTTAATCACGACTCTGTTGTTTTCAATATGATCAATCAGCTCTTCTGCACTTGGCTCCGGCATCGGATTGGAGTAGTGCTGCACGAATGGCTCGTACGTCTCAAGATAACGTGCTTTATCTTCGCCTGTCATATAGGGCCAGATCTGTGATGCTTCGAACATCGCCTGATAAATCATGGACTGAAGTGCCCCGATGGCTTCATGATTTTTCAGGTCAAACCGCATCGCTTTCACCGGGTCTTTGCGGGACACCCCGTAAAACTTAGCAATGTCCACACCTTGATGCTCACATTCCTTCTTAAACAGCGCCACCACTTTATCAAGTGGTATGAAATCGCGGTGCTTCTTACGGATCTTACGGAAAGCGGCGGCGGTCCAGTACTTCATCTTGAATGTGACAATCTTGCCGCGGACGGACTGCACCTCCCCTGAATGAGAAGCCACGAGTACTTTAGCGCCTTCCTTCGTTAAATAACGTATACAGTCCAGTCCGCTGAGGCCGGCACCAATCACCGCATAACCTTTATCCGCTTCAACGTCCAGTGTATAAAGAGGATAAGGCCAGGAAATGAAGTTCTCTGTATCCTTCAGCCTATAAGGATCTTCTGCCGGCTGTTGTCCCGGCGTCATAAAGATATGATCAAACTGATACTGCTGGTCCTGTGTTTCAAGTTCATAGCCTGCCGCCCGTTTGCTGATGGCCCGGATATGCTGCGTCACGACGGTGACCTTCCCTTTGTCAACAAGGGATTCAAAATGTGCTGTCATATATTTGCCGAAGAGCTGACGAGAGAAGTAGATATTGCCGTCCGCGGTCGAATGATCTCCTTCTCGCGCCTGAATTTCTTCAACGGAGCGGTTTTCTTCCACCCATCTCATAAAATCATCCTTCTTGTTGCGCTTCATGGACAGCTGATTGGCCGGATAATTGAGCAGCATGGCCACATCTTCATATTGAAAGGCACGCCCCTTGCCCATATATTTCTTGTCATCAAAGACGGTGATATCCAGCTTTCTGCCGCCTTTATGATTCAGTAAGTACTTCAGGACGTGAGTTCCGGCTACGCCACCACCGATAATTGCTACTTTCATATTGCCTCCTAGAATTTTCATTTTATCTATCATACCCTACTTCAGTTGCGAATAAGACATTAATGTTATTATACTAAAGAGACTATCAATATCGGAGGTTCCCTATGTACAAAAGAATAACTGCTGTCATCCTTGCCACAGCTTTAGCGGCCGGCTGTCAGCCAGAACAGACAACCCACGTGACTGACACAGCGTCACAGCTCAAGGCCGCACAAGAAATGAAGGACGACGTGACGTCCTACGCTTCTACCTACAAGACACAGACGAAGGAAAACAACAAAGAATCACAGAGTTATCTCGGACTGAAAAAGGATGAGGATGATAATCAGGAAGTGACCGTCAAAAACGCTGAAGAAGACGGTAAATTCTATGTCTATGATAAAAAAGCCATTCTTCAGAAGGACGGCGAGTGGGTTGACATCTCAAAGCTCGGCGGCTCCCAGCTCCTCTCCATGACTAAACCGCTTCTCTACAGCGAACAGTTCAAATTACTGGAGAAGATGACAGATGCCAAATATAAGGACCATACATTGACTCAGTCCATCAGCGGTTATGATGACTATATGCACGTATTCGGGCAGAACGAAGAGGATAAAAAAGCCATCACCAGTCTGAAGAAGACTTACCCGGAGATTCACAATGAGATCACTGTCACTTTCGACAAGCACAATCAGATCGAGAAAATCACCAATGACCTGAAACTCAAGAACAGCAAGACCACTGTCCATAACAATGCCGTGACCACATTCTCAGAAATCAACAGTGTCCGCCTGGATATCCCGGGCCCCGTTAAACACGCCAGGGAAGTCGGCGCATAGAAAAATAGAACCTCTCAGATGAGAGGTTCTATTTTTCTTCCGGCGGCAGACTGCGCGTAATAAAGAGCGACATGACCAGCCCTGCGATGATCAAGACTGTCGCAAACCAGTAGGCATGATGGACACCGGCTGTCAGCGCCTCATTGACCTGGGCAGCGCTCGGTCTCAAGGTGCCGTCCAGCGCTTGCTGCTGACCGTTTGTCATAATCGTGATGAAAAGTGAGACGCCCATCGCCCCCGCTAATGGCTGCATCATATTGCTGATGGCAGTGCCGTGCGGATAAAGGCGCTTCGGCAGTTCATTCAGCGCATTCGTGTTACTCGGCATCATGATCATCGATATACTGATCATCAGCAGAATATGCGCGATGATAAAGATGACGACTGAAATGCCAGGATGCATAACAGAGTAGAACAGCATGACGAGCATAAGCATTATCATACCGGGAATAATCATTTTGCGGGGGCCGATTTTATCAAAGATGCGCCCCATGACAGGTGACAGAAAACCGTTGAGCAGTGCGCCCGGCAGAAGAATCATGCCCACTATTTTAGCTGAGAACGCCATCGGACCCTGCAGATAGATCGGCATCACGATATTGGAGGCAAACATCGCCATGACGACGACAACAAATATGAACATACCGCGGCTGTAGTTCGCATATTTGAACACAGCAAGGTCAAGCAGCGGTTCAGCCAGCTTCTGCTGACGCAGGCCGAAGAGAATGAGAGCAGCGGTGCCAAGAATGATCGTCAAGAGCACCACCGGATTCGTGAAGCCGCCCGCACTGGTGCCGACAGAACTGAAGCCGTAGATGACACTCGCGACCCCGAGTGACGACAGCAGGCCTGACAGCACATCAATCTTCGGTCTTGTGACCTCTGTGACATTTTCCAGGTACCGCAGTGCCAGCAGTATAGAACCGATCACAAAAGGGACAACGATGAAAAACAGCCAGCGCCAGCCCAGTAAATCCACAATAATACCGGACAGTGTCGGACCGATTGCCGGTGCAAACATCATGACGAGACCGAAGTTCCCCATGGCCTTGCCGCGTTCATGCGGCTCAAATAACAGCAGCATCGCGGTCATGATCGTCGGAATCAGGAGTCCTGTCCCTGCCGCCTGAATCATCCGTCCTGCTAACAGCATCGGAAAGTTGACCGCGAAGCCTGCTATCAGTGTGCCCACAAGAAAGATGCTCATCAGCCCGATGAACATCTGTCGCGTCGAGAACCACTGGACAAGTGAAGCCGACAATGGCATGAGCATACCCATCACCAACATAAAACCTGTGGCAAGCCACTGAACAGTCGGTGCATCGATGCTGAAATAATGCATCAGCTCCGTCAGCGCGATGTTAAGCAATGTCTCATTTAAAAATGTGAAGAATGCCCCTGTCATAAAGATCATCATGATCAGATTAGATTTTTTCATTCATTTTCCTTTCTTTTAACCGCAATAGGTTTAGTACGATTTAATTGTCTATACATCATACTTTATCACATTAACAAAGTAAAATATCATGTCATTACTGTTAAATTAAAAAATATCGCAGCTCATTCTTGAACTGCGATATTGTCTATTCAGGATAGATGGACAGCAAGCGTTCATGATAAGCTTCGATCTGCTGCATGAGCTGCTGATAATTCCGGAGTGTCGCTGCCATCTCCTCAGCAACGGCCGCATCTTCTGCCGGCAGCGTGAATGACTGCATATTCCTGACACTGAGGACCAGAAGTGAGCTCCCTGTCTGCAGCTGGTTGAGCCTTGACCTGCCGGCCGTACTGTTCAGATAGGCAAAGACAAAATACGGATTCATCCTCAGACAGCGGACCACCATGATATTAGAACTCGGAATCACCTGCTGACGGCTGATCCGCTCATCGACCAGTGTTATCTTCAAGGAAGAACCTCTTGCTGTCAGGATGATATCGCCCGATTGCAGCAACAGCTGACGGCGAGTATTCAGCATGTCCTGACTGAGTGACTGCTTCGGCTGCTCGATATAGGCGTCCTGCAGTTCAGACAGATTCAGCAGGTAACCACCCTGCTCCTTGTCCGCATCTGCTGCCAGTTCACGTTTCGTCATATCGCGTCCGCGAAACACCTCGGCCACCTCTCCCAGCTGCACGCCTTCAGCCGGTTCACTATAAGACCGCAGTGTATAGTCCATTTCACGGATTTCTTCAACCTGACGCTGGACTGCCATTTCATCTTCCTCTGACACTGCGCGCACAATGCATTGTATGTCTTCTTCTGATAACTGGCGCTCACGAGCATTTGTCAGATGACCTAGATGTCTTGCATCTACAAAAGTCACCGTCTCTGCGGCCCTTTTGTCGAATACCACTATCGCCATCGCTGCTGAAGACAGCCGTGTCAGGTGATCCGGCAGCTCGATGACCGCACGGATATAACCTTTTTCAATCATCTTCATTCTGATTGCCCGGTCCTTGACATTATTCAATGAGGACAGACGCATAATCGCGATACCGATACCCGTCTCAGTAAGCGATTCGACGACTCTGATAGCAAACAGCCAGTCGGGTAGAGAACGTGTCTCAATACTGTAGTCAGCGAGCTGTGCCAGTGCATGATGGTAACGTCTGTCGATACGACCGATAAACGGCATATTACAGAAGACCTGATCGTAGGAGCGGCTGCTGAAGTTAAGCAGGGCATCCACCTCCACTATTTCAGCATTCTGAACATGTGCCTTCTCAATCAGAATGCGGCTGAGGACCACTTCGTCGTGTCTTAGCTCCTCTCCGCGGTAACGATGACCGATAGCAGCATGACGAATGAAATGACCGCTGCCAGAACCGATATCGAGTACGCTGCCTCCATTGCCGAGTGCCTTGAACAGAGCGGCAGCCAGTCTTTCACCTTGCTCAAAAAATGAGGATTCATAAAAGCCACGCGCCGCATAATCATCGAATAAACGAACCACCTCACTATCCGTCAGCTGCTCAAATGCTGCATCTTCTTGTTCTCCTCTTAACCAAGCCAGAAAATGCGCCGCGCTGTCATCATTTATATTCTTTTCAGCCATCTATATGCCACCTCCGATTCTCATTAATCGTAATGAATATTCTGCGTAAAGTCAATTAAGGTTATTTATAACCTGTTGACACTCTACGAAAGATTTGCTATATTTAAGAGGTTAAAAATAACCTAAAGGAGTGTTGTTATGTCAAACACTGTAGAACTGCTGCAGGAAATGAAAGCCATCAAAGAAGCTCATTACAGAAGCCGGACAGCTTATAACTACTACTACCATCGCTATGACACACTGAAAGCACAAGTATCAAGACGCATACTGGACGCACATCCTATTGAAGAACAGCTGGAAGAAGTCAATGCTCAGCCGCGCCTCCGTACAAAACATCATATCCTTGCTGACTACCTGGCAGAAGAGCAGCGCCCTATCCGCAGTTATGCCGCATCGATGAGCAGAAAGGGCAGACTGGAGGCACTGGAACGTGAGCTGCAGATCGTCCTGCTCGAAGAATTTCTGGCAGAAGTGAATGTACGTCTCGGCTGAAAATTCACCATTCAGACAGAAATTCCAGCAAAAAATAGGGGTATACTATGATAAAGGAGTGATTGTATGCTGACTATTTATGAGGATGTCTCTCAGCTTTCCGACAGTGACCGCTTCACTATTGCGATGACCATCAGCCGGCTTGAACAGAATCAGATCAAAGTCGAACATTTTGATATCCATGAACAGCCGGATGCCTTCAGTCCAGCTATTCGCACACTGATGGAGACAGAGTCTTTACCCATCACCTTGCTGGACGGCGAAGTCGTTAAAACGGGCAGCTACCTGACAGCGGAAGATGCCGGAGAACTTCTGATCGTCAATCAGCTGAACGGTATCGGTAAACGATGCAGCAGCGACGGCTGTAAATAAGAGAATGCACAGTCTGACACCCCTGAAGCTTCAACTTCAGGGGTGTCAGACTGTGATATTCGACCCTTTTATAGTACTGTCCCGTTAGACTCAATCACTTTCTTATACCAGCTGAAGGAGTCTTTTCTCATCCGCTTCATTGTGCCATTGCCCTCGTTGTCACGGTCGACATAGATCATGCCGTAACGTTTCTTCATCTCACCTGTCGTGAATGAGACAACATCAATAATCCCCCAAGGCGTGTAACCTATTAAGTCAACGCCATCTTCATTAACAGCCGCTTTAACCGCTTCAATATGACTTCTGAAATATTCAATCCGTGCCTCATCATGAATCTGACCATCCACAATCTCATCCACTGCACCGAAGCCGTTCTCAACAATGAACAAGGGAATCTGATAACGATTATAGAGGGTATTCAATGTATATCTCAGGCCGTCCGGATCAATCGCCCAGCCCCAGTCAGAAGCACCGATATGCGGATTTTTCACACCGTTCGGCAGACCCCCGTTAATAATATCTCCTGTGTTGTTCTGCTGCACGTCATGCTTGACAGTCGTTGACATGTAATAGCTGAAGGCTAAGTAATCAACAGTCCCATCAGCCAGGATTTCTTCATCCCCCTCTTCAATCGGCAGACTGATCCCTAGACGTTCCAGTTCCTTCAGTGCATATGCCGGATATTTCCCTCTGACCTGAACATCCGGAAAGAAGAATCGTTCGCGGTTCGCAATCTCAGCAGCCATAATATCCTTAGGATGACAGGAGAACGGATAGACCGGTACATGGGAGACCATCGCCCCGATCTTGAAGTCAGGATTGATACGCCGGCCGATCTGCACGGCTCTGGCACTCGCCAGCAGCTGATGATGGGCTGACTGATACATGACGGCTCTCGCATTTTCATCTTCCTTCACTTGAATGCCTGCATTCGTCCAGAGGAATAGCGGGTTATTGACATCCATCTGATTGTTGATTTCATTGAAAGTCATCCAGTATTCCACTTTATCTTTATAGCGCTCAAATACCACTTCTGCAAAGCGCGCAAAGAAATCGACGACTTCACGACTGCGGAAGCCACCGTATTCTTGCGCCAGGTGAAGAGGGATCTCAAAATGACTGAGCGTGATCACCGGTTTGATGCCATGCTGCAAGAGCTCGTCAAAGACATCATCATAGAACTGAAGGCCCTCCTCATTCGGTTCTGTTTCGTCACCTTTAGGGAAGATGCGTGTCCAGCCGATCGACGTGCGCAGCACTTTAAGACCCATCTCAGCGAATAAGGCAATATCCTCCTTGTAGTTGGAATAGAAATCAATCGCTTCATGATTCGGATAGAACTCATCCGGTTCCACACGCTCAGTGATACGTCTCGGCACGCCATGTGCCCCTGCAGTCAGGACATCCACAACAGAAGGCCCTTTCCCGCCTTGGTCCCATCCTCCCTCGAACTGATGAGCAGCGAGTGCACCGCCCCATAGAAAATCCTGTGGTAATTGAGTCATAGTCGTTCCTCCTCCAAATAATTATACAGTTATATTATAATTGTACCGGTATAATTAATCAAATCATGACCTGCTATTTCATGTATAATAAAATCATTACTATGAGATGAGGATTTGCTTGCTATGAAGAAATATGAACAGATTGTCGAAGATATCGAAGCATATATTCATGACAATGAACTCGCACAAGGGACCAGACTGTCCAGTGTAGAATCCTATGCCGCCCACTACCAAGTCAGTAAAAGTACGATCATCAAGGCGATGGATATCCTGGAGAAAAAAGGGGCTATCTTCCAGCAAAGAGGCAGTGGTGTCTTCGTCAGACGCCAGAGAAGAAAAGGCTACGTCAGTTTACTGACGAACAGAGGATTCACAGAAGAGCTGAAGGACTTTGCCGTCACGACACAGCTGCTCAAATTAGAACTGATGAAACCGACTGAGGAAGTCATGCTGAACCTGAAGCTCAGTGAGGAGGATGAAGTCTATTACGTCGAACGCTTACGGGATATCGACGGCAACCGTCTCTGTATCGAAGCATCCTACTTCCCTAAAAAGATTGTCACCTATCTGAACAATGAAATAGCTGAAGGCTCCATCTTCAATTATCTAACAGAAGGGCTGAAGCTCAATATCAGTTTTGCTGATATCTATCTCCATGTGGATACATTAAATGAGGAGCAGGGTGAGAAACTGCAGCTACACGCAGGGGCGCCCGCCCTCTTTGTCGAACAGGTCGTTTACCTCGGGACGGGTGAACCCTTTGACTATTCCAAACTGACCTACCATTATCAGCACTCCAAATTCTTCGTCCAGGCGATCAACTTTTAAGGCCAGAACAAAAAAACAAGATTTCTGTCAGAGACAGAAATCTTGTTTCTTTGCTTATATCAGTTCTTCCGCATACAGCCGTACCAGCTTGTATCCGTCGCCTCGCTTATGAAATGTCATAAACCAGACCACTTTCTCGCGCTTGCCGCCTTTACCGTCCTTCTCACGATGCACTTCGATAAAGGCCAGTATTCGATCACGCACATTGGTCTTATAGACGATATCGAAATCCCAGTGATCGGTGATATTGATTTTATTCTCAATTAAATCCAGAAAATCTGCTCTATCCAGATTACGACGTACACCTTCCACGCTGACAACCGAACTATAAAGTTCTGTATCCAGAATTTCATCAATCATTTTCATATCTTTCTTTTTGACTGCAATTAAAAATTCAAAATACGGCATATCCGTTCCCCTATCATTATAATAATACTTCATCTATGTCTGTACTTCTCATCTGCCATATGAGTGAGATTATTATATCAAGAACACTATTCATTCTATATTATATTTGTGTGACAGAAAGGGTAATAGCATATTGTCTTTTGCATTTATATCGCATATAAAAAAGGTGCGGTTCTATCATTACTTGAATCATTAATTAGTTTTACACAATTTATTATCATCAATTATTATATCAATAAAATTTTTGATTAGAAATTTTATATCAACTATTACCATTATCCACACAACCCTCGTTGCGCGATTCATGACATTAAAACCCTTCAGTTATACTCCCCACCATAGATGATTAATTTCATAATCTTGACCATGAATGATGATAGATTGAACATCATCATTAATTCCAGTGGAAAGAATCTCTACATGATAACCATTTGTTTTATCCATATCATAAACAGTGTAGTTACCATTCTCACTATCAATAATTTTGTATTCATATCCCCATGCTGAACGAATCTCATCTATAGTGAGCCCGACACTTGATACATTGATTGAAATAGTTTCTATTTTGTCATCCAAGAACATGGCACTTGCAGGACCATATTCCACAGAACTCTCACCTTCATCATCGGGGGTGCCTGCTGCTTCGATAATATCTTCTTTACTCGCAACATCTCCAGCGTGGTAACCACCGATATCATATTCGTTACTAAGTACAGAATAGGCAAAATCTTCACTTAAAATAGTTTCCTTACTCAAAGTCTCATTATCGGGCGGTCCCACCTCAGGGCTTTGATAATTCTCGCCAATTATGGCTATAGAATCAATGCCACCACCTGGTCCCATGTCAGGATTGACTTCTACATAAAATCCATTGGTCTTATTACCATCGAAACGCGCTAGTTCACTCTGTGTATCCTCAGATGTCACTTGCCAGATAGATTGGATATCTGGATTAAGCTGCTCTTCTTTAACATTTAATAAATATCGGTAGATTCTGTCGTCCTTAACTGTCACTGCAAAGTTGTCATACTGATAAGTAGTACCAAGATCATCTTCAATAGTTTCATCAGGTTGGCCTAATGTAGTGATTAAGTCACCTATAGGATCTCCAGCATGAAAGCCGTAGATGTTGAATGAATTCGTCAATATTACTTGGCCATACTCATAAGTATCAATCTTAGGATATATGAGATGTGTTTTTCCATTATTAAATCTGACTTCTGCTGATTCGTTTTTTCCATTAGTAATTTTCTGAATATCATGTTTTGTCACCATAATTACTTGGCCGTTAGCGACCACTGCGTTAATGCGTTTTCCATCAACATCATAGTAATTAATTGAAGCTGCACCACTTGGGGGAAGACTCGCATAATCACTTTTTTCACCCCATACTTCAGAAAATGCAGCTAAGTCCTTCTGTTGATCTGGTGTAATGTAAACATATTTAACTTTAGATTGATCAGTGAGTTCATTTTCAGCTGTCACTCCATCAAATATAAGTGCGTAACTACCAAAATTGAAATTCAGACCTCCTGCGAAATCGCTAGTACTGTTATATTTGCCGAGTTTATTTTTAACTTCAGCATATGTTAGATCCGGTTCAATACCTTGATAACCTTCACCTGATTCTTGCACGAAGCTGTTTTTAAAGGCAACTGAATTGATATCAATCGTTTTTTCAATACTTTTTGTCTCTTCTGTCGTCGGTATTTCAGTCGTTATTTCCGTTGTCAGTCTTTCCTTTTCAGTTTTATCGGATACCTTTACATCACTCTGATTCTTCTTCGACTCGGTATCATTACTATTGCAGGCACTAAGTAATAATCCAGTTGCAATGATAAATCCTAGTTGTCTTTTCATCACCGTTCCCCTTATCTCCTTATTTAAAAAATAATCCAACCCGTCAATATGACAATAAGCAGCAATAAAATAATGATTCCCAGCTGCCCGGTACTCATACCACCCGTCAGCTGATGCAGCTGATTATCCTCCACACCATTCCGCAGACTGTTACCTGCATTGAGTTCTTTCTGCACTAAACGTTCTCTTTCTTCTTCAGGTTTAACCATATCCTTCCCCCTTATTATCCTATTCCCTTTAATTGTAATATAACAATATTGGATTAGCTATAAAATAATGGAAGAAATAAAAAACCACCCTTCTCACAAGAAGAGCGGCTCAATCATGATTAGTTCATGAACTGAATTTTAGTCAGCATATTTTTATTATCGAAATAGAAGGTCGTGTGTACACCGTTTTTAGCTGTTACAGTGTAAGCTGTTTCTGTCTGGCCCTTGTTGCTGCCGTAAAGAACTTCTGAAGCTTTACCATAAGCTTTCGTCACTTCTTTCATGGATACTTTGTTCTGCTGGACAGGCATTTCCATGAAGTATACTGCACCTTTACCTGTTTTCAGTGCGAATGTATCAAATTGAGTGGCAACGTATTTAGAAGCTGTCTTATTTTTTTCGAACATCTTTTCTGCTTTGACGCTGTTGACACGGTCAGCTTCAGTCACCATTGCTTTTGCGTCTACTTTCATACCGTTGATTATGACGTTACCATATTTCACTGCATTCACAAAGTTTTTGTCGAGCACATAGCTAGCGCTGTAACCCGTGTAGCCTTTCCATTTGTAATAAGGTATCATTGCTTGCGTAGCTGCGTGTGCTTCAGCCGGATGAACCAGGCCAGCCGCTGATCCAAGTAATACTGTTGAGGCAAGTCCTAATTTGATGATTGAGTTTTTCATGTTAAACATCTCCTGACTATTTTTTACAAATATATTACAAACAGAAGGCCATTGCAGGTTATTTCATTACAAAGTGTTACATTAATATTTCTGTTTGTAATATATTTGTAACATTAAATTAACATGAGCGTAAATCGATGTAAAGCATAAACAGTAAAAAATTCCAAAAATAGGACTTGAGACGTAGAGAAAAAGTGACTAAAATAGACAAACTGTGCTTAAAAGTGCGGATTGGATGAGCATCCTGTGTCCTCAATCCATCCATTCTTCCTCCGATATCACAGGCAGACCATCAAATTCTGTAACCCTCTGAGCAAAGCAACGTTTAAGTTCAGCAATGAGGTCAATATCATCAGAAATAACATCCAGATTGATAGGACTAAATCTCATAACAGTCTGCTCATTATAAAAGTACATAAGAAGCGGCATAGACTTCTTCCGTCTATACGCCCGATATAGCTGTATGATGTCCTCTCTTTGAATATGCTGCACCCTTACAAAGTAAAGCCGGTCAATTGCACAAGGCAGTTCCATCCAGCTAGAGATTCTGATATAACGATGTAAATCAAACGTCTTTACTGGCCCATAAGATTCCAGCTTTTTTGTAAAGACCAGCGTCGATAATTCTGAAGATACTTGCTCAAGCAGCTCTTTAAAAGCATCTATAGAAAGTGCCTCGATTCTGAATCTGATCCGGTACTCATTCTTAACTTGAACAAAAGGTGACAGCTTAGTGTTCAGAAAATCAATACCTGCTATATAAGTCATCTAATAACCCCTTCCCTTAACTTTATTCCAGATTTTAAAACCGTCATCATACTAGCAAAAAACGACAGATACTAAGATCTGTCGTTAAACTCACACTTACAGCACGTGTCTGGAAATCAGCTGCTGCAGTGCAGTGATATCTGTCTTGCTATCAAATAATTTAATAAGCGGTGCCGGCATCCCCGCGACGTACAGCTTGAGCTCAGCATCAATATCAAATCTGCCGGCATTCTCTACACTGAACGCACGGATGAACTTATAAGGCACAGTGATGAACTCAATCTTCTTACCCGAGAGTCCCTGCTTATCCACAATCAGAATACGTTTGTCCGTAAAGACAAATAGATCACGAATCAGAATGAAACTTGCCTCCACCACTTCATCGGGCAGCAAATAACTTTCAAACTCATTCTGTACTTCCTGCGGATTCTGTTCACTGGAATTTCCCATTAACTGATCAAATAAACCCATTGTCATCCCCTCCTATTACTATCATTATAGGATGAATATCAAATCCGATAAGCTTAGCAACCTATTTTTAAGGAAACTTTAAGGTGCAGTTATTCTATTGAAAAGTAATCACTCAGATATAATAAAAAACCCAGGCTGAGCCTGGGTTTCAGTTATTAACGATGATTGACGCCGTCAAGTGATTCTCTCGTATAGTTGAAGAAACGGAAGAACGGATTGTCGAATGCATGTCGTGCAAAGAAATCGACACCCCAGCGGCCGGCATTGAAGCCGCTGATGAAAATAATCAGACCCAGCAAGATGTACAGCGGATTGACCGTCACTGCACCCGCGAACAGGAACAGGAAGTTCATGCATATACCGATCAACGCTGCAATCGGTGTGAACAGCCCGATGATCAGCATAATACCGATTGTTACCTCTGCGAATGGGATGAGGAAATTAATAAGACCCGCTTGCGGCAGAACAAAGTGCTCCAGGAAAGCGACGAAATTCGGGTACTGTGCAGTGCCGGACATGCTCATGACAGGTGACTCAATGACCTTGTGCAGGAAGCCGGATGCATCGAAGCCGTCAGTGAATTTGTGCAGACCGCTCATCAGCCAGCCATAACCAAGATAAAGACGTGCAATTAAAAGAATGACGCGGGCGATGATGTTTGTTTGGAACCATTTAATCATTGTAACTACCTCCTTGATATATATTTTATACTTCAATTATATATCTAAAATATAGTTTATCAACAAGTTTGTTAAATAGTTCACAAAGTTGTTATAATTCAGAGGTCTGTAAGAAAACATAAAAAAAGCCGGTTCAATTGGCCATCTTTCAGGAGTTTATCTATAGTGTCGTGCTCTTTTCTTTGAAGGGATAACTATCAGATCATCGATAGACATTTTAAACAGCTTACTGATTTTAACGAGTTCCACTGCTGTGATATGCTGATGGTTGTTTTCGAGTCTTGAATATTTAGAAACATCATAGCCTATTGCAGCTGCCACTTCTGATGAGGTGAAACCTAGATTCTCCCGGTGGTATTTGATTGCTTGCATAATTTCAGCATTATCCAATAATATAACCTCGCTTTTTAATTGCGAGATTATCAATTGCTAAAACAGTAAAGAGAATTCCTGCAAAGTCTGCAAGAATTCTCTTTTAATCAGGATTGTATTATATAATAGTATGTTAATGCTATCCCCAGTCACAGCTCAGAAAGAACTCCCTGAGCCTTTGATCATCGTCATTTGATTTTATCATCTCAACCAGGTCTTCCAAGGTCTCTTCCCTTACTTCGCTGCCGAGTCCGCATTCCCAGATGACGATAACGTTGATTCCCATCTCCTTCAGTGCCTCTATGTTTCGCTCGTCCCGTGCGATATTCCGTTCAAATTTCGCTTTCCAGAACTCCTGATTCGTTTTCGGCATATTGAACTTACCGCAGTCATGGACATGCCAGAAGCAGCCGTTGACAAATATAGCCGTCTTGTATTTTGGCAGATAGATATCCGGCGAACCTGGCAGTTCCTTGTAGTTCTTGCGATATCTGAATCCTCGTTTGAAGAGATAACTTCTCACTATCTCCTCCGGCTTACTGTTCTTCCCACGGATACGCGACATATTATAGCTTCTCGCTGACGGATAATCACTTTTCTTCATATAATATCACCTCTTCATCTTGATTATCACTTGAAATGCGAACGATCGTTCGGTATGATTAAAGCATGATTTCTGGTAATATAAATTAGTTAAATATAAAGGAGGTCCCTTGATGAAAAAGCTTAAAGTTGCCGAGATGTTTGCCGGGGTCGGAGGTTTCCGTATCGGCCTTGAGAATACAGAGAATAAGATGTTCGAGATTACTTGGGCTAATCAATGGGAACCTTCTCGCCGTGTGCAACATGCTTATGATTGTTATACCCATAATTTTACGACTGGTATACACAGCAATCAGGATATTACTCAGGTCACGAATCATGAGATGGCTAGCACGAATGTCGATATGATTGTCGGTGGCTTCCCGTGTCAGGACTATTCTGTTGCGAGATCATTAAGCGGGGAACTGGGGATTCAAGGGAAGAAAGGTGTACTCTTCTGGGAGATAGCGAGATTTATTCAGAACGTCGCGCCGAAATATATCCTGCTTGAGAACGTTGACCGGCTGCTGAAATCCCCCGCTTCTCAGCGCGGTCGGGATTTTGCCGTGATGCTCTCGACATTAAATGAATTAGGCTATGACATTGAATGGCGTGTTATCAATGCCGCTGATTATGGTAATGCTCAGAAAAGACGCCGTGTATTCATCTTCGGTTACAGAAGAGAAAATCACTATGCTAAATCTATCTTCAAGAAATCAGCAGAAGACATTGTCTTCAAAGACGGTTTCTTCGCAAAAGCCTTTCCGATCACTGATGAAATCTATAAGAACCGCGTGAGCACCGTCAGACTGTCGGAGGATATCGTGGAGATCTCCGATAACTTCTCCTATACCTTCCACCCATCAGGCTATATGCGCAGCGGTGAAGTCTATACGGCCCACACAGTCCCGCGTTATGAAACGCCGACAACACTCGGTGAGATTCTGGAAGAAGATATTGATGAGAAGTACTACCTGTCAGATGAGAAAGTCGAGAAGTTCAAATATCTGAGAGGCGCGAAGAAGATAGAGAGAACGACAAAAGACGGCCATAAGTATACCTTCAGTGAAGGCGGTATGTCAGAGACAGATGCGCTGGACTCCCCTGCCAGAACCATGCTGACCAGTGAATCGAGCATCAACCGCAGCACACATCTGATCAAAGACGAGAGAGGCTATAGAACACTGACACCTGTAGAAGCAGAACGTCTGAACGGTTTCCCTGACAACTGGACGGATACAATGCCGGACAAGATGCGTTTCTTCTGCATGGGGAATGCCCTTGTTGTACCGCTCATCACGCGGTTGGGTAATGAGATCGAGAATATTGAAGCTGAGTATCCAGATGAAGCCACACAATTGAATTTATTTTAAGCCTACTTTTTTCAAAAAGTAGGTTATTTTATTATGTTTTTAATGTAAAAATATACATTATTAGTTATAATATATATAAAAGGGGATTATGTATGAAAATAAATAATGATTCTATAGTCAATACTTATTTAGAAATTATAAGCGAACAAATGGGTGTCGAACTAGCTCTTAAATTTTACGAAGAATATAGTTTAATGGAACAGGCGTCATCAGAGAAACATAACGATGGTACAAAGAACAAATCTTCCTCGAAATCTAGTATTAAGAAACATAGTGATGAATCAACGAACAAGAAACTTTTAAAGCCGAATATTGATGAGTACTTTATAAATTTCATTGAGTTGAATTTTATAAAACCTCAAATTTATTTAACTGAAGCAACTGAAATAATGAATAGTATAAATTTTAAAAATAACAATGAAATTAATGATAAGTTAATTATTTCCATTGAAGGATTTGAAGAGATTGAGGAAGAGAATAGATATGATTTCGGTAAAATAAAGAAAGATTTAGATGAATTTAGGAGATTTTTGAAAAATGAATAATAATGAAAGACGTCGTCGTGTCAGAAATATATTAAGAAATATTGGTGCTAGCAACAATAGAACTTTAAGGTTGGTAAGGAGTAACAAACAGCATATCACATTTGAATTTTATATTTATGCTTTAATTGTAAAAGCAATTGATGAAGAAAAAGGAGCGGCTAACATTTCAGCTATTAGACTTAACCACATACAACGTGGTAATGTCTTCCGACTAAGAAAGGCACCTGGAAACCTATCTAGTGATAATTTTTCTTATGTTTCATTTAGCAAAAATGGAATTGATTACGAACTTCATACTGATATAAAATATTGTGGGCATTCTAATCAATCTCATGAATTCGATATTTCACTTATTTCTCATAATACACCTCAGATATTTATATTTTTAACTGTAGAATGTAAATATTATAATTTCCTAGATTTTAAATTTGCTAGAGAATATGTAGGAGCATTGAGTGACTTTTATGCCACTCAAAACAATAGATTTAATGCACATAGCAGCTATTCAACTTTTTATCGAAATGATTATTTAATTACTAGCGCAAGGACAGCCAGTGCGAAAATATTACCATT
Organism: Macrococcus bovicus; assembly: GCF_030376725.1. Taxonomy (NCBI): domain Bacteria; kingdom Bacillati; phylum Bacillota; class Bacilli; order Caryophanales; family Staphylococcaceae; genus Macrococcus; species Macrococcus bovicus. Next base: position 1,505,780 of record NZ_CP128470.1, read on the forward strand.
TATGCAAAGTAAAAAAAGGCGGGGATCAACTTTAGTTCACTCTGATTTTCTTTACGATTTAGATAATAACGTTGATATTTTTAAAAATTGGATTAAAGATTATTTAAGAATCTTACCATAAAAAGCGGATGAATCATGATGAAAGGTTTGCCAACATCTAGTTTTCACAAAAAATCTCATGTTACCAATTATTTAGTGAAAGGCGAAGACTTTATGATAATTCCATTCTATTATAATAGTGAAGCTGAATTATTTGAATACGCTAAAGAAGCGGAAGGTAAATATCTGTATGAGATTGATAAAGAGAATATGCTGGAAAATACCAATGTCAAAGGCAAAGTGGGTCATATCATCGAGAAGAGTTACTTCGGTTATGATATCAATTCAAATGCTGAGCCTGATTTCGCTGATGTCGGCATCGAACTGAAAGCGACAGGCTTCACGCGGATGAAAAGCGGCAAGCTCAAAGCAAAGGAACGTCTCGTCCTTAATATCATCAACTACACCAAGGAAGCTGAGAGAGATTTCTATACATCCAGCTACTGGACGAAGAATGCCCGTATCCTCTTATTCTTCTATGAGTATCTGAAGAATGCAGACGGTAAGATGGATGCACACAATACGCAGATAGCCAAGGTTGACCTGTTCGAGTTCCCTGCTGAAGACCTGGCTATCGTCAAACAGGACTGGCAGGTCATCCATGATAAGATAATGAACGGCGAAGCACATCTGATTTCTGAAGGTGACACCCTGATTCTAGGGGCCTGCACAAAAGGTGCCAATGCCTCTTCCATGCGCGAACAACCCTTCAGTCCAGTTCTAGCAAAGCAACGCGCCTACTCCATCAAGCAGGGTTATATGAGCACACTGGTGCGTAAACTGATTACAGAAGAACACCTGGTGAGAATCTCCTCTTCCAAAGAAATCGCTGAGAAATCCATTGAGGAAGTACTGGCAGAGAAGTTTAGCCCTTACTACGGTATGACTGACAAGGAGATTGCAGCACAGGAAAGCATCACACTCTCATCAGGCAAAGCACGCGTAGCGAATCTAATCAGTGCGATGCTGGGAATCAAAGGGACGGATCTGTCTAAAATCGAAGAATTTGAGAAGTATAATATCAAGTTCAAGACCATAACTCTGAGAGAAGATGGTCAACCTAAAGAGCATATGTCGTTCGAGAATATAGACTTCGAGGAATATGCGACAGTGCCGTTTGAGCAGAGTTCATTAAGAGAGAAGTTCGAGGAGACAAAATGGCTGTTCATTATCTTCCAGAAAAATGAAGCGGATGAGAATGTCTTCAGATCCATCAGACTGTGGAACATGCCTGCAGCAGTGATAGAGAATGAGCTGAAAGCATTCTATCAGGAGACACAACGTGTGCTAAATGAAGGTGTAATTCTAGAAGAGACAAAAAGAGGCATAAAAAATAACCTGCCAGGTGCAAAGGATAATCCAGTCTGTCACTTAAGACCGAAAGGACGCAATGCATCTGACAAGGTTAAAATGCCTGACGGGCAGATGATAACAAAGCAGTGTTTTTGGTTGGATAAGAAATACTTATACAACTTAATAAAAATTTGAGAGAGCATATAAGAAGAATTTTATGATAACCAATAATTTGTTAATCTTCTATAAAAGCAGTTTTATCAATAACTATCTTAAAATCTGCTTCAGATTATGTTAAACAGAGGATTTTTTATTGTAAACGTATAATAGTGACGATTAAATCTTAACTAGTATAAATTTTTCCTTGTAGGTATAATAATCAACTCTTTTAGTGTCATATTAAATAGCCTAGATATTTGATACAACTCTATCGCTAAAATCGGTTGCTTATTATTTTCTAGTCTTGAATATTTAGAGACATCATATCCAATCGCCGCTGCTACTTCAGAAGAGTTAAAGCCTAAATTCTCTCGGTGATATTTGACAGCAGCCATCATTTCTTCATTATTCAATACAATAACCTCGCTTTTTAATTGCGAGATTATCAATTGCTAAAACAGTAAAGAGAATTCCTGCAAAGTCTGCAAGAATTCTCTTTTTTTTCAGGATTATATAATATAATGATTAGTTAAGACTATCCTCAATCATCACTCAAAAAGAAGTCACGTAATTTATCTTCTTCATCATTTTCTTCAATAATCATGTCATACAGATCTTCAAGTGTTTCATTAATCACTTTGCTTCCGAGACCACATTCCCAGACAACAATAACTTTAACACCTAATTCACTTAATGCTTCTATTACCTCTTCATCTCTGGCAATATTTCGTTCATGTTTTTTCTTCCAGAACTACCCATTTGTCTTCGGCATAACTGAATCGTCTACACTTAGTTGGACAATTTCTATGTGAATAGATATTGTTAATCTAAGAAAGTAGGCGATTTTATTTATGTCACGAGAAAGAAGAAGCTTCAGTCCTGAATTCAAGTTACAGATGGTCAAACTTTATGAGAGTGGTGAACCTAGAAATGAAATTGTACGTGAATATGAGCTGACGCCTTCGGCATTAGGAAAATGGATCAAACAGCATCAATACACCGGGTCATTTCAGCACAATGACAATCTGAGCGATGAAGAGAAGGAACTGAAAAAATTACGTAAAGAGAACCAGCAGCTGAAGATGGAGAACGACATTTTAAAGCAAGCAGCGCTGATTATGGGACGAAGATAGCCGTCATTCGTGAGAATGCCGAGAAATATTCAGTATCAGCAATGTGTAAAGTCCTGTAGATTCCCAGAAGCACCTACTATTATGAAGTGAATAAGCTGACTGACAGAGAAAAAGAGCATCCCGACGGAGATGTCACTGAGAAAATCATTCAGATCTTCAATACAAACCGGCATTGTTTTGGCACGAGAAGAATCAAGATTCATTTAGAAAAACAGGGACTTAAGGTTTCCAGGAGACGGATTGGCCGTATCATGAAAAACCAGAATCTTGTATCCACCTATACATCCTTGCGTTAAAGAGCCTTTCCGGCTCAGTCAAATGCACGTCATATCACTAATGCTCTGGGCAGAGCATTCCATAGAGAAAGGCCGATGGAAGTGCCTGTGAGCGACCTGACATATGTAAAGGTAGCAGGAAAATGGCATTACATAGGTCTGTTTATTGATCTCTTTAACCGTGAAATAGTTGGCTACAGTGCAGGACGCCGGAAAGATAGTTGTCTCGTTTCAGCAGCTCTCAGCACCATCAGGCATGATCTGAGGGAGGTACAGATGTTTCATACCGACAGAGGAAAAGAATTTGATAATCATCTCATTAATGAAGTGCTTGATACCTTCGGTATTCAGAGATCATTGAGTATGAAAGGGTGTCCGTATGGTAATGCGGTTGCTGAAACAACTTTTAAAGCGGTGAAGACCGAATTTATTAATCAATTTCATTTTCATGCTATCAATCATTTGAATATTGAACTTTTTGATTATGTGAACTGGTATAACAATGTCAGACCGCACGGTGCGTTGAATTATCTAACTCCGAAGGAATATAAAGAAATGTTCTATAAAAACTGTCCAATATTATATTGACAGACCATGTATCCCAAAATAGATTAAAATAGTAAATATATATAAATAGTATTTGCAGTAGCATATCCGCTAATTATATTTATACTTCTTTTGGTATATCAAATTTGCTGAGGATATCATCTATACTATTAATAGGATAACACTTATCGTTTGGCGAGCCTTCACATTTGATATCTAGCTCAAAAATAGCAGAAAATGTATTTATAATGTCATTTTTAATTACATAGTTACTATCACTTGGGTCTTTACTACTTAAAATAGAATAAATTTTTGCTACTTTTTGAGAAGAAGATACAGTATGATTATAAAATACATGTTCAAAAGTATTTTCAAGTGCATAAATATTACAAATATCTTGTTTTTGATGAAATATATTTAAACAATTAGTTCGCTGGGCCCTTTTTTGGCTAATGCCAGATACATGATTATCTAAATCATGAAGCACATAATATTTAGAATTAAACTGATTGAGTATCTTCATTAAGGTTACAATTGTTGCCTTCCCTCTAGCCTCTATAATATGAAAGTTAAGATTATGTTCTTTTTGTAAAAACTTAAGAATCATTTTTTCTGTTGTACCCTCTACTATAATGTTATGATCTGAAAAGAAAAACTCATTAATATAAGGATCGATATAATTTAAGATTTTCCGATTTTCTTTATCATTAGCATCAAATTTCGAATTTTCTGAATTATATAATGCTATTGCTTCCTGATTATCTTTATCAATTCTAAATATATCAATTATTGTGTGGTCTTTTTCTAAATTTATTAAAATTGGTGAATGTGTTGTAATAATTATTGGCATTGAATCACCAATTGAATATAAAGAATCACTAAGTGCTCTAATGGCTTCGGGATGTAAAAAAGCTTCAGGCTCATCAACCAATAACATTCTTCCACCTAAATTACCTATCCCTTTTTCTATTATCTTTTGAATAGTATAGATTAAGCTGATTCTCTGAACACCTGTTCCTTGTTCAGATAATAACATATCGCTTCTATTAGTATTATTTACTCGTAGGTCAGTTTTCATAGTTTTCAAAATATCAGTTATAGATAGAAATGATGATTGACTACCTGTGATTTTAATTGAAAAATTTTGCCCTGTAAATAGTCTGTTTAATACTTCGCTTATATCGTTCTCTACTTCATTTAAAACCTTATCAGTAGCTTGTTTAAAAGCATTAATAAAACCTCTTATATCATCATTGATAACTTGAAGTTTTTCTGCATCTTCTTGGCTTTTAGTTATAATAGCATCGGTATATATAATATTGACTAAATTATCAATTTCTTCGACGGTCATATTTGGTCTAATATAATATGGTTCATGATTATAAATGTATTCTTTAATTCTATTGATATCGTCTTTGCTAGTTACATCAATAGCATTCTGATTTATATCTTTAATTTTAAACTTGAAGTTTGCTGCTTTTTCGAATTGGTAAGATTTCATAACATGTAACTCAAAACTATTATAATTTCCATTGATTAAATTTTTAATTTTTAAATAATCTATTAAATCAGCATCTTTTGTTTCATCTAAAATGAATATCGATTTTAGTATAATGTCTTTATTCTTATTATTATAACAACTTTCTTTTATAGTTAAGTTTTTAGAATCTTTTTTAAAAAGTTCACTAATAGCTTCCAAAAAAGTAGATTTTCCCATATTATTTTTACCTGTCAGAATAGTGAAATAATAGTTATCTAAAATTTCTTCACTACCCTTATACAAATCTATACTGAATTCATCTTTAAATATTTTATAATTATTTACACTAAATTTCTTAAGAATCATTTTACACTCTCCTTATATTTAGTTGTAAATATTATAACATTATACAATTATTACTTGTAATGAAAAATTGTCATTAGTATACATAATGAAAAAGATTAAAGTATAGAATTAATTATGCAAGTAATTTTCAATAGAACAGCAACCATATTGTTTATTTATATATATATTTCAAAAATGAATTATTCTAATCTGTTCTTCAACAAATATATTTATAAAGTCTGTAAGAATTCATTTGCTCTATTTTTTTTAATCTTTCACGATCAAGTTATATTAACCCCAATCATCACTCAAAAAGAAGTCACGTAATTTGTCTTCTTCATCATTTTCTTCAATAATCATGTCATACAGATCTTCAAGTGTTTCATTAATCACTTTGCTTCCGAGACCACATTCCCAGACAACAATAACTTTAACACCTAATTCACTTAATGCTTCTATTACCTCTTCATCTCTGGCAATATTTCGTTCAAGTTTTTTCTTCCAGAACTCTCGATTTGTCTTCGGCATAACAAATAAATTACAGTCATGCACATGCCAAAAACAGCCATTAACAAAAACAGCTGTCTTGTACTTAGGGATATAAATATCAGGTTTACCTGGAAGTTGGTCATAGTTGACTCTATATATTATCCCTTTATTATAGAGGAACTTTCTAACCATCATTTCCGGTTTTGTGTTACTCCCCTTAATATTCCGCATATTTTTCAGACGTTGTTCGGGTGTTAATGTATCCATGAGATCACATCCCATTTCTCATAAAAGTAATTATCATAGCAGTTAGAGAATTTACAACTTTTTCTATATCTCAATTAGATAAAAAACTTATATACTGAAAATTCTATGGATTAACTAATATCTTTTTTCTATTTTTCTCCGATGTCGATAAATTATTAACAGATAATTCATGGAGAACTCTTTTTGATTCAAATACAATTTCTTCTCTTGACATTATATCCAAAATTTTCACTCCGCCTACAAAATTAAAATATTCATTAATAAATGAATAAGTTTCCTTCTGATTCTTAACTAATCCTTCTTCTTCAGCTGATTTTACAGCCTCAATAATTCCTAAACTAAAATTCAAATTACTAGTTAGACGACTACCGAAAAATGTTACGGCTTTACCGCTAGCATCAGTACGACAAAAATATTCAGTTAACCAGTATGGATCCTCAGCATTTCTATCGTAAGTCCTATAGCCTATCCACCAAAACTTAGAGATACTTTGAACAATCATTCCTCTGCTAATACCTTTATTAAAAAATAATAAATTGCTAAGTTGCTTCTCAAAGTTTCCACTTTTCTCTAAGACAGCAATGGAATCTATTAAATAATCCAAATAAATCGTATTAATTAGAGTAAACCATAATTCTTCTTTAGTCGCTTGAACATTAGATAAACTTTTTAGAGAATCATATAAAATCTTTACATTTGCTGATATATATTCTCCTCTATTTGAATCACTTCTTAACATTAATGGCTTATAATCAAATTTCAAATCCCCATCATATACCAATTCATTGTTAAATAATTCTATTATTTTATCTTTATCCCTTTTCTTATAAATGTCTTGGTAATCAGTTTCAAAATTAGCTTTTAAAAGATTTAAAAATTCTGAAGAACAATATTTAATCGTTTGCATATAAACTGGTCACATCCTCTATTTCATTGAACATTCTTTGCAATGGGTCAACTAAGACTTTTTGAGCTAAAACTATAGAAGATATTTCTTGAGAGATGATTTGATCAATTGAAAATCCCATATTACTAAATTTCTTTTCAAGCACATTAAACCATTTATAGTTTTCGTAAGGCTCCCTTCCATGTTTAGAAATTGATTCAAAAACATAAACTAAACTAGGAAAAATAATTGAACTCAATAAAGCTTCTGGCATATCTTTGAAAGTAACATACTTTTTATATTGCTTTTCAGGGAGTCTAACGAATAGATAATCATCTTCTAGTTCAATATTCATTAATTTTTCTTTAGTTTTCCCAACTTTTATGATTGACGAAACTGAGCTAAAATCATCTTTATCTACTATTTCAATTATTTTCGTCTTATCGACTGCTAAGGGATAGCCTGATGATAATATAGGAAACACATAGTTACTACCAAATAATTCTTTATTGATATTTGGATTAATAAAGTTTTTTAAACTATTAGTTGTTAATAATAACGGAGTGATTTCAACATTATGACGCATTTTTTTCGGATCAATGATAATAATTTGGGTATCTTCAGAACTCGTCACCTTTATCAACTCTCTATAAACAGCTCTAGGACTTTCAACATGAATAAAAAAAGCAGCTTGCTTAGCAGCAACTAGTTCTTCTAAAAACTTGTCCTTTAAAACAAATTTTATTTTTACCTTAGCTGGTTTGTATGGCGTAGATTCTATTAGTTTAACTTCAGTGCAAAAATCAGAATCATCTATATAATCATTATCAAATGAAGAAAGTACTGGATACGGATACAAGCTATTAATTAACTTCATATACTTCTACCTCCAGTTTCAGACGAGTTTTATTTTCTAATAGCACATCTATTGCTGTCCATTGTTCTGCGTTTATTTTATCTATAAAAATATATGAATTGTAAACAGTTAAAATACTACCATTTTGATGTGCTGCATTAATTTTAATTGTACTTTTGTTACCAGAATCCCCTATTATATTGAAATATATTTTCACCTTATTTAAAGTACTAGATGAATTGATTATTAATCTATATTTACCATTTGATAAATCTCTTTCTATAATTCGATACTTAATATCAGATACACTTTTCCTAGAAGAGGTTCTCTTAATAATATTTCCACCCAATTCTTCAACACCGTTTTCACCATTGTCTCCATCGCCAGCCCCATTCCCATTTCCATCAACTTTTAATCCATCACCTTGTCCATTTCCAAAACCATTTCCATTCTCATTACCTTCTACTATTCCTGCTTTAACTAATTCTTCTTCAGAAAGATCTCCTTCTTCGTATGATCTTGATTTAAGACTATTCGTTACATTAAGCTCCTTGAGAACGACTTCCAGATTTTCACTAACAAGATTTTTATTTAACATTCTTTTACTATTATTTTTTGAATCTAAATTTGCAGGCAAAAAGTCTCCAACTCCAAATGCATCGACTTCTTCTGTTATTTTTTCTTGGAATGTATCTTTGACATTTTGTCGAATAAAATAAGTAAGCTGATTTAAAAATTTTTTAGCCATTTTTTTGTCTTCATGACGTTCTTCAGACCATTTATCGTGGTTAGGATTCTCGAGTTTTTTTAGTAACGCATTTATATTAGGACCAGTTGCTTGAAAAATTCCAGAAAATTTTAAAAGAGAGCCAAAACTTTTCATATCAAATATTTTCATTCCAGCTTCTCTAGTCATGAGGACTTTCCGATTATAGGCGTCATTTTGAGATAAAATCAAACATGCTTCATTTTCATCAATTTTAAAATCTTGGAAGCCAGTCAAGTAGAAGATTTTGGAGTCACTATCTTCCAACGTATTATAATAACCTTCAAAATCACCATATAATTTTGTTAACCTCTTATTGTTTTTAATCTCTTCTAAATACGTCGGTATTTGATCATAACTTAGTTTTTCACCGCATATTTCTACTTCGAGTTGCTTTCTTTTCATTGAAATTAAAAAATCGTTGATAATAGAATATTTTATCTCTTCTTGCCAATTAGAGAAGTTATTAGTGTTGAATCCTATAATATAAACGTCAGTTCCCCTTTCTTTTCTATAATCAGTATCAAAGGATACTCCCTCAGAGAAAGGTGATTTACTTTTATTTTTTCCAAAATAGCCTACTCCTTGTGTCACGATGTTATCCTTTATGTGAAAAGACACAAATTTCATTACTCCTATTGATTCAATTTTCCTCGTCTTGGTCAATGTATTATAGTAAACCATCCTCAAGTCACTTACAGCAAATGGAGCGGCCTTCCCAATGCCAAAAGAACCTCCTGAAGAGTCGCTATTCTTTATGGAGGAACCAGCTTGTTCAATCAATGATTTCCAGTTTTCTGGTTCTAGACCCGAAGTATTGTAATCGCTAATCTTTAATATTTTAATTTTTTCACTACTAAGAATTTTATCCATTTGTCCTAACATTATTTGAGTTTTCTTTTCATTAGGCCAAGCCATATGAGCGCTTGGCAGAACAACGTCTTTAAGTTGCTCAAATCCAGGTAAAAACTTTGTATGAATTTCAAATAAATCAAAACTTACTTTAACGGGAGAGTTTTTATCAGCCTGCGCGTCTAATGAATTTTGACAAATTTCTCTAGCTAAAGATCTTAAAGGAGTATCTTTAAACATTTCTACGTAAGCATTTGATGCTGAGGTCATCTCTAAATCTTCTCCGCTTGGAAAATACCATAAGCTTGATTCTTGATTGTTATATTCCATTTTAAGTCCCCTTTTATTATATTGAGATATATTTTGATTTACGATTTTACCTACCTATTATCTAAATTTTATCAAAGAAATAGTTTTATAGTATATAAAGTGCATTAAATAGTTATTTAATAGTATGATTTAAATGGGTTACATAAACTCAAAGTCGTCTTTATGGTCTGTCAACATAATATTGGACAGTTTTTATAGATCATTTCTTTATATTCCTTCGGGGTTAGATCATTCAACGCACCGTGCGGGCTAACATTGTTATACCAGTTCACATAATCAAAAAGTTCAATATTCAAATGATTGAGAGAAAGAAAATGAAATTGATTAATAAATTCGGTCTTTACCGCTTTAAAAGTTGTTTCAACAACCGCATTATCATACGGACATCCTTTCATACTCAATGATCTCTGAATAAGGATGTATAGGTAGAGACAAGATTCTGGTTTTTCATGATACAGCCAATCCGTCTCCTGGAAACCTTAAGTCCCTGTTTTTCTAAATGAATCTTGATTCTTCTCGTGCCAAAACAATGCCGGTTTGTATTGAAGATCTGAATGATCTTCTCAGTGACATCTCCGTCGGGATGCTCTTTTTCTCTGTCAGTCAGCTTATTCACTTCATAATAGTAGGTGCTTCTGGGAATCTGCAGGACTTTACACATTGCTGATACTGAATATTTCTCGGCATTCTCACGAATGACGGCTATCTTCGTCCCATGATCAGCGCTGCTTGCTTTAAAATGTCGTTCTCCATCTTCAGCTGCTGGTTCTCTTTACGTAATTTTTTCAGTTCTTTCTCTTCATCGCTCAGATTGTCATTGTGCTGAAATGACCCGGTATATTGATGCTGTTTGATTCATTTTCCTAATGCCGAAGGCGTCAGCTCATATTCACGTACAATTTCATTTCTAGGTTTACCATTCTCATAAAGTTTGACCATCTGTAACTTGAATTCAGGACTGAAGCTTCTTCTTTCTCGTGACATAAATAAAATCGCCTACTTTCTTAGATTAACAATATCTATTCACATAGAAATTGTCCAACTAAGTGTAGACGATTCAGATTCATTACTTTGTTTAAAGGTCACTATGCCACACAACTAATACTTTTATACACATGTCTAAAAACTTTTTTAGCTTTCACTCAATTTTCCTCCAGCTTTTTCTTTCATAACTATTTAATCTTTAAGCCACTCTACCCTAACACCTTTTTAATATAAATTATATCGATTATTAAAAGTTTAGCATTTATTGAGCTTTTAAAATATTGATATGAATCTAGACTATACATCATATATTATCTTAAACAAGATATTAAACATTTAAAAATTTGATTAAAACATTTTTAGCATTTACATAATACTCTTTGATAACAAAGTTCTCCTCATCATTATTATAAAAAGGGTCCAAAATGAAATGATCTTTCTGGTAATTGTCTAAATAAGTAGGTAAAAAGAGAAAGTTATGTATTAAAATTTCTCTTTCTGAAGATGTTTTCTTTATATCTTTTAATAAAAAATAGTAAGAAACCTGCTTGTAGTCTAACTTTTTCACTTCACTGTAGTACTTCGCATCATAAATATACATTTCATTATTAATAAAATTAAATAAATCTGGCTCTAATCGTCTTGATTTACTTTTTCTACGTGCATCAGGGTAAAACCTTTCTTTTTTGAAATTATGAGGAATTAATAATTTATCATCTGAAAAATAGATATTATTAGATTCACTTTCAAATAATAGGTAGTTATTAATATAAAAGCTCATCATTTCTTCCCAGAGGAACTTAAAGTTATTAGTTTTAAAAACATATTGTCCTTTTCCGCTTGGTATATCTTGAAAAAAGCATATCAAGTTTTTAATTAATCTCAAATGTTTATCTTTAAATGTTTCTCTTTCTATTTTTTTGAGTCTTCTAATAATAGCATCTTTTTTCTCCCAATCAACACCACTTATATCAAAATTAGTGCGCTCTAATTTTAATAATTTTTTAAATTGTTCTATCGTATTATCGATAGCATATGCCATACATTTAGTGACAAAGTCATAATCCATGTTATTTTTTTGCACTATTGGGGGAATATAAATTATATTTCCATCACTGATTACCTGCGAAGACTTTTGAAGAGTTTCTTTCCAGATAATTTTCCCATTATAGCCGAAGGATTTGTTTTTTTCTTCAATATAATATAATCCATATTTTTTATAATAATCATAAATGTTAAAGAAATATTTTAGTGGGTAAGAGGAGTTATTTACGTCTTCTTTTCCAAACTCAATCGGGTGATAACTATTATATTTCATTAAACACTTAAATAAAGTCTCAATATCTGATGGTTCAGCAATTAATGGCTTGTTTTTATAATCAAAATAATGTTTTGGAAAACTAACTAGCCAATTTGATTCGTGAAAAATAAATCCTACAAAGTTTGATAATTTTTTTTTGCTACTAATACGTACATCATTATAAGAGAATATATCTTCAAACAAATGTTCTACTTCTTTAGTCAATTCTTCACCATCTTGCACTATATATATTTGAGGCTTCATTATTAGAATCCTCTAGAGGAGTTGTAGAATTCCATGAAATTAGAAGAGAAAATCATCTTTTTATCACAAATCAAGTTATATAAGTCCCCAAAACTCTCAATATCTTCTAAGAATATAGAGTGAGGGGAATAAGAATGTTTTTGTACATCATTCCATAGATACTGAATTAATTTCCCTTTAATTTGATTAAAGTTATAATCTTCTGCTTCTTTAATACTAATATTTTCATTCGCCTTTTTAAATTTTATAAAAAACTGTCCAATTTGTTTGTCTTCAGTTAAAGATAAACCTCCCTTTTCCTCTTTTGTAACAATAAATTTATTAAGTGACTTAATAAGAGTTATCCAATCAAAAGTAATAACACTTTCAATATCTTCTTCATTCTCCTGTATACTAAATATATAGTTATTTTTGTATTCACCTGATTCTTCTCGTATGTAATCTGTAGCACTTATATATTCCAATTCAAAACGTCTTTTCATTGCTGTATCCATTACATAGACATTCTGATCTGATGTATTCATTGTCCCTATAATATATAAATTTGATGGTATGAATATTTTTTTGTTTGAATCATCAAAAATATACTCTGCTATCAAATCGTTATTTATTTTATATTCACTATTTCCATAAACATCTCTATCTAAAAGCTGGAATATATCTCCAAACACAGCTGCAATATTTGCCCTACTCATCTCTTCTAATATCAAAAAAACAGGAACATTTAAATCAGATAATGCAAATTTTAAAGCTTCCGTAAATATTTTAGGTTTAAAATCATATATTATATCTGTTTTTCCTCCATTTTTTTTCACTATAGGCATGATTTGTCCAACAAAATCACTATAAGAAAACTCTGGATGCAAAGTAGTTCTAAAAACATTCGGGTGATCCAAACCATCAATATAATTATTTATACCGTGATTATTAATTATATTTTTAATTTTATACGATTTACCCGTACCTGGTGGACCATATAATATTCTATTAAAACCACCTTCACAATATACAGAATATTTATCATTTTCATCTCTGAGTAATTCAGAATTGACAGTAAAAATATCTACAATTGTACTTTGTTTTCTCTTTGGATTAAATTTAGTAACCGAGGATAAATTGTATTTTTGTGCATCATCACTTTTAATACAGAAGGCTTCATATTCAACTTTATTCGCTATCTTTAACATTATTAAAAAGTCATGTTCAAAGAATAGTTTTCTAAATAATCTAAAATTCTGATCAGATTGAGATGTGTTACCAAGTTCCATCTGAGCTGAATCTGGTCTACTAATTTTTATTGAACCTTTTGCAATGAGTTGGTCATTATTCAAAAAGAGTAATTTTGTCTGTTTATCAGCATAATAAGCATTCTGTTTATTTATAATAAAAGGCACTTGAAGTATATAAAAAGATTTCATTTCCTGTTCAGAATTCTTTGAGTTGTTATAATGCCAAATATTAACGTAAGGAAAAAAGTCAAAATTGACCTTTCCAGTTATTGCTATATGTGTCTGATTAGTTGATGATTCTGCTGGTCTATTTTCTTTTAAGATATTTGAATCTGAAAGTTCTTTTACCATAATAGCATCATAGTCATTTTCTAACATTATTCCTGCTGTATCATGTAATATACTTCTTATATTTTTCATAACATCTTCAAACATAGACCTTCTCCTTCTATTATTTAATTATTTCCATAATTTGTTGTCCAATATATCTAGCCATAAGTGGTGGTACACTATTACCAATTTGTTGGTAAGTTTTTGTATATGCTCCTAAAAATAAATAATCATCGGGGTAACTCTGTATTCTTGCTGCCTCTCTTGGTGTTAAACCTCTTGCTTGAGTTGGATGAATATACATATTACAATCAAACTTCATGTGTGCTGTTATAGTTTTGCATGGTTTATCAAGATAAAGTTTGAAGTATTTGTCTTTGAACATATGACTTCTACTCTTATAGGGCATAATATCTGCAATTTTTGGATCATCAGATTTATCACCTGGCTCCAAACGAGAATATATTTCAATATCTCTTTCATTATTGTATCTAGCTTTATGGTTAAAGGTAAGATTCATACTTTTACCTTGATTTATTAAATCTACATATTTCGACTGTTTATCATTGCCATAGTATTTTTCATCAACGATAAAACCAGATAGAATATCTCCGCCTGTAAAATTTTTTATTCTCGAAGCTTGTAAAGGCTTTAGATCTTCTATTGCTTCTGAAAGAGCAGTTATATTTTTTTTAGGTATTTTTTCAAATATTTCATTAGCAAGAATATTTTTTTTATCAGATATATCCTTTCTAATTCCTATAAAAATTAATCTTTCTCTATTTTGTGGCACACCTAAGTATTTTGCATTGATAATTTGACAATCAATATCATAATTTAGCAGCTCATTGTTATTGATATCATCAATAACTTGCTTAGAAACTTTTTTCATGCCTTTAACATTTTCCATGATAAAGGCCTTAGGTTTCATCTGATGGATACATTCTATAAAATACTTATACAAAATATTTCTAGGATCATCTATTAGTCTTTGTCTGTTAGCTTCTGAGAAGCCTTGGCATGGTGGCCCTCCTACAACAACATCTACTGAACCTAACGAAACATAGTTTCTTATATCACTTGCTAAATTTTCTATACCACCCATAGTGATGTATTGACCATCTACTTCTGGATGATTAAAGTTGTATGTTCTTAACGCTTGTTTATCAATATCATTAGCCAATATAGTTTTAAATCCTACCTGGTTTAATCCTAATGACAATCCGCCTGCTCCACAAAATAAATCTATTAAAGTAGGTTGTTTATTATTACTTTTGTTTTGTACTGCTTTATTTCTATATTCTAAGTTAAATTTCTGAAGTATCGGATAATCATTTATATTGACATTTGAAATTTTATTAATCGATACTACTAGTCTCAAAAACTGCTCTTCACCTAAAATTTTTTCTAAATCTTGCTTAGAATTGTTTTGTATTATTCCGTATTCAATCATCTTTTCAATTGTAAATATTGTTACTTTTTTATCATTCTCAGCTTCCAAATTAAGATGATTAATAACATTAATAAATATATTTATCATATCAATAAACTCAGAAGTTTTTAGAATATTTAAATCAAATACATTATTACTGAAATTAGCTATGTTTTTCATTATTTATCATTCCAATATATTCTTTAATTCGTAAAGCTAATGCCCGAGAAACATTAACACTTACAGCATTTCCAAATTGTCTATAAGACTGTGTATCAGATACAACAAATTTCCATTTATCTGGAAAACCTTGAAGTTTTCTACATTCATTAGGTGTAATTCTTCTTATATTTGAAATTGGTTTGTTTATCTCGTCTTTAAATCTACTTCTATTTTTGTTGTCTGTATAATAATTATCTTGAGAAGCTCTATGCATTTTATGCATAGTGGCTGTTAATGGACGTGCTATCTCAAGATCAATTTCAGATTTTGAGTAATAATTCCCACTACCATTTGAAAGAATAGTTGGCAGTATTTTTTCTGATAAGAAATACTTTTTTTCAACTTCTTCGTCTAATAAATCATACATTGTTAATTTTAATGGTTTTGGCTCTGGGAAAGTAAACTTTGTACTTGAGCCTTCAAGAAAACTTTTTAGAAAACATACTACAAACACTCTGCGCCGCGTTTGCGGAAGGCCATAATCTTTCGTATCTAGCACTTCAGAATGTACTTCGTAGCCTAATGTTTCTAAAATCTCCTTCATTTTTGCAAATGTTTGTCCTTTTTGATGAGTTAATAGGTTTTTTACATTTTCAAGTACAATAACTTTAGGCTTGTTTTGATGTAGTTCAATTATTTTTTGGATTGTAAAAAATAATGTACCTCTTTCATCTTCGAACCCTTTTTGTTTTCCCATCATACTAAATGGCTGGCATGGAAATCCTGCTAATAAAACATCATTTTCTGGAATCTCCTTATATAAATCTAAAATATCGCCTTCTATAATATTTTTGTCAATATTCGCTTTATATGCTTGAACTGCATGTTTATCCATTTCATTCGCCCAAATCAATTTATAGCCTGATTCAATAAAGCCAAGATCCAATCCTCCAATGCCTGAAAATAGGCTAATAGTTCTTAAGTTTTCTTTAAAATTATTTCTCATGATTCACTTTCCTTTATAAAATTTAATTTCTATTTATTATAACGGTTTTTACTAGATTCAATAATTTTGTTAATAATCAATTTATATTGAAGAAAGACTTTGAGCTAAGTATTTTAAATAAATATTTGATGTAATTATCTAAATATAATTTCTTTTTTAAAGCCCTAATTATGTTATTATATCATGAGATAGTTATTGATATTAAACTCCTGATCTTAGCTTTTCAAAAATAGAGACTCGCTTGTAGCTTTTGAACAAAAATTGTTGTTAATTAATTATAATCTTTCTACTTTAATAAGTGAACGCGTTCTCTCCTTATATTATGCTTATTCTATATTATATTAATTCGTCTTAAAGCATCTCTAATCTAATTATTTAATCTATTTTTCTTACCAGGTCATTCTTCCATACGGTCTCACCGATCACCAGCACATCATCTTTCCACAGATGGAACTGATAGTAATGTCCCCTGTCCACTACATGTGTGACCTTCATCTTATGCTGCTTGCCTAAGTACTGCTGATAATGATTTTCCAGATATCGCTCAATCTTCTTATTGATCATCGCCTGTTCTCCGTTTTTAAATGAATATATCAAATCGTCAGTATCAGTATCTTTTTGTTTCTAATTTAACAATTAATTACTTTTAACTCGTCAGATGTAATATAATGAAATGTAGATGCTTTTAACCTGCAAATGAATCCCTGTGTTTATTCTGGTTATAACTGGATATAGTGTAGTGTATCTATCATCTAAGGAGCTGAGGACAATGAGTCTGAACTTAATTATTGATTATCTGAAAGACAAACAGTGGAGTTCTACTGATCTCACGTATGTGATTATCTACATGGTCATCGCAAGTTTCCTGACCACGCCTATCTTCGGCATTCCGATTGGTCTCGCTGCCTTCCTTTATTTCAACGACAAAGAGAATCTAGAAGCATATAATCGTAACAGAATGAAATAAGCGGCCGCTCAAATCGAGCAGTCGCTTTTTCTTTGTCATTACTTAAAATATTCATTAAGTATTTTAGTATGACATTCTATTAGTAGTCAGATATCTTTTTCTTGGTAATCAGTCGGAATACATAATCTGAGAACAGCAGTCCAATGGCGATAGCACCTGCCAGCATCGTGATTTCCATCAGAATCTCAACAGGCTTATCTGTCTGGTTCAGCATCATTTTCATCGTTGCATCATACGCTAACCCTCCTGGCACGAGGGGTATGATTCCCGGGATCATGAAGAGCATAGCGGGCTCCAGATAGAGTCGTGCCATAGTATGACACATGAGACCAAGCATCAAACTGCCTAGAAAGTAGCCATAGATGTCGGGCATGTGAAAATGATGTATCATCATTTCGCTTGTCATCCATGCTGCGGCTCCAACACATCCTGACGGGACGAAGAGTCGTCTCGGACTGTCAAACAATACTGCAAAGCAATAGGATGCGATGAAACTGAAGATGAAGTTAAGTAATATATCCATGATTACCTCCTAAAATATATAGAACATAGTAGCTACGCCTGCTCCAATAGCAAAGGCGATAACAGCTGCTTCCAGTCCTTTAGTCAGAGCCATCATGAGATTACCGATCAGCAGGTCTTGCAAGGCATTGGTGATCAGCACCCCGGGGACGATGGGCATAACAGCAGCGATAATGGTCACAGAGAGTTTAGGATCTGGCACTAGTTGGCTCATTGCGATGATAATGAACGAAATAATTAATGCTCCTATAAATTCCGGTATAAAAAGACTCTGAACTTTTGAAGCCACTTGCTCCTTTATAAGAAAACCCATCGCTGCCGCAAACATAGCCGTTGCGATATTCTGCATATCTCCCCCCTGCAGATATAGGAAGCTGAGTCCGACTAATGCACTCGCTATCGCTTTATCATATGCAGAATAACCTTTAGTCTCAAATTGTATCTTCCTGAGCTTTTCAAGTGCTTCTTCTATTGTCAGATCGTCACTCGTCATCTGATGGGCAACGGCGTTGGCTCTCGAGACTTTTATCAGATTCGTATTACGCGCTGTCACACGCTTGACTCTAGGATAAGTCAAATCATGCAGGCTGAAGTTGATAACCGTATTGGTAACGAAACTGTTGCAGTCGCTGTAACCGAAATGATGAGCAATCTTATTCATCGTCTGCTCCGTTCTGTAGCCGCCCGCACCTGCTTCAAGCAGAATTTCTCCAGTCAGGATAATCACATCCTTCAAATATTCCTCGCGTTCATTGATGTTCAAGTCAATCGCTCCTTACTGATCTTCATATCAGTTCATACCCTCTACCTCTAAGAAGGATACATCTTTTCTCCATCCTTTACTTTGATAAATACAGCTCTACCAGTTTTACAGAAAAAAAAACAGCCTCTATTTATAGAGACTGTCACTTCATTAGCTTTGGTAAGTATCGTTGTAGTAATAACGCTCATTCTTCTTCGGATCCTCGCCGTATTTATTCGGTCCTGGTTTGCCGTCAAGTATTGTGAAGACGAGGAAGACGATGCCTACAATCACGGCCACTAATATTGCGACACCTACCATGATCAGCAGTGTACTTACTTCCGCCCCACCCAGCATAAACAGGGAAAGCGCACCGAGAATCAGTCCGATTATAGTGACTACACCCCCTAAGTGCGGCACAAGCGCCCACCAGCCGTTGATATTGATATCCTGCAGTCTTCTTGCCATCACTGTGAAGCTTGGTATGAGAAGAATCAGTGACCAGATGCCGTTCGCTATGTCTGAGGGTTTCGTCAGGGAGACATCTGCCATCTGATCATCTGCCAGTATATCGCTGCCGTAGCCCAGTGCCATATCCACAAAGGCAAAGATGATACCTAGGGCGAGTGAAATCAAAGTGTTGAATAGCACCGGTACCCAGTATTCCTTCCGTCTCGCACGTCCACGCATCTTGAAGGCATTCTGCCAAAATCTTTTGTAAGCTTCCATCCATGTCATATTACATCTCTCCTTGGTATAAATAGCGTTCATCTTTCTTCGGATCATCGCCGTATTTGTTCGGTCGCGGATTACTGTCTAAGACGCTGAAGACAAAGAAGACGATAGACATGATAACGAGGGTGATACCGGCGATTGTGCTGGTCGTTAATGCTGTCGTCAGTCTGTCAGGGTCACTTAAGTATTCTTCGACACCCGGTATCATCAGTATCGCAATCATTGTGCCCAGTACGATATACCAGCCGAATATAGGCAGTATGGCCCACCAGCCGTTGATATTGATGTCCTGCAGTCTTCTTGCGGTCACTGTGAATGTCGGAATCAGTATAAGGAGCAGCCAGATCAGATTGCCGTAATTGATGATGGCTTCACCGTCCATAGCAACTGCAAACCGCTTCGCTCCGCCGCTCATCGTGAAGAATAGTTCGATGATTTGTCCGATCACTGTATTCACCAGCTGCGGAATCCAGTATTCCTTCCGTCTTGCCCGCCCACGCATCTTGAAGGCATTCTGCCAAAATCTTTTGTAAGCTTCTATCCATGTCATCCTTTATCTCACCTCTTTTTCATCATAACATACTCAAATTTCCAGTTACCTTAAAGTTTCCTTAAATATTGTAAAATAAAAGTCCAGGACATCACATCCTGGACGCTGCTATTTCTTATAGTAATGTCTTGTAAAAAATTTACCTTCTAAGCCGAGCTTGTGATAGTACTTGGCCATCTGTCTCGCATTATGATGGGCCCACATCACATCTGTCGCATACTGGTGCCTGCCCGGGTCAACCGGATTGAAGCGCATCGAATATAAGGTATACTGATTATCGCGTGACAGATATTCCCTGGCGATGAACTGGGCCCCGCCTTTGATCGCTTTCTCAGGTGTATCCCACCCTTGCTGCTGTGCATATTTCGCACCTTCTGCGACTGCATCATGATCAAAGGCACCGACACCGAAGAAGTTATAGTAAGTCTTGCCGTCCGAATCCAGCTGCCCCTTATCATTCACTTTCAGCCCTTTTGCGAGTTCACTGGCCCCTTTCCCTGTCTCCAGCTGGGCATGGCTGATCAGGTAAATCTCATTGAGATCAGATTGACGGGCAGCCTCACGGAATGCGTCCCCCTGCCCTTCCAGTATGCCTTTCCCTTTGAGCAGTTCATCCAGCTTGCCCGCACTGATCCCTTGCGGCTTGCGCAGGTTCAGGAACTGATACTTCTGCTCTGAATGTTGATAATAGGGTTCAGGTCGCAAGTAGCGAGCTATCTGTGAACGCGTCGCCTTCGACCACTTCACGCCATCAGACGCCACAGCATTCGCATGCATCTGACGCTGTAAGGCCTGTCGGTAAGTATAGCCGACCACGACATGCTGATCCCTGAATTTCTCTTCCTGTGCTTCCTTCGATATGAGATAAATCAGATAAATAGCCAGTGCCATAAGCAGTAAAATACAGACAAGAATCAATTTATTACGCATCTCAAGACGTTTGATAGAAGTTCTGTTAGCCGCCAAAATTAACCTCCTGAATTCAGTCTTTTCTATCATACCCAAAAAAGCCCATAAAAAAAACCGAACCCCATAAAGAGTTCGGCTGAAAGAAGAGATGATTAGTGGACGTCAATATCTACTTTAATACCATATAACGGACTTGTAGCGTCATACACTGACGGGCCAGCAAAACCAAGAAGAACTGCCAATGTTGAGAAAGTTAAAAGTGCTTTTGAAAGATTTTTTTTCATAGTATATTCCTCCGCTTTATAAAAGATTATATTGTGTTAATTCTTGCTCATATAAATCAATTAAAACTGTATTGTTTTTCATCTTTGCAAGACCATAGCCTACACTGCATAAGTCACGATCTTTTTGTGAAATGATATTCATTTCTTGTTTTGCACCGCTTGCAAGATAAATCATATTATCGAGCAAGAAAAGGACATTATGCTTAATACAGATTTCAATACCTTCGTTAGCAATATCGAGGCAATCCTCAAATTTATCTTCAGACATTAAAAAAGTTGCATATTGATAATAAATTTTCGCAGCTGCCTCATTATATAAATGATTTTCATTTATAATATATCTTGCTTTTCGAATATGAGTTTCTGCCTTTTCAGGTTCTTTAGATTTTCTATAGAAAATCGCTAAAGAGTTATGGATACTTGCTTCAAGCTCATTATCCTGATACTTGATCGGATTTTCCAGTAATTCTTCAAGCATCTTGATGGCAATTTCTAAATCCGGCTTCGTATAGCCTGCACATACGGCTTTGACCCACGTCAGATAGCGATGCTCGTATTCGGTCAGCACTGTCTGCAGCTGGGCATCGACGAAGACTTCAAGTGTCTCAAATTCTTTCGATTCTAAATAATCTTCACATATTTTCTTGCCGCGTATCGTATTATTGACAGGTTCCACACCAAAGAAATAATCCATACTGACATTCAGTCGACGCGCTATTTGATAGAGTGTTTCTGAACTCGGCATAATTTCATTTTTCTCGATTCTACTGACCTGACTTTGTGTACAGATATTTTTAGCAAGATCGGCTTGTGTCATTCTGAGTTCTTTTCTTCTGGATAAGACTTTATCCCCGATCTTTGAGGCCACAAGATTCCTCCTTTAGTGTAATTATCTGGCTTACTTATAATATAACCTACTCATAATCATCATGCAATACTTCATAATCAGAAAATTGTATTTATTACAAAAATAAACCGGCTGTTTTATCAACAGCCGGTTTATTATGACTCGATTAATACTTTCATTTCTGTGCCTGCCATGACCGCTTCAAATCCTTGCTGAAAATCTTCCAGGCTAAACTTACTCGTAATCATTCTATCAGCATCAATAGAACCATCACTGAGTAGTTTCAGAGCTATCGGCCATGAAGAAGGTTTTTGTGAACGACATCCAACGTAATTGATTTCCCGCTGTATAATCGCATTAGTATCAATAGGTGTTATAGCATCTTTAAAGATGCCTACCTGAACAAACGTCCCTTTTTTCTTGATAAGTGGCAGTGCCTCATTCACTGCAGGTATAGCACCTGTACAATCGAACACTTTGTCAGGACCTTTCCCCTGTGTCTCTAGGTCCAAAATAGCTTTCAAACTTTCTTTCATGGTGTCAACTGTCAGATCAACACCAATCTCTCTAGCAAACTCAAGTCGGTGCGCATCCGCCGTAATTCCAGTCATAACGACCTTTGCCCCTTGCGCTTTTACAACTTGTGCGAGCAGCAAGCCAATCGGTCCAGGCCCGAGAATAAGAATGACATCTGTCGGTTCAATCGATGTTTTTTCGAGGGCGGCATGTACAACACAAGCTACAGGTTCTGCTAAAGCCCCCGCTTCAAAAGAAACATTATCCGGAAGAATGTGAATACTTTCTTCTCGACTGATGACGAATTCAGCCATCGATCCATTCTGTTGAGTACCTATTCCCTTGCGATAAGGACATAGATTATAATCTTTTGTTTGACAATATTCGCATTCGCCGCATGTTTCAAAAGTTGTTTCAGAGGTCACTCGATCACCTATTTTAACTTTAGTGACATCAGGTCCCACTTCAACTACTTCTCCTGAGAACTCATGTCCGAGGACTAAAGGTAATCGTGCGTTTGCATATTCTCCTTTATAAGTATGGATATCAGTCCCGCAGATCCCTGTAAACTTGACTTTAATTTTTACCAGGTCTCCTTTTACTTCAGGTGAAGCAATTTCTTGAACTGACATCTGATTATATCCCTGTTCACTTTTTAAAGCTGCTTTCATATTTGCCATCTCCTATATTTTAAATACCTTGTAATAGTTGTCCTGCTTTAAGTGCCAACCAGTTCAACAGGTTACCACCCGTATCCAAGTTAGAGACTTGTGTCGCACCTTTAGGCATGTCAAACTTTGCACTTTCTAGCATAGCGGTAAATGTTGGAGCGAAATCTGTTGCCATGTATAAAGAAAAAGCAATAACAATAGTGCCGACAATGACAGAATGAATAATATTTCCTTTATTAAATCCAACAATGAATGCCACCAAGAAAGGAATAGTCGCCAAGTCACCAAAAGGAAGAACTGCATTTCCCGGTAAGATGACTGCTAGTAATAAAGTGATAGGTACTAAAATTAATGCTGTAGACATTACAGCCGGGTGTCCTACTGCAAGAGCGGCATCAAGACCGATATATAAGTCGCGTCCTTCATAACGTTTTTGCAGCCAGTCACGTGCCGCTTCAGAAATAGGTATAAGACCTTCCATCAGAATCTTAACCATACGTGGTAACAGGAACATAACTGCTGCCATTGAGATACCGGTATTCAGAATTTTACCGAAATCAAAACCTGCTAATGCGCCAATTGCCAAACCAAGTATAAAGCCCATCATCATTGGCTCTCCGAAGATACCGAAACGTTTCTGAATATTTTCAGGATCTGCTTTTAATTTGTCGTACCCTGGTATTTTATGAAGAATCCAGCTCACTGCGTATCCAAGTGGAACAAATGAGATAGTTGAAGCAGTCGGCAATGAGATGCCCTCAAGTCCATAAAACTTTTCTACCATAGGCTGTGTTTTATCTGCAATAATTAAAACAACAATCTGCATCACAATTGCCAGGAAGATTGCAACAAACCAATTGTTAGTTAGAACATATCCAGTTGCACCAGCCGCAATGAAATGCCAGTAATTCCAAATATCTATATTGAGCGTTTTTGTCACTTTAAGTCCAATTAATATAATATTGACTATCAAACAGAGAGGTAGAAGAAGAGCCGCCACAGGAGAAGCAAAAGAAATAGCTGCTGCTGCTGGCCATCCAGCATCAATCACTGTCAGATTCAAGCCAAATCGATCAACCATCGCCTTCGCTGCGGGTCCAAGTGATCCGGTCAGCACACCTAGCACCAGGTTAATACCGACAAAACCGATACCAATTGTCAAACCTGCTTTGAATGCTTTTGTAAAGCCCGTCTTAAAAAACAATCCAATAAGCGTAATAGCTATCGGCAGAATAACAGTAGGTCCTAAATTCAGGATATACTGCATACCATCCATTAATTTGTCCATCCCCATCACCTACACTTAAATTTATTTTTGAAGTTCATCTAAAATCTTCTGGTCAAGCTTATCCATGCCGATTCCCGTGATATAAGCGGTAGCGACAATGGCAGGAATATCATATGTTGTCGGAAGAATAGTCGTTGAGACGATTAAATCTGCATCTGCTTGCTTGCCTTTAACTTCTGCAATCTTACATTGTTCTACTTGGGCATCAATTTGATGTTCCTTTATTAAATTCTCCACTTTATTAGTTACGACTGTTGATGTTGCGATACCTGCTCCACATGCTACTAATACTTTTTTCATTGTTATTTCCTCCTAAAATTTCTCGATAATTTTTTGAATTGATGTTGCCTGGTGAATGTCACTGATAAAATTCTGATCCTGTAGTTTTGCCATTAAGTCTTGCAGAACTTCCAACTGTGCGTGAGGTTCATTTAATCCGAGTACAAATACAATACTGACTGCTGTATCAGCTGACGGATCATCCATTCTTCTAAACTTGATTGGCTCTTTCAGTGTATAGATTGCGATGAATTGTTTCAGAACGTACTCAGGATCAGTATGAGGAATGGCTATATTCAAGTTTCCTACTTCCAATCCTGTTGGAAAGCTTTTTTCTCGTTCTGCAATTTTTTCTTCAAACTGCTCTGTGATATATCCAGACTTCAGTGCTTCTTGCTGGATATGACTGAATAGTTCTTCTTTAGAACTAAAACTTTGATGATGAAAAATTAATGCTTCATGCAAAAAGGGTTGTAACATCTTGACACGTCCTTTATTTAAAACTTGTTAATAACTCATAAATTTTCAACTTATCTGTAGAAGACTGTAATTGATCAAGAACATGGTCATTCTCAGCAATCTTAATAAGTTGGAGTACACTATCCAGATGAGATTCTTTATCTTTTGCAGCTAGTACAGCTATAAAATAAATCTCACCATAAGCGGTCACTAGCGGCTGGTTAAGCTTCAGAAAACTTAATCCTAAGCCATGGGACCCGTTATTGATATCACTATGAGGCAGCGCAATTTTCATACGTAACAGTATATGCGGTTCAATTGCCTGGTATTCCTCTTTCATACTATCGATATAGTGTTGGCTGATAATATTCTTCTCGAGTAGAGGCTGGGATGCTATAGTGATTGCTTCATGAAAATCTGCTACCCGCTCTACAACCTGTATGCTATCAGGCAGTAATGTAGTCTCAAGACCTTTAGCAAAGTTTGAAGGCGCCGATATAATCTTTCCATCTGAAAAGTAATGGATCAATGCATCTTTTAAACCCTTTTCATCATGGATATCTGCAAATTTCCTGATTAGCTCAAATACCTTATCAGAATTGAATTCTATATCCGGCAAATCGTAAAGTTGACTGATAATACGTCTCCTCAGCTTCAATCGTTCTTCACCAGATTGCAGATCGCCTATCATGATCAAATTCAGATCAGTCTGTAAAGGGACTTGAGAGAATACGAAATCATAATGATACTGACTTTGATTAAATTCTCGCACAGACATAGAGCGCTCAAAATAAATTTCCGGTAGCAACTTAATGAGTATGCTTTCCAAAAGACTGGAGATGGTAATCCCGTTCGGACAGACGACTACGGCCTTTTTGACGGTTGTCTGGACCACTTCTTGTGTATCAATTAAGTTTCCACCAAAAAATAATGTAATCAACATCATTTCTTCTCTTGGAATCTCACATTCCAAGTAAGTCTCAAGAGGCTTGAAGCTTTCATTTACAAGATTGAACAATGTTTCATATTTATCATCCAGCTCTGCAAGATGACGATAATTTGTTGTCAAATTATATTTAATCCTGAAATAAGCCGGTTTAATATGCGTATATAGTTTTTCAGATAATTGTTGTTTATCTTGTAGATTGATACAGGCCAACTTTTCAAAATTAATAACGCATCTTGAGATTATTTCTTTAAGTTCAGGTAAACTAGCATCTGTGATTGATTTAGAACGTATAGGCGTAGAAAGCAACCTGAGCGCTATATACATCTTGACCTTGTCATCCAGATTTTGATCAGCTAAGAGTATTTCTGATGCTTCAAACTCTTTAGTGTCTGAGATGCCTGTGTAATCAATGAAAAATTCTTTATCGTTCGTCTGATGTTTATTGACACGGCGTAAAATGGCATAAACATGATAAGGTAATTGGTCGAAGTAACTATCTGCAAATTTCCGTTCTAATACTTGTTCAACAATATCCAGTTTTTCAACCATGGTATCAATATCTTCCTGCACCAGCTCCATTGTTTTCAGTAGCAGAAGATTCAACTCATAGACTTCATTAATCTCATTGATGGCTTTAAACAACAGGTTCCTGATCTCTGTTTCATCGCCCACTATCCTATAACCCTCTGTTCTTGTATACATCACTTCAAGTCCATAGTCTGCGAGCTTTTTCCCTAAGGTCTTCAAATCTCTGATTATCGTATTTTTACTGACATCAAATAACTGTGAGAAATGTTCAAGTGAAACATATTCCTGTGCACAGGAGATGTATATATAAAGGAGTGTTGTTCTTTCATTTTCATTAGTGATATAGGATTCTGAAACGTCTTTTGTTTCTATTACAACTTTATTTTTAGTGAATTCAGTTAAACTATATCGTCCTTTCTCCTTCTCTACTTCATCCATCCCATTATCTATCAGCCAGTTATTCAATTTATTTAATGCATAATCTACTTGTCTTCTTGAAATGTTCAATTTTTTTTGTAAGTCAACATTCGAAACACCGGGAGAAAAAATCAGAACTTCCAATAGAGTACGAGATCTCGTGTCAAGCAAATAATCGCCTCCCTGTTATTTATTATAAATGTAGCACTTCAGAAAATGTATACGCTTTCAAACCCAATGATGTAAATGCACATTTACAAAATGTGAATAAAGCATTTAAAACTCCAAACAAAAAGACCTGGCTATTGCCAGGTCTCGAAATATTAAATTAGAGGATAGCTAGGCCGCTTGTCTTGATGTCTTTCGCGAAGCCTTTGACTGTGTCTACTGATAATTCGTTGATGTCACGGCCGATGTTCGGCAGTTTCTTCACGACGTCACCTGGACAGGTGATGATATCACAGCCGATCTCATCTGCCTGAATGACATTATACAGTTCACGGCAGCTTGCCCAGAGTAGTTTGACGCCTGCTTTACTGTGGCAGACTTCCACCGCTTCTTTCATGAGCGGCATTGGATCGACGCCGGTGTCAGCGATTCGTCCTGCGAAGACTGATACATAAGTCGGTACGCCTTCTTTTACAGCGTCGACGATTTCTTTCACCTGTTCGATGGTATAGACCGCAGTGACGTTTAACTGAACATTTTCAGCTGATAGTTCTTTGATTAACGGGATAAGGGATTCACCTTGTGTATTGACAACCGGAATCTTGACGAAAACATTCTTGCCGTAGTTCATCAGAATTTCTGCTTCTTTACGCATGGTCTCCATATCATCAGCGAACACTTCGAATGAGATAGATGCATCCGGAATGGCATTGACTGCATCCTCAGCGAACTGTTTGTAATCCTTGATGCCTGCTTTAGCCATTAAGGATGGGTTCGTTGTGAAGCCATCCACTTCTTTATTCTGATACGCTGATTTCATCTGTTCGATATCTGCACCATCTGCAAATACTTCTACCTTTAAGTCTCTCATCTTCATTTCCTCCTAGCACTTTAGTCAACCTCACTATAAAGCTTCTAAAATACAAATACAAGCAAGATGCTATATGCTAAAATAAGCCTATACTAATTTTTCAGAGGAGTATGAATATGAAGCAATCACGTCGCTATTTTATTATATCTGTTGTTCTGGTCGTTCTGAGTATGCTGCTCAGCGTGAAGAATCCCCTGCTCAGTCAGCTCTTCGGTTCAGTGACTTCAATCATTCTGTTTTCAGGTCTGGTCAATGCCATTCTATTGATTATCAGTGTCATCATGCTCGACCGTTATATGAAGCATCCTGAGGCAACATTTCAGTCCGCAGCTAAGATCTGGCAGTTCGTCATCCTGGCTGTCATTATTTATCACTTGATCAGCGGCATGCTGCTGTTCGGTATTATTTAAGATTGTACAGGTGTACAGTCTTTTTTGATGGAGGTTCGGCATGAAATATCTATATGTAGGTGTTTTCGCATTTATCGGTGCCATACTACGCTACAGCCTGACACTGCTCACGGGCGATGCTTCTTATCTGGGGACGCTGACTGTCAACCTTATAGGTGCATTTCTACTCGCATTTTCAGCCAGTTATCCCTTTGACAATCAGAATCTTAAAGTCGGCCTGACTTCAGGGATGCTTGGCAGTTTCACGACCTTCTCCACTTTCAGCGCGGATAGTATCCATCTGCTGGAAACACAGCTGTCACTAGGCTTATGCTATATCATCTTGACGATGGCGGGCGGCCTCCTGCTGAGTTATCTCGGTCTGAGAGCTGGGAGGCGACTGTTTTGCTGATGGTCGGTCTGGGTGCTGTATTCGGCGCCGTCATACGTGTCTATCTCAGTCAGTTCAACGGCCGCTTTCCGTGGATGACCTTACTGATCAATACAGCAGGGTCATTGATGCTCGGTCTTCTCTCGCACTTGGACACCGTCTATCTCTTCTTCGGCACCGGTATGATGGGCGGTTTCACGACATTTTCGACCTTTGCCCTGGAAAGTGTGCAGCTGTTTGACAAGGATCGGCTGAAGTCTATTCAATATATTGCCCTCTCCGTCAGTCTGCCGCTGCTCGCTTATCTGACAGGCTGGCTGATCTGATTATTTTTATTTTCTCTGAGAATCAGGCTATATCATTCCCCAATACGGGTAGAGATTATAAACAGAGTGAAAGGATGAGAAGCATGGCTGAAGATCAGACAGAGAAGACCCTCCGAGAATTGGATGAACATATTGAGGAGACCGGCATCAAATATAGAGATACACAGGGACATACTAAAGAAGCAGCGCCGGGTGTCGTGCAGAGCGGCGCAGACAGCATCAAGACGACGCCTAGTGTCAACGGCGACAAATAAAAATGTCGAGTATCGTTACGATACTCGACATTTTTTTAGTGACCGTTATATTCAGCTGGATCCGGCCCGTTACGGCGGTCTTCATTCAGCTGATCCAGTTCATAGAGGTCTTCTTCAGTCAGTTCGAAATCAAAGACATTCAAGTTCTCTTCGATCCGGCTCGGTGTCACTGATTTCGGAATGATCACGACATCCTTTTCAATGTTCCAGCGGATGATGATCTGAGCCGGTGACTTGCCGTGTTTCTCGGCGATATCCATGACCACTTCATTGGTCAGAATCTCACCGTTCATCAGTGGCGACCATGATTCCGCGACAATGAACTTCTCTTTCATATAGTCACGCAGCGCCTGCTGATTCAGGTAAGGTGTGAACTCCACCTGGTTGATGACCGGTTTCACAGATGCCTCTTCCAGTAAGCGCTCCAGATGTTCGATGTTGAAGTTGCTGACACCGATATTACGTACTTTGCCGTCGTTATATAGTTTCTCGAGGCCCTTCCAGCTGTCAATATAGAGCTGGGTATCCTGTCCCGGCCAGTGCAGCAGATAAAGATCGACATAATCGAGGCCGAGGCGGTCCAGTGATGCCTGATAGGCAGCCTGTGCCTCTTCGTAGCCGTAGTCATCCAGCCATAGTTTAGTCGTGATGAATAAGTCAGCGCGGCTGATACCTGCCGCTTCTATACCCTGGCGGATACCTTCACCCACTGACTGCTCGTTATCATAGATACGAGCTGTATCGATGCTTCTATAACCTGACACAATGGCATGCTTGACTGCTTCTACCAGTTCCTGTCCTTCTTCTATACGGAAAGTACCGAGGCCGACCTTCGGCATCGTATTGCCATTATGAAATGTGACTGTCTGTTCCATCTTCCAACACTCCTTCATTCATGATTAATCATCTATACCCCTTCAGGGCCGCTATTAAAACAAGGAGGTCATCAAGACCTCCTTGTCTACGGGTTCAACCGTTCTATTTCATCCAGCATATGTGCCAGTTCCTCTACAGAATACTGGAAGCGGCCATGGAAAACGTATTTCTCGAAGAATGTTTCCAGCTCGTCTTCACCGACGATGACCTTGACATTCTTATCACGAGAATAATTATCCATTGTTCCTGCATCATGTCCCTCTTTATTGAAATACATGATAGGGGTCACCGGATATTGCAGGTGCAATGTCTCCTGCAGCAGCTCGGCATGACGCTTCAAGTCCGCGATATTCTGATTCAGCGATTTGAAGTAGACGACGTCACGGTCGGCATCACGTTCCATCGCGATAGTGTGTTCGATATATTTATCCAGGTCAAGCAGACTGAAGACGTGCTCGAACATCGGGTCCACTGAAAACTGTGACTGATCGACGCCGTGATAAATATGCCCTTTCCAGTAATAAGACTCGAGCAGATAAACGCCGGTGCGTGTCATGACGAGATGGGCGAGTCGTTCTGTCCGCTTTAAATCACGGCCAGGCAGGAAGATATTAGCCAGCACATGCATATCTTCCGGACGGATGCGTTCATTGCGCACGAGACGATCCTTCAGCTGGATTAATGTGAAGTCAGTCAGATATTCTCCGCCGTCTTTTGTCAGCAGCTTCAGACTGTCAATCTGTGTCGCCTTCTCCGACAGCTGATGATTCAGGTCTTGACGTTCAGCGTCGAAGGCTTCCGCCTGCGCTGCCTGTTCTTTAGCAGCCTGTTCTTCAAGCGACGCGGCTAAGGACCGGCGCTCTGATTCATGACGTGCTGCCAGCTCTTCCTGTTCACGTTTACGTTTTGCGTTTGACATCAGCCAGAGCACAAGAAATACAAGTGCCAGTACAGCAAGTGCAATCAGCCCATAATGCAGGGGGGTTAATTCAGATAAGTTCATAGATCTTCTCCTTCTTTATTGTCTTATTCATATTATAAAGAAGTTCAGCGGGAAGTTCAGTAATTTTCATAGATAAATGAGCAGAGACTTGCACATAAAAACTGCTTTCATCATTAAAAAGTTATTTTTACACTGGACCGATCTACTCATTTCACAAAAATAGACAGGAAGCCTCTGCTCCCTGTCTTTATAATCGTCTATTATTTCGCTAAAGCTGCTTTCAGTGCCTCTGCTTTATCTGTCTGTTCCCAAGGCAGTTCAACGTCTGTACGACCGAAATGGCCGTATGCTGCTGTCTGCTTGTAGATCGGACGACGCAGGTCAAGCATCTTGATGATACCTGCCGGGCGTAAGTCGAATGTGCTGCGGACTGCTTCCACCAGTTCTACTTCAGAATAGTCGCTTGTACCGAACGTATCCACTGAGATTGAAACCGGATGTGCGACCCCGATTGCATAGGCAAGCTGAACTTCTGCTTTATCTGCAAGGCCGGCTGCTACGATGTTCTTCGCAACGTAACGTGCTGCGTATGCGCCTGAACGGTCAACTTTCGTTGCATCCTTACCAGAGAATGCACCGCCACCGTGACGCGCATAGCCACCGTAAGTATCCACAATGATCTTACGGCCTGTTAAACCGGCATCCCCTTGCGGTCCACCGATAACGAAACGGCCAGTCGGGTTGATGAAGTACTTCGTTTCCTCATCGATTAATTCAGCCGGCACAACTGGTTTGATGACATGTTCTTTAATGTCAGCCTGAATCTGCTCAAGCTCGATTTTCTCGTGGTGCTGAGAAGAGATGACGATAGTATCCACACGTTTAGGCTTGTTGTTCTCATCATACTCAACCGTTACCTGTGTCTTACCGTCCGGACGTAAGTAGTCAAGCGTACCGTTCTTACGTACTTCTGTTAAGCGGCGTGCAAGTTCGTGTGAAAGTGAAATCGGCAGCGGCATCAAGCTCTCTGTTTCGTTGCAGGCAAAACCAAACATTAAGCCTTGGTCGCCGGCACCGATAGATTCGATGTCTGAATCCGATAAGTCTTCACGGTCTTCAAGCGCACGGTCTACACCTTGTGCGATGTCAGGTGACTGCTCGTCAATCGCTGTCAATACAGCCATCGTCTGATAGTCATAACCGAATTTTGCGCGGGTATAACCGATCTCTTTAACTGTTTCACGCACGACTTTCGGGATATCAACGTAAGTAGAAGTCGTGATCTCACCGGCGATCAGTGCCATACCTGTCGTCACTGATGTCTCACATGCCACACGTGCTTTCGGGTCTCCTGTCAAAATAGCGTCTAAAATTGCGTCAGAAATCTGGTCCGCAATTTTATCCGGGTGTCCTTCTGTTACTGATTCAGAAGTAAATAATTTACGATCTGCCATAGATAATTCTCCTTTTATATATATGATTACGGTTCAATCCATAGAAAAAAGCCTTTCCCTACAGTTAAGAGAGAAAGGCTCGACAATACAAGTCCATTCACTCTTATCGTTCAGATGAGATCTGCAAACGGTTTGGCACCTTACTCAAAAGGTTGCTGGGCTTCAAAGGGTCCATGTCCCTCCACCACTCTGGATAAGAGAATCCGCAAGTAAGATAATACTAAACTTTGTGTAAACCGTCAACATGTTTAACTAAAAACTCAAAATGTACTATTTTTATGAATTTTCTAACATTAAATATGTGAGATGGCATATGATTTTCATTATGCTATACTAATGAGTGAAAATGCTTACATCAGCATATCAATCATCTAATGGGGGATTATTAAATGAATGAAAATTACGTGGCAGAAATCAATCAGCTGCTGGAAAAACCGTCTACACTGAAACAGTTATCACGTACACAGTTAATCAACGAAATTATTCAGAATAACGAAGGGGAACTGACTGAGTCAGGCGCCATCCGCACTGAAACCGGTAAATATACAGGCCGTTCACCGAAAGACCGTTTCATCGTGCGTGAAGCAGAGACGGAAGATAAGATCGACTGGGGTGCTGTCAACCAGCCGATTGAAGAGGAAGTCTTCCTGAAGTTAGTCGATAAAGTGCTGAACTATTTAAATAACAAGGAAAAAGTCTATGTCTTCAACGGCTATGCCGGCGCAAGTAAAGCCTCACAGTTAAAATTACAGGTTATCAACGAACTCGCTTGGCATAATATGTTTGCCCGTACCATGTTCATCCGTCCTGAAACAAAAGAGGAAGGCCTGGCTATTGATCCTGAATTCACGATCATCTCTGCCCCTCACTTCAAGGCAGACCCGGCAGTAGATGGCACAAAATCAGAAACCTTCATCATTACAAGCTTCAAACATAAGATCATCCTGATCGGCGGAACTGAATATGCCGGCGAAATGAAAAAAGGGATCTTCGGTGTCATGAACTACTACCTGCCGGTGCAAGGCATCATGAGTATGCACTGTTCAGCGAACGTCGGTGAGAATAAGGACGTTGCCCTCTTCTTCGGTTTATCAGGTACAGGTAAAACCACATTATCAGCAGACCCACAGCGTAAACTGATCGGTGACGATGAGCACGGCTGGAACGATGAAGGGGTCTTCAATATCGAAGGTGGCTGCTATGCCAAAACGATTGATCTGACACGTGAGAAAGAACCGCAGATCTACGATGCCATCCGTTACGGCGCTATCCTTGAGAACGTCAAAGTGGAAGAAGACGGGACACCTGACTATTCTGATAAATCTCTGACAGAAAACACACGTGCCGCTTATCCAATTGATAACATCGACAATATCGTCCTGCCGTCTTATGCAGGACATGCTAAAACAATCATCTTCTTAACAGCAGATGCATTCGGTGTACTTCCTCCAATCTCTAAATTAACCAAAGAACAATCGATGTATCACTTCTTAAGTGGCTTCACATCTAAACTTGCCGGAACAGAACGCGGCGTCACAAGCCCGCAGCCGGTATTCTCAACATGTTTCGGTTCACCATTCTTGCCACTGCATGCCACTGTATATGCGAACATGTTAGGTGACCTGATCGACAAGCACGGCGTCAAAGTCTACTTGGTCAACACAGGCTGGACAGGCGGCGAATACGGCGTCGGCAGCCGGATGAACCTGAAATATACACGTTCCATGATCCGTCGTGCCATCAGCGGCGGCCTTGAAGATGTTGAATATGTCCAGGATGATATCTTCGGCTTAAACATTCCGAAGTCAGTGCCTGGTGTTCCTTCTGAGCTGCTCCTGCCTCGTAACACATGGGTATCAGATGATGCCTATGACGAGACAGCTACAAAACTGGCGAAAATGTTCCAGGAGAACTTCAAGCAGTTCGAATCACCGGAAATCGAAGAAAAAGGCGGCTTCAAATACCGCGGATAATAGAGATAACCCCCTTCACTGTAATGGTCAGTGAAGGGGGTTTTTTATAGCAAGTATTCCGAGACTTGGTGCAATTACTTGTTTTTGCACCAGCTTTCCCTGAGACTTGGTGCAATTACTTGTTTTTGCACCAGTTTTCCCTCTCTTTTAATGTCTGAAGTTCTTCCCTGTCTTTATCACGCTTTTATTTTAATAATTGTTTCTTTTTTTCTTCAAAGGCTTGAATTTCTTTTTCATAATCAATATTAGTCATCGTATATCCTCCTGATGTTTATCGTTATCCTTATTATGTCACTAGTCTTTACATGGTAAAAAGAATAAGGTAGGTCACCTAGAAGAAATAAAAGCAATTCGGTATAATGAGTAAGCCGTCTTTACTTCCATAGGCGAGATCTTATGGAAGGAGGTGGACAACTATGGAAATCTTAATTGTTAACGTAATTGCGCCATTGTATGTGGGCGTAGCACTTGCGTTGTTTTCTCACTGGTTACTGGTTAGATCAACGTAAGGATTAAGACGGCATACCAGCACCTAAAAACCCCCTGCCTGTTCCAGCAGTCAGGGGGTTCGGTGTTTCTATGGAAATCTTAATTGTTAACTACATTATATCTCATTCAGTTCTCTTTGTAAAACTAATCAGTGACATAGACATACTTCATAGCATGTTTGAAAATCCTCAGTTCCTTACCTTCATCTGTTTTGATGTAAATCTCATATTTTGCGCCAAATAAATATGTTCCAGTCACAGCTTTGCCATCAAGAAAAACAACTTTGATTTTCTCACCTCTACGATAATAAAAACCACCCTTTCTCTTTGTTAATGACGGTATTAAATCATGCTAGAAGACTAAATATAGAATTAGAAAAAGTAGATAATGCACTTGTTATAACGGATGAACAAGCATTAAAAATAGGAGAAAGCATCAACAATCAAAAACCATTAAATGAGAAAATAAATCTAAAAATGATTTTTGATATGGATAATCAAGTCGATGAACAGCCTACTCAAAAAGAAGAAGCTAAAGATAAAAAACTTCAGGACGATATTATCAATCTCTTAAAGCAACAGTTAAATGATAAAGAAAAGCAAATATCTTTCTTAGAAAATCAAATGAATGTTAAAGATATACAAATCAATAAGTTAAATGAAAGTTTAGACAATCAGCAAAAATTATTACATAATCAGCAAGCATTAGCGTTGGAAAGCAACGATAGAATAAAGGCGCTTGAAGTTAAACTTAAAGAAAATGACAAAAGACAGGAAAAAGACGACAAAGATCAGCTATACGTGGAGATAGAAACTCAAAGAGCTGACATGAAAGAGAACAAAGTCGATGATTTCTATAAAGATTTAAGGGAAGACGCTCCCAAAGGATTCTTCAGCAAGTTCTTTAAAAGATAATTTAATGTAACACAATGGTAATTATGTTACATGATAAACCCCACAACCAAAGGGTTTTATTTTTATGTCCGAAATAATGTATCATAATGATATCAATACATACATTCTACGTATCATATAGGAGTGTTTTTGAGAATAATACAGCGTAAGTTACACATTAAGCAGCGTAAAGCATACTGCGTAATTTATGCATGTTTCATAAAATAAGGTCGGAGGAAGTTAGATGAACAGTGTGGAGCCTATCAGAGATGTAAGGAAGATACAGGAGATGAAGGAGGCCCTCGCCTATTATGGATCAGAACGGGATGTTTTCCTCTTTAACCTGGGCATCAACTGCGGTCTGAGAGTCAGTGACCTGTTGGGACTAAAGAAAAAGGATATCAGGGACTATACGATTAAATTAAGAGAGCAGAAGACCCGTAAGCAGAAACAAATCCCCCTCTATCACCTAAAGGAGGATATTGATCGTTATATTCAGTTCTTAGAGGATGAAGATTATCTGTTTAAAAGTAATAAACTCGATTCTGACGGGAATGATAAACCGATTAGCCGTGTACAAGCCTACAGAATATTAAACCATTCAGCAAAATCAATCGGCTTAAGTGAAGTCGGTACACACTCAATGCGTAAAACATTTGGTTACCATTACTACAAGAAAACTAAGGACGTGGCTTTGTTGATGGATCTTTTTAACCATTCCTCACAGTCTGTGACACTTAGATATATAGGAATTAATCAAGATGTGATCAATGAATCAATTAGTAATGTAATGATGAATATGTTTAATTAATAATTAATGGATAAATATAAATTATTAATTTCGAAGTTTTATAGTCATGGAATATTCTTTTACAGTAAAAAATAAGAGGTGTATGAAGCAAAATTATCTTTAAATTTTACTTCATACACCTCTTATTTTTCATATATTAACGCATATTATTAATAATTTTTTTTCGGACATATCCAGTTATTAATACCCCACCTGTTAAGTACACATCTTCATATTCTTTAAAAGATGCAAAATGCACGCCGAAGAATTTATAATCTTTCGTCATAATAGGTGAACCAGAACTTCCCGATGAAGTAATAGCACTGGCCATAGAAACGACAGTATCCACAGTAGTACCATCAATTTTATTATCAATATTAGTTAGAAATATACTTGGAGACCAATATAATTTTTCCATATTAATATTAGTAGGTAGTTCAGGATATCCAGCTAAATGTATACGATCACCAGTCTGAAGCTGTGATATTTCATAGTCGCTAGCAATTTTGATAGGTCGAATATCTATATTAGTCATTTTTTCTTTTGTATGAATAATTGCTAAATCTGTTCCACTTACAAAGATAACTCAGCAGGATGAAAATTATATTTAATATTTCCATTTTGAACAGCAGGCTGGAATTTAAATTTAGTCAAATCGGCAGTTTGATAACGTTTTGTCGCATCTGGATCATCGATAGAATGAGCACTAGTTAAAAAAGTATAATCATCTATAACAAATCCAGTAGCTATAGGGACACTTTCATATGTTAAGCGCCCAATACCACTAAAAACAGTACCTAATGGATTATCCAAATATACACTTGACCTAACTCTATTTAAATCTTCACCTAATGTTAATTTAGCAGCAGATTCAATATCTACAGAATCTAAATGTATATATTCAGGTTGTGTAGTAGCGCCCAACATAACATCACTGGAAAACACAAAATACATCAAAATAATACTTAAAAAGCAAAATCTACTTTTTACGATAATGTGTTTTAAATTCGACATGTTATTTTCCAAAATTTTGAATAAATTATTTATAAACATGAACTGGATCATAGCCAACTCCTACAATATCAGAATGAACTCCATATGGTGTAATTAATTGATATTGTTGATCATATTTAGTAGCTGAGGGACCTACACCATAATAATATGATTGCCATATTAATTTTGAACAATAGGTGCTATTTTTTGTCCATGCATTTAAATCAATAAAATATTTGATATTTCTCATATGATATTTTGCATAAGTTGCAGCTTTTGCTCCCCAACCGTCTCTATTAGAACGATAAACTTTGATTGTATGATAACTGTAAGTATTAGTTGCTTTAAAGTCTGAAAAGTTATACATATTTGAGAGATATTTAGGACCTTTTGCTTCAATTACATGACCGTCGCCAACATATATAGCAGCATGTCCAGTTAATCCAGCACCAAGCGAACCAGAGCGATCAGTAACAAGAATATCACCTGACTTGATTTGAAAACTTTCTTCGGTCATCCCGCCATCTGTGGGTACAGGGACACTTGCATTGTTATAATTCTCAAAATCAGCTTTGTCTTTAGCTAGAAATTCATTCCATTGTGACTCTGTTATTTGAGTAGGATCAATTTCACCAGAATTAATCATTTCAGAATAAGATTTAGGCGCAACATATTCTTCAGCGTAAGCTGATGGTAAATTAAAAAAACCAAAAGTCAAAAAAGAAAACATAACGCAAGTTACAAATTTTTTCATAATATTTTCTCCGTTCATTGATTTAATTACAAATCTAAGTATATAATGAAAAAGTAAAAAACAAGATATATTTACAACTTTATTATATATATCTGGAAAAGGAAGAATATATTTGAAACTTATTAAATTATTGATAATTTTTATTGTAATTGGATGTACTTTTATATCTTTTTTTTAATAAGAAATAATATTGCTCAAAGTAAAATCGATGAAGTACTCTCACAATATGAACTGACGGATAAAATAGTAAAAGAAGAAAAGTTTTATAATTCTAAGCTCGATACGTATGCGCGATATATTACCTTTTCTGATGAGCCAAACATTAAATATCTGGTCGAACTTACTCCAGGACCTTCAATAAAAGATATAATTAATAAAAATGAATATCAACCTCGTATCTCATGTAACGGATATGAAAACGGAAATCTCATTGATAATAAAAAAACTGCAACCCATACCTTTACAATAAATCATAAAGAGAAGAGGAAAAAATAATGAAAAAAATGTTCATTTATACATTAATTACTGGTTCAATTCTGAGTATGAGTATAATGGCAGATAAAGCACATGCTGAAGAAAGTATAAATAATAATTATAATATTAATACTATGGTAACTCCTGGCTTAGTAAAAGAAATGAAACAAGGAGACTATAGTTATAAAACTCTTGCACTCAATACCTCTTACTACAAAGCGAAAACTGTGTTGGGTAAACCTGCAAAAGAAACTTATAATAATAAGATTGGTAAAGCGATTTTCTTAGATAAGTACAATAATTATATTCAACTAGGAACAGAAGGAAAGTTTTATAGAACGCTTATGCCAGACAGTGATATCACGGATATTCAGTTTAATTTACGCAATTTAAATGTTAATTTTAACCAGTATAAAAAGATATTAGGAAAATACACACAATCAAATAGAAAAGATAATTATATTTATCGTACCTATGGACAATATTTAAAAGTAACTTTAGAAAAAAAAGATAATACATGGGTGTTAAATAAAGTGAAATATAAAGATTGTACTGGTATGAGATACGAATAGTATATATAAATTTACTATCAAGTTTTTATAAGAGTTTTATAGATACTAAATAAAAAAGATCTCATTAATATATAATGAGATTTTTTTTAAAACTAATTTTTAAAGCGTATAAATGAATTTAATCTATGATATTAATGGATGGAAGTGAATTTGTAGGATATTTATCTAAATTCGTTATATTTAACTAATTATTAATTAAATTAATAAAAAGTAATGTTGCATATCCTTTCCAATCAACTGTATAATTAAGACAAATTAAAAAGACCGGCAGGCATGAAAGAAGTTGGAGCTTCTTTCATACCTCAATCTTACGTTAACGCAACTAACGTAATCATGATTTTACCGATCTTCCTAATATTATATCTTGTGTAGCAAAAGTAACCTTTGCTTATAAGGACATTATATAGGGGAAGAGGTAAAACTTCAATAGACTTGGCTCAAATCGAGAAAAAAGTTGAAGGAAGAGATTACAAAAGACAGGTAGCGTAAGTAGGCTACCTGTCTTTTTGTTTGCCTCAACTTCATACGGCAGTACATGTTTCGGGTGTTCTTCATGTAAAAAAAGGAACGGTGGGCTGGAGCCATTGACCAACAAATTCATCCAGCATGTCTACGGGATTTGTCACTTTGACCGTAGGCATATACGGTAGTTTGCATGATTCCACTCTTCTACCACTCGTGAGTCACCCAGGCAGTGACGAGCAGATATCAAAAAGACATGAATAGGGTTTGCTGAATCAAAGAGGGAACATAGGACGTTCAGGACGGATTACGGGCTTCATACAGACGTTCTGAGGAGTTAGGGACACAATGGACAGCTCAGGCAGAGATAACAAGTGCTATGGCCAGGTGAGAGACCTGGTGCTCTGAAAGTGGATATGACGGATACTCGTGGCGACGTGACGCCATGGATCAGAGGACAGGGTTTTTCTGGTGTCTAATAGACGACATCACTTCCTTTTCAGGAAGACCTGGTGCAATTACTTGTTTTTGCACCAGTTTTCTCTGTGACTTGGTGCAATTATCATCTTTTATCGTGTTCTACAGCGGTCATCCACTCCTGGACTTTCCTTAAAATCTCCCTTTCATGCGGCGGTGTGAAGACATGCCCTTCTTCTTCGTAGATATGTAATTCATAGGGAACACCTAGCTCCTTGAACCGTTCTTCGAGTATATAAGCATGTTCAATCCCGACCTGTACATCAGCTGTACCGTGGATAATCATAACAGGGGGGCTGTCCGCTCTCACATGGCGATAACCGTTCCGGCTGTCATATGCATCCGGGTTGACGTCGGGCTTGCCGATCAGCCGCTTCATCATACCGCGTAAGTCCGGCCGCTCTTCATACATATAATAAATATCGCTGACCCCGCCCCATATAATGAACGAAGTGGCGCCGACATCCTGATAGGTGAGAAGCCCCTGGATACCGCCTCTTGAGAAACCGACTAAGTGTATCGGCAACTCGCCGTACTGACTTCTCAGTTCTCTTACCAACGCGCGCACGTCCTCAAGATCCGCGCCGCCGAACTCATCTTTACCCTGGCCTTTTGTGCCGCGGTAATAAGGTCCGATGACCAAGGTCTGATCATTCGCAAACTGCATCAGTCGTACCGGTCTGACCATGCCGACGCCCCCCTTACCACCGCGCAGATAGATGACGATGCGTTCAGGTGCCGGATGGTCAAGAAGCATCGCCGTCACTTCCAGCTCATCAGACTGATAGGTCACCTCATAAAAGCCGCGGTCAAAATAATCCGCAGCTACCCGTGTTTTGCTGAGCCACATACTATCATCTCCCGTACGATATATTGAATACAGTCATCCTGTAACAGCCGACTTCGCTCAGATTCCACTACATCATCCAGTGAACCCACAATCACAGGCCCCTCCGTCTCATGATAATGCACCTGCTCACTGATAGCGGTAATGTCCGCCTTGAAGACGTCTTTAGTGAAAGGACGCTCAGTCATGACCGTATAGCTCGTGACATATTGCAGACTGCCTGTAGCTCCTGTCTCCTCAAACAGCTC
The DNA here is from genome assembly GCF_030376725.1 of Macrococcus bovicus. Lineage (NCBI taxonomy): Bacteria > Bacillati > Bacillota > Bacilli > Caryophanales > Staphylococcaceae > Macrococcus > Macrococcus bovicus. The sequence goes on from NZ_CP128470.1 coordinate 1,547,570, forward strand.
ACGGTGCGCTGCTTCTAAAGACGACTCCCCTTTCTCTCTCTTGCCACCCGGGAACTCGATGCCCCGCTCCTTATGCTTCGTCAGCAAAAACTGCTGCCCCATAATCGGAATGATCAAGACATGATGATGCACGGGTTCATCCGTCTTCAGAATCACTGTATTTCCTTCAATATCCTTAAATTCCATCGCCCTACCTCACACTCAGTCTTTTCTTTAGTTTATCATAGTAAGCATGAGAACTGAAAAGTCCATGCAACTGCACTATAATAGATAAAACAACTCTAAAAGGAGCCTGACATGAAACAAATCCTACTCGCCATCATCCGCTTCTACCGCAATTATATCTCACCGATGACTCCGCCGACATGCCGCTTCCATCCGACTTGCTCCCAGTACGGCATGGAGGCCATCGAGACACACGGCGCACTGAAGGGCAGCTACCTGACCACCCTGCGTATCCTGAAATGCCACCCCTTCCATCCAGGCGGCTATGACCCCGTGCCGCCGAAAGAAGATCATAGACATTAAAAACCACTCAATCATTTATATTGAGTGGTTTTGTTATCAGTGCTGTATTCTATTATTTTCTTTCAGTGCCTTAATATTCATGTACATTTTATAGGCAACGAGCGCAACGAAAAAAGAAACACATAAAGATAGGATACCCACCACTACACTCCAAGTATTAGGTACTTGTTCACCAATTGCTAAATTAGAGTATGCAGAAAATAAATTCATAGCCAGGAACATAAGTAACATCTTCAGTATATTTGATAAATGTTTAATTCTTGACTCATTATCTGAAAACATCTCAAATTTAGGTTCTTCAGACATATTTTCTTTTCGAAAATAGCCCCAGTTAGACAAAGTGTCGACATGCTCAATATCCATGTCTTCCATAAATTCTATAAATTCCTCTTTGTTTTGATCCATGAATACCATTCTTACTGTCTCATCTTTTGTAGTTTCTTCAAACATATATTTTCCTAGAGCCACTTTCTTCAAACGATATCCTTGCGCTGCCATCTCATTCAACCAGTCTTCTTCCTTCTGATAGTTATGTACTAAAAACCATTTACGCACTACTTTTGTCATCGACTATCACCTCTTAAGAATTTTTCGCCATTCAGACTTAGTTCTTTCAATCTTGAGATCTCTTGTATCAATACTTCTCGTCCTGCTCTTGTCAGTACATATTCCTTCTTACCTTTCGGTCCGTCTTCACTGACCAGTTCAATCCAATCCTTTTTAATCAATGTATTTAATGCACCATACAAAGTACCTGCCGCCATATTAATGCGATTGTTGGAAAGCACTTTGATGTTCTGGATAATGCCATAACCGTGAAGAGGTTCATCCAATGACAATAAAATATAGTAGATACTTTCTGTTAAAGCTGATTGATTATTCATATCGTCACCCTTTATATCGTTAAACTATATATCGTATAACGATATATTAGACCATATCAGAATTTATTGCAAGCAAAAAAACTGACATTTTCATGTCAGTTTTTTCCTTTTTAGCGATGGTTATTGCGCTTTGTTAATAAATAGACAGGTATACCGATAACCATTGCAATCAGTAGTATGCCAAGTGGGCTGATCATTCCTAGAATCATTTTGATAGCTCCTTTTCTTTGTTACCTTATGACTTTAAATACTCTGAATTCTTTATCTTTGAAGATAAATTTTTTACCATTCGGACTTTGATTCACTTCATTAGTCACATCAAATTTTTCCACTTCTAATTTTTTTGATATTTTAACCAGCTGGTGCCGATTGTCTTTACTTTCAAGATAATAGGAATCAAATGTCTTCAGGTCTTTTATGGCATTTATAATACTAAAGGCGAAATCAAATAGTGCATCCACCCACTTCACCTTTTCAGACATGTATTTTGTTGCTGTTAATTCAAGGATGCTTGCCTGGCTGTCAGTGACTTCCATCACTTTCTGTTATAAATATATAATATAAATAGAGAAACTACAATTATAATTACAAAATAAAAAAGAACTCACATTTTCATGTCAGTTCTTCTAATTGATTCATATCTACTACCGGAAATGTCATCGTCAGTCTGCCGTTCTCCACCTGTTCCTCGTAGTGGGCATAGTCCTCTGCAAAATAGGTACCCCGCGGTGTGACGTCCGGAATGGTCTTGAACTCACTCGCTAATAGCGCTGTGAAGTACTTACTGAGGCCGTATTCATACATGCCGCCGACTATCACTCGTAAATCGGGTATCGCTTCTTTAATGGCGAGGAGCGGATAGCCGCCGCCGAACCGTGCATATTTCGCGACGATGATTCTGACGCCTGCCCCGTAGTATCTGATGATTGCCTCAATACTGGATGCTGATTCATCTATCGCAAGCGGCAGATGCCGGTTGGCAGCGTAGAGGCTGAAGTCGCTGAACGGCTCCTCAAAATAATCGATGTCGTATGTCATTAAGGCTTCAAGTGTGGGTAAGTCCTCCTCGCCCAGACTGCCATTTGCATCAATAGCAATCCGGATTTCTGGATACTGCGCCCTTATTTCCTTCACCCGTTCCACGACATGTTCGCTCCACTTGATCTTCACCCGGTTCTGCGGCTTGATATGCTGCCCGCTATGCAGCGTGTAGCCGAGCGGCACCGTTACCGCTGCCCGCTCATTCAGACTCTGCCAGCCGATATAGTCAAAGAGCGCCATCGCATGAGGGGTACGGCGAAACGGTGCCAGTAATGCCCCGAGTTGAGCGTAATCCTGCCATTCGATGTCGTTAATCTCTTCATAGATAGCATGTACAGACTGATAAACCGTCTCAATCGTCTCAACGTGATACCAGTCCGTCTCAAAGGCATTGGATTCTGCATAGTAAGTGTGACCTGCCACCTCAAGTGAGATCACCAGCACTTTTCTCGTCTCAAGGTCTGCTTTCACCGTCTTAATCGGATGCTTGAAGGGGGCTTCATAGGTGTAGCACTGCAGATTACTGAATTTCATCGAGCAGCCATTCCTTGACGCGATGTCTGGAAATCTTGCCGTTACCTGTACGTTGCAGCTGCGTGGTCCGCTTATACAGGACCGGCCGTTTATATTTGGCGATCTGTTCAAGCGTCTCAGTAATTTTAGCGTCCAGGTCGCTGTCACTTTCATAGACCAGTGCCGGCACTTCGCCCCATTTTGCATCCGGAATACCGACGACTGAGCATGCACTGATATCAGGGATACTCAGCAGCAGCTGCTCAATTTCACTCGGATAAATATTTTCCCCGCCTGAAATGATCAGGTCTTTCCGGCGGTCAAGCACATAGAGGTAGCCGTTTTTAATCCGGCCGACATCGCCCGTCATAAAATAATCCCCGCTGAAGGCTGTGGCATTCGCCCCTTCAGGGTAAAGGTAGCCGTTCATCACATTGTCACCGCGCACCAGAATCTCTCCTGCGCCGTTCAGTGGTGCAGCGACTTTGATATCGTCATTCACAGGGCCGACTGAATTCGGATGATTCAGCATATCATCAGGCGAAGCGGTGATAAACTGTGACGCGGTTTCCGTCATGCCGAATGAAGTATAGACCGGCAGATTGCGCTTCAGACTTTCCTGCAGCGTGCGGTCATCGAGCTTGGCTCCGCCGATCAGCAGCCCTTCAAGTTTGTGCCGCTCGAGCCCCGCCTCCAGCAGCCACTCCAGGGTCTGCGGGACAAGTGAGATATGGGTGATGTCATCTTCTGCTATTGCCTGGTTGATGGCCGCTGCATCAAATTTATCAAACAGCACCACTGTAAAGCCGTCCATGACGCTTCTGACCAGTACACTGAGCCCTGAAATATGATAGAGCGGCAATGCGAGCAGCCATTTCGTCTCACTGTCGAACGGGAAACTGACCTTACAGCGTTCCGCACTCGCGACATGGTTTCTGAACGTATGCGGCACCGCTTTCTGGACCCCGGTCGTGCCAGAGGTGAACATAATGGACATGATATCCTCCGGCTGATAAGTCGTAGCTGCCGAGGGTTCTGGCGTCCCTTTGAATAACGTCTCCGGCATGATACAGCTCAGGGAGGTATAGTTGTTATCGGTAATGATAATATCGACTCCGATAGAATCCAGCTGCCGCTTAACTTCCGATTCTGTCAGATGCGTATTGATCAGCACCATCTCTATATGCGCGAGCACAATCGCGTGCATGATAATGACGGAAGTCAGCTGATTGGCCGGCTGCACTGCGATTCGACCGGGCAGCTCCATTTCAAGCAGCTGATCTTTCACAGCGCTTGCCTGTTCATATAATTCGGCAAAGGTCAGTGTGCTCTCATTGAACTTTACTGCAATGTGGTCCGGACGTTCTGCTGCTTGTTTAACTAAATTATGTTGCACTGACCGACTCTCCTTTTACTTTAAAATACGCGCATGCTTTGAAAGCAGACGCGTAAAATAGAACTTATGGGAATTTAGGGAACTGATCGAAGTCCGGCTGACGTTTCTCCTTGAATGCGTCACGGCCTTCTTTCGCTTCATCTGAAGTGTAGTAAAGTAATGTAGCATCACCTGCAAATTGCTGCAGACCTGCTAAGCCGTCCGTATCTGCATTCATGGCAGCTTTCAGGAAACGGAGCGCTGTCGGTGAATGCTGCAGGATCTCTTTACACCATTTCACTGTCTCATCTTCGATATCAGCTAACGGCACCACTGTATTGACCAGACCCATCTCCAGTGCTTCCTGTGCATTGTACTGACGGCATAAATACCAGATTTCACGTGCTTTTTTATGACCGACGATGCGTGCCAGGTAACCTGAACCGTAACCTGCATCAAATGAGCCGACTTTAGGACCTGTCTGACCGAAGCGTGCATTGTCAGCAGCGATAGTTAAGTCACAGACGACATGCAGCACATGGCCGCCACCGATGGCATAACCACGAACCATCGCGATGACCGGTTTAGGGATGACACGAATTAAACGCTGTAAGTCAAGAACATTTAGACGTGGAATGTTATCGTCACCTACGTAACCGCCGTGGCCGCGGACTTTCTGGTCACCACCTGAACAGAATGCCAGATCGCCTTCTCCTGTCAAGATGATGACACCGATACGCTGATCATCGCGTGCACGTGAAAATGCATCGATCATTTCCATTACTGTGTTCGGTGTGAATGCGTTACGGACGTGCGGACGGTTGATCGTGATCTTACCGATACCCTCGAAATATTCATATTTAATTTCTTTGTATTCTTTGACTGTTTCCCAGACTCTAGACATGATATGCCTCCTTCATGAATTCTAATACTATTGTATCAAAAATTTCGGGATGTTCCACATGAATTGAATGACCCGCCGTCACTTCGATGTGCCGGCTGTCTTTGATACGCTGTGTCATCTCCCTATTGATGGTTCTGAATTTGTCGTCAAGTGTCCCCGTCAACAGCAGCACCGGACCATTGAGTTTCGAGAGTGCCGGCCATAAGTCCGGCTGACTGCCCGTGCCGTAGTCAGTGAGGGCTTTTTGCAGAGCTGCCGGCGTCTGACTCCTTCTGATGGCGCTCAGTTTCCGGCGGCTGTCTTCATTCAGCGGCGCGGCCGTCTTAAAGAGCGGCAGACGCTCCCAGTACGGCACGAACTGCTCATAATCCTCGGTGAGACGCTCGCCACGCGTCTGGTCGAGCCGTCTCCGTTCCGCCCGGTCAGCAGCGTTCTGAAGTCCAGGTGACGCGCTTTCCAGAATGAGGCCCTGGACAGGATATTTCAGGGCATAGTAAAGGGCAATCCGTCCCCCCATGGAATAGCCATATAGCATCACGCGCTGATAGCCGGCGTGACTGATGACCTCATGCAGCTGATCTGCAATCCAGTCAAAGGACCATGTCTCAGCTCTATCACTCCGGTCAGCGCCGTGCCCCGGCAGATCCATCCTTAAAATATCTGTCTGACCCTGCAGACGGCGAACAGCTTCTGTATAAGTACGGCTGTCGCTCATAAAGCCGTGCAGCATCACCAGCAGCGTCTCATGTCCACCTTTTGTCCAGTGACTATGCATTGAGGGCCGCCTGTGCTGCTTGATACAGCGCCTGATGCGCCTCGTAGTTGGCCGTGCGGTCTGTTCTGACTTCGTAGAGCACATGCGTTTCTTCCGGCAACTTCATGTCCTCATCCGCCAGACGATATTCCAGATCATATAAAGCAGCGACATGGCTGAAATCAAGTCCGAGCGGCGTGCCATATAACCGTTCAAACAACGCCTCTTCTTCACGCTGCGGCAGGTAACTGAAGATACCGCCTCCATCATTATTCAGCACGATGACGCGTATATCAGACTGTTCAAGCTTATGCATGATCAGGCCGTTCATATCATGATAGAGCGATATATCGCCGATAAAGAGATTGACTGTCTCGTGCGCCGCCATACCGAGCGCGGTTGAGACCACACCGTCTATACCGTTAGCGCCCCGGTTACAATAAGCACGGCCGCGCTGCATAAAGGTATCGCCGTCCCGGATCGGCATACTGTTACCGAAGAAAATAACTTCATCTTCCGGAATCTGTTGCAGCAGCTTAGCCACAGCGGTTCCTTCATCTGTGACTGTACGGATATGCGACTCAATGACGTCAGACAAAGCGTGCTCGAGCCGCTGGAAGACGCTGACCAGGTCATGCTTGACCTCTGCTTCAAGCTTAAGCATGGATTTAAAGAAGGCGGCGGGCTGCATATTGAAGTGATAGTGCGGCACGACCGGAAAGGTATCGGGTTCGCTTTTCTCCTGCACGAGTATCTGCGGACACGTCTGCTTCGTCAGCCACTGATTGAGCTGCTTGGAGACGACCGGTTTTCCGACACGGATGATGAAACCCGGTCTGATCGTCTGCTGACTTTTAAACAGCGTATCCGCCGTCCGGACGAGATGAGGATGATCCAGTCCTCTAAGCTGGCTCAGCACATCGGCAAGAACCGGCAGCTTGAACTGTTCAGCCGCTTCAAGCACATGGTCAAGCTTCTGATGCTGACAGTCACCGACAACCATGACACCGTTACCCGCTTCCAGCAGCGGTCCAAGCGCACTTAAGTCCACTGTCCGTTCCTCCTCAAAGACAGCCACCGGTTCAGGGGTCAGCAGTTCGGCTGCCGTCAAGTCCGGAATCAGCGGTTCACGGAACGGCACATTGAAATGGACCGGCCCTCTGTCTGCACCTTCAAAGTGATGTGATGCCTGCAGCATCGTGGCTTCAATCAGGTCATGGGGCGCATCGTAGAGATCCGCCAGCGGAAAATCGATTTCAAACTTGACGAAATTCGAATACATTCTGACTTGATCGACTGCTTGCGGCGCGCCGACATTTCTCAGTTCATGCGGGCGGTCACCCGTCAGCACGACAAGGGGCAGCTGACTGATATAGGCTTCCGTAACGGCAGGCGTGAAGTTACTCGCTGCTGTCCCGGATGTACAGATGACCGCTACAGGGCGTTCTGTCGCCTTGATCAGACCGAGCGCAAAGAATGCCGCACTTCTTTCATCCGGATGAATATAGGTCTTCAGCTCAGGATGCACTTCGCTGGCCATAGCAAGCGGCGTTGAGCGTGAGCCCGGCGAGATCACGACTTCTCGCACGCCGTAATCATAGAGTCGTTTAATCAGTTGATAGACTTGTCTGGTTAATGCTTCATTTTTCATTCTGTCACTCCTAAAAGCTGCAGCATCGGCTTGAATTTAGTTTCGGTCTCATCGAATTCAGCTTCTGGTACACTGTCTTCTACTACACCGCACCCTGCAAAGAGCACGGCGATATTTTCCTTAATAAGCATCGAGCGGATAGCGACAACAAATTCACCCTCGCCATCAGCTGTCACATATCCCATCGGCGCACCGTAGAAGCCGCGGTCACCTTCTGCCTGTTCGATAAATGTCGCTGCCGCCTCTTTCGGAAAGCCGCCGAGTGCCGGCGTCGGATGCAGGGCATGACTGATGCTCAGCACATTCCCTTTTTCCAGCTGTGCCGTAATCGGTGTATAAAGATGATAGACGAAGCGGTTCGTCATGATTTCAGGCGCATCAGGTATATTCATGCGGGACGTGAAGGGCTCAATATCTGCAGTGATACTTCTGACGACAATATCATGCTCCACTCGATTCTTAGGGTCATTCATTAATTTCTGTGCGGCCTGGTCACCCTCTCTTGCCATCGTGCCGGCGATTGCATTCGTCGACAGCTGATGATCCTCGACTTTGACCAGCTGCTCAGGGGTACGTGAGACAAATGTACTTTCCTGTTCTTCCAGCAACAGAAAATAGCTGTATTCCTCATTCTGCAGTCCGCGCTCTATCAGCCATGCACTATCCACCGGTGCATCCATGACCACTTTCTTCTGTCTGGATAAGACGACCTTATCAAACTGCTCGGCTTTCATCGCTTCAACGGCTGTCGCAACGTTGTGCAGGAACTGCCCTTCATTCAGGTTGGCGACAGACTGCACGACTGGTGCTTTGACCTCGTCGTCTGAACGCCAGTTTAAGATTTCCTCATCGGTCATATCTGTATAAGTGTATGTCAGCTGATTATGCTGGCAGCGTATCTGGATCTTCGGCCAGATGAAATGACTATGCCCGAACGCATCAAATAAGGAACTGTCTCCGGCATCAAACTGAAAGCCGCCGAAGAGACGGATATGATGCGGTTGTTCCGCTTGATCAAGCAGTGCCTGGAACTGCTCTGTAATCAGCTCGGGATTACGGCTCTCATCCTTAATGATATAAGCATGTCCAAGACCGATCAGCCATTCACTTTTATCTTTATTCATATAGAAATAACGCTCACCCTTATAGCGGGCAGCGGCCTTGAACAGTTCAGCGGGTGATTCATAGGCGCCTGCCTGCTCTTTAATTTGAATATTTCCTGTCGACATACATTCAGCTTCTTTCAAATTCTTTTTAGTCCTATCTATTTTACCATTTTTAAGTCTTCTGCGTAGGATTCTCGCTCCTGCATTGACTAAGATTTCAATAAAGCATAAAATTTAAGCAGATATGAAGGAATAGGAGCTTAAAAATGTCAGAACATCTTGCTACACACACAGGTTTCAAAAAATATTATCATCTGATGCGACCCCATACCCTGACCGCTTCATTTGTACCGGTGCTGGTCGGTACAGCGGCAGCAAAAGTGTTCGGTGATGTCCGTTTCGACCTGCTCATTGTCATGCTGATCGCCTGCCTGCTGATCCAGGCGGCAACGAATATGTTCAATGAATATTTCGACTATAAACGCGGACTGGACGATCATACGTCCGTCGGCATCGGCGGGGCCATCGTCCGTAACGGCATGTCGCCAAAATCCGTCTATAACCTGGCGGTCGCTTTCTATATTATCGCAGCGATTCTCGGCCTTTATATTTGCTCGCAGTCATCATGGCTGATCCTGCTCGTCGGCATCGTCTGCATGGCAGTGGGCTACTTCTATACGGGCGGCCCCGTGCCTATCTCCTGGACACCTTTCGGCGAAATCTTTGCAGGCTTCTTTATGGGCTTTGTGATCATCATGATCACGTTCTATATTCATACCGGTCATTTAAGCGTCTATCCGGCCGTACTGAGCATTCCGGTCTCCATCAATATCGGTATGATCAATATGGCCAACAATATCCGCGACCGGGTGAAAGACAAGATCAGCGGCCGCAAGACCTTTGTCATTCTGGTCGGAAAAAATATCGCCATTATCACTATGGCCATCCTGTATGCGCTCAGCTTTATCATTATTCTTTATGTGACCTTCACGAAAGATTATGGTTCTCTCTTCCTGCTCATTGTCTTCCTGAGCGTGAACCTGCCGGTCAAAGCAGTCAGACGTTTCTTCAAAGGCGATCAGCCGATCGAACTGATGCCAGCCATGAAAGTGACCGGACAGTTCAACACTGTCTTCGGCTTCCTGCTGGCTATCGGCATCTACTTATCCGCTATTACAGGTATATAAAAAAGACCGAATCCATGGATTCGGTCTTTTTGCTTAGCTGAAACGGTAAAATTCAGTCATGCGGTCCGCAACAGCCTGTGCATCTTCAGCTGTCACTTCTCCTTTAAGGCCGGACTGCGTCAAATCAATTTCATAGGATTTTGCATCATAGTCCAGGATCACTGACGTTCCGCGTGCAGTGATTGCTTTTGGTGCGACTTCTTTCACTTCATCTTCTTCATGATGTTCACGGTAATCAACACCGAACTGACCTGCTTTCAGTTCTGCATACTGCACAAGTTTATCAATATTCATCTTATATTCCTTCATGATTCCGCCTCCTAAATGTTATGACTTCTTCATTTTAATGAATTCAGTCAGCTTAGGCAAATCCTCTTTAAGGATGCCGCGGACATTGTAATTTTTAGTCCCCATATTCTTACGGGCCACTTTCAGGAACAATGAGCCATATATATCATTGTCACTTTCGTCCATCCGCTCAAAATCCACTTGCGCAATTTTGTTGAATTCAATTTCGTCAAAATGAATGATTTTAGCGCGCTCTTTGCTATGTATCAGCATCAGACGGTCTGCCAGCACAATAACCAGCCCTTTCTGGTTCAGGTTCAGCTGACTGGCTGAAGCGAGATAGACGAGTTCATGATTCTTTATCTCTGAACAGTACACTTTTAAAAGCTTGATAAAGAAACGGCGTTCGTTCTTTTTGATTTTTTTGAAGGTTTTGGAGAATTTTTTATAAGTCAAAGGGTAATCAAGCTGTTCCAGCGCCTGACGTATTGTCATTTTCTTTTTTTTCATATCATACACCAATCTTGTTCAAGAATTATACTTATTATAGCTACAAACCCCAAAAATTTCTATGTAAAATAAAAAAGCCTTTTAAATTAAAGGCTTTGGTAACGGAGGGCAAGGGATTCGAACCCTCGAAACGCTTGTGACGTTTACACACTTTCCAGGCGTGCTCCTTCGGCCAGCTCGGACAACCCTCCATAAAAAAAATCAGAAGCGATATTTCACCTCTGATATATGACCCCTACGGGATTCGAACCCGTGTTACCGCCGTGAAAGGGCGGTGTCTTAACCGCTTGACCAAGGGGCCTGGCTCCACAGGTAGGACTCGAACCTACGACCGATCGGTTAACAGCCGATAGCTCTACCACTGAGCTACTGTGGAATCATAATGGAGCGGGTGATCGGAATCGAACCGACGACATCAGCTTGGAAGGCTGAGGTTATACCATTTAACTACACCCGCATAAACAAAGGGCGACTGATGGGAATCGAACCCACGAATGTCGGAACCACAATCCGATGCGTTAACCACTTCGCCACAATCGCCAGAAATGGTGGCTCAGGACGGAATCGAACCGCCGACACATGGATTTTCAATCCATTGCTCTACCGACTGAGCTACTGAGCCATACAATGGCGGTCCCGACGGGAATCGAACCCGCGATCTCCTGCGTGACAGGCAGGCATGTTAACCGCTACACCACGGGACCACTTATAATTGCGGGAGGCGGATTTGAACCACCGACCTTCGGGTTATGAGCCCGACGAGCTACCAGACTGCTCCATCCCGCGTCAATAAAAAATGTTACTCAGCTAATATATCATTTACTGTATTTACGAGTCAATTATTAAAAAGTGTAAATAGTTAAACGTTATTGCTGCGCCGTTTTGAAAGGACTTTTTAAGTATATAAAGAAATTGTAAAGACGTCAACAATAAATTGAACATCAATCAAAAAACAGGGAATTCTGCCGGCATTCCCTGTCTATGATTTCCTTTATTTTTCAATCTGGTGAACAAGATGCGTTAAAATATCGCAGTACGGCGTTGGGATACCGAACTCACGGCCATACTTTGCCACCCGGCCTGTCAGAAAGTCTACCTCTGTCTTTCGGCCGTTCTGAATATCCTGATGCATGGAAGGATAGTGCAGCCCCACTACCTCCGGACTGTACATGGCATGAAATTTATTCAGAGTCGCGTCGAAATCAAGTCGCGCCCCTTTTCGTTCACCGACTGCAATGATTTCTTTCATTAGCGGAACCAGCATATCATCAGCATGTGGATAGGCGCCGAACTCCCCGATTCTCTTATCTGTCACTGCACAATACGTATTGAAGCAGCAGTTGACCAGCGCCTTATTCCAGATGCTCGTGACGACGTCTTCACTGATCCTGCCATTCAGTTGTGCTTCGTTAAAGATGGCATTCAGTTCCTTGACAAAATCATCTACTGTGCCGTCCATGCGACCGAATTCAATATTGCCTGTCCCTTCCAGCGTCACTTCGCCGGGTCCATTGAAGCCTGCAGACCACATCGTCACAGCGAGCAGTATTTTGTCATCGGCTATATATTTTCTGAGCAGGTCCCCGTGACCGAGACCATTCATCATCGACATGACATTCGTCTCTGCCGTGATGACCCCTTGTGCCATCAGCTGCTTGATCTTCTCTTCAGCGGCCATCGCTTTAGTCAGCACAATCACCAGGTCCACCGGCATACTATAGTCTTTAAAGCTTCTGATCGACACAGGATGATATTCTGTTTCTCCTAGGGTATGGACTTTCAGACCATGCGCCGTCACCGCATCAATATGCGTCTGCCAGTCATCCAGAAGTACCACATCCTGACCTGCCTGCGTCAAATATAATCCCACTCTGCTGCCCATTGCACCTGCGCCTGCTACTGCTATTTTCATCGTATCAGTCCCTTCCATTTGTTATGTTCATTATATCACAAACTTTTACTGGCCTTCATATTCTTAAGTGTGATTTAAATAAATAGACACAAAAAAACCATCACAGACGTGATGGTTTTATAACGGAGTAGGAGAGATTTGAACTCTCGCGCCGGTTACCCGACCTACACCCTTAGCAGGGGCGCCTCTTCAGCCACTTGAGTACTACTCCATGGCTCCACAGGTAGGACTCGAACCTACGACCGATCGGTTAACAGCCGATAGCTCTACCACTGAGCTACTGTGGATTAATTTTTAAGACAAATATTATTATAACAATTACAGCTTTTTTTACAAGGCTTTTAGTAAATTTTTTTATGGAAGATTTACACCTGCTGATCCAAGAGCGCATACATGGCGAGGACTTCGTAGATATTCATATTCGCTTTCTTATAGTCAATTTCACTCTTCAGCTTATCGTTTTTCAGTGATTTGGTACGCAGACAATATTCAAGCTTCAACGTGTGCAGATACTGGGTATTGATGATGTGATGGCTGACCGGAAAGACCATCTCACTGCCGTCATCAAAGGTGATCCGTGTATCGTTGAATTTTCCCTTACCGTAGGAGTTGATCAGCAGCAGGTTGAACCAGTAGCCCTCAGCGACACGGTCACTATGGCTCGGAAAGAAATAGGTGGAGGTCTCCGGCTTGATGACAATCGGTGGCTTATGGCAGATATCTGCGATGATACGCGTCGTCTCTTTCCTTGCGACATATGTCGTGTTATAGAAATGGCAGGACTGTTCTATGATCGTCAGAGGTTTCTGGTCAATCACTACAGGGTTTTTCCCGTATTCCTTAATCTCTGATTTCAGTTTATGACCTTCAATAATCGGTTTGATGTACATCGTTGTCTCTCTGATAATATATCGAAAAGTCGCCATTTAGTCCTCCAGGGGTTTTTAGTCAATTATACTCATTTTCATTATAAATTACCTTAAAATATGTTTAATTTACAATTTTTACTTTATTGTCAAAAATGATATATTTCCTCATTTAATTTTCAGAATATTCTTGTAACGAGTTTGATTTTCAGTTATAATGGGAACAATTATTCAAAAGGAGGCGTTCACTATGCAACAGTTAAATCAAAACGGTCTTGAGATGTTTATCGGCAATTTAAACAATCTATATATTGAGCTGCTGATTGAAGATGCGATGCGCGAGAATCAGAAAAGGGAATACCAGCAGTTGATTGAAGAATCCCTCCTTAACCATAATGAACAGGATTTCCTGTTATATACGACAGCGCTGAAAAAGCTGGAGGCTATATAGATGTCTACTAATCATCGTGAATAAAAATAAGAGATTAACCACTATGTGATTAACCTCTTATTTTTTTATGCCAGCAGGCTGAGAAATTCCTCTCGTTCCACGCGCCCGAAGTAATGAGCGAAATCAATATCTGCAATTGCCTGTGCCACGGCCTGTGTCTGATGCGGGACACCGACCAATCTATTTTCTATTTCCTTGATTTCCCCTACTCCAAAGAAGTCGCCGAATATTCTGGCTTCAGTGATCAGCCCTTTTTTCACATTTAATTTCAGGTCGACCAGTCCGCCCGGGAATTTCTGCTTGGATTCATAGTTGTAAGCGGGATTCTTGCCGTAGTTCCATTCAAATGTCTGATACTTCTCACGGCTTAGCTGGTGAATGGCCTGCCAGTCCTCTTCAGATAAGACATATTCCTCAACATTGCCTTCAAAGATATGGTTCAGCAGTCGTTCCTTGAACGCTTCCATAGAAATGGGTTCATCCAGAAACTCTGTGATGTTCGCGACGCGTGAGCGAATGGAACGGATGCCCTTTGTAATCAGCTTCTCTTCACTCACTGACAGACTTCTGACAACTTCATCAATGTTGCTGTCCAGCATCAGCGTGCCGTGTGAGAACATGCGGTCTTTGGCCTGGAACATCGCATTGCCGGAGATCTTACGGCTGCCGACCTGCAGATCATTACGGCCGGACAGCTCTGCTTTCACACCCATCTCATTGAGTGCTTCCACAATCGGCATCGTGAATTTCTTGAAGTTATGGAAGCTATCCTCATCAGCATGCGTCACAAAGCTGAAGTTCAGGTTTCCCAGATCATGATAGACAGCGCCGCCGCCTGAGATACGTCTGACGATATGGATATGATGTTCATCAACGTACTTCTGGTTGACTTCTGCATAAGTATTCTGATTCTTGCCGATGATGATGGATGGTTCATTGACATAGAACAGAAAATAGGAGTCATTCGTCAGATTGTTCAGGATATACTCCTCCATCGCCAGATTGATGCGTGGATCCGTAATGTTATTGTTGCTGATAAATTTCATAAGATAGCCTCCTTTTTTCTGACAGTACCAAAATAAAGACAATTACGCAATGTAATTGTCTTTATTGATTTCTTCTGCTGCTGATTTCGCCTGAGCGATGCAGTCTGGAAGGCCGACTGCCTCAAAGGAAGCCCCGGTCAGTATCAGGCCAGGATAGGTTTCTCTCATATACCGCTGAATCGCATGAATGCGGTCAATATGACCCACTTCATACAGCGGCATACTATTCATCAGACGTGTCACAATGGTGAATTCCGGCTCACCGTTGATATCCATCATCTTGTCCAGGTCATGGCGTGCCAGCTTCACTAGTTCTGCATCGTCATGATCCTTGACGACTGTATCACCCGGGCGACCGACATAAGCCCGTAAGAGGACCTTGCCCGCCGGTGTTGAGTGTGTCCACTTCTTACTTGTCCATGTACAGGCAGTGATCACCGTATCAGAATTACGGGCGATGACAAAGCCTGTTCCATTCTCCTCATTCTTCACCTGTGATTCGTCAAATGCCATGACGACAGTCGCCACACTTGTAGTCTCCATATGCTTGAAATAACGAAGGGGCGCATCTTCAAACCACTTGCTGAAAACGGTATGCGGCACAGTGACAATCACTCTGTCATAATACGTTTCCTGTCCGTTTACGGTGACCAGATAGCCGTCTCCTGACTGCTGAACGGCTGTCACCTCACTGTTATAGCGGATCTTGGCTCCTTTGTCAGTCACTGTCTCTGCTAAACGGTCGATAAAGCTCTGAAGACCGTTTCTGAACTGACGGAACTGACCCGTCGTTTCAGTTTTTTTAGGGGCTTTCTTCTTCTGGTCACGCATGCCCTTGATGAGACTGCCGTGCGTCTCTTCCTGCTCCTTGAAGTTAGGAAATGTCGATTTCAAGCTGAGTCTATCGATATCTGCACCGTAAATACCTGATAATAACGGCTCAATCAGATTCTCAAGCGCTTCGTTGCCTAAACGTTTTCTGAAAAAAGCACCGACAGAGATATCAGTCGTCATCTTGTCCGGCTTGATGAAGTAATCCATACCCGCGCGTACTTTACCGAGGGGCGACAGCAAGCGTGTCTCAAGAAACGGCTTGATTTCTGTTGGAATCCCCATAATGGAGCCGCCCGGCATCGGGTACAGCTGATTCTTCGCATAAATGTAAGACTGCCCGATCTGATTGGCCACGATATCGTCACCTAGACCGATGGCAGTGGCGAGTTCTGTCATGATTGATTTGCGGGCGAGATAGGATTCAGGTCCCAGTTCTATCGTATAGCCGTCCCGCTGATAAGTCTTAATCTTGCCACCTGGACGGTCAGACTGCTCTAAAACTTCTATCTCTGCATCTTCCAGATAATAGGCTGCTGACAGTCCCGTAATACCTGCACCAATGATTGCGACTTTCTTCATTACGATTCACTTCTTTTCTTATGATTTTAATACTGACTTGATCTCGTCAACCATCGTACCGATAAAGAGAGGATGAGTGCCCGGCATCTCAGGACGGTAGTAATTGACGCCCAGCTCATCACAGATCACTTTACATTCTACGTCGTTGTCATAGAGCACTTCTAAGTGTTCACAGACGAAGCCCACCGGTGTATAGATGAAGTTCTTATAGCCATGCTGTTCATACAGTGCACGTGTTAAATCCTGCACATCAGGCCCAAGCCATGGATCCGGTGTATTCCCTTCTGACTGCCAGCCACGTTCAACATGGATGATGTTGGAATGTTCCGCGATAAGCTTTGCTGTCTCAGCCATCTGCTCCGGATACGGGTCTCCTGCCGCCTTGATTTTCTCCGGCAGACTATGCGCGCTGACGATCAGCACGGTCTCCTGCCAGTGAGGTTCAGTGATGCGGTCGAGCGTCGTATTGACCTGTTCCGTCCAGTACTGAATGAACTTCTCCTGACGATAGAAATCTGTCACATGCTGCAGTTTGATGCCGTATTTCTCTGCTTCTTCTGCCGCACGTTTATTATAAGAACCGACTGAGAAGTTGGAATAATGTGGCGCCAGGACAATGGTGACCGCTTCAGTGACACCATCATCAGCCATCTGTTTAACCGCATCTTCAATAAAAGGTGCAATATGCTTGAGGCCGATATACAGTGTGTAATCATCGCCTGTCTCCTTGTTCAGCGCATCGCGCAGTTCCTCTGCCTGACGTTCTGTCATCCCCGCCAGAGGTGAGATGCCACCGATAGCCTGATAGCGGTCTTTTAAATCCTGCAGTGCTTCTTCAGACGGTCGACGTCCACGTCTGATATGTGTGTAGTACGGTTCAATGTCCTCTTCTTTGTACGGCGTGCCATATGCCATAACCAGTAACCCTTTTTTCCCCATGGTCAAGCTCCTTTATTTTTTGTATTGTGCTGAATAATCGTGAACGAATTCAGAGACGCGGCGCAGCGTATCCGGCTGCACTTCCGGGAAGACACCGTGTCCTAAATTGAAGATATAGCTGTCTGACTGCAACCCCTGATCTAATATGCGTTTCAGATGTGACTCAATGACCGGCCAAGGCGCGAGCAGAATGGCCGGATCCAGGTTACCCTGTAAAGTCTTCGTAATCCCTTTTGCACGTGCTTCTTCTATCTGCAGACGCCAGTCAAGACCGAGCACGTCGACCGGCAGTGCGTTCCATTCTTCTATTAAGTGACTTGCACCGACACCAAATGTTGTAACCGGCACATTCTTCTCTTTAATGCCCGCGAAAATACGGTGCATGTGCGGCGCGATAAATTCATGATAGTCTGCTCTATTAAGTGCGCCGACCCATGAATCAAAGACTTGAATCATCTTGCAGCCTGCATCAATCTGTGCGTGCGTGTAGGTGATGCACATATCGCTCAGCTTCTCCATCAGCAGATGCCAGGCTTCAGGCTGCTCATACATCATCGCCTTCGTCTTGTTGTAGTTCTTGGAAGGACCGCCTTCTATCATATAGCTGGCAAGTGTGAAAGGTGCACCCGTGAAACCGATCAAAGGCACATTCAGCTGTTCAGTCGTCAGCAGTCTGATCGTATCCAGAATATAAGGCACATCTTTTTCCGGATGGATTTCCCCTAGACGCTCGACGTCTTGAATAGAGCGGATAGGATTGCCGATGACGGGACCGATACCTGACTTGATTTCGACATCTACTCCGATGGCACCAAGAGGCGACATGATATCTTTATAGAGAATCGCGGCATCTGTATTGTACTGATCCACAGGCAGCTTCGTCACGTAAGCACAAAGCTCAGGATCATGTGTGATTTCAAACAGAGAATGCGTCTCTTTGATCTTTCTGTATTCCGGCTGACTTCTGCCAGCCTGGCGCATAAACCATACCGGCGTATGGGTTGTTTTTTCACCATAAGCCGCCTTTAAAATTGTATCGTTGAATGGCATTTAACCAGTCCTCCTGTGTCTTTTGAATACTCACTATTTTACCATACTCGGACGTAGCCCGTATTCAATTAAGAATTTGTCATAAATATGACATAATAAGGGGTATAAGTGGTAAATAGAAAGAAAAAGATAACGAGGTGTAGAACGATGAACGTTTATTTTACCCATGGCTCTGATTACTATATGGAGCGCTTAATACAGAAATATCCGGCGCGTAACATTATTAAATATGCGGGTCCGGAGGATATCGTGGTCTATGAAGCAACAGAAGACAAAACAGTCTTCAGTTCAGGAGAAGCCTATGAAGTGGTCGAACAGCAAGGCACAGTGAACGGAGAAGGTGTACTTCTGCTGAGATACTTCCAGGTCAGTGAAGAAAAACAAAAAGTCGCTGAGATGACCTTAACAGGACATAGCGACTTCAGTGAATATGATGGCTATCAGGCTTACCAGCTGCTGAGACCCCATAGAGGCCAGACTTATATCGTCCTCTTTCAGTTCGCTACAGCTGAATCTGCAGAAGACTTCAGAAAAAGTTCCGTCTATCGCCAATATTATGACGACTCTTTGAAGCAGTATCAGTCTGCTGATTTCATCTCGAACGTTCAATTCACTAAATTATTACGGCCTTATGAGCCAGCAGAAAGAACAGAGGAATAAAAAAGACCGGCAGCTGCCGGTCTTCTTTGTCGTGACAGACGTTATGTCCGCCATCTGGCATTTATCGCTCATAACTCAAGGGGCAGCACCGTTTTCCTGTCATTATGAGCGATATTCTGTGCTTATCGCTCATAACTCAGGGGGCAGCACCGTTTTCCTGTCATTATGAGCGATATTCTGTGTTTATCGCTCATAACTCAGGGGACAGCACCATTTTCCTGTCATTATGAGCGATATTCTGTGTTTATCGCTCATAACTCAGGGGACAGCACCGTTTTCCTGTCATTATGAGCGATATTCTGTGTTTATCGCTCATAACACCTGACCACCACCTAATCTTTCAGCAGCACCATGCGTTTCTTCAGTTTCGACATGACCTGCTGGTTGGTCCACCACATGATCGCAAAGAAAAACAGTACATAATAGAAGGTGCCAGGATACAGGCAGATATAAATAACTGCAACGACCACTGTCACTACGAGTGAGAGCTGCCAGAGGAATTTCTGGAAACCCTCTACTACTTTATTTTCCGCTACCGGCCAGACTTGCGGCCATAACTGATAGGCCTGCTGTTTATAGAACTGTGATGACTGGAGGACAACAATGTAGATCATAAAGACACCGATGATCGCAGCGATAACAGGCTGATGGACAAGCCAGATAATCAGACCGCCTATCACCACAAGCCGGATAATAATCCAGAATGCATCTTTACTGCGCACAAAATTACGTTTGAACAGAAACAGAAACATACCATCATGATTGTACGCCCGGTCTTTCAGCAGCAGATCGAGATAAGGGCGGCGCCGCACATTGTCCTTCAATCCTCTGACATCAGTGAAGAGATTGATGAATTTATACTGCCGCTGTGTCAGGTCTTTTTCGTATTCAACCAGCGTTTCCCACGGATAGACACGTTTCTCAGCTATATGACGGACGAGAAGCAGCAGGCCGAGCAGCATCACAAGCGAGGCCACTCCTGTAAACCAGCTGCCGTCAAGCGACATATAGATTCCTGATATCAGTACGATGAACAGCATTATATTGACGCTCAGATTTGAGACACTGATTTTCAGGAAATAAAAGCGCAGCAGCAGGCCGGTGCCTATACCGATAACACCTGTCAAATAAGCCATGATAGCCCCGTGCATAGAGAAATATGTCCCCGCATGATAAAGCGGCAGCAGAATGGCAAACAGGACTGTGAACAGCAGGCAGCGCCGTATAGCAGAGTCCGCTATACTCTTTCTGACATACTCATCCAGCTGTGCTTCATAAGGCAGTAAAAAAACCTGATCCGCTTCTCTGAAATAAGTGCGCAGCGGCGCCAGTGTCGCCAGCGCCAGGATAAAGGCAATGATCAGATGGTAGTCTATACCGTCCGGCAGTGCTTTTAAGAGCTGGCTGTACTGCAGCATCAGCGCACCGAAGGCGATGGACAGGAAGATGATGAAGTGCCCATTGAAGATAAAACGGCTGTACCGTGCGATTTCTTTAGTGTTCGCACCTGCTCGTTTCTGATAAAGCGACTTCGCATTATACATGTTGATCACCTTGCGTCAGCTTGATATAGATTGCATCCAGGGATTCACCAGGCATACTGAGCTGAGACTGCAGCTCCTGAATAGTGCCTTTAGCCACTAAATGACCTTGGTGCATGATCAGAAAGTAATCGCAGTACCTCTCAGCGGTCGCAAGTATATGTGTACTCATCAGGACCGTGCGACCGGCCGCGCGTGCCTCTACCATCAAGTCAAGCATCGACTGTATACCGAGCGGGTCAAGTCCAAGGAACGGTTCATCGATGATATGGAGTTCAGGCTGACTGATGAATGCACAGATAATCATGACCTTCTGCTTCATCCCTTTAGAGAAATTCTGGGGAAACTGCTTCAGCTTATCTGCCAGCCTGAATGTTTTCAGCAGCGGCTGACTGCGCGTCATCGCTTCTTCCTTGGTCAGTCCGTATGCCATAGCAGTCATATCAATATGCTCTTCTAATGTCAGTTCATCATACAGGACAGGGGACTCCGGAATATAGCTGATTTTCCGGCGGTAATCATAAGGGGCTTCACTAAGTGCGATGCCATCGATGGCAATATCCCCTTTCATCGGCTGAAGGAGTCCCAGCATATTCTTGATCGTCGTGCTTTTGCCGGCACCGTTCAAGCCGATCAGCCCGACGATTTCGCCTTTTTTCAATGTGAAATCTATATCGTGAATGACAGGCTGATTGCCGTACCCACCTGTCAGATGTCTTACTTCTACTGTCAAACTCGCGCACCTCCTAAGGATTATTTCATATTGTATCAAATATCCTTTGTATTCACCTATTGATATGGCTAAAATAAAAATATATCTATTTTACAGGAGGACCTACTATGACAGACTGTATTTTCTGCAAAATCATCAGCGGTGACATCCCGTCCTACAAAGTTTATGAAGACGCGTATACTTATGCCTTCCTTGATATCTCACAGGTCGCTAAAGGGCACACGCTTGTCGTCCCTAAGAAACACAGTCAGAATCTGCTCGAGACAGAACCTGCAGTGCTGGCCCATGTCATCAC
Organism: Macrococcus bovicus; assembly: GCF_030376725.1. Lineage (NCBI taxonomy): Bacteria > Bacillati > Bacillota > Bacilli > Caryophanales > Staphylococcaceae > Macrococcus > Macrococcus bovicus. Next base: position 1,569,217 of record NZ_CP128470.1, read on the forward strand.
TTCCGTCCAGAAAGTCGCACAGATGATAGATGCCACCCTGCAACCTGACGGCATCAACATCGTGCAGAATAACCGTGCATTCGCCGACCAGAGCGTCTTCCATCTCCACTTCCATATCATGCCGCGTTATCAGGACGATATCGACGGCTTCGGTTACAAGTGGCAGACGCATAGCGATGCATTCGACGCTGACGCCATGACTGCACTCGCTGAGCAAATAAAGAATGCTTGATAGTCAGAATTAGGGGTATAACTAAGGAAAACCAATTGGAGGAATCATCTTATGAAAATCACACATATTGCTGCCGGCTTTACGGTCGGACTTGCAGCAGGTGCTGCGACTGCACTGCTGAACGCAGCCAAGCCTGGCTCTGAAGTACAGCGTAATTTCATGGCGAATTCTACTGATGCCAAGGCTCAGGTTAATCAGCTGAAGACAGAAATCGGTGACCTGAAGAACTATGCGATGCAGACCAAAGAAGAAAGCCAGAAGCTCATCAAAGAACTGGGCACTGAAGTCAAAGAAATGATTGCCAATTATAAGAGCGACATTGAGCCGAACATCAAACATCTGAAGTCCAATGTCGAAAATGTCAAAAATCGTGCAGATGAAGTAAAAGAAACATTCTCTAAAAAATAGCCTTATGTTAAAATAAATCAATTGCACTTATTAAAGCATGATGTCCTCGCATCATGCTTTCTCTATGACCTATTGAAGGGGGAATTTTTTTGAAGCGTGACCGCGAAATCATCGAACAAATGCTCTTTACTCATCACGTCTCTCAGCTGAGCAAAGCTTTATGGAAGACGGTCGAAAAGGACTGGCAGAACTGGATCAAACCATATGACCTGAACATCAACGAACATCATATCCTCGTCATTATCCGCAATCTGGAAAAAGCAACGATTTCACAGGTCTCCCAGTACGGTGTCATGCATGTCTCAACGGTCTTCAACTTTGCGAAGAATCTCGAGAAGCGCGGCTATTTACGGATGCCGAAAAGCGAGTCGGATAAACGTAATACATATCTTGAACTGACTGAAAAAGGCAAGGATCTTCTATATGAAACCTATAAGAACTACGAGAATACGGACGACCGTCTGCATGATGCCGCTTTAGAATATCAGAAGGTCATGCTGACGATGCCCGCTTTCAGCGACCTGAAATATATTGTCTCTCAGATTTATGGCCGGGACTTTATCGAGCAGCTGGATAAAAGCCATCATGACCTTCTCGAAATACTGCTTGACGAAAATGAGGACAGTGAGGCATAATGCATAAGATAATATGACTGATAAGGAGCATTATTCATGTATTCATGTACTAAGAAACTCAACCTGAAACACACGTATGGCCGTCAGCGATTGATTTTCACTTCATTTCTCATCACTGTCATCACCTTCCTTGTTTCATTTGAGGTTTTCAGTTCTTTTGTCAGCGATCACTTCAGCGACAAGTATTTTCTGTTGTTTGTCGGGGCATGTCTGGCTGTTTATCCGTTACACAAATTCTGTCACATCATCATGTTCATGAATGACTTAGGCTCTATCATCATCCAGAAAGTCACAGCAATGGGGTTTCTGCCGATCCTGAACATCAGGCTCAACCACCCCATCAGTAAAGGGCGCTTTCTCATTACACTCGTTATGCCGTTTATCATTATCTCAGCACTGACATTGACCGCTGCAGTGTGGTATCCGCTATACGGACATTATTTTCTGTTTCTATTCTCAATGAATGTAGGTCTGTCATTTGTTGATTTCATTTATATGAAGTATCTGCTGGCCTCTCATAACTGCTCTTTCGTCGAGGAACGGAAGCATGGTCTGGAGTTACTCACGAAGTTCGACATATAATTTCATGATATTTTCATAATGAAATGCTATGCTAGAATGAGCAAAGAAAAGGAGATTGACAATGAAGAAACTAAAAAAAGCAGTAGTACCAGCCCTCCTGTCTGTTTCAGTACTTGGACTGACAGCTTGCGGCAATGGCGATGAAGGCAAGACTTTGATCACTTCTAAGGCGGGAGACGTCACAACGACCCATGTGATCGATCAGATCGGCAAAGAAGAAATCGCGAAGAATGCCTTCCAGATTCTACTCAATGACATCCTGAAAGATAAGTATGGCAAGAAAGTAGATGAGCAGAAAATCAAGGACGATGTCGATGCTGAAATCAAGAAATACGGTGGCAAAGAGCAGTTCGAAGCCTTATTGCAGCAGCAGTCACCTGGTATGACAGCAGACAAATATAAAGAGTCCCGTCTGACAGAGGCTTATCAGAAACAGCTGATGAACGACACGGTGAAAGTTTCTGACGACGAAGTGAAAGACAGCGTCAAAAAAGCCTCTCATATTCTGATTAAAGTGAAATCTTCATCTGATCCTTCCGGCTTATCGGATGCGAAGGCGAAAGAGAAAGCACAGTCAATTCTCGAGCAGCTGAAAAAAGACCCAGACCAATTTGCAAGCCTGGCTAAAAAAGAGTCCGGTGACACCGGTACAAAAGAAAAAGGCGGCGAACTCGGCTATGTCGCAAAAGGCGATACAGTGCCGGAATTCGAGAAAGCGCTGTTCAAGCTGAAAGAAGGCGAAATGTCCGGTCTTGTTAAATCGGATTATGGCTACCACATCATCAAAGCAGAAAAACAGGATGATTTCGCTAAGCAGAAAGAGGCCTTAAAAGAGAAGATCCGTCAGACTAAAGTACAGGAAAAACCTGAGCTGATGATCGATGCCTACAAAAAACTCTTAAAAGACTACAACGTCGATTATAAAGATGAAGACCTGAAGAAAATCATTGAGGAGAAAATCCTCAATACTACAGCTTCACAGCAGTAATAAAAATGCTCTGATCCTTAAGATCAGAGCATTTTTATTATTCCAGTGTCTGCGGTTTATAGAACTGTCGGCCTTCCAGCGCGAATATCCGTTCTGAGAACTGCCCTTTCTCCACTTTCTTCAGATGTTTATCAAACATCTGCATACGGGCATCGATATTGTCGATGAAGTGAAGGATCTCTGCTTCTTTGACCATCGGCAGTTTAGGTGAACCATACTCCAGTTTGCCGTGATGCGCGAGAATCAGATGTCTCAGCAGCATGATTTCCTCACCTTCAATTCCATGCTCACGCGCCATCTCCGCTACTTCATCACTCATGATGGAGATGTGACCGAGCAGATTGCCTTCCACCGTGTAGCTCGTCGCCACAGGACCGGACAGTTCCTTCACTTTCCCCATGTCATGCAGAATAATGCCCGCATAGAGCAGACTCTTATTCAGTGATGGATAGATTGCGCACAGAGCTTCTGCCTGCTTAAGCATGGTCATCACATGGTAGAGGAGACCGGAGACAAAATTGTGATGGTTGGAACTTGCTGCCGGAAAAACCAGAAATTCCTGCTGATATTTCTTCAGTAACAGACGGGTGATGCGCTGCAGATTGGCATTCTCTATATCCATGACATAGGTCATCAGCTGGTCGGACATCTCCTGGGCAGAGATGGGCGCCGCTTCCAGGAAATGTTCAAGCTTAATGCCATCTTCTTCTGTCGCTAAGCGGAACTGATTGACTTTCATCTGCTTGCGGCCGCGATAATCAATGACATCGCCTTTAACTTTGACCAGTTTCTCCGGCTGCAGCAGTTTGATATCCTGTTCTGTAACCGTCCAGACTTTTGCTTCTATATCACCGCTCTTGTCCTTCAGATATAAGGTCAGATACGGTTTTCCTTGATTGGTCACCCCTTGGACAGCTCGGTGGATCAGGAAAAATGCTTCGACCGATTCGCCGGGTTTCAATGTTTCAATTGTTCTCATTATTTTAACTCCTTCTCGTGGCGCTCAAGTACGATTGTCTGCTTGGCCGGTATATTCGTCGAGCGGTTGCAGGTGAAATATAAGTACTGATTATCCTGCTGCTGCATCAAGTACTCCAGTATCTTATCCTTACGATGCTTATCAAAATGAACAAATGCATCATCAATAATAATCGGAAATGGATAGAGATATCTGAGATGATCGACCAGGCTTAGTCTCATCGTAATATAAAGCAACTCTTTCGTCGACTGAGACAGCTCGGTCGGATGATAGATCTGCCCGTTCTTATGCTTGACGAGCAGTGCATCCAGATAGATGACATCGATATAGCGCCCTTCTGTCAGCAGCGTGAAGATCTCTGAGGCTTTACGGATGATGTTCGGGATACGCTCTCCCTTGATTCTCTGACGATGTGCATCAATCAGTACTTCTATATAATGCAGGGCACTGTAATCAAGCGCAAGCTCATTGACGATATTACGTTCAATGGCATAACGATGGTTGAGCTCTGACAGCGTGGTATCCTCTTCCATTGTTTTCATCATCTGCTCGATCTGATAGTGTTCATGCTCCCGCTCTTTTAAGGTCTGTTCATATTCCTTCAGCTGATCCGTGATACGTCCTTCGATGAGCCGCAGATCTTCAGATGTCTGCTCTGCCAGCTGGGTGCTCATTTCATATGTGAAGTTCTCCTCTTCAAGCAGCTGACTCAGCTGATGATGGCGGTTCAGATTCTGATGATACTCAGTGAATGCTTCAAACTGTCTGTAATAGTCTGACTCCTCCGCCGCCCCTGCTTCATCGAACAGCTGCTTCAGTTCTGTATCCATTTCCTTGTAGCCTTCCTGCAAAGTGGCCAGTTCTTTTTCAGCCAGCTGTAACTGCTCTGTCAGGCGCTGCTGTTCTTTTCGGTTGCGTGTCTCTGTTTTGACGAGGCCGCCAAGTTCTGCGAAGACGACTGAGGGGGCCACGTCAGATGAGACCAGGCTGAAGGCATTCACCTTCTGGCTGAAGTGATCAAGCTGCTGCTGCTCAGCGCTCAATGACGCCTTCAGCTGGAGGAGCTGCTGATAGGTCTGCTGCAGACGGTAGATGGTCCGGAACGCATCCGGCAGCAGTGAATCTTCGTAACTGAGTTTCAGCTGAAGCATGCTCTTCGTTCTGTTCAATGTATCATTCACTTTTTTAAGCGCCGCTTCTTCTTCAGTCAGGAGCAGCTGCAGTTGTTCTTTTTTACGTCCAAGCGCTGCCTTCTCATCCAGAATACGCAGCTGTCTGTCACGGAGAGCCCGCTGACCTTCCAGATCAAACTGATCATCCAGCTGTGACTGCAGATGCTGAATTGAAGTTTCCAGCTGGATGATCTCGTCCTGCATGATATGGTTCTGATTGTTTGGAACAGGCTTGTTCTGGAAGAATAAGATCATCATGATAATCGGTATCAAAAGGAGTATGGATGCCGGAATGTAAAACTGCAGGTAGAAGAGATAGGCCGCAGTCGCGAGCCCGACCAGTCCACCGAGCAGATAGATCAGATTCAGTTTCTGCCGTTTCTGCTCTTCAATCTCTGCTGTCCGCTGCTGCTCAGATTCAAGTTTATGATAGAGCTCTGTCTTCTGGCTCAGTTCCAGTCGCTGTTCCGAAAGCTGGATACCTGTTCTGAAGAGTTCATCGGTCACGATATGCGGTGTGATATCTGCCAGTTTATCTGCATTCAGCTCTTCTTCACGAGACAGCTGACTGATTTCACGCTGCAGCTGAGCGGCCTTCAGGTTCAGCTGCTCTTTATCTGACAAAGCATAGATCAGATGATCCTTCAGCGCTTCGTCTATCGTGACCGCATGATATTCCTGCCAGCCGATATCATGCTGTAATCTCTCTAATGTCGCTTCTTTGTCAGCGATATCCCGTTCCAGCATCTCGCGGTTCTTCTGATGCACTTTAATCTGCGGCTCTTCCTGCAGCAGCTGTTCTGCTGTTGCAAAATCAGACGCAGCAAGTCGCTCAATGGCCGCGTTCTCACGTCTGAGCTGACTGATTTTCTCTTCACGGAGGGCGATATCCCGTCTTGCGGCCTGCAGCTGTTTCTTTAAGCCTTCGTAGCGTTCAATCCCATGATCCGGAAAGACCAGCGGCTCAATATTCAGCTTCAGTTCCAGCTGTTTCCATTCCTTGGCACTGTGATGAAAGATCATCTCTTTCTGCTTCATCTGCTGCAATTTCGTCAGCTGCTGGATATGTGTCTTGATATCGTCAATTTTCTGCTTCAGTTCAAACTGTTCTGCCGTCAGCTGCTCGTACCGCTCAAGCTTGACTTCCTCATCCCTGATCTGCAGCTGCAGATTCAGAATCTCCGCTATATGATCGCTCAGCTCACCTTCAGAATGATCCGGTGACAGAAGCCGCAGCTTTTCTTTGATCAGATCCGTCTCAAGCGTTGAGAATTCAGTAGAACCGAAGACACCTGCCTGCATCAGATAATCCTGCAGCTTCTCTTCTGTCAGCTTGTGCACCTGCTGCAGACCCAGGACATCAAATGAAAAGATTCTCTCATAGGCAGCATCCGTCATAAAGTTGAACTTCTGATGCAGCCATTCACCATCCTTCGGGCTGTTGTTATAGAGAACTGTCAGCTGCTCTGTGCCATCGCGGTAAACCCGCTCGATATAGAGCTCAGAACCAGCGTCGTCAATCACCATATGTCCGCCGTACTGGTTCGTAAAGCGCGGGACATACAGCGGTTTCTCTGTCCGCCCAAAACCGAACAGCAGTGAATGGATGAAAGTCTGCATCGTTGATTTGCCGGTCTCGTTTTCACCGTATATTTGAGTGAAGTTTCTATTCAGATTGAACTGCTGCTCTTCCAGCCGGCCGAAGCCGTATATCTCAAGCTTCTTAATTTTCATCGCTCTTCAGCCTTTCTTTCAGCTTTCTTTCCCCTTGATGAATCAGGGCGACCCGGTCAATCTGCGTATAATCATCAAGAAAACGGCTCATCTCCAGATCGTGATACAGCGGTTGCATCGCCTGATCGAACATGGCATCGTCTTCTATCATCGCTGCATCAAATTCCCGGTGCAGGGTCGTCGTATCAACCTGCTCCACTGTCAGTTTATCGATCCAGACAAAGGCATTATCATGACGTTCGTGCTGCTGCACAAGGCGCTTGACCGCTGCCAGTCTCTTCGGCGTGATCAGCTGCTCCTCCTGATTGATCAGTTCAATCTGGTAGATGCCTTTGCCATCCGGCCGGTGCTCCCCTTTAAATTCTTCCAGTAATTTGAGGAGACCATTCTTCGACAGATCTTCTACCCGGACTTCATACTGACCGAAGATGATATGCTGGACGGGCACGAATAATACTTTCATTTCGATATGGTCGCCTTCCACCATCAAGTAGCCTTTACGACCTGTTTCAGCAGGCAGATAGCTCTGAATGTTGCCCGGATAGTGAATATGAGGCATCTCACTGACCAGCTGTCTCTTATGACGGCCGCCGAGCGCCCAGTAATGATAGAGCTTCTCGTTAAGTGCTTCCTGCTCGAAATCACGGCCGAGTTCGCCGTAAAGCATCCCGATATGGATGCTCTTATCAACCTGATTCGTCGGAAAATAGCTGATATCATGACCGCTGCTTGTGCCGTGGATATAGACCGTATCACCGGACTTCGTAATAAACTGATAGCTTTCGACTTGATCATTGAAGATGATGACATTATCCGGCCAGCTTACCGGGCGCAGCGGCAGACCGGTCTCACCCAGAATGATATAGACATAAATGCCTGCATCCTTCAGTCGCTGGAATTGCTTCTTCAGGAAGATGGTCGTTCTCAGTGACTGATTATCCGCAGCCAGGACATCTCCAGCGATCAGGACAAAGTCAACCTCCTGCTGAATCGCATCCTTGATCAGCGTACTGAAGCTTTCAAAGCTGGCGCGGTGAATATCTGACATGATGGCTTCTGAGACATAGCCACTCAGCTGGAATGGCGCATCTAAATGTAAATCTGCACAGTGAATAAATTTAATCATTGATCTACCTCGTTTAGTGACTTCACTTTATTTTACAATAAAAAAGACGACGAAACATAAAAAAGCCGAAGATTAGTCTTCGACTTTATAGAGATGATTCAACTTTTTGATTTTTTCGCTTGTATAGTGCGCGTATGACTGATTGTAACTCTTCGGATCTTTCGGATTCAGATAATTCTCGATCTTGCCCGTCTCGGGATGAATGAATTTAGAGGATGCACCGCAGCCGATGCCGATGATCGTCTGAACCTCCTCCATGATGAGGATGTTATAAAGCGAATATTCCTGGTCAATGGCATAACCGATATTCTCAAGATTGCCGAGAATATTTTTCTGCCGGTATAAATAATAGGGTTTATAGCCTTCTTCAGCAGCGAACTGCCGGGTCATATTCATCATGTGCATGATCTCATCACGCGGCGCCACAGGATATTTCTCTTTGTTGCGGGTCATCTCGCTTGCGCGCTTGAAGCTGAGAGTATGAACCGTAAGAGACTCCGGTCGCAGCTTCTTTGTCTCAGCGAGGGAATGCGCCACATGTGTACGATCCTCATTCGGCAGCCCGATGATCAGGTCCATATTGATATTATTCATCTGGTATTCTCTGGCAAGCTTGAATTTGTCGACTGTCTCTTTGACAGAATGATGACGGCCGATCGCTTTCAATGTCTCATCTGTAAAGCTCTGCGGATTGATGCTGATGCGGTCGATATCAAAGTCATTCAGCACTTTAAGCGTCTCCGCATCAATCGTATCAGGACGTCCCGCTTCGACCGTCACTTCTCTGACCGTCGACATATCAAAGGAGGCATAGCACTGATCCAGCAGCATCTTGAGGTCTTTTGGTGTGATGGATGTCGGTGTGCCGCCGCCGAAATAAATAGTCGTCACCTTGATGTCATTCTCTTTCAGCCAGCGACCTGTTTCAGCGATTTCATGCAGCAGACCCACCAGAAATTCCGGGACATCATTCTTATGGACCAAGATACTGTAGGCCGGGAATGTGCAGTAGGCACACTTCGTCGGGCAGAAGGGGATACCGATATAGACACTCACTTCCCGCTTCAGCTCGTATAGATCGGGTATCGCTTCATTCTGAGTGTGAACGATTGACTTCATCAGATCAAGTTTCTCCTGGCTGATCAGATAATCCTGCGTCAGTCTGCTGCTGATGGCTTCATGTGAGAGTCCCTGACGGTAAAGGCGGTGATACAGCTTTGTCGGCCGGATGCCTGTGAGAATCCCCCAGCTCTGCGTGATGCCTGTATGGGCAGTCAGCATCGTCACAAGCGTCTCCGCAACGGCCTGTTTCACCGTCTTCTTATCCTGGCCTGTCCGCTTTGCGGTCGCTGTATAGACTTCCCCGTCTATCGTCAGATGCCCCGTCACCGTGACGCCTTCTTCCTTTGTCACCTTGAAGGCAAGTTCATGCTGCCCTTCTCCTATCAAGAGAAAAGAGTCTTCATAATAAAGGTTGATGATGTTCTGCAGGTAGAGGAGATCATGCTCCATTTCCTGATTCTTCAAATATAGTTTCATGGCTTATCCTCTTTAAAAAAAATAAACGAAAACAAGGTTTCGTTTATTTTCTACATGTTTATTGGTTGTCTTGCCCGTATAAGTCTTGCAGCGGTTTTAAGATGATGCGGTTCAAGTCTTCGATGACCTGTCCCATGCTCTGTTCAGCCTGCATGAGTTTTGAGATGTTCTCATCCTGCTCAATCTTGCCCGCAAGCTCATTCGCTTTGGCGATATCCTCTTCTGTGATCTCTTCACCGCTCATCTGCTTTTCCTGTAAAGTCATCTGGATGCTGCGGAAATCTGCGAAGATGGCTTTCGATTCCTCATTGCTGTTAACCGCTTCTAATTGCGCTTTAACCGCCTGATACTCTTCGCTCTGGCGCAGTGCGCTTTCCAATCTGTTTGCATCATCATAAATATTAACTGACATATTAATTCTCCTTTAACTAACTGTTTCCTCTAATTTAACATACTTAAGGAAGATAATCACTTGATTAGGATCAAATAAAGAGGGCGACGACACCTTGCAGGAGACCGATGATACCCCCCAGTAAAAAGCCGAGCAGCGTGATCAGCTTGAGCTCTTTACTCGCGATTTCGATGATCAGCTCTTCAATAAATGACAGCTGGAAACGGTCGATCTGGTCTTTGATCAGCTCTGCGATATGCAGGCGGTCAAGAATGGCGGGCATGCTGTCTGCCACGCGTGCCAGTCCTGTGTCAAGCAGCCGGTTCATCCCTTCATTTTCTGCATAGCGGAATGCTTCGGGGAACAGCTCATAGAGCGGCGTGCGTGTATAGTACTCGATATTGATTTTCTCTTTGATCGTCTCGACGGAACGGTTGATCAGAAGACGGACTTTTTCTTCCGAAATATAATCAATAGGCGCGGTCTGCATAAGACGGCTATATTCTTTATCAACTTCACTCTGGATGATGGCCTTGATCTTCTCTTCCTCAGTCAGCTTCAGCATCTCCCGCTGCACGCGCTCAGCAATAGCGTCCGGTGTCATCAGCATCTGCAGCAGACCGATCAATTTACCTTTTTGCGTGAAAAAATTCTCAACCATGTTCAGGATATCGTCATAGCCTTTATCTGAAGCGATATACACCTGAAACTTCTCCAGCAGCACATCAGCAGCCCGATTCACTTTCTCAGTGAGTGCCAGCTGGGTCTGCTCAGGCAGCAGCTGACTTAGCGCGGTGCCGGCATACTGGTCAGCGACAGCGGTCAGCTCTGCCTTGATCTTCTCTTCAAGCATGTGGTTCAGCCGGCTGTCAATATCCAGGTTAAAGCGCTCAGCTAAATAACCGATCGTATAACGCTGATCTTTCAAGTTCCCGAGCTGCTCTTTCAGCAATCTTTCAAAGAAGACACGTGTTTCAGCGGTCATGATCTTTTCCTTAAAGACGTCAGGCGTCAGCAGATGACGGGTGACCATCTCACCTATTTTCTGGGACAGTTCATGACGGCGTTTCGGAATAAGCCCCGGTGTGAACGGCAGCTGACGGCCCATCACATAGACAGGTTCGTAAGGTCTGAATAACATCTTGATCGCAATATAATTCGTGAATCCGCCGATGACAGCACCAATCAGACCCATAAAGAGAACAAGTAGTATTGACTGCATAAAGCTCCTCCTTTATAAGAAAAAGCAAACGTCATGACGTTTGCTTAAACATTTACAAGCTGCTCAGCTGTCTTCTTAGAGAAGAACATTTCAGCTTCGCGTTCTTTATTAGAACCATAGAGCGGCTGATTAGAACGGTCAAGAATACGGTAAAGATTTGAGATCTTGTTGAACTGTAAAGTAAAACCTGCTTCTTCGCGTCTCGTTTCCCACCAGAGCTCATCTAAGTTATCGTTCTGCGGATATGCACAGGCACCACGCGAAATCACTTGGACCACTTCAAGCGGATCGCCGCCAAGTGTTGTCTGGAGCACTTCTGAATCGCGGAACAACGCACATAATGAGACACATGTGGTCCAGTTAGGCAGGACACGTTCTTTCTCAATCTGCACTAATGTTTTCTTTGAAAGACCGATCGTCTGAGCCATGGTATCTTGTGTATAGCCAGCTTCAATTCTGACCATCTTAAATTTTGTCTGCAGTAAATCTGTAAAAGTTTGTTTATCCATTCCATTCGACCTTTCTTTTATATATTTACTCATCATTAAATGTTAATAACATTAAATTGAAATAATACACATCTCAATAAGTCACTTTAACATCTTAATATAATTTACAAAAAATTAAAAGAAAAAAATACTCATTTTATGCTCTTTTGCCGATATGTGTCCATTCTCTGTAAATTGACAGATTAGTCACGCAATTCAAATGATGATGTCCTCTTTTTTCACGCTGTCACGGGCTGTATTCTCTATTGTAGAAATCAGCAGGCTTTTACGTCATAATAATGAAGTATTCTAACTAAAGGCGGGATTGTATGCATATTAAAGATAAACTGGAACAGGCAAAAAAGGGCGCGCGCGTCAGTATCATGATGTATATTCTGCTGACCATCCTGAAAGTGGTGTTCGGTTATCTCAATGATTCTCATGCCCTCGTGGCGGATGGTCTTAACAACGCGACAGATGTCATCTCCTCTATCGCCTTACTCATCGGACTGTCTATTTCTATGCGGCCGGCAGACTCCAACCATAACTACGGTCATTACCGTGCGGAGTTTATTGCATCACTGATCGCGTCCTTCATCATGTTCGCCGTGTCAGTTCAAGTCATTGTGCAGGGCATCACTCACTTTATTCAAGGCGAGTATTCAGCCCCTACTTTTGAGGCAGGTCTCGTTGCACTGCTCTCCGGAATTCTGATGTTAGGGGTCTATTTCTACAATCGTAATCTCGCCAGAAAAGTCGGCTCCAGCGCACTGAAGGCAGCTGCGTACGACAACCTGTCCGATGCGCTTGTCAGCTTCGGCACCCTTGCCGGCATCCTGGGCGTGATGCTCGGTTTCCATACGCTGGATACCATCGCAGCTGTCGTTGTCGGTCTTATCATCATGAAGACATCCATCGATATCTTCAAGGATACGGCCATCACCCTGACAGACGGCTTTGATGTCGAGACGCTGACCGACATGAAGAACCTGGTCACAACGATTCCCGGCGTCATCCGGGTAATTGACTTAAAGGGTCGCAACCACGGCGTCATCACATTCGCCGATGTCACCGTGACAGTCAATTCCCTCCTCACTGTCAAAGAGAGTCACGATATCGCTGAAGCCATTGAGTCCAGGATGAAAGAACAGTTCGGCTCCATCGAGACCATCGTGCACATTGAGCCGGAAGGAGGAGATACAGATGTTCAAAGATAAAGTAGTGGTCATTACAGGCGGCGCAGCAGGAATCGGACGTGCTGCCGCAGAACGCTTCAGACAGGAAGGGGCTGAGGTCGCTGTCATAGATATTCAGGAGAACGGGTATTTTACAGGCGATATCAGTCAGCCTCAGACACTCGTCCAGTTCCACGACAAAGTGGTGAAGGACTTTGGTGCGATCGATGTTCTGATCAACAACGCACTGCCGCTGATGAAAGGCATTGATGACTGCAGTTATGAAGAATTTCTGTACGCCCAGCAGGTCGGTGTCGCCGCGCCGTTCTATCTCAGTAAGCTCTTCAAGGACGATTTCACGGCCGAGGGTTCCATCATCAACATCACTTCTACACGTGCAGCTATGAGTCAGTCCCAGACGGAAAGCTACACAGCAGCGAAAGGCGGCCTCACCAGTCTGACGCACGCACTGGCCATGAGCCTGAATGTCAGAGTCAATGCCATCGCGCCGGGTTGGATTGATACGACTGAATCTGAATTTTCAGGGGCGAACCACTCGCAGCACCCTGCCGGACGTGTGGGTAAACCAGAAGATATCGTTGAGATGATGTTATTCCTTGCTTCAGCCAGAGCAAGCTTTATCACCGGTCAGGTCTTTACAGTTGATGGCGGCATGACCAGACAGATGATTTATCACAATGATCAAGGCTGGCATTTCAACGGCTAAAATAAAGCGAAGATGACACGTCATCTTCGCTTTATTTATTGATTAAGTTGTAAGTCATCGCATAGATAGCGGCCTGCGTACGGTCCGTCACCTCAAGTTTCGTGAAGATGTGGCTGACATGTGTCTTGACCGTTTTTTCGGACACGAACAGAATATCCGCAATCTCCTTATTTGTATGACCTTTTGTCATCTCTTCCAGTACTTCCAGTTCCCGTTTAGACAGTCTGTTCTTAAGATGGGGCAATGAGACTGCCGCCTCCGCTGCTGTCATGACTGAAGGATGGAAGTATCTTTCCCCCGCCACCACTTTATTGATGGTCTCTATCAGTTGACCGGGTTCAGCATCTTTGATTTCATAGCCATCTGCCCCTGCTTCCATGACGCCGATGACATGCTCCTCGTCAATATAGCTGGATAAGATGAGAATCTTAATCTCCGGATAATGCTGTTTGATGTATTTAGTCGTTTCAATTCCATCCATACGCGGCATCACAAGATCCATCAGAATACATGCCGGATGCACGCCTTCTGCCAGGTAGTCTATGACTTCCTGACCGTCACTGAAATCTGCGATGACTTCATAATCTGTCATCGAATCCACCAGAAACTTCAGACCCTGTCTGACAATATGATGGTCATCAACGAGTACAAGTGTCGTCATGGTCTCATCCTTTCAGCTGCAGTGTAATCGTTGTTCCTGCTTTACTGCTGTCAATCAGGAGCTGTCCGCCTATCGACTCTGCACGCTGCTGCATGTTGCCAAGTCCATGTGTCGGCAGCTGACTGGCTGAACTGACAGAAAAGCCCTTGCCGTTATCTTCTATTGTAACAGAGTGTGCACTGATTGTGATGACCGCCTGCTGTGTCTCAGCATGTTTTCTGATATTGTTCAACGCTTCCTGGATGATTCTGAAGATAGTGATCTCTTCTTTATTATCAAACTGTACGAGACCCTCTACGTGGAGGGTCGTCTCCAGATTCAGCACCTGGGCATACTGACGGATGGCATGGGTCAGCCCCTCCTCCAGCCCGATAGGCTTCAGCTGCCAGATAAGTGCACGCATCTCATTGACGGCATTCTGACTCGTCTCCTCTATGATGGAGAATGCCATCTTCGAGCGGGCATCCTCCGTCTGAGCCCCCGCGGCATGGGCTGTCAGCTTCAGTGAGAACAGCATCTGATTGACAGAATCGTGGAGGTCACGTGCCAGACGATTGCGTTCATTCGTCAGCGCAATCTCCCGTTCCTTCTCCGTCAGCGCGATCCGCTTGATTGCACTGCCGATCTGGAAGGCGACTGATTCCAGCAGCTCTAATTCTTCTGCACTATACGTTTCCTTATGAGGTGTGGCGACATTCAGCAGGCCGAACTTCTCCTGTCCGGACTGCAGCGGCACAGTGGCATGATGCGTGATGCCTCCTGTTTCAGCCGGGAATTTGCGGTTCGCCTGAACGATTCGGGAGCAGGTGATGATGTTCGAGGCCTTCGTCAATTTGCCTTGATGATACCTTGAGACACACCAGCAAGGGCCTTCCGTCATATAATGGCAGTGATTCCGCTCAAGCGCCTGGGGCAGGTCATAATCAGAGACAAGCTGATGGTGACCGTCCTGATCGATAAAAAAAATCCAGCCGGTCGAAAAATCACTGCCTTCGACCAGCCGTTTCAGCGCACCCAACAGCATTGACTGAACTTCTGTTTCCTCATTCAGAAATTCTGCTATTTCTTTTAACAGTGCTGTCTTTGATTTCATGCGCTCACCTTATTTCTTATATTGAATGTGATAGAGGTCATGTCTACGGTCACGCAGCTGGCGCACTGTGCCGTCTTCACGGCCGCGGCGCAGCACTTCGAGGTCAACATCACCGATCATCACCATCTCCACGTTTTCACCTGTCTCACCGATGATACCGTCACGCGCAAAGCCGAAGTCGCTCGGTGTGTAGATACCTGACGCTGAATACTGGATATCCATGTTTTCAGTCTGTGGCAAGTTGCCGCACGTGCCGCTTGTCACTGTATAGATCTGGTTCTCAATCGCGCGAGCCATGGAACAGTATTTCACACGTAAGTAGCTCTGACGGTCTTCTGTAGAGAACGGCGTGAAGATGATCTTCGCCCCTTTTTCCGTCGCGATACGTGCCATTTCAGGGAATTCGCTGTCATAACAGATCTGGATAGCAATCTTCCCGCAGTCCGTGTCAAAGACTTCCACCTTATTACCTGGTGAAATGCCCCACCAGCGACGTTCATTCGGTGTGACGTGGATTTTGTACTGCTTCTCAATTGAGCCGTCACGACGGAATAAGTAGGAGATGTTGTAGATTTCATCGTCTTCCTCGACGAAGTGGGAACCGCCGATGATATTGATGTTATAACCCATCGCGAAGCTGTTGAACATCTCGATGTACTGCTCCGTATATTTAGTCAGATGGCGAATCGATTCAGCCGGATTGCGTCGCTCGTCAAAGCTCATGAGCTGGGTCGTCAGCAGTTCCGGGAAGACAACAAAGTCACTGCCCGCATCGTAAGCCACATCGACGAAATATTCAATCTGGTTCGCAAACTCTTCAAATGAATCTATCTTACGCATCATGTAGTTGACCGTACAGATACGGACCGGATAGCTGGTCTTGAAATGAAGATTGCTTTTCGCCACAAAGTCAGGATTGTTCCATTCCATCAGTGTCGCGTACTTACTGCTTTTGACATCATCAGGCAGATAGCCCGGATTGATACGCATCAACGTAAAGCCGTTCATAAACTGGAAGGTCAGGACCGGGTCCTTGATCTTGCGCTTCATCACATCATTGACATATTCACGCGGAGATAATTCATCTTTATAGAGATGATAGTTAGGAATGCGGCCGCCGATGATGATACTCTTCAAGTTCAGTTCATAGGCAATTTCACGGCGTGCCTCATAGAGACGCTGGCCGACACGCATGCCGCGGAAATCCGGATGCACCATCACTTCTATACCGTAAAGATTGTGCCCGTTCTCATTATGATTGGTGATATAACCTTTGTCTGTAATATCATCCCATGTATGACGGTCATCGTACTCGTCGAAATTGATGATCAGACTGGAAGAGGAACCGATGATGGTTCCTTCATACTCAATGACCACCTGTCCGCGCTGGAAAAGATTCAAATGGGATTCCAGCTGCTCCCTTTTCCAGGGCTCCATGCCGGGGAAGCAGACCTCCTGAAGCTTGATGACTTCATCTATATCATCAAATGTCATCAGACGTGATTCAATTGATTTATTGAAATTCTCTAAGTTAAGTTCCTCTGTCATGTTCATACTCCTTCATTTGCTCTATAATAAGTATTATACACGACTCAGGGAGTCGCTAAACATATAATGGAGGCAACAATGAATATCACAATCAACTCGTCATTTGACGGCATGACAGTAGAAGAACTGCTGAAACACTGGGTGCTACCTAAAAAAATGATGCATGAACTGCGCATGTCCAAAGAACTGATGCTTAATAACGAACCTGCTACATTCCGCTCGATTCTTCATACAGATGACCAGCTGATGCTGCCACTGCCAGAGGAGAAAAGTCAGTACAAATCGTCCTTCAGACTTTGTGAAGTGGCTTACGAAGATGAATACCTGGCGATACTGGTTAAACCGAAAGGTGTCAAGACACATCCAAATGATATGATGGAGACCAATACCCTGCTGAACCACGCTGTCTATACGCTGAAATCAGATTATGTTGAACCGATTCATCGTCTCGATCAGGAGACAGTGGGCCTCGTGCTTGTCGCCAAGAATCCACTGGTCAAGAAGATACTGGACCGCATGCTCGAACAGCGCGACATCACCCGAACCTATAAAGCGAAAGTCCGCAGCCTGCTGCCCCTGAAAAAACAGACCATCGAACTGCCTATCGGCAAGGATAAGTTCCATCCGAACAAACGCCGCGTATCCGACAGCGGTCAGCATGCCGTCACACATATCATCGATTCACATGTGCTCGGCGACGGTGTGACTGAAGTTGAACTGAAACTGGATACCGGCCGGACGCATCAGATCCGTGTCCACCTCGCAGCTATCGGCTATCCCGTTCTCGGCGATCCTTTGTATAGCGACTCCAAATTACGCCAGCTGCAGTTGACCGGCTATAAGCTGACTTTTGTCCATCCGATTACGAATGAACGTGTAGAGGCAGAACTCAAACAGTAAAATTGCATTTTGACCTTCTTTCACTTAACATATAAGTGCTAATTAAAAGGAGGAACATTATGTCAGACTTAAATATTTTCACAGATAGAAAAGCGGTCAAAGAATATGACCCGGATTTCAAACTGTCAAAAGAAGAACTCATCGATCTACTGGAGAAAGCAAACCGTGCACCTTCTGCGTGGAATCTGCAGCACTGGAAATATATCGTCGTTCATAGTGATGACGCCAAAGAGAAACTGCTGCCTCTCGCATTCAACCAGCGTCAGATCACTGAGTCGAGCGCGACACTCATCGTTCTCGCTGATAAACAGGCGGAGAAAAATATTGATGCCGTCTTTAATCCAGATGTCGAAGCTGGACGTATGACACCTGAACTCAAGGAGCGCCTCGCCGGACAGATCACTAGCGCGCATTCACGACCTGAATATGCGTTTGAAGCAGGTGTCCTGAATGCATCACTTGCCGCGATGCAGTTCATGAACGCCGCTACACTCGCTGGATTATCAACCTGTCCGATCGGGGGCTTTAATCGGACTGCTCTGATCGAAGCGTTCGATATTGAAGACCGCTACTTACCGATCATGCTTATACCGGTCGGAAAACAGGCTAAAGAAGCACGGGAGACGTCACGTCTTGCTGTTTCAGACGTCGCTAAATTCCTCTAAAAAAATCAGTGCAGCGAACTCGCTGCACTGATTTTTCAGTTTCTTCTGATACGTGCACGCACACGGTCAAATAAGCGGGCACGCTTAGACATCATCGGTCTCGGCGGCTCCACCTCTTTTTTGACGAGGCTGCGTTTATACTGCTCCGCTTCCTGCACGAGTTTCTCCTGTGAGTTAGTCGGCTCCAGATCGTTCCTTACGTATTCATAGACCCCTTCACTAGTCTGCTCCCGTGCTTTCAGATTATCATTCAACTGTAGCGCCAGAATATCTTTCAGTCTGGCCACAATCACTTCATCAAGTACAGGGAACAGAATCTCGACCCGTTTGATCATATTACGCGTCATCATGTCTGCTGAAGAGAGATACATTCTTTCTTCGCCGTTATGATAGAAATAATAAATACGGGAATGCTCAAGGAAACGTCCGACAATGCTGATCACACGGATATTCTCGCTGACCCCTGGAATACCCGGCTTCAGACAGCAGATACCACGGATGATCAGATTGACCTTAACCCCTGCCTGACTCGCTTCGAACAGCTTCTTGATCACTGCTTTATCAGTCAAGGAGTTCATCTTGGCGATGATGAGACCGTTGCCATTGGCTTGATGAGAGGCAATCTCCTGGTCGATATGATCCAGGAACTCATCACGAATTTCAAACGGCGCCACATGCAGCTTCTTGTACTCCGGCTTCTCAGAGTAGCCACTTAAATAGTTGAAGAAGTTCATGGCATCCTGACCGATTTCCTTATTCGTTGTAATGATACCCATATCTGTATAGATTTTAGCGGTCTTATCGTTATAGTTACCTGTCCCCAGATGAACATAAGGGACCAGTTCCTCGTTTTCGCGTTTGATGACAAGCGTGATTTTACTGTGCGTCTTCAGATGCGTCATCCCATAGATCACATGACAGCCCGCTTCTTCAAGCATCTTCGCCCAGTGAACATTGTTCTCTTCATCAAAGCGCGCTTTCAGTTCGACTAAAACCGTCACCTGCTTGCCTGATTCAGCCGCATGTTTCAGTGCTTCAATAATCGGTGAATCGCTGGATACACGGTACAGCGTCTGTTTGATGGCCAGTGTATTCGGATCTTCTGCAGCTTCTTTAATGAAGTCCACAATCGGCTGGAATGATTCATACGGGTGATGGAAGAAAACATCACGTTCCTTCGCTGCCTGATAGACATTCTGCTCATTCAATGCAAGCGGCGGTGCTGCTTCAAACGGCTTAAACTCAAGCTGCGGGTATTTCTTGCCGATCATGCCCGCCAACTGGAAGAGCATCGTTAAATCAAGCGGGCCATCAATTTTATAGATATCCCGTTCTTCGATATCCAGTTCCTGAGTTAAAAAGGAGCCATTGATGGTCGGATCATGCCGTACATCAATCTCCAGACGTACCGCAGCCCCACTTTTTCTTTTCTTAAGGAACTTCTCGATTTCAATCAGCAGATCTTCCGCGCCGTCTTCATGAATCGTCAGATCGGCATTACGCGTGATTCTGAAAGTGAACGTCCGCAGAATTTCATAACCTGCAAATAAGCGGCCGATGAAGTGAGTGATGATATCCTCAAGCAGAACATAGACGCGGCGCTGGTCATCCTTGATTTCGATGATACGGTTAAGGAGCGCCGGTATCTGTACGATGGCAGATTTTTTAGCGCCCGTCGCATCCTTGACATCCACAAAGATGTTCAGCGACTTATTCGTTAATTTAGGGAACGGGCGGTATGCATCAATCCCGAGAGGTGTCAGTGTCGGCAGGATTTCAAACTCGAATTTCTGTGTGATGAACTCGTAGTTCTCAGCAGACAGTTCATCAGGGGTTTTGAAGAAGACCTGGAAACTTTCTAGTTCTTTCAGCAGTTTATGATACTGTTCATACTGGATCCGCACATTTTCACGGTTTTTCTCATCGATAGCAATCAGCTGTTCAGTCGGTGTCATCTGCGTTTTATTTTCACGCTCTGTGAAATTCAGTTTCACCTGATCTTTCAAGCCGGCTACCCGCACCATGAAAAACTCATCTAAATTGGATGATGCGATAGCTAAAAACTTAAGACGTTCAAGCAACGGATTCTTCATGTCCATTGACTCTTCGATGACTCGATAATTGAAAGCGACCCAGCTAACTTCTCTGTTGTTATAATATGCTTTATTGTTTAAATCCATCTTTTTGTTCGTTTCCATTTTAGTCACCTCAACTATGTCTATAACCTTTACTTATACAGTTATAACGGACTAATGTAAATTTTCTGTAAAGATGATGTTAATTTTTGACTTAGTGATTTTTTCCAGATGCTTTTTCTGGCGCTCTGCCTGATATTCCTCCGCAATCGGATCGCCCGAATAATGGATATACAGGTTCACATGCTCCTTCTCCTGTTCCATATATAACTCGGTGACGACGCGTGTATTGCTGACATTCAGCGCATGCGCAAACTTCAGAATGCTGCCGAGCACCTGAATTTCCCCTCTTTCCTTATCACTGAACCAGCCTGTCTCATCCATGAAGAACTTGAGGAGCGATTTGCTTTTATAGCTTGCAAGAAGCGCTAATTTAACACGCTCACGATGGGCGATGCCGTTCAGACTTGAGTTTGAGATGATATAGTACGTGTGCTGGCTGGATGCATCAGAATCGATATAGCTGCCCAGATAGAACAGATAGGCTGCCTGCAGCATCAGTTTCTTCTGCTGCTTATCGCCCGCGATGAGATCCATTTTCTCCAGCTCAAAATAAAGCATTTCTGCCAGCTTGCGACGCTGCAATGCATCTTCATGCTTGATGTTGTAGCTGTAAGCCAGATTGCGCAGGCTCTCTTTAAACACTTCATTCTTATCAAAAGGATGTTTGTAGTCTTCCTCAAGAATAGACATCGTGATGCCTTCACGCAGACCTTTACGTGAGAAAATAAATTCAGTGGCATTGACTTCCTCGTAAAGCGTCGTGAAGACGATGCCTGAAGGGACAATGATGTCCTGACGGTCCTTGCTCAGACCATCGAGATCATCAAGCTGTTCCATCGTCGAGGTGATCAGCTTTTTGAAGACATATTCGATATCCTGCTTCGACATGGAATAGCCGTGGACACCCGCAATCGGATATTCAGACAGAGACTGATGGATACGTGCGAAGTTACGTGCAGATCCCCCGATAGCAATAATAGGCACTTTACGCTTACCCAGCCATTTAAGTGACCGGAACTGTTCCTTGACATATTTTCCGGCCTCTTCGATTGCACTAGAATCGTTATGAGCCTTACCATTAAAGAATAGTTTCTGCAGCGTGACGACACCAAACGGGAAGCTGTGCGAGAACTTCAGTTCCTTATCCTCATAATAAGTGACTTCTGTACTGCCGCCGCCGATATCGACGGTGACCCCGTCTTCGTAGTCGAGCGTGTTGACGACTGCATAGTAACCGAAGTAAGCCTCTTCTTTTTCCGAGATAATGCGCATCTTGATTCCGGTACGTTCCACCACTTTATCAATGATTTCCGTGATGTTCTTTGATTGGCGGACGGCCGCTGTCGCAACAGGATATAATGCTTCCACATCAAACTTGTCCGCTACTTTCTGGAAGCTTTCCAGGGTATCACATAAGACATTGATCCCCTCTGCAGCCATTTCTTTGTCGGCATCCAGATACTGATAAAGGCGAGCAGGTGTTTTAATATTCTGCAGTTCAATCAGCCCTGTTTTTTCAGAGTACTCAAAGATGACTAATCTGATAGTATTTGAACCGATATCCACTAAACCTATTCTTTTCATAATCTACCTCTTCCCTGCTTCATACTTATTATTTCGGATGAATCATATCCTCCGGTTTGATCCAGTCATTATACTGTTCTTCTGTCAGATAACCGCTTTTCAGGGCCGAATCCTTCAATGTCAGGCCTTCTTTGTGGGCGGTCTTCGCGATATAAGCTGCTTTCTCATAACCGATGTGCGGATTAAGGGCAGTCACAAGCATCAGTGACTGGTTCAGATAGTTCGTGATATTCTCTTCAATCGGCTCGATTCCGACTGCACAGTTGTCATTGAATGAGTTCATACCATCCGCCAGTAGATAAATCGACTGCAGCGTGTTATACATGATGACAGGTTTAAAGACATTCAGCTCAAAGTTACCCTGACTTGCTGCCATACCGATCACTGTATCATTACCCATCACTTGTACAGCGACCATCGTCAGCATCTCACTTTGAGTCGGATTGACTTTACCCGGCATGATTGAAGAACCAGGTTCATTTTCAGGAATCGACAGTTCACCGAGACCTGCGCGTGGACCTGACGCAAGCCAGCGTACATCGTTCGCAATCTTCATTAAATCTGCTGCCAGTGCCTTCAAGGCCCCGTGTACGAAGGTTACTTCATCATGAGCCGTCAGCGCATGGAACTTGTTCGGGGAGGAAACGAAGTCATAACCCGTCTGCTCCTTGATCTGTGCGGCCACGCGGTCACCGAATTCCGGATGCGCATTGATGCCAGTCCCCACAGCAGTGCCACCGATCGCCAGATTCAGCAGTTCTTTTTTAGCTGTGTTCAGCAGTTCCTCACATTTGTCGAGCATGTAGCGCCAGCCTGAGATTTCCTGACCCAGTGTTAAAGGTGTCGCATCCTGTAAGTGAGTACGACCGATTTTGATGATATGCGCGAACTTTTCCTCTTTGTCTTTCAGCGTGTTGCGCAGACGGTCAAGTGCCGGCATGAGTTTCACTTCAATCTCATTGTAAAGGGCAACGTGCATCGCCGTCGGGTAAGTATCATTTGAACTTTGCGATTTGTTGACGTCATCATTCGGATGAATACGTTCTTCAGAACCTGATTCAGCCAGATACTGGTTCGCAGCGAATGCGACGACCTCATTGACATTCATATTACTCTGCGTACCGCTGCCGGTCTGCCAGACGACAAGCGGAAAATGTTCGTCCAGTTTGCCTGCCAGTACATCATCACAGGCTTTGACAATTGCAGCTGCTTTCGCTTCAGATAATTTACCCAGTTCTTTATTAACGACTGCCGCCGCACGTTTCAGATGTGCGAAGCCGTAGATGACTTCAATCGGCATCTTTTCTTTACCGACCGGGAAATTCTGCTTGCTGCGCTGCGTCTGAGCGCCCCAATATTTTTCAGCAGGTACTTCGATTTCACCAAATGTATCGTGTTCAATTCTTACAGACATGTTATTCTCCCCTTAATGTTTTGATACTTCTATTCTACATTAAATAATAAGGACATTCATCACAAAAAAACAGCTGAATCATCAGCTGTCTTCGCGTTCATCTTGTGTACCGTTGAAATTATGCTCTTCAGCATTCTGCTCTGAAATCTGTTCCATTTCTTTTCCGAGTTCTACAACATCACTGAAATCTTCAACCATTTCATTTTCTGGATTGTGCATGGATAGTCCTCCTTAAAATTTGTCAGGCTGCTCATTAAGGGATATATTGGAAATGTCAAATACATCCAGGAGCGCCTCATGATCATCTACCATTCTCGTACCCTCATTCATCAATATTTAAGCTATGAAATGCTGAAATATCGTTATCCCTTTGGCGTTGAGACGATTGACAGACAGGAAAGAATGAAGAAAGGTTACAGCGGTGAATCTCTGGCTGACCACTGGCTGACCGACTTATTCACGTCCTCCAGCTGTCTTTATCTTTGTGATTTACGACTGAATATTGACTTTGAGCAACTGCAGATTGACAGCCTTATTATTTTTGATCAGACTGTTATAGTCCTTGAAATCAAGAACTACAGTATGGATCTGATCTATCAGAATGGCCATTTCTACCGGCAGTCCGGCGAGATACTGACCTCACTGCACACACAGCTCGATAAAATCAGGCGGCTGATGTCCAAACTGATTGCTGACTTTGACAGCACGATTGAGGTGAAGGTTATGCCGTTCTTTGTCAACAGCAAACAGCAAATAAGCGGTCTGCTGCTAGACGGTGATGTCCTTGTGCCTGGTAATTATCAGCACGTGCTCGCGCCCTATATAGCTAGCCGAGCGCCCCGTGATGATTTAGCACGTTATCTTGTTTCATTGAACCAAGCCAATGACTTCGACAGAAAGCTTGAGATTGATTACGATTCAGTCTCTAAAGGCATCTACTGTGAGAAATGTCATCAGCCGCTCACCAAGAAAAGCCAGCGCCAATATGGTTGTTCAGCGTGTGGCCAGGTCTATAATGCGCATCAAGTTGTCAGCCATCAGCTCAAAGTCTATCGTTATATATGGGCTGACCGACCTGTGACGACTAAGACCGCTTATGAATGGATGGACGGCAAAGTCTGTTGGCGGACGCTGCAACGCATACTGGCAAATATGACAGACGAATCACTTATTCCCTGAGACTAGGCTGGCGCGCCACTCAATCTGTCCTCTCTTCCCGAGTGGCGCCAGGCGCGCCACTCAACCTGCCTTTTCTTCCCCAGTGGCGCCGGGCGCGCCACTCAAGCTATCTTCTCTTCCCCAGTGGCGCCAGGCGCGCCACTCAAGCTGCCTGCCGCTCCCCAGTGGCGCCAGGCGCGCCACTCAAGCTGCCTTCTCTTCCCCAGTGGCGCCGGGTGCGCCACTCAAGCTGTCCTCTCTTCCCGAGTGGCGCCAGGCGCGCCACTCAACCCTCTATTATCTTCTCCCTCAATTAAAAAACACCAGCTCATCACGAGCTGGTGCGCTTTATCTTATGAGAACACTGAATAATAATATTCACGTACATCTGCTGGCAGGCCTTGTGCCGCTTCCCAGTCTAAGATGACTGTCGACATACGGTGTGACTTCAGATTGCCGGCCTCAAAGTTTGTATTGGTTTCGCTTGTGCTGTAAAGCTGTGAGACAACATTCGCTTTATCTGCACCTGTCACTAACAGAATGATTTCGCGTGCAGTGAGCAGACCCTTATCAGAATCAGAATTCACTTCACGGTAACCGACTGTGCCATCTGTATTGATTGTCCCTACAAACATAGTCAGTTTACCTTTGTTTTCTTTTGTCTTGGCTTTCTCTTTAATTTCTTCATCAATATTCACTGTTTTCTTCACACTATGCAGCTGATCTTTGACGATGCCCATATTCAGAAATTCAGCCCCAGCGTTATCATAATCGAATACATGAATCTGGCTCGCATCGACTGGATAAGTCGCCATCTCTTCATGTAATTCACGGTAGAAATGATTCTGCTCATCGTTCAGTGCAAACACAACGATTGAAGTCGGGTTATTGTTGAACTGTTTTCTTACGATATCTGCCGCATACTGAGAAGCGATACCCTCAGTTTCAAAAATCTTAAAATTCATTGCCATGATGTTTTCCTCCTGAGTCCACTTTTAATAATTCACTTATACCCTTATTAGTATATCATTGAAACATAAGGTTTCACTCTTAATTGTTATGGTATATAATAAAAGTAATTATATTTCAGGAGGTCCTTCCCTTATGAACACTTTATTAATTTGCATGGTCGGTCTATCATTCATCGTTGCAATGTTAACAGCTGGTCGTGAATCTCAATATGGCATCCGCGACGAAGAGCTTAAAAACTTAAAATAAAAAAAAGATTGGCTCTCCGCCAATCTTTTTTTATTGCTGCAGGAATCCCTGTTTCTTCACCACGTCATCTACATCCAGCCGGGTCTTTTCACTCAGCATTCCGACGACCTGCTCACTCCATTTATCAGCCCGCTTACCATTCGTCCGTGCCCGGTAATAGGCCGCGATCTCCTCGTCATATCCTGCAATCTCTTCAGCATAGCTGCTGCTGTCATAACCGTTCTCATGGTAGATATGCTTAAACGGCAGCCGTTCTTTCTGACTGCCTGAGTCAGCAGGATGACCCACAACCATCCCAAAAAGCGGATAGACATGTTCCGGCAGATTCAGGATATCAATTACCTGCTGCATATCGTTGCGCAGGCTGCCGATATAGCAGATGCCAAGTCCCATACTTTCCGCCGCGACCGCCAGATTCTGCGCGGCAAGTGCTGCATCTACAGTCCCTACCAGAAAACTTTCTGTCGCACCTAAATAGTCATTGATATCTGCGCCGAGTTCTTCGCTCATCAGCTGATGGCGGTAGAAATCTGCAACAAATACAAACAAGTGACCATTGTCCTCTACATAGGTCTGACCGCTCACTTTTCGTAAGGCTGCCTTCTTATCGGCATCGGTCACGCCGATAATGGAGTAGGCCTGCAGGTAGCTGGATGTTGAGGCCATCTGAGCGGCCTCCACCAAACTCCGTACTTCCTCTCCTGTCAGCTTCTCGTCAGTAAACTGCCGGATGGAGCGATGATTCATTAACTGTCTGATGACTTCATTCATATCTGCACCTCTTATTTCAGATTTGGATAATTCTGCTGTCTCAGTGCTTCATAGACTAAGATGGCAGCAGTGTTCGACAGGTTCAGTGAACGTACATTATCGTTCATCGGAATTCTGAGCGCTGTATCCATATACTTTTCTTTTACCCAGTCTGGCAGGCCAGTGGTCTCTTTACCGAAAATAAAATAATGCTGGACAGTCGTATCTGAGTAATCAAACGTCGTATGCGGCTTCTGACCGAACTTCGTCAGCAAGTAATAATTGCCGCCCGCTGTCTTCTCAAAAAACTCTTCGATGCTGTCATAGTAGATAATATTGACAAATTTCCAGTAATCAAGGCCCGCACGGCGCAGCATCTTGTCATCTGTCGAAAAGCCGAGCGGACGGATCAAGTGCAGCGTCGTATCCGTTGCGGCACAAGTTCTGGCGATATTTCCTGTGTTAGCCGGAATTTCCGGCTGATAAAGTACGACGTTAATTGACATGTGTAATCTCCTCTAATCCTTTTAATATTTCATTCTTGACTGCTGCGTCTTCTTCCATCCTGTATCTTTCCTCCAAGAAAGGGCGCTCCGCTTCCCCGGCAATTTGACCGATCGCCCAGTATGCAGTTCCTTTGATGACCGGACGCTCATCTTTCACAGCCACTTCTTTCAGTGTCGGCACTGCACTCTCTTCCTTAAAATGGGCAAGCGCGATAATCGCATTGCGCTGGACCGGCTTCTTGCCACGCCAGCTCCCTGCCAGATGACCGTATTCATTCTTGAACATCTTATTGCTCATAGTCAGGAGCGGTTCAAGTAACGGCTTCAGCTTAAGAGGTTCCAGTATGATGTCGTCATGGGTCGTATTGATGCCGCGGTTCTTCGGACAGACCTGCTGACATGTATCACAGCCGTACAATCTGTTCCCGATCTTGCTTCTATATTCATCCGGCAGGAAGTCTTTCGTCTGCGTCAGAAAACTGATGCACTTCTGTGAATTAAGCTGGCCGTTACCGACTAAAGCACCGGTCGGGCAGCGATCTATACAGATGGTGCAGTCCAGACAGCTGTCCAGGACAGGTGCATCTGGCGGCAGCTTGATGGAGGTGAGCAGTTCACCGAGATACGTCCATGTCCCGAGCTTCCTATTCAGAATAAAGCCATTCTTCGCGGCATAGCCCAGGCCCGCGCGCTCCGCTACAGCCCGGTCACTTAATACACCGGTGTCGACCATTGACAGACACTCCGCCTCTGGTAGACGCGACTTGATGAATGCTTCCAGTAGCTGCAGCCGTTTCCTGAGCAGGGAATGGTAGTCCATCCCCCAGGATGACCGCGCGAACATACCGCGTCGCTCTCCGCGGATACTTTTCGGTGCGCCGGGCAGTTTGTTAGGGTAACCCACCGCTATAGCAATGATCGATTCAGCTGAAGCCATGGACTTCCTCGGATCGATTCTCAGCTCGATATCTGACTCCTCAAAGCCTGAAGCATAGCCCTTCGCATAATATGCTTCAAGCTTCGGCCTCAGCTCTTCAAACGGCTCCGCTGTCGTAAATCCGATGGCATCGATGCCGATCGTCTTGCTATATGCAATGATCTCCTCTTTCAGCGTTTGAGACATGTACTCACCTCCAAATCAATGCAACTATTTTACCACAAAAAAACACAACGCCGGAGCGTTGTGCCTGAATTTATAATACTTTGGATAGAAAGCTCTGTGTCCGTTCATTCTGCGGGTTGCCGAAGATCTGGGCAGGCGGTCCTTCCTCCTGGACAATGCCTTTATCCATGAAGATGACCCGGTCAGCCACTTCTCTTGCAAAGCCCATTTCGTGTGTGACGACGACCATCGTCATCCCTTCACGCGCCAGATTCTTCATAACAGCGAGTACATCACCGACCACTTCAGGGTCGAGCGCTGACGTCGGTTCATCAAAGAGCATGACGTCAGGATTCATCGCCAGAGCACGTGCGATAGCGACACGCTGCTTCTGGCCGCCTGACAGCTGAGACGGATAACGGTCAGCCTTGTCCTTCAGACCGACTTTATCCAATAGCTCGAGACCGAATGCCTCGAGGTCAGCCTTGTTGCCTTTTTTCAGCAGTAATGGAGTCATCGTCAGATTATCAAGCACCGTCTTATGCGGGAATAAGTTGAAGCTCTGGAACACCATCCCCATCTTCTGACGATGCAGATTGATATTCGTTTTCTTGTCATTCAGCACATTGCCCTCAAAAATGATCTCACCGCTTGTCGGTGTCTCAAGCAGATTCAGACAGCGCAGCAGTGTTGACTTGCCGCTGCCGGAAGGTCCGATGATGGCCACCACTTCCCCTTCCTGTACATCGATATTGATCCCTTTCAGCACTTCAACATGTCCAAAGTTTTTATGGAGTTCTCTCACATTAATCACTTACACTCATTCTCCTTTCGAATAAGTTCATCACTCGTGATAAACCAAATGTCAGTAAGAAGTAAACGATCGCCACAATCAAGAGCGGTGTAAATGGATCAAACGATGCCCCTTGCACGACCTGCGCATTGAACATCAGTTCGCTTACCCCGATGACCGAAACGATGGAAGATTCCTTGATGACAGTGATAAATTCATTACCTAACGCCGGCAGGATGTTCTTGATGGCTTGCGGCATAATGACTTTGTTCATCGCCTGTGCATGGCTAAGTCCGAGCGAACGCGCCGCTTCCATCTGTCCTTTATCCACTGCCTTGATTCCTGCACGAATAATCTCGGCGATGTAGGCACCACAGTTCAGGATGAGTGCAATCGCCCCGCAGACAAATGCGGATAAATCAAGTCCGAGCACTGCTGTCGTACCGAAATAGACCAGAAACACTTGGACCAGGAGCGGCGTGCCGCGGATAAATTCGATATATACCCAGGCGATGGCCTTCAGAATCTTGTTCGTACTGAGCTTCATGAAGGCAAAGATGCCGCCGAAGAGTGAACCGAAGACAACGCCCAACAACGAAATCAGAATCGTTGCACCAAGTCCCTGCAGGAAATAAGTGCCGTATTTACTTAAAAATGAGCCGTCATCAAACATGGCTTCGTTTGCTTTTTCTTTATAGCCTTCAATCAGCTTCTGATCATTCACCTCTTTGATGGAAGCATTCAACGCGTCGAGGAGCTTCGGTGAATCTTTCGGCAGTGCGATGGCTGTCCCTTTATCAGCATTGCCGAATTCCAGGTCTGAATAGGCTAACTGCGTATTCTGTGACAGATAAGCATCTGCAACAGGGCCTTCCATAATGACGCCCTCCACTTTACCTGTATTGAGTGACATGATGGCTTCCGGCAGACGCGTCAGAGAGGTCAGATTGGATTCAGGCAGCTCTGTCTGTGCAAGCTCTTCCTGTGTCGTCTGTTTCTGTGCGGCAATCCCCTTACCCTTGAAGTCTTCTACTGTCTTCAGTTTGCTCTGATTTTTCTTCTGAACGACCATACGCTGTTTAACCTGCATATACTCATCCGTGAAATCGACTTCTTTCTTACGCTCAGGCGTCGGGCTCATCCCCGAGATGATCACATCAATCTTGCCCGTCTTCAGTGAACCGAGGAGACTGTCAAACTGCATATTGACGATCTTCAGCTCCACTCCTAAATCTTTTGCTATTTTCTTGGCCAGTTCGATATCGATACCGACATATTCCCTCTTGCCGTTCACCGTTCTCTCAAATTCATACGGTGCATAGTCAGCCGATAAACCGACACGCAGCTCGCCCCGCTCTTTAATGACGTCAAGCTGATCGTCTGCAGCAAATGCGCTGTGCAGCGGCAGACTTGCAATCACCAGCAGTAACGCCAGTATCAAGGTGATACTCTTCTTCATGTTCAATATCCCATCCTCCTTAAAACCTTTGTAATAACTATACATTCTGTTTAATATATATACAATAGTCAATTTAACGTTGCTTTAAACAGTTAAAGAAACTATAGTTAAATTATATTATATTCAGAAAATTCGGATTATGAAAGAGGTTTTTTGATGAAAAAGTTAAATGATTATGTTTCACAGCTGGAAGTACCGGGAACACGGCAGTTTTCAAACAAGGTGGCCCGCTATGATAACTGTGTGGATCTCACTCTGGGCCAGTCAGGATTTATGCCGGCCAGCTATATCAAAGAAGCGATGATCAAGGCGATTGAAGAGAATCAGCTGCGCTATACCCATAACAAAGGGCTGCTGGAACTCCGCCAGGCGGTGTCGGACGATATCTATCGCCGACTGGACGTCCGTTATGATGCTGAGACTGAAATCCTGATGACGAACGGCGGCTCTGAAGCCATAGATGATGTACTGCGGACTATTCTTAATCCCGGCGACGAGGTCCTGGTGCCGGTCCCGACCTATCTCGGCTATGAGCCGGTCATCAAGCTGTTGGGCGCGGAGACGGTCTATATCGATACGACAGACAGTCATTTTGTACCGACGGGCGAAGCTGTCGCTGCCGCTATCACCGAGCGGACAAAAGCCATCATCTTCAACTATCCGACGAATCCGACCGGCGTCACCTATTCATATGAGGAAATCAGCGCGCTGGTCGATGTGCTGAGTCAGACCGATATCTTCATCATCACGGATGAAATCTATTCAGAAAATGTCTATGACAGTCCCCATCACTCATTCATGGAGTTTCCGGCGGTACGCGAGCAGCTCTTTGTCGTCAGCGGCCTGTCCAAGTCGCATGCCATCACCGGCGCACGGGTCGGCTACGTCCTCGCACCGGCCGAACTGCTGGAACATGTCACGACCGTGCATCTGTATAATTCCATCTGCGTCGCGACACCGATGCAGTACGGCGCCATCAGTGCACTGAAATACGGCCAGGAGGATGTCAAGAGGATGAACACGGCCTATATCGAGCGCCGGGACTATCTGTATGACCGGCTAGTGAAGATGGGACTGCCGGTCATCAAGCCGCAGGGCGCGTTCTATATCTTTCCGGATATTTCCGCCTACTCATCTGACTCATTTCAGTTCGCCAATGAGCTGATTGAAGCTGTGCAGCTGGCGGTCGTACCCGGCAAATCCTTCTCAGACCTCGGTGAAGGCTATATCCGCCTGTCATTCGCCTGTACGATGGAGGAGATCGTCGAAGCCTGTGACCGGCTGGAGCGTTTCCTGCACGATTATCACAAATAAAAAAAATCCAGCCTCGGCTGGATTTTTAAATTTCCGGTTCAAATTTATAAATTTCATTCTGATACTGCGGAATAAACTTCTTCAGTACATAATGGAAGAAAATCGCGGCCGGCAGAGGCACGATCAAATAGGCGAGCAGCAGCTTGAGCAGGGCATTCCCTTCCATCGTCGGCAGGGCGTTGAGCGGGCCGACAAGTCCGGTGTAACCGAAGCCCGCAGACATCGGTGTACCTTGGATACCCATAAAGTAGGCCATCAGACCGCCGACGATACCATTCAGTATGAGGGGCACGATAATGACCGGATTTCTGAAATAGACCGGCATCATCATCTTTGCCGCACCGATCACAAGTGTCGTATTGACCCCTTTATTGTTGACGAACCATGACCCTACGATGAAGGTATAGCAGCAGGCCGCAATACCGAGGTTCGCTGCACCACTGCCGAGTCCTGACAGACTGATGACCGTCGCAATAGCGACAAGGGAAATCGGTGTCGCCATCATGACAGAATAGAAGACACAGATCAGAATACACATGAGCAGCGGGTTCAGCGTCGTAAAGTGATGAATCAGTTCGCCGAGAGTCCCCGTGATCATTCTGACATAGGGCAGTGTCAGCGTACCGATAATCCCCGGTATAATGCCTGCAAGAATCGGCAGAAAGACAAGATTCAGTGTGCCGAGACGGTCACCGACCAGCTGAATGACGAGAACAGACAAGGCGATGGTAATCAGAATATTGATCAGATCCCCCATCCCGGTCAGCATCGCGCCCTGCTCTGTAAACTTGACAGCGCCTGAACCGATAAAGGCTGCACCGCCGATAATAGCGCTCTGCGGACCGTTCATCTTGAACTGGTGGCCGACCAGCGTGCCGATGATAATGGATGCGCAGAACTGGAAGATCTGCAGAAACTGCAGCAGCACATTGAAGATATCATAATGCTGCGCCAGATATTTGAAGAGTTCACCCAGCATAGCGTTCGGAATCAGCGCAACAACGATTCCTGTCGCCATGCCGTTTAATATTTTAAAGAAAAAAGACTTCAATTCATTCACTCCTTTAATCACTATCTAGTCCACTATCATAGACTAAAAGTGATATATGCACAACGCTTATTTCAGGTGCATAATAAAAACAGCTGCGAGTGACTGAATCAGCTCCTTCTCCTCTATCATCGGATTGTGACCGGCGTTCGCGACAAGCGTTACAGTGGCATTCGGTTCATTGTTGAAGAATGACAGCTGGTCCTTGTATCCGACGACGGTATCCTGTTTACTGACAACGACATGCAGCATGGTATCATCACCGATATCAATCACATCTTCACAGCGGAACTGATAGTAGACACTCGCGTCTCGTCTCAGCTCCTTCATGAAAGTCTTATCAGCCTGCTTGATGCCCGGTACGATCTGTTCACGGTACCGTTCCCATGTCTGCTGGTTGATGACAGCCGTCGTAGCCAGATACTCATCGTAGTAGTCCGCATCCTCCTGGACATTGACACGCTCCTCAATCTTCTGTTCAAGCAGCTCACGGTTGCGTTCACTGTACTGGCCTTCAACGACCGGACAAGTCAGATAGGCACCCGTGATCCGGTTCTTCCAGCGGTCCATCAGCCCTAAGCACATATAGGCCCCGTAGGAATGACCGAACAGGATGATATCCTGATGCGGCGTCAGTGTATCGATGAATGCCATAATGACATCCAGCATATCATTCGTCGTCGTGATGGATAGATCCGCCTCCGACTCACCCATGCCAGGAAGATCCAGATAGATACGTCTGAATGAATCATCAAATAAATGGTCGTACAGCTGGTACTGACTGGACAGATTCAGCCCGTTGCCATGAATGAAGTAGACCGGTCTGCCCGTGCCTGCCTCCTGATAGTTCAGTGTGATATTTTTAATCTGTATTTTCATCTCATCCCGTCCTTCTCTTTTGATAACAGGAGATTATACCCTCCCGAAGAAAAAATAATCCGTTATAAAACGAATAACCGATAAAATTATAATTGACAGAAAATTCTTTCAAATATAATATTTAATTTAAATACAGCTTAAACAAAGGGGAAATAACAATGAACAAGAAACTTGAGAACAAGGTCCTCGGCGCCAGTCTTATCGGCTCCTCCATTGAATGGTTTGATTTCTTTCTCTATGCATCCGTAGCGAGCGTCATCTTCAGCAAGCAGTATTTCGTGACGGACGATCCGACTGTCTCTAATCTGATCGCCTATTTCGGCCTCGCGCTCTCCTTCTTCATCCGGCCGTTCGGCGGCATCTTCTTCGCCCATATCGGTGACCGGATGGGCCGCAAGAAGACACTCGTCATGACACTCTTGCTGATGGGTGTTGCGACAGTGGCCATCGGTCTGATTCCGACTTATGAATCCATCGGTATCGCGGCACCGCTTCTGCTTCTGCTCTGCCGCCTTGTACAGGGTCTCGGTATCGGCGGTGAGTGGGGCGGGGCTCTGCTGCTGGCTACTGAGTATGCGCCACCTGAAAAACGCGGCTATTTCGGCAGCGTGCCGCAGATGGGCGTCACAATCGGTATGGTGCTCGGCTCACTGTCCTTCTATCTGATGACGGCGCTGACAACTGAGAAACAGTTCAACAGCTTCGGCTGGCGTATTCCGTTTATCTTAAGCGGCGTGCTCGTAGTCTTCGGTTTCATCATCCGTAAGGGCCTGGACGAGACCCCTGCCTTCAAGGAAGTACAGCAGGCAGGCACTGCACCGAAAGTCCCGCTCTTCCACACCTTGAAATATCACTGGAAAGAAGTGCTGATCACAAGCGGCGCAAAATTTGTCGAGACCGCGCCTTTCTATATCTTCGGGACGTTCGTCGTCGGCTATGCAACGACGACACTCCATCTGAAGTTTGAACATATCATGCTAATTGTCATGGCCGCTGCGATATTGACGACCTTGATGATTCCGTTCTACGGCAGACTGAGTGACCGTGTCGGCCGCCGGAAGCTCTACCTGATCGGTGCGACCGCTATGATGCTGTACAGCTTCCCGTATTTCTGGCTGCTTGAACAGCGTTCCACTGTCATGGTGCTGATCGCGACTATTATCGGTCTCAGCATCATCTGGTCACCGATCACCGCCGTTTTAGGCACGATGTTCTCGGAAGTCTTCAGCAAGGAAGTCCGCTATACGGGTGTAACGCTCGGCTATCAGATCGGTGCCGCACTGGCCGGCGGAACAGCACCGATGATCGCAGAATACTTGATGGGCCGCTTCAATCATTCCTACGTGCCCGTAGCCATCTATCTGATGGTCATCGCTGCGATCTCCATCACCGCTGTGCTCAGTATCAAGCGTCATAAGGAGCCTGGCCATGAAGTATTATAATGACGAAGACATTCAGTCCGTCTACCAGATGCCGGATGCTATCGAAGATATCCGGGCTGTCCTGGAGGACGTCCGGAGCCAGCATATTATCATGAAGGAGCGAACAGTGATTGAAGTGCCGGGTACTGCTGACACCATGCTCTATATGCCCTGCATCAATACGAGAAGTATGTATTCCATTCTGAAGACCATCTCCATATTCCCGGAGAATAATACGCAGCCTGTCTCGCAAGGGGTTACACTGCTCAGTGAGCTCACACATGGTGCCCACGTCGCGACTCTGGAGAGCAGCTATCTGACACGTCTCAGAACGGGTGCCATGAGTGCAGTCGCAACCGATCACTTAGCTGCCTCAGATGCACAGGTGCTCGGCGTCATTGGCACAGGCGGCATGGCTTTCGAGCAGATGCTCGGCGTTACTGCCGTAAGAGATATTCAGACAATCAAGCTCTATAACAGAACAACCGATAAAGCGTATGCCTTTAAGACCAGATTACAGGCGGTAACCACAGCTGACATCGTTGTCTGTCAGACAGCGGAAGAAGCGGTGACTGGTGCAGATATCATCAACTGTGCCACCCGTTCTGAGGAAAAAGTCTTCAGTCACGACCATCTTAAAAGACCTGTTCATATTAACGGCGTCGGTTCCTACTTACCCTCGATGCGCGAGATTGATACCGAGACGATCACACAAGCTGACTGCATCGTCCTCGATGATATCGAGGGTGCAAGACACGAGGCAGGCGAATTCATTCAGGCAGAACAGGACGGCAGTTTTTCATTCAGTGAGGCTGTCCCGCTGGCCGCTATCAGCACGCTGCCGCAGCAGCCACGGGAGATCACTATCTTCAAGTCTGTCGGTGCCGCCTACTACGATCTTGCCGTAACGGTAGGGGCCTATCAGCGACTGAAGTAACTGCGACACTCAGTTCATCTAGCATCATTAAGATAAGCTTGCTCTCATCCAGAGCAAGCTTATCTATTTTGAGATTTAATTTATAAGCAACTTATTTGAGCTCCTTATCAATAAGGATTATAATAATTAATGAAATGATACTAATTAGTAATAAATAAAGGAGACGGTTATGATGAAAAATATTACGATTGTCGGCGGCGGTGTCTTAGGCACTCAGATTGCCTTTCAGTCAGCTTACTTTGGTTATGATGTGAAGCTTTATGATATCAATGAGGAAGCAGAAAAAGCAGCTATCGACAAACTGGATAAGCTGGTTGCGACTTATACGGCTTTCTTCCATGATGACACTAAAGCCCAAGCAGCCAGAGCACGTATCTCTACTACGCATGACCTGGAGACTTCCCTGCAGGATGCCGATCTGATGATTGAAGCCATCCCTGAAATCAAGAAAATCAAAGTCGACTTTTATACGAATGTGGCGAAAGTCGCACCTGAAAAAACGATTTTTGTGACAAACTCTTCAACGATGATTCCAAGTGACTTCGCTGAATATACAGGACGGCCCGAAAAGTTCCTGGCGTTACATTTCGCCAATGAAGTCTGGAAAAACAACACAGGCGAAGTGATGGGGCATGCCGGCACTGACAAGAAATATGAATATGAAGTGCTGGAGTTTGCGGAATCAATCGGCTTGATTCCACTGCACGTGCTGAAAGAACAGCCCGGCTATATCTTAAACTCAATCCTGGTGCCATTCCTCGAAGCCGGTAAACGCCTCTATGTGAAAGGTGTCGCTGATCCGGAGACCATCGATAAAACCTGGATGGCAGCAACCGGTATGAAGGTCGGCCCGTTCGGTGCGTTAGATGTCATCGGACTGAATACGGACTACAACATCACCTTGACAAAAGCACAGGAAGAAAAAGACGAGGAATTACTAAAATTCGCTCAGCTGATGAAAGAAGAATATATCGACAAAGGCCATTTAGGCACATCTACAGGTAAAGGGTTCTACACGTATCCAAATCCTAGCTACCGACAAGAAAACTTCCTGAAAGCAAAAGGCGATCAATAATCTCATCATAATAGAACACCCCTGTAGTTGAAGTTTTACAACTACAGGGGTGTTTGCTTTAAGTCGATGTTGTATGTTATTTGCGTTTCAGTGCCCAGTCTGTCGGCAGCAGTGATATGAGCAGCAGCACGCCCCATATAATGAAGAAGCCACTAGCAGCTAGTTGAAAGAGTGTGTCGCTTAACGCCGCCTGTTTGAAGCCATTCATGATATATACAATGAGCGACGGTAAATACAGAATTCCGCATATTATCTGTATGACGACGTACCACTTTTCACTGATACCTATATCACGTAAGCGACGGATAAAGCCGCTGAAACAAGCCCAGACAAGGATAAAAAATGACGGCAGGCAGAAAAGTAGTAACCCGATAGACATCCCTTCTCCCGGACTGTAAAAACGTTCATCCAGCCACCAGATTAACCAGCAGATCAACATCCAAATAGCAACCGACAGTATCATAGGCGGCCAGAACTGTGTCCGTGTATCCCGTCCTTCACTCGTAAAGGCATACCACCAGAAATCCTTCATAGCTTCTCTCATTCCCATATTCAGTCGTCCCTCTCAAGAAACACATCATCTCGCTCATTCCCCTACCAGCGAGAGCTAGGGACGAGGTAGCTGTCAGTCTTTCTCTTTAAAGTTATTTTTCAAGCTCTCTAAAATATCATCCTTACTTTTACCAATCATCATTTCTACACCAGCCAGAAAAGCCCCTTCCACGAGCGGATAATGAGCGATTGTGATCTGTGAATAATCATTCATCTCGAGCGCCATCTCAATATTCATCTTGCTGGAGCCGATATCGTAGAAGACAAGGGCCTCATCCTCTACTTCATCAAACATCGCTGTAATTGCATCAATCGATGTACCGATTTCGCCGTCGATACCACCGACTGCTTTAATCGTCAGACCCTCTGCCATCTGACTGACAAGTGCCTGGATTCCTGCAGCAATCTCTTCACTATGACTGACGACACAGATTTCCATCAGCGGACACCTCCGATCAAGGCATCGAGGATATAGACCGCACTCTGTGCACCCGGATCAATCGTCCCCTGTGACTTTTCTTTGAAATAGGCAGCACGCCCTTTAGTCGCCATCATATCCTTCGTCTCTTCAGCCAGCTGCTGCAGCTCTTCTGATGAGAGCAGATGATCGGCATCTGCTGCCGGACTGATGACATCATACATCGTCTTCTCGCCGCCTGTCACCTTGCCGCGTGCACTCACCGCTTCCTTGAACGCATCAAGGAGGGCGTGGATATTGGCTGCTGTCAGTTCATCCTCAGCGACCTGCGACATCTTGACGAACGAGAAGCCGTACAGCGGTCCAGACGCGCCGCCGACCGCACTCATCAAGGTCATGCCGCAGGATTTCAGTACGTCTGCGATGGTCTCGCCGGTCAGCTTGTCATTCACTGCCTTGAATCCGCGTAGCATATTCACGCCGTGATCACCGTCGCCGATCTCTCTGTCTAGGTTCGTCAGCAATGTTTCATTCTCTTCAAAGGTCTGAAGCAGGCCTGTCAAACGTTCTTTCAGTTCGTGTGCATTCATACGAAGTCCTCCTAAAAGTATTTACTCGCTGTCTTACTGTCCAGAGCTGCTACGTAATCATCGTCATGCTTGAGGAGTGTAATGGAGAAGCCCTGCATATCCAGCGCCGTCATATAGTTACCGACAAAAAGCTTTGTCATCTGTAGATGCTTCGTATCAAAGTATTCTTTTAAGTAGCGTGCAACGACCGCGAGCTCACTGAGCGGGGTGCCGCCCATGCCGTTGACCATGACGATGAACTTGTCACCCTCGATCTCTTTCTCGAGCTCTGCCATCAGCCGTGCAACAATTCGATCGACCGTCTCCATTTTTTCGCGGTAGATGCCCTTCTCGCCGTGGATACCGATGCCGATCTCCATCTCATCAGCTGCAAGCTCGAAACCATACTGCCCAGTCGTCGGCACCATACAAGGCTGAAGTGCCATCCCGATTGTATGCATCTGCGGCAGCACCGCCTCCACTTTGGCTTTTACTTCTTGAAGAGATAAACCTTGCTCAGCATAATAACCTGCAATCTTATGGACAAAGACAGTGCCCGCCACCCCGCGACGCTGTTCCTTGTTATCGATGGCGATATCATCCGCGACAATCACGCGGTCAACCTTGATGTCCTCCATCTCAGCAAGCTCCATCGCCATCTCAAAGTTCATGACATCACCGGCATAGTTCTTGACGATAAGAAGTACGCCCGCATCAGTCGCCACCGCCTTGATGGCCTCAAGTATCTTGTCCGGTGTCGGCGAGGTGAAGACCTCACCGCAGACAGCCGCATCAATCATCCCCTCAGCGACATAACCTGCATGTGCCGGTTCATGACCGCTGCCGCCGCCTGAGACAAGGGCCACCTTGTCCTTCTTCCTGTCTTTACGCACAATGACTGAATCTGCAATGACTTCATGTGTGTCGTCCGCTAACGTGAGTCCCTTCAACATATCCGCAACAAACTGTGTCTTGTCATTCACTAACTTTTTCATTAGATTCGCCTCCTGTTGCTTATATTATAAATATTTCCATTAGAAAGCGCTAACAATTGTGTGCTGGATTGTTTGATGAATGTGTAATAAATAATAGATATAAAAAAGCCCAGATTGAACTGGACGTCAGTATTATATCGAATGAGCTCATCATTATTTTATATAAGCTAGATGACTATTTATAAACAACTACAAATCAATACGTGTTCATCCGTATTATGAACTAATGGTTAAGTTAATCCATACTGTTCCAGTACTTCTGCTATTCCATCCTCGTTATTACTCTTTGTCACTATATCTGCCACTTTTTTGATTGATTCCA
This sequence comes from Macrococcus bovicus, assembly GCF_030376725.1. Taxonomy (NCBI): domain Bacteria; kingdom Bacillati; phylum Bacillota; class Bacilli; order Caryophanales; family Staphylococcaceae; genus Macrococcus; species Macrococcus bovicus. Next base: position 1,609,194 of record NZ_CP128470.1, read on the forward strand.
CCGCATTACCCATCGCTACTCCAATTCCAGCATCTCGTATCATCTCATAATCATTGTAATTATCACCAAATGCCATACAATTTCCTTTTGTGATTCCAATTGAATCACAAATATGATCGAGTGCCGAAGATTTATTAACCCCTTTTACAGTGATTTCAAGATAAAAGGGTGCAGATCTAATAGAGCCCAGTGTTTCACCACATATTTCATTGATTTCATCATACAGTTCGTTGATTCGTTCCTTATCTGCTGTTAATAGTATCTTTAAAGGTGTGAAATCGATGTTATCTGCCAGATTCGGACTATGAACCAACTTCAGATGATGGGCCGTGCTTTCATGTTGGACGTATTGATTAGTTATATCATTGCTATAAAGCGTTTCTCCATTATCGATAATGTAGACCAGTTGATGTCGTTCAATGTCAGCAAGAAATCGTCTGACCTCATCAACCTTAATCGGTTTTTCATATTTAACTTCATCATTTTGTACGTCAATAATCATTCCACCATTATAGGCACATAGTAATCCGTGATGTGCCTTCAGAAGCAATTTTTCCACTTCATACTGAAATCCCGTTCTTGGTCTTCCTGATACTAACGCTACTCTTACTCCCTGTTGCTGGGCTTTTATAAGAGCCGCTGCCGTTCTTTCTGTAATTTCACCCTCATCATTGATCAGGGTGCCATCACAATCAAGGGCAATCAGCTTGATAGATTGATCAATCATTTAGACACCTCTTTCCAATATTTCACCATTAGACGCGATGACTTCTTTATACCAGTCAAATGATTTCTTTTTCCTGCGTGCCCGTGTACCGTTACCTTCATCATCCAGATCCACATAGATGAGGCCGTAGCGTTTTGACATCTGTCCTGTGCTGTTAGAGACCAGATCAATACATCCCCAGGCGGTGTAGCCTAATAATTCGACACCATCATCCACCGCCTTGATCATCTCCTCCAGATGTCTTTTCATATAGGTGATTCTGTAATCATCGTTAATCGATCCGTCTACATTGACTTCATCAATTGCGCCTAAACCATTTTCTACTATAAACAATGGCTTCTGATAGCGATCGTATATCTGATTCATGGTGACCCGTAGACCAACTGGGTCAATCTGCCAGCCCCATTCGGTCTGTTCAAGGTAAGGATTCTGAAGTGAAGCAAAGGCGTTCCCTGACTGCAGTTGCTGATTCACCAGTGGATCGGCACTGACCAGCCTGCTGGCATAGTAGGAGAATGAAATAAAGTCCACCGTATAGTTCTGCAGAAGTTCTTTGTCGCCCGGCTCAAAGTGGATATTCACGTCCAGCTCGCGGAAGAGTTTCCGTGTATAGGATGGATAAAAGCCACGTGACTGAACATCAATGAAGAAATACTGTTCACGATTCTTCTCAATTGCAGCCATCATATCATCCGGATGACAAGTGTTCGGATAAACTTCGCCTGATGCGAGCATACAGCCGACCTGAAATGCGGGATTAATCTCGCGAGCCGCCTTAGTAACGAGGCTGCTCGCAACGAGCTGATGATGCGCCGCCTGATACATCACCTGATTCTGGTTCTCACCGTCCTGGAAAATCAATCCCCCGCCGATAAGCGGAATATGCAGCACCATATTGATTTCATTATGCGTCAGCCAGTACTTCACACGGTCTTTATAACGTTCCATCACTGCTCTGCAGTATCGCTCGTAATGAATGACTGTCGCACGGTCACGCCACCCGCCTATTGTTTCCACGAGTGCATAAGGGGTATCAAAATGATTCAGGGTGACAATAGGCTCAATGTGGTATTTCTCCAGCTCATCAAATAACCGGTCATAAAATTTCAGCCCCTCCTCGTTCGGTTCCTCTTCTGTGCCTGTCGGAAAGATTCTCGGCCAGGAGATAGAAAAGCGGTAAGCCTTAAAACCCATCTCAGCGAACAGGGCGATATCCCCCTGATAATGATGATACATATCGATGGATTGGTGACTTGGATAATAGCTAAATGTCTCATTGATATGATGACCCGGATCAAACAGGGGTTTCACCCGTTCTTCTGCAGCCGGCAGTTTATCGACGATTGACAGCCCTTTTCCGTCTGCCTGATAGGCACCTTCACATTGATTGGCAGCGGTGGCGCCGCCCCATAGAAAGTCATCTGATAATATAGTCATGTTCCGTCCTCCTTAAAATGTTGATAAAAAAGAACACATCTATAGCTAGATATGTTCTTGAATTACTTAAATAATGGATTCCCCGCCTTGTTCCTGCACTACTAATTTCTTGTCGTACATTCTGATGAATGGTAGCCAGACAAGGAATGAAGCGATACCACAGATCAAGGCAACAATAACTGCGATATAATCACCGGCTGTTCCGATGAAAGCCCCTAAACCGATAGGAGAAGGCCATGGCACCTGCGCAATAATCGGTTTGATGAACTCGAATTTAATCGCAAAGTAGCCGATAGTCGCTGACACCATTGGAGCCAGGAAGAATGGAATCGCTAAGAACGGGTTATAGACAATCGGCAGACCGAAGATCAGCGGTTCATTGATGTTGAATATACCAGGCGCCAGAGAGGCTTTACCGAGGATTTTCAGTTGTTCTGATTTTGCCAGGAAGGCAATGAAGATACAGAGACCGAGTGTCGCACCTGAACCGCCCATGATAACAAATGAGTTCTGGAATTCACCAGCAAACGGGATATTAGCACCGTCCAGGTTGGACTGCATGTTCGCGAGCACAATCGGCGTCAGGAAAGCGGAAATGATATTCGCACCGTGAATCCCCACAATCCATAACGCGTGAATGATGAAGTAGATGACCATCAAGCCCAGCCAGCTGTTCGTCAGATTGACAACGAAACCGAACGGAATGGCCACCAGCTTGAAAATATCAGTGCCAAGTGCCACTAAGATACCATTGATGATGATTACAACAAAGGCCACCAGAAAGGCAGGAATTAATGCAGTAAAGGAACGGGATACCCCTTCCGGCACAGCTTCAGGCATTTTAATGATCCAGTTGTTCTTAACGCAGAGTCGATATAACTGCACCGCAACAAACGCCATGATGATGGCTGTAAAGATACCGGTTGTCCCCAGTCTAGAGACCCCATCTCCCATCGTCCAGCCGTTGATGGTCTTGACGTCATCAGACAGGATATTGACCACTGACATCTTACCGTTTTTCAGCACCAGTTCAGGGATAGCCATGAAGAAAGCCATCATAGAGAGTAAGGCACCGTTAAGCGGATTGACATTAAGCCCTTCATCTTCAACAAATGTCTTCGTATATTCATAACCGATGGCAAGACAGAAGTATAAAGCGAGAATACCCATGGTCGCTTTGTTCGCCAGCATATAGAGATCGCTGATTCTAAAGAAAGTACTATTGAAGAAGCCTTCCAGGAAAGTGAAGGTCTGAGGCAGTACGTTCAGCACAAGGAACATCGAACCGACGATTGTGAACGGGATACTCGCCATCCCTGCTGCCATAACCGCACGCACAAATCGAAATGAGGCAATTTTCCCCATTGGACCCATCAAGTATTTTTCGAGCAAAGCAAAAAGACCATTTTGTTGTTCTTCCATTTTGATCACTCATTTCTTCGTTAGATTAGTTTTTCATACTGTTTGATACGATGATATTGCTTGTCATGCTGCTGACGGATCCGCGTTAATTTCTGCAGCGTGTATAGCGTAAGCAATAGACCTGCAAGAAGTACGGCTGCGACTATCAGTCGGTTGGTCATCGTGGCATTGATAAAGGGATAACACCACTCAAACATACCGGGAATGAACAGCAGTGTAATAACAAGCACATTCACCGCTCCGATTACTCTGAAGGCGCGTCGCGCAGCTGGTGCATCGCTTGTATGACTACTGAATATTCTGACCTGCTCATACATGGCCAGCACTGCGAGCACAATATTCACTGCAGGCAGCAATAGAGACATGCTGGATGATAGCGCTGATGACAGCAGCCAGTAAAGATTACAGAAGAAGAACAGAGCCAGTGTATAACGGACACCTAGGTATCTGTTGAAGTACATGGATTTGATACTTGTCTCTTTTTTATTCTTTTCGAGTTCTTGCATGGATGCTGTCATCACGTTCATCACTCCTGTTCATTATTGATTCGACGATATAAATGCAGCATTTCCACTGCCATCTCTCGTAAGGTCATGGTCGTCATCAGGTGGTCCTGCGCATGCACCATGATGATTTCAATCTTGATTTCCTCACCCGATGCATATTGCTGTAACAATGACGTCTGTACCTTATGTGCTTCTGTCAGTTCTTTATTAGATTCTTCAAGTTTCTGCTCGGCGACAGCGAAATCATTTGCACGCATCGCCTGAAACGACTCATGAACAAGCGTTCTTGAGTTCCCGCTATGCAGGATTATCTGAAATGCAACCATCTGTAGTTCTTCCTGACTCATTGTTAACTCCCTCCAACTAATACGCCGTTAATAAAATTGTTTTAAACTCTTCAAAATGCTCAGCTTGAAGCAGCCGCTCGGTCAACTGTCTGCTGTCAATCAGATCAACAATCAGGCCGACCATCTCTTTCATATTGCTGTCTTCAAAGCGTGACGGGGACAGCATGAATACAGCTTTGATCAGCCGCTCCTCCTTCTCATACCAGACACCAGCTGGAATAATAGCCACCGCAATATTCGAATGATCACCGATCGGCTGTACCGGGTGAGGTACTGCGACATCCTCGCTGAAGACAATTGAGCTGAATTCCTCCCTGTAATGAACCTGCCGCAGCATCTGGTTCTTATATGTCGGGTTTTCCTGTGCAGTCAGACTGTCAAGCAGCAGGTCATAGACCTCCTCTTTGGTGACTGGTCTATCGATATAATGAAACAGTTCAGGACGGCAGTAGCGTGAAACAATCTGTTCGTTGTGCCTGTTACGCTGATAGCTGGTCACAGAGTCTGATGCAGGAGCAGTCTTCGTATGCAGGAAACGGTTGATCTCAGCGATATCCTGTTCATTCAGCAGAACACTGACATGAATGACCGGGACCTTGAACAGCTGGGTGGAGAGGTCAATGGTTGATATCAGGAGATCTATATGGCTCAAGTCATAGTGCTTGATGTCGTAATAGCTGATGACATCCACAATATTGAGATGTGAATGAAATTCACGCTCCACCCTGATTTTCAGCATCTGTGCACTCCCATATCCTGTCGCACAGATGAGCAGCACATTCAACTTCTGACGGTCCTCATATTTTTCGATGGCTGCCAGAATATGAAGCGTCAGGTAGGCCCATTCACTGTCAGTGATCGTATAATTCTGCAGACTCGGCATGACCTCGAAATATTTGCGGGTCAATAGCAGATAATGAGGATAGTTAGTCTCAATCTCTTGAAGAAGCGGATTTTCGAGCTGAATATCATTCTTAAGCCTGAGCAGCAACGGCTTGATATGCGTCGTGATTCCATTGATCAGCTGGAGGTCAGTAGTCATTGGATAACCAAAATCCGCTTCGATGGACTGAAGCACCTCTGTCACTTGTGCCTGCAGTGCGGCATCAGCTGCAGTTTCTCTTTTGGGAGAGCCTTTGCTCAGTATGTGTAAGCCGATATAGACCGCTTCAGCCTCCGGAAATGTAACCGCATACACCTTTGCCACTCTGTCCAGTATGCGTTTGGCCACCCGATATTCTGACTGCTCTACTTGAGCGACTTCCAGGCTGCCATTCTGCACATAGTTGCCATCCAGTATACGCTTGATGGATAAAGCCAGATGCAGCACGAGATTCTGCAGGATATAGTCAGACAGCAGAATCTCCGCTCCCCTTGTCTCATCCAGTACAATGATGGATAATTCTTCAAGATTGATGTCATTTAATATCATCATGTTGCCGAAATATTTATTGATAGTGGAATAGAATCCTTTGCCCAGGAAATAATCCATGATCAGATGCCGCTTATCACGTTCATCTCCTGCCAGGGCAATCCCTTTAGCTGTCTTGCTGATCAGCTTGAGATGATAGCGCTCCAGCTCATGTTTGATGCGAGTGAGGTCCTGATTGATAGTGGAGCGACTGACGAATAACTTCTCAGCCAGGTCGTCCACCATCACCCACTGCTGCTCAAACAACAGCTGATTCAGAATGTAATACTGCCGTTCGTTCGCACCATTCATAGCATCCTGCGTATCAAAAGGCTGACCTGGATTCTGCTTGAGAAAGTTTTCGAATTCAATCTGAAAATGAATATCAAGTCTGTAGCCATGACCCTGTTTCGAAATAATCTTGGCGCCATTCTGGTCGACTGAGTCATGCAGCAGGCCGATATATTTACGCACCGTCCGCTCTGACATCTTCAACGCTTCAGCGATTTCCTTGCTTCTGACATACCGTCCCTGATGAGCGACAAGATAATTCAGTATGATGTTTTCTTTTTTGCTCAACATACGTTTCCTCTTTTCTTTAAAAGGAAACTTAAGATCAGATTTCCTGTAAAACTAAGTTTCCTAGTTTTTCGATGCCCATCGGAATCGGTATATAGGCCTGAGGCGGAATATTGACGACCGGCTTGCCGACCTGGTCCCCGATTCCTTTAAAACGATTGAAGTGCATTTTAGTCTGCGGACTGATCAAGAATAAGTCAAAATCACTTGTCTCAATCATTTTTGCACCTTCATTTGCTGACACGGCTTCGACTTCGATATCCTCACCTTTACCTTGTAGGAACTCAGTTGTTTTTTTGGCCATCAGTGATGATGACATCCCTGCTGCACAAATAATCAATGCTTTTTTCATTGTAATATCCTCCTTATTATAACTTTTCCCCATTTGATGTGATAACTTCTTTATACCAGTAGAATGATTTCTTCGGCGTGCGTTCCAATGTACCGTTCCCCTCGTTGTCCTTATCAACGTAGATAAAACCATAACGTTTCTTCATTTCACCCGTACCGGCTGATACGAGATCGATGCAGCCCCACGGCGTGTAGCCGATTAAGTCGACACCATCTTCGTCAACAGCTAAGATCATCTGTTCAATATGATTTCTCAGATACTCAATTCTGTAGTCATCCTGCACAACACCCTCAGCGTCAAGTTCATCGATAGCGCCGAAGCCATTTTCGACGATGAAGAGCGGCTTATGATACATATCCGTGAACCAGTTGAGAGAATATCTTAAGCCTTCCGGATCAATCTGCCATCCCCAGTCAGACGCTTTGACATAATCATTGCGGACAAGGTCTCTGGTCTCCACATAATCATAATGCTCATTTGACTGTTTATGAGAAGCTGTAAAACTCATATAATAACTGAATCCGATATAATCGACCGTACCTTCCTTGAGCACTGCGAGATCCTCATCAGTGATATCCAGTTGATAGCCTTTTCTCTCGAAATACTTCGTGAGGAAACCTGGATACTCACCATGCACATGGACATCTGCAAAGTAATAACGTTTCTGCATGGCTTTTTGAGCCATCAGGACATCTTTAGGATCTGCCGTCGCCGGATAGATGGGACACATGGCAATCATGCAGCCGATCTCAAACTCAGGATTGATCTGTTTACCTACCTTCACGGCCTGAGCACTTGCCACCAGCTCATAATGCGCTGCCTGATACATCACCTGCTCGCGGTCTTCCCCCGGCTGATACTTGATACCGGAATTCGTGAACGGTGCAAAATCCTCATGGAAGTTCGCCTGATTGTTAATCTCGTTGAAAGTCATCCAGTACTTGACCTTAGATTGATAGCGTTCGAACACCACTTCAGCAAAACGGACGAAAAACTCGATCAATCGGCGATTTCTGAAGCCACCGTATTCCGTTACAAGATGATAAGGTAACTCAAAGTGACTTAATGTCACGACAGGTTCGATGCCTTGACGCAGACATTCATCAAACAAATCATCATAGAACTGCAGCCCCGCCTCATTCGGCTCACTGTCATCACCATTCGGGAAAATTCTTGCCCAGGCGATGGACGTTCTGAAACATTTGAAGCCCATCTCCTTGAACAAGGCGATATCTTCCTTGTAGCGATGATAGAAATCAATCGCTTCATGGTTAGGATAGTACTTCCCTTCAACGATGCCGTCTGTGATCTCACGCGGTACACCATGGCGACCTGCTGTCATAACATCTGCTACATTGATGCCTTTACCCCCTTCGTCAAATCCTCCTTCCAACTGATGGGCCGCAACCGCTCCACCCCACAGAAAACCTTCTGGTAACTTTGACATTGAGATTCCTCCTTACTCTTATTTTATTCAATTGTATACGCTTACATACTAAATTTGGAATCTATACATTTACCGTAATGATACGGCAAATTTTAGAATTTATATACATAATGTCTTAATTATATACACTACTTTTTATCATTACTCATCCTTCGACTAAACAAAAAGCACCCCGGATATCAGCAATGATATCTAGGGCGCGCAATTAATGATTGTTCTTTAGATTGTTGGACGTTCCAAATAAATCATACATTTTATTGAATTTTTTATATATTATGTTTTTTATCTTTAATCTGATAATAAAAGAACTATTTGTATGAAATCATGTTACAATTAATATGAAATACTACCATTAAGGAGTTGTTATGATGAAACTGAAATCTTTACTTGCTGTTCCGTTGATTGCTGCATCTATTCTAACTGCGGTTCCTGCCCATGCTGCCATTAGTGATGCTGAGCCTGATATCGCATATATACTGAAAGATCAGAATATCCCTTCTCCCGTTTCAACAAATCAGCTGCAGGCAATGCGTAAAGGTACTTTTGAATTTATGTATATCGATCTGGGTGAGAAATACCGTGAAGTCAAAGCACGCGGTGGTGAATTCAATTACTCAAGAACAGAACGCGATAAAGTCGGTGGAACATTCGTCAGAACTGCTTATGGCGCTAAAAACCGTCTTGTTATGAATTTCCATCATCCACGAGCAGATTACCCGACAGGCAGCACTATTCTAAAAAGTATGTCCTTCGGGCTAGCAGACCGCCATATCAAGAAGACAACTCTTGAGTCAAGACTCGGCGGACCGACTGGCGGTTCGTACTCACTTAAGAAAGCGACTTACGTTCTTCGTAACTATGAAAATGTTTCTGTCAGCTACTATAAGGAAAATGGTATTTGGTATGTTGATCAGCTGGCGCCTCATGTACCAAACTTTAACGGAATTGATCCATACAAATGGACCAATATGTAGAAGTAAAAAACTATATATAATAGACAAAAGAACTATGAAGCTGCGTCTTGCAGTTCCATAGTTCTTTTTATCATATTGATTATTTCATTGAATTGGCATTCCAGTTGATGTTAAATCTGGATACTCTGTCTTTTCATGTCTTGGAACATTACAATTTCATTGACACCATTTTCTTTCAGTAAGGAACGGATTTCCTCGTTATAAATACCGATTTCATGCGGAAAATGACTATCTGAGCTTGTCGTAAATTTGACATTGTAATCACTCAACACTTTGATAAATGTTTGACTGGGGCATTGTTCTTTGACCGGGTATCTGTATTTCAGCCCTACATTCACTTCAGTCGCAATATCGTTCTCACTTAATGCCTGTGCTACTCTCTCATACATCGGGCGCAATAATGCTTCATCTGGTCTGTATCCAAATACTTTCAGGTTATCAAGATGCGCGATATAACTGAATATCTTACTTTCAGCTGCTCTTATCACTGTATTAAAATGACTTTCATACAGTTCAACGAGATCGAATGTCTCAAATTTATTCTGCAGCTCCGGATTGTCAAAACCCCACCCCCGATTAAAATGAACCGAGCCGATGATATAGTCGAATTCATACTCAGCTAGTAATGACTGAAGTTCAGCTTCTCCTCCTTCAAAATAATCCGCTTCGATGCCTAACCTTAATTCAACGCCCGCTGAACGCCACTTTTCTTTCTGACTGTTGATAAAATCTACAAACTCTCCTAAATGATGCGTCATGACTTGCTTCAACCATAAGCGTTGTCTATTGCCGAGGTCACTATCTGAGACATCCATATATTTCAGGAAATAATCCTTCGTCTCATAAAAGCGGTAGAGGTGGTCAACAATACCCACGACTTTAATTCCTTTCTTCAATGCTGTTTCAAGATATAAATCCAGCCACCATTCTGAGTAATCACCTTCAAACAGACGGGTATTAAACAACTGTGCTTTATAGTGCATCGATTCCAGTGTGTCATCTGATTGAATCTCTTTCACCTCTTCTATCGCAGTCAACGTTTTATTGAAGAAGTTATGAGTATAAGGCCCCTCTTCTAAATGAATATGCAGATCGATTTTCATGTGGCACCCTCCTGACTATACAATTTTAATCATGTCTTCCTCTTTGATATAGAGACGGAGCTGATGATCCGTATCCAACTGCTTATGAGAGCGGTTCAGCCGGTCGACATGAATGATTTGTTCCCCTATTTTGACATTATAGCGAACAATGGATCCTAACATCGCTGTGCTGACGACGTCGCCGACTAGTTCAAGCGCATTTGTCTCCGGAATCGCACTGATTGTCTCAGGCCGTATCGCCACAAATCTTGCATCCGCTAAAGGCCGGCTGAATAAGTGTTCATATTGCCTTTCATCCAATACATTATAATTGCCGATGAACTTCGCGATGAATTCACTCTCCGGATGTTTATAGATATCATTCGGCACACCACTTTGTGCAATATAGCCGTCATTCAGGATATAGACATAGTCACTGAGTGCCATTGCCTCTTCCTGATCATGTGTCACAAGAATCATCGTAATACCCAGCTCCATCTGTACTTTTTTCAGCAGTAACTGCAGATGTTTCCTGATCTGTGCATCCAGTGCACTGAGCGGTTCATCCAGCAATAATACTTTAGGTTCCGTCACAAGTGCACGCGCAAGGGCCACACGTTGCTGCTGGCCACCCGACAACTGCCGGGGATAGGCATTTTCCTTTCCCTGAAGACCGACAAGTTCAATCATCTTCTCAACTTTAGCCGCTGCTTCCGTTTTATTCATCTTCTTCATATCCAGACCGAAACGAATATTTTCTGATACAGTCATATTGGGAAACAGGGCATAGTTCTGAAAGACCATTCCAATATTACGTGCATTCGGTGACAAATGATCAACACGTTTACCATCGATCATAATTTCACCGCTATCAATCGGATGAAGGCCTGCTATACTTCTGAGCAAAGTACTTTTACCGCAGCCACTTGGTCCTAGTAATGTTGTCAGACTGCCCTCTTCTATCTCCAGGTCAAGCATCTTCAACACTTCCTTACCGTTAAACGTCTTCACTAACTGTTTGATGGTGATGTAGCTCATTCATATGTTCTCCTTTCTTACTTAAGGTATATTTCAGAATAATCAACGTGATTAAAGCCAAAAGAATGAAGTAACAGCTCACTATCGCACTGGATATATGTCCGTTCTTCTGCAGATTTTCCATCAGATAAATTTGTATAGTCTTGAAGTTTGACCCTAGCAGAATATTAATCATGACAAATTCGCCGAATAGAACCGAGAAACTCAACAATGCTGAAACGACGACTCCGGGCATGATATTAGGCAGAATGATTTTCCGGAACGCAACCAGCTTGGAGGCACCAAGTATCTCTGCCGCTTCAACTAACTGAACAACGTTAATATTTCTCAGGTTGTTGCGAATCCCTTGATACATGAACGGCAGAATACTCACGAAATAGGCACCTCCCACAACAAACAGCATAGGAATGGAGGTATTGGCGTAACCCTTCAATAATCCGACGCTAGATATGATCCCAGGCATAGTATAGACACCGATAATCGTCCACTTGATCAATCGTTCAAACTGAGGAAAATAAAGGACGATGCCGTAAATAGCAGGCACCATGATCAGGACAGCGGCTAAGGTCGTGCCTCCTGTCAGCAGGAGGGAATGAAGCAAGGAACTGATAAACTCACTGTCTGAAAACAACAGCTGATACCATTTGAAGGTCAGTCCTTCAGGCAAGACAGTACGACTCCACTGTGTCGCAAATGAATAGAGGAAAGTGGCACCCAGCGGAATCAGCAGATAAAGACTCAGTATAATGAGGCTAGCAGATTTGACGACTTTCTTCATTATAGATCCCTCCTCAGACGTCGCGTCATCCAGTCATTGACCAGCATATTGATCAGCAGAATCAGCGCTAATATAACAGATAAACTTGCAGCGATCTCCGGTCTTGCAAAAATATCACCAGAGACAGTCGCGCCGATACGAATGGCTAGCATATTATAGGTACTGCCAGTCAGTGCATAGGCCGAAGCATAAGCACCCATAGCATTGGCAAACATAATGGCAAATACACCGAGAATGCCAGGTGAAATAAAAGGCAGCGCGATACGTCGCCAGTACTGGAAGTCGCTTGCACCCAGTATAGTTGCTGCTTCCCGCCAGTTATCCTCTAAGCCATCAAACACGGGATATAACAGCATGATACCGAGCGGCAGCTGAAAATAGATGTAGATCAGAATAAGGCCGCTCCAGCTATAAAGATTAAAGCCTTCTAAGACATGGAGACCTAGTTGTCGGTCAAGCAGGGTAAATAGACCGGTATTGCCCAGCAGAATAATGAACGCGAAGGCAAGCGGTATACCTGCAAAATTGGAGGTCAGGTTGGCCATCACCAGAATATTGTTCTGAAACTTCTCGCTTTTTGCCTTAATTGCATACGTCGCTATAATAGTGAGCAGCAGGGCACTCAGGCTTGATATAACGGAAATAAGAATGGAGTTCATAAATGCTGTTAAGTACATCGGCTTAGTAAGGACCTCAGCATAGTTGCTGAACGTAAACGCATCCTGCGTGTTATTCTGAAAGCTGCTGACGACCATCATGGCGAACGGATAAACCAGGAAGGCAAGAATACCAATGAATAACAGAGTTATTGCTACTAAAAAAATAGATTTTCCTTTCATAGAATCCTCCTCAAAATAAAAAGGAAGACCTCAGTCTTCCTTATACGGTTACTTGATAGAAGAAGTGACTTCTTCCTGCCATTTCTGCGGTAATTCTTTCAGGGCAGCATCCCATGCTTTTGAATCTTTGACTGGTGTCACATTTTGATACATGCTGTCCGGCAGCAGTTTTTTCTTCGCTTCGTCTGAAATTTTTGCTTTCTCACGGATAGGACGCGCATAGCCCTTCGCTAAATTATCCTGTCCTTCGTCTGACAGAATGAACTCACGGGTCAATGCTGCGGCATATGGGTTCTTTGCATTCTTGTTGATGACCGTCGCATAACCACTCATTACAGACTTATCAGATGGAATGGTGACATCAAAACGTTTCTTATCAATCTGATCACGATAGTTCAGGGCATTGAAATCCCATAACAGCATAACTTGGTGTTCCCCTTTTTCGATGCTTGCGATATCAGGATCAGTGGTAATTAGGCGTCCTTCTTCTGCAAGTTTCTTAAAGAAATCGATGCCGGGCTGCAGATTCTTCTCATCGCCGCCGAAAGCATAAGCAGCAGCCAATACAGCAAACTGAGCCTGATTTGCTTTCTCTACATCACCGATTGAAACTTTATAGTCCCCGTTCTTAATATCTTCCCAGGTTTTAGGGGTATCCTTCACTGAATTTTTATCTGTCATAAATGACATCGTTCCTGTGTAACCGATAATCCACTTACCATCCTTGTCTTTCGCCCAGTCAGGTATTTCATCAAAATAGCTTGTCTTATATCCTACTACTAAATCCTTTTCAACAGCGAGCGGCCCAAAGGCGATACCCACGTCTCCGATATCGCCGGTGGCATTCTTCTTCTCAGATTCAAACTTGGCCAGTTCCTCTGCTGAAGACATATCAGTGTCTTTATGTTTAATACCATACTCTTTATTGATATCTGCCCATGTTTCTTTCCAGTTCGCCCATGTATCAGGCATGCCTAATGAATTGACCTGGCCTTCTTCTTTAGCTTTCTTTTCAAGGTCCGCTACTTTAACATTATTTAAATCAAGTTTTTCGGTTGAGTCTGAGCTGTTATTTCCTCCGCAGGCACCAAGTAAGACAGTCGCAGCGATTGTCGGGACTAATAGTTTTTTGAACACTTGTGTATTCTCCTTTAGTAATATAATGTTTGCTACGGATTAAATATAACAGCTGATTATTAATTTAACGTTAAACAAAAGTGAAACAAACATTAATTTGTGTAAAACAAATGTAAAGCAAATAAAAAACAGAGAATACTATTATTCTCTGTCATTCATGATGATCTGATCAAAATCTTGAGTATTTGCTATTTTGAATGCCTTCGTCAGCCCGAACTTGGACCGGCCGCATAACAAGTAGCATACTCTGCTTTGCGCCATCATTATTTTAGAAATCTCTGTCTCCTCAAAATCATATTCTGTTACGATGTCATCAGTCAGACCGCCGCATGAAATAAAAGCCTTATCAAAAAAGCACTCACTCAAGAACCTTAAGGTCATTGCGCCTTTAACTGTCTGCTGCTCATAGTAAGAGACACCAGGTGCCATAATCAGTTCTCCTTCAACACGGCCATTTTCGAGAGCTTCATTAAATTTCAGCGCGAATGTGAGAGAATTGGTCACAACCTTCAAACCCTTGATTCCGTTAAAAAATTCCGGCATGTGCACGGTAGTGGTGCCGCCGTCCACTACAATCATGTCATTCGATTCAACCAGCGCTGCCGCCCGTCTGGCAATCTCCTTCTTATCCGTCTCATTAAGTGCAAGTTTTCTATGATAGAGAAGCTCCTTACTGTTATTCTCATAAGGAATCGCAGCACCATGAATACGCGATATCCGCTTCGACTTCTCAAGTTCAGTCAAATCCCGGCGAATCGTTTCCTTCGTTACATGAAGAATCTCAGATAGATAATTAACGGACAACTTTCCTTCTTTTTCAACTAGTTTGATGATTTCATTGTGTCTTTCATCTTTCAATCGCTCATCCCCTTATTCCACAATATAGGACTTAATCACCGAACCTTCCATTTCAATCACACGACCACCGCGATTAAGCTCTCCATAAGTATTATAGCCTGTTACACGACCATAATTCAGCCTGATGCCGTGATAATCCGCAGTAAAATCATTATCATGGTCATGCCCGCAGTAGACACTCTGGACGGAGGTCTGAAAGAATAATGCACTGAATAATCCAGTGTTCAAGACGGGCGCACATACCGTCTCATCCTGATGACCTTCTGCCAGACCTGACCGCTTAGCATCTGCATACTCCGGCAACGGAATATGAATAAACAGCTGTGAGACACCCTCGTAATCACGTTCTTGATTTACCAGCCATTCAATTTGCTCCAGATAGATATAAGCATATTCTCCGAACTGTTCCACATCATAATCTCCGCTGTCCATAAAGTAGAGACGGTGGCTGATACCCTCGTCCTCAAGCTCAATAAAATAATTAAGTCTATCCATGATGACTTCTGCGTTCATCATATCGATGAAGTTCGACTGCTCTTGCAACTGTGCTATGAGGACATCACGTCCGTACTCACCTTCACTGTCATGATTGCCGAATGTCACAGCAAACGGCACATCAAACTGATTGATAAAGGCAAGCAGTTCACTGTATGTATGTAGACTGTCCTGCGTTAAACTCCAGACGAGATCACCTGTGACGGCTATCAGGTCTGGTTGAACCTTGCTGATCAGACGGGTGATCAGCTGCTGCGTCTTCATGTCTAGAGCCGGATCTTCTATTACACCAAAATGCAAATCAGTTAACTGGAGAATCTTAATCATGAACAAGCACCTCTTTTTGTTTGTATGTCTGAATTATAAATTTCAAACATTAAGCAGACATAAAAGAAGTGTGTAAGTTTTGTAAATCATCGACATGTATTTAAAAATTAAAATCTCGAGGTATCAGCTAACTGAAGTGTATCTTTCACCATATATACCACTCGCCCAATTTTTATCGACCTTTATGTCATTGTCTTCATGTCTGATCAACAGATGTGACGTAGACTCGTCATGCTCAATCAGCTGGATTTTTGAGTTGATCTTAATGTGCTTGCTGTCTAGGAAGCTTAACAGTTCCGGATGGTCGTCCGCTCTTCTGATGATCAAGAAGTCTCCTTCACTGAAACTGAGTAAGTTCTTCTGATAAGTCTCCTGATAGTCGTCCCCTCTCGGGATGATGCCGCCGTGCGGACAGTGTGCGGGATAGCCCATGAGCTGGTCAATTCTGTCGATGAACAAGCTTGAAACTTTATGTTCAAGCACTTCAGCTTCACTATGCACCTGGTCCCAGGAATAATTCAGAAATTCGATAAGAAAGCTTTCGATCAGTCTATGTCTTTTAATGATTCCAAGCGTATGCTGCAATCCTTGCTCAGTCAGCATGTATCCTTTATATGATTGGTAGTCCACCAGTCCATCCTTCTGCAGCTTTGTCATCATCTCAGTGACGGACGGCGGCTTCACTTTCAACTGATTGGCCAGTAATTTATTGGATACATAGCGGCTGTCTCCGTCTTGAGTGAGCAGCACTTTTAAATAATCCTCTTTTTCTTCGGAAATTTTGTTTACAGCCATGAGGTCATCTCCTTGCCTATTATATTTACAATATATCATATCTTTTATATAATGAATTTGTTAGGCGTGCCTAAAAAAGGAGTGATAAGATGCAAAATAGTTTAGAAGAAATAAACAGCACTGTGCGTTATAACGACAACTATCCTTTTCTGAAAAGATTATCCGCGTTTATAGGCCCCGGTCTGTTAATAGCTGTCGGCTACATGGATCCCGGCAACTGGATCACATCGATGAGCGGGGGCGCTAAATACGGCTATGTTCTACTCTCGGTCATCCTGCTTTCCAGTTTGATGGCCATGCTGCTGCAATCGCTGAGTGTGCGTCTCGGTATAGCGAGCGGCATGGACCTCGCTCAGGTGACGCGCCGGATGACCACGAAAAATAAAGCCGTAGTGGCCTGGATCATCGCCGAACTTGCCATCATGGCGACAGATATAGCTGAAATCATCGGCAGTGCCATCGCGCTTAATCTGTTATTTGATATTCCACTCGTCATAGGGGTAGCGATTACGGTAGCCGATGTCTTCCTGCTGTTACTGATCATGAGACTAGGTTTCAGAAAATTAGAGGCAGTCGTCGGCGTCCTCGTCTTCACCATTCTGATTATATTTGTCTTTGAAGTCTACTGGTCCCATCCCGATGCACGAGAGATTCTGAACGGCTTTGTTCCGCAGACGGCTGTCCTCACGAACAGCGGTATACTATACATGGCGCTTGGTATAGTAGGCGCTACCATCATGCCGCATAATCTCTATCTGCATTCATCTATTGTTCAGACCAGACAGTATAACCGTGACAGTAACTCCTCTAAAAAAGAGGCCATCCGACTCGCCACTATCGATTCCAACCTGCAGCTGTCTATCGCCTTTTTAGTCAACTGTCTCCTTCTGACATTGGGTGCCGCACTGTTCTATGGCACTCATCAGTCGCTCGGCAGATTCTATGAATTATATATGGCACTGAAGGAATCTCACATAGCTGGTCCTGTCGGCGGAGGAGTGATGAGTACGCTGTTTGCAGTTGCACTGCTCGCTTCCGGCCAGAATTCAACCATAACAGGCACCTTATCAGGACAGATTGTCATGGAAGGATTCATCAACTTAAGAATGAAGCCCTGGATGCGACGCTTACTGACCCGCCTGTTAGCCGTGATCCCTGTGTTCTTCTGTCTCTACTTCTACGGCTCAAGCATAGCGAATGTGGAAGAATTACTGGTATTTACCCAAGTATTCCTGAGCCTCGCACTGCCTTTAAGCATCATCCCGCTGCTGATGGCGACCAGCGAGAAGCAGATCATGGGAGAGGAATTTATCAACAGAAGAATAATCAACATCATCGGCTGGCTATCGGTGGTCGTTCTATGTGTGCTTAATCTCTATCTCATAGTTGAGACCTTGTTAGAGGTGATATAAAAAGAGAATAAATGAACAGCACCCCGAAGGTTAGAGTTCAGCTCTAACTTTCGGGGTGCTTATTCAGCTTATATCATTTTATGACGTTTATTGCACTCAGCCTTTTAAAGGCAGCGCCATCTCCTTCAGTTTATCAAAGAAGAGCACTTCATCCTGGCCATAATGAAAACGTCCATCTTCATCTATATGGTACTGATCGGTATCAATCGTCTTCTCGATGAAGGCCAGGAAATCATTCAATGACTTGGCGACGACATACATCGTCTCAAGATCGCTGCCATAGGTGATGATCTGCCCCTTCGTGCCGCTCTCGCCCGGATCCGTGTCCACGGCCAGGAAGTTACCGAAGCCGTCAGTCGCAAAGGGCAGCCAGAGCGCATGATAATATTCTTCCTTGATGGCACCTTCAGGCACAATAGCAGCCGTCATCTCCTCTGCTTCATCCTGATTGAACTCGACTTCCCTGATGACTTCCTCGAGCGGCAGCCACTCAAGGCCGAAGAACAGACCGATGCTGTCATAACTCTCACCATCCGCCTCCCGGTAGAGCGCCACGAACTGTTCATCAAGCGGTGCCTTGAATACTTCAGCAAGCTCCTCCATCTCCTCAGCCGTCGCACCTGGATTCAATGTAGCCGCGAAATAAACTTTGTCATTCTCAAACAATCGTTTAATGTCCATACAATACCTCCCCTTTGTAATAGTTGATTATTCCCTGTGAGGTAGATATTTACACATTTCACGACCCTATCTTTACAAGGTTTCGCCGTTCGATGCTATAACTTCTTGATATCAGTCGAATGAGTCTTTTTTTGATGCGTTCTCCTGTGCCGTTACCGTCGTCCTCTTTATCCACATAGAGTCTAAATCAATCAGCTCCCATGCAGAGATTCTTTCTACAACACTGTCTTTGTCGCCACTAAAAATTCATAAAGTCCTGTCAGGTCATCCAGCTGTTGGTTGCAACTCCTGCTATCGTGACAGATGTAGTTACCGTTCTTTGTATAAGTACCATCTCCCGCAGCTTTAGTCGTCGCTAGAAACATCGATACTTTGCTGTCGTTCTTACAGATCGGACAAATGCCTTTGTTGACGCTCGGTGATAAGTCACCATATAGCCCTCTCAGTTCACCTTCGTGGTAGAAGATGATGAATTTCTTCTGCTGACCTGCATCATTCCAGCCGATATAAGTCGATTCTGTGAGATCGTAATCCGCCCAGTTCGGATATTTCAGCTTCTTCACTTTCTTGAAGAGCTTATCCAGCTGCTGATTGGACGGTACTTTGAATGGTTCAACGTAAATCTTCAGTAGTTCCAGCTGTTTATCCAGCTGGTTCCTTGTTATCGTGCGGTCCATCATCACATTTAAGAATGCTTCCACTTCAGGCAGTGGTTTCGTGAAAATCTGTTCGACATTTTCCTGAATCAGGCTCTGGTAAGTCTCAATCATCTTCGGGTCATTCATCGTCTGATAAGCTCTCATCAAACGCAGACTTTGACGCTTAATACTCATATATTGATAGGGTAGTATACATTTCAAAATAATCAGTCCTTCTGTTATGTCTTATCACAACAGTGTAACATATAGCAGCTTCATAGCTGACTCACGAGCAATCCCAGTTATACAAATAATCATCAAATAACATCGCACGTAAATCTTCACGCTTCAAGAACCAGTTAGCAGTGCCCACATCACCCCATGCGATCTCAGCATTCCCCTGACGATTGGAATCAATCTGCAGTACAAGGTCCTCATAGACCTGCAGCTCCTCGTCCACAAGCCGAGGGTCTTCCTGGATAAATGTAGGATAACCTCCGAGCTGGTTAATCGGATGCTCACCTGAGAATGTCTGATATACGGCTTCCATCAAGTCATCGTAATCATCGTAAATATTCTCCAGATAAAAATCTGGATTGACCTCGTTCCAGATCTTGAGTAATATTTCAACGCCTCTGTAATCATGGAGAGTAATCATCTGTTCACCGAGGTGATATTCCACTGAGAAGACACCTTGAACAGGGACACTGAACTCATCGTAACTCAATGACTGCATATAGCCACGAATCTCATCAAATGACAAAGGCGTCTCAGTATCTTCAATATAGACGAATCGAGAATTAGGATTGTCATTCAATTGACTGAGTGACAAACCATACATATTGTTCTCCGTACTGATCCAGAACTGCAGTAAGCCTTGATTCACCGGAAATAGTGTCTGGTCTTCAGGCAGTTCACTCATATTAATCTGAGCAATCATTATCATCGGATTACCCTTAACATCCCGCGGCACATCGTCAAGCGACTCTAGAAACGGCACACCACCTATTTTACTTGCCAGCAAAGTCTCACCATGCATTTCAGATAACCTCATGCCGATATATTGGCGTGACGGAACATCTCTTTTTTGAACCTCTTCCACAAACCGCTGATAGGCTTCCTGTTCTTCCTCCATGAGATAACTCACATCTTGAATATTCAACATGACACCATCCCCTTCACAGATGAAATTTAGTATTTAAATGTGCAGCTATTACTGTTAATAAATTGCTATAATGTAACAAAGTAAAAAATATCCTTTAAATATACTATAAACTGGAAGAGTGATATATGCCATTCAAATTTATCCCATCATTAAAAGTTCGTTAGCTTATCTTGCCAACTTATATAATACAACGACTAAAATTACCTTCATCAGTAAAGGAGATACCTATGAACAGATATGACGCTATTCTTCTTTTCAGCCAGATCGGCATGCTTATCCTCGGCTTGCTGTACTTACCTGACATCATCAGATCAGGACTGACACCGGATAATCTATACGGTCTCTTTATGCTACTCGGCGCACTGACACTCGTCGCAGGCTTCGGCACAAACATTTTCACCAATACCCTGAACCGCGAAGATTACAGCAGACACTATCCCCTCTCAGTCCGGCTGCGCTGGTCATGGATCAATACAATCGTTCAGGGGCTCTGCATCATCGCCTTCGCCGCCATCTGTTATTACCTCACCTTTTATCTGAGTGACGAGCAATTCTGGCGCATACTGAGTCTTCTCTGGATACTGCTGTGCTTCTATAACATTTACCGGGAATGGCGGCAAAGAAGAATGTGGATGGGAAGGGAAAGCAAAACAGACTCTAGAATTTAAGATGCCATATTACAAATTCCCCAGATAAAACACCGCAGCAGAGACAAGCGTATGAACCATGAGAAACAGCAGAATAGCATTAATGGACGGCGGCTCATATTCCTCCTCCAGGACGACAAAGTACTCAAACAGCATCTTCTTGAATTTATCCATGTGCAAATGACCTCCTTTTTATAGGAGTATATGATATGGTCGTGACAAGAAATGACGTAATTGTTAGGGGATTGGGTAAAGTAAAAAAATCTCCTCTGAGAATGTTTCAGAGGAGACCTTGTATTTTTAACATCTATCCTAATATCTTCATCAGCTTGCCTTGCCAATCTGGGTTCAGTAAGTCCACGTAACACACTTCCACGACCGCTTCTTCTGCCATATCAAGTCCCCTACTCACATACTGCCGTTCCTTGAATAATGGGCTGTATGGATAAAGGAGCACGACTTTCTTCACATTCTGCTGGTGGTGATGATATCTCGTATAGTAGGCATACATCTGATAGAGCTCGGCCTGGGAGGGTCCTGTTGAATCGAGGCGTTTCCATTTCGTATCTATGATGATGACTTCACGAGCTTCATTATTCTTTTACTAAAAATAACATTGGATATCTCTTGAACTTTTTTTACTTTCTAACAGTGCTTTTCAAATGCATAGATTAATTTTTTATTTCTTAAAAACATCTGGTCCGAATACAAAGCCTGAATCGTATAGCATCTCGGCAAAATCTGTTCCGTTAATCAGTTTTATATTCTTTAATTCTTCTTTTTTATCGCTATATGATTCAGTTACCTGATCCTTAATATCTGCTTCAAAATCACCTGTAGTGATAAACCACTTCACAGGTACTAATTCAGCAAAATCACTATCAATTTCAGTTTCATAAGCAAGGAGTTGCTCGATCCCTAATGTATCAGAGATTCCGTCATGACATTTTGCCTGTATATAAATAACGATGCCTAGGTTTTTGAACGATGCTTTTATATCAACATCAGCACGTTGGTCATTATCCCCTTTGTCATTTTTCGAAGGAATCCTTACACAGTCTGCACCGATATGTTTCATATATGCTTTAATTAAGTGTTCAAGTTTGTCATAGCCCATTCGATAAATATAATCTCGAATCTCTGTAATAATCTTTGCTTTTGTCTCACTAAAGTCATCAATCGGTTTACTTTCTTCAATATGCTTCAACATATTCAGAATCAATTTTACGTCATCGTCTGAAAATACTAGATTTGTCCCTCTAAATTTCAATTTAGACATCAATGCAGTCTCCAGGTAATCGTATCGAGAAACATTGCGATGTAAAGGTTGTATTTGGACCATAAAGCCGATATCTTCCTCAGAATCTATACCTGTTTTTTCCGGAGAGAATACTTGAGGATTCCCCATCACTTTATATACATCAAACACCTGGGCTTTCGGCACAATGACTATTGAATCTTCAGATAAACTAAAAAAGTTATGCAAGAAATACCCCTGTCTAGGTGTTAGCCAATCGAATGGCGTAGTTTTAGATAATTCCTTGAAGTGTTGCCCAAACTCGTATTTACTCATAGTGTTGTCACGTGCTAAAGCTATTAATTGATCTGCCAATTCTAGATCATGTTTTCTAAAAGCTGCCCAACCAATCGGTAAGTACCCTGCTTCCAACATTTTTTCTGCTGATTTTGCATGATGTGATACCCTCTGCATTAAATACATACATGATTTCCCCTTTGTTATTTAAAGTGTGGAACATAAAATAGAAACTTAAACATTCAATGATATAGATGCATTCTACTCTAAGAGTATAATATTTTTCTTTGAATTGATAATAATTTAATAGCTTTCACTAAAAACTATCATCTAGTTATTTAATTTTATATTGTTTACAACTTCAACTAGTCTTCTGGCGTCTCTCTAGATTATGATTAAATTAATTAAGATTTATTACAATAAGGAGGATAAAGATGGATATTCGTGAAGAGTATATTGAATGGACCAAAGACAATCTAGGTGATAAAGCTGGTATATGGTACAGTCCTTACCTTGAGCAATTGGGACATTATTTTAAAATATATTTTCAAAAAGAAGGATATAAGCAGGACTTTTTTGACTATACAAATTATAACGATTTTAAAGAAATCTATAAATCTATCACAGGTGAAGATGATAAAGCTTTATCGACTATATTGTTAGGCTCTTCAAAGAAATATCCAGTTGAATACCGCAATGAATTCGGGCGATTTAGATACATCCATGCTGAACATCTTTATGATCAAGGAATTTGGAGAAATCCTAGAGATGTAGGGGGAATAGCAAGCTTGGGACCGATTTTAAGAAGCTATTTAAAGTTTCTTTACTACAAAGATCATCCTGAACTTACTTATCCTAAAAAGAGAACAAAAGTTGCTGATGATTCCACACTTAATTGTTGGGTTATTCAGACCGATAAAGAGGGGCTGTTCGTTAAGAACAATTTCATTGGTATCCCATGGGACTATCTAGGCGATTTATCGGCTTATGAATCACGTGATGATATGCAGCAGGAAATTAAGGACCATGAGAAGATCAAGCATAATCCTTGGAACAGTTCGCTTGCGACTTGGGAGTTCGCCAATGAGATGTCCATTGGGGATATCATCTATCTGAAGAACGGTGTGCAGAAAATTATCGCTAAAGGTGAAGTGCTGAGTGACTATCAGTATGATAGTGACGGAGAATATAAGCATATCCGGCAGGTGAAATGGCTGGTGACGGGTAACTGGAAACTCGAATGGCCGATTACATCCAAGCTTTTAACCAATTTTAAGAAGTACCCGGATTGGGTAGTGCGCATGGAGAAAATCATCGCAGGTACTTATAATATCGAGCGTGAACAGGTTGAGAATTTCCGTGAGTGGCTCCTTAGTCAGATGAATGATGAAAACAGTGACATGACTGAGGAAACTGTTCACGCTCAGGTCGCTGCATTAACAGATTTTGAGAAGGATTTTAATGTCAAGATTTTCGGGGAACAGAATGTTGAGAGTCTGAAGGAAATAAGATCTCTAGTTATTCAGAAGAATAAAGATAATCAGTATGATAAGCACACTGCACATATCAAGACAAGCTTCGACAGCTATATCAACTATGTTGATACACGTACACCTATAGCGCCAGGCAATGATCTTTATTCTGACGATGATTTCCTGGTAGATGTCTTTATGTCCCTTGAAGATCTGACACGCCTGAAATCCATCCTGCAGCACAAGAAGAACCTGATCTTTAAAGGAGCTCCGGGCGTCGGTAAGACCTATGTCGCTGACCGTCTTGCTTACACGATGATGGGCGAAGTGGATAAGAGCCGGATTCATTTTGTGCAGTTTCATCAGAGCTACAGCTATGAGGATTTCATTGAAGGTTATCGTCCGAATGAGGAGACAAAAGGCTTCACGCTGACTAAGGGCCCGTTCATCAGGTTCTGTGACCGCGCTCGCCATGATCCGGAGCGTCCTTATTTCTTTATCATCGACGAAATCAACCGCGGAAATATGAGTAAGATCTTCGGGGAACTGATGATGCTGATTGAGGCAGACAAGAGAGATAAATCGCTTAATCTACTCTATTCGAACCGTGCCTTTTCTGTACCGAGCAATGTCTATATCATCGGTACGATGAATACAGCAGACAGGAGTCTAGGAGCGCTCGACTATGCACTGAGACGCCGCTTCTCATTCTATGAACTGAAGCCGGCCTTCAATCATCCGAGCTTCCATACTTATGTGAAGACATACGAAAACACGGAACTGCTTGTCTCTTTCATTGAGCAGATTGTCCGTCTGAATCAATCGATTACCCAGTCATTAGGCAGCGGCTTTGAAATTGGTCATAGTTACTTCACGGATGAAGCAATCAGTGAGAATACACGGGAAAGACTGGAAGAAATACTGGAGTATGAGATAATACCGCAGCTTGAGGAGTACTGGTTTGATGACGAGGATAAAGTGGGTCAGGAAGCGGCAAAGTTAAGAGGGATTCTGCATGACAGCATCGAATATACCGATTAAGAATATCTTCTACATGCTGAGCTATGCCTATAAGTCTCTGTCATTCAATGACTATCAGAACCTATCAGCTGAGAAGTTTGATAATCTGACAGACCTCTATACAGAAATACTGATTATCGCCTATCGCAAAATCATCAAACAGGGACCTTACAAGGAATATATCCCTCACCAGGAAGACTCAACGTTCGTTAAAGGTAAAATCAATCTGAGAGACAGCATGCGTACGAATAACATTATTAATAGTAAAGTAGCCGTTGAGTATGAAGTTCTGTCTGAAGACAACCTGCTGAATCAGATCATTAAAGCAACTTTCCTGAAGCTAGCCTATTCAGGCCAATTATCAGCCCAACAACTGAAAGCCATCAAAGAAATACTGCTCTATCTGACAGAAGTCTCCTCCATCACCCTAACTGAATATTGTTTCAGCCAAGTTCGTTACAATAACCAGAACCGCCATTATAAACTGCCGATTGATATTGCGAAGTTCCTCTATGACTCTATGTTGATCAGTGATGAAGCAGGCAGTCATCATCTGAAGGAAATAAAGGACGAACAAGCATTATCCTCACTGTTTGAGAACTTTGTCTACGCATTCTATCAGAAAGAGACAGACTGGAAAGTCTCACGTCCTAAGATTCATTGGGATGTCGATGACGGATACAATGAAGCCCTTCCGGTCATGCAGACGGATATTGTGCTGAAGAAAGATCATCAGACGATTATCATTGATACGAAATTCTATCAGCAGAATATGAAATCAAGATATGAGAACGGACCGAAGAAACATCTGACAGGCAATCTATATCAGCTGTTTACCTATCTGGAGAATTATCAGAGGAAAGATAGCGAAACAGTCAGTGGTATGCTGCTGTATGCGATGACGAATGATGAGGAGCAGCCGGATCATGAGTATATGATCAAGGGGAAGAAATTGAAAGTAACCCATATCAATCTATCGCACGAAATGAAAAAGATAAGTCAGGAGCTGAAGGGGCTCGTTTGACTTATCTTTTATTTATTATTCCTGTTTTATTGAATATATTTAATTTGATGATTTAAGTTTTTATTTAGTTGTCCTATCTATATAAATTCTTTATACATTAATTATGTGAGAATCAGCTTTTATTTTTAAATTTTGGCGTACTAGAGTCAGGAGGTACTTTAGGTGAATGAATCTTTAGTATTAAGGGGATTTTAAAATCCACCCCAGTTAGTATTGCTTCGCCCTCCCCTAAATTAGGCAGGTACGTTAACAAGTCATTACTAGCAGTTGAACTCGCTTGTCTAATAGCTTCTTTATCATTAAAATTAATTAATCTATGGACAATGAAAGTACCTATTTGAGAAAGTGTGCCGACAGGAATATCTCTTGGCATTTGAGTTGACAGACACAAGAATAGACCATTTTTTCTACTCTCTTTAGCAATTTGATCGAAAGCATCTAATTTAGCAGCATAAAAATAATCTAAATTAGAATCTTTCTTTAAAAATTGATGAGCTTCATCAATAAATAAAATTAATGGATTTTCTTTAAAATAATAACTTCTTGCTTTATTAAGTAGATATCTTCCAATTATATTAGCTAATATTTCTCTTACTTGAAAATCATAGCTAACTTTTTCAAAACCTATTCTTAAAATTTTATATTCAGATTGTTCATCTTTAATAAATTCTTCAATTTCTGCTATCAAGTTGTTTGAAGAATTACATTCATTATTATTAAAATTAAAAATAGAGTTATACATCTTTGAATTAATTATGTGATTAATTCTACTGATCATAGGATAACAAAAATTTTTATCATTACTATTTTCACTGCCAAATAAATCTGCCTTGTCCCTATTTGTAGGGTATATACATTCGTAGCTAATTTGCTTAGCAATTAACTGAATATCAAGATTAAAATCATCGTTTTCAATTTCCTCGTAATGCATTAAATAGAATCTATTAAACTCAATATTACTTTTTTCCGACTTATCAATCAAACCATCGTGTACTATAAACTTCTTAAAATCTTCGTGATACTTTTTTTGAGAATTAACTTTATTTTCAATGTTTTCGTAATATTTTCTTACCATCTTTAATGATTTGATAGCCTCCGCTAATTTAGGTACTTGTACACCTTCAGAGGGTTTAACTAGGTAATGAAAGTCTTGTTTTGTCATTTTTTGATAAGGAAAATAAGTATCCTCACCAAGTATTAATGATTTTACTTTCGCTTTCTGATTAGCATATTCTCCTGTAGCATCGATTAATATTGCTTTAGAGTTATTAGTTTTGACACTTTCTATCAGCTTTGTAACAGTCCAACTTTTTCCTCCACCAGTAGTACCTACAATTGCACAATGTCTATTAAAAATGGACTGCTGGCTCACCATAACATTCGTCCCTGCACTCGAAGTTAAATGGCCTAGATTAATTTTTAAATCTTCATCATTCTTAACTCCAAAATTCGAAATAAATTTTTTTATAAATTCATTTGAACATGCAAATACTTTTGAGCCTATATTAGGTTGTGTTGCTATAGATTGTATTAGTTCTTCATTATAGTAATCAAATGCAAATAAGATTTCTATTTTGGCAGTCGGATGAAAATCGAACAAACGAAAAGATTTCTCTGTTAAAGCTAATCTTTCTTTTTCAGGTAAATCAATTTCTGATATCCTACCAATAAATCCATAATTTTCTGCTTCAATACTAATAAAATTTCCAATTAATCCCCCATTAAACTCTTCCCCAGAATAAATATTTTTATTTAATAAGGTTGAAGAAGGAAAATGTACTTTACAATACTGCGGATTTATATGACTAATGTATCCCAGAAATCTACTATTTTCAAAGGGAAAATCTATTTTCATAATTTTTCCTCATATTCGTAAGAGTAAACTTTCGACTCTGGATAATCTTTAACAAAATCTTCAAAAGTTTGAGAAGTTAAAGATATATTACCTCCACTTATAAACTCATGTAACTCTTTATAAGAATCCTGTCTACAGGCATTTGGAGACACAAAGACCACACTTAAACTTGGATTTATACTCAGAGCTTCGTAAATCATAGCATTAATATGTGAATCACTGAAACTATATCCAATTATTATAAGCAAAGAATTTTTAGCTCTAGTCTCTTGTTGAAACCTTGTCATCATTTCAAAAAAAGGTTGTTGATAGGAACTTTCATATTTATTAGTACTAGGGTAAACCATCAAAGGATTTTCTACATTATTTTCTTGTATAACTTCAGAGCTATCTTTATCCTTTTTCCAGTTAATAGATCCATGAGGTTTATAAATATGAATAACTTTAGAAATATAGTTATCATCAATTACATTTTGATGAGACGTTCTATTTATTACATCTAAATCAAAATTAGTCCCTTTAAACTTTCGTGGAAATGTAAAAGAAAACCCATCTATTATCATTATTCCATTTTGCTCTGCAGCTTGTTCAAATAAGGTATCATAGTTTAAAGTAAATATTTTAGCTCTTGCATACTTCTTTTTTATAGTAGTTAGTTTTTTCAAAAATAATTTATGCGGACTATGGAGAGGAAGCTCTAAAGTGCAGTTTTCTTTAATTATCCTTTTTATTTCATTTATTTTAGTTTCAACATTATTATCTTTATGAATTAAATTATATAATTGAGCATGGGTGAGTAGACTTTCTAAATTGGTTGTCTCATCTTCAGGTTTCAAATCATCAAATTCTATTTTTTTACAAATTTCAACCATTTCTGCGTAATTTATTTCTTCTAATACTGCTAACCACAGTCCTCCCATAAGTTTCCCTTTTCGTTGAGCATTACCAAAACCATAGGAAGATCCAGCACCGGTTAAAACTACTATATTTTCATATTGTCTCTTTAAAATAAAACTTAATTTTTCTTTTCTTAAACGATAAGCATATTGTTCCCAATTTTCTTCTTTTAATTTTTCATCATCTTCTATTATATTTCCATTTACCTTAACTTTAGAAACACTGTTACCATTATAAATTAATTCAATTCTATTACTAATATCTTTATAAATTTCTTTAGAAGTTTCTCCCCTCGACATATCTTTATCCCCTTTTAATATAAAAATATTTATACATTACAATTAATTAAATAATTATGGCATCCACTATAATTTTTATATGTGCATACAATTTTAAAGCTCCCAACTCATCTGCTCTGCCATTAACTCCGCCTGCTCGATTACCGTGTCTATCGCCATTTTCTGCAGATCTGGTGGATAACCGTATTTCTTTAGCAGTCGTTTGACGACGACTCTCATTTTGGCACGAGCATTTTCTCTTAAGTTCCAGTCGACACTCATATTATCCTTAATGGATTTAGTCAGTTCATGTGCAATGGCTTTTAAGACATCATCACCTAGTACCTGTTCTGCTGTCTCATGTGATGCAAGTGCATCATAAAAGGCGATTTCTTCACGTATCATGCCTGTATGCTCACCTCGTTTGTGGGCAGCATCCATTTCTTTAGCGAGCGTGATTAGCTCTTCGATGACTTTTGATGTCTCGATAGTCCGCTTATTATATCTGTTCAAGGAATCGCCTAGCATTTCCGAGAACTTACGTGCCTGGACTAAATTGGTCCGCTCAATACTCTTCACTTTGCCTGCCAGCAACCTGTCTAACAATGCGATTGCGAGATTCTTCTGTGGTAAAGCTTTGACATCTTCTAAGAACTTATCAGACAGTATCGATAAATCCGGATTCTCAATTCCAAGTTCTTTGTAAATATCAATAACATCCTCAGATATCACTGATTTTGAGATCAACTGATTCAACTCATAATCAAGCTGATCTGACGTCTTACGTTCTTTGCCTCCGCCTAATTTTTTAACAATTGTCGCTTTCACCGCTTTGAAGTAGGCAATTTCATCATTAATTGCCTGTGCCTCATCAGTTGTTGCACACAGGGCATAAGCCTTTGCCAGTTCAGTCACTGTATTCAGGAAACGCTTCTTTTCACTCTCTCCTAAGCCGATGACGAAATCCATGGTATTAATCAGTGTCTGCATACGAACTGAAGCTTTTTCAGAATTGAAGCCTGCATAATCATGACCATGCAGCATCTCCTTGATTAACTGATATTTCTCCATCACCAGATCAGCAACGAGTTCTGTATTGATGCCTGTATTACTCTTGTCTTTCTCTGTGTACTGTTTCAATGCTTCTTTCAAGCTATCGGCAATACCAATATAGTCGACAATCAGACCACCTGGCTTATCCTTGAATACACGGTTGACGCGTGCAATAGCTTGCATCAGGTTATGTCCTTGCATCGGTTTGTCGATATACATTGTATGCATTGATGGTACATCAAATCCTGTCAGCCACATATCACGCACAATGACAATCTTAAGCGGGTCATTTACGTCCTTCATACGCCGCTCATATAGTTTACGCACTGCCTTTGATTTAACGAACGGCTGCATGTCTTCAGAATCACTGGAGGAGCCAGTCATGACCACTTTGATGACACCTTTATCATCATCTTCGGAATGCCACTCTGGTCTTAGTTTAATAATTTCCTTGTATAAATTCACTGCAATACGTCGACTCATAACTACTGCCATTGCCTTACCATCCATACCTTCAAGACGTTCTTCAAAATGCGTCACCATATCACTGGCGAGCTTCTCAAGCCTTGAAGTTGAACCCGCCACCGCTTCAATTCGTGACCATTTAGATTTAAGTTTATCTTTCACTGTCTCTTCTTGGTCTTCAGTGATGTCTTCATAGTCATCATCAAGCTGAATATCTTTTGGTAACACCAATGGAATAATACGAGACTCATAATAAATCTTGACCGTCGCCCCGTCTTCTACTGCCTGCGTCATATCATAGATATCAATATAGTCACCAAAGACAGCCGGCGTGTTCTTATCCGATTTCTCAACGGGTGTACCGGTGAAGCCAACAAATGAAGCGTTGGGAAGGGCATCACGGACATATTTTGCGAAGCCGTATTTCACTTCACCTTCAGCATTTTTGGCACGCGACAGATGCGCACCGAAGCCGTACTGTGAACGATGAGCCTCATCCGCCATTACAATGACGTTACTCCGTTCAGTGAGTGAAGGCATCTTACCATCAGCATCAGGTGAAAACTTCTGTAGTGTTGAGAAGATGATACCCCCTGCCTCAACATTCAGCAGTTCTCGTAAATGCTCACTGGACTCAGCTTGACGCAGTGAATTACGGAGAATTTCCTGTGACTTGCTGAAGGTATCAAAGAGCTGACCATCCAAGTCGTTTCTATCAGTCAGTACAACAATGGTCGGATTATTTAATTCCTGTACTAACTTAGCTGCATAGAACACCATGGACAGACTCTTACCTGATCCTTGTGTATGCCAGACAACCCCAATCTTCTTATCGCCCTCAGCACTACTGGCAAGTTTCGCCTTTTCAACGGCCTTATTCACCGCGAAGTACTGATGATAAGCAGCCAGAATCTTATAGACCTTCTCACCATCTGTCTGGAACAGCACAAAATGCTTCACAATATCAAGCAGACGTTCAGGTGTCAGCATGCCTCTAATCATCACTTCAAGCTCCATCATATTAGACTCAGCCTTGGTCTGACCATCGACTGTCCGCCATTTCATGAAACGTTCCTCATTTGCAGTCAATGAACCTACACGTGCATTGACTCCATCACTGATAATCATCATCTCATTGAATCTGAATAGACTAGATATCTTATCCTTATACGTCTGCAACTGATGATAAGCACTTGATATAGAGACATCTTCATTCGATGCATTCTTCAGTTCAATGACAACAAGAGGTAAACCATTAACAAAGAGAATAACATCAGGACGTTTATTGACACTGTCCTGGACAATCGTGACCTGACTAACAACAGCAAAATCATTGTTATGGATATTCTCCTCATCAAACAAATAGACCTTAACTGTCGGATTAACGCCGTCATCACTAATCGTCTGAATATCTACCCCATTCGTCACAAGACGATGAAAATCACGGTTATTCACTACAATATTAGGAGACGTATTCGCAATTACCTTACGTACTGCTTCATCAATGACAGAACGGCTAACATCAGGATTAATCCGAAACAAAGCATTACGAAGACGCTCTTCAAGTACTACATCACGATAAGAAGAACGCTCAGGATAATCACCATCAGGCGCAATCTCAGGACCAGAAATAATCTCATATCCAATCTCTTCAAGCCACTCAAAACAAGCTTCTTCTAAATAAGACTCATTAAAAAGACTCAACTATTACACCTCCAAATCCTCAGGAATTTCAATTTCTCCAGAAAGTAGTTTAGGGAGAAGGGTATCGCGAAGTTGTTCTAGTTGTTGAATTTCTTTATATAAACTCATTTTTTGCTCAAAAAATGGTTCCAATAACTGATGATATTTAACAAGGATTGAATCCGTTGGTAGTATGAATTTGTAATTATTCAAATCATTCCTTGATACATTGAGATATACACTACCACTTGCCGTTATCTTAAACTTTTCAAATGCAATATTTAATAATTCAAATAAGTACTCATCTACAATAACATTTTTACCTCGAGCAATTCCTACTCCTCTACCAATTGCATATTCGGTATCTAAACGTGTTATTAATCCAATAGTTGCACGTACCCCAAAGACATAATCTCCTGTTACACCTATTTTTTTAGGAGCCGTAGTGTATTTATTAGCACTAATCACATTATTTTTGATATCTGCTGCACCATTAATTAAGGGTAGACCTACGTTATTATTATTGTATGTATCGCTTTTAGGAGATTGTCCCATAATGATTTCTGCTAAATGAGAAAGTCTACTACTTTCCCATCCCTTTGGTATCTCTCCCAACTCACTCTCCACCATTTCACCGCCACTTGATTTATAGGACTGCCCTTCTTCATTCGGAAATTCGAAATCAATGAACCATCTTTTAAAAAGAGTTTGAGAGATTTCTTCTAAGTTGTTTATCATTTCATTATTAACATTTATCTTTTCATCAAGATTTGATAAAAGCTTCACTATTTTACGTTGCTCACGAATTTCCGGGACGAAAATAGGAAATTTCATTATAGCGCTTTTATCACCACGTGGCATCTTTGTTCCTTTTGCTGTAGACATCATATAATTAAAAAATTCATCTTGAAATAAACAATAATAAAGATATTTAGGAATTATATTATTATTATAGGTTCTAAAATTTAAAACATCTGATGAGTGGCCACCTTCTGACTCTGAAAACCATATTTTTTTAAAATACGGTCTTATATTTGATATTAAAATATCTTCCTTTATATAATAATTAACCTTTCCTTTTTCAGGCAGTTTACTCACACCACTAACTCCTTTTTTATCTGCGATCATATTGTCAGTGGAAATATAGTATTTTTCATTTGTTTCATTGACAAGGATTTTCTCACTATTGTATTTAGCTAAATCACCTAATAACAGTGTTTTAAATTCCAAACCCAATTCCCTCCAGTGCTCTTCGGATCTGGTCTTCTAGTTCGCGCGATTTTGCAAATTGTTCATGTAATTCACTTGTCAATCGTTCCATTTTCTCTTCAAATACTTCCTGATCTTCTTCAGCTTCTTCAAGACCGACATAACGCCCCGGTGTCAGTATGTAATCATTTTCTTTTATTTCTTCTAATGTGGCCTCTTTTGCAAATCCTAATACGTCTTTATACTCATTTTCATTAGTGCCGCGCCATGCATGGAAGGTATCCGCTACTTTAGCGATGTCTTCAGTGCTAAATTCCTTATTCTTACGCGTCGACATAAAACCAAGATTTCTCGCATCTATGAAAAGTACTTTTTTCTTACGCTCACGCTTTCCTGTTTTATTTTTATCTTTAGATAAAATCCATAAACAAGCTGGAATAGAAGTAGAGTAGAACAATTGTCCCGGTAGTGTGACAATACATTCTACTAAATCTGCTTCAATAATATTTTTCCTTATTTCCCCATCTGTATTTTGTTTAGAAGACATTGAACCATTTGCCAAGACAAATCCTGCAGTGCCTTTAGGTGATAGTTTTGAAATAATATGTTCTACCCAAGCAAAATTCGCATTGTTAGGATTAGGAATACCATATTTCCATCTAACATCTTCTGTTAATTTTTCCGCTCCCCAGTTACTGATATTAAATGGTGGATTTGCGAGTATGTAGTCTGCCTTCAGTCCCTTATGAAGGTCATTATGGAAAGTATCTGCATTATATTCACCGAGATTGGAATCGATACCTCGTATCGCTAAATTCATTTTTGCAAGCTTCCATGTCGTAGGATTAGATTCTTGCCCATACACTGATATGTTATTAATTTTGCCTTGATGTTCTTTAATAAATTTAGATGATTGTACGAACATTCCGCCTGATCCACATGCCGGGTCATAAACTCGGCCCTTATAAGGTTCAAGTATTTCAACTAATAATTGTACTACTGAAGAAGGCGTATAAAATTCACCACTGTTTTTACCCTCAGCACCTGCAAACTTACTTAGGAAATATTCATAAACTCTCCCTAATGTATCTTTGTCACGATTCTCTGCATCGCCCACCTTGAAGGAGAACAAGTCAATCGTTTCACCGAGACGTGTTTTATCAAGTTCTGGACGAGAGAATGATTTAGGTAGAACACCTTGCAGTGATTTATTCTCTTTTTCAATTGCTACCATTGCTGCATCAATCAACTGCCCGATTTCCGGTTTCTTCGCATTATCCTTGATATATGACCAGCGCGCCTCTTTCGGTACGAAGAAGATGTTGTCAGCCGCATATTCATCACAATCCTCTTCATCTGCCCACTCATCCTGCTGTAACTCATTATATTTTTCCTCAAAGGCATCAGAGACATATTTTAAGAAGAGTAATCCCAGTACCACGTTCTTATATTCTCCAGAATCCATCGATCCTCTTAATTTATCCGCCATCTGCCATAATTTTTCTTCAAAACCTAGATTAGCTGTAGCCATGTTAATACCACCTTACTTTTATAATCAATATATATTTAATATAACATTTCATAATGATAGCGGTAACATCAATTCCTATCTTCTATTATTTTGTATAAAAACTTATGCACCTTCAATTAAGTACAAATTGTTACTTATTAATCTACTAATTAAAAAAACGATTTATACAGTAGCATAAATCGCTTTTCTAGTGTCATTGAACACATGTAATATTCAGTAAAATAACATCAACTTTTTAAATAAAAATTCTAGTTCTTCATCATCGGTTGGTAATACTTCTAAAGTGTTATTATCAATTGCTTCCAACATCAAGTTTTCTTTCATTTTTAGACGCTCATAGATTACCTTATCTAATGAGTACTCTCCAAAATCTAAATTATATATGCATTGCATGAAATAATATTGTGTATAATCCGTTTTTTTTAATCCAAGTCGGTGAATCCGATCTTTAGATTGTAATAAATGAACTAGATTATAACTATATTCAAAATAAATAGCATCATGACAATTCTGATGTAATGAGACAGATTCTGCTAGTGTGTGTGGGTTAGTAATTAACACATCTATATTCTGATTTTTGAACGTTTCTATTATTCTTTCCCTTTCTAACGAATCAACTTGTCCTGAAATAATCTCTGCTTTTATTCCTTCATTTATCAACATTTTCTGTATGTTAATCATTGAATCGACAAATATACACCATATAATTACTGTTTTACTTTCAGTAACTAGATTCTTAGTATGATTGATGACACTTTTCATTTTAGAACTAGTCCCTATTTTCTCAATAAGCGGTTCAATCTCATCGGAATAATCTTTATAATCGATTTCATCTGTTATTTTATTTGAGTAGTCGAGAACTTTTGCATAGTTCTCTAAGTTTAGTTTTTTAAGCAACATTCTTGGATCACTCTCTAGCTGCAAGATTCGAATCATAGCTTCAAGAGGGTTTTTCCTATGTTTATTGTAAATAATTCTAAAAAGCTTATTTTCTATTTCAGTTTGATGAACATCAAAAATGATATCTTCATTTTGCAAAGGAACGCTTAATTCTGTCTTGTTGGTTCTACAGAAAAATGGCTGCAACTTTTCATTGATTTTTATAATATCTTGCTGTTGAGGGTTATTTAACATCTGGAGACTGAACTTAAAAAATTTATGATAATCTTGTGGATACAGTATATTAAGTAAGTTATAAATATCTTGATACCCATTTGGAATCGGCGTACCCGTTAATGCAACAATAAATCGAGCATTTTGTGAGACATATTTAGATGCTGCAGCCCATTTACCTTCTGGGTTTTTTATCCGATGTATCTCATCGAAAACCAGGAGAGTATCTTCTTTAATTAAGTTTTTAAGCTCTTCTTGAATACTTTCAACCGCTTCATAATTAATGAGTATCAAGTTTACTGCTCCGCTTTCATACTCTAAGGCAAACTTCTTATTGATAACATTCTGAATATCTAAAGTAATTCTTTGTTTTCTATCTTTAAAACAGACATCAAATTCATCTTTCCATGATTTAAATGAGTTTTTAGGACCAATCATAACAATTTTTTTAACTTGATTCAAATAAGATAGGTATGCAAACATACCCAGTACGCTAGAAGTCTTTCCGGATCCAGGAACTGAAAAATTCCCTGCTTTCTGAATAAAAGTCATGAAAAAAGCATCCCACATTTGTTTTTCTCTAAGTGGCCTTGACATTTCTTGATTTACTATATTTTTGAAGTATTCAAACTTCTCAGCATAACGTTCATCTCTATTCTTAATATCATTTCCAATAGAGTATTTACTTTCTATATAGCTTTCAGCTTCTATAATAAAATTATAGACAGAAGAGTCGATGCTCATTTCAATATTTTTTTTCTCAGCACTATATCTAAGGTTCTCAATCATACCTTCTATTTCTTTATAATACATTTCTGATCGAAATTTTATACTTCCATCAAAGATTAAATCAACGTATCTTTTTATTCTCGTTTTAAATCTCGCATTACTAGTGATTTTAGTTATTTCGTTATTTGAACCACATAATTCTAAGTAATCACCATTATGAATTAGACTTAACATCACCTAACACCTCTATTTTGAAATCTCTAATTGTTGATTCCAACTCTTCCAAGGTACTAATAAACTTATGATATTCATTGTCACTTAAATTAGTGATAATAAATGTATCAATACTATTAATAGCTTCCATAGCTTTCTCTAATTGATTTTTGGGAGCATTAAGGGTCTGTGTCTTCTTTAAGCGTTCCTGATATTTTTCGTAATTGTCTAATATAGATTCTTTTAACTCATAATCTGATTTAATTTCTTCGTTCAAAAAATCTAAGGTAACAATATCTTCGTCTTCTATTTTTTCTTGATTGGTTTCAACAAGCTCAAGTTGAGATTCGACAAATTCTTGATAATATTTACTATTAATAATGGCAGGTATTTTTCTAAGATATCTAGATACATCACCTTCTGGTCTCATAATTATAAAGTTAAAAATAATATTTTTTAAATCAGTTTTTTCTTCATCTGAATCTACTCTTTTAATGACTTTTCTTGCTTCATCCAAAGGAGTGGCTAATTCTAAATCTCTTGCTATATAATACTGTTCTGGCATTTTTATAAATTCCAGAAAGTCGTTCATAAGATCAGCGATTTCTAATGAGATTTTAATTTCTCTTTCTTCTATTCCTGAGTGCATAGAATATTCTTGAATAGTAACAAGCTTATTTCTTTTAATGTCATTATACATTCCGACAAGTTTATCTACTGAGTTATAATCTACTCTTTCTTCTCTGCCATGTTGAAGATATAATTCTAAAAGTTTTATTTCTTTTTTATTATTTTCGATGCTTTTCTCTAATATGATAACATCTATATATCCGAATTTAGGATTTTCTTTTGCTAGCTCTCTAAGACAAGTAAATCTACGATTACCGTCTATAACTCGACCATCTTTTAAAACGACAGCTGGCTCTTGTTGACCAAATAATTTAATATTATTTTTCGTTTGTTTAAAAGCTCTCTCGTTACTTTTAATAATAAAACTACTTATCAACTTATTATATTCTTCATAGTTAGTTAAGTTTATATTTTCAATATTATTGTCTGCTTTATATTTACTTATCCATGTCGCAATACGATCATTCTGATCATTATAATATAAATCATTTAAATTAACTTTATAGATTTTATAAATTTCAGTATGGCCGTTAATAGTCATTTTTCTTTGTAAACCAGTATCTATTAATTGTTTGTCAAATAAATTCCCCATTATATAAACTCCTCATAATAATAATCATTATCAATATAGACTTTTTCCATTATTTCGTTATAGTACATATCTGATTCATTAATACGTGTCACAATAAATCCTTTGTCTGTTTGGATTTTGTATTCAGAATACAAATGATCAATCAATTCATAAATATCTATTGATTTCTTTTCAGAAAGAACTTCTTCTAACACATCTATAATTGATTTAATTTTTCGATTTTTTCTAATTAATAAAGACTTACCAATAATAATTGAAGAAAAGTTCTTGTTTCCTCTAATCAATGAATAATAAAAGCGTTGCTCAAAACCAAATTCACTAAATTTTAAGTTCATTATTTCAAGTAAAAGTTCGACACTATATATTTTCCCGTTTGTCATAAGTATATTAAGCTGATCGTAAAAATTTCTTATTTCACCTCTTCCAAGATTAAAACTTTCCAATAACTTCATTGAAATATACTTGTTTTTTTCATATTCTATAAACTCTTGGTTTTCAAAAAACTTGTATAAATAACTTTGAAATATACTTAAATATAAAATCTTATGGTCTATCCCTGTTAAATCTACTTTGTCTTTTTCGTTAAATAAATGCCGAAAATAATCAATAGCATTTTTATATTTATTTGATATGACATAATTTGAGAACACTCTATAGCCTACTACATTAAACATTTGAGTTGAAACTATCAATTTTTCGTTTGATCTTCTCATAAACTCCTTTTTTATATCGTCTATAAACAAGATATCTTTTCCGTTACATATATCTTCTAATAACTTTAAATTTTCTGGGGGGATATTAGGTTTTTCAATACTATAAATATTGTTGTCTAAATATTTGCCAATGTAATTTAAAAATGTATTAAGATTCCCCTTTAAAGTTTCTTCCTTAAATCCATACTTCTCACAAAATGATTTCACAAATTCATTATAAGAAATCGGCGCTAGTTCATATAACATTTCTAAAACTTGATTTTCTCTATCAACTTTACCAATGCTTAACGTAGGCATTCTTTTAAAATCGATATCTATAGTAGTGTGCCCTTGTGTCTTTTTCATTACATTATGGAGCTCATATTCATCTCTAATGTCATACTCAT
Source organism: Macrococcus bovicus (assembly GCF_030376725.1). Taxonomy (NCBI): domain Bacteria; kingdom Bacillati; phylum Bacillota; class Bacilli; order Caryophanales; family Staphylococcaceae; genus Macrococcus; species Macrococcus bovicus. The sequence continues at coordinate 1,648,685 of NZ_CP128470.1, forward strand.
CCATCAATTCCTTATAGTTAGTAAATATAAGCAATGTAGATATCTCACGATCATTATTTTCTTCTAAGTTTATTTGCTCGTAAAATTCATCCCAATTGTATTGACTATAATTGTAATAGCGAAGCATACGGTTAATATTAGAAACAATTTTATCGCTATCAACTAATAAATTTTCAATACTTCTTTCATCACGATAAGTCATGATTTTATCGAGATTATGTTCTGTTAAGAAAGTTTTGTATAAATCATATATCTCCTCAATATGAACCTTATCTTGACAAAACTCTTTACACAAATAAAGTACAATTGATTTCGTTTCTTTTTTTATTTTATAGTTGTCTATAATAATAAAATCCTTGTTACAATATGCTAGTACACTTTTTTTAATTTCAATATCAATATCAGAAAGATTCAATATTTCTTCAAATGGTCTTAAACCTTTGTCATATCTAAGAAATAAATAGTTGTATTCTTGTTTCGAAATCTTAAATATTTCAAGAAACTGCTCATCAGTAAAATTGAACGTCTTAAACCAATAACTATATCTATCCTCAAATAATTGTGTCGGTAATTCTGCTAAAGCTTTTTTCTCCAATTGTCTAATTCTTTCTCTACTAATCTTTAGATAATTGCCTATCGCTTCAAGTGTTTCTCCGTTAAACCTTTTAGATAAAATAATCTTATATCTTTCATTATTTATTCTATTCAGAAAAGACTTATAACTAGGAGGTTTTAATGAATAGAATCCGCTTTCATCACTTAAGATATCATATTCTTTAAGAAGCTTTATAGCCTTTTCTATTTTAAAATTATTGAATACTTGTTGAAGATCGAACTGTATTTTTTTAAATGCACGCGGTTCCTCTTGTTTCATTAGATATAATTTTAATATCATTGCCATTTCCGATTCAGATAATTCAACTGACTGTAAAGCGAGATGTAACTTAGAGTAATTAGTCAATGCATATTTTATTAGATCTATTCTTCCTATCTTAAGAGCATTATTTAAATAGTTTTTTTCCAATATTCCATTAATAACTTTTAAATCTTTTATATCGCTTTTATTAAATACTCCAGCTGCATAATATTGAGTAATAATTAGAGATGGGTGAGCTACAATCCATTTCTCATCTTTATGTATAACAATTAAAGATACGATATCAATCAATGCTTTATCTAAACTACTTTTACTCCACTTACCTTTTTTCAACATGTCACTATATGAATACTCAGCTAGTACTTTTATGTTGTTAATCTTTAAATTATTTATATTGTTGGTAATTCTCTGAGTAAAATTAAATTCCTTTACATTAATATGTTCAACAAACTTGCCCTTATAAAAAAAATGCATTTCGATTTCTTCAGAGTTCAGGTTATGTTTCGATATAATATCTCGAATAGTTTTATCTGGATGTTGATGTATTTGTTTAAACAAGTCTATATTATCATTCTTGTTATTATTAATTAAGTTTCTATATATCTCTATTTCATGAATATCATCTTCTGAAAGCTTAAATTTAATTAAATTTTTATTATCTAAATTTTGAAATTGAGAAACCCTGCTTATATTATTATCATTTAACTTTTCAACAATTTCTGAAGAAAGATATTCAATACTAAAATCACTTTTTATATTCTGTTTTGAAGAATAAATACTCTGTGAACTTGACGCTAACATAGATGGGTTTTCTTTTTTTAAAGCTACTATCTCTTGTAGAGTTTTAGCTCCTACATTTCTAAAATTAGTTATTTCTATTTCACTTGAGTTTTCTAAGTTTTTAAATGTCAATATGTTGTTATGAGCTAACACATTTTTAGTACGAACTGAAGTTTTATCATTTATATAAGTGAAAAATTCAATTTCTTCTTTTGCGCGCCTATTGGCATCAGAAGATGTTAAGCATTTGAGCTTATCTTGGAACTCTCCCAACATAGTAAGAGCAGATTTAGAGATATTTGCTGGCTTCCTCAACTTATTAAATGAGTAATTTAAAAAATCATTTAATGTATTAAGACTTAAACTATTAATCAGCAAATGAATAGAAGGTGACAAAGAAGATAAACTCTTAAATGCTGAAAAATCTTCTTCTTTCTTTTTAGAGATTGTTTGAGATATCACTTTCAAGTGATTATCTTTGAAGGAAAAACTATTAGATTCAGGCAGGATGTCTTTATCTGTATGATTGGTACCAATAGAATCTACTGCCAGATGATTGATTAAATGTAAATTTTGCTTTTCAATTATTTTCTCAAAAATAGTTATTAATAATTGTGACAATTCCTTATATACTTCTTCATTTTGTTTTTTTATTTCTAATAGCTGTTCGCTTGAAATATTAATCAGCTCTTCCAATGTATTAATGTTCATATTTGTTAATGATTTTTTTGCTTTCTCGCTTAATCTAAGATTAGCTAAAGGGATAATATTCATAAAACCTCCCAAATTCAGAAAATTAATTTTTACTAAATTGCAACTTTTTTTACGAAAACGTTTACTTAATTATATATATTTTTAATATCTATTTAAACTTAATTAATAGAATTGTCATTAATTTCATCCTGCCCGCATCAGCTCCATCAGCGCTGACTGCTGAATTGCTGTTTTCAGATTGGTCTTGTTGATACCGAGTTCCTGGTTGCCTTTTCGCATGATATGGACTTTAGGATAGATATGTTCTGAGCCGTCCTCCAGTTTCTTCAGGCCACTGCTGCTGCCTTCCATTCCTTTCATGGAATGTGGCACTGTACCGATGAAGATGTCTGAATATGCTGTGGTATATTCCAGGACTCTCAGGTCAAAGTTAGTCGCTTCATCATATGAGATGACTTCAAACTGGCCTGGTATGCTCGCCGCCTTGAAGATACCGTCAAGATCTTTTGCCTTGATGGTGGCATTGTTCAGTCCGATGATCAGAATCTTCGCCTTCTCATTGAAGCTGAAAGCTCTTTTTTCCTCTGATTTTATCCCGTACTTCACTTTGAACGTCTCAATATTACCCGTTCTGTTCTCCATAATCGCTTCCTGCTTGATTCTCTCAAATAGTTCTTCCAGCATATCCATCAGCATATCGTAATCCATCTGCATCAGTAGTCCTCCTTATCGAATTTATTGAAGATAGTCGGCAGTTTCTCCTTAAAGCGCTTGATGCTCCTCTGCATACGCTTATAATCGGCCAGTTCTATCTTCATTTCATCAGCAATCAAGTTCATCTCTTCCTCTGAAAGCACTGGCACCAGGTATTCTGCAAGCTTCTTGTTCGTGAAAGTGAAGATGACACTACCTGTATTCATCCGTTCTATCATGTTATGGCCAATCTCACTGTTCATATAGGCGAGTAGATAGTGTGGGTCTACTTTGCCGGTATCCGGTCGGATGATGGTGATATTCGAGCTGACAATCACTTGTTTATCTGCTGTCGCTTTATCAATAATGGCCACTTTAATCTTGGAGCCGCGGCTTGTGATGACGAGATCATGCTCTTTGACGAACACCTTTTGGTTGGCATCCAGCAGTTCCTGACTGATCGGCTGCTTGATGTCATCGATATAAATATCATCCAGGTCACTCAGGTTCAATAGGTAGCCTGCCTTGTCTTTATCTTTATCTGCATCAAGCGTCTGTTTATTGATGTCGCGACCTCTTAACAGCTGTGTTGTCAGTTCTTTGAGTGGAACCGGGTTAATCAGATGATTCTCGGCATTCTTCAGATGGACGAGTGGATGGAGATTATATTCCACTTTTTCGAGGTCAGACTCCGTAACGTCAGTGGTCCGTTCTGAACCTGACTGAAGGTCTGTCATGATACGCCCGATATTATCTTCAGTGAATGTGTTCTTCTGTCTCGTCGCACCGGTCACATATTCCCCGCTTGCATCAATAAAGCGAATCTTATCGTTCTCTGTCTTCGTCAGAATCAGCATATAGGTCGGAATCGCTGTATAGTTCATTAAGGCAGATGGCAGCTGAATAACTGCCTTCAGACACTTACGGTCCACGAGCCACTTACGCACTTCCTTGTCCCGGATTGCGTTCAGCGCAGCGCCTCTCACGATACTGATGCCGACACCGTCTTCTTTCAGTGCGGCATAGACTCGCAAAGTGAAGATCCAGTCAGATATCGCAATCTTGTCGAGCTTGTATTCAGGATTCTCTGCCAGCTGCCGGCGTATCTCCTGCCGGATATTACCAAGAAACGGCATGTTGCAGTAGACCATGTCGTACTTATCCTTACTCCAGTGAATGAGCGAATCGGTCTCTTTGATATCGAGCTTCTTCACTCCGCTTAGTCGTGACAGGACTTCCGCAATTTTGATGGCGTTAGGATTGAGTTCCTCACCGTGATAGTCAGAACCGATTCCCGCTTCATGCAGCTGTCTGATAAAGTGACCGGAGCCAGATGCAATATCCAGGACCGTGCCACTCGTCTCGGCATAATGCTTGAATATCTCAAGCGCCAGCTTCTCACCCTCATCAAACTCGAACAGTTCATGAGTGCGGTCATGCTGATTGATCATATAGAAGAACTGGATGAGTTCATCTTCTGATAATTGTTCAAGAAGAGATTCCAGTTCATTTAAATCTGCTGACTCTTTCGAATTCAGAACAGATAGATTAAAACGTCCTGTCTCCAGCCACTCTTCATAAATATTGATCACATCCAGTGAACTGATTCTCACTTTCCCTCTTAACGCATCCATAATTGGCCATGCCTTTTTTAATAAATCCAACGCCGTCACTCCTCATTGGTTATATTTAACCTTTTGTTATCCTTAATATAATACAAAATGTTGGAAACGTCAATATATTTGGTTAAATAAAACCAAATTAAATATAAGTAATTTTACATAATCCCTGTTCTTCAATTTCTTATTTTTCCTAACTTGCATAAATTCTTCATTCTAATTTGTTCTTATCAAACAATGCTGGCTTATTATGTTTATTTCGTTTTGTTTTTGTCTGACAAAAATATTTATAAGCAACCTATCTTATCTAATTAATCAATTACTTTAACACTTATATTTCTAATCAAGAATGCAAAGACGTTATTCATGAAATTAACACGTAAACAACTTTAACTTGTGTAAAATGAAAAAGTGTCTTTCACATTAAAAATGTAATTAAATCTATTATTATCTTTTATCGTAATTACTGAGAAACATTTTATTTGCTTTGATTTACTTATAAATTTTTATCTCGAAACATTACGGTCACACCTATTTTGATCAATATAGCCAAAACTTAGCGATATAATTTAATATTTTTCTAAACCACTACTAATCTCATTTTCTTTTATCATTCTTTCCATAAAAAATACTCCTCTAAAAAAGAGGAGTATCAAAATAAACAATAATAGTTCAGAGGAGCCTAATGAATTTAGTACTGTTTGGATAACGATTTCTGATACTTCGAAAGGCTAATTGACTATAGTTAAAGACTATATTTTTTTTTACAAATACAATACATTCCAATAGTCACTCAATGAAGATCTGTTTAACATGTAATAATACCAATATCATTATTTATTCATTGTAATCATTTTTCTTATTATTCTCTTTACTGTATTACTTTCTAGTAACATAATCTTCTTTTAAGATATTACAATGAATTCCATGTGTATTTATCAATTACATCTCTAGTCCACATTATAGAGCACTCTGCGTTATATCTAACGTAATCCTGCCATTTTAATTGTGACTTTGTAGAAGGATTTTTAAAGAAAACCGCTCCTTGTAGTGTGGTCACTTTATTGTAGTCCCTTTTATAAAATAAAGTTACATTCTTGTAAAAATCTACATAAATATCTGAATTACCACATTCTTTAGGTCCAAATGTTTTTAAAGGCTTGCCGTATAATTTTTTATTCAGTAAATTGTTTCTACTGTAATCTTTAGACGGATTCAAATCGATAATTCGCGTAATTTTTTGCTTATTAGGCGCAACATTATCCTGATAATCAGCGATGCCTATTCCACCCTCCAATTCATCTTTGGTGGTCATAATTCTTGTGTCTTGATCAGTGATATAATTATTATTATACGAAAATTTACTTACAGTATCACCAACACTCATACCATCAAATTTTAAATAACCATTTAAAATCTTTTTAGCTTGATCTTTTCCAGCATATCCAATAATAGTTGTATTTTTTACTGTTGCAGCCTCAGATTGTCCTACTCCGCTACCTGCCAATAAAATAGTTGTTGCTAAGGTTGATATTACAAATTTATTCATTTTTTCATCTCCTTTGATATATTTGGTTTTTCATTAAAACTATGGATGATAATTCGGATATGTACCTAATCACCAAAAAAATAATTATTTCATATAAATTGTAATATAATACTATAAAATAATCTATACTTTTTTTTACATATATCTATTTTTTAGTAATAATCTAGATTATCTTTGCGTATATATAAAAACAGATAATTAATATTCATGATTATCTATAAAAATCTTTAAAAAAGACTTGATGTTTTAGGTCTACTCTTATTTGCCGACGGTTCCAAACACAAGTATGATTTTAATCTAGCAAATAATAACAAATGAATATAGAAAAAATTTACACCATTAGTTAATAATGATTGTTCTATTCAATCTTTTTTGATTTGATTCCGTTATAGCTGAACGTCCCTGCGGTCATTTCATTGATGATTTGTCGGTCCGTTATATCAGGTCGTCTGATCATTGTTCCGCCTCACCCACGCCGCGATCTTTCCTATGACAAACTGCAGAATCGTGAAGACAACAGTCAGAAAAACCATAAATCCGGTCGGGCCGAATGGTTTAAAGTAGCCATTGTCCTGGCCGTTGATGAAGATGATACAGAGAATGATTGAGAGAATCATCGAGATGATATTGCCTCTTATGACAGCTATATCCCGCTTCTGAACTAATAATAAGCATGCAAGTGCGACGGTATAGATGACCGCGAAGGTATAGCCGAGTACCGTTCCCCACTTGAAGTCTGCATAGGACGCGATAAAAGCGACGGGCAGCAGGTAGCCGAGTTCCAGTTTGTGCAGTGATTTTTTCAATTCTCCACCCCTTTTCATTTTATCCACATTATAACATTTTTCTCATCAATAGATAGAGCGTGATTAGATAAAATGTATGTCCGATCATCCAGCCGCTGAATTCCTTCGGCGAGATGATATAGACCGGCGATTCTGCCACTATGACCATCAGTGGGAAGAGGATGATGAAGAAGAGGAAGAGTCCTATCATAAATGGTCTGAGCGATCTCCCCCGTTCATAGAGACTGCCGGCTATCCACGCCACGGCGAGGCTGATGAAGGTGTGGAGCGCAAACTCGAGCAGGATATGGACATGCGGCCGGTGCGTCAGGAAGTCGATATTGAGCAGTAAGGGTGCGGTATGGGTCCCGAATAAGGTGTCATAGATGACTAACGTGTCGTACAGGATGAGTGCTGTGATGATTCCAGTCCATAGCTTTGTCATGGTAACCTCCTTTTTCAATTATTATAACGGTTCCCACAACAAAACCGATGATTTTCATCATCGGTTTATTGTCGCTGGAGCATCTTATCCAGTGCCTGCAGTGCATATGTGGTTGTCTCAGCGTCGACTGTAATCTGATTGCTGAGGTCCTGCGCCACTATTTTATCGAGGCACCAGACAAAATGCGGCAGGTCAATCCGGTTCATCGTCAGACAGGCACACATATAAGGGTTAAGTGAGATAATATCCAGTTCCGGATGATGCTTGATGAGGCGGTTGACGAGATTCATCTCGGTGCCGATTGCCCATTTGGTGCCGGGGGCTGCGTTTTCGATGGTCTGAATGATCTTTCTTGTTGAGCCGTTGTCGTCACTCTGCCGGACGACGTCAAACGAGCATTCCGGATGGACGATGATTCTGCGGTCAGGTTCCGTCCGTCTCAGGTGTTCGATGTTCGCAGTCGTGAATTTCTCATGTACTGAGCAGTGGCCCTGCCAGAGGATAATGCGTATATCGCTCACATCACCTTCATAGATGAGCGTCTGCCTGATCGGATCATAGATGGCCATCTGATCAAGAGGAACACCGAGGTCGTAGGCTGTATTGCGGCCGAGATGCTGATCAGGCAGGAACAGGATGACCTGATTCATGCTGAGGGCCCAGCTGACCATCTTATGTGCATTGCCGCTCGTTAAGCATGCACCGTTCTTACGACCGACGAACGCTTTGATCGCGGCCGTGGAATTGACATAAGTGAGCGGCAGGACATCGATCTGATACTGTTCCTGCAGCAGACGATCGCAGCGCTCCACCTGCTGGATGTTCGCCATATCAGCCATGGAGCAGCCGGCACGCAGGTCGGGCAGCAGGACAATCTGATCATCAGCCGTCAGCATATCGGCTGTCTCCGCCATAAAATGCACCCCGCAGAACACGATATACTTGGCCGCATTGTCCCGGCTGTAGTTAGCGAGTTCCAGCGAATCACCTGTCTTGTCCGCGAATTTCAGCACTTCATCCTTCTGATAGTGATGAGCCGGGATGAAGAGGTCCTTGCCAAGTTGTGCTTTCACTTCCAGCGCTCGCTTCTCAAGCGCCGCCACTGACATCTGCCGGTACTTTGCCGGTAACTGTGCGATATTAAACATTCTGGACCTCCGCTGATAAGTCGAGTGCACGGGCCGCGTAGAAGAGCGCACCGACTGAGATATAGTCGACACCGGTCTGACTGTAGGCACCGATTGTCTCTAAGGTAATGCCGCCAGATGCTTCCGTTGTAATATGAGCAGGGACACGCGTAATCGTTTCGCTGATCATCTCCGGGCTGCAGTTATCGAACATAATGACGTCAGCTCCGGCCTGTACCGCCTCATCCAGCATCTCCGCTGTCTCGATCTCGATTTCCAGCCGGTCCATATGCCCTTTGTAGCGCTCGACACGTCGCACCGCTTCAGTGATGGAGCCGGCGTAGGCGATATGGTTATCCTTCAGCATGATGCCGTCATTCAGTGAGCGGCGGTGATTGGTGCCGCCTGCCGTCCGGACAGCGTATTTCTCGAACATCCCGAGTCCGGGTGTCGTCTTCCTGGTATCCGTCACGCGGCAGCGTCCTTCCACAGCGTCCACATACTGTTTCGTGAGCGTCGCAATGCCGGACATCCGCTGCACGAGATTGAGCACGGTGCGTTCTGCCTGCAGCAGGTCACTGATCCGTCCGTGGATGACCGCGATTTTCTGGCCGCAGGTGATGTGTGCCCCGTCATGGACAAGCAGCTGGACAGCAGCCGGACTCATGATATTGAAGCCGCAGGTGATGACGGCCGCCCCGCAGAAGATGCCTGACTCTTTCGCCAGAAGAGTCATGGTTCCTTCTTCATCATTGAAAAGAGCCGCTGACAGATCTCCGTACTGGATATCCTCCTTAAGAAACATCTTGATTTTCTCTTCGACTAATAATGGATTCATCTTTACCTTCCTTGTCTATGATATAGTGGACGCCGGACGACGGCGCCTTCAGTGCTGCCTGAATGATTTCGAGACAGAGCGCTTGGTACAGCCGTTCAGGCCCCTGTGCCGCCTGGCTGAAGTAGCGCAGTCCCTCCTTCAGCTTCTCTTCCTCGCGGTAAATGCCGCAGTAATCCATCAGCTGTGCCTTATGCCGGAAAGCAGGGAAACTGATGGTTGAAGCAGACAGCTGGCTGAGCGTCCCTCGTGATGCGCGGATAACGGCCGCACACTTCCTGCCCATCGCGAGCCCTTCAAGCAGCGAATTGCTTGCGAGCCGGTTTGAACCGTGGAAACCCGTACAGCTCGCTTCACCGATTGCGAACAGACCGCTGACAGCAGTCCGGCCTGCAGTGTCCGCTTCAATGCCGCCGATCATATAATGGGCGCCTGGTGTGACGGGAATCAGATGCGTCAACCCATACGAGTCCAGACAGCGCCGGATCGCCGGAAAGCGCTCGCTGAAATGCGCAATACGTGAGATATCAAGATAGACTTTCTCCCCCTGCAGCTGTCTGGCATAAATAGCACGGGCCACTACATCCCGCGGCGCAAGCTCTATGCCCTCCATGATACGTTCGCCTGTCTGATTGACCAGCTGACCTCCTGCTCCTCTTACTGCTTCTGATACCAGCTCATTTTTCGGCCCGCTGTCAAGCAAGGTGGGATGAAACTGAAAATAGGCCATATCCACCAGCCGGCAGCCAGCCTCCCGCGCCAGTATCAGCGGAATGGCACTTCTCTCTGAGCGGTTTGTTGAGACGGGATACAGTCCGCTGGCACCTCCTGTCGCAAGCACGACCTGGTCGCCGTCGAACTGGAATGTTCCCGCTGCTGTCTGAAAGACTGCACCGATTATATGTCCATCTTCATGCAGCACTTCCAGCAGATCTCCGGTCAGCATGGTGACTTCCGGTCTTATACGCTGTCCCAGCCACTGGCAGAGGGACTGCCCTGTCCGGTCCTTCATATGGAGAATACGCGGCACACTGTGGGCCGCTTCCAGCGCGAGCTCATAACGGCCGTCCTTCCGGTCAAACGGAATGCCCGCCTCCATATAATCCTGCAGGACAGCGTTCCCGGTCGTGATCATGTCCCGTATCACATCTATATCACCCTGATGGCAGCCGGCCTGGAAGGTGTCCTCCACATGCTGATCAATCCCTGCTTCAAAGAGGGACGTCGCAATGCCGCCCTGAGCAAGCATGCTGCTCGCAGGCTGGTCATTCTGCAGCACGAGGACATGCATCTCCTCCGGCAGTTCATATAACAGGCTCAGTGCGCTGACGCCGCCTCCTACAATCAATAAGTCAAACATTTACAACAACCTTTACTTTTAGTTTACAATAGATTTACAATAATAGTGGCATACAATGACTAAAATGACAAGAGGCGATTTGATGATCTATCTGGATTATGCTGCGACGACACCTTGCTCCCAAGAGAATATGACGCTATATAGCAAGCTGTCCCGCGATTTCTACTATAACCATGAGAGTTTACATGCCGGCGGAGACTACACAAAATCTTTAAGGGAGCATGGTGAGAATCAGTTAGACGAAGTCTTTACAGATAACTTTACAACTATAGTGACGACAAGCGCATCAGAAGGCAACCGCATCGCGATAGACCTCTATCTGCAAGATAAGCCGCATCCTTCTGTACTGGTATCGCCGCTGGAACATCCATCTGTATTTGCCGCACTTGAGCGTTATGAGGCAGCGCTTATCATGCTGCCCATCTTGAACGGCACAGTGGACTTCAGTCAGGTGGAGGCTGTGATCCAGGATGTTGACCTCGTCATCATGCAGCACACTCATTCTGAAACAGGCCTCCTGATGCCCGTTGAGAAGATGGCTGAGCTGTGTCTGCTGCATGACATTCCGTTTCACTGCGACATCGTGCAGGCGGCGGCTAAGCTTCCGGTCAATACACGCGGCCTGTCGTCCTATACGTTCTCCGGCCATAAGTTCTATGCGCTGAAAGGCACCGGTGCCCTGCGCATCAGACGTGATTATCTTCAGCCGCTGAACCCCTATTTCCATCACGAATACGGTACGAAAAACGGTACGCTGGATGTCCCGGCTTTTGCAGTGATGGCCTACGGACTGAAGGAAATGAACAGTCAGCTTGATGTCCATCTCACTTATGTCAGCCAGCTGAAAGAGCAGCTGCTCGCCGCACTGAACACTCATTACACGACACTCGACTATGCGATGAGCCCTTATATCATCCCGCTTATCAGCAATCAGCTGGAGGGGCAGTACATCATGCAGCGGCTGTCACAGCGTGGTATCCTCATTTCTACCGGCACGGCCTGCGGTCATGGTATAATACATTCAACAGGACTGGAGAGCCTGCTGAAGGGTTCCATCAACCAGTACTTCAGAGTGTCGCTCAGTCATCTGACAACCGCTGAGGAAATCGCTCAGCTGGCACAAGCTCTGAATACGATAAGCGAGGAATATCATGACACAATACCGACGACAGCAGATTGCTGACTATATCAGACAACAGAAATATCCGGTTACGGGTGCAGCGCTCAGTGAGACCTTCAATGTCTCAAGACAGATTATTGTCTCAGACATCGCGGTTCTGAAGAAGGACCACCCTATTCAAGCGACAAAACGCGGCTATATTTATCAGATGCCCGAGAAAAGTGGCGGCATCTGCGAACGAACCGTCACTGTCGCCCACACTGCTGAAGAGATGCCGACTGAAGTACGTCTGATTGTTGAAAACGGCGCAATCATCAATGACGTCTCCATCCAGCATCCGATATACGGCCGTATCACAGTGGAGCTGATGCTGACATCTGTTGAGGACTGTGAGCAGTTCAGCCGTCATATGGCTGAAGACAACGGCAGGATGCTCGCGGAATTGACGGACGGCATTCATCAGCATACATTGTCTGCAGCAACAGAGAAGATCCTGGATAATGCGATCAATGATTTAAGAAGACATGGCTTTTTGCTTGAATAAGTTCAGAGTAGCAAGTGCTGCTCTTTTTTATTGGCATTTCATGAGGAGGTTATGATGACACATATAGAAGAACGTGCACAGGAGATTCTGCATGAGACCTACGGGACGGATAGCGCGTTCCGGGCGGGTCAGCTTGAGGCGATTACTGCGGTCGTGAAGAAGGAGAAGACGCTGGTCATCCAGAAGACCGGCTGGGGCAAGTCGATTGTCTATTTCATTGCGACGAAGATTTTACGGGAACAGGGCGCCGGTCCGACGGTGATCATCAGTCCGCTTCTCGCGCTGATGCACAACCAGATTGAGGCGGCAAGTCGTCTCGGTCTGAACGTGGTTACCATCAACAGTCATAACCGCGATGACTGGGAGACTATCTATGCGTCATTCCATGAAGTCGATGCCATTATCGTCTCGCCTGAGAAATTGTCGGACCCGACGTTTATTGAGAGACTGGGTCAGGTCTCAGGTATCGAGATGGTGGTCATTGATGAGGCCCATTCCATCTCAGACTGGGGGCATGATTTCCGTCCGGACTATCAGCGTATTGTCTATCTGCTGCAGTCATTCCCGGACCATATCGCTATCCTCGGTACGACGGCGACAGCCAATGACCGCGTCATCCAGGATATTAAGAATCAGCTCGGTGACGACCTGCAGGTATTCCGCGGCGACCTGATCCGTGACAATATCTCAATTCAGGTGAATCCGTCACAGAGCAAGGTGGAGCGGCTCGCCTTTATCACCGATGCCCTGATACGCCATCCGTATCTTAGCAGGGAGCAAGGTATCATCTACTGCCTGACGAAGAAGGAATGTGAGTCGGTTACGGACTTTCTTGTTCAGCACGGCATCTCTGCAGTCGCTTACTATTCCGGTGTGCAGGACGCGTCCGGTGAAGATATATCAGAAGCGATACTCGAGCAGTTTCATACCGGTGCCGCACGCGTCATCGTCTCCACTGTCAAGCTCGGCATGGGCTATGATAAGGCGGATATCGGCTTTGTCATTCATTTTCAGCTGCCGCAGAATCTGATCGCCTACTATCAGCAGATCGGACGTGCCGGTCGCGACGGCAGGGCGGCGCTCGCCATTCTGTTGCACGGCGATGAGGACGAGGAGATTCTCAAGTCCTTCATCGACAGCGCGAACAAGGACCCTGAGCTGCTGCAGCAGATACTGACGCTTCTCGGGCAGCATCCAGAGGGTCTGAGAAGAAATGATATCCTGCCTTCTTTCAACCTGAGCGTATCGAAACTGGACGGCGTGCTGAAATATCTCTTCGTTCATAACTATATCTACAAGGATAAGAGCCGCTATCTCCTGAACAGGAACCAGCCATTTGATGCCGTGCGTAACGCGCATGTCCAGCAGCAGCTCAATCAGACACGGCTCGCTGAACTGGCACGCCTGAAGGAATTTGTGAGCTATGAGGGCTGCTATATGAAGTTCATCGCCGAGGAACTGGATGCACCGGATACAAAGTCACGCTGCGGCATCTGTGCCTACTGCAGAGGCCGGCAGTTCATTACCCTGGCAGACGACAATCCATATCTCGCTGCGGCCAGAGACTACAAGAATCAGCTGCACGGCATCATCCAGCCGCGTAAGCGCTGGTCCGATAATAAGAAGATTGATGAGGCGCTGCAGTATGAGGCAGGCTGGACCTATACGGTTGACGCCTACTCCCCTATCGGCAGACGTTTCATGCTGGAACGGGATAACGGGCATTATTCAGATAAGACAATGACGACTATCAGCCAGTTCCTGAGTGAACATATCGAAGAAAACAGAATCGACACAGTCGTCGCTGTCCCGAGCGTCAGACGGCCGGACCTCGTACCGGAACTGGCGCGTCATATCGCTGCAGCGCACGACCTTGATTACATCGATGCACTGACGCGTACAGGTGCCGGGGCTAGTCAGCAGGACATGCACAACTCGGTGATGCAGGAGCAGAATGTGCGGGAACATCTAGTGCCAGCTGACAGCCCATCATTAACCGGCCGGCGTATACTGCTGCTAGATGACCTTGTCAGTTCCAGATGGACCCTGACCGTTGCCGCGAGCCTGCTGAAAGAAGCAGGCGCTGCTAAAGTCTATCCGTTCGCGCTAGTCAATATAGGCAGTGACTGATTGTCAGTCCAGCATCTTTTTGCGCATCGCTGCTGTCGGGAGTGGACAGGCTTGTCCGGTGAAATGATGCCGGTTACGCGCAACGAGTTTATAGAGACTGTCTCTAATAGTGGTGGGCACCACTTTGAGGAATCTCACATTGAAACCCAGGTCCAGCAGGATTTCTATGACCGCTTCACTGTAGATGAATGCCTCATCCTCTCTTAAATAAATCACACTATCAATGGACTGCAGCGCTTTGTTAGCCAGTTTCCGCTGCGCTGTCTCAGATTTAAGTGCCGCAAAATGCAGTTGATGAGCTTTATCCAGACGAATAAGCAGACGTATAGCACCGTTACAGATTAAACAGTCATCCTCAAAGAATACGATATTCATATGATAGGCCCCTTTTTAACTCCTATTATAAACTTATTGGCCAACAGCCTCATGGTTGCAGCTTGACTTCAACTCCCAATAATTTACACTAGTGATATGAAGGGTGTGACATAATGAATAGAAGTCAAAAGATAGCGGCTATATTACCCATCTGGTTGATGATGATTGTCTCTTACAACATTATGCTGCATGTTATATTCGACGGCGGTTCTCTACTGAGACTCACGCTGGCCGTCCTGGGTTTTATCTTTATAGCTTCACTCGCCTTACTGGGTGCCTGGACAATATATCAAGACACGAAGAAAGACAACATACAACACCAGGACGATAGCTTGAACTGATCCTAATTAGTAAGATAAATAAAAAACACTCTTGTCCAATTCATATCAAATGAATTGGATAGGAGTGTTTTTTATTATGCATCATCACTGTATCATCCGGCAGAAGAAATATTGATCTCATTTACAGGAAAACGTGATGGATGATAGATATCAGGATTATGATACGTTTCAGTTAACCATCATAAAACTTATTGTTCGCACATCTTTACTGATACTGAGCCAGGATTTCCTGCCATTTGGCCTGGGCTGCTTGGTCGCCAGAAATCTCAAATGACATTTGAGGTCTGAAGTCACCTTTCGTTCCGTCATCTTCGTATTCACCAAATCCCGTTGTAAAACCAACTTGATCGGCCGGACCAATAAGCTCATAGACTACGCCATTATCAGCAAGGAGATATTTGTGAATATCAGTTCCCGGCTTAACTGCCCTAGAATAGCCTTCAGCAGTACTTCCATTAGTTCTTTGTTGCCCAGTTGAGCCATCTTTTGCCGTATAGAAAGCGACACCCCCTATAGCGTGAATCTGAAAACCGTTGTGCCCTGGATTCTCTAAATCCTGTGCCTGCACATCACCGTCAGGCGTCTCAGCATACCAGTCGCCATGCCCTGCTGCACCATGCGTGAACCATTCATCAGTGACCGCCATATTCCCTATCTCCGCTCGCTCACCAGCCCAGTCATAGAAGGCTTGCGTCATCGCTAGTTTGTCATCTTCAGTGAAGGTCTGGTTGGCCTCATTGGATTGATTCTCATTTTCCGGAAGTTGCTGAATCAGTACCACCTGGTCGCCATCAAATAACACGACAATCTTATAACCGTTATTTTTATTGCTGTCATAAATATAAATATCGTGGTCGCTAGATAATGGCGCTGAAGCTTCAGTTTCTGTCGGCATGCCGTATGCCGCTTCTACCTGACTTTTCGTCATTTTCATTGAAGGATTAATGAAGATATTCTCTACATAGCCATCTGGGTAATCGAGCGCGATATCACCGAATTTACCAGTTGTCGGGTACTGTGCTGCTCGACCATGTCCACTGGACTGACCATACAGCTTTTCCACCTCATTGATCGGCATGCCGACGGTGATACCTCCAAATTCATTAATATGATTATGATAAAAATAGTCATTGATAAAGTCTTTTGATAGAATATCGACTTTCCCATCTTGAGTGATATAAGAGATGCCTTCTGACTGCTCTACGGATTTTACCTCTTTCTTTTCCGCTGGTTCAGTCGTTTGCTCTTCAGTTGAAGGCTCTGGCGCTTTAGACTCAGTCACTTTAGTCTCAGTAGTATTCTCTTCCGTTTTCAGGTCAACTGATTTCTGACTTGCTGTCTCTTCCATCTTATCTTCATTTGAACAGGCTGCCAGTAACAACGAAGCTGCTGCCACCATCATCAATCGCTTCATCATGTCCCTCTTTTCTTTTATTTAATCATTTGATATATATTTACATTAATAGTATAAATTATTTGTAATTAAATGGATACCCTTCTACAAAGAAAAAAAGCCCCTGAACTTGATGTTCAGGGACTTTGTGCGATACCACCGGTCGGGGTCGAACCGACACTCCGTGAGGAACCGGATTTTGAGTCCGGCGCGTCTGCCAATTCCGCCACGGTGGCTTGAGTTAAAAACAAT
The DNA here is from genome assembly GCF_030376725.1 of Macrococcus bovicus. Taxonomy (NCBI): domain Bacteria; kingdom Bacillati; phylum Bacillota; class Bacilli; order Caryophanales; family Staphylococcaceae; genus Macrococcus; species Macrococcus bovicus. The sequence continues at coordinate 1,665,624 of NZ_CP128470.1, forward strand.
ATATTAATTATAGAAGAATTTCTGGTTATCGTCAAGATAGAAAAAAGACCAGTTGCCTGGTCTTTTCTTACTGATAGCTGACTGACTGCACGATAAAGGCCTTACCGCTTTTCTCTGCATTGACGGTCAGATGTTTACCGTATGTGCGCGTTGTTGTATAGACTTTGTATTTGCCTGTTTCGTCCTCATTTGTATAGCTGCTATTTTTAACGCTTGTCGCTTTGCCGAGATGTTTCTCCAGGTCTGTGAGCTTCAGTTCCTTGTCACCTTGGAGATCATAACGCAGGGATTTCAGCTGATTGCCGGCTGGTACATTGTAGCTGAGAACCAGGTTCATGCTCTGGCCGTATGTCGCTGATACTGCCTTAACCTTACCTTTCACACGGATGATGTCATCAGATGATGAGTCTCCGATCTTCGTCAGGACTTCTGCTTTTGACATGCCGGGCTTCACACCGAATAACTGATAATCCCCCTTTGTCATCGCTTTGATATTTGCTATTGTCGGGTCTTTAATATCAGCATCCTTCAGCTGAGTCGGATCAATATTTTCTGCACCTTCATAATCAGTTGAGTAGCCACTGACTGTCCATTCCCCAGTCGGGCGTTCAAAGTTGATGGTGAGATGGCCATATGTGCGTGTCAGGAAGTCATCTTTAATATTCTTCGTCTCATTATCATAGAAATCAGTAAAGCTAGACTTACCCAGGTTTTTCTGAATATCCTTCAGCTTGACAGGTTTCTTCGTGCTGTCAAAGAAGAAGCTCTGCAGCTTCATCTGGCTTATTTCAGCATGACGATTTTCTTCACCGGCAGTAAAACTCACGGGGCCGTATGATGCATCAACCATCGCCCATTCATCACTTCTTGTTTCGTACTCGTTAATCGGCGTACCCAGTACTTTTACTGCCTGTGCGTATGTCGTATTCAGTTTAACGCCTTTGACTGCATACGTCCCCTTCTTCAGCTGACTGACTGTCTCTTTGTTCTTCAGATCGGGTAGTGCAATGGGCTTTGCTGCGGCACCTGCTGTTCCTGCAAGACCCGTGGTCATCAGAGTGGCTGCGAGTAAAGTAAATGCTGTTTTTTTCATGCTGACACCTCTTTTTCTAATTAATGTAATTCAATTAAAGTATAGATTGAATTGTCAGAAATTGATAGTCCTTCTGAATATATTTAAGAAAACTTTAAGGTAAATAAAAAAACTCTCCGTCATATAGATGGAGAGTTTCAGAATATAAAAAAGACAGGATTACTCCTGCATCAAAATTCATTTAATTAAGATGGAGGCGCCAACCGGATTTGAACCGATGATAGAGGTGTTGCAGACCTCGGCCTTACCACTTGGCTATGGCGCCTAATGAAAAGCTGGGGTAGCTGGATTCGAACCAACGAGTGACGGAGTCAAAGTCCGTTGCCTTACCGCTTGGCTATACCCCAATGATCAAAGGGCGACTGATGGGAATCGAACCCACGAATGTCGGAACCACAATCCGATGCGTTAACCACTTCGCCACAATCGCCATGGCAGGGGCAGTAGGAATCGAACCCACATCAAAGGTTTTGGAGACCTCTATTCTACCGTTAAACTATGCCCCTACTATTAAGAATGGTGGAGGGGGGCAGATTCGAACTGCCGAACCCGAAGGAGCGGATTTACAGTCCGCCGCGTTTAGCCACTTCGCTACCCCTCCATGCATGGTGCCGGAAAAAGGACTTGAACCCTCAACCTACTGATTACAAGTCAGTTGCTCTACCAGTTGAGCTATTCCGGCATAATAAAAAGATGGCTCAGGACGGAATCGAACCGCCGACACATGGATTTTCAATCCATTGCTCTACCGACTGAGCTACTGAGCCATACAATGGCGGTCCCGACGGGAATCGAACCCGCGATCTCCTGCGTGACAGGCAGGCATGTTAACCGCTACACCACGGGACCACTGTAATTGCGGGAGGCGGATTTGAACCACCGACCTTCGGGTTATGAGCCCGACGAGCTACCAGACTGCTCCATCCCGCGATAATAATAAATAAGTATGCGTATTCTAGTTGTATGCTGAAGTAAAAATAATGGCGGAGGAAGAGGGATTCGAACCCCCGCGAGCCGTTAAGCCCCTGTCGGTTTTCAAGACCGATCCCTTCAGCCGGACTTGGGTATTCCTCCATTATATAAGTGGACCTTGCAGGACTCGAACCTGCGACCCAACGGTTATGAGCCGTTTGCTCTAACCAACTGAGCTAAAGGTCCTAAATCCAAGGTTTCACTATTAAAAAAGTTAGTGGCGGCAGAGGGGATCGAACCCCCGACCTCACGGGTATGAACCGTACGCTCTAGCCAGCTGAGCTACGCCGCCGATATAAAATTGATTATTTAAAATGGTGGAGACTAGCGGGATCGAACCGCTGACCTCCTGCGTGCAAAGCAGGCGCTCTCCCAGCTGAGCTAAGCCCCCATTTTTATGCTTAAAGAAGTAAGTCGGGAAGACAGGATTCGAACCTGCGACCCCTTGGTCCCAAACCAAGTGCTCTACCAAGCTGAGCTACTTCCCGTAGCTATAAATGGCGCGCCCGAGAGGAGTCGAACCCCTAACCTTTTGATCCGTAGTCAAACGCTCTATCCAATTGAGCTACGGGCGCTGAATATTTGAATGGTGCCGAGGACCGGAATCGAACCGGTACGGTAATCACTTACCGCAGGATTTTAAGTCCTGTGCGTCTGCCAGTTCCGCCACCCCGGCTAATATAATAAAGGATTTAAGTCAAAATAATGGAGCGGAAGACGGGATTCGAACCCGCGACCCCAACCTTGGCAAGGTTGTATTCTACCACTGAACTACTTCCGCTTATATGGTGCGGGTGAAGGGAGTCGAACCCCCACGCCGTAGGCGCTAGATCCTAAGTCTAGTGCGTCTGCCAGTTCCGCCACACCCGCAATTAAATTTGAAATAAGGATGAGCCATAGAGGATTCGAACCTCTGACCCTTTGATTAAAAGTCAAATGCTCTACCAACTGAGCTAATGGCTCTAACATGGTGCCGGAAAAAGGACTTGAACCCTCAACCTACTGATTACAAGTCAGTTGCTCTACCAGTTGAGCTATTCCGGCATAATAGAAATGGTGGAGGATGACGGGATCGAACCGCCGACCCTCTGCTTGTAAGGCAGATGCTCTCCCAGCTGAGCTAATCCTCCGTAATAAAACTGCCCGGCAACGTCCTACTCTCGCGAAACGTAAGTCCAACTACCATCGGCGCTAGAGAGCTTAACTTCTGTGTTCGGTATGGGAACAGGTGTGACCTCTCTGCCATCATCACCAGACAGGGTGAGAATATTATACTCTCAAAACTAGATAAGCAAGGAAGAAGAAACCAGGCAAAGCCGGTCAAAAAATCTGATAATTGATTAAGTCTTCGATCGATTAGTATTCGTCAGCTCCACACATTACTGCGCTTCCACCTCGAACCTATTGACCTCATCATCTTTGAGGGATCTTATAACCGAAGTTGGGAAATCTCATCTTGAGGGGGGCTTCATGCTTAGATGCTTTCAGCACTTATCCCGTCCATACATAGCTACCCAGCTATGCCGCTGGCGCGACAACTGGTACACCAGAGGTATGTCCATCCCGGTCCTCTCGTACTAAGGACAGCTCCTCTCAAATTTCCTACGCCCACGACGGATAGGGACCGAACTGTCTCACGACGTTCTGAACCCAGCTCGCGTACCGCTTTAATGGGCGAACAGCCCAACCCTTGGGACCGACTACAGCCCCAGGATGCGATGAGCCGACATCGAGGTGCCAAACCTCCCCGTCGATGTGAACTCTTGGGGGAGATAAGCCTGTTATCCCCGGGGTAGCTTTTATCCGTTGAGCGATGGCCCTTCCATGCGGAACCACCGGATCACTAAGTCCGTCTTTCGACCCTGCTCGACTTGTAGGTCTCGCAGTCAAGCTCCCTTGTGCCTTTACACTCTGCGAATGATTTCCAACCATTCTGAGGGAACCTTTGAGCGCCTCCGTTACTCTTTAGGAGGCGACCGCCCCAGTCAAACTGCCCGCCTGACACTGTCTCCCGCCACGATAAGTGGCGCGGGTTAGAAAGTCAACACAGCCAGGGTAGTATCCCACCAGCGCCTCCACGTAAGCTGACGCTCACGCTTCAAAGGCTCCTACCTATCCTGTACAAGCTGTGCCGAATTTCAATATCAGGCTGCAGTAAAGCTCCACGGGGTCTTTCCGTCCTGTCGCGGGTAACCTGCATCTTCACAGGTACTATGATTTCACCGAGTCTCTCGTTGAGACAGTGCCCAAATCGTTACGCCTTTCGTGCGGGTCGGAACTTACCCGACAAGGAATTTCGCTACCTTAGGACCGTTATAGTTACGGCCGCCGTTTACTGGGGCTTCAATTCGTAGCTTCGCAGATGCTAACCACTCCTTTTAACCTTCCAGCACCGGGCAGGCGTCAGCCCCTATACGTCACCTTACGGTTTTGCAGAGACCTGTGTTTTTGATAAACAGTCGCTTGGGCCTATTCACTGCGGCTCTTCAGGGCTTGCACCCTAAAAAGCACCCCTTCTCCCGAAGTTACGGGGTCATTTTGCCGAGTTCCTTAACGAGAGTTCGCTCGCTCACCTTAGAATTCTCATCTTGACTACCTGTGTCGGTTTGCGGTACGGGCACCTGATCTCTAACTAGAGGCTTTTCTTGGCAGTGTGAAATCGACGACTTCGCTACTTAATTTCGCTCCGCATCACATCCTGACCTTAAGAGTACCGGATTTGCCTGATACTCAGTCTCAATGCTTGCACGTACATAACCAACAGTACGATCGCCTATCCTTCTGCGTCCCCCCATCGTTCAAACAATCTCAGGTGGTACAGGAATATCTACCTGTTATCCATCGCCTACGCCTGTCGGCCTCGGCTTAGGTCCCGACTAACCCAGAGCGGACGAGCCTTCCTCTGGAAACCTTAGTCAATCGGTGGACGGGATTCTCACCCGTCTTTCGCTACTCACTCCGGCATTCTCACTTCCAAGCGCTCCACATGTCCTTACGGTCATGCTTCGACGCCCTTGGAACGCTCTCCTACCATTGTCCTAAGGACAATCCACAGCTTCGGTAATATGTTTAGCCCCGGTACATTTTCGGCGCAGCGTCACTCGACTAGTGAGCTATTACGCACTCTTTAAATGATGGCTGCTTCTAAGCCAACATCCTAGTTGTCTGGGCAACGCCACATCCTTTTCCACTTAACATATATTTTGGGACCTTAGCTGGTGGTCTGGGCTGTTTCCCTCTCGACTACGGACCTTATCACCCGCAGTCTGACTCCCGCACTAAATTATCTGGCATTCGGAGTTTGTCTGAATTCGGTAACCCGAGGGGGGCCCCTAGTCCAAACAGTGCTCTACCTCCAGTAATCATCATGCGAGGCTAGCCCTAAAGCTATTTCGGAGAGAACCAGCTATCTCCAGGTTCGATTGGAATTTCTCCGCTACCCACACCTCATCCGCTCACTTTTCAACGTAAGTCGGTTCGGTCCTCCATTCAGTGTTACCTGAACTTCAACCTGGACATGGGTAGATCACCTGGTTTCGGGTCTACGTCCTGATACTCATTCGCCCTGTTCAGACTCGCTTTCGCTGCGGCTCCGCATCCACTGCTTAACCTTGCATCAAAACGTAACTCGCCGGATCATTCTACAAAAGGCACGCCATCACCCATTAACGGGCTCTGACTACTTGTAAGCACACGGTTTCAGGTTCTATTTCACTCCCCTTCCGGGGTGCTTTTCACCTTTCCCTCACGGTACTGGTTCACTATCGGTCACTAGAGAGTATTTAGCCTTGGGAGATGGTCCTCCCGGATTCCGACGGAATTCCACGTGTTCCGCCGTACTCAGGATCCACTCAGGAGGGAACGACTTTTCGACTACAGGACCTTTACCTTCTCTGGTTGACTTTTCCAAAGTCATTCGTCTAAATCGTTCCTTTGTAACTCCGTATAGAGTGTCCTACAACCCCAGGATGCAAGCATCCTGGTTTGGGCTCTTCCCGTTTCGCTCGCCGCTACTCAGGGAATCGAGTTTTCTTTCTCTTCCTCCGGGTACTTAGATGTTTCAGTTCTCCGGGTGTGCCTTCTCATATGCTATGTATTCACATATGGATAGCATGACATGACTCATGCTGGGTTTCCCCATTCGGAAATCTCTGGATCAGTGCTTACTTACAGCTCCCCAGAGCATATCGTCGTTAGTAACGTCCTTCTTCGGCTTCTAGTGCCAAGGCATCCACCGTGCGCCCTTAATAACTTAATCTGTTATTAATAATGTGATGTCTGTATGAATACAGACGCGCGATTTTTTTGAGAATTCAATCAATGAACTCACTCGGTTTTGCTTGGTAAAATCTTTTTCTTCTTGCTTTATCTAGTTTTCAAAGTACAATCTGAATGTCATCCGCTTAAGGATTACACTTGCTTTAGCAAGTGCATAAGACCAGCCTGCAATCGAAGATTGCTGCTGCTCTAATAAACACTCAAAACTGAATACAATATGTCAGACGTCATTCCGAAGGAATCAATATTCCTTTTCCGTATTATCCTTAGAAAGGAGGTGATCCAGCCGCACCTTCCGATACGGCTACCTTGTTACGACTTCACCCCAATCATCTGTCCCACCTTCGACGGCTAGCTCCTGTAAAGGTTACTCCACCGGCTTCGGGTGTTACAAACTCTCGTGGTGTGACGGGCGGTGTGTACAAGACCCGGGAACGTATTCACCGTAGCATGCTGATCTACGATTACTAGCGATTCCAGCTTCATGTAGTCGAGTTGCAGACTACAATCCGAACTGAGAATGGTTTTATGGGATTTGCTTGACCTCGCGGTTTTGCTGCCCTTTGTACCATCCATTGTAGCACGTGTGTAGCCCAAATCATAAGGGGCATGATGATTTGACGTCATCCCCACCTTCCTCCGGTTTGTCACCGGCAGTCTCTCTAGAGTGCCCAACTGAATGATGGCAACTAAAGATAAGGGTTGCGCTCGTTGCGGGACTTAACCCAACATCTCACGACACGAGCTGACGACAACCATGCACCACCTGTCACTCTGTCCCCCGAAGGGGAACGCTCTGTCTCCAGAGTTGTCAGAGGATGTCAAGATTTGGTAAGGTTCTTCGCGTTGCTTCGAATTAAACCACATGCTCCACCGCTTGTGCGGGTCCCCGTCAATTCCTTTGAGTTTCAGTCTTGCGACCGTACTCCCCAGGCGGAGTGCTTAATGCGTTAGCTGCAGCACTGAGGGGCGGAAACCCCCCAACACTTAGCACTCATCGTTTACGGCGTGGACTACCAGGGTATCTAATCCTGTTTGATCCCCACGCTTTCGCACCTCAGCGTCAGTTACAGACCAGAGAGCCGCCTTCGCCACTGGTGTTCCTCCATATCTCTGCGCATTTCACCGCTACACATGGAATTCCACTCTCCTCTTCTGCACTCAAGTCTCCCAGTTTCCAATGACCCTCCCCGGTTGAGCCGGGGGCTTTCACATCAGACTTAAGAAACCGCCTACGCGCGCTTTACGCCCAATAATTCCGGATAACGCTTGCCACCTACGTATTACCGCGGCTGCTGGCACGTAGTTAGCCGTGGCTTTCTGGTAAGGTACCGTCAAGGTACGTTCAGTTACTAACGTACTTGTTCTTCCCTTACAACAGAGTTTTACGATCCGAAGACCTTCTTCACTCACGCGGCGTTGCTCCGTCAGACTTTCGTCCATTGCGGAAGATTCCCTACTGCTGCCTCCCGTAGGAGTCTGGGCCGTGTCTCAGTCCCAGTGTGGCCGATCACCCTCTCAGGTCGGCTACGCATCGTCGCCTTGGTGAGCCGTTACCTCACCAACTAGCTAATGCGCCGCGGGTCCATCTGTAAGTGACAGCAAAACCGTCTTTCACTATTCCACCATGAGGTGGAAAATATTATCCGGTATTAGCTCCGGTTTCCCGAAGTTATCCCAGTCTTACAGGTAGGTTACCCACGTGTTACTCACCCGTCCGCCGCTGACTTCAGAGGTGCAAGCACCTCGTCTGTCCGCTCGACTTGCATGTATTAGGCACGCCGCCAGCGTTCATCCTGAGCCAGGATCAAACTCTCCATAAAAGTGTTTGATAAAGCTCTTTGATTGGTTAAGCCAATCACTCTTGAAAGTACTGTTCGTACTCAAATTATTGGAATTAACGTTGACATATTGTCATTCAGTTTTCAATGTTCATTTGGTGTTACAAGATTAAATTATAACAGCTACATTCGTTCTTTGCAAGACTTTTATTTAAGAAGTTTTACACTTCGTATCAGTCATTTGAAAGTTAAGTTGCTGTCTCTTTCAAGCTTGCATTAAAAATTTTACTCGAATGAATCACTTGTTTCAAGTATCTTTTTTACACTTCGAAAATTCATTTTTCAATGTCTTTCTGAAGTGCCTGTCGTTTTCAGCGACTTTTATATCTTAGCAAGCTTCTGCCGGAGCGTCAATACTTTTCTTCATTTTTTTCAAAAATTCTTCTGACAGGTTATGAACGAGTTTTATGCTATACTTTCTTCAGTATTCAAATAAGGAGTGTTGCTATGAAATGGAACAAGAAGCCGACGAGTAAAATCAACCGCATCCGCTCCTGGGCGCTCGGTCTGATCTTCGCCGCAATGATTGTCATGTATTTAGGGGTTGTCCTTCTATATATGGCACACAGTAAAGTACTCTTTGCCATTTTCCTGTTGCTCGGGACACTTGCTTTCCTGCTCAGTTTTATTGTCTACTTCTGGATCGGGATGCTCTCGATGCGTGCCGTGACTGTGCTCTGTCCTAACTGCAATCATTATACGAAGATGCTGGGGCGTGCTGATATCTGCGCAAACTGCAATGAGCCTCTTACTTTAGATCCATCACTTGAAGGTAAGGCCTTCAGTGAGGACTATAACAATAAGCGTAAAAGTGCAGCAATGGAAAAAAAGGAAGAACGCTGAATCAGCGTTCTTCCTTTTTTGCGCATTCCGGACAGATACCGTATATCTCCATACGATGATGGGTGATCTGATGTCCTGATAGATGCTGGGCAATCTGTTCCACTTCATCCAGACGGGGATACTGGAAATCAGTGATCTTACCGCAGCTCGTGCAGATGACATGATAATGATTGGCTGTCTCAAAGTCATAGCGGCTCGCTGCATCACCATAAGTCAGTTCAGTGACCAGTCCACATTCCTTGAAGACTTTAAGGTTATTATAGATGGTAGCTACACTCATGCTGTCAAACTTAGGGCTGAGGGCCTTATAGATCTCATCCGCAGTTGGATGTGTATCCGCTTCTATCAGATAGGCGAGTACGGCTTGTCTTTGCGGTGTAATTCTGACACCCTGACCTCTTAATTGCTGCACCGCTTCCTGAAGCTTGATTTCAACTGAATGTTGTTCGACCGCCATACTCTCACCTTCTTCCCTGTTTTTATTTACTTATCATACAACTTAATCACTAAAACTTCAATATTGCTTACTCGGCGAATAAGACTTCCAGCTGATTTTTCACTTTCACATCGTCTATCCGTTTTTCTATCGTTAAATCAGGACCGATGAGTAAGGTTGTGCGCACGATGCCCATCGATTCTTTGCCGAACACTTTCTTCTGCCGGTAGATACCCAGTTCTTTTGCCAGCTGATAATCTTCATCCACCAGCAAGTCAAAACCGATATGATGCTTATTGATAAAGTTCTGGTGTTTCTTCATGGAATCGCCGTTGACACCTAGAACCTGTATGCCTTTTGCACGCAGTTCCGTCAGATGCCCGGTAAAATCAATGGCCTGTGTCGTGCATGTCGGCGTATTATCACGCGGATAGAAGTAGAGAATCGTTCTCTGACCTCTCAGATCTTGTTCGGTGATGACCTCACCGTTCTGGTTGACCATATTGAATGCCGGTATTTTCAAATCAATTCCTCCTGCTCATCATTCTTTTATAATTATGATACGATAGGGACGAAAAAAATTTAAATAAAAGAGGTTATAGCTATGAATTTCTCAGAATCTGAACGTATACAACAAGAGGCGAACGAGTATATTTTAGGGGGCGTCAATTCCCCTTCACGCTCTTATAAGGCAGTAGGCGGCGGTGCACCTGTCGTTATGGAACGTGCAGAGGGCGCTTATTTCTATGATGTTGACGGCAACCGTTATATCGATTACCTGGCCGCGTATGGTCCGATCATCGCCGGTCACGCTCATCCGCATATTACGGCAGCCATCAAGCAGGCAGCTGAGACTGGTGTCCTCTACGGTACACCGACAAAGCACGAAGTGACGTTCGCCAAGATGCTGCGCGAGGCGATTCCTTCTTTAGAGAAGATCCGCTTCGTTAATTCTGGTACTGAAGCTGTGATGACCACTATCCGGGTCGCGCGTGCTTTTACGAAACGTGACAAAATCATCAAGTTTGCGGGCTGCTACCACGGCCATTCTGATTTAGTCCTTGTCGCTGCCGGCAGTGGTCCCAGCCAGTTAGGGACACCGGATTCTGCCGGCGTACCGCAAAGTGTCGCGCAGGAAGTCATCACAGTGCCTTTCAACGATATTGATTCGTTCAAGGAGGCGATTCATCATTTCAGCGATCAGATCGCAGCGGTACTGGTTGAGCCTATCGTCGGCAACTTCGGCATCGTCGAACCCGCTGAAGGTTTCCTGCAGGCCGTCAATGATATCGCCCACGCAAACGGCACACTGGTCATTTATGATGAAGTCATCACAGCATTCCGTTTCTGTTACGGCGGCGCACAGGATATGCTCGGTGTCAGACCGGATCTGACTGCATTCGGCAAAATCATCGGCGGCGGTCTGCCGATCGGAGCATACGGCGGCCGTCAGGATATCATGGAACATGTCGCGCCGCTCGGTCCTACTTATCAGGCCGGCACAATGGCAGGTAATCCGCTAAGTATGCAGGCGGGTATCGCCTTATTAGAGGTCATCAAGGAGGAAGGCACCTACGACTATCTCGATGCACTCGGCAAAAAGCTGGAAGACGGTGTACAGGCGCTGATTGAGAAGTATGAGATACCCGCAACCATCAATCGCCTGAAAGGTGCGATGACGCTCTACTTCACCAAGGAGAAAGTGGTGAACTATGAACAGGCAGAGAACACAGATGGCGAACTTTTCGCTCAGTTCTTCAAGCTCATGCTGAATCAAGGCATCAATCTCGCGCCTTCTAAATACGAGGCATGGTTCATCACGGTGCGCCATACTGAAGCAGATATCGACGAGACACTCGTCGCTGTGGAGAACAGTTTCAAGGAAATGTCGCTTGTCAAATGATGATTCCTATTGTATAAGTGAGGTACTATGATTTAAAAAGAGGTAACTGAATGAAACTAGGTGCAAGAATCTTCAAGACAGGCATTGCGATTATGCTCGCGCTCTACGTCGCGCAGATGCTCGGGACACCGGGATATGTCGTCGCAGGCATCTCGGCACTCTTCGCCATGCAGCCCAGTGTCTATCAATCCTATAAATCGGTGCTTGAGAACTTGCAAGGTAATCTGATCGGAGCCTTACTCGCCATCATTGTCGTCCAGACATTCGGCAACCATCTCTTCATCATCGGCCTGACGACGATTATCCTGATCTCTCTTCTTGCCAAGCTGCATCTGCAGAACGTGACCGGCCTTGCCGTGGTGACCCAGCTCGTCATCATGGAGGCCACTGGCGACGATTTCCTGACTACTGCCTTCACACGTTTCGCCTTTATCATGATCGGTGTGTTAAGTGCAGCGATTGTCAATCTGCTGTTTCTGCCGCCGCAGTATGAGACGAAGCTCTACTATACGTGTCAGCAGATTGGCAACGATATATTCAAATGGCTGCGCCTCAGCATCAACGGCTCCAGTGAATATCATGTCGTCAAGCATGACATCGAGGATATCAGAGACCGTATCATCGCAGTTGAATCCAAGTTCAATCTCTATAAGAATGAACGGGCGCTGACCAAAAAACAGAACTACCGCAACATCAGAAAGAAGATATTATTCAAGGAACTGATCATGACAACACGACGTGCCTATGACCTGCTCCGGAGAATCAACCGCTATGAGAATGATATTCTGCATCTGCCTGAAACAATACGTATCCAGCTGAAGTTTGAGATGGACGAACTGATGACCCTTCATGAAGGCATCCTGATGCAGTTCAGCAATAAGCTGTCACCGACGCACCTTGCTGAGGAGAACTTCATGACAGGTGACTTCAAAAAAGACGTGCTGGAACTCATACTTGCTGAGATGCGGAAGGTTGAAGACCCGCCTTATAATAAGCAGCATATCATCCTGATTATCAGTGCCCTCTTCGAATACCGCGAGAAACTGGAGCATCTCGATAAACTGACGCACAGTTTCTATCATTACCATAAAGACGACAACAAGATAAAAGTGGCTGATGATATTCAGGACGTCTAAAAAAAGGCTGACTCTTTTGAGTCAGCCTTTTCTATTGCCAGCCGTTATCTACAGCCGGTCGTACTCTGTCCTTTGAGACATACGGATTCCCAGCAACTGTGAAGCGGTAAAGATAGTCGACCGCTTCTTCCTTGTTGTCTATACCGATCCGTTTCGATGCCTGAACAGCTACCGGCACCTTGCCAGCGCTTATCATCAGCGGTCCTTCATTCAGCCTGGTCCCGTTAAACTGGTCCCGTCTGATCCCCATACTCTGCGTCAGCTTGCCCGGCCCGTCTGTCAGATGATCCAGCCGTGCGCGCCGCATCTGCATCGTCTCAATCCCTTCTACAGGCTCCAGCCCGCGGATGAGCACCCCTTCAGGCGAATGTTCATCCTTCGTGATGAAATTCATGCAGTGATGCCCATGCATCGTGTAGACATAGACCGTGCCGTAGTCGCGATACATCATCTCATTCTTCTTCGTTCTTCTGCCCTGATATGCATGTGCCGCCTTATCCTCCAGACCGAGGTAAGCCTCCACTTCTGTGATATAGCCGGACGTGACAATGCCATCAGTCATCGTTGTAATCTTCTTACCGAGCAGCGTCTGTGCTGCTGTCAGTGTGTCTTCTGCCAGAAAACTTAAATCCATTTAAACCGCCTCTTTCAACGAGCGGTACATGCGCTGCACATACTGCTCACCTGTCAGCACATCGCCACGCTCTGTCTTGTAGAGCAGGTGCTTGACTGAGATGTCAGTCGGCGATACCACGCCACATGCCGCTGCTATATTAAATAATCCTTCGTGCATACTGATCATATAGTTCGTTACCCTGTACTGCTTCTCCTCAATCACGAGACCCTTCTCGCGGTCAGGGTTGGTCGTCGCTACGCCCACCGGACAGTCATTCGTATGACACTGCTGGGCCATGATGCAGCCGACACTCATCATCATCGCACGGGCTACATTGACCAGATCCGCTCCAAGCGCAATAGCTACCGCCACTTTATCCGGTGTGATCAGTTTACCTGACGCGATGATTCTGATGTCATCACGCAGGCCGTATTCCTTTAAGACCAGGTCCAGAATCGGCAGGGCTGAAAAGAGCGGCAGTCCCATCGTATCTTCAAGCTCCTGATAAGTCGCTCCGGTTCCGCCTTCGCCCCCGTCCACTGTAATGAAGTCAGGATAGATACCTGTCGCCTTCATATCAGCAGCGAGACTGTACAGCATATCCAGATTGCCGACGACCATCTTGAAGCCGACCGGTTTACCGCTCATCTGCTGCAGTTTAGCGATGAAGTCCAGCAAGTCACGATTATCATTCATGAACGTAAAACGGTTCGGCGAGTTGATAGTCGTAAACGGTTTGACGTTACGGATCATGGCAATCTCCTCTGTCACTTTCTCCGCCTCAACGTGGCCGCCACGCGTCTTCGCCCCTTGCGCAAGCTTGATCTCAAAGGCTCTGATATAAGGATTTTCTGCTTTCTTCATGAACTCTGCGTCACTGAAATTGCCGTCAGCATCACGGACACCGAACAACCCCGGTCCGATCTGGAAGATGATATCGACCTTCCCTTTCAGATGATGCTCCGACAGACCCCCCTCGCCTGTGTTCATCCATGTGCCTGCTGCCATGCCCAGACCGTTGCTCAAGGCCATGATTGCATTTTTGCCGAGCGCGCCATAACTCATGCCCGACTGACCGACAAGACGCTTGACCACAAAAGGATGAGCCCGTCTTGGGCCGAGGATCACCGCATGCTCATCTGTCAGCAGATAAGGATCGACCGTCGCAGCTTCACGGTGTTCATCGCGGTCGAAAAGCCCTTCTTTATCAAGCTTATAGATGCTCGTCTGTATCTTCTGCGATTGGTCGATATGCAGTTCGCTTGCCTCCTTCGGGAAGATCGCATTCTGCAGATAGAAGCCCGGCTGCGTGAAATCACGACGTGAACCGAAGCCGCCGATACGTGTCTTATACTTACCCGCTTTGACGACATCCAGATAGTCTTTGCGCGAGAAAGGAGTCGCTTCATTATCCGACTGAATTAAATACTGTCTGATTTCCGGGCCAATCTTCTCGACAAAATAACGCACGCGGCCGAGCACCGGGAAATTCCGCAGTATACTATGCTGGTTCTGCCTGCGGTCCGCCACCAATAAGTAGACGATGAAAAAAGCGAGCAGAACAAATAAGACAAGAAATATCGTATTGACGATGAGCTGTATCATCCATAACAAATCCATAAAAAAATCCCCCCGTTGTATGATACTTCTATCATACAACAGAGGGAATCTGTTAACTATCCAAATGCTGAATCGTATAAAGATTATAATAGTGAGACTGATTAGCCATCAGTTCATCATGTGTACCGATTTCCTTGATCTCACCATTCTGTACGACGACAATTTTATCCGCATGTGTGATTGTCGATAAGCGGTGTGCGACAATAACCGTCGTGCGGTCCTTGGATAATGTTTCAAGTGCTTCCTGAATCACCGCTTCACTCTCTAAGTCGAGCGCACTTGTCGCTTCATCCAGAATGAGGATAGGCGGGTTCTTCAGGAAGACGCGGGAGATAGCGACACGCTGCTTCTGACCGCCTGACAGCTTGACGCCCCGTTCGCCGACCTCTGTATCATAACCTTCCGGCAGACTCATGATGAAGTCATGGGCATTGGCCAGTTTGGCAGCGTAGATCATCTCTTCCTCCGTCGCTTCCGGTTTACCGAGAAGAATGTTCTCACGGATGGAATCAGAGAACAGGATATTATCCTGCATGACCATACCGATCTGATTGCGCAGACTCTCTATTGTGAAGTCATCAATCGGGTGACCATCGATACAGATCTCGCCGCTCGTCACATCATAGAACCGCGGAATCAGGCTGATCATCGTCGACTTACCGCCGCCGCTCATACCGACAAAGGCCACCGTTTCACCGCTTCTGATATCGAGATTGATGTCATGCAGGACTTCGTTATCGTCCTCATTGTATTTAAAGCCGACCTGCTTGAACTGAATGTCGCCATGCTCAACTT
Source organism: Macrococcus bovicus (assembly GCF_030376725.1). NCBI lineage: Bacteria > Bacillati > Bacillota > Bacilli > Caryophanales > Staphylococcaceae > Macrococcus > Macrococcus bovicus. The sequence goes on from NZ_CP128470.1 coordinate 1,681,157, forward strand.
TCAGGTTCCGTGCCCCCTGTTTATCCACGACATCGTAAGGCTCATCGAACAGCTGGAACATACGGTCCATCGATGCCATACTCTGTGTGAGAGTCGTGGAGCTGGATACTAAACGACGCAGCGGTCCGTACAGACGATCAAGATAAGCGATAAATGCAGCGAGACTGCCGACAGAGAGACCATCACTGATGACAAGATAGGCACCGAAGCCGACGACAATCAGCGGTCCGATATCTGTGACCGTATTGATGACGGCGAAACTTTTGGCATTCCATTTCGTATGGTCAAGCGCCTTCTCGAAGAAATTCATATTCCGTTTATTGAAGCGCTCGCTCTCATTCTCTTCGATAGCAAAACTTTTGATGACGTTCATCCCCTGCACCCGTTCATGCAGGAATCCCTGCACTTCAGCCAGTGCCTGCGAGCGTCGACGGGTCAATTTACGCAGGTTGCCGAAGAAGTAATAGACGCTGAAAATATAGAACGGAAAGACGACGAGTGAGGCAATGGTCAGTTTGACGTCCATCGTAAACATGATGACGAGCGCAATGATAATCGTGACGAGATCCAGCCAGACATTCATGAGTCCTGTCACAATGAAGTCCTTCGTTGACTCTACATCATTGATGACCCGTGAAATGATTTCCCCGACTTTATTGTTAGAGTAGAAGCGGACACTCAGGGCCTGCAGGTGACGATACAGCTTTTTGCGGATGTCATAAAGAATCTTGTTACTCGTCCACTGCGCAAGATATTGTCTGTAGTACTCAACAGGCGGACGGATGACGATAAATATAAATGAAAAAATCAGCAGTACATGCCAGAGTGCATCTTTCTTTTCCGCAACCGACATCGTCTGGTTACCGATGACATCGTCAATCACGTATTTGATAAGCAACGGAATCAATAGAGGAATACCGAACTTCAGTATCCCGATGATAATAGTCAGTACAATAAGCCATGAGTAGGGCTTAACGAACTGCAGGTAACGCCTCAACATGAAATCATCTCCTCAAAATTAAGAATCAACCTATGCTCGATAGGTTGATTCATTCTTCCATCATACGCTTCTGTAAATGAAAACGCTCCTGCCAGACTTTAATGAAGTCCGGCGCGAATGGTCCTTTTTTTCTTTCAATCCATTGCTGCAAAGTATCAACGTTTCTTCTCAGGATCTGATCAATCTCAGTGGGATAGTTCATCTGCTTCATATGCTGTTGATATTCATCTTCATCCAGGAGATGATATTTGCCATTCGGATAGACTTTGATGTCTAGATCATAGTCGATATATTTGATGGCTTCTGTATCATATACAAATGGTGAAGAGAGATTGCAGTAGTAATAGACACCATCTTCTCTGAACATACAGATGACATTGAACCAGTATTCAGCGTGAAAATAGACGATAGCGGGTTCGCGCGTCACCCACGTCCTGCCATCGCTCTCTGTTACAAGTGTCCTGTTATTCCCCCCGATAATGACATGATTGGTCCCTTTTAAAATCGTTGTTTCAGACCAGACGCGGTGAATCTTGCCGTTATGTTTATAACTTTGGATCTGCACATTCTGGCCTTCTTTTGGTATGGATTCTTTGACCATGTTCCACACCACCTAGTATTTAGTATTTGCATAAATATTATAGCACAGATTGTGTATCATGAAACCTATTTGCCTGCCTGGTAGCGGTCAAAGATTTTGGTCATCGACACGGGGAAGGTATACTTCTCTTTCTCTTCCAGCGCCATAAAACGATAGTCACCCGATGCTTCATCTGTTGTTCTTGCGATGTAGACGTCCAGCAGCCAGTCAAGATGCGTAAAGCCGTGTGTCACATGCACAAACTTCTCCTTGTCATCTGCGAGCTTCATGTCCAGTATTTCCTCGATGTCCCCCGTCGCCATGTCCTCATCGAACATCGGGAACTGCCACATTCCGCCCAGCAGGCCCGACTTCGGTCGCTGCGTGATGAGAAGCTGCCCTGCGTCATTGACGATCAGCATGACCTTGTAGCGCAGTTCTTTACGTTTCAGTTTTTTGATTTTCACCGGTCGTTCAAGTACAGTACCCGCTTCAAAGGCCTCGCAGTGCTCATTCACCGGACAGAGCATGCAGATCGGGTTGCGCGGTGTACAGACCGTCGCCCCCAGTTCCATCAGGGCCTCGTTGAAATCACCGGCACGCTCAGGCATGACCTGCATCACTTTTTCCTCAAAGTGTTTACGCGCGGCCGGCTTCGCAGTATCTGTCGGATCGTCATCGAGGCGTGAGAACACCCGGAAGACGTTGCCATCAACTGCAGGGTAAGGCAGATTGAAGGCGATGCTCATGACAGCGCCTCTCGTATAAGGTCCGACACCTTTCAGCGCAAGAAACTTCTCACCGTCAGCCGGGACACTGCCATAGGTCTCCTCCACTTCTCTGACCGCAGTCTGAAAATTGCGGACGCGTGAATAATAGCCGAGCCCCTCCCAATATTTCAGCACGTCATCTTCATCCGCGCCGGCCAGACTTTCAATGGTCGGGAAGCGTTCAATGAACCTCAGGTAGTAGTCTCTCACTGTATTGACCTGTGTCTGCTGGAGCATAACTTCAGAGAGCCAGATTTTATAGGGGTCTTTTGTTTCCCGCCACGGCATCTCGCGCTTATTGCTATCGAACCAGCTGAGGAGATGCGCTGCAAATAATTCCGATTTTTTCATTTTTACACCTCTTAGTCGTCAAAGTTTATGTCATTCATTCTGTTTTCATTTATAATAAGGAAAAAGGAGGAGCGTCTTATGGATACAGCTACACACTTTGCAATGGGCGCTGCACTTGCAGGCCTCGCGACTGTCGACCCTGCTGTGACTGCTCATTATCCGGCCATTGTGACTGCCTTAGTCGCCGGCTCGCAGATACCGGATATTGATACAGTACTGAAATTAAGAAACAATGCTGTCTATATCACGAATCATCGTGGCATTACGCATTCTATTCCTTTCACATTGATGTGGCCGGTCGTCATTGTGGCCCTTATCTTTCTTGTTATACCCGATATCAATGTGCTGCACTTCTGGCTCTGGACACAGTTTGCAGTCTTCCTGCATGTCTTTGTGGATATCTTTAATTCATATGGTACTCAGGCACTCAGACCTTTTAATCATAAATGGATACAAATCGGTATCATCAACACCTTCGACCCCATTATGTTCGCCCTGTTAGTCACAGGCTCCATACTCTGGGCGTTCGGCGTCAGTCCGGTGCCTGTCTTCCTGTCCATTACAGTGATACTGGTCATTTACTATATCATCAGACGTCTGCTTCAGCAATCCATCCGCAAGCATGCGCTGAGTATTCTGCCGCAGGATGAACATATCATCAAAACCTTTGTCGCACCGACTATCCGTTTCTTCGAGTGGCGCGTCGCTGTCGAAACCGACCGCTACTATTATATCGGCCGCAGCTATAAACTGAATGTCAATTTCAGTGACCGTTTCAAGCGGACGCCGCTGCCACCGGAAGAGGTCATGCAGCATGCAAGAAAAGACCCGAACTTAAAAGCATTCCTCAGTTTCAGCTCTATCTACCGCTGGACACTTGTCGATAGACCTCACGGCTATGAGCTCAGGTTCATCGACCTCAGATACCTGAAGAACGGCCACTATTCTTTTGTCGCGATTCTTAACCTCGATCCTGCTTACCAGGTCACCCATAGTTATACAGGCTGGGTGTTCTCTGAAGACAAACTCATCAAAATCCTGCACAATCATCCCGTCAAACCATAACAATAGGCTGCTTATTCAGCAGCCTATTTTTCTCTATTGATTTCATCTTTCAGTTTCTTATAGCAATAAAAAGTCCAGATATACATCAGCGCGAGTTCACACATAAAGAGCAGATGCAGCGGTATATTATAAAACGCTACCTGTCCCAGCACGACAGATGACTGAAAGCCGTTGACCAGGAAATAGAACGGGTTCACACTCAGCAGCTGAACGGCAAGTGCCGGCAGCTGAGTCGGTACCCACAAGATAGGCACTGATAGCATCAGTATAGCGAGGATAATGATGCTCATCCGCTTCATATTGCGGCTGTAATATTCCAGCAGACTCAGGGTAAGACCGACAGGCACCAGGAGCAGATAGGTCAGCACCAGGAAATAGAACACACCGAGGATACTTGCCGCCATATGGATATGGTTGGAAAGTGCGATGACCAGCAAGAACACAAAAGACATGAGGAACTGCAGCAGAAAATTAATGATCTGCACATTGATCAGCACATAGAGCGGCAGACTTGTGATATTCAGAATAAAGCCTCGTCGCGATAAGATAGAGCTCGAGAAGTAGAGCGCCCCTGCTATCCAGAAGAAAAGAAGATAGCCGCTCAGCTGAAACAGCAGCCGTGACTTGTCTGTTTCTGTCGGAGCGGAGAGATTCATGAGAAAGACGCTCAGGAAAATAACACTTAAATTAAATGCCAGCCACCAGACATACTGTTTCAGGTTATAACGCAGTTCGATAATTGTATTTTTGATCATATAAGGGAAGTATGTGATTAATTCATTCATTGCATCCACCTATCTCCGGAAATAAAGCCACATGTCTGATTCAAAATCAGCCACAGCATAGCCATTATCCACTTTAACAATCCAGCTGTTATCTTTAATTCCAAATTTCTTTTTCAGTCTGTCTGCATTTCTCATCGGAAAGCGGAGGCCGCTCACCTGATTCTGATCATTGAACTGCAGATAGATATCATTTTTAGTCAACTTGATGACGTAGCGCTGACGTTTTTCCGGGTAGAGACCAGCCTCCACTTTTGCACGGCTCGCGCCGAGGAAGCCGTTGAAGAACTGATGGAAGTTGACGTAGTTGCTGTACATATACGGATTCAGTTCGTCAAAAGTACGCTCATCATATAAGGCGGCCGGATTGATATACAGCAGATTCTTCTTCACCATCTTCATCTCTTTATCTTCAAAAGCGATGCGGTAATCATCCGGGCCGACAGCTGTAATCTCAACGAGTGAACCTTCCGGCAGCTGCGCCTCGACCTGACCTTTGTAAGTGATAGGACTGCTTTTCCGGACGACAGCAAGCGCATACTTATCGGTATAGACGACCTGCTGCTGATTGATGGCCGTCGGTTTCTCCTCGACTGCAGGTGTATACTGTACGCCTTTCAGAATCAGGATAAAGAACAGCACGCTCAGACCTACCAGCATGAGGGAAGTCAACAGCCCTTTCTTCAGGTCACTGTCCATATATGTTTTCATATGTCTTGTGACACGTTGATAGTTGTCCGGCTCATCAGATTGTCTTTGCATTTTATAATCCAGGTCGAAGAGTTCTTCATTCTGCGTGCCGCGTACCGCCTCGTACCGCTTATAGTAATCCACATAAGCAGCGAGCACTTCAGACCTCTCACCTGACTTTCTGAGCTGCCCATGGCTCAGCCAGCTGACGTAATGGGCTTTGTAAGGAATCAGTTCCGGTTTCTCTTCCATCAGGACAACCGCGCTCTCTGATTCAGTCAGCGCATCGATCACCATCGCGAACTTCTTCTTGAAGGCAACAGAGAGATGTCGCGTCAAGTCGTTATAAATCACGACTTCAGGCTCAAGAAAATACGTCAGCGCAATAAGAAGCTGGGCTCTGTCAGCCGCCTCGAGGTCACTTACTTTGGTCTTGTCCTTATCAGTCAGTTCAGCAAATGTCAGAATATCTGTTTTCAGCTCCGCATATTCGATAAGCGGAATATTGTAGCTCAAGAGAACGGTCTCTATCAATTGACTGACTGAATGGGTTGTCGTGCGGTCACTTGCGAGAAAAGTACTGACATTGTTTCTGACTTTACCGCTGCTGGGCTCAACAACTTTGGCGATTAACTGGCCGAGGACGGTCTTACCGGAACCTCTAATGCCTGTGATCCCTAATGTTTCACCTTTATAAAGATGAATGGTCACTTGCTTGATACTTGTGAATTGATTTTGTCCTGTTCCTTGTATACGTTCTAATAGTGATTGCTCCGTCTGATCCTGCCGGAAATATTTAGTTACATCTACCAATCTTGCGAGAATATCACCAGACATGTTCAAACTCCTTTATTTATCTAATTGCAGCAAAGAGAGAGGAATCCCTTCCTCATGCGCGTCGCCGTTCAGTCTGAAGCCCCACGCAAAAACACCTTTTATTCGTTCTACTTTGAAGTAAGCAGCTTCAGCCCCTATTAAACGGTAGACTTTACCGATCACAATGTCTGCCGGGTCAACCAGATAGCTCTCCGCTATCAGTGCTTTGCGCTGATAGACTTCGTACTCATTGATGACCCCGAGCATCTCAGCTTTACGGGCTTTCTCACGATAGCCGGCAATAGCCTCGCGTAATTCACCGCGCGACATCTCAACTAACTTTTTTTCTTCACTCATCTTCCATCCCACTTTCCTTTAAGGCAGAATTGATGTCGTCATATTTAAATCCTTTACGCATCAGTGCGGTGACGACTTTTGTCCGGAGTTCAAAGCCAGTCGCTTTCTTTGACCATCTATTGACTTGTTTCTCCAGTTCTTTCTGCAGTGCCTCGGTGTCCTGTATGGACATCTCCTCCATATAAGGCATGATGTTATTCAAATTATACCCTTTTTGTACCAGTGTTTGAATTGTTTTTTGACCGGCCAGATGACTGGACGTTCTGCCCTGGTGTCTTTTCAGCTGCTTCTGAATAAGTTTCTGCATGCGCTCAGCTGTCATTTCTTCTGTGTAAAGGGCATAGTAATGATCAATAAGCGGTCGCTCGATGCCTTTTTCAAAGAGTTTCTGCCGGTAGATATCGGGCCCTTTATCTGTCGTGTTCACCATCGTATGCATCAGACTCTTGGCATAATCATCGTGATCGATATAGCGGTTGTCATAACAGTAATGAATGACCTCCTGGATCACCTCTTCTGCTATGTCGTTCTTCTTCAGGTAATCGCGGATCTCTTTCTCTGTTCTTTTCTTATAGGACAAGTAGACCACAGCTGAGTTAATCGCTCGTCTGTAATCATCATATTCTCTGATTGCCTGCAGCTGTTCTTCAGTCAGTCTATCATCCTTGCGCAGATTGAACTTGACGTAAGTTGCGCTGTCAATGCCCATATTGAATTCACCATCAATATAGAGATTGAAACGGTCTTTATTATTTTTCTGGACTTCAATCTTGGTGATCTTCATCTCGTCACTCCTCAAAAAAACTAACGCCTAGGCGTTAGTTAGTAGTGGGTATTCCTGCCATCGCTTCCTGATACTGCGCATCTGTAATCAGTTCCTGGGCATGCATCTTATCCAGTGTCGTGCGTGTCCGTTCCTGCAGCGCTGTATCGCTCTGAAACCGGTCTGGGTGATAAGTGCTCGGCGCATTGATGGTACTTGCAAGTATCGCACTCTGCAGGACGGTAATCTGCGGCATCCCCGTATAGCTCGCATCTGTTGTCGTGCCGAAATAAGTATTGGCCGCCTGCTCAATATTATAGAGGTCGTTACCGAAATAGATGGTTGTTAAATAGGCGCTGATGATCTCTGATTTAGAATAATGATTTTCAATGCGCTTCGCAATCATCATTTCACTGATTTTGCGGCTCAGCGTCTTTTCACTGGATAAGTATAGGTTCTTAGCCAGCTGCTGCGTAATCGTGCTGCCACCTTGTGAAACCGACTGATCTTTCAGTGCGACGCCTATCGAACGGCCTGTGCCCTTCCAGTCGATGCCATCATGCTGATAAAACCTCTTGTCTTCAACAGCAATAAATGCAGCTGGCACATATTCCGGCATGTCCTCAGCCGGCACATAATATCTGTTAGCCTGCAGCGCCTTGATGTCGTTCATGTCAGCACTGCTTGTTCTGAAGTAGAAGAAGCCGACGACTACAAGCACGCACACCAGAATGACTGACAGCAGTCCACATCCTAATTTCTTCATATACTGCCTCCTTATCTTACTCAACAGTTTAGCAGATTAAGAAGGGTCATCCTATGATTATACGCCTTTTTGCCTATAAATCAGTCCTCGGACCGAGAAAAAAACACCGCCGAAGCGGTGTTGATTATTTAAGTGCATTCACGATAGCTTCATTAAAGTCTGGCAGATCATCAGGTGTTCTTGATGTCACTAAGTTGTTGTCCACAACCACTGACTCATCCACTACAGTGGCACCTGCATTCTCAAGATCTTTGCGTACTGATAAGTAACTTGTCAGCTTGCGCCCTTTTAATTCATCTGTATCAATCAACAGTTGTGGCCCATGACAGATAGCAAAGACCGGCTTATCTGCAGTCACGAATTCTTTAGTGAACTCACCGAAACGGCCTTCTTCATCGCCGCGTAACTGGTCAGGTGAGAAACCGCCGGGGATCAGTAATGCATCATAGTCTGCGGCATTTACGTCGCCGATTGCTTTATCGATGGTCACTTCTGTCTCTTCTTTTTTGCCTTTGACAGTTGAACCGGCTTCTTTACCGATTACTGTTACTTCGTGGCCTTCGTTCTTAATCGCCTCTACCGGGCTTGTATATTCCACATCTTCGAATAAATTATCAAGTACAACTGCTACTTTTTTAGTCATAATTTCTTATTCCTCCTTATAAGCAGTGATAGTTAAATTTACCCGCTTGAGTATACACTAAACATTTAAAGCGCCATGAATTCCTCCATACTGAGTACGGCTATTACTCTTGCTTTATCACTGCCGTCCGGCTTAAAGATGATGGTCGTGCCGGCTGGCGGATAATAGCCATATGCCTTATCAAACTTCCCCTGATGCGTGAAAAGAAGGGTATTCTGTCCCTTTGCAGGTGCTGTCATCGTCCGTTCGCGCAGCTGCTGGAGTGACTGGTCCAGTTCCTGTTGATCATCAAAATCAAGTGAACCGGTCAAGTCTCTTGTAATAGTGATAGGCTGGCCGAAAGCGGCATCTGCATGCTGCCAGACAAAATAATACTCAGAGGATAGCACGTCACTGACCGGGATACCAAGTGAGCGGTAATGCCCGCCATATGCCTTCATCTGGCGGATACTCTCTTCCGATATACGCTGCCCGTCATCCTTGACCTTGCCATTCAGGTCAGCCGGGACTTCAGAAGGCGGACCGCCTGAACCGGTATAGCGGAAGACGATTACATAACCGCCATCTTTCAGCTGTTCTGCTAAATCAGATGGTGCTTTGACATTTTCGAAATCAACTGCCGAGGTCTGTTTGTCTGTCTGTGCTGTCTGCTCTTCAGGGGCCTGCTCAGCCTGACAGGCCGTCAGCACTAGAGTGCTTAAGCTCATAACTGTTAATAGGCGCTTCATATGCTCCACCTCGTTCAGATGTAATGGATAGTACACTATCTATTATAGCGGCTCGCAGTGACAGAGACGATTGATTTGCTTAATTTTCTTTTCCGTACTAACGTGATAACTGCTTCAACCTGAACGGTCTGCGGGAACATATCGACAGGCTGGATCGCTTCTACATCAAAGGCTTTCGTCAAATGCGCAAGATCTTTGGCAAGCGCTGATGGATTCCGGCTCACATAGACGAGGCGCTTCGGCTTGATTTCATTGAGGACACTGATTTCTTCAGCTGTCAGGCCGGAGCGGTCCGGATTGATCGTGATAACGTCCGGATAGAAGCCGTCATTGATCCACTCCTCAAGCTTATCAGCCGGTTCTCCTATCTCAAATAGACAGTTGTCAATGCGGTTGGCCGCTGCGCTGTACGTTGCATTGATGATCTCCTGCTCCTTCAGATCCGTGCCTCGTACTTCGCGGGCATGAGGGGCGAGTTTCATGGCCAGCCCGCCCGCACCGCAGAAGAGGTCAGCTACATGTTCAGTTCCTCTCAAGTTAGCAGCTTTGACGATTTCATCGTAAAGCACATGGGTCTGACTGACGTTGATCGGGAATGCACTGACTGTCGTCACATCATAATGGGTCTCCCCGATTTTCTCGTGGAGGGTCTGTTCGCCGTCCAGGATAATCGTCTCTTCTCCTGTCAGTAAATCACGCTCATGATTGATATTCAGTCCAAAACTGGTGACATGCGGCAGACGCATGATGCGTTCTGTCAGTAAATCCAGTTTTTTCAGCTCGCTTGTTGTGGAGACGAGAATAACCTGGATGTCACCCGTCTCCTCTGCCACTCTGGTCATGATGTAACGGACGCCCTCTTCCTTGTTGACATTCTTCGCGACATCGATGTTCAGTTCACTCATAATGGCTTTGACAGCCTGTGTGGTTGTCATGGTCCGTTTGTCCTGTACGATACATTCATCTAAGTCGATCAAGGTGTTTGATTGCTCTTTATAGAGACCAGCACGGATTTTACGGCCGGACTTCTCAACCGGGAACTGATTCTTACTGCGGTAACGGAAGGGCTTTGCCATGCCGATTGTCGGCTTTACTTTATCAGCCTGCACATGTCCGGCGTACTTCTCCAGCGAGTCCATAATAATCTGCTGCTTAAACTTCAGCTGAGCCGCGTAATCCATATGCTGCAGCTGACAGCCCCCACATAAGAAGAAGACCGGACACGGCGGCGTCACACGTTCCGGTGCACGCTCACGTATCTTCAGGACCTTCCCTTCCAGATAACGGGGATTAACTTTCGTCACCTGCGTCAGTACCACTTCTCCCGGCAGCGCGTCCGGTACGAATGTAATCTTGCGCTTGTAATAGCCGATGCCCTCACCATTGATGCCCAGTCTCTTGATAGTCAGAGGAAATTTCTGTCCTATTTTCACTTCTATATCTTTCATTCCAGTCCTCCTACTTGATCGACTTGACTTTTGCTTCTAACTGCTCCAAAATTTCAAGCCATTCATCGATATCTGCCATATCAGTGGTTTCTGGATCCACACTATCAATCGTTTCGATGAAAGCACTTAACTTTTCCTTGATTTCATTTAATGATTCGTTCGCCATTATTACCCTCCTCATCGCTTTATATCGCCCTTTATTATGAACGAGAAGTCCTGAACTTTCAATCTATAGTCGTTGACAATTATTGTCACAATGAGATAATGGTAAGGATTATTTGCGGAAAGAAGGACCCTTATGTTAGTAACGAAACAACGTATCACCCCTCAGTTCGACCCCTGGGAAGCTTATAATGAAGTGGAGAAATACGGCGAAAACAAGCTCTCAAATATCGAGTTCACGACGACGACCCTCTGCAACATGCGCTGTGCACACTGTGCTGTCGGCTATACCTTGCAGGTGAAGGATCCAGATGTCCTGGATATGGATCTCATTTTAAGAAGACTCGATGAAATCCCTCATCTCTCTACCATCAGTGTGACCGGTGGTGAACCGATGTTCTCCAGAAAATCCATTAAAGAAACGGTTAAACCGCTGCTGACATACGCGCAGAAACGAGGCATCTATACGCAGATGAACTCCAACCTCACCATGCCTTATGACCGTTACGAAGATGTCTTCGATCTGGTCGATGTCATGCATATCTCACACAACTGGGGCACAGTCGATGAATTCGCTGAAGTCGGCTTCCATGTCATGGAGAAGAAGCCACCTCTTGCCGCCCGCTACAGGCTCTACGAACAGATGATTGAGAATGCGCGCAGATTATCAGAAGCAGGGATGTTCGTGTCAGCAGAAACCATGCTCAATAAGAATACTCTGCCTTACCTCGAGAAAATCCACAATGAAGTGGTGCACGACATGAAATGCGCTCGGCACGAGATTCATCCGATGTATCCTTCAGATTTCGCTTCTGATATGAATGTCCTGACGCTCGATGAGATGAAACAGGCCATCCGTCATTTGTTGTCATTGCGCGATAAAGAGACCTGGATGCTGTTCGGCACACTGCCCTTCTTCCCATGCTCAATGAATGAGGATAATCTGCAGCTGCAGGAAACGCTGCATCTGGACCCGACCATAACGGTCAGAAATGACCCTGACGGTCGCTCACGGCTGAACGTCAATGTCTTCACCGGTGATGTCATCGTCACGGATTTCGGTGATGAGACGGGGACGATCAATAATATCAAGACACATTCACTGCAGTCTATCTATGATCAATGGCAGCAGAGCGCGCTGAATAAGCAGTTGAACTGTCACTGTGCTCCCGTTAAATGTCTAGGGCCGAACTTACTCGTCAAGAATATGTATTATCCAGGTGTTGACTTCAAGGAACGTGAACAGTCGATGCATGAACAACTGAATAAACGCCGCTAAAAAACGAAGTGAAATCTTTTCACTTCGTTTTTTGATATATACGCTGCAGCCATAATGCAGTTGACAATAAGCCGATGAGCATGATCACCAGCCCCCATTTCAAATACGGCGGTGTATATCGGATGATAACCTGCTTATCATGCTGCTTGACATCTACCCCGGTCATCAAATAGTTGACCGCTTCCACCGGACGTTCCTTGCCATCCACATAGGCAGTCAATCCTGTCGTGTAAGGCATCGGCAACACAAGCGCTCCCTTGTCACCTTGCAGGTCGACCGAGAATCCTTTCTTTTCTTTCTTGAAGGTCAACGGCTTCTTCTGATACTTTGCGTAAGCCTGACGTAGCTGCTGATAATCTTCCCCTTGAACGGACCTGAGTTCGACGTGATAGGTGCCTTTCGGGAAAGAGATGCGGATGGTTTCTGCTGCCTTTACATTCATCACCGCATCTTTGGCGCGACGTCTATATTTATACTTTTTCTTTGGTTTCATCACTTTCTTCTCATTGACCTGTACATAGAAATCCCGGTCTTCAGGCGCGATGATATCGGCCTTCATGGTCAGATAGAGTTCGGTATACGGCTGAATCTTGCTGCGGTCAAACGCCAGCACAAGACCACCGCCATCTTCTTTGACGTCAAGTGTCCGGCCCTTGTAGTCAGCATGGTCGGTCGACAGCTTGGCATAAGGGAGTAAATCCGGCACTTGGAAATGGCCAGCCGCTCCTTCTTCCTTAACCACTCCTGCCAGCATGGCGTACTCACGTTCAAGCGCATTATGCAGGGAAGACGCGGCATATGTTTTGTCAGCCACTCTGACACTAGGTAATGGATAAGGATTTTTCAGCACAGCGTAGCGCTTTGCAGCCACGAAATCATCCATCTGCTTAAACAGAGGAGAGGCATCCGGTTCCGCTGTGATATAGTGGTCGACATTCAGGAGGCTGGCCAGATTTTCTCGTCCTGATAGACGCGCATAATAACTGTTCTTCTGCTTATCCTGCGCGATCTGTAAATCATCTTCGTAGAATTCAAGAATCTTCTTATCAAAAATACTGGAGTAGAGCATCGTGCCGTTGTAGCCGTAATACATCGGTGTATTAACAGATGAATCATCATTCAGACTGATGCGTCTCATATCATCTGGCTGCGCATTCTTTAACTGATCAATTTCCTGCTGCATCTTCCTGTTATAGACATCGGCGTAAAAATAATCTGCCGTCTTAAAATACGGGTGCTGGACACCGTAATGATAATCCTGAATCAGGGTCAGCTGGCAGAGTGCAGTAGCCAGAATGATCAGCGACAGCCATCTACCGGTCGGGTTCTTCAAGTAAATCACCATCATCATGACAATAAGCGGTATATAAAGAATCCAGTAATCGAACTGTTGCAGCAGCAAAGCCGAGATCAGCACAACCAGGATGATCGGGCAGGCAGCGAGCAGCAGTTCACGCACCGTCAGTTCAGCGAGATGCTGGATGAACAATGCGGCCAGTATGGCCGTTGAGAATGCCAGAATATAGACCCATCTGCGCTGCGGCATGGAGAAGCCGTTGAACATACTGCCGACAAACGGTGTCAATGAACCGAGCATCAAGATCCACGTAGCGACAGCAAACAGCTTATAGTAGTAATAACGGTATAATTTAAAGGCACAGAGCGCAATGACAGCAACGAAAATAACAACGAGATGGAAACCACCGTAGAAGATGTTATTATTTGATGACCATTCAATCAACAGCGGCACATTCAACTTCTCGAGTGTCCGGTCATTGTTGATAAAAGAAGTAACGCCGGCGATAAAACCGATATTCCCGACCATAAAACCGATCACCGCTGCCGCCACTGTCTGCAGCACAGCCTGCGGTCTCGTTAAACGGTCATCATGATGACCGCGTATCACTCTGAGCAGAAAATAGATGCCTACTGCAATCATTTCGTAGTATGCCAGATAGAAATTGGAGAATACCGTCACGGCAATACTCATAATCAATATAAACGGCCTGCCTTTTCTAAGCAGCCGCTCGAGTCCTAATATAGAGAGCGGCAGATAGATCATGACATCACTGAAAAATGACCATGTATAGGTGAAGTAATAAAAGATGGTCGACCAGCTGTAAAGAATGGCCGCCAGTAAAGCCGGCCTGTTTTTAAGCCCTATCTCCTTTGCAGCGTAATACATCGCGACAAATACCAAGCTACATTTCAGAACGGCTGTCACATATTGCATATGAATCATCTGGGTGATGACATCTGCATGATTGAACAGCTGATAGACAGCCAGCAGCAAGAAAGTGATATAAGATACGAGTGATGTGGCATAGTAATAACTGAGACTGGTAAAGTAATCGCCCCCCAGACCGAAAGAAACATCATAGAATGTCCTGGATTCCTTGAAATGTTCGTAGAGATAGACCTGAAACGGAATCATCTGCTTCATGCCATCACCTTTACCGATATAGAGCACACCATTTGCCACATAGCGATAAAGGTCCGGCAGATAAAAAATCAGACTCATTAAGAGTGCAATCGCTGAGATTGTCATAAAACGTTTTAACATCATTTGGCCCTCGGGTTCTGTCTATTTTTTCCTTTGTCATTATAACAAGAAATATCCTATAAATAAAACGACACCAGTAAACCATTGTTTACTGGTGTGTCATCAGGTATAAAGCTTGGTGGAAAAAAAGTTCAGCAGCTCCTTGCTGTAGACAGAACGTTCTTTTCGTTTGACGGCTCGTTCAGCGCCGGATTGATTCAGCCATCTCTGATCATCATCTTCTGCATAGACTTCCGGCACCTGAACCGGCTGATTATGCGCATCAAGCGCCACAAATGTCAGAAAACTGACCGCAGCCAGTTCCTTTCTGCCCTCCAGAATATTCTCTGCGATGACTTTTGTGAACACTTCCATCGAAGAGTTACCTGTATAAGTCACCAGCGCCACGAGTGAAACGATATCACCCGGCCGGATGGGTTTGACGAAGTCCACTGAGTCAGTTGAAGCAGTCACAACCGAATGTCCGCAATGCTTCGTTGCCGCAATAGAAGCGACATCATCTATCATCGCCATCAGTTTGCCGCCGAACAAAGTATTGTGATGATTGGTATCAGACGGGAAAACCTGCTGTGTTTTCACCGTTCTGGATTCAGACATTGATTTTCTTTCTCTCATCAGTTTTCTCCTCATTTGCTCTACAATAAAGGAGATAGTTTCCTATCTCCCCAGTTGTTTGTTATTTAGTGTAAGTCATCTGCAAAGACTTTCTTCTCAAGTGCTTCTTCTGGTGTATCGATAATGTCGGCCTCTCTAGAATCGAAAGCGTGTCTTAAGAAGAACATTAGCATGCCACCGAAAGCGAAAATCGAGAAAAGAAAGGCAATCACAATAAACCACATCATAGCTACTGACATGTTCAGCCTCCTGCTCTTAACAATATAGAATTATCATATCATTATCTATCCAAAATTAAAACGCCCAATT
The DNA here is from genome assembly GCF_030376725.1 of Macrococcus bovicus. Classification (NCBI taxonomy): domain Bacteria; kingdom Bacillati; phylum Bacillota; class Bacilli; order Caryophanales; family Staphylococcaceae; genus Macrococcus; species Macrococcus bovicus. Next base: position 1,696,844 of record NZ_CP128470.1, read on the forward strand.
ACCATTTATAAAAATAGGTTCCTCGTGACCTTCTGCTGTAATCCCGCTGATATTCATCTCCGCATTACCGATCATGAAATCTTCATGTGTAATCGACTGATTGAGACCCGCCGCATCAAGCTCAGCGTCCGACATCTCTTTACCGCCTTCTAAACAGAACGGATAAGCAGATCCGAGGGCCAGGTGACAGGAGGCATTCTCATCAAACAATGTATTGTAGAAAAGCGTCTGACTGTTAGAGATAGGAGAGTCGTGCGGGACAAGTGCCACTTCACCCAGCTGGACAGCATTCTCATCAGACTCAAGCAGACCCTTTAAAATGTCATGGCCGACTTCAGCATGATAATCGACGACTTTACCGTCCTTGAAGGTCAAGCTGAAGTTGTCGATGATATTCCCGCCGTAGCTGAGCGGCAGAGAATTTCTGACCGTGCCGTTGACCTGATCCTGATGGGGTACGGTGAACACTTCTTCAGTCGGCATGTTCGCCATGAACTCAACACCGGCCGCACTGACCGAAGAAGCACCGCACCAGATGTGGCCCTCAGGCAGGCCAATCGTCAGGTCTGTGCCTGGTGCACTATACTTCAATGCTTTGTACGCCTTCTTATTTAAGTAATCTGCTTTCAGATGAAGCGTATGGTTATGGTCTTGCCATGCTTTAACTGGATCCTGCTCGTTGGCACGGACAGTGTAAAGCATTAAATCGAGGAGTTTGTCCACCGCTTCTTCCTCAGATAGGTCAGGAAAGACGAGTTTCGCCCAGGCTTTTGACGGATACGCAGCAACTGTCCATGCAAACTGGTCAGACTGCATCATGCGCATATATTCGCGGAAAGCATTACCGTTTGCACGCATCATAGCGCTCACTTTATCCGGATCAGCATCTTTCAGGTTCTCAGGGCTTGAAGAAATCAGTGCCAGTTGTGCAGCGCCGTCCTTGGCATAATCCATGCGCTCATCGACCACATACTGCGGCACCGACTCAAATGCTTCCTGCGGGCGGTACTGCAGGTTCAGCTGCGCCAGCCGGTCATCGCCGTAGCTGACTTTAACATCCTCAGAACCTGCTTTATAGGCTTCCTCTACAACTAAATGCACAAATTCAGCCGCCTCTACCATCGCACGAATATACACTCGCTGCTTCGGCTGTACATTCATCCCCACATGTACAAGAAGCTGTGCATATAATCTTAGTTTTTCCTCTTGATTTGCAATCATGTTCTAATCCCCTTTTTTTCAGTTATTTTCTCAGTTGGCCCAGCGCATCTGTGATCGCTGCAATTTCACTTGCTGATACATGGTCCCGTTTCATGACCATCTCATGAAGATCCTTTAAATCTTCCATTTTAGCATCATCAATATCTTCCGCATTGATGACTCCTTTGTTGATCAGTTTCAATTTTGACATAATGTCTTCTAGCATTGCTTCTTTAGTCATAACTGCCCTCCGCTGTCATTAAGCATAATTTCTGAAAAATCTCATCTGCAACAAGTTTACCACATAATATATTAGGATATATAATAGTATTATCCACACACTAACTTAATGGAGGAATCATCATGAATAACAAATTAATTCCTGGTATGCTGATCGGGGCTGCTGTAGGCGCTGCGGTCGCAATGCTCGACAGAAACACTCGTTCTTCTGTCAAAACTCAAGTGAGCAATGTCAATGAACTACGTAAAAATCCATCTACTGCTAAAGATAAATTCGCAAGCATTAAAGATGAAATCATGTACTGGAAAGATCAGATCGAAGAAATTCGCCGCAACAATCCAGAACTTGAAAAAGCCATTCTTGAGACGAAAGATATGCTGACTAAAAAATAAGAAATATTTCTACTTATATTATGAGGAGTGATTCATATGGCTGAAAAGCAGAAGAGCTCTTCTAAATTTTTGACTCAGGCGGCTGATCCGTCTGGGTCAAAAAATTTAGATGAGAGTTATGTCAAAACACAGAAGTTCCAGTCTAAAGAAGCAAAGAAAGAAGATGAGGAGCTTCACGTATCAAAAATCAACAAACCTGTTAAATACAAAGAGGACGGCAACTTTTTTCAGCGTCTCCTTTACCGTATCGGAAAAGACGATGCATCCGGCTTAGCGGCTCAGCTGGCTTACTATTTCCTGCTGGCGCTTTTCCCGCTGCTTATCTTCTTATTGACGCTTTTACCGTTGTTTAACTTAAAACCAGAGACAATCACCAACGTTATCGCGAGTAACGCGCCTGGCGATACCGCGGACACCATCAATACCATCGTAAGTGATGTCATGGCCAACTCATCAGGCGGCTTACTGTCATTCGGTCTGATCGCTGCGTTATGGTCCGCTTCAAATGGTATGACTGCGTTAATGAATGCCTTCAATGTCTCTTATGAAGTAGAAGATGCTCGTAATCCGATTGTGGCTAAACTGCTTAGCGTCTTATTTACAATCATTATGATCTTAGTAGTAGCTATTACTTTAGCGCTGCCGGTATTCGGGGAACAGATCGGTAATCTGTTATTCGGTAAAATCGGTCTCGGTGATCAATTTGTCTGGATCTTCAATCTCGTCAAAGTCATCCTGCCTCTTCTTCTGACGTTTATCGTCTTCACAACCTTATATGCGATCGCACCGAACATCAAACTGGCATGGAAATCAGTATTACCAGGTGCGTTATTCGCCACTGTTGCCTGGTTAGGTGCCAGCTATTTATTCGGACTTTACGTCAATAACTTTGCGAATTACTCTAAAACATATGGTAGTATTGGAGGTGTCATCGTTCTGATGACATGGTTATACCTGACTGGCTTCATCATCATAGTCGGGTCGCAGATCAATGCCCTGCTGCACCAGAAGAAGACAGGTCAGTTACCTACTAAACGATAGGAGACACTCATGACACTATTAGAAGAAATCCTGAACTACAATGCGAAATTCGTTGAAGATAAGACCTATGAGAACTACGAAACTTCTAAAGTACCTACAATGAAAGCCGTCATGCTGACTTGTATGGATACTCGCCTTGTTGAACTGTCCACTAAAGCTCTCGGATTTAAGAACGGTGATGTTAAGCTTGTCAAAAATGCAGGCGCCACTATCACTCATCCATACGGTTCTACGATGAGAAGCTTACTGGTCGGCATTTATGCACTTGGTGCTGAAGAAATCATCATCATGGGACATAAAGACTGTGGTATGGGCGGTATCAATGTAGAAGAGGTCCTGAATACCATGAAAGACCGCGGCATCAAAGAAGAGACCATCTCAATTCTAAAGCATTCCGGTATAGATCTTGACCACTTCTTAGGCGGATTCTCAGATGTCAGAGAAAATGTACGCGCTAATATTGATCTCGTATATAACCATCCACTATTCGATCAGAGTGTACCTGTCCACGGGCTCGTTATCGATCCGCATACAGGTGAAGTGGAACTGATTCAGAATGGCTACGACAAAGTAGTGGAAAAATAATACACATTAAAACCCGGTGCCTCAGGCAACGGGTTTCTTACTGTTGATCAATCAGATGATGTTTAAAGGCGTAGATAACAGCCTGCGTTCTATCCTGCACTTCCAGTTTGCTGAGGATATTGCTGACATGTGTTTTAACAGTCTTGATGGTGATATGGCTTGCATCCGCGATTTCCTGATTGGACATACCGCTGGCAATCAGCAGCAGAATCTCCATTTCACGTTCTGTCAGCATATCATAGAGTTCTGCCTTCTGCTGCATTCGGTTACGCATCTTGGTCATCACTTCGGCCTCAAAGACCGCTTCACCGTTATAGGTCTTCCTGACGACGTCCGCGATGCGGTCAGCGCTTGACGTTTTAAGGATGTAACTGTCTACACCCGCATCCAGTGCCGCGTATACTTCTTTGTCATTGATAAAGCTGGTCAACATGATCACTTTCGTCTCTGGCATTGAGCTCTTGATTACAGCAGTGGCCTCGATTCCATTCATCTTGTCCATCACCATATCCATCAGGACTACGTCAGGTTGCAATGCCTTGGCTTTATCGATGCCTTCCTGACCATCACTTGCTTCACCGACCACTTCGATGTCCGGCTGTGTCGACAGAAAACTGGATATGCCTATTCTGACCATCTCATGATCATCTACGAACAACACTTTCATACTATCCCTCCTCGTTGATCGGAACTTTTATTTCTATGCGTGTACCGCTGTCCGGCGCAGAAATAATCTGGCATGTTCCTCCTATCTCAAGTGCACGCTCTTTCATCGTATTAATGCCGTATCGCGTCTCATCTCTTGTTTCCAGATCAAACCCTCGACCATCATCCGTGATTCGGAGCATCAGGCTTTCAGGAATAGGAAATAGTTCAATCGTCAGTTTGTGTGCTCTTGCATGACGAAGTGTATTCGATATCGCTTCCTGCGTAATACGGAACAGCTGATCTTCTATGCCTTTGGACAGCTTGACAGGCGTCATATCCAGCTGTATTTCAAGCGGTGTCTTCTGCTTCAGGTCCAGCGTCAAGTCTGTGATCCCATCTACCAGGGATTTATTCTGCAGGGCCAGCGGTCTTAAGTGCAGCAGGAGCGCACGCATCTCCTGCTGGGCCTCATGTAGCATGCGTTCAAGCAGATTCATCTGCCTGGTCATCTCTTCACTGAGTTGTTGTGCTTGCACTGCTGATAGCATCATACTTGCTGCAAAGAGCTGCTGACTGACCGAGTCGTGAAGTTCACGTGCCAGACGCTGCCTTTCTTCTTCCACAATTTTTTTGACGATCTGCTCATTCACACCACTTGTCACCATCTGGTTCTGGTGCTTGATAGTCCGCATGGTCTCATTTAACTTGATGATGGCGCTGAAGACCTCTGCGGCCTCCGGATGTAATTCTATTTCATTCGATGAGCGGATCTTCTCACCATCATCCACTGCGCGAATCTGATTCTTTAACCAGGCATACTGCTCATTCTGCTTGTAAGCGACAAGTGATCCCATAATAATGCATGATAGGATCACAATGACATTCAGAAAGAGCCAGGCTGGTACACCCATGATATAAGAGGTCAGCATCCCCTGGAAGTAGATGATATTCGTGAATATCCTGTCCAGTATATAGAAGATGAATAACAGGCTATAGATGAGTATCAGCATGACACCTATATGTCGTGTGTAATTATTCATCGATGAATAACCTCCAGATCACCGATAATAGAGGAGACCATCACCTTGATCATTACACCGTTCGGATATTCAGGTGTCAGATAAGTCAGCCGCTGATTTTTTGAGCGCTTGGTAAAGTCTTCGACCGTCAGCTGGCCGTAGAGAGATGAATAATCAATTTTGACCTGATAATGATGCGGGACAATAAGGGTGGTCTTACCTAAAAGCTGATGGACGACCACGACATTATCCTGCCTCAGATTTGCTGCTGTTGTCAGGTCAATCAGGATGTCACCTATCGCATGCTGCAGATGTATATCATCAAATTTGTAGACTTCATCCGGCGTTTTCTTCGTATTGAACCAGTTCTGACTGGAGACTCGTAAGTCATTATTCTCAACGGTGATGATTGACGGCTGGCGTCTCGCTATCAGATATCTGAGCGACAGTATAATCAGAAAGCTGAAGAGCAGAATCAAGGTATAAGGATTTGACAGCATGCCAAAAGCGATCAGTGCTATTCCTATCCAGAGCAGCACTAATCCCCTCAGCTTTTTCTTATAGAACTGGCTGCTGTAGACGAGCAGAAGCCCGACCAGCAGGACCAGTATCATACCTGTTTTCATAAAAAATAAGTAATACAAGTTAGAAATAATGAGCAAAATTATAAATGTAATCAAGATTTCAGTTGAAACTAACTGTTTCACATACTCACTTCTCTTTCATTCATCTTCTGTAGCATCATTATCTCATACTGCACTTCTTCTTTCATACTTTCAATCATCGCAAGTGACACTTCAATTTCATGGAGCTCATGATCCAGCTGGTTCAGTCTGCTGATATGCATCACGCGATTTGAGCGGAACTCACGTTGACTGCCGTCTTCTGAGTCTATAACCGTTAATTTGAAGTTATAATGGTCATACTGTTTCAGCAGTGTGGCCTGTTCATTTGCTTTCAGTGCTTTCTGGACATTCAGATCCGTTAACCTGTGCTGGAGTTCAGCTATCTTATTAAACAGACTATGATTAATGGCTTTCTTGACCGTGCGGGTCAATACAGATGTGATTCGGCTCATGCTATCATCTCCTCAATGTCCTCATTATAAAAAAAGTTCCTCAAGACGTAAAACGTCTGAGGAACGATTCATCTCTCATACTTTAGTCTGAGATACGTTCAGTCAACAGGAAAGGTCCTTCCTTGGTCACGACAATCGTATGCTCAATCTGAGCCACATAACTTTTATCTTTCGTTTCAAATGCCCATTCATCCTTGCCATCGCCGACGATCGTTGCTTTGGACGAAATAAACGGCTCAACAGCGAGGACCATCCCTTCTTTCAGCAGTACTTTATCATGTGGGTCGTAGTAGTTCAGTATATGCTGCGGCTCTTCGTGCAGACTTGTACCGATACCATGGCCTGTCAGGTTCTTGATCACCGTCACGTCATTCTTACGCGCGGTCGCATTAACTGCGCGGCCAATCTGACTGAGTTTCGTCCCTGGCTTCACTTTTTTCATTGCTTCTTCAAATGCCATCAGTGCGACATCGACGACTTTCTGCTTCAGTGGATCGGCACTTTCGCCGACCACAAAGGAAATACCTGTATCCGCATAATAGCCATCTTTACAGCCGGAGACATCTATATTGACGAGGTCGCCTTCTTCAATCACACGTTTGCCGGGTATGCCATGTGCAACTTCTTCATTGACACTGATACATGTATAACCTGGGAAATCATATTCAGTGATGGGTGCCGATTTCGCACCCAGCTTATCAAACATTTCACCGGCGATATTATCCAGTTCTTTTGTGGTGATACCTGCGACTGTATTTTCCTTCAGTGTATCTCTGATCTCCGCGACAATCTGTCCGATCGCTTTCAGTTTTTCAAGTTCCTCATTTGATTTAATAATCATTCTATCTCTTCTTTCATTTGGGTTGTCTCTATATTATAACAAACATTTAATGGTATACTAAATTTAAAAAACGGAATGAGAAGAATGAACTTAAAACATATACTCGGTCCGCGGATCATCAAGACAGGTCTCGCGACATTTCTGACCGCTCTGATCTGTCAGCTCTTAACATTTCCGGCGATATTTGCGGTCATCACTTCTATTGTCTCAATCGAACCGACCGCTAAAGCATCGCTGAAAAAAGCTTATATTCGTTTTCCGGCCTCCATCATCGGTGCTTTTATCGCCGTGATGAGCACGTATTTTCTCGGTGATTCCCCGCTTGCCTATAGCCTTGCCGCTACCGTGACGATTCTTGTCTGTTATCAGCTGAAGCTATTTGACGGTATGCTTGTCGCCAGCCTGACAGCTGTAGCCATGGTGCCTAATATTCACGATGCCTTCGCCTACAACTTTTTCTCACGGCTCGCCACCACGACTATCGGCCTGACGACAGCCGGACTCGTCAACTACTTGGTCTTACCACCGAAATATCAGCAGCAGATTCAGTCTATTATCAGCTCGATTGAACGAGACAGTGCCTCCCTTTTTGTCAAGCGCAGCAAAGAAGTGCTGGTCGGTAATTTCACGTCCGAAGAGAGCATGCAGCTGCTGGAAGCCATCAACTCTAAAATCAGCAAAGTCCACCAGCTCATCAAATATGAGCATGAAGAATATCAGTATCACCGTGATATGAACCGGAAACGCGCCATGACTACAATTGAAAAACGGCTGCAGGTTGACCAGCTGATCGTTCTTCATCTATCTAATATGATCTATATGCCGGATCAGCAGTACTTTGACTTTTCCCTGGCTGAACGTGAGGCATATGTTCAGATACTTGATGCGATGACTCAAAATAGACCGGTGCCGGCGCCTGCCCTCTCAGTCTTCAAATCCAGCGTCAAACATCTGAATGAATTCGACGACAATCAGCTCAAAAGCCATTATATCTATGAACTCTTAATGATCCAGAAACTGATGAAAGACCACCTGACATAGTCAGGTGGTCTTTCACATGTCAATCTAGAAACGCTTGAATAAAACGTTGTTCTCGAGATGCACATGATTGAATGTATCTTTCTCGAGCCGTTCTAAACGTGCGAAGACAAGACGGTAGGTGCCGCATGCATCAAGCGGCGGTGTAAAATCATGCGTCAGTTCTCTTAATCGCTTAAGCGCATTACCGGCATTCTCATGTTCCGTCTCCAGTTCATCGATATGCGGCTGGAGTTTTGCACGCAGTTCGTCTGTAGGATTCAGCGAGTATTCTTTGACAAGCGGAAAGACAGTGTCATCTTCATCCAGCGTATGATCGAGCAGCTCATTTTTCAGTCCGGTGAAGACTTCCTTGATGTCAATCAGCTCCGGATGGTTGTCACCATGGACTTTAGCGACTTTCGTGACATAAGGCGTCAGATTCTTCATTTCCTCCCGCAACAGTATATGATACTTGTTCTGAATATAGTTGATCAGACTCGCATTATCCAGATACTGTACATCCAGACCTTCTCCCGCATTCTCTGTCTGCAGACTATTAATCTCATCGAGCAATGTTTCAAGCGACGCACTTTTGTCATGAACAGCCTCTGCCAGCGGTATTTGTCCGCCGCAACAGAAATCAATCCGGTTACTTCTGAATATATCTGCACTCTTCGGAATCTCCTTGACGATATCAGCGACCCGCATTTCCTTAGTAATCATCGTATAGCCTCCTGTTTTCACTTTTATCTGTTAACACTTTATATTATACACCCAAAAGATATATTTTAAATATATCTTTAAAAGTGTTCGTATTTTTATCATAAATAAAAGGCATCTTATCCTATGATAAGATGCCTGAGGAACTATTTTTTCTTCTCTTCTTTTCTGTCGCCCGGTTCGTTCTGCAGCTGTTCTCTTACTTTTTCATCGACGAGCCCAGGCGTATCGTCCTTCATGCGCTGTGAAGTTGTCTTTGAATCTTCCTGTGCCATATCAAGCCCTCCTAAGTGATAGATAGTTCACTTTACCCGTCAGGATGATATTTAACCTTTATTGATCCGCAAGTAAGCGGTCAATGATGACTTTCTTCGCACTCTCTTCAATCGCGTTGTCATTCAGCGGACTGAACGCTATATTCTTACGTTCGCAGGCTGCCTTGAGGAGATAGTCTGTTATTTCATGGTTCTTCGGCAGAATCGGCCCGTGCAGATAAGTGCCGAGCAGATTTTTGTAATGGATCCCCTCTTTTTTATCGGTATCATTATTGCCGAAGCCCGAAACGACACGGCCGAGCGTATCATAGTCATGATAGGTGCGACCCCCGTGGTTCTCAAAACCGACAATCTGTCCGAAAGTCTCTGATTCGATGACGATATTACCGGTCAGACGCTCAGTTCTGGATTCTGTATAGAAGTCCAGGATATTCAGCCCTTTCAGTTCATGGCCATCGGGTGTCACATATTTCTCACCGAGGAACTGATAGCCGCCGCATATAGTCAGTGCAGGGACACCGTCTTCTATCGCAGCCTTGAACTCATCCTTGATCTTGAAGAGCTCCGTTGTCGCAATGGCCTGTTCACGGTCGCTGCCGCCACCGATAAAGAGGATATCCGCCTCTGATAATTTCAGCCCGGCTGTCTCTTTGACATCCGTCACTTTGACATCAATGCCGCGCCATTTCGCTCGTTTGGATAAGGCGATGATATTCCCGATATCACCGTACAGATTCAGCTTGTCAGGCATGAAGTGATAAATATTAATCGCTGTCATTATTTATCCTCCTTGAAATAAGTCGTGAGTGTCGTATGCATCGGCTCAAGTGATGTATAGTTCGGAATGCAGACCGTATAATCATCAAGTGCCATCGCCTGCAGGGTCGCCTGTTCAATCGAACGTTCGACCGTCACCTGCGCCGGAATCTCTGCATATTTAAGACGTACTGCCAGCTCTTCCGCCCGGTTGCCCGTACAGATGATGTGACCGATTGTCTGGCGTGACAGCTTTTCAAAGTCAGCATCCCAGATCCATGAGATATCGCGTCCATCTGCGCCGTTATCGTTCAGGCTGATCAGATAGGATTTAGTACCCTGGATTTTTTCGCCGACTGACAGGCTGGCATTCAGACCCGCCGGATTCTTGGCGAGATTGATAATCGCTTCTTTTCTGCCGTTTGAGAAATACTGCATCCGGCCATTATCCGAGGCGTAGCTTTCGAAGCCGCTTCTGATAGAGTCATCATTTAATCCGAGTTCCCGCAGCACACTATAGGCAGCGATAATATTGAACACATTGAAGTCTCCGGCAAGCTTCATATTAAATGTGGCGCCGTTAATGACCGGTACCAGATATGGATTCTCAGAGAGAGCTTCCACTTCATATTTAGGCTCATTCCGTCTGAAACCACATTCACAGCTGTAATGGCCGATCTGGTTGTAATGAATCGCCTCGTAATGGAGCAGACGGCCGCAGTTCGGACAGTACTTACTTTCAATCATCGTGCTTTCTTCGAAGTGATGGATGCCTGCTTTCATACCGTAGTAAACCACATCATCACTTGCAATCTTCAGTCGTGAGACAAACGGGTCATCTGCATTTAATATCAGCTTGATGCCTTTATTCTTAATATGATCGGCGATACGGTCGACCAGAATATCGATCTCACCGAAACGGTCCATCTGATCGCGGAAGAAGTTCGTGAAGACCATCATCGTCGGCGTCATTTCATTCAGGACACGCGGAATCGATCCTTCGTCAATTTCGATGATAGCGAGCTTAGTATTTTTATCTGCCTGGACGATAAAGCTGGATGTGATACCAGCGGCCATATTCGCCCCTTCTGTATTATGAATGATCGGGATACCCATGTTCTTTAATGTATGGCCGATTAAATTAGAAGTCGTTGTCTTGCCGTTTGTACCCGAGATAAAGACGACATCATCTACAGTAGCTGCCATTTTCCTCAAAATCTGTGGATCTATTTTTCTAGCTAACTGTCCCGGTAAATCCGTGCCTCTTTTACCAGCAGCGATACTAGCCTGTCTCGACAGTTTTGCCATTAATTTAGCTGTAAAAGTTCTCATAATGACCTCCTTGATTAACAATTTATTATATCATTTGCTGCCTATAAATCACATGATAAAGAAAATGATTTTCATTGACTGCGTATTTAATGGACCTTGTTAAAACAGACTGACCATGATAATATTTAATTGAAAATGATTATCACAATCAAATAAGAAGGTGTCTAAATGCTACATGCAGCTAATGCCGAAATCGGCAGTACTTATTTTGTTAAATCTTTCAGCTTTGATAATCCGGTCTTACAGCACCGTTTAAATGCGCTTGGTTTGTCAGTCGGCAGCGTGCTGAAAGTCCAGCGCAAAAGTCTGTTTAAAGGACCATGCGTCTTTGATATAGAGGGCCAGCATATCTGCATCCGGAATTGCGATGCGTGCAAAATCATGCTGGAAGCCGCTCATGACTAATACGTTCTGTATTCTCGGCAATCCGAATGTCGGGAAAACGTCACTTTTCAATGCACTGACCGGTTCATACGAATATGTCGGTAACTGGAGCGGTGTGACTGTCGAGAAGAAAATCGGTCAACTCAAAAAGAACTATGGCAACCTCGTGGACTTGCCCGGCACTTATGACCTGCTTCCTATCTCAAAGGACGAGACAGTCGTCACACGCTTTCTGCTGCAGGAGTCTTTCCAAGGCATGATCAATATTGTGGATGCCTCGCAGCTGCGACGTAATCTGCTGCTCACCATTCAGCTGATGGAATACGGCGCACCTATGATGATGGGCCTCAATATGGTCGATGTCTCAGCCAAACGAGGTTACCGTATTGATATCGACTTATTGATGCGTCGCCTGAAGATTCCTGTCATTCCTGTCGTTGCACGTACAGGCAAAGGTACCCATGAAATACTGGAAGCCGTCAATGACCGTCATCTGGCGGCTGCGCGGCTGTCTCTTCGCTATGACGACAGAATAGAAGCGCTGATCACCAAAATCTTGCCGACATTCAGCGGTCTTGCACTAAACAGACGACATCACCGTTTTCTCGCTGTCCAGTATTTGATGGACAATCCGGCTGTCATCGACTACATCGGTGACGATGCGGCAAGGGACACATTAAAAGCGCAGATTGACTTTCCCGTCAAGGAGCTGATTCTAAAAGCACGTCAGAATAAAATTTCCGAGATTCTTGACGGCGTAGTCACGCAGCCTGAGGTTTCCAAGACACCCTTGACAGAGACAATCGATCGCATCGTTACTCATAAATATCTGGGTATGCCGATTTTCCTGTTTTTAATGTGGCTGATTTTTCAGACGACCTTCACCTGGATCGGCACACCGCTGTCGGATCAGCTGGACGCCTTTTTCGGCGGACCGTTAACAGACTGGGCGCATCGCATCATGACGCAGCTCGGGGTGGTCGAGTTCCTGCAGAATCTGATCACTGATGGCATCATCGCCGGTGTCGGCGGTGTTCTGGTCTTCGTCCCTCAGATTCTGGTGCTGTTCTTCTTTATCTCACTTCTTGAGGACTCCGGTTACATGGCACGTATAGCGGTGATCATGGACCGTTTAATGGAGTTTTTCGGGCTGAACGGTAAATCATTTATTCCGATGATTATCGGCTTCGGCTGTAATGTGCCCGGTATCATGGCAGCGCGCAGTATCGAAGAGGAGAAGGAGCGTCTGACCACCATCTTGATCGCACCTTTTATGTCCTGTTCCGCCCGGCTGCCAGTCTATGCCCTCTTTGCAGGTGTATTCTTCAAGGAGAATCAAGCTCTGATTGTGCTGAGCCTGTATGTTATCGGGGTTGTCGTCGCATTGTTCATGAGTTTCATATTATCTAAAACGCTCCTGAAGAATGATACTTCAATCTTCGTCATAGAGCTGCCGCCCTATCGTCTGCCTTCCATTAAAACGCTATGGCGCAGTACCTGGGAAAAAGGAAAAGGATTCGTCAAAAAAGCAGGGACCTTCATTTTTGGCGGCTCCGTATTAATCTGGCTGCTCAACTACACGGGTCCTGGCGGTCTCAATGTAGGAATCGGTGACAGCTACCTCGCCATGATCGGCGGAGTGATTGCGCCGCTTCTGGCACCACTCGGCTTCGGCACATGGCAGGCAGGCGCGACACTGATTCCAGGGTTCCTGGCCAAGGAAGTCATCGTCAGTGCCATGGCTATCATCTATGCGGTCAGTGATGACGCCTTGATTCAAGTGATTCACAGCCAGTTCACGCCGCTGACCGCCTATGCGTTCATGCTGTTCATCCTGTTATATATCCCTTGTCTGTCGACAGTTGCAGCTATTCGTAAAGAAACAAGTTCATGGAAATGGACATTCCTTGCGATGCTCTATCCCGTAGCAGTGGCCTATATTTTAACATTTGCTGTCTATCAGCTCGGCCAACTGTTCATTTAAGGAGGCTCTTATGTCATTACTTATTAATATCCTGCTCGCCTTGCTCATCTTTGGATATGCGACGTTCACACTGGTCAGATTCTTCAGAAAATCAAAGGAAGGTAAATGCAACAGCTGCTCGGTCAATCAGGACTGCGGCTGTGAGTTGCCTAGAGACAAACCGTTATAGGTTCTGTCTCTTTTTTTGTATACTGGACAAAAGGGGGAAGTATGATGAATGAGTTTATTGCGCTCGATTTCGAGACAGCGAATGGTCAGCCGGCCAGCGTGTGCAGTGTCGGCATGGTGAAAGTGCAGGGCAATATGATGACGGAGACATTTTACACACTTGTCAATCCGGAGACCTACTTTTCAAAGAGCAATATCGCGGTTCATGGCATCAAGCCGGAAGATGTAGCAGATGCGCCGACATTTCCTGACGTCTTCCCTCATATGATGGATTTCATCGGCGAGCTGCCGGTCGTCGCGCATTTTGCACGCTTTGATATGAAGGTGCTCTACCAGTCCATTGAACGTTATGGCCTTGAAATGCCGGTCATGCCCTACTTCTGCTCCTGTAATATGGCACGGAAAACGGTTAAAAATCACAGCTACAGCCTGAAGAACATGATGAAGTTCTATGATCTTGATTTTCACGGGCATCATCATGCCCTGAATGACGCCAAGGCCAGTGCCATGATTACGCTCCGGCTTTTGAAACACTATGATTCGCTGGAAGACTATCTGAAGCGGCACCGCGCTTATTTGTCCGGCATGAAATACAAGAAGAGCCAGCAGATGAACCGCTATCAGGCAGAACTGAATGCGATCAGACCGACGACCCAGGATTTTGATCTGACGCATCCTTTTCACGCCAAGAAAATCGCCATCTCCGGGACTCTTCATCTGAAACGTAAAGATATCGTTCAGTATATCGTTGATCACGGCGGCCAGTATGCGTCCGATATCGAACAAGCGGACATCTATCTCTTCGGCAGACAGAAGGGCAATAAACCTTCTGCTAAGGACAACGCGGTCACCAACCGCCTGGCACGTGGTGAGGATGTACAGGTGATCAGCGATGATAAATTAAAGCAGCTGATTGAATTCTATCAATAAAACCATGCCCAGTGGACATGGTTTTATTTACGTTTATATATATTCTGTTTGATACTATCACGTGACACAGGTCTCTCTAGTTTGTGATCCACCCAGAAAAGGAAGACGGCCAGGACAATGATGCCCAGTAGTTTCCAGAAATCAAAGCCATTGTTCCAGGTATCCATCACAAAGAGAGCGAATAACAGAGCAACAATACCAATAATAGAAAACTTAAATTTCATCTTACTCACTCTTTCCGTTATATAAAATCATATATCGACATATTTTCGAAACGCTTCTCCTTTAAATTCCCCACTGTGACACCAATTAAACGTATCGGACGTTCCGTTGATTTCACTTCGGTATAAAGATGATAGGCGATATTATAGATTTCATCTGCATCAGTGACGGAATCCGGAAGTTTCTGCTGCTTGGTCACCGTAGTGAAATCATATTCCTTGATCTTGACCGTCACAATATCTCCGGCAAGGCTGTACTGATTCAGTCTGTCACTGACCTGTTTGGCAAGTTTCCGGATGACGGACAGAATTTCTTCGTCATCATTTTTATCCGCTTCGAATGTGGTCTCTTTGCCTATCGATTTACGTGTCCGCTCAGCTTTGACCGTATCATCACCGATGCCGCGTGCGTAATGATATAATTTCGGGCCTCTTTTGCCGAACCAGTTGATGAGGTCTCGTTCTGTCTGGTTGAACAAGTCCTGTCCTGTCTCTATACCCAGTGCCTTCATCTTCTCCTCAGTCACTTTACCGACACCCGGAAAGTCTCCGATGGGCAGCGGCATGAGAATCTCATGGACATTGCCATGATGAATAATCGTCAGACCATCCGGCTTATTCATACCGGATGCCATTTTGGCGAGAAAACGATTATAGGAGACACCGGCTGAACATGTCAACTGTGTTGCTGCCAGTACATCACGCTTAATATGACGGGCCACTTGTGAAGCGGGCATATCCCGTCTGACGAGATGCGTGATGTCCAGATAAGCTTCATCCAAGGAGACAGGCTGCACCAACGCTGTATAACTTCTGAAAATCTCCATAATGGTGGCTGAGACATCCCGGTAGACATTGAAATGGGGCGTCACATAATATCCATCAGGACAGAGCTGATGGGCCCGGCTCATCGGCATCGCTGAATGAATGCCGAACTTCCTTGCTTCGTAACTCGCTGTTGAAACGACACCTCTTGAACTCGATTTCCCCCCGACTATAACGGGTTTGCCTCTAAGTTCCGGATTATCCCGCTGCTCAATCTGCGCATAGAATGCATCCATATCGACATGAATGATTCTCTTCTCCATCTACCTAATCCTTCAAGGTCATCTTGCAGACTGCTTCAACATGGGTCGTCTGCGGGAACATATCGACCGGCGTGATCTCATCGATATGATATTTTGTCTCCAGCAGCTGAATGTCACGCATCAAGGTTGAAGGATTACAGGATACATAGACGATACGCTGAGGCGTCAGTTCAAGTAGAGTCTCAATAAAGACGGCATCGCAGCCTTTACGCGGCGGATCAACCATCACGACATCCGGTCTGATGCCTTCCTCGCGCCACTTCAGAATAATATCTTCTGCTTTACCGGCTTCAAAGTGTGTATTGGATAAGTGATTAAGCGCTGCATTCCGTTTGGCGTCCTCTATCGCTTTCTCCACTATTTCCACACCGTAGACCCGTTCAGCATGTGCTGCCATAAACAAGCCGATCGTACCGATGCCGCAGTAAGCATCGATGACGTTCTGACTGGCTGTCAGTTCTGCGTAATCCAGCGCCTGACGGTACAGTTTTTCTGTCTGCTCGTGATTGACCTGATAGAAACTCATATCTGAAATCTCAAATGTCAGCTGATCCAGTTGATCGTGTATATAATCATGGCCGCGGATCGTTCTGGACTGGCTGCCGAGGATGACATTCGTCTTCTCACTATTGATATTCTGTCTGATACTTGTCACATACGGAAACTGAGCCATCAGTTCATCCGCAATCTGTTCAAGTTCAGGCAGATGCCGGCTTTTAGTGACAAAAACGACCATCGTTTCATTCACTGTCGTGCCGCTGCGGAGCATGATATGTCTCAGGTTGCCTCTATGGCGCCGTTCATCATAAATACTGACATTGTATTGCGTGAGCAGCTGACGAATCGTATTCATCAGTTCATCGTGACTCTCCTTCTGAATCAGACATTCTTCTATCGGCACTATATCATGCGACCGGGGTCTGTAGAATCCCGTTACAATGCCCTCCCGGTACTGGACGGGCAGCTGACTCTTATTGCGATAACGCCAAGGATTCTCCATTCCTATAATCTCGCGCACCGGAATATCGAGCTTCGTCATTTTGCGGACTAAATTCTTCACCTGATTTTCCTTCATGGTGAGCTGCGCCTGATAATTCAGATGCTGTATATTACAGCCGCCGCACTGCTGATAATAGATGCAGGGTGGCGTTACACGGTCCGGGCTTTCTGTGTCAATTGACAGCACTTTACCGATACCAAACCCTTTATTCTGCTTGATCAGCTTGAAAGTGACTGTTTCGTTCTTCACTGTCTGCGGGATAAAGATAGGATAACCTTCTATTTTGACAACACCGTTACCTTCGTGCGTATAATCGACGACTGTACCTGTTAATATATCGTTTTTCTTCATTCATTTCTCTCTTTCATTTTCAAGTGTCAACTTTAATCAGGCCTTCTTCCTTGATATATTCTATCACAGTTTCGCTGACATCTAAATCGAGGACATCAGTTTACGAACACATAGATTACTTGGAAATGATATGGGTATAGTCTATTAAACTAATCTAAAGGAGACTACACTCATGTATAACGATTTAAAGGATAAAGTGACACTGATTACAGGCGGCGCATCTGGTATCGGTAAAGCGATTGCTCTGCGTTTTGCTGAAGAAGGCATGAAAGTTGTCATCAACTATCACTCAAGAGCAGACGAAGCAAATGAGCTTGTGGAGGCTATTCAGGCTAAAGGCGGCGAAGCCATTGCCATCAAAGCGGATACGACGGACGAAGAAGAGTTTCTCGGCTTATTCAGCCAAACACTCGCTACATACGGTGCTCTCCATGTCATGGTCAACAATGCGGGCATGCAAAAAGATATCGTCAGCCATGAAATGTCGACAGAGGAATTTGATAAAGTCATGAACGTCAACCTACGCGGTACTTTCATCGGTTCACGTGAAGCCATCAAGCATTATATGGACAAGAAATATAAAGGGGTCGTCATCAATATCTCCAGCGTCCACGAAATCATTCCTTGGCCACATTACGCCCAGTACTGTGCAAGTAAAGGAGGCGTCAAGCTTCTGACCCAGAGCTTAGCTCTTGAATATGCGCGTGTCCAGATCCGCGTCAATAACATCGCACCTGGTTCCATCAATACACCGATCAATGCTGAGAACTTCTCAACTGAAGAGAAGAAAAAAGAAGCGGACGGCTTTGTGCCGATGGGTTATGTCGCTGAGCCGGAAGAAATCGCCAGCATCGCCGCTTTTCTTGCCAGTAAGGAATCAAAATATATCACAGGTCAGACGATCGTCGCAGATGGCGGCCTTTCTCTCTACCCTTCCCATCGCAACTGGGAGTATGATGAGCTGGCAGCATCATTTACCGATGAAATCAAATAATAGAAAACGCAAAATCCTGATGGATTTTGCGTTTTTTATTCGATATCTGTGAGGGTATACTGGTCATCAATTTTCTTCATCTTCTCGATATTATTTGAGCGCGTGATATCGTCGAGCGGACTGAAAATCTCTAAATGACTCGCCAGATTGACGAAATGAGCGGGTAATACACCCCCGTATTCACCGTCCACATTCAAGTCCATCATTTCATACGAGGAGACCTTGATTTCCTTCGCTTTGATATAGTGGACCTTCGGATGGTTAAGGTGTTCGCCGCGCGAAGCAAGCGTCAGCAGATGGCCGAACTCTGCCAGATTCACTTTCTCCAGGAACAGCAGCGTGAAGTAGCCATCATTAATAGAGGCATCAGGCACCAGCTTTTCAAAGCCGCCGACAGAGTTGGTCAGTCCGATCAGGAAGAGCATGACTTCTCCTGAGAAGACCTCGCCATCGTATTCAATGCGGACATCAGTCGGTTTGATCTCCGGCAGCATCTCAAGCCCTTTAATATAGTAGGCTAACGGACCGATGACGGTCTTCAGTTTGCTTGGCGCCTCGTAAGATACCGAGGTGATTTTGCCGCCCCCCGCAATATTGATAAAGTAGCGGCTGTTCATGCGTCCGATATCGACCGGTACCGTGGTCCCTTCTATGATGACATCAACAGCTTCCATGATATCCTTTGGTATCATGAGCGCACGGCCGAAGTCATTGACCGTTCCCATGGGTATCACCCCTATTTGAGGCAGGTCCGGCAGATCGGCTATGCCGTTGACCACTTCATTGAGCGTGCCGTCACCACCAGCTGCGATGATAATATCGAATTGATCCTGGACTGCAGCACGGGCCGCGATAGTGGCGTCACCCGCCGCTGTTGTCGCATGGGCACTGGTTTCGTAGCCTGCCTGCTCCAGTTTGATCAGCACGTCAGGCAGCGTCTTTTTGAAGAGTTCTCGACCAGACGTCGGATTATAGATAATTCTTGCTCTTTTTCTCATAGCTGTTCACCCTTTCGGGAAATTCCCTTGTTTTTACTAGCGTCGGCGTCCACCGAATATATTACGGACAATTTCCCGACCTATCTGTCTGCCGACAGATGTAAGGACAGAAGTCGCCATTTTCTGGAGTTCAGATGGTTTTTCTTTCGTCACTTTCCTGTCAGGCTGCTCAGGTTCTTTGATATCAGTCAGCTTCTGCTGCAGAAGCTCATAAGCACTCTCGCGATCCAGTTCTTCTTTATAGGTTGCATAGAAGGGATTCGCTTCAAGTGGAATCGGCTGACTTAAGACACCGATTTTACTTTCAGGCGGTCTGATCCACGCACGTTCTACGATACCCGGCTGACCGTCACTGTTCAGGAAAGAGACCAGTGCCTCACCGGTCTTCAGTTCTCCGATGACGCTTTCTACATCCAGGTCCGGATTCTGTCTGAAGGTCTCTGCTGCACTCTTCACGGCTTTCTGGTCACGAGGCGTGAACGCCCGCAGCGCATGCTGAACACGGTTTCCGAGCTGACCGAGTACCTCGTCCGGCAAATCAATCGGGTTCTGTGTCACGAAATAAACACCGACCCCTTTAGAACGGATGAGACGGACAACTTGTTCAATCTGCGTGACGAAGGCTGGATTGGCGTCTTTGAATAAAAGGTGCGCTTCGTCAAAGAAGAAGACAAGCTTCGGTTGATCAGCGTCGCCTACTTCCGGCAGAATTTCAAACAGTTCAGTCAGCAGCCAGAGGAGGAATGTGGTATAGAGCAGCGGCTGCCTGTAAAGCTCTACTGCATGCAGAATATTGATGACCCCCTTACCCTTCTCCTGTTGCAGGAAATCTTCCAGTCTGAGAGCTGGCTCACTGAAGAAATGACTGGCACCTTGACTATCCAGCTCCAGCAGTTTACGCTGAATGGCACCGATAGACTGCTTCGTCAGATTGCCGTATTTCGTCGTATATTCAGCAGCATGGTCACCCATATGGTTAAGCAGAGCCTGCAGATCTTTCAGGTCAAGCAGCGCCAGTCCTTCGTCATCGCTGATTCTGAATGCCATAGTGAGGATACCTGTCTGCGTCTCATTCAGACCCATCAGACGGGACAGCAGGAGCGGGCCCATCTCCGTGACCGTTGCACGTACCGGCGTCCCCATCTTGCCGAAAATATCCCACATTCTGACCGGGAACTGCTGCGGGTGATAATCAGTCAAAGCCAGGGTATTCAGACGTTCCTGAATCTTGTCATTCATCTCCATCGGCTCGGCAAGACTGGTCAGATCCCCTTTGATGTCAGATAAGAAGACGGGTATGCCTGCTTTTGAGAACTGTTCTGTCATCACCTTCAGTGTAATCGTCTTACCTGTACCCGTTGCGCCGGCAATCAGACCGTGGCGATTCGCCATTTTTTCTTCTATACCGATATTCTTGGCAATTGCTAATGTCATCTTTCATCCCCACTTTATCAATAATATCGCTGTCTCTAATTTAGCTTATTCTACGAAATTACACAAAAAAAAGATTCTTGTCAGAATCTTTTCCGCCATGCTTCTGCTTCTTTTTTCAGCTGCAGCATGTATTCGATTTCGTTGACCTGAGATTCGATCTCATCTTCAGCCTGCTGCTTATTTTTCACCAGAAAATGAATATATTGTGCCTTCGCTGATTCGTTCTGCCTTAAATAATCCCGGAACAACAGCAGCGACTCGACCTGCTTGCTATCATGCTGCTCGACCCACCTGATCTGAATAGAGGGCCCCTCCGTCTTTTTCTCGTGCATGATGCAGTCCGGTGCCCGTTCAATACATTTAAAGCCGAGCGCTTCGATGGCAGCCATCTGTTTTTCTACATGCTGATAGTGCTTGACGACCGGCATGATATTGATTTCTTCTATAAACGGCAATCCATCAACAGCCGAACTGCCATATTGATGTATTTCAGTAATCGCATTTCCCAGGATTTCAATCAGCTGCTTCGATTCTTCAATAAATAAAAGTCTGTACTCCAGAAAACTGCGGGGCGTATTTTTGATCATAGTATGTCCCTCACTTGTATCTCATGTCATTTGATCTTTCTATTATAGATACATATTCAAAACATATTACCATTTTTATAAATTATAAACATTTTACTTCTATCTTACTAGCAATTTGATATTTATGTTAAAATAACAGTATTGATAACATGGAGGACTCAGATGAAAAATATACTCTTCTGGCTTTACGTTGTACTTTCAGTCTTATTAATTGGTTTCGGTTATATTTACTGGCAATCCACTGTTTCAGCCCGTCAGACCTCTCAGACAGACACGAAAACCATCACATTCAAAGATAAAGCCCTTCAAGATATTTACCGTCAAAATAAAGAGATGAACATCACTGTCTTATCCACGCCTTATCAGGTCTCAGATGATGATCAGAGCTTGGTGCAGATGCTGCGTGATCAGTATCCGGCGCTTAAGATAAAGGAACAGATGATCAAGACAGCGAGTGATAAGATCGATGTCGATAAAATAAAGGATACAGAGCCTGATATCGTTCTACTCGATGCACTGACCCTTAATGATTTTACAGAAAAAATCCCTGCAGAGGCGCACAACAAACAGCTTGCTCAAATAATCGATGATCTAACATCAGACCATATTGAAGTCCGAACGATCGGCACTCGTCCTTCAACGGATAAAGCATTCAAGAGGTATCAGAAAGAAGAAGAAGACTATTTTAAAGATTCCAAAACTTATTATGCCCAATCGAAAAAATGGCCAAAGGATGACCTTGAAGACAGCTATGACCCTAAAACAGAACTTCTGACTGATCAGGGTCTCAATATCTGGTATTCCCATCTCACAGACTATCTCTTCAAGAAGTAAATTTCATATATTCTGCATCTACCCGATTAAAGCTTATTTTAACGGGTAGTTTTTGTGTATTAAAGAGCAGGGCGGGAGAGAACAATAATGGATAAAAAATTGCAAAGAAAAGTACTGACAGCAAGTCTTGTCGGCTCATCAATAGAATGGTTTGATTTCTTTCTTTATGCATCTGTAGCAAGCGTCATCTTCAGTAAACACTTTTTTGTGACAGGCGATCCTGCTGTCTCGACCATGATCTCCTATTTCGGTATTGCGATTTCATTCTTTATTCGTCCCTTAGGCGGTATTATTTTCGCGCATATCGGCGACCGAATGGGCCGCAAAAAAACATTGGTGATGACGTTGACCATGATGGGCGTCGCCACTGTCTGTATCGGGCTGCTACCCACTTATGAAACAGCAGGTATCTGGGCACCAGTCCTTCTCCTCTTCCTTCGCTTAGTGCAGGGACTCGGTATCGGCGGTGAGTACGGTGGATCATTGCTGCTCGCAACAGAGTATGCACCGCATGACCGTCGCGGTTTTTACGGCAGTTTCCCACAGCTCGGCGTCCCTATCGGTCTTGTACTCGGATCACTTGCCTTTTTTATGATGACTTCCATTCTGAATGATGAGCAGTTTACGCTGTACGGCTGGCGCATCCCTTTTATAATGAGCGGTTTTCTAGTCGCTTTCGGTCTCTGGATCAGAACAGGGCTTGAGGAAACGCCCGATTTCAAGGCAGCTGTCAAAAATGGTTCTGTTCCGCGTATTCCGTTACTTTATACGTTTAAGCATCACTGGAAAGAAGTCATCATTACCTGCTGCGCTAAATTTGTGGAAACAGCACCTTTTTATCTGTTTTCAACTTTCATTGTCGGTTACGGTACGAAGACACTCGGTTTTTCCTTTGAGACGATTATGCTCATCGTTCTGACACCAGCAAGTATAACAGTCGGCATTATTCCGCTGTACGGTCGCCTGAGTGACCGTATCGGGCGGAGAAAGCTTTATCTTGCAGGCAGCGCCGGTATTATTCTGTTTGCATTTCCTTATTTTTTATTGATTGATCAACGATCCGTCCTTCTATTATTTCTGGCGACTTTCATCGGCTTAAGTGTCATCTGGTCTCCTCTCGCTGCTGTTCAAGGTACATTGTTCTCCGAGGCCTTTTCCAAAGAAGTCAGATATACAGGTGTGTCACTCGGCTATCAGGTCGGTGCAGCACTTGCTGGCGGAACTGCGCCCCTGATAGCAGAATATCTGACCAGTCATTATCACAGTACTTATCCTGTTGCAGTCTATCTGGTTGTTGCAGCGAGCATCTCATTGATTGCCGTACTCACGCTGAATAAAAAATCATCCCACGTATAAAAAAAGCTGATATGACCGGGTCATATCAGCTTTTCATATTATCTTTTTTCAAGTTCTTCTTTCAGAATCTGGTTAACCAGCTGCGGGTTCGCCTGCCCTTTTGAAATCTTCATGATCTGGCCGACGAGGAAGCCCATCGCTTTTCCTTTACCGTTCTTGAAGTCCTCAATGGATTGAGGGTTGTTATCAAGTGCTTCAGTCACGAATGCGCGGAGCTGTTCCGGATCAGACACTTGTACAAGCCCTTGTTCCTCCATAATGACTTTCGGTGCTTTGCCTGACTCAACTGTATCAGCAAAGACTTTTTTAGCGATTTTACTTGAGATTGTGCCATCAGCGAGCAATTTCACCATTTCTGCCAGATTAGCAGGTGTTAAAGCGGTGTCGCCTAAGTCCTTCTGGTTTTTGTTCAAGTATTCGTTAACGCCGCCCATCAGCCAGTTAGAGGCTAACTTTGCGTCTGCTCCAAGCTTCAGCGTCTCTTCAAAGAAGTCAGACATCTCTTTTGTCAGCGTCAGGACATGCGCATCATAAGCAGGGAGGCCATATTCATTCACATATTTCTCTTTACGTGCATCCGGCAGCTCAGGAATCGATTCACGGACACGCGCTTTCCATCCTTCATCGATGAAGAGAGGCACTAAATCTGGTTCCGGGAAGTAGCGGTAGTCATCCGAGCCTTCTTTGACACGCATGAGAATGGTTTTACCGGTTGCCTCATCGAAACGACGTGTCTCCTGCAGAATCTCTCCGCCCGCAAGCAATACTTCTGCCTGACGTTTTTCCTCGTGCTCTAAACCACGACGGACGTAGTTGAATGAGTTCAGGTTTTTAAGTTCAGTCTTCGTACCGAATTCTTCACGGCCGACTGGACGTAATGAAATGTTGGCGTCACAGCGGAGTGAGCCTTCTTCCATCTTACAGTCAGATACCCCTGTATACTGAATGATCGCTTTCAGCTTCTCAAGGTAGGCATACGCTTCTTCCGGTGTACGGATATCAGGCTCCGAGACGATTTCAACAAGCGGTGTCCCTTGACGGTTTAAGTCGACCAGTGAGTGACCGTCTTTATGTGTCAGTTTGCCGGCATCCTCCTCCATATGAAGGCGTGTGATACCGATTCGTTTTGTTTCACCGCCTACTTCTATATCGATATAGCCGTTTTCACCGATCGGCTCATCAAACTGTGAAATCTGATAAGCTTTCGGATTATCTGGATAAAAATAGTTTTTACGGTCAAATTTGGTTTCTGTTCTGATATCCATGTTCAGTGCCATTGCTGCGCGCATAGCCCAGTCGACTGCTGTCCGGTTGACGACTGGCAGCACCCCTGGATAGCCCAGGTCGATGACACTGACATTGGTATTCGGTTCTGCACCGAAATGGGCAGGTGAACTTGAGAACATCTTGGATTCAGTTTTCAGTTCAACATGGACTTCAAGTCCGATTACTGTTTCGAAATGCATTTCATCGTCTCCTTATAATGTTTGATAACGGTCATGTAAGTTGAATTTCTGTTCATACTGATAAGCCACGTTGTAAATTTTCTGCTCATCAAATGGTTTACCGATGATCTGCAGGCCGATCGGGCGACCGTTATGTTCACCACATGGTACAGAGATCGATGGCAGACCTGCTAAGTTCACAGGGATCGTTAAGATATCGTTGGCATACATCGTCAGTGGATCATCAATCTGTTCACCGATATTGAACGCAGGTGTCGGCGCCACTGGCCCGACGATGACATCGTAATCAGCAAAGACTTTCTCGAAGTCCTGCTTGATCAATGTACGGACTTTCTGCGCTTTTTTGTAGTAGGCATCGTAATAACCAGAGCTGAGCGCATATGTACCAAGCATGATACGACGTTTGACTTCGTCACCGAAACCTTCCTGACGAGTCTTTTTGTAGAGCTCTTCTAAGTTCTGGGCCCCTTCTGCCTGATAACCATAACGAATACCATCGAAACGCGCTAAGTTCGCTGAAGCTTCTGATGATGAAATAATATAGTAAGTAGCAACACCGTATTTTGCATTCGGCAGTGACACTTCCTCAATGGTTGCACCGAGGTCGCTTAATTGTTTAATTGCCGCTTCAATGGATGCTTTAACTTCCGGTGAGACCCCTTCACCTAAATATTCTTTAGGTACCGCAACACGAAGGCCCGTTAAATCTTTATCGATGTTTGAAGTGAAATCAACATTATCGACAGGCGCACTTGTTGAATCCATTTTGTCGTGACCCGCGATCACTTCAAGGACAGTCGCATTATCTTTGACGTTACGTGTTAATGGACCAATCTGGTCAAGTGAAGAAGCGAATGCAACAAGGCCGAAACGAGAGACACGTCCGTAAGTCGGTTTCATCCCGACGACACCACAATATGACGCAGGCTGACGGATAGAGCCACCCGTATCTGAACCTAAGGTGAATGGAACAAGGCTTGCTGCCACAGCTGCTGCACTACCCCCTGAAGAGCCACCCGGCACAGCTAGATGGTCGAACGGATTGACGGTCTTCTTATAGTGAGAGTTCTCTGTAGAGCCGCCCATCGCGAACTCGTCCATATTCAGCTTACCGACAAGAACAGCATTCTCGTGATTCAGTTTATTCATCACCGTCGCATCATAGACAGGATTGAAGTTCGTCAATATCTTAGACGCACAAGTCGTCTCGACATTTTTAGTGACAATATTGTCTTTAATCCCCATCGGAATACCGAACAGTTTACCTGCAGGCGCCTGGTTATCCAGCGCTTCTGCTTTTTTCATCGCATTCTCTTTATCAAGCGCGAGGAATGAATTGATGATACCGTCTTCTTTTTCGATATTAACGAATGTATCAGCAATCAGTTCTGATGGTTTGATTTCTTTATTGTGAATCATCTTGGATAATGATTCGATCGATTCATATCTTAATGACATTCTTATTCTCCTCCTAAGATTGAAGGCACACGGAACTGACCATCTTCTTTGACCGGTGCATTTTTCAGTACTTCTTCCTGGCTCAAACTTTGTTCGGCTGTATCCGGACGCAGCACATTCTGCAGGTCCAGCACGTGGAACGTCGGTTCAACGTTGTCAGTGTCCACTTCTTCCAGCTGGTTGGCAAAGTTCAGAATCGCTTCAAGCTGTCCGCTGAATTTCACCGCTTCTTCTTCAGTGATGGCAAGACGTGCTAAATGGGCAACGTGTTTAACCTGATCATTTGTAATCGTTGTCATGTTTATCCTCCTAAGCATGTATAGCATCTATAAATTTTATCAAATTTAATGCAAAAAATCTAAAAAAACTAAAAATAGTTGTATGAAAACGCTTTAACGCGATATATAATTAATCATGTAAAAGAATATTCATAAGTTTGGAGGAAAACACATGATTTTAGGACATACTTTTCAAAATGTCAAAATAGAAGCGACATGGATGACTTATGTCATGATTGCTGTCTATTTCTTAATTCTACTGGCAATCGGTTACTATGCCTATAAACAGTCAACTAGTACACTGGACGAATATATGCTCGGAGGGCGTAGTCTAGGACCGCTTGTCACTGCTCTTTCAGCCGGTGCGGCAGATATGAGTGGATGGATGCTGATGGGATTACCTGGCTCTGTTTATTCAACAGGTCTATCAGCGACCTGGATTGCCATCGGTCTGACTATCGGTGCCTGGTTAAACTATATCTTGGTTGCACCGCGTCTTCGCGTTTATACAGAGTTGGCTGACAACGCCATCACCATTCCGGATTTCTTCGAGAAGCGCGTGAGTGACCATACCCGGATCCTTAAGATTATTTCCGGTTTAGTAATCGTCATCTTCTTTACGCTTTATACGCAGGCCGGCATGGTTTCCGGCGGTGTCTTATTCGAAAGTGCATTCGGTCTCAATTATCACTGGGGCTTGATCTTAACAGCGGGAATCGTCATCATCTATACGCTTTTCGGGGGGTACCTCGCAGTCTCCTTGACTGACTTCTTCCAAGGGGTCATCATGCTCATCGCTTTAGTGATGGTGCCGATTGTCGCAATGCTGAAATTAAACGGTCTTGATACGTTAGGCGACGTTGCGACTCTTGAACCAACCAATCTTGACTGGTTCAAAGGGACTACGACCATCGGAATCATCTCACTTGTTGCATGGGGTCTTGGCTACTTCGGTCAGCCTCATATTATCGTTCGTTTTATGTCGATCAAAACACACAAAATGCTGCCGGCTGCCCGCCGTATCGGTATTTCATGGATGGCTGTGTCACTTATCGGTGCTTGTATGACAGGCTTAATCGGTATTTCATTCATCCACGAATCCGGGCAGAAGCTTGATAACCCAGAGACCATCTTTGTTGTGATGAGTCAGATCCTGTTC
Organism: Macrococcus bovicus; assembly: GCF_030376725.1. NCBI lineage: Bacteria > Bacillati > Bacillota > Bacilli > Caryophanales > Staphylococcaceae > Macrococcus > Macrococcus bovicus. The sequence goes on from NZ_CP128470.1 coordinate 1,724,682, forward strand.
CACCCACTGATTGCCGGCTTCTTCTTAGCGGCGATCTTAGCAGCGATTATGAGTACAATCTCTTCACAGCTGCTTGTGACATCCAGTTCGTTAACACAGGATTTCTATATGTTGCTTCGCAAGACTAGCATTCAGGACACTTCACGTGAAAAAGAGTTTGTGCTTGTCGGCCGTCTGTCGGTATTACTCGTTGCGATTGTAGCAGGTGCCATTGCCTGGAATCCTAATGACACCATCTTAAACTTAGTCGGTAATGCCTGGGCAGGCTTCGGCGCTGCATTCGGCCCATTAGTCCTCCTTTCGCTTTACTGGAAAGGTCTGACAAAAGAAGGTGCGATCACAGGTATGATTCTCGGCTCACTGACTGTCATCTTCTGGATCATCATGAAAGCACCTGAACAGCATGCCGCTATCTTTGACCTATACGAAATCATTCCAGGCTTCCTGATCAGTCTGATTTCAACCGTTCTTGTCAGCATGATGACAAGAAAACCAGAACAGCGAATTCTTGATGAGTTCGATGAAATGGTCCGTATCGTTAAAAATTAATCATAAAAAAAGGCTCGTTTCCACACTGGAAACAAGCCTTTTTTTATTGCTGATAAATATGAATGTACGGCTCACTGCCCTTTTCCTTCGTTATCAGAGCAAGCGGTTTATTATTATCGGTTACAGATATTTCGTAGCTGTCCAAGCCGTCAAAATACTTCTTAGACTGATCAGCAATGTGCTGGGTGACCCCGACCACTTCAGCCCTGCCGAAATAATCAAGCGGGATACTGACGGTCAGTGAGCTGATTTTCTGATCGACAACATGTGCAGAACCAATAGCTTGCGTGAAGTTCGGGAAGTAGCTGCTCAGTGACTCATTGAACTGTTTGAAGTTGTTGTTCAGTCCTTCATCAATCTTTTCGGCTTCAGCAGAAGGCAGGAGCACGTGTTCTTCGTCTATACTTGTCCACTTCTTGATATTATCACCCTTTTCACTTGTGCCGTATGCGACGAAATGGCCCGGTGTGATACTTTCAGCTGATGACTGAATGAATATGGCAAATGTAATCGGCAAATCTTTAAGCTCTGATTTGACACGCAGACGGGATAATATCTCATCTGCCATCTCTTTTCCTTTCGCTGCGCTGATCTTCGGATCCAGCTGCTGACTGTAGACTTCACCGTACTGTTCTTTCTGATAGTAATAGACGCTGTTCATCGCCAGACCGATTGTCATACCGGACAGTTTGTCTTTCTTCGCATCTTCTTCAGTATAGAAATCCTGTTCCAGGATATGGGATAAGTACGCAGGTGAATAACGGGCGATCTTGGCTGGATCGGTTTCACCTTTATGAGACGGGTTCAAACCGAAGTTCGCATAAGCATTCCGCTCGATTCGTGTGTCTTCATCCATGGCATCTATTTCTTCTTTAGTGAACTGAGGCTCCAGATAGCTTTGTACCGCTTCCTTTGTCAGAAGCTGGCCGTCACGATAGAAATATTCTTCTGGTGAATAGACTTTCTGACTGATATTCAAGAGGCCATCTTCAAACGCTTCACCGTTATAAGCACTTGCCATATTGGTACTTGTCAGACCTCGTGCCTGGCTCTCCTTAAATGGCAGAAGCGTCCGGTAATAATCTTTTGAAATCTGAGCATCTGTTGCAATCTGTTTTTCATCGTTTGTCTGACTGGTCTTACTGTTATTGTCACTGTTACTACCACAACCTGCAAAGAGCAGGGCCGATAGCAACAGTAATGATGCTTTTTTCATACCTTCACCTTAACCTATTTCCTGTAGTTTGTTGATGAGTTGTTCCTCACTCCAGACTTCAATGCCGAGAGACTCTGCCTTCGCGAGCTTACTACCCGCTTCCTCACCTGCAATAACCAGATCTGTCTTCTTTGTGACACTGCTCGTCACTTTGGCACCGAGCGCTGTCAGCTTGTCAGTGGCTTCTGTTCGGGTCATGATCTCAAGCTTGCCGGTCAGGACAATCGTCTTATTCATGAACGTAGTATTGCTGACCACTTCTACTTTCGTGCCGGTATAAGTCATGTTGACCCCTGCTTCTGTCAGCTTCAGCAGCAGCTCTTTTATATCATCATTGTGCAGATAGGTGACGACTGACTGAGCAATCTTATGACCGATTTCATGGATAGCTGTCAGCTCTTCTTCTGTCGCAGTAACCAGCCTATCCATTGAACCGTATTCCTCTGCCAGAATCCGGCTGGCCTTCGCGCCCAGATGTCTGATGCCAAGACCAAATAACAGACGCTCCAGTGAATTCGTTTTTGAGACTTCGATGGCCTGCAGCAATTTATCGACCTTCTTATCTGCCATACGATCAAGCGGCAGTAAATCCTCACGCTTCAGATAGTAAATATCGGCAACATCACGAATCAGTTCTGCCTGGAATAACTGTTCAACGATCCGTTCACCGAGTCCATCGATATTCATCGCCTGACGGGACACAAAATGGATCACACCTTCAACGAGTTTCGCCTCGCAGGCTGGATTGATACAGCGCAGTGCCACTTCGCCTTCAATACGCACCAGTTCATGCCCGCAGGCCGGGCAGTGTGCCGGCATATGGTAGGGTAACGTGCCGGCTGGTCGACGGTCAAGCACAGGTCTGACAACCTCTGGAATAATATCACCTGCTTTACGGACCACGACTTCGTCACCGATACGAATGTCTTTGTCCCGGATGAGGTCTTCATTATGAAGGGAGGCACGACCCACTGTTGTCCCCGCTACTTTGACGGGTTCAAGGATGGCGGTCGGCGTCACGGCACCCGTCCGTCCTACTGAAATTTCGATATCTTTCAGCTTGGTGATGACTTCTTCTGCCGGGAACTTATAAGCGATGGCCCAGCGTGGTGATCTTGCAGTGAAACCGAGTTCTTCCTGCTTCGCGAGATCGTTCACTTTAATGACGATACCGTCTATATCGTAGGCCAGATGATTCCGTTCTTCTGTCCAGTAACGAATATAATCCAGTACCTCATCGATATCTTGACATAACCTGCGTTCATGGTTCGTCTTAAAGCCGAGATCATCCAGTCTATCAAGGGCTGCGCTCTGTGACGGCACATCCAGTTCACGTAAATCATTCACACTATACAAGAAGATATCCAGCTTGCGTTTAGCAGCAAGCTTGGAGTCAAGCTGTCTGAGTGAACCCGCCGCTGCATTACGCGGATTCGCGGCAAGCGGTTCACCCTTCTTCTCTTTTTCCTTGTTGAGATGAATGAATGACTGGCGGGGCATATAGGCTTCTCCGCGCACTTCAAAGGTCAGTGGTTCATTGATAACGAGCGGTACTGCGTATATCGTCTTGATATTCTCAGTGATATTCTCTCCTGTCGTACCATCCCCTCGGGTCAGTCCTTGAACAAGACGGCCTTCCTGGTATTTCAGAGAAACTGCGAGTCCGTCTATCTTCAGCTCCACCATGTAATCCACTCGGCCGACACCATCCACCACACGACGGTCAAATGCACGCAAGTCTTCTTCATTAAATGCATTGCCGAGACTGAGCATCGGTGTATCATGTCTGACTTTTTCAAACGATGACAGCGGTGTTCCGCCGACCCGGACAGTGGGTGAGTCCGCTGTCTTCAGATCGGGATATGCCTCTTCAATCGCGATGAGTTCATGGAGCAGTTTATCGTATTCACTATCAGGAACAGACGGCGTGTCCAGCACGTGATATTCATAGTTATACTGGTGCAATAAACGGTGTAATTCATCTACTCTTTGCTGCATCATTTACCCCTTCTTTTGAATCGGTGCGAACTGACTTAACAGACGCTTCATACCGACAGATTTGAAAATAATGTCCAGTTCCTGTGAGCCATCTTTATCAGTCACATGACTGACCAGACCCTCACCCCATGTCTTATGGATGACTTTATCCCCGATCTTATATTCACCCGGAGCAGGTCTGTTGTTCGTTGTCCGTCTTGAGAATCCTCTTTTCGGCATTACTGCCTTCTTCCCTTCAAGCAGGTCTTCAGGTATCTCATCCAGGAAGCGGGAGCGGCGGTTAGCCTGACTGCGTCCGAAAAGTGTGCGTGAATCTGCATGGGTCACGTGAAGATGCTCTTCTGCCCGAGTAATGGCAACATACATCAAACGGCGCTCTTCTTCCATCTCTGCTTCTTCCGATAGACTTCTGGCATGCGGGAAGATGGACTCTTCCAGTCCTGCTATAAAGACGACCTTGAACTCCAGCCCTTTCGCAGAGTGAATGGTCATGAGCGTGATACCTGCTTCCAGATCGGCACTATCCACATCACTGACCAGCGACAGATCCGTCAGGAAGTTGACGAGTGACTGTTCTTCAATCGGTGTATCTTTCTCATAGTCTTGCGGCACGCTGAGAAACTCTTCCAGGTTCTCAAGGCGTGACTGCGACTCAAGTGTCCGATCTGCCTTCAGCATCTCCATGTAGCCCGTCTTCTCCATGATCTGCTCTGTCAGCTCGGTGATGGACAGGAATTCCTGCTGTTTCATGAAGCCATCCATCATCTCATAGAACTTGACGAGCGTTTCAGTCGTTTTTTTCGGCAGTCCGATGAAATCCACCTCTGCAAGTGCGTCAAAGTAACTGAGACCATTCATCTCAGCGTATGCTGTAATCTTATCCAGTGCGCCAGGCCCAACGCCGCGTTTCGGTGTATTGATGATACGGGCAAAACTGATATCTTCATTGCTGTTCGCCACAAGTCTCAGGTAACTGAGAATATCCTTGATTTCTTTGCGGTCATAGAACTTTGTCCCGCCGACCATCGTGTAGCTGATATTCGATTTAAGGAGCGTTTCTTCCAGCACACGGGACTGGGCATTCGTCCGGTAAAGAATGGCCATATCATCCAACCGGTAGCCTTCTCGCTGTTTGTTCTGTATTTCAGAGATGATATATTCCGCTTCATGACGTTCGCTCTGCGCTTTGAAGTACTTGATCTTACTGCCTTCCGCACTTTCAGTCCACAATGCTTTCGGCTTGCGCTCTGAATTATGCCGGATGACTTCATTCGCCGCATGCAGAATATTTTTCGTAGAACGGTAATTCCGCTCGAGGAAGATGGTGCGGGCATTCTGATAATCCTCCTCAAAGCTCAGAATATTGTAGATATCCGCACCACGCCAACCGTAGATTGACTGATCTGAATCCCCGACAACACAGATGTTCTCAAACTTCTCGGCAAGCATCTTGACCAGCAGATACTGCGCTCTGTTCGTATCCTGGTACTCATCGACGTGAATATACTGGAACTTGTTCTGATAATAGCTCAGTGCTTCCGGTGCACGCTCAAAAAGTTCGATCGTCGTCATGATAAGGTCATCGAAGTCCAGCGCCTGATTCTTCAGAAGAATCGACTGATAACGTTTGTAGGCTCTCGCTACTATCTGCGCCATAAAATCCTGTGCTTCTCTTTCAGCATCTGCCGGCGTCTTCAGTTCATTTTTCAGGTTCGAAATCTGCGCGAGCAGCGAGCGTGGCTCATAACGTTTCGGGTCGATGTTCTCCTGTTTCAGCACTTCTTTCATGACTGAACGCTGGTCCGTCGGGTCAATGATGGTGAAGTTCCGCTCAATACCGATTCTGTCGCTATCACGCCGCAGTATGCGCACACACATCGAGTGGAACGTGGAGATCCACACCGCTTCCGCTTCTTCACCGATCAGCTGCTGAACACGTTCCTTCATTTCTTTCGCTGCTTTATTCGTGAAGGTAATCGCGAGTATATTGTAAGGATTGACGTCTTTTTCCTGTATGAGATAGGCGATGCGATGGGTCAGCACCCGGGTTTTACCTGAACCCGCGCCCGCCATAATCAGCAGGGGGCCTTCTGTTGCTTTAACAGCTGCACGCTGTTCTTCGTTCATTCTATTCAGTAATTCTTTCACAGGAATTATCCTTTCTTTCCTTTGATTTTAACGGTCTCAAGGGCCTTCTTCAGATCGCGGTAGATGATGTTGCCGACCACTATGGTATCAGCATGCTGAAACATCTCTTCAGCCTGTGCCAGTGATTCAATACCGCCTCCGTAAACCAGGCGCGTATGCTCAAGGGCAGATTTCAATTCCGCCACCTTCGCGACATCGCCATAGGTACCACTATATTCAACGTAACAGACCGGCAGACGATAGAAATGCTCAATCATCTGACCATAAGCATAAAGATCATCTCCTTCAAGTGTGGTATCTGCTGCTGTCAGCTTGGCCACCTTACTGTCAGGATTCAGAACGATGTATCCTTCCATCGTGAACTCGTCAAAATTCAGCATATGGCCGTAAGCTTTCAGCGCTTCAATCAGCAGGCCGTTATGAAACTGCACGTTCGGACTGTTCAGGACAGTGGGTACTAAATAACGGTCAAAGCCTGGTATCACGCTCTCAAGATTAGAGATCTCAAGCGCACAGGGCACTGTATAACGCCGCACACGCGCCATTAAATCAAGGACGTTATCCATCGTCACATCATCCGTCCCTCCTACAACAATCGCATCTGTTCCTGATTCACAGAGCAGCTGCAAGGATTCATCATCAATGGTTTTTGCAGGATCAAGTTTGAAGACATGCTGCCAGTCATTTATCTCATACATATAGAAACTCCTTTTAAAGACATATTTATAATTATAGCATTTTCAAGAAACGATAACGAAAAAAAGCCAGTCCGAATGACTGACTTCCGCTCATCTGACCAAGCCGTAATACTCCTCTAATGTCAACCCGCTCCTGTAGACATCCTGCGCCAAGTCTGTACCTAAATAGCGGATGTGCCACGGTTCATACTGATAGCCGGTGATATGCTCCTTGCCTTTTGGATAGCGGATGATAAAGCCATAATCCTGGGCATGCGTCTGCAGCCATTTGCCTTCAGGTGTATCCCCGAAGGAAATGGTGAAATCTTTGACAGACTCACGACTGCCGAGGTCAAACGTAAGGCCGGTCTGATGTTCAGAGTGACCAGGCTCTGCGCTGTAAGTATCTGCAGCTGCCTTACCGTCACGTGCGACGTAATCTTGATACAGCGCAGCCTGCTCATCATAACTTCTGAAGCCGCTTCTGACAGCGAAATTCAGTCCTTCCGCGGCTCCCGCTGCCATGAGCTTGTTCAATGCCGCGCGTGCTTCAGCATTCTCACCGGGTGCATAATCAGCCGGCAGACTGATTGATTTATTCACGATAATCGTATCGCCGTAATATGTCACACCCTTTACCACTGACTTCTCCTTTGAAGTCAGCCATTTGTCCAGAGGATGGATTTGTTTGATGTTGTCGATCACTGACAGGTGCTGTTCAGTCTGATTACTGCAGCCTGTAAGTACAGCGGCTGCCAGACCTGCGATTAATAGTTTCTTCATGATAGCCCTCATTTCGACTTCATTATAAAATAAAAATGGTACTGAATCAATTCAGTACCATTTTTTTACTGTTCTTCGCCTAGACGTTCCATCACCATCGTGTAAGCATCATTTCCCCACTGTAATGAGCGTTTGACACGTGAAATAGTCGCAGTAGACGCACCTGACTCTTTTTCAATTGTTGCGTAAGTATGGCCTTGCTTGATCATCTTAGCGACCTGCATACGTTGAGATAATGAATGTAACTCATTGACTGTGCATAAATCATCAAAAAACTGGTAACACTCTTCACGAGTCTCGAGTGCAAGAATTGCATCGAATAAATCATCAAGACGTTTACCTCTTAATTTTTCAATTTGCATTCCGTTCATCCCCTTGAATAATATAGTCTAAGTTTAACGCACTAGTGAACTGAAGTACAGTTTTAATCCAGTTCTGCCAGCTGTTCTTTTCCTTTAGGCGTCAGGTAGGCTGTACTTGTGTCCATCATCGTATATGTATTTTCCACTTTCCTCAGAAGAATATCTTCTGCCAGTTTATTCTTTTTGATGTACGATAAAGCATCACCCACTTCTTCACGCTCTAAATCCAGTTCACTCGTCTTGACCGGTTCATTATGGTCAATATGATTCAGAATCACTTCTACATTCTCCTGGTTCACTGCTTTCACCTCATTCATTAATGATTGCATTTAATAAGTATCATACATCAAAATATCCAAAAAATATAGAAAGTCACGATAAAAAAGACCTCCGTCTTGATGACAGAGGTCAGACTATTATTCCAGTCCTGCTCGTTTGAACAGTGTATCCACTTGATTCAGATGATGGTTTTCATTGAAGCATTCATCCAGTTCTGCCGGTGAAAGAAGGGCAGTGATTTTATCTTCTTTTTCAATCAGTTCACGGAACGGCGTTTCGGTCTGCCAGGATTCCATGGCCTTTGGCTGCACCAGATCATAAGCTTCCTCACGTACCATGCCTTTGTCGATCAACGTCAGCATGACGCGCTGGGAATAGATTAAACCGAACGTCTTATTCATGTTACGCTTCATGTTTTCTTCATAGACTGTCAAGTTCTCGATGATATTGGCAAAACGGTTCAATGCGTAGTCCAGTGCAATCGTCACATCCGGCAGCATAATCCGTTCTGCTGAAGAGTGCGAGATATCACGTTCATGCCATAATGGCACGTTTTCGTAGGCTGTTGTCACGTAACCACGGATAACACGTGCAATACCTGTGATGTTCTCTGAGCCGATCGGATTACGTTTGTGCGGCATAGCAGAAGAACCTTTCTGCCCTTTCGCGAATGCTTCCTCTACTTCGCGCGTTTCTGTCTTCTGAAGATTGCGGACTTCAACAGCGAATTTCTCAAGGGATGTTGCTATTAATGCAAGTGTCGCCACGTAATAGGCATGGCGGTCACGCTGCAAGGTCTGTGTGGAAATTTCAGCGAAGCCGATACCGAGTTCTTTGCAGACATATGCTTCAATTTCAGGGGGAATATTCGCAAAGGTGCCGACCGCGCCACTCATCTTACCGACTTCGATTTCTTTACGGACTTCTTTGAAACGTTTCATGTTACGCTGCATTTCCATATACCAGAGTGCCATTTTCAGACCGAATGTCGTCGGTTCCGCATGGACACCGTGCGTACGTCCCATCATGAGTGTGTTCTTGTATTTGAGGGCTTTCACTCTTAACACTTCGATAAAGCGTTCAAGATCCTTCTCGATGATGTCATTCGCCTGCTTGATGACATAGCTGAGCGCTGTATCAACAACATCTGTACTCGTCAGACCGTAATGCACCCATTTGCGTTCTTCTCCCAATGTCTCACTGACCTGGCGTGTGAAAGCGACCACATCATGACGCGTTTCAAGTTCGATCTCTTTTGCACGTTCAACATCTACACGGGCGTTCTGACGAATCAGTTTGACGTCTTCTTCCGGAATCACCCCTAATGTGCTCCAAGCTTCACATGCTAAGATTTCCACTTCCAGCCATGCTTCAAAACGGTTCTGCTCGCTCCAAATATCCGCCATTTCTTTTCTTGAGTAACGTTCAATCATCCGTATTCTCCTATCTGATTAGTAGTCGCCTTCAGTATAACAAATTTTATTAGATACGTACATTAAATATTAATAACAAATGAATGTACGGAATTTAACACTAAAAAACCTATCCGCTAAGCAGATAGGTCTATTAATTTATCTTTTTCCCGACAAAGATAATCTGCTGACGCAGCACTTCAATGCCTTTTTCTGTCTCATGGAAAATCGGCTTCTCCATTCGTTTGACAGGGGTAAAGCCTTCTTTTTTCATGCGTGCGAGGCACTCAGCAATCGTCTCATTTTCAGCGACCTCAAATTTCATCTGTATCATATGCACGCAGTTTTTTGCTGCGAACACCTTTCACCCAGAATCCACCGTGAATGTTCTTCGGTTCATAGGCAATGATGAACGCCTTCGGATCAAGCTGTCTGATCGTGTCAGTCAGCTTCACTTCATATTTACGCGGCGTTAAAATCTGCATGATCATACGATGACCATCCCGTCCGTGTGCAGCGTAATGTGTCACACCATAGCCCAAGTCACGGAGTTTATGTGGAATATCAAGTTCGTATTCGGCTGTCGTTACATTCACCACAATATAGCCGAGCGCAATTTTTTCTTCAAGTTTCATCCCAACAATGATACCCGCACCGAAACCGAAAGCATACGCCAGTACATTCCAGATATTATCCAGACTGTTCATCACCAGTCCAAGTCCTACCACGTAGACGAGCACTTCAATCACGGATACGCCGGCCGCAAAGTAGCGGTAACCCTTTAATGTCAGGATCATCCGCATCGTTAAACACGACACATAAATAATATTGATAAAAAAGATAACAGCAACCATAATCCATGGATTATCCATCTATCAGCACCTCCCAATTCATAGGCATTCTATCAGAGATTGAGAGGTAGCACAAGGCTAGCGGATCAGATCCTCGACACTGAACCTTGTGATAGGCATCATGCGCTTATGCTGCGTTTTCAGGAAATGACCTTCAATGACCTCTTTATCTTGTTCACTGACTGTCTTTCCTTCCAGATAATCATCAATGGCTTCGTAAGTCACACCGAGTGCTACTTCATCCGGCAGCTGCGGCTTGTCTTCCTCTAGATCCGCCGTCGGTTTTTTATTATAGAGGTGCTCAGGGCAGCCTAAATACTTCAGGATTTCTCTGCCTTGGCGCTTATTCAGTCCAGCGAGAGGCAGAATATCTGCACCGCCGTCACCATACTTTGTATAGAAGCCTGTGATACTTTCAGCGGCATGGTCGGTCCCTAATACAATTCCATTGTTCGCTGCCGCAACAGAATACTGAACTTTCATACGTTCACGTGCTTTTTCATTCCCTTTCTGGAAATCTGTGAGTACTATACCGGCATTCTGAAGTGCCTCAATGCTTGCTTCCACACTTGGTTTGATGTTGACCGTCAGTTCTTTGGACGCATTGATAAAGTCCAGTGCATCCTGACAGTCCTGTTCATCTTTCTGGACGCCGTACGGCAGACGGATGGCAATGAACTGATAATCGCCGCCTTCAGCATTCAGTTCATCAACAGCCATCTGTGCAAGTTTTCCGGCAAGCGTTGAATCCTGCCCGCCTGAGATGCCAAGTGTCATCGATTTCATAAATGGATAGCTTTTCAGATAATCTTTCATGAAATCAAGAATGGCTCTTGTTTCTTCTTCAACATTGATAGAAGGTTTGACCTTCAGCTCTTCAATAATCTGCTCTTGTAATGTCATGATTCCCACTCCTTTATACGATCTGCTACTTCGTGAATTTTATGGTTTTTGTTTTCCCAGCATGCAGTACTTAGGTCCACCGGATACTCTTCAGGGTTCATGTAACGCTTCGTCTCTTCCCATATCAGCTCCAGATTGTCCTGGTGATACTGTCTGATTGCGTCAAGAGAAGGCTGCTCATAAACCAGTTCACCTTTTTCAAAGATAGGATGAAGCAGTTTTTTGGCGGTGAAGTCTTTCACCCATTTCTGTTTATAGGTGTAGATAGGATGAAACATCTTCAGGACTTCTTCTGACTGAGGATCTTCATGAGCAAGTGTCATGTAGTCTCCTTCTGATTTACCCGTTTTATTGTTAATAATGCGATATAAATCTTTTTTCCCAGGTGTGGTCACTTTCTCCGCATTATTCGAGATCTTGATACGGTCCTGCAGGATGCCGTTCTCATCAGCAATCGCCGTCAATTTATAGACCGCGCCTAAAGCAGGCTGGTCATAAGCAGTGATGAGTTTGGTACCGATTCCCCATGCCGTGACTTTACATCCTTGCTGTTTCAAGTTGATGATGGTCGCCTCATCCAGGTCGTTGGAAGCAAAGATTTTCGCATCAGGAAAGCCGGCAGCGTCGAGCATTTTCCGTGCCTCTTTGGACAAGTAGCTTAAGTCCCCTGAATCCAGACGGATACCGATAAAATTAATCTGGTCACCGAGTTCTTTGGCTACACGAATCGCATTCGGCACACCGCTTTTCAGTGTATGGAAGGTATCGACTAGGAAGACACAGTTTTTATGACGTTCAGCGTACTTCTTAAACGCTGTATATTCATCGTCGTATGCCTGCACCATTGCATGGGCATGCGTCCCGGAGATCGGTATGCCAAATAATTTACCCGCCCGGACATTGCTCGTTGAATCAAAGCCTGAAATATAGGCAGCACGGGCACCCCAGATGGCAGCATCCATCTCCTGCGCACGACGGGTCCCAAACTCCATAAAGATCTCATCCGGCGCAATGTTCTTGATGCGGCTTGCCTTAGTCGCAATCAGCGTCTGAAAATTGACGATGTTCAAAATAGCCGTCTCCAGGAGCTGCGCCTGAATCAGTGGCGCCTCTATGCGGAGTAACGGTTCATTGTTGAAACAGATTTCACCTTCTTGCATGGAGACGATATTGCCGGTGAAGCGCAGTTCCTTTAAATAGCTCAGGTAATCTTCCTGATAACCTTGCTCACGTAAATAATCAATGTCACTATCCGTAAACTTGAAACGTTTCACGTATTCAATGATTCTCTCAAGGCCGGCGAATACTGCGTAGCCGCCGTCGAACGGCATACTTCTGAAATAAACATCAAAGACCGCCATATTCTCATGTATGCCGTCAAACCAGTAAGTCTCTCCCATGTTAATCTGATATAAGTCTGTATGCAGCATCAAGCTGTCATCAGTTTTATTGAACATCTCAATCCCTCTTCTTCCCTTAATTAACGTCTGCTCTTTCATATTAACATACCTTTATGTGAAGCAATAATGCTACAATTTAATTAACTTACAAAAGAGGTCATGATATGAAAAACAAATCATTTGTCTTTATCCTGTCTGCCGTTGTCTCAATCTCCGGCTTTTCACAAGGCATGCTTCTGCCGCTTATTTCATTTATATTCGAACGCGACCATGTGCCGAGTATTGTCAATGGGTTCCATGCCACTTCACTCTATATCGGTGTCTTTCTGACTTCCCTGTTCCTTGAAGGGCTGCTCAGGAAATGGGGCTTTAAGCCGCTGATCATCACTGGCGGTGTGCTCGTCTGTCTGTCGTTTCTGCTTTTCCCTGTTCTTAAGGCGATGTCTATCTGGTTCCTGCTGCGGCTGATTGTCGGGGTAGGCGATAATATGCTGCATTTCGCGACCCAGTCCTGGCTCACACACGTGACGCCGCGTGATCAGCTCGGCCGTGCGCTCGCTTACTACGGGCTGAGTTTCTCACTCGGCTTCATGCTCGGCCCTATTCTCGTGCCGCTCGTCACCATTCATGAGTCACTGCCCTTTTTAATCAGTGCGGGGCTGACGTTCATTGCATTTACCCTCGTCTTCACCTTGAAAAATAGTTTTCCTGAACAAACAGAAGAAAAAGTCTCTCTTTCTTCTACTTTTCTTAACTTCCGGAGAGTCATCCGCACTTCCTGGATTGCCTTTTTATTTCCGATGGTATTCGGTGTGATGGAAAGTTCTTTGAACAGTAACTTCCCGGTGTTCGCGCTGAAGCACAATCTGAGCTTAATAGATATCACCTGGATACTGCCGATGTTCAGTCTTGGCACGATTCTTTTCCAGGTGCCGATCGGCAGTCTGTCCGACCGGATGAACAGAAGTCATCTTATGCTGATACTGACCCTGACAGGTGCCGTCATTTTTCTGTTAGGCGACTTTGTCATCGCCCATCATTACGGCATGATGGCCATCTTCTTTGTAGCTGGGGTCTTCACAGGCTCCCTCTATTCTCTCGGCGTCACCTATATGACAGAGCTCACGCCCAGACATCTGCTCCCTGCAGGTAATCTGATGTGCGGCATTGTCTTCAGCATCGGCAGTATAGCCGGCCCTATTATCGGGGGTACGGTGATAGCTGTTTCAGATAATCAGTTTTTCTTCATCGCCCTCAGCGCTCTCATCCTGCTGACGAGTTGCGCGACCTATCTCTTTATTCTGAACAACCGCAAATTATCTGAGGAGTGATTAAATGTTTGACCAGGCCCAATCTTTTATCAGAAACATGCATCAGGAACTGAATATTCCGCATGCCGAGACAGAAGCACGGCTGCAATCTATAGCAGAAGAAATCCGCCGGACCCAGACGTACCGGCATACACCTGAAGAGCTTGAATACGGCGTCCGCGTAGCATGGCGTAACAGTAACCGCTGCATCGGCCGTCTCTTCTGGGACAAACTGACTTTAATAGACAGACGTCATGTTCAGACGCCTGCGGAATTCGAGGCAGCGCTGCTTCACCATATCGACTATGCCACTAACAAGGGCAAGATCAGGCCCAGCATCACAGTCTTTCCGCCCCGCACCGGCAACTGCACACCGTTTATCATTCTGAATGACCAGCTGATCCGCTATACAAGTGACACGCTGGCTGAGCCTGTTAAGTCCATCAAGCCGGACATCACTTCCAAGTTCCTGCCTATTATTTATCAGCATAACGAACAGCTGCATACCTTGGCGCTGCCGGAAGAAAAAATACTGGAAGTGCCTCTCCGTCATCCGAATCACCCGGCATTCGATGACCTTAACCTCGCCTGGTATGCTGTGCCGATCATCTCAGGCATGGAACTCCGCATAGGGGGCATTACCTATCCCTGTGCACCCTTTAACGGCTGGTACATGGAATCTGAGATTGCCTCCCGCAATCTTCTCGACTGCTATCGCTATAACTTGATTGAACAGATTGCGGACAGTTTCGGCTTTGACCGTACGACGACCGCTACTTACTGGCGTGACCGGACACTTGTCGAACTGAATTATGCCGTCTATCATTCCTATAAGTCTCATGGCGTGGCAGTCGTCGACCACTATACAGCGAGCAAGCAGTTCGAGAAATTTGAGGAACAGGAGCGTGCAGCCGGACGGCGCATCACCGGTGACTGGACCTGGCTCATCCCGCCTATTTCTCCATCGCTCGTTCATAACTTCCATAAAGGGTACGACAACACTTACCGTGATCCCAACTTTTATTACCGCAAGAAAGGCTGTCCTTTCGCCGGTCAATCAATCAGAGATCACTGAAAAACCGGTCGACGTGCTTCCGGTGAATCGCATTTAAGTGCGTGTTGCAGCTACAGTAGACATCTGCCGCTTCAACCAGACGGACCGCACATGTGTCCTCTTGATTGAACGTATTATTGACGACATAGATGTCCTGGTTCTTGACACCGTTATACCCTTTAATTAATATGACATCTTCCTGACGGATGGACTTGAAATCATTGTTCTCGATAATAACGGTCTCACCTGCCTGCACACCCTGATCAATTCCAGCGAGAGACGTTGAGTACTTGCCTTTATTGACCGCGAGATAGCGAACAGCGCCCCCGCAGTTGATAAACTGATTGCCTGAGACTTTGACCGTCCTGGATTTGAGCAGGGTGACCGCGTAATCATTCATACCGTCAAACGTATTGTTCTCAATAAAAATATTCTCATAGAAAATATCATACTGGCTGGCATGAGAACCGATAGCCCGGTTCCATGCCGTCATCATCGGTTCACCGGAATTACCGAAATAGCAGCCTTCTATCAAGACATTGCGCGTCGGTGTCCCGTCATAATAGCCGAACTTCGGAAAGGAATCTTTCAGCTGAAGGTCAATCTGAATCGCTTCACTGAACTGCCTTTTACCGGAATCATCCCGGAAGCCGAGAAAGCGGCAGTTTTTCACGTGAAAACCATCCAGTCCGCAGGCGTCTATGGCATGACCACCAACGACATTCTTGAAAGTCACATCTTCAATTTTTATCTCTGCTGCATGACCGAGAGACATGATGGTATTGTTGAAATTCAGGACATGACCATACTGGTCAAAAGTACCGCCTTTAATGGTGATATGACCATTACCGTTGTAACCCTGATAGCCGGGTTTCAGGCCGTTTTTCAGAAGCGCACCATTACTCATCCTTCTGACGACTGCATCTTTGTGAAGAATAAGCGTCGTATGGTGGTAGATGACAAGCTCTTTTGCAATATAGTAAGTCCCTGCCGGTACATAGATTGCAACAGGGGTCTTTTTCGCTTGATTCAAGGCGCGCTGGAAACCGATAGTATCCCTGACAATATGCCGGCCACGTGCACCATAATCTCTGACATTGATTTTTCTCATTTTGTTCATCCTTATTATCATTTATAATTTGATTAACTATACCCTGTTAGGAGGCTCATTATGGATAAAGCATTACTGATTATCGACTATTCTTATGATTTCATTGCAGATGACGGAAAACTGACTTGCGGTAAGCCCGGTCAATCCATTGCACAGGCCATCGCCCGTAAATTTGAAGCTTATATCGCTGAAGGTCAGCCTGTCTTCATCACGATGGATCTGCATGACTTTAATGATATGTCACATCCTGAATCCAAGCTCTTTCCGCCTCACAATCTCCGCGGAACAGCTGGCCGTGAACTTTATGGTGCTGTCAAAGAAGTGTATGACAAATTTAGAGATCATCCGCTTGTCTTCTGGATTGACAAAAGACGCTACAGTTCATTTGCGGGCACACCACTCCATCAGTATTTAACAGAACGTCAGATCAAGATGATTGAACTGACAGGTGTCTGTACAGATATCTGTGTGCTTCATACAGCGGTGGATGGTTACAACCTCGGCTATACCATGATGGTCGATAAGGATGCTGTTCAGTCCTTCAGCGAGGCAGGACACCAGTTCGCGCTGTCTCACTTTGAACATTCGCTCGGCATGACGATTACGGGTCAGTCATGCTAAAATAAAAGATATTCATATTAAAAGGAGAAGAATTCATGACTATTTTAACTTTCGGACATCAAAATCCTGATACAGATACAATCACTTCAGCACTGGTGATGGCAGACCTGCAGACTGCTGCCGGCAAAGAAGTCGAAGCAGTGAGACTCGGCGAGGTAAGTGCAGAAACGCAGTACGCACTTGACCACTTCAAAGTATCTGCACCACGTTTAATCGAAAAAGTGGACGGCGAGGAAGTCATTCTCGTCGACCATAATGAGTT
The DNA here is from genome assembly GCF_030376725.1 of Macrococcus bovicus. Taxonomy (NCBI): domain Bacteria; kingdom Bacillati; phylum Bacillota; class Bacilli; order Caryophanales; family Staphylococcaceae; genus Macrococcus; species Macrococcus bovicus. The sequence continues at coordinate 1,741,618 of NZ_CP128470.1, forward strand.
CCAGCAGTCAGCTCCTGGCATCGAATCTGCACACATTCTGATGGTAGTGGACCACCACCGTATCTCAAATTTTGAGACAGCTGCACCTCTTTATTACAGAGCAGAACCTGTCGGCTGTACAGCAACGATTCTCAATAAAATGTATAAAGAGAATCAGATTGAAGTGAAGCCTGAGATTGCCGGTCTGATGTTATCTGCTATTATCTCTGATACATTACTCTTCAAGTCTCCTACTTGCACTGACGAAGATGTGAAAGCAGCGGAAGAACTTGCTGAAATCGCAGGTATCAACAAAGAAGAATATGGTCTTGAAATGCTGAAAGCAGGTGCTTCTACAGCAGATAAATCTGCAGAAGATTTGCTTAATATCGACGCGAAATCATTCTCAATGGGTGAAAAGGAAGTCCGTGTGGCACAAGTCAATACAGTCGATATCGACGAAGTATTCGCACGTCAGGAAGAACTTGAGAATGCCATCAATGCTGAAACAGCACAAAATGGCTACGACTTATTTGTCCTTGTCGTGACAGATATCATCAATTCAGATTCGAAGATCCTTGCGTTGGGTAAAGAACAGGAAGCAGTCAATAAAGCATTCAACGTCGCTTTAGATAAAAATACTGCGCTACTTAAAGGTGTGGTATCACGTAAGAAACAGGTGGTACCTCAGTTAACTGACGTCTTATCATAAGGAGGTGTTCCCGATGGAAATCCAGCAGTCAGGTAACAGATTTCATATCGATGACATAGCTGAGATCACATTCTACACACAAGACGACGCAATTGTCATCAATCATACCTTTGTGGATCCCTCTCTTCGCGGACAAGGGATTGCGAGGCAATTACTGGACCGTGTCATCGACTATGCACGGGAAAACAATCTAAAAATCGTGCCGCTCTGCTCTTATGCGGTCACTGCAATGCACAACGACCCATCTGTGCAGGATGTACTGAAATAAGCAAAAGGACGTTTTATCTTTTCTGATAAAACGTCCTTTTTTATACGAGTTTAAGACCGATGATGGCGATAATGATCAACGTGATCAGAACTACTTTTTTCAGGTTGAAGCTGTCTTTATAGAACAGAATACCGACGATGACACTGCCCATTGCACCTATCCCTGTCCAGACGCTGTAGGCGGTGCCGAGCGGCAGTGACTTGATTGCCACGGACAGCAAGAAGAGACTCAACATACTGAGTAAGAACCAGATCACTGTCCACGTTCTGTTCTTGAAGCTGTCGCTGTTTTTTAAGGCCACCACCATGAGGACTTCCATCAGACCTGCGCTGATCAATACTATCCAGCTCATGATTCCTCAGCTCCTTCCACAAATTTGAGGCCGACGATTGATGCAATCAAGAGCGTAAGGAAAAACAGCTTCAGGATACTCATCGGTTCATCGAGAAAGAAGTAGCCGTAGAGTACTGTGCCGACTGCCCCTATGCCGGTATAGATGGCATAAGCCATGCCGACCTCCATATGTGTCAGGCAATAGGCGAAAAAGTAGAAGGAAAGCGCCATGACAGCGACCGTAAACAGCGTCCACGGAATATCCGTGAAGCCATGTGAATACTTGAGACCGACTGCCCAGACCACTTCAAGCAGGCCGCCGATAATGAGAAAAAGCCATGATTTATTCATGAATAGCTGCCTCTCTTTTGATGATTTCCAGCATGCGTAGTGTATCCATACTCATCTGCTCATTGTCCGGATTGATGGACATGGCCATACAGGCATCCATAAATGACCTGATTTCATAGGACATCGGCAGGGCATGGTGTTCAAACCGTTCCATTTCTTCGCCTTGCCGGTTGTGCTTGATGATGACTGCAGGAGCTGAAATCTTGTCTATAGTCAGAATCCCTTCCTCCCCGATGATTTCAGACGGCAGATGACTGTCGATGATTTTCGAGAAGCTGAGAACAGCTGTCATATCACTGTACTCAGCAATGACTGTTCCTTGTCCGTCCGCACCAGTCGATAGCCGGTGCAGTGCGGCACTGACAGCATCAGGCAGACCGAATAATCTGACAAGCGGTGCAATGGTATAGACCCCGAGATCCGTCAATGCGCCGTTACCGAGTTCCGGTCTGAACGCATTCTCTACAATCCCTGCTTTCAGTTTATCGTAACGTGATGAGTACTGATTATAATGAAAATTGACGCGGCGTATCGTGCCGATGTCAGCGAGCCATCTCTTCAGCTGCTGAAAGGCCGCCGCTTCAGTCGACTTCATCGCTTCCATCAATATGACACCATTCTGCTTGGCACAGTCGAAAAGCTTTTGCCCTTCTGCTACAGTCAGTGTGAGGGGCTTTTCGCAGAGAACATGTTTCTTAGCATTCAGCGCATCCATCGCCTGCTCCGCATGCAGCAAGTTAGGCGTCGCAATATAGACCGCATCATAGCTGTCACTCGAGATAAAAGTCTGCCAGTCTGTAAAACGATGCGCTATGTTATGCGTATCAGCAAACTCAGCTGCCCGCTCAGCCGTGCGTGAATAGACGGCCGTCACTTCAAATCCTTCAATTGTTCTACCGGCGGCAATCATCCGGTCGGTGATCCAGTTCGTCCCCACTATCCCAAATCTCATTTCCTTCACCTCATTTAAGTTCAATTGATTTTATCATGCAATAATCTATTGTACACTAATTACATCATATATGCAGAGGTGACCGTTTTGTACAAAACTGATTTAGAAGAAATCAATGAGTTTTTTGCTACAGACATGACAAAAGATTTAAAATTTCGTAAAAAACATCTCAAAGCCCTGAAGAAAGAAATCAGAGCGCGGGAAAAAGACATTCTGACTGCCCTGGCCCAAGATTTAGGCAAAGGGAAAGTAGAAGGTTACGCATCTGAGATCGGCCTGATTTTAAAGTCTATTTCCATGTTCATAAAAGAAATGAAGAGTTACAGCAAAATAGAATCGATTTCAACGCCGATGATGCAGTTCCCCGGCAAAAGTTATATCATGCGTGAACCGCTTGGCACCGTCCTGATCATCGGGCCGTTCAATTATCCATTCCAGCTGGTCATGGAGCCTTTGATCGGTGCGCTTGCAGCCGGCAACTGTGCTGTCGTCAAACCTTCTGAACAGACGCCTTATACAAGTGCCATTATCGAGGAAATCATCTCTACAGTCTTTCCGGCCGATTATGTCAAGGTCATTCAAGGCGAGAAAGACGTCACCTCTGAATTACTGGAACAGAAATTTGATTTCATCTTCTTTACGGGCAGCACGAAAGTAGGCCAGATTGTCTACGAAGCAGCCAGTAAGAATCTGACACCTGTCGCACTTGAGCTAGGCGGCAAAAGTCCGACGATTATCGATGCGACAGCTAACATCAAGGTGGCTGCTGAGCGTATCGCGTTCGGTAAATTTATGAACGCCGGCCAGACATGTGTCGCACCGGACTATATACTGATCGACCGTAAAGTAAAAGAACCTTTCATTAAAGCGATGCGTTCTACACTGAAAGATTTTTACGGTAAAGACCCGCAGACATCTGCGGACTATGGTCGCATTGTCAACGACCGTCATTTCGACCGTCTTGACGCACTACGCCAAAGTGCAGAACAGGATATCGTCATCGGCGGCGAGACAGACCGTACTGAGCGCTATATCGCACCGACACTGATAGACCATGTCCAGCTTGACGACAAAATCATGGAAGAGGAAATATTCGGTCCATTGCTGCCGATCGTCACCTTTGACGACCGCGAGGAAATCTTTCCGATCATCAAGCGCTATGATAAACCGCTTGCCCTGTACATCTTCAGTGAAGATGAAGACTTCGTTAAAAAAGTCTTCAGACGCTTATCATTCGGCGGTGGCTGTATTAATGACACACTGATGCACGTCTCTAACCCATACCTGCCATTCGGTGGCGTCGGTGCATCAGGCATCGGCCACTATCACGGGAAGTATTCATTCGATTTATTCAGCCATCAGAAAGCCTATATGACAAAAGGCACAAAGCTCGAGACAGGATTGATGTTCCCTCCCTATAAAGGGAAGTTCAAATACATCAGACAAATATACAAATAACCGATCAGACAGCTGAGCTGCTGAAATTCTCCAAATATCATAAATTTATAGCAGAAAAAGACGAAAAGTCTGTATTTCATCCGTTTCAGCAGATGAATACACTCTATTTTTCTTTTTCTGTTTTTTTGAATATTTCACGCTATCGCCTAGAATAAGAATGAGGTGATATATGTTCATCAAAATACATGAACCGTCAGAATTCCAGCGATTTCTGCTGGCTGCTGAGCAACGCTTAATCTTGAATGACCATGATGATATGAAACTCTCAAATTATTTACGTGGTATGGCAGGCGAGTCTCTCTTCTATGAACTGATCAAGGATACAGATTGTATAAAACTATGGGATTTTCATTTGAAATATCGAGGTAGCAGCCAGTACGATTTTTTAATCTGGCATCAAGATACCTTGCTGCATTTTGATATCAAGAACTTTACCGGACACTACAAAATCATCAATCAGCAGTTTGTATCTGAACGTGACTATGTTCATACAGATGTGACCTCTCAGCTCAATAAGGCTCACTATAAACTGGAATCCTTTTTGAAGCATCAGCAGATGGCGTCTAAAGTGATCAGTAAGATCGTTTTTATTAACCCTGACTTCAGTTTGGCAGCAGAAAACATTCCTCAACACGTAATCCTTCCGCAGCAGAGTCAGAAGGTTGCAGAATTTATTTCAAGTATCGTACCACTGCCCATCCACTCGACTTATGCAGAGAGAATGAAGATGTTCCATTATTCCGGTGCCCATTATGACAGAATCCATTACTATCCTTTTGACAGCTATACTAAGGGGATGAGATGTGACAAATGTAGAAAATTAATGATGCAGCATCAGCCGAAGAAGCGCTATGTGAGGTGTCAGCATTGTCAGCATCGCAGCGATAATAAGACTGCTATGATTCATTTACTGAACGAAATGTCTCTGCTGAAAAACGACTCACTGACGACAGCTGAGGTGAGTCAGTGGAGCGGTTTCTCCAAGGCAACCGTCCGTCGTCTGCTGCAGGAAATCTGTGCGAAAAACGGGGCGAATAAAAATAGGACATACCAATTGCCTGAGGTGTTATGAGCGATATTTCAACTTTATCGCTCATAACTCAAGGGACAATGCTCTTTCTCTGGTGTTATGAGCGATATTTCCTGTTTATCGCTCATAACCTAATAACACTCTATTCAACACAAAAACCGTCTCTCCTATGAGGGACGGTTTTTGTGTCAATACAATTCCGGTCTGCGTGATTCAAACACGGGTATTGCCTGTCTTACTTCTGTCGAACGTTCTATATCTATCTCCGCGATGAGGGTTTCCTCCTGTTGACCCGCTGCTGCCAGCACCTGTCCAGTCGGCTCTATTATCATCGACTGACCGCCGAAGACTGTGCCGTTACATCCGCCTGCTGCATTACATGCTACAATATAGCACTGATTTTCAATCGCCCGCGCTTTAAGGAGGGTGGTGAAATGATCCATTCGTTCTTCCGGCCACTCTGCGACCACGTAAATGATTTCTGCTCCTTCTAAAGCAAGTCGGCGCATCAGCTCAGGGAACCTTAGATCATAACAGATGATGACCCCCATTTTCTCGCCCGCGAGTTCAAACGGCTCAAACTGTTCCCCTGCTGATAAGTAACGGGGTTCATCCAGCATCGGCACTAAGTGCACTTTGTCGTACTGATAGACCACTTCACCGTGCTGATCAATAATTACACTTCTATTAAAATGTTTGCCTTCTTCTGATACTGCTATCGAGCCACCGACAATATGAATCTTCTTTTCCATAGCAAGTGTCTTTAAGAAGTCCATTTCACGCTTACCTTTTTCATCCGCGAGTTCATCCAATCGCTCTAGTTCGTAAGATGTATTCCACATTTCAGGCAGGACTGCAATATCAATCCCTTCCAGTCCGCGTAGCCAGCTCGCTACCTTCTCCATTGCGCGGTCCGGCCGGCCTGGCATTACTGCCATCTGATAGAGCGCGATTCTCATGACAGGAACTGGACACAGACACCTTCAGCTGCCTGTTGCTCCTTCTCAAGAAGTGTCAGTCTGCCTGTCTCAGTATCACGTTCAAATAACGCCACATTGCCGCTGACTTCATGGGCACAGACTAAGAACTGGTCATCATTGGAAATATTGAAGTCACGTGGCCAGTCGCCCCCGCAGTCAACGATTTCTACCAGCGACAGTGCAGCGCCGTCTTCTTCCACTTTAAAGACCGCGATACTCTGGTGGCCACGATTAGAAGCATAGACAAACTGGTTGTCATGACTCATGCGGATGGCTGCGCCTTGCGTGTTCTCTGTGAAAGCAGCTGGAATGGCTAAATATTGCTCTAACAGCTTAAACTCACCGCTGTCATATTTGAGGACAAAGACTTCATTGCTGAGCTCCGTCATGACGTAAGCGTATTTTCCGTTCTGGTTGAAGACTAGATGTCTCGGGCCTGTACCTGCTGGAACTTTCAATGCCTGCTCACGCTTCAGTCCTTCTTCACCGAATGTAAAGGTAATAATCTCATCAGCACCTAGATCAACAGCCACTGCTTTACCATCCGGTGTCTCTGTAATGAAATGCGTATGCGCCTTATCCTGACGATCTTCGTTAGGTCCGAGCCCTTCCTGGACGACTACATTGACTAGTTTCTGTATGGCACCACTTTCTGTGTCCAGTTGATATAGACGGGCTTCCCCCGCCCCGTAAACCGCTTCAAAGAGATAGGCTCCGTCCTGACTCACGGAGATATGACAGCCTGACTCTGCTGATTCCAGACAGTCGTTGATCAGTTCAAGCTGGCCCTCTTCTTTAATTTTATAGGCAGCAACGCCTGCTCTGTCATTTTCTTTTTTAATGCCATAGAGGAAATTGCCGTGCTGTACAACATAGGTTGACGCGGGCACTTCATATCCTGTTTCGACTGTATCAATTGTTTTCTCCTCTGCATTCAGCACAAAACGATAGATGCCCTTACCTTCATTTTTGGTATATGAGCCAATGTATCCGATCATCTTATTGCCCCCTTTTTTTCTTTTATTTTAACAGACTATTCCCGCTGCAAAAAAACATATGCAAATTCAAATTTTTTTCTTGCCAACAGTTTAGTAATACATTACAATTTGTTTGGTAAAAATAAATTAGTAGTCATATAAAACCTCAAGTTAAGTCATACTATATTTTACAATTCTGTATCTCGGAGGTGTGAGATTGCTCAAACCCTATGAACTTAAGACTTTAATTCCTATCGATAAAACACTGCATAATCAGACGCCTCTGTTTGATGCACTGAAATTATATGAAGAACAGGATGTCATCAGTTTTGACGTGCCTGGCCATAAGCGGGGACTTGATAATGACACTGACCTTCATTACTATAGCCGCTCAACGTTGCGTCATGACGTCAACTCTATGCCGCAGCTGGATAACTATGATAACCCGAAAGGTGTCATCAAAGAAGCGCAGGCGTTAATGGCTGACTTCTATCTTGCTGACCAGGCCCACTTCCTTGTGAACGGTACAACTGAAGGCATTCAGGCCATGATTTTTTCTGTCTGTAAGCCGGGTGACAAGCTCATTCTGCCGCGCAATGTCCATAAATCTGTACTGAACGCGATGGCGCTGGCTGATGTCACACCGATCTATGTCCTGCCCGAATTTGATACAGAGTTCGGTATCGCTCATAACTTAAGTGTCAGAGCGGTGGAACAAACTATCGCAGCTCATCCTGATGCCCGGGCCGTCTTCATTATGAATCCGACTTACTTCGGTGCGGTCAGCGACTTGAAAGCCATCGTCGAGCTTGCTCACGCCCATGATATGCCGGTGCTCGTCGACGAAGCGCATGGTGCACATTTCAGATGCTCACCTGAACTGCCTATCTCCAGTATGGAGGCAGGTGCTGACCTCGCTGCCACGAGTCTGCATAAGACAGGCGGCTCGTTCACTCAGTCGAGTGTGCTGCTCGTCAAAGGCCACCGCGTGGATCAGCATAAGGTCAAGAGTGTCATCAATATGCTGACGTCTACTTCTGCTTCTTACTTGCTGATGTCATCGCTCGATATCGCTCGTAAACATCTGGCACTGCACGGCCGGGAACGCATTCAGGCATTGATGCCACATGTGCATCAATTCAAGGAAGCCGTCACTGCCATTCCAGGTTTCCATATGCTGGATGGACATGAGTTCAACAGACTTTATGATCAGGACCTGGACGAGACAAAACTGACAATCTATGTCGATTCAACCATCAATCTGTCAGGTTTTGAGATCTATAAACTTCTGCGTAGTGATTACCATATTCAGATGGAACTCGCTGAACCCAACGTCGTCATGGGCATTGTGACAGCAGCAGATAATGCCTATGTCCTTGAACGCCTGCGCGATGCACTCATGGATATCAGCCGTAAGCACCATGACGCCACGCGTGAAGTCCACGCGCCGGTACTGAAACAGCTCTCCATTCCGGAGCAGGCGATGGGACTGCGTGAAGTCCTGTACGGCGAGAAACATCCCGTCTCCATTGAAGAAGCACTGGGTGAAATCTGTGCTGAATCTCTTATGATTTATCCACCGGGTATCCCTATCTTGATGGCCGGTGAACGCATTTCGCAGGAAGTCATTGATTACTGGCAGTTCATCAATAACCAGCCGATCATCAAGATTGGCACTGAAAATTCAAATCAAGTTTATATTATGAATAGAAAAGAGGACAATTAACCATGAAATTAACAACTTTAGGCAGACACGTTTTAATCGAATACTATAACTGTGATAAAGATATCTTAAAAGACCACGATAAAATTGAAGAGATCATGAACGAGGCGGCACGTGTATCAGGTGCCACTATCGTTGAAAGCTGCTTCCACACTTTCAATCCTTACGGTGTATCAGGTGCTGTTATCATCTCTGAATCTCATTTAACCATCCATACATGGCCGGAATATGGCTATGCATCTGTTGACGTCTTTACATGTGGTGATACAGTAGACCCATGGAGAGCTGAAGATTACCTGGAGAAAGCATTAAAAGCTGAACTGTCTGATTCATATGAAATCGGCCGCGGTATGGCTGATAAAATCCACAAATATTCTAAAGGTGAAATCGTAGTCGAATCATTCAAACCTGTCGAAGTCGACGTAAAATAAGGAGGACTTTCCATGTTAGATCTTTGGTATACAGAAAATCATACAGATAACGTTCGTTTCTCAATCAAGACAAATAAACACATCCACTCTGAGCAGTCTGATTTTCAGCAGATCGACTTCTTTGAATCTGAAGAATTCGGGACGTTCTTCACATTAGACGGCTTGATGATGGTCAACGAGAAAGATGAATTCGTCTATCACGATATGATTACACATGTAGCGATGGCAACAAATCCTAACATCAAGAAAGTATTGGTCATCGGTGGCGGTGACGGGGGTACAGTCCGTGAACTGACACGCTACAAGTCAATCGAACAGATCGACATGGTCGAAATTGACGAGCGCGTCGTCCGTCTGTCACAGGAATATCTGCCTATTACAGCAGGCAAATTGGAAGACCCTCGTGTGACGCTGTTATTCGAAGACGGCCTTGCTTATGTCAAAAATAAAGAAGAAGGTTATTATGACCTTATTCTAGTCGACTCTACAGATCCGATCGGTCCTGGTGAAGGGCTCTTCTCGCATGACTTCTACAACAACTGTTTCCGTGTTCTGACCGACGAAGGTATTCTGATCAACCAGCATGAGTCACCGTACTATCCAAGTTATGCCCATGAAATGAAACGGGCACATTCTAAGATCAAAGGTCTTTTCCCGATTACACGTGTCTACCAGTTCCATATGCCGACGTACCCGTCAGGTCACTGGCTCTTCGGTTTCGCGTCTAAAAAATTCGACCCATTAAAAGATGCCGATTTAGATGCATGGAACAAACTAGGCCTAAAAACAAAATACTACAATACAGATATCCATACAGGTGCGTTCGCCCTGCCGACATTCGTCAAGGAGATGCTGAATGATGCAGCCGAATAAGCATGTCTATATGGCCTGTGAGGCAACCTTTGAAGACGCATCCACTGTCATCTACGGTGCGCCTTTTGACGGAACAGTCTCGAACCGTCCCGGTACACGTTTTGCGGCAGATGCCATCCGCTCAGAGTCATACGGACTTGAAACCTACAGTCCTTACCTTGATAAAGACCTGGAAGACGTCCGCATCATGGATTCGGGAGATGTGGATATTACCATCGGCAACAAAGTGAAGGTGCTGGATGAACTGGAAGATACAGCCCGCGAAATCTTAGCGGCCGGCAAGCTGCCTTTCATGATCGGTGGCGAGCATCTGGTGACGCTCGGTCCCTTCCGTGCCGTTCACGAAAAATATCCTGATGTTGTTCTTATCCAGCTTGATGCTCATACAGATTTACGCGATGACTATATGGGCGAGCCTTTAAGTCACGCGACAGTCGTCCGTCGTATTCATGACATCACAGGTGACGGCCGTATCTTCCAATATGGTATCCGCTCAGGCACTAAAGAAGAATTCGACTGGAGTAATGAACATACGACACTTGAAAAATTCTCTATCGATACTTTGAAAGACCTGCCGGGCATCCTGAAAGATACGCCTGTCTATGTCACGATTGATCTTGATTGCCTCGATCCTTCTATCTTCCCTGGCACTGGCACACCGGAACCAGGCGGCCTGACCTACAAGGAACTGGAACCTGCTTTCAAAATATTTGAGCAGCTGAACGTTGTTGCAGCTGACATCGTGGAACTGTCGCCACCTTACGATGCATCAGGTGTATCAAATGCAGTGGCAGCTAAAGTCGCGCGCGAACTTATGCTGGCCATCACAAAATAGATGAAAGTCCTCATACATATTGATGTATGAGGACCTTTTTTATTGCGGCACAGCGTTATGAGCGATATTTGCTGTTTATCGCTCATAACTCTAGAAATTCCGCTCTTTTACTGGCATTATGAGCGATATTTGTCGTTTATCGCTCATAACTCTAGAAGTGCCGCTCTTTTACTGACGTTATGAGCGATATTTGTCGTTTATCGCTCATAACTTTAGAAGTTCTGCTCTTTTACTGACGTTATGAGCGATATTTGCCGTTTATCGCTCATAACTCTAGAAATTCCGCTCTTTTACTGACGTTATGAGCGATATTTGCTGTTTATCGCTCATAACTCTAGAAGCTCTGCTCTTTTACTGGCATTATGAGCGATATTTGCCGTTTATCGCTCCTAACTCTAGAAGTTCCGCTCTTTTACTGGCATTATGAGCGATATTCATCGTTTATCGCTCATAACTCTAGAAATTCCGCTCTTTTACTGGCATTATGAGCGATATTTGCCGTTTATCGCTCATAACTCTTGCTATCACATCGCATTCTTCGAGTGAAAAATGTTAGAAAAATCCAACTATTTCATCTTCAATATAGGTATAATAGAGTTATTCTACAGAACTACGAGGATTCAGCTATGAAATTTTCACAATTCCCCTCCAATGTCAAACTCAGAATTATCTGTGGTTTCTTTGATCATGCAGCCAGTATGAGTGTCATGCCCTTTATGGTCCTCTATATTGCTGATGAACTGGGTAAAGTGACATCCGGTATCCTTTTGAGTGTCAACGTCATATTCAGTCTCATCTGCAATTTGTGCGGCGGTTATTTCGCTGATCGTTTCAGCCGTAAAGGACAGCTCGTTGCCGGTCAGCTCTTATTTGCCGTGATTATGATATTGATGACTCTCTTTATTCATCCCGCCATCAATATGCCCTGGATCGTGTCACTTCTCTTTATATTCACTGCCGTCAGCGGGGCTATGATATTTCCCGCCCTGGAGGCATTGATCATTGATTCTACAACCGAAGAGATGAGAAAGTCTGTCTATGTGATGTCTTACTGGACCAACAATCTTGCGACTGCTATCGGCACAGCTATCGGCGGTCTGTTCTACAAGGACCACCGGGTTCTGCTCTTTATGTTCATCGTGCTCATCATGCTGGTCAATACGGCTATCTTCCAGCGTTATCTTATCGATCCGACCGTCCATAAAGCACGTAAGGTCGTTGAAGCTCATTGGCTACGTGATTTACTGAGCAGTTATAAGGTCGCGCTGAAAGACACACGTTTTGTCGTCTTTACGTCAGCGATGATCTTTGTTTTTTCAGCTGAGTTCGCATTGACCAATTATATCGGGGTGCGACTCCATAATGTCTTTAAGCCCATTGACCTGTTCGGTGTCCATGTTGACGGGGTACGTATGATGAGTATCCTGCTGATTGAGAATACACTGCTTGTCGTCACCATCACTTTCCTGATTGCCAAGCTGACAGAACATCGCAATCAGGTCTATGTCCTCTTGATGGGCACTTTTCTTTACACTGCAGGTTATGGTCTTGCTCATCATCTGACGACCTGGTATTTACTGATGCTTGTCATCTTCCTCGCAACAGTCGGTGAGCTGATGCAGACACCGATTATTTCAGTCTTCCAGGCGAAGCTGATGCCAGAGGATAAACGGGCAAGCTATATCGCATTCAGTTCTCTCGGTTACAGTGGGGCCGGCCTTGTTGCGAGTTCCGGGCTGATCATCGGCGTCGTGTTAAACAGCATAATGATGTCACTCTATGTCATCATTATGGGTCTTATCGGTATGCTGCTCTTCTATCTCGCTGTTCATACTCGCATCTTCAAACAACCGATACCCGAATAAAATGGAGGTCTTGTCATGTTATCCGTTCAGTATCCTATTATTCAGGCACCTATGGCAGGTGGTATTATTCCGCCTGACTTTGTCGCTACCGTATCAAATGCCGGCTGTCTCGGCTCAATCGCAGCAGGAAATCTTCCACTTTCAAAACTGACAGAACAGATCAAGACAGTTCAGTCCATGACCCCTCACCCTTTTCAGGTCAATCTGTTTGCAAATGACCGTCCGCCTGTACCAGATGTGACAGCGGTCAACCAGACGCTCAATCACATCAGAGAAATCCTTCATATTCCACCTATTCATCGTTACGATTTTACACCTGAAGCATCTTTGAAAGATTATGTTGAGCTCTGCATCAATTTAAAGGTGCCTATCGTCAGTTTTACATTCGGCTGTCCAGATTCTGCTCTGGTAAATAAACTGCATCAAGCAGATATCACCGTTATCGGTACTATCTCTACAGTTGAAGAAGCGCTGATCATGGAGCAGGCGGGTGTCGATCTCATCGTGGCTCAAGGGTATGAGGCGGGAGGACATAAAGGCGGATTCACCGAAGCGCCATCTATCGGCCTCATGGCGCTTGTGCCGCAGGTTGTGGACGCTGTATCCCTACCCGTTATCGCAGCAGGTGGTATCAGCGATCGGCGCGGCATCCAAGCGGCTCTCGCACTCGGCGCCTCATATGTGCAGATCGGCACCCGATTCCTGAACACGGTTGAAAGCACAGCGCATCCCCTTCATAAAAAGGCGATTGCTGAAGCGACTGAAACTGACGCGCTTTACACTCAGTCATTTACCGGCAGAACGGCCCGGGGCATTCAGAATGAAATGATGACTCAGCTTGCACATAGAGACCTTCCACCCTATGCCTATATGAATATAATGACGCAGGATATCAGAGCAGCTGCCAAGAAGCAGCAAGAGGTTGGTTATATGAGCAACTGGGCCGGTCAAAATATCAGAGCATCGAAAACTCTGCCTTTAGACCTTGTGCTAACCGAACTAACCGCCGCTTTTCACTAAGAAAGCGGCGGTTTTTTTATGCGGTATCATGAAAAATCATAAATATGGTTGCAATATCGAACATATGTTCGTATAATGAAGCTACATCAGCGAAAGAAGTGATGTTATGGAGCATCCAGTCTATGGTGAGCTGGATTATCGTCAAGTTGAGCCGAGCCAGCTGAATCCGCACATCCCAAAAGGGCGAGGCATGATTAAATGGGCGCCATTTGCGACGATGCCTGAGCAGTTCCAAATTGTCAGACAGCATATAGAGAATCAGAACAAGATCGACCGGCCTGAACTATCAGAAGATCGTCTCGAGGAGCTGGACATTGCACTGCGAGAAGCGAAACGGCAGCAGTGCCCTGTTCTGATTCAGTTCTATCATGAGGGCTACATCAATGATCTCGTAATGACTATCGAGAGAATTGATAGGTGGGCTCTACATATCATCGGAATCAATCAAGCAGATCAGCAGATGTGCTTCATTTCATTCATGGATGTCATCAATATCACCCTTGAAACTATCTGAATTCTTCAGATAGTTTTTTTGTAAATTTAATTAAGCTTATTTTTTACATCAACCTATTAATCATGTCCTAAATGTAAATACATGGATTTCAACTTTTTAATAATGGCCCTATTTCCACTGATTTGTAACAGCTATGTAGAGATTCTATAGAAACAGTAATACGGTAGATTCGATGCCGGTGACCTGTCACAATAAAAAGAAAACGAAGGAGATGACTCATGATACACTTCGGTATGCTATTCATGACTGCTCTGGCCACCGCCCCTACCCCTGCCCCTCTTATTAACCCGGTCGACTCTGACTCTCATTACTCACTCACTGTAATTGTCGATGATCAGATAGAAACAGGGTCTGACGGACAGCTGCTGCAAGAAGAGGAGGACGATAAACACTTCACTTTGCCAGAAGAGGAGACAGTCGAGTCTGACATACCTGATGAGTCACTTGAGCAGCCAGCTGAAACACTCATTCAAGTCATCAATCAGTATAATGAACCCTTGTCTTCACAACCTCTGCTGTTAGACGGCGAAGAAGTGATGACAGATGAAGAAGGCTGCTTGCTTCTTCACCTGGCCCCTGGCGACCACAAACTCTCTCGTGTCAAAGCCCGGGCAACGTTTCAGCCTGATGAACAAAATGATGTCGTGATACAAGAAGGGTCAGAGGTTGACTCAGCAACAGGCAGTTCTGAGGAAGTGTCTGTACAGCAGCGGGCTCCGGAAAGAATATCAGCTGCTCTTGTCATCCAGAAACCTACCGAGAAACCGAAGATACCAGAAACACCGAAAATACCGAAAACACCGAAGAAACCTGCCATTCATCGTCATTCAGACCTGTCATCTCATGACCCTGTGACCCAGCAACAGACATTGAAGCAGCCCCCTAAGAAAACTATCAATCAGAAGACTAACCCCCCTCAACACATGCCGGTGCCACAAAAAGCAGTGAAAGTCCCCGCTAAAAAAGAAAAGACAGTCAAAGCAGCTCAGACACTCAAACCGTCACATCCGAAAACACCCTACGAAACAACACATCAAGCAATCAGAAAAACGTCTAGCAGGAAGGTAAACGGCGCACCACAACTAACTGTCTCAGCACCTCGAGTCGACCCTCGTCCGCAAGTAAGCACAGAGGAGATAATACCTCTAAAAGTCAGCCGGCCTCAGAAGAAAAAATCAGTACAACTGCCTCAGACAGGAGAACATGACTTTACAAAATGGCTCAGTTCTATTCTTGCTGTCAGTGGTATCAGTATGCTCCTGATCACGCGCCGCTCATCCAGACCATAAAAAAAACTTGCCCGCAGGCAAGTTTTTATGGGTTTTGCGCTTCAATTTGTGCAACGATATCCTTTGTACGACGCTCGATATCTTCAAAATCTGCTTTAAAACGAGTGAATAAGAAAGCAGCTCCACCTGTTACAACAATCGCTAGTAAAAATACGATAAAGAATAAAGCTTTAAAAAATCCCTTCATGTGTTTCACCTCTATCATCATAATGATTTTATTTTACCATATTAATTTCCCGTTATAAAATATTTAAAACAACCTATGGTATAATACTCTAAAGTCTTGATAGAGAAGGAATGACTCATTTGTCACATGTACAACTCCTCGCTGCCTGGCAGCATCAGAATCTCGAAGAAATCAAAACCCTTATTGAACCTGACATAGCGGTAGAATTTGTCTACCCTGATGGGCATGTGATGTATGGCGATTATAACAATATGATCCAGGTGTTTGAAGAACGTTTTTCAACGGTACAGGATTGGAATTTTGAGGTTATCTATAAAGCGGACCGGCAGGAAGATACGCTTGTCATCATGAAGATCACACGAGAAGATGATGATTTCAATCGCCTTAGTGCGCCTTCATTATGCTTACTTACATTTCATGCAGTAGGCAATACCCATAAACTGAAACGTGCTCATTTTGAACTGGGAATCACCGGCTCATAACATATGATCATCAGTGCGCTTATCTAAAGGATAAGCGCTTTTTTTATGTGCATTTGTCCGCTTTTATATTTATATACATATTTTTTATATTTTTTATTAATATTTTTATTGTATTTTTATAATTTTCTGATTATAATCAATTTAAGCTTCACAAATACTTCAAATTAAGGGGACATCAAAATGAAAAAATTTATTGCACCTGCAGTTCTTTCATCCGTAATGCTCGCTTCACTAGTACCTGGCCATGTCGCAGAAGCAAAGTCAGATGCGTCAAAATCCCTTGCTCAGCTGGAAAAAGTGCACGATAAGCAAGATGCTAAAAAAGCACTGAAAAATCTTCCAGGCTCGAAAGAAGTGAAAAAGAACTATAAACAATATGAAGTGGTCAGTGCCGAAACAGATAACCTCGGCTTCACGCATTACACATTGAAGCCAAAAGTGAATGGCAAAGCTGCACTTCATTCAGAAGTCAAAGTTCACGTCAATCAAGAGGGACAGATTGTCTTTGTCAATGGTGATCTGGACCAGAAAGCACTTGCGCCGACGAACTCGCAGAAGATTTCAAGTGAAACTGCCGTTGATAAGGCATTCGAAGCGGCTGGCGTGAAGGAATCAGAAGTCAAGAATATGGACCGTAAAGTGGTGAAAAAAGCGGAACTTGCGATTAACGCAGAATCCAATAAATACGTCTACGATGTCCAGCTTATCTATATTACGCCAGAACCTGCGAACTGGCATGTGCAAATCGATGCTGAGACAGGAGCTGTCATCCAAAAGAAAAACTTGCTTGAAGAGGTCGCAACAA
The DNA here is from genome assembly GCF_030376725.1 of Macrococcus bovicus. NCBI lineage: Bacteria > Bacillati > Bacillota > Bacilli > Caryophanales > Staphylococcaceae > Macrococcus > Macrococcus bovicus. The sequence continues at coordinate 1,758,682 of NZ_CP128470.1, forward strand.
CCGGCTATGGTTATGGCAACAAAGGAGATTATAAATCACTTAATCTAGTGTCAGACAGCGGCAAATATTACCTTGTTGACCAGACGCATACAGGCAACATCGAGACATATGATGCTCATAATACTGAAACTAACTTCACATTGATGTCCGACACCGATAATGCTTTCACCAGCACAACACAACGTGCAGGGGTTGACGCCCACTATTATGCGGATCAAGTCTATGACTATTACCTGAACACACATAACCGCAACTCTTACGACGGAAAAGGCGCGCCGCTCTATTCAGTCGCCCACTTCGGCCGCAATTACAACAATGCATTCTGGAATGGTGAAGCAATGTTCTACGGTGATGGCGATGGCCGCACCTTCTCTCCGCTATCAGGCGCAAATGATGTCATTGCACATGAACTGACACACGCTGTGACAGAACATACAGCTGGACTTGTCTATCAATATCAACCAGGTGCACTCAATGAATCATTCTCTGATGTATTCGGCTATTTCGTAGACCCTGACTTCCTGATGGGTGAAGATGTGTACACACCAGGCGTAGCGGGCGATGCCCTGCGCAGCATGTCTAATCCTGAACAGTACAACCAGCCTGCTCATATGAATCAATATCGCAATCTGCCGAATACAAAAGACGGTGATTACGGCGGCGTTCATATCAATAGTGGTATCCCGAACAAAGCGTTCTATAATACGGTAACCGTCATCGGTAAAGCAAAAGCTGAGAAAATCTATTACCGTGCCCTCACTTATTACCTGACACCTAACGCTTCATTCTCCGATGCACGTGCTGCACTCATCCGTTCCGCTCAGGATTTATATGGCTCCACTGAAGCGAACACTATCGCAAATGCATGGTCAAGTGTCGGCGTTTATTAACATAAAAAAGAAGGACTTCTTACATCAGGAAGCCCTTCTTTTTTATGTGTATTATGATACAAAAATTTGATTTTAATCCTTCAGAAAACCTATTGCATTTTAACTATTTTGCTGTATAGTTATGCTATATTAAAGCGTTAAATGGAGGATAAACACTTGAAAAAACTGACACCTGCCCTGCTTTCTGCCGGCATTATGGCAACACTTATCGCGCCTCATGCTTCTGCACAATCTATCAAACCACACACACAGGTTTCTCAAGATATAAAGAAAGTGCTGAAGGACCTGCCGGGCTATAAAGCAGTGAAAAAAAGCTATAACCAATACGTGATTGTATCAGCTGATAAAGACTCACTCGGCTTTACACACTATACGTTAAAACCTAAAGCAAATGGAAAATTTGCTATTAACTCAGAAGTCAAAGTTCACGTAGATGCTAATGGCAACGTCGTGATGGTCAACGGTGACTTAGACCAGTCTACACTCGCACCTACTAATACACAACAACTGACTCAAGTTCAGGCTATTCAGAAAGCTTATGCAGCAGTTGGCGTTTCACCTGAAGCAGTCAGCAATATGGGCCGTAAAGTCGTCAATAAAGTGGAGACTGTCATCAACCCGGACAAGAATAAAATCGTCTACAATATCCAGCTGATCTATCTTACACCGGAAGCTGCCAACTGGCTGATCCAGATTGATGCAGAGACCGGCGCCGTCATCAGCAAGCAGAACTTAATTAAAGACGTGGCTACAACAGGGACTGGAACTGGCGTCAGCGGGACCAGTAAAACTATCAATTTGAACTTTAACAGAGGCATCTATTCACTGACTGATTTCACGCATTCAGGTCTGATTGAAACATATGATGCAAAGAATACCACTTCCACTTATAGTCTGATGACAGACCGTGACAAATACTTCACTGCTCAGACACAGCGAGCAGGTGTGGATGCGCATTACAACGCTGATGTCGTTTACGATTATTATAAAGCACGTTTCAACCGCAACTCTTATGACAATGCCGGTTCACCGATTTATTCTATCGTTCATTTCGGTGTGAACTATAATAATGCATTCTGGAACGGACAAGTCATGGTCTATGGTGACGGCGATGGCTCTACTTTCAAAGCTTTATCAGGCGCAAATGATGTAGTGGCGCATGAACTGACACATGCCGTGACTGATAGCGCTGTTGGTTTTGCTTACGAGAATCAGTCAGGCGCGTTAAGCGAATCATTCTCTGATATCTTCGCCTATTTCGTTGACTCAGGTGATTTCCTGATCGGTGAAGATGTCTATACACCAAATGTGGCAGGAGATGGTTTAAGAAGTCTCTCTAACCCTACTCTTTATAACCAACCAGCCCATATGAATAACTACCGTTACCTGCCTAACACAGAAGCAGGTGATTACGGCGGTGTCCATTATAACAGCGGTATCCCGAATAAAGCATTCTACAATACGGTCACACAGCTTGGCAAAGTGAAATCAGAACAGATTTATTACCGTGCACTGACACAGTATTTAACATCAAATGCAACATTCAGCGATGCACGGGCAGCACTCATTCAGTCTGCAACAGACTTATATGGTACAGCAGATGCTCAAGTTGTAGGTAGTGCCTGGGATCAGATCGGCGTTTATTAATACAGAAAAAGGTGAGAGAACATAATCTCTCACCTTTTTATTATGCGACGACTTTGTCATCAATGCCTAAGTTCACTAATTGATCCAGTTTGGACGGGTCACAGAAGAACATTACTTTGCAGTCATACCAGTCTGCCATCACTTTGTCTATACGCGCGATATGCCACGGATTGAAGAAAGTCTGACCGGATTTATTGAAGCAGTACTCATCATCAATGACATAGCAGGCATGGACGACCACACCGTCCTTCTCAAAGACCAGAACACTGTCTTTCGTTGCACGGTCAAAACGCTGGAAATGATTTCTTTCAAGCATATCAAGGAACGTCTGACTATGCACCCACTCTGTCAATAAGGCCGGATCATCTACCACCCCGTACAGCGCTGTCGCGAAACAGTTGCCGCCGTGCTCCTCCGGAAAAACATGATGCAGCTGCTGGAAACGTTCAGGCAGACCACTGATATCCACCTCTTCAATCTTCTCATCATAAAAATGGATCAGTCTCTGCTGTGTGGCTGGTGCCAGACTACGCCAGAACTGCTGAGTAATCAGCAGATGGCCGAGGACGAGCCGGGAGCCTGTCCGGCGCTGCTCCTCATAAATCAGCTGCTGCAGCTCACTTGAAAGTGATTCATACCAGCCAGGACGCGCCACAATGACATAGTCATAATCGGCAATCTGCCAGGTGCGGTGGCAATTGCTGACATGAAAATTTTTATAAAGAATATGTCCTTTAAACTCATCCTTAGGACATACCACGGTCGTTTTTAAGTGTTCTGTTAAAAGTTCGTACGTTGAACTATCGATGAAAAAAAGATCCTTCTCCTGTTCAAACGTTCTCATTTTATCACTCCTCGGTACCCACCTTAGGATATATATATGCAAAAGTCAAGGGAAGACGGTTATTACACTTTTAATCTCTTTGGATTAATAAATCTTAAAATGAGAAGGGAGTCGACCTGCATGGGGATGACGCTTCCTCTATGTTAAAATAAATCTAATTCCAGTAAGGACGTGATTGAATGCAACAAGTGAAAAGTGTGATCACTGAGTTCAGAGGGAGTCATTATGATTTCGGGCTCGCGCAGGCTGAATGGCTGAAGTCGACACTGATGATGGAGAACCGTGAACGCGAATGGCGTCTGCGCCGTCCTCGCTTTGATATCGATCCTGTTGAAACGGAGAAGGTCTATCAGCAGTTTGCACCGAAGATCTGGGAGGAGCTGATGGGAATCCAGGATGGCCTTCAGCTCAGTCTTGAACAGGTGCTGCTCAATTTCGGTCACTACCGGGTCTATGCCAAGGAAAGCGGCTGTTCTGTTTTTACGTCAGATTCCTATCTGGTCCGTAACTATGATTATCACCCTGCGACTTATGATGGCCGTCTCACTTTCTTCCAGCCGAATGACGGCGGTCTGGCGACGATGGCTCCGGTCTCCCGTATCACCGGCCGCATGGATGGTATCAACGAGCTCGGCCTTACGATGGGTTATAATTTCATGCATCGTAAGAAGCCCGGGGACGGCTTTGTCTGCTATATGGTCGGCCGGCTGATTCTAGAGACCTGTGCGAATGTGCAGGATGTCGTCGATCTCCTGCATGAGCTCCCTCACCGTTCAAGCTTCTCCTATATCGTTCTCGACCCTTCCGGTACAACAAAAATCATCGAGATTACACCGCGGGATGTCGTTGTTCGTGACCATCACTACTGTACCAATCATTTTGAAGTCCTGACGCATGAGAATAGACGGGTCTTGACTGATTCCAAGATGCGCATGCAGGCGATGACGGAACAGGTGACAGATGCCCTGACTGCGGATCAGGCATTTCGAATCATGAATAACACGGAGGCAGGGATTTTCAGCGACAAATATGCCAGCTGGAGTGGCACGATTCATACCAGCTGCTATTTCCCCAAGGAATTGAAGGCTCTGTTTGCACTCGGCGGTAACCAGTCACCGGTCGAACTGGACTTCGGGAAATGGCTAGCTGGTCATGCGCTGGATATCCAGACAATTCATGGTCAAATCGACAGCACTATCACGTTTGCCAGCGAATAAATATAAAAAGGCGCTCAATGATGAGCGCCTTTTAAGCGTTGCGTCAGATGATAAGGTCTGACTTCATACATATCTAATGGCAGATAGTTCAGCTTGCTGCATTCAAGGATGCGCTCCTTAAAATGCGGATAAGTCACGTGTACATGCAGCTGCGTATCAGAGATATCATAAAAACCGACATCCTGTGTCTCACCCTCGCAATCTGCAAGCTCGCCCCCTATGACTTCACCATGGAAGCTGAAATTGATGACACCACTTGATAAGTTCTGAGTGATGCAGAGGAGCCCCTTGATCTCGACATCCAGTCCTGTCTCTTCCTTCACTTCTCTCACTGCACAATCGACAAGACTTTCCTCCTTATCCAGCGCACCGCCCGGCATCTCGAGTGTGTCACTGCGATGCAGACTGCGGACGAGGAGTGTCTCACCCGCTTCATTCTGTACATAGACACTGGCGGATACACTATGCCGCGGCTGAAAGTAATTACCCGTCGGCATCATATGTGTTTCCTTCTTGGAGATGATCCACTTGTCATTAGCAATCTTCTGCAAGCGGCTGTTCTTATAGTGCGACGTTTCTTTTCTCAGATTAAAGAACTGCTGATAATGTTCACGGTCCTGAAAATCCCATATCTCCGTAATCTGAGTGTAATCTTCATCTACCCAGCGGCCGACGAGTCGCGCCCCGAGTTCAACGTAGCTGCGAAATACATGGTCGTGAAAGAAATCATTAACAGCGTTAAAGCCGTCTGGAATGATTTTGATCTCTGTCTTTACCTGATACATATTCTCACACCTTTACTGCCCTTTCTTTCATTATAGGTAAAAAAACAGAATTTTGCTAATATTTGCAGACGGATGGCTACATCAATAATTCAATGATGAGAACGGGTCCTAACAGCACAATCACAAAAAGAACCGCCAGCAGTTTCGCTTCTGTCCGGGCCATATTCAATGTCATACCAAACTGCGAGACTTTCGGTACCCAGACGTTCGGATCCTGTTTGTTGTAATAGAATAGGCCTAATACATAGTTCGAATCATCATGATAAGGTGCTTTATCATTTTCCGCTGCTGCATGTCGGTAGTCTTTATCTGCCTGCCATTGGAGGTACATGCCGGCAATCACCGGCAAGAAAGTGCCGATCAGGACGACCGGCATAAAAGCTGCTGGCAGGTTCTCATTCGGTATAATGACCTGCTGAATGGTGATAAAACTGAACAGCAGTGCCATGATCATACTGATCATAAAAATCACATAGCTGTTATTTCTGCGCGTCCTCACCTCATAATCAGCAGATGCTTTTCTAGCTGCCGGATTCAGCTTGAGCGGCATCATATCTGTCGCGTTGGAAACAGCTGCCATAATAAACAAAGTAAAAAATCCCATTCCAGCCGGCAGAAAGACCGTCATCAGACTTTTTTGTTCAAAACGGTCAGGTTGATTATCTAGACCCCAGTGTACGGCTACTCGTTCCGGTAGCTCCGGATAATGGAATAACGTATAAAGTGTGGCCAGTAAGAGTATAGCGGCTGGTATCAGATAGATAACAGACGGCAGCACATGCAGATCCTTTCTGACGGTTGTATCAGTGGCGCGGACAACCTGCTTGCCTGCCATCCAGTCCTCCTCTTCTTTCAGCTGCTTTAGAGACCGGTAGCTTCGGCTATAGATCAGCAGCTCAGCTATGATCAATGTATGGATGATAATGATAAAAGCTGCCATTCCCCATCCTGCAGATAATAGAGCCAGCAGCAGGGCCGTTAACAGGGCCGCAGCAACAGAAACGATGATGATGCTATTTCTGTAGCTCTGTTGCATCGCTTTTATTTCAGCACGGCGTTGCTGCTCATCCGGTACATAAATACTGAAGAGCAGGTTTCGTCTGATCCATCGCCCGGAAAACAACATCATCAATCCTGTCATTAAAACTATCAGACTCAGTACTAGAGTTTCCATCAGATTTTCTCCCCTTTTATCAGTTGATAAATTTCGTCATCCGTTAATTGAAGGCACTTTGCTTCATCAATAATAGGCTGCAGCCGGTTGCTGATATCTTCTTTTTCTTCTTGCGTCGCTTGACGGCGTGCAGCCGGATGAATGATGGCACCGGACTTCGGCAGCACTTGAATAAATTGTTTATCCTCAAGATAATGGTAAGCCTTATTCACGGTATGCATGTTGATACCGAGATCACCGGCTAATGCACGTCCGGAAGGCAATGGCTCATATGGCATCGCCTCACCCGTCGCAATCGCTCTGATGATCTGATTGGCTAGCTGCAAATAGAGCGGAATTTCGGACTGTTCATCAATCTCAATATAAATGGTCCTCACCTCTGTTCTATATAATATATAACAATAATCCACCTAAAAAAATATCTGTTCTATCATTAGTATATCAATACTGAGATTATTTGTAAATAAATGCTTATGATTACCTTCACGATTTACTTCCCTTTATAATAGCCTTGAGGAGATGACAATCATGAAAACTATTCTAAATACACCTTATTCATTGAAGAATCTTGAGCTGAAAAACCGGATTGTGATGCCCCCGATGTGTCAGTATTCCGTTACAGAAGAAGACGGTACACCGACTGACTGGCACTATGTTCACTACGCATCCCGTGCTGTGGGAGGGACAGGGCTTATTATTGTCGAAATGACGAATGTCGAACCGGACGGTCGTATCACTGCCAACTGTCTCGGCTTATGGGATGACGCGCAGATTCCGGCCTACAGACGATTAGTTGATATCATTCACGCGAATGGCAGTAAGGCTGCCATCCAGATCGCCCATGCCGGCCGTAAAGCGACGCATATCGAGACCCCAGTCAGTGCCTCCGAGACACCGCTTGAGGAACCGACAAAGTTCGGTCCGGTCCGTCATCCACGCGCCCTTTCAACAGAAGAAGCAGAACAGATGGTTACTAAGTATCAGGAAGCAGCACGACGTGCAGTCGAAGCCGGGTTTGATACAATTGAAATCCACGGCGCACATGGTTACTTAATCCATCAGTTCCATTCACCAGGCATCAATCACAGAGAAGATAAATACGGCCAGGATTCAGCCTTATTCGGTGTAGAAGTCATCAAAGCGGTTAAAGCGGTGATGCCGGATGATATGCCGCTGCTCTTCCGCATTTCAGCACGTGAATATATGGACGGCGGCTACGATATAGAGCATGCACTTGAGATGGGTCGCCGCTATCAAGAAGCAGGTGTAGATATCTTTGATATCTCATCAGGCGGTGAGGCACCTCCAGGGCAAGACAAACCCGGCAACTATCCAGGGTATCAGGTCAGCTTTGCACGTCGTTTCAAGGAAGAATTAGAGACACCTGTAATCGCGGTCGGTATACTGGACGAGCCGGCTGTCGCCGAGATGATACTTCAGGATAACAGTGCTGACTTAGTGGCGGTCGGCCGCGGGATGCTGAACGACCCCTACTGGGCGATTCATGCGGTCAAAGCACTCAGAGATGATATCGAAGTGCCGAAACAATATGAACGAGGGATACGTTAATGTACAACCATCTTTTATTTGACTTGGATGGTACTCTTACAGACCCAAAAGAAGGCATCACGAATTCTATCGTTCATGCACTTCATAAGATGGAGATTACAGCACCTGCTCATAACGAATTAGTTCACTTCATCGGCCCTCCTCTTAAAGACAGTTTTGAAAAAGATTACGGTCTGTACGGTGATGATAATATGCGAGCCCTAAAGTTTTATCGTGAGTACTTTGCAGATCAAGGGCTCTATGAAAATATAGTTTATCCAGGGATAGAAGATTTGCTTAATAGCCTGAAAGAAAATGGCTATCATCTCTATGTGGCAACGAGCAAACCCATTGATTATGCAAAAATCATTTTAGATCATTTTAGTCTAAGTCACTACTTTGACGGGATAGCAGGCAGTGAACTCAATGGTACACGCAATCAGAAATCAGATGTCATTCAACATCTGATTGAAGAGTTTGAGCTGCCTCAAAAAAAATGTGTTATGATCGGTGACCGCAAACATGATTTAATCGGTGCAGAGCTTAACCAGATAGACGCGATAGGGGTTTTATACGGCTATGGATCCTCAGAAGAACTTTCGTCTTACCCTGCAGTCGCACTTATAACAGATGTAGCATCTTTAAAATCGTATTTCTTAGAACCGGAAGTTTAAAAGTTTTCAGTTTAGGTTAAATAAGTAATAAATATGTAACTGGAGGTTGTTTCCATGAAATTCAAAGCGTTAGGACTCATTCTTTCCGCCGGTCTCGCACTTGCTGCCTGTGATGCGGATAACAGTAATGATAAACAGACAAATCCAGATGATAATGCGAAATCAGAAGTGAATTCTGGTGAAACGAACAAGTCAACAGACGTTAAAAGTAATGAAGATGCGAATGTAGCGAAAGATTCTGATGATAATGACATGGATGATTCGAATGACGCAGAAAAAGATGATGAAGGTCAGTCTTCTTCAAATAGTAATACCAGCAGTGAACAGGCTTTAGCACTCAACGATATCAAGTCAACACCAGACGATATCATTAAAGTGCTTGAATCGCAGAAGAACAAAGGCGAAATCACAGATATCAAGTTTGAAAAAGAGAACAATGAATGGGTGTATAAAATCAGCCAGAATGAAGGCAATAAAAATGTAGAATATACTTATGGCATGGATAGCCGTAAGTTGATGCATACTGAAGAAGACAACGAAAAGAAAACAGCCATCAATTTAGATAAAGCGATGAACTATGACGATATCATCAAGAAGGCTCAAGATAAAGTCGGTCCTAATGCCAAAGTCAAAGAATGGTCATTAGAAACAGATGATAATGTTCCTGTATTTAAAGCGACATTAGTGGACGGGACGACTGAACATGAATATAACGTTGATCCGTTCAGCGGAGCAGTGACCGAAGATAAATAAAAAAAGCGCCGAGGCGCTTTTTTTATTGCAGTAAATATTTTTCTTCGTCTCTAGAATGTATTTCGTTCAGTATAATCAGCGTTCTGAAATAATCAATGATCTGTTTACTGAACCCTTCATCTTCCATCTGACTTTTGATTTTGGTAACAAGGTCTCGCAGAAGCTGATGATCTCTCTTCAGCATGATCACTTTCTCACTTAATTCGTCTGACTGAGCAGCCATCTCACTGTAGAAGCCATCCGCTTCTTCTTCAGCATCCGCATGACTGATGACACGGGACTCCCAGAACTCCACTAACTGGACAACCTGCAGCACAATCTGCTGCTCATCATTGTCTCGCAGCATCATGACCAGATCATCTGTCATTTCTACAGCTAAAGCGAGCCCGGTATCATGAATCTGGCGATGTGCCGTCAATTGTTTAAGTGATGGTCCTGTCATCACAATCACCTCTTTTTTCTTTTCATTCTACCATTAAATGACCCAGTTCCCGTCCTTAAAGATGAACTCTTTTGTGCCATCCTTGTGAACGCCTTCAATAGAGAGATCCGGACCGCCTATCATGAAGTCGACATGAATCAGTGACTGGTTAAGGCCCTGTGCTTCCAGCTCTTCTTTAGTGAGGTCCTTACCACCTGCAAGCGCACCTGGGAATGAGCGGCCCAGCGCAACGTGACAAGATGCATTCTCATCAAACAGTGTGTTGTAGTAGAGGATGCCTGAATTTGAGATAGGCGAATCATCCGGTACCAATGCAATTTCCCCGAGTCTTCTGGCACCTTCATCTGTTTCAAGCATATTCTTCAGTACATCGTAACCTGTCGCGGCTTCGAAGTCAGTGACAGAACCCTCTTTGAAGGTCAGTGTGAAATCATCGATGATCGCGCTGTTGTAACTTAAAGGTCGTGTATTGCCGATGACCCCGTTGACGCGTCTGAAGTCTGGTGAGGTAAAGACCTCTTCAGTCGGCATATTGACCTGTATCTCAATACCATCCGCATTGACTGCGCTGGCCCCCATCCAGATATGATGCTGATTAAGTCCGATTTCAACATCTGTTCGTTCTGATTTGTAATGCAGGCGGTCATAGCCTTTCTCTGTCAATAATCGTGCGCGTGCGTTTAAGTTACGATTGTGTTCCTCCCAGGCGAGTACAGGATCCGGCTGATCCGCTCTCACTGCTGCAATCATCGCGTCAAGAAGCTTCGTGCGTGCTTCTTCTCCAGTTAAATCCGGGAAGACCAGTTCTGCCCAGGCCACGTTCGGAAAGGCGACAATACACCACGAGAAGTCAAAACGACCGACTGCACGTGCGAAATCTTTATTCAGTTCGCCGAGCGCTGTCGCGTTAGCTGCAATTTTTTCAGGATCGGCATCCTTCAGAAGTTCGGGCGTCTGTGAATAGATACGCAGATGTGCGACACGTTCTGCCAGATGGGTATCAATCCGTTGCTTCTGATAGTCATAAGTCTTTTTAAACGTTTCTATCGGAGCGTAGTCATACTTCAGCTGTGTAGAAGGTCCATCGGTCAGATCCTGGATGACTTCTACGGCTCCCGCTTCATAAGCAGCTTTCGTCACCGCTCTGACAAAATCAATCGCATCAATGTCTGAACTGATGGCTACTTTCTGGCCTTTCTGGACATTGAGTCCCACTTTCACGACTAGTTCAGCATATTTTTTGAGTTTCTCATTGTAATCCATATACATCCTCCTTTGTCTCAGTACATTAATTATATCGGAAACCGAAGTATTTAGGTAGTCTTCAGCTGAAGGAAATAGCTTATTTTTGATATAATAACCAAAAAGGAGGATGAATCAAGATGTCATTAAAAGAATACTTTGAAAATGCCTTATCAGTAGACGCTTATAAAGCACAGATGAAAGTCAACCAGACAGAGATGCAGCAGATTTACGAGCAATTTGAAACGCCGGAGGATGCACGTGTGGCTGAACTGAAAGACAGACATTTAAGAGTGCTGGCGATCAGTGAAGATTGGTGCGGCGATGCCATGATGAACAACGCCGTATTACTCAGACTGGCTGAGCAGGCTCAGATGGAGGTCAGATTTGCGCTGCGCGACAGCAACTTAGATTTAATCGACCAGTACTTAACGAACGGCACTTCACGTTCTATTCCGATCTACATCTTTATGGATGAGAATTTCGAAGAGGTTGCGGTCTGGGGTCCACGAGCAGAAGGCGTACAGGCCTTCATTACAGATTCAAGGCAAGACCTGCCGCCTAAAGATGATCCGACTTTCGAAGAAAAAAGCAAAGCTAAACATCAACTGGCGCATGATGCATTCCTTTCAACACCTGCATTCTGGAACGATGTCTATACCTCAATCCTGAATAAAGTCGCACAATAAAAACCTGACATAGTCAGGTTTTTTATTGTGTCCAGTAATACATGACCTCATCCTGGTGAATCTGTCTGAAGCCCAGCTTCTCAAGCACTCTTATTGAGGCTTTATTCTCCTTGAGACATTCCGCTTTAATGGTCAGTTCAGGATTAATGGAACGTACGTAGGAGATGAGTGCACCCACACTTTCAGTTGCATAGCCTTGCCCGCGATATGCCTCTTCAAATCCATATCCTACTTCAATCTCCTGATACTGATTCGGCTTCCCTTTAAAGCCGATATCGCCGATATAAGTGCCGTTCTTCAGCTGCACAATCCAGGCATCCCAACCTTTGAGCGTTGGATCGATTGCCAGTTTCTGCAGGTGCTGGAAGAAACGTTGATGCTGATTGTATTCTGTACCCATTTCATCGATTAAGTTCTGGTCTAACGGTCTGATTATCAGCCGTTCTGTCTGCAGCTTATCACATAGCATAGCGCCACCTCATGATGATTATAGCATCCGCGCGCGATGATCACTGTATCAAAAAACACAGCATTATTCGAATAGTTTGACGTCAACCTGCTCACCTTCCATTTTAAGGAACGTATAGAGCTGACTGCGGTGATGACTGAGATGCGTCAGTATCACCAGAAGCCATTCTTTCTGGTTATATGTTGTGCCCCAGTAACTGGCCGTCTTCACCATCAGGTCTTCCGGTTCCAGCTCCTTATAGGCATCTTTCAGAATGCTGAAGCTCAGATCAAGACGTGCTTCCAGCATCTCTGTTGACGTCAGTTCTTTCTGCCAGTAGTGTGCGAACTGGTCTATCTCTTCCTTCGAGACACCTTGGCTGAGCCGGTAGTCCGCTTCAGGTAACAGCACAATATGGTTCAGCAGTTCCTGACACGTGCGGCCGCCCGGATAGATCTCCTGTTCCATAGAGAAAAAGCTGACACGGCGGAACAACTGCTTCAGACTTTCAATCTGCCAGCTGATCTGATTCATGATTTCATTCATTGCTCTGCCTCCACTAAATAAAGATGTCTCGTTGCACGTGATGCTACTGTATATAAAAGATAACGGTCCTTATCAGCATCGTAAAGATCGTAATCAAGGAGGAAGACGTGTGTGAACTCAAACCCTTTTGACATATAGTTCGGCATCAGGATCTTCCCTTTTGTAAAAGTATATTGGTCGTGACTCAGTAAGGTGACGCCTGGCAGCTCCTCTGCGACTTCTGCTGCATGGGCTGCGTCCCGCGCTATAATAGCGACACTGTCTGAATCCAGTTGTCTGAGTTTCTCCTTGAACTCACTGTAAGACAGCTGCACAACCGGATCACCATGTACACCAAGAGACTGGGTGGTCGTATTGCCGATCAGCGACTTCGTGAAATCCGTGATTTCAACTGTTGAGCGATATGACTTAGTGAGTTCAATGGCTTCTCCCTTCAACTGACTGCTGATGACTGGATGCACCAGCTGATGACGGTCACCGAGCATGGTCTTTCTTGCATTCGGAAATACCGCGGAGATTGCAGCGAGCTGCACCGGGCTATAGTCCTGCACTTCATCAATAATCAGATGCTGGATCTTCGGTTCTCGCTGAAGCCCTTTGACTTTGATCGTCAGCAGTAAAAGCGGCGCGATATCTTCATAGTTCAGTTTTCTTTCGCGCAGTGACTCAAGCGTTGTCTGCCGTACTGCTTTGTCCAGCTTCTGCAGAATATCGAGATAGATCTTTTCGACGTTGACGAATTCCAGACGCTGAATATAATTTCTGACGATACGGAACTGCTTCGTCTTCTCATTTTTTGCCTGTCTTTCAAGTTCTTCGTCTGTCCCGATATAACTAGGCACTCTCTTCAGTGCCTTTGCGCGTTCTTTGATGGCCTTATGCAGTACTGCTTCGTAGCGCGGCCAGAGCTCCACCTGCATCTTCTTCAGACGGGTATCAATCGGCGAGTCTTTGAACTTCCCATAGAACAGTTCCGTCAGTTCCTCTGAAGTGGCAAAATACTCATCTTTAATTTTGATGGTCCGGAATTTGATACCCCTCTCCGCCAGATGACTGACATGCCTGTTGATTGCATCGAGGAGACGCGGCGAAGACTTCAGTTGATATGCGGACGTGTCGCTGGCTGTACGCATGCGTTCAATATGCTGGAACAAGGTCTCAAATTCGTAGCCCCGTCTTAACTTATCATGCAGACGATAAAAAGGCAGCGCATTAATCGAAGCTTCGCCGAGCTCCGGTAATACTTCTGCGATATAATCGCCGAACATTTCATTCGGTGTGATGAACAGCATATGCTCTGCATTCATTTTATGGCGATGCAGGTACAGGAGGTAAGCAATACGCTGCATGGCAATCGACGTCTTACCGCTTCCTGGTGGGCCGAGCACAAGAACATCCTGTGCCGAATTCTGACGGATAATGCGGTTCTGATCTGCCTGGATGGTGGTGACGATAGATTTCATCTTGTCTTTCGCTGTATCGACCAGGAGATGCTGCAGGGCATCATCACCGATATAAAGCTCCGAATCAAAGACATCCAGCAGTCTGCCGTCTTCAATAACCAGCTGAATACGTTCCTTGACGTCCACCGACTGCATGCCTACGGTCGGTACTTCGTAATCCACATTTCCCAGGTGATTCGCATAATAAGCAGATGCAATGGGCGTCCGCCAGTCATAGATGATAAGATCGCGCGTCGACGGATCTTTCAGGCTGTTGAGACCAATGTAGAGTTTCTCTGTTCCATCGTCGTCATCAGCAATGGTCACAGCACCGAAGTAGGGTCTGTCCTTCATCTTGCCCAGACTATGCTTCACGTCCTGTCTGCTGACCTGCAGTTCCTCCTGAAACTTCAGCGACGGCAGCACCTGTGAGTACTCAATCTGTGCATCATCGGAAATTTCTGTACCGAGTTCCTCGAGTGCAAAACGACGTTCTTCAATGAGTTCGCCTGTCGTTTTCTCAAGTTCTCCGGAAAGTTCATTGTGTATAATATCAATCAGGCTTTTGACACCTTCTAAATGTCGTGCCTCTTGTTTTTTAGAGACCATAACGTCCTCCTTTTTCGCGTATGATAAGTTTAGCGAATCTATACGAAATGTAAACCTATTTGTTTCTTAAGGCGCGGCGGAGGTGAGACGCTGTCAGCTTACGGTTTGTCACGAGCTGTCTGAATTCCCTCGGGGTCAAATAAGACAGGCGAATGTGGAAGTAATTGATGTATTCGAGCCACATAAAAATATAAGTCAGTGCAATCAACAGCCACATATCCTGTGAATGAGGCAAAGTCATGACGATGGCTATAGTAGCCGAAATGAGTATCAGGATGATGATGCTCTGCAGGTATCTGAACCTTTGAATTTGAAGGTCGGTAAGAGCAAGTGCTTTCCTGTTATCCACATGTCGTTTCATGATGCCCCAGAAATAACTCCCTGTCAGTAGTATGAGGCTGATATTGATAACGGATAGAAATGTCGCAGGGCTGAGAAGGAAAACGCGCGTCTCAGGCTTAAAGAAAGCCGTGCCGAACCACAGCAGCATGAAACCTGCTGCTGACAGACCTTCCCCGAAATAAAGCTGATTGACTTCCTTCTGCAATTTGTTCGGCATAACAATCGATAACTCCTTTGTTATAGCGTAGACCTGGTGCAATTAGACGTTTTTGCACCAGCTTCCTTCGAGACCTGGTGCAATTAGATGTTTTTGCACCAGCTTTTTTCGAGACTTGGTGCAATTAGATGTTTTTGCACCAGCTTCCTTCGAGACTTGGTGCAATTAGACGCTTTTGCAATAGCTTCTATTTCTTTTCTCCTAGACTATATGTTGCTCCTTTGGTATGTCCCGCTTTAGTAAAATGCTGATTAAGCAGACGTTGGAGCGTAGATCTCGAAGGATGACCGCACCACTCCAGCGCTTCCCTGTAAGTGAAAGGTTCTCCTTTTAAATAAAATAGCTCATTCAAGCTCGCCCGCAGCATTTCTGTTATCTTGATGACTTTATGACACTGCGCGCATTCATGGTGAATCTTCCCTTTGTAGATGATCTGTCCAAGCTTTCTGCACTCCGGGCATCTGACTCCGGGCTGAACTTCTGCAAAAGGGACTCTGAGCGGTTGATTAAGATGATCAAACGGATGATGATAGTCTATCAATAATCTTCCGACTTCCAGCTGCGTGTCCTGTATGACGCTTTTTCTGTATCTTTTAAGATGGTCGTGCAGCTGTCCCCGCATCAACCAGCTGGAATCCACTGCACCACTCACATGAAAATGCTCATTGATAAATACTAAATAACTTTCTACTTTATCATGATACCCTGACTGCTGCATCAGGGCTTCCAGAATGGCATGTGCACGTTCCAACTGATGCTGCGGATTATGATAGTGTCGGTTATAGCTTGATACTAGCCGCCCCTCTGCAAACTTGAACTGTCCTTTAAAATTTTTGATGTCATAATGGATGAGCTTGCCGGCTGTGATCAGCAAAACATCATACTGTGCGCTGCCTAAAAAGGGTGCCGACAAAGTCACGTCCCATAAAACGACGCCATAGTCTTTGACCATCTCCACAAAAGTCTTCTCACCACTATACCCAAGTGCCGTCCGTACAAAATCAGAGTGCTGACTTTCATCCAACATACAACGTTCTTCCAGAGACCAGTAATAGTTCAATTTATCAAGGGCAGCTGTCTGTAAAATCATTATCTATCCAGCCTGAAAATCTGCTGCATCTGTGTGCGTCTGCCTTGTACCATGTCCAGCAGCATCTTGCTGCCGAATGCGGAATAGACTGTGCCATTTCCACCGTAGCCGAGCAGCATATAGCAGTTCTTCTTGCCCGGCACTTCACCGATGAACGGCAGACCGTCTTTTGTTTCACCGAATCGCGCCCCATAACGTGCATCGATCTCGATTTCAATATGCGGGAACATCCGCGCAAATTCACGCTTCAGCTTTTGAGTCTTCCGGCCGATACGCCACTTACCCGGCACCCGTTTCTGATTATCATCCAGCCCACCGATGACGATGCGATTTTCCTGTGCATGCCGCATATAGAGGTAAGGTCGCGCTGTCTCCCAGAGCATCGCGTTTCTCGGCCATAATTCCGTGACCGGCTGCGTGACAATCGCGTAGGATCTGACGAGTTTTCGTTTCTTGATTTTCTTAACAAAATGATTGTCCGCATAACCGCCTGCATAGACCGCATGGTTCGCTGTTATCTCAGCACCCCCTGTTGTCCGGCAGACCACTCGTCCTTTCTTCGTCCGCCAGCTGGCCAGTTCAGTGTCTGCATAAATCTGTAAATCATAATCGCTGACCGCTTTCTCCAGCAGCCGCTGGATAAAGATATAAGGATTGATCTCTGCATCTTCATAAGTGATGAGCGCGCCTGCCGCCTCAATGTCATAACGTTTCTTCAGTTCGTTTTTATCCAGCAGCTGACAGGGAAAACCATATTTTCTGAGGGCGACATATTCTTTTTTCAGAAAGCGGGCATCTTTCTTCTTGGATGCATGCAGCACACTTTCCCGTTTGATGAACCGCACATCATCCGGCAGTTCATGGCATAGCGCTTCAATACGTGACAGTCCTTCATATGACTGACGGTAGAAGTGATAGGCTGCCTCGGCACCGAAATCCTCAATACATTCATGCAGTGCCTTGTCACTCATGTACTGCAAGAGCCCGGTATTGGCAGCTGAACTTTCCGCAGCAATCTTGCCCTTATCAATCAGCACGGTCTGATAACCCGCCTGGGCAAATGTATAGGCACTGAGCGCACCGCTCATACCGCCGCCGACAATCAGCACCTCGCACTGAATGGATGTGTCGAGTTGTGGATAATCGTGTCCTTCAAAAGTATGGGGCCAGAATAATTTTCCGTTATGCAGCATAATAGACCTTCTTCCTGATAATATGTGTAAAAAGATGTGAGACGGGTAAAGATTACTAAATTCAATGGATAAAGGAGCTTTTTTCTCATGTCTGAAAGCAATCAATATTTAAAGATTGAAGTACTGATGGAAGATCATGTGGTTATCCATCATTTTGAGCGTGTGACAACAAATGAAACGATTACATTCAATAATTTCATCGCTAAACTAGGCCGCGACGCGAACGGCTTCCTGACGATAAAAGAACAAGATGATTTCTCTTCTATCAATGTCAATAAAATCATCAAGCTTTCGCCACAAGGTATTGAAGAACTGTAAAAAATCAGCTGCGGCTGATTTTTTTTATCATTTTCAAAAGGAGACTTAAATGGAAGAACAATTATTCGAAGATTTAACAGACAGACATGAACAGGACAAAAAAGCAGTCGATCTGTCAGAACTTTTCTATGACCTGGTCTTTGTCTATGCCATCTCACAGATTTCTCATACCATTCTGTATACAGAGAATGGGGATATTCCTCTGCTAAATTTTATCAAATATTTTATCATGACGCTCGTTTTCTATACAGTCTGGTCCTATCAGACGACTTATACCAACCGTTTCGGACTGATACGGGCCAAGGATCTCTTTTTCCTGCTCTTCAACATGTTCATCGCTATCTTCTTAGCGATCAGCTTAAAAGGTGATATTCGTTCAGTGTTTGATTCCATCAATGTCTGTATCGCCATTCTATTCATCAGTACCAGCCTGCAGTTCTTTCTATCTCTCAAGGATAAAATCTTAGCGCATGACCGCTTCGCCGCCAAACTATTCGGCACCATCATGCTCATCAGTGCCTGTCTTGCTATCGCCGCTATCTTTGCGACAGGGCCATTTATGTACGGGCTATTCATCACAGCTATTCTGTCGGCCAGCCTGCTGCCGATGCCTTTCAGAAAGAGGATCCAGCTGTCAGGTGTCAACATCCCCCATATGGCAGAACGCTATTCGCTGCTCACCATTATCATGTTCGGTGAAGCGATTATCGGTCTGACAGAAATCTTTGATATCAAGCACCTGCATTTCACTTATCCTATTCTGTTCATTACGCTGATTTCATTGTTCGGTACCTACTGGCTGAAATCCAACCGATTGATTCAAAAAGAGAACTACTCGTCAGGACTGACCATGACCGTCGCTCACTTTCTTATCATTCTAGGTCTGGGTATGGTCAATGCCTCTTTAGTCTTAAATGCGGAGGAACCTGTTGAAGATTCATTTAAGATTCAGTTGATGCATGCAGCCTTTGCCTTCTTTTATGCCGGCATGCTCTTAACACTTCAGTATTCACATGAGAAATTCACGAGTGACCGCACGCTCCGGATAGTGATACCGATTATCCTGATCATCAGTTTCATCATCGCTTATTTCACTAGACATATGCCCTATACGCTGACCCTTACAGGCGCCGTGACCACTACAGTGATATTCTTTGTTTACTTCTATATTTACAAAAAGAAACATCCAGACATAGAGAAAGAGGACTAGTGATAGTCCTCTTTTTTCACGTTCTCTGTATAGAGTTTCTTGATTTCACCGGATTCACTGATCAGTACAGCTGTCATATTATCGAAGTTGCCCGCACCGCTATCAATATTGAGCGCGTGATATTTCTTGCTGTATTCTGCATGTTTCGACTCAGTCGGCGTATGGCCGAACACCTGCAGTTTCTTCATATTCTTCAGACGTCCCCGATATCTGAGGACACTCCAGCTCGAATTCTCCTTGAATTTACGCAGACCGAGCCAGTTGACACCTGCATGGGTGACGTAGATGACTTCATCTTCATAACGGAGCGGCAGACGCTTCATCCATTTCAGGTCATCCCGATATTGATCTCGCAGATCATACTTCGCCAGCGTATTGCGAAAGTTTTCTTTGATCTCCTGCAACGGTATATCCTTCTCGATATACTGGACCATTTCATATTCATGATTCCCTTTGATGCACACTGTGCCAGGATACTTAACTTGCAAGGCTCTGACGAGTTCTACGACCTTGTGAGAATGTTTCCCTTTATTGATATAATCGCCGACAAAAATCAACTTCTGATGGTCGCTGTCCCAGTGCTGAAGCAATTTCTTCAGTGTGTAGAAACAGCCATGCACATCACCCACAATAAAATAATCCATTGTTTTATCACCCTTTAAAGTAGTGCTTTTATTTTACCACTTCAAGAAAGAAAAAAACTATGAATCAGTGATTATAAGCTTTTAACTTTTTTAAGAGTTGCTTCTTGTCAGCCTTATCCATAAAGAAGGTATAGCCTTCTTTGTCGTCAGGCGTCAGCGTGTAGGCATTTAAACCGGTGTAAGACCAGAGCTGCTGCTTAGTTAATCCTGTCTTCTCAATCTCTTTATTCAGCGCCTCATTCAGCTCCGCTTCATCGACAGTCCAGCTGAAATAGAAATACGTGAACACGAGTGCCAGAACTACATGAACGACTATCTTCAGCCAGGCATGCTGTGACTGATAAGAAGGCAGTCCAAAAAAGATATACGGAATGACCCACGCACTGACAAACAGCCACGGGTGACGCTCTATTTTTTTAATCATCTATTCTCCTCCTCAGTCAGAACATTATCCGCAGCCATCATGTGACAACCCCCTTTACTGTCATCTTACTTCAATTCCGTCGATATTTACCTTAAAGTTTCCTTAAAAATTCCCAGTAACAGCCATTTTTCACTGAATGTAAGATATAGTAACTCTGAACGAATCTAATCTTGAGGGAGGATTCATATGTATCAATTTCTGATCAGTTTAGTTTTCGCCATCATTCTCGGTTTAATAGTCGGTGTCTTGTATCAGCACATCATGTTCGGGTTATTCATATTTTTTATCACTGCCATACTTCTCGACTTTTACAGCAGATATCAGACTAAAAAGTGATAAATTCAATAGAACTGAGTTAAAAAACCTCTTACATAGCTATGTAAGAGGTTTTCAGATTTCTGCTTTCGGGTCAGGTCCATACTTGTTAGTCCCTCTATTCCCTTTAATAAAGTTGATGATCCGTAAAAATAAGCCGCTTAGCGCTGAGATAATAGCCAGCGCTATAAGGAGAGGACTTGCTTCTATCGTCAGCTGGAAACGAGTCACAATGAAGTCAATCAACACACTGACCATTGTAACGACAACAGCAATTCTGCCGTTCAGATTGATATCCTGCAGACGGCGACTCGCTTGAGCCATGGCGGGTATTAATAGAATTGACGGGAAGATTTTATTCACGAAAAATTGACAATGCTCAACAAAGTTAAATTGCCAGTTTGTCGCTACATCAATCACCAGCGCCACTATGCCGAGAAGTAAACCGATCAGTAGGTTCGCCAGTATATTCAGCCAGACTTCGCTTCTTCTAGCCCGCCCTGAAAAATCAAAACCTTTTGTCCAGAATGCAATGACTGCTTCTTTCATTGTCATACTAGTGGCCACCCCCTACTTCAACCGCGATATCCATATCATCCACTTGAAGGTGGTGCGGGTACTTCCGGAGTTTTTCTGCATTCTGCTGAAAATGAAGTTTGTAGATAATACCCCCTACTTTCTCTTCCACATCACTGTTGACCCCACTGTCATCTTCAAAGGTGAACTTTTCAAATGGACCCGCGATAAATTCTTGCCCCTTAATCCGCACTGGCAGCACCGTATACTCGTTGAAGATATTTACCTGCCTGCTGAAAATATAGAAATGCATATCCGGCGTCTTCAACACCCCGGACAGTTTACCGAAATCTTCTTTCTTGACCGCTTTGACTGCTGCACGCTCTGATTGATAAGATTTCATTTCCTCATTCATACCTATCTTATTATTACCACGGTCCAGCCAGATCCCCTGCTCATTAATCCATATCACACCTTTCTTCAGTGTGGTGGATAGCTGAAGACCTGCTGTACCTTCATCATTCGTTATCAATCTATCCTCAAGTCGATCGCTGTTACTGAATACCCCGCTGCTCAGATGATGCGTTCCTGCCTTACTCTCAATATCCCACGATTTCTGCTGAAACTGGTCACCTACTCCGATGAGATGGAAATCCTTATCAGGAAATGTCAGCTTGACCATAGAATCATCCTGCTCTTCAATGAATCCGGTCAGAAGATAGTGAGAGCGTCTGTAATCTCCACCATGCATCTCCAGCCTCAAATAATGCTGGTCAGGCAACTTATAAAGAGGACTCGCATACTGTTCCGAGGGCCCAAGCTTATCCTGCAGTAAAGATTTCATTTCATTGCTCGCATCTGTAAAATCAGTATACTCACCTTCCGCAAAAGACGAGTCAACACTTGTCAAATGATTGCCAAGCACATAATCTCTTATATCCATGATGATCATCATACCTACAAAAATAATTAAGCATCCCAGTAAGATTCGCTTCATAGTCCATCCCTCTTTTCACAACTAATACCATTAATTTCATATTAATTCCAGAAAGTACTAAATGTCAATCATCAATAAAAATAAACCGCCCCAAAAGGGACGGCTGATATTCTCCAAAATGGCATTATTCATCCTGAAATGTTTTCATTCTAAAAGAGAACGTCTATCTTTTTCCCAGTCATTGCCCGTATAATACTGTTAAATCATTATTTTAGGAAAAAGAGGTTTTAATCATGTTGCAAGCTGTTGTTCACGGCTTTTTGCTGGCACTTGGCTTAATTCTCCCGCTCGGTGCACAGAATATTTTTGTTTTTAATCAAGGTGCAAACCATAAAAGTTTTATAAGGACTCTGCCTGTCGTTATCACAGCAGGACTTTGCGATACATTACTCGTGCTACTTGCCGTATTAGGTGTCTCTCTAATCCTCACGCAATATCCCGCCCTGCAGCTAGCCATTTATTTAATCGGCCTCGCGTTCCTGCTCTATATGGCGTGGTCGTTATGGCATGAGCAACCATCGAATACATCTGATGCACCGCCGATGTCTGCAGCGAAACAGATCAGCTTCGCAATGTCTGTCTCTCTCCTCAATCCTCATGCTATCATGGATACAATTGGCGTCATCGGTACGAGTGCCACGTTATATAGCGGCGGAGAAAAAGCAGCTTTTACGCTGGCTACTATCACTGTTTCATGGCTATGGTTTTCAGCACTTGCACTCGCTGGTAAAAAACTCGGACAAGTCGATTCATCCGGCAGATTTATCATGATTTTAAACAAGGTATCGAGTATCATCATCTTAATCGTCGCATGCATTATCATCAAGAATATCATGACCTTTTTGTAAGCAGGTCATTCAAATGCCGAGGAATACTTAACAGTGCCTTTCATATTCGCAAACCGATTTTCATCTAAAGGCAGCACCATAAAATATTCCTCCGGCACATCAAACGGTGGGTAAATCCCGTAATCACTCGCTTTTCTAAAGCCGAACTTCGGATAATAAGTATGATGCCCCAGCACTATAATGGATGAATAGCCTGCCCTTCCAGCCATGTCAACAGCCTGGCGGATAAGCTGCCTGCCAATCCCTTGATGCTGATAGGCAGGCAGCACAGATAAAGGTGCTAGTGCAAGCGCATGATGATGCGCCTGTCCATCCATAACCTGTATCTTGGACATCATTATATGCCCGACAATCTTCGCATGAGCTACAGCAACGAGAGATAATTCCGGGATGTAAGCATCCGACTCTTTAATCTTCATAATCAGCTCTTGCTCCGTATGATCACTCATCTCTTCATCTTTAAATGCCGCTTCTACCACCTTTTGAATTTCCATCAATTACAAGTTACTACTAGATATCTTTATACTAGCCTAACTATTATGTTTGATAAAGATTGAAGGAGGGGTGCTTGTTTACTCAATTGACGTATTCATCCGCATCCATTACTAAAAGTTCTAACAGACTGTTTGAACCAATCTTTCACTTTATTCTAAAAGATCATAGTTCTAAAACTATCATTGTACATGGTTAAGTCGTTAAAAAGTTTCACTTCATTCTAAAAGATCATAGTTCTAAAACAAAGGCACGATTCTTTCGGCTATTTCGTCTGTTTCACTTCATTCTAAAAGATCATAGTTCTAAAACTTCCATCAGGTCGTACACACCCACTTTATGTTTCACTTCATTCTAAAAGATCATAGTTCTAAAACTGAGTGCTGTACCATACTTCTTAAATCCCTGTTTCACTTCATTCTAAAAGATCATAGTTCTAAAACCAAGCAAGCAGAGAACGTTAATAACTATCTGTTTCACTTCGTTCTAAAAGATCATAGTTCTAAAACTCGTTGAGAAAGAATAGTCCACAAACAGTTGTTTCACTTCATTCTAAAAGATCATAGTTCTAAAACTTGTCGTCCTGCTCAAGACCCTCTGTGTCGTTTCACTTCATTCTAAAAGATCATAGTTCTAAAACAACAGAACAACGACAAGTACTACAAATTTGTTTCACTTCATTCTAAAAGATCATAGTTCTAAAACATAAAAGCGTACATCATGACGCCGACGAAGGTTTCACTTCATTCTAAAAGATCATAGTTCTAAAACATCCAGGTCGTCAGACATAATCTGTCTACGTTTCACTTCATTCTAAAAGATCATAGTTCTAAAACGTGTTAGCACTGTTCGGATATACATTCGAGTTTCACTTCATTCTAAAAGATCATAG
The DNA here is from genome assembly GCF_030376725.1 of Macrococcus bovicus. NCBI lineage: Bacteria > Bacillati > Bacillota > Bacilli > Caryophanales > Staphylococcaceae > Macrococcus > Macrococcus bovicus. Next base: position 1,783,130 of record NZ_CP128470.1, read on the forward strand.
TTCTAAAACATAAAAGCGTACATCATGACGCCGACGAAGGTTTCACTTCATTCTAAAAGATCATAGTTCTAAAACTTAATCAGGTTAATGGTTTACAGAAACAAGTTTCACTTCATTCTAAAAGATCATAGTTCTAAAACTTAGAAATGACTTGAGAAGCTACACCCGTGTTTCACTTCATTCTAAAAGATCATAGTTCTAAAACTAGGCTGTATCTTGAAAGCAATCCTGGTCTGTTTCACTTCATTCTAAAAGATCATAGTTCTAAAACCTAGCCGCATATTCATATTCTCATGCATCAGTTTCACTTCATTCTAAAAGATCATAGTTCTAAAACGTATTCAAGACCCGTTGCTGTACATACAGCGTTTCACTTCATTCTAAAAGTTCATAGTTCTAAAACACTCTCTTAAATGTCGTATAAAATATGCCCGTTTCACTTCATTCTAAAAGTTCATAGTTCTAAAACGTGTATAAGGCTTTGAAGCCTTCAAGGCCTGTTTCACTTCATTCTAAAAGTTCATAGTTCTAAAACGTGTATAAGGCTTTGAAGCCTTCAAGGCCTGTTTCACTTCATTCTAAAAGTTCATAGTTCTAAAACACAAATTCAGCGTGTGGCAGGTCGTGACAGTTTCACTTCATTCTAAAAGTTCATAGTTCTAAAACTTGCCATCATTTTTATACATTAACTTTCTGTTTCACTTCATTCTAAAAGTTCATAGTTCTAAAACCGTTCAAACGTAAAAGAATTAGCATATGTAGTTTCACTTCATTCTAAAAGATCATAGTTCTAAAATACAAGTAACGGTAAACCATTGCCGATCTGAGTTTCACTTCATTCTAAAATATCATAGTTCTAAAACTTCTTCGATGATGTAGAGGGTATCTTTCTGGTTTCACTTCATTCTAAAAGATCATAGTTCTAAAACAAGTTACAGACGGCGTTTTCAAACTGAAATGTTTCACTTCATTCTAAAAGATCATAGTTCTAAAACTATAAACCAGCTCCAAAGATTAAACCGTCAGTTTCACTTCATTCTAAAAGATCATAGTTCTAAAACCTAAGTTCTCGCCCTCATAACCTTTTAAAGGTTTCACTTCATTCTAAAAGATCATAGTTCTAAAACGACATGGATTTCTGCTGAATTGTCGGCCAGTTTCACTTCATTCTAAAAGATCATAGTTCTAAAACTGCGAGAATGTGCATCGACGTATTGTACAAGTTTCACTTCATTCTAAAAGATCATAGTTCTAAAACCCACGCTGTGAAGCACGTTCAGGTTTCATTGTTTCACTTCATTCTAAAAGATCATAGTTCTAAAACCTTTTGACGGCGTTCCTTTCGACGCTGGGCGTTTCACTTCATTCTAAAAGATCATAGTTCTAAAACACCTGGCTCGATAAAGGTGCAAAAAAAAGAGGTTTCACTTCATTCTAAAAGATCATAGTTCTAAAACGCATAAACAGTTCAGCGTTTATACGGTTTGTTTCACTTCATTCTAAAAGATCATAGTTCTAAAACCGTACAGAACTGTTCACGTACTTTCTTGCTGTTTCACTTCATTCTAAAAGATCATAGTTCTAAAACATGGAAACAGACGACTGAATTTATGAACGGGTTTCACTTCATTCTAAAAGATCATAGTTCTAAAACGCCGAAGCGCTTTTTGTTGTAAGTTTTAACGTTTCACTTCATTCTAAAAGATCATAGTTCTAAAACACACTATGCATACGTTCATTCGCTTTTTTTGTTTCACTTCATTCTAAAAGATCATAGTTCTAAAACTGTAATCTGAGCTCCTGAACGACCCATCAGTTTCACTTCATTCTAAAAGATCATAGTTCTAAAACATTGGTACAAAGATTGTGCAGCTGAGAAACGTTTCACTTCATTCTAAAAGATCATAGTTCTAAAACTACGGTCTGCGCGACTGTCATGATTGTTTGGTTTCACTTCATTCTAAAAGATCATAGTTCTAAAACTTTGTTTAATATCCATTTCTTTTACTGCAAGTTTCACTTCATTCTAAAAGATCATAGTTCTAAAACTCTGATGTCGTCGAACCTGTTGCATGTGTCGTTTCACTTCATTCTAAAAGATCATAGTTCTAAAACGGTCGTCGTCTCGTTCTTATATTCCAGATTGTTTCACTTCATTCTAAAAGATCATAGTTCTAAAACGGCTTCCTGTTGCTACTTCCATCAATTTTGTTTCACTTCATTCTAAAAGATCATAGTTCTAAAACGTATCGTGTAAAGCAGTTCGTCCTTAACACGTTTCACTTCATTCTAAAAGATCATAGTTCTAAAACTCTATCTCATATCGAGATAGGCGGCTTTTTGTTTCACTTCATTCTAAAAGATCATAGTTCTAAAACCCCGCCATAATGACTGAAACGTTCACAGTTGTTTCACTTCATTCTAAAAGATCATAGTTCTAAAACAACCATACAAAAGAATCACTGTCGGAACAGTTTCACTTCATTCTAAAAGATCATAGTTCTAAAACTTGTTGTCCTTGTATTTAAACGAGTACATAGTTTCACTTCATTCTAAAAGATCATAGTTCTAAAACTGCTCATCAGCAATACGTTGAATTTCCTCGGTTTCACTTCATTCTAAAAGATCATAGTTCTAAAACACTGGCAAGTGTACCTGGTATCGGGAAAAAGTTTCACTTCATTCTAAAAGATCATAGTTCTAAAACCCATATCGGATAGAAATGTTTCGGCAGCAGTTTCACTTCATTCTAAAAGATCATAGTTCTAAAACTGGGTGTACGAGAAGGACGGTAAGTTCTACGTTTCACTTCATTCTAAAAGATCATAGTTCTAAAACTTCTGGTTTCTTAGAGTGGGGGACACGTTGTTTCACTTCATTCTAAAAGATCATAGTTCTAAAACATGCAGATCGTCAATATAAGAAATCTAAGAGTTTCACTTCATTCTAAAAGATCATAGTTCTAAAACGCTAATGACAATGCTTTAACAACTGTTGACGTTTCACTTCATTCTAAAAGATCATAGTTCTAAAACAGCATTTTCGGTCTACGCATCTCACGTATGGTTTCACTTCATTCTAAAAGATCATAGTTCTAAAACAAAGCGTTCATGGTCGATGCCATAACTTTTGTTTCACTTCATTCTAAAAGATCATAGTTCTAAAACAGGAATTGACGAAAGATGAGCGAATTAAGAGTTTCACTTCATTCTAAAAGATCATAGTTCTAAAACGAGATGGCTTTTATAAGTACGTCATCGACGTTTCACTTCATTCTAAAAGATCATAGTTCTAAAACTGCCGTTGCTGCGATTAATTGTTCTTTTTTGTTTCACTTCATTCTAAAAGATCATAGTTCTAAAACTATGGCGTCAACAATCCGACACAACAGAGCGTTTCACTTCATTCTAAAAGATCATAGTTCTAAAACAACGGGATGCGCTCGCGAAGAAGTTGGCGGTTTCACTTCATTCTAAAAGATCATAGTTCTAAAACATTGCTTCGCCCATGTACTCCCATCTGTACGTTTCACTTCATTCTAAAAGATCATAGTTCTAAAACGCTTGGATGACAGAATCCTTCATCTTTCCGTTTCACTTCATTCTAAAAGATCATAGTTCTAAAACAGGGTATACATTTGTATTTCTTTTAAGATAGTTTCACTTCATTCTAAAAGATCATAGTTCTAAAACTCACGACAAGCCATTTAATAACTGATAGTAGTTTCACTTCATTCTAAAAGATCATAGTTCTAAAACTCGCTGCAACGAAGACAAGCATGAATCAGGGTTTCACTTCATTCTAAAAGATCATAGTTCTAAAACCTCCCTTGTAGGTCATCTGAAAGGTGAGCTGTTTCACTTCATTCTAAAAGATCATAGTTCTAAAACCAAAGCCCAGTCGCTCATACAAGCCTCCATGTTTCACTTCATTCTAAAAGATCATAGTTCTAAAACCTCAAATAACGATTCTATCGGTTATATTCTACTCTTTATAATGATAGCAAAACTTTTTTATAGTTAATTTAATTATACACAATTAATATTCATTAATAAATTTGATATAACGCTCATCTTTAATGAAGTAGTTCTTACTAAATTCATTTATAGCAATTTGTCGAATGATACATTCGTCTGGTTCATCAGCTGGAAATATTAATTTAAATTCTTCTCTTACCTGATTTAAATCGTATAATGTCATATTACGTTTACTCAGTGCTAAGTTATCCGTTTCTATCATAAAATAAGGATGATTTGTTACGACTATTGTTGTCATATCATAACTTCTTATTAAATCAATAAATGCTTTGAAATCACTGCTACCTAAATTTGCCTCCGGAAACAATAAGAATAAGATATTTTCTTTTTTCTCATCTTTCAACAAATCGATACAAGCTTTTCGAGCTTGTATCGCATTTAAATTACTAAAATCGTTATGTATATCAATACAAAACAACTTCAGAAACTGTTTAAACTTCAATTGTGTTTCATCTAATTCGATTTGATAGTGTTCATCTTTAATTTTTAACTTCGAAGCAAGTGAACTAATTTCTTTTTCAATCTTTTGATATATCATTCCAATATCTTCATTGCCTAAACAATCTTTTTCGAATTGTCTCAAAATTGCATCTTTCATTTGTTTCTCAGATATTAAATCTAAAGTTCCACAGTTAATGACAATGCTATGAAACGATTTGACATTAACTGTGGTGATATCTTCATCAATCAATTCACTAAACAAGTCATCCCCGTCTTCTTTGGAATTAAGATAATTTAAGAGGTTACGTATAAATTCATTGCATTGAAATGTATCTTCAAATGCAATAGTATTTATCTTCTTTTCATGTATATCAATAACAGCAGACAAATTACTCGCAATCTTCATAGTTCAATCACACGATCTGTTCGTAAGCCTATCATGCCTTGAGGAGGTTCACCTACAAGATAAGTCATTTCACTGAATTGTTTTTCAGTCACTACTAATGTCTGAACCGTTCCGTTCAATGGTACTTCTCTTTGTAATTTATTCATCTGATGAATAAGGGTCCCTCTATTAAAAATCAATTTACTGAAAATAGAATATTGTACTCTGACATAACCTTCATTCGTCAAATATTTTACAAACTGACGATATGCTCTTTTTTCCCTTGATGTTTCAACTGGTAAATCGAACATTACAAACAGCCTCAAATATTTCGCCCCCATGGATGTCCCCTTTAATATTTCCAGCTCGGAAATTTAATGTATTTCTCGTTTCCAGTGGATAAATATTTAAACACACTTTCAACATAAATTTCTATAGCGTGTACTAGATAGTATAATTTGTTATTAATAACTACTTTACGATTTAGTACATCTACTATTTTGCGTTTCTCATCTTTTTCGAATTCGTTGACTACATCTTTTAGCACTATGTAATCAACCAATGGCCTCATGACTTCCATTAAATCAGATGCTAAATTATATAAATTAAATTCATTCCGATGTTTGATTCCGATTTCAGTTAGATAACCTTTACTTACAATTGTTCTAGCAAATATAGCAAGTAGAATTTGATAACCATAATCTAGCCCCGCATTTTTAACGTGTTCAGTTTCACGTGTTATTTCATTGCCAAAAATGATATTGAAGTATACTTTTGCAGCGTGTCCCTCTCTATTAGTAGAATCTCCTGAAGTAATTTCTTCTGCATATCGATCAAACATCGTTAAATCTAATTGTCTAAAGTAATGGTTCAATACTTGTTTTTGATACATAATCTTTTTTTGTATTATAAGTTGCCATAGTCGCTCTTTATGAGATTTCTGCCAGCTCATCTGTTGCTCAATCAATCTAGATTGACGATGATGACCATACACAGAATGGAGGAAGGTTTGTGGTAAGTGTTTCTTGTCACAAATTATTGTCATTATTTTATTTTCTGTTAGAACATTCATCAAATGTCCTGTCATCGTAATATTCGGATTCTCAATTATTAAACAACATATTTCACTTATCGGAACTTGTACTAATGTATCTGATTTTATAACCAAATGATTCATCCGCAGTGACAACTTTGATTCTTTCGTAATAATGACCGTTCTAAAACTCATTTTTTTGACTCCGCTAACTTAAACAGTGATTTTGGCTTGGTAGACTTTAAACCCGTTATGGATTGATATTGAATTTTAGCACTTAATTCTTTACCAAAGAATGTTTTATCCGACATTCCACTTAACCTGCCACCTAAATATTCAGATCGTCCTGCGTTTGCACCGGTAACTTTAAATATTTCTTTAACGCATTTATTAAAATCCTCTAAAGTCATATCTGTTGTTTCAAAGTATCCGATAATTTTTTCAATTTTATCCTCTTTATCTTTCTTAGGTAATATTATTGAATATTCCGTAACTAGCTTTTTAGCTATTGACTGATAAAGTACATTCAACTCATCAGATGTTTTATTAATTCTTCCTTCCATCGTATTCTTTAAATTGAGCTGTTCATCAATACTCATTTCAAATTGGCGTCCATTAATGACTTCACCACTTGAAACGAAATAAGTGGGATGGCCATTAATGTGTATAATATCGCCTTTATGAATTTCGAATAGGTGCTTAGCTTCTACTACGTCTAATTTATTTTCTCTCTTTGCTAGATATAAAGCGAGTTCATCTTTCGTTAAATCTCGGTTCTGATAGCTCTCGATAACGAGTTCATCAAAGATACTATATTTTTCTTTAGTTTTACCATTCTTCCCCTTTTCAATATAGTAAACTGCATGAGACTTCAGTACTTTCATTTCTTTGTAGATCACAAAGTCATTTTTCCCGGATTGATATTTCGCTTGATTCAATTTAGGTGAATATGCTGTTTGTTTATAGAATGCACTTTCCTGTCCGCCGGTTTTTCTTGTGTAATTAATCTTGAAGTTGTCTATATCCATTTTAATTTTTGATATTAACATCTCTCCTTGAGATAAATCCATGTTTGCCATCTTTTTGAAGAAGAAGAAATCATCTCTTCTTCTATTCTGATTTAAATCTTCACCCATTGCCTTCCACTTCTGACGTACTTTTTCTCTCTTAAAGTTGAATTCAAAGAAATCAACGTCTGGATAGATTGCTCGGCCTGCTTGGTAAACGACGCCGTTCAAGTATGCATCAACAGCATGATGACTATCATTTAATTCACGTATCTTGGGTATTTCAAATTTCTTTCTCAATTCGCTTACAAATCTTGATTTCATAGGGATTACTTTCGCATTTGGATATTCTTCATTTAAAAAGTCTCTTACGTGCACGGCTATCTGTCTTGTTTCAACGAGTTGTCTTTGAATAAACCCTTCTTTATCTAATTCCGAAAGAGTCGGTTTCATTAATTTTGCCAGCTTGCTACTACTGATGAGTCCGTTGTCGTTCAGACGTTTCCAGAAACTGATCATGATTCTGCGCTTGTCTTCAGTCATTTTTTCGAGCGGCATTGCATCACCTGACTTATTCTGATTTGCTGATTTAACTACTAGAACCTTGTTGTTGATACTGTCATCTTTAATTAATCTTTGAGGATAGATGTGATCTATTTCGTACAGGCTGTTGGCTTGATCTTTTAGCAGTTTGTCTAAATCTATTCTTTCATGTGTGTACATGCATTTACCGTTTTGTGATAGATAAAGCCACAGTTTATCATTTCGAAAATCAAAATCTTCTTCTTGAGACTCTTCAATAACTTCTTTATATTCGTTTATTGATTTTAATTTTTTGTCTTTGATTAAACTATCCCACTGTTGTTGTCTGGACTTCTGACGTCTGCCTTTTTCACCATCTTCTGTCGCAAACTCCATCACTATATTCTCGGGCTCACCAAATATTGATGTGATCTCACGCACGATCTCAAGGGTATTCCATATACCTTTTTTAAGTGCGGGTGACGTAGCCAGTGCAGCAATATCCTTGTAACGGACTTGTTGATGCTCGATTTGATTCTCTTCAGCAATAAATTCTTTGAAGTTATAATCTTTACTCGTAATAATTTCCATAAAGTTCTGATCAGTTCTTCTCATCAAATCAATCACAGAATAACCTTTGTAATTTTCAGTAAGTAGCTTATTGCTTATTTTTCCCCATCCAGAGTAATTGAGTTTTTTCAAGTCATCCATTTGTTTTCCAGTAAGTTCAGGGTATTTCTCTTTAATTTTATCCTCTAGAATACGCTTATCTTCAAAGATGGTAATCCAAAGAATGAGTTCTTCAATCATCTCATAGTTCTCATCGACATTTTCAAATATTCTTTTCATATCATAATAAGTTGATAATTTTGAAACAAATTTCTTTTCATCTTGTGTGCCGAATACTTTTAGTTTTTCTCCAGGTATGGAAAATTCAGATTTATATTCTGATTTATTCAGTTTTTCTAGCAGCACTTTATTCGTCACTGATTTATTTTTTTTGAATATTTCATTGTAGACATAAGTTTTCACTTCTGGCATTAATCTATATTTCTTATGTTTCGGAGCATTTTCAGGACGGATTTGAATACTATTCAGTTCATTCAGTACTTCCATTTCCTGATAGAGCAAGCTATGTTTCGGTAATACATCTTCATTCATTAAATATGTACATTTATTTGTCATACGCCGGATAAACTTCTCTGCACTGCTTGAACGATTGACTACTTCATTAAAATTCCAAGGTGTAATGCGCTCGTTACTTTCACGCGACATCCAGCCATATTTCTGATTATCAGAACCTTTAACTAAGGGCCCGACATAATATGGAATTCTAAATTGAATAATACTTAGGACTTGTTCAATCATTTCCCCTGTTATTTCTTTATGGAATGTTTGCTGATTTCGAAGTATATTCTCTGCTTCAAATAAATTATTCTGCATTGGAATACTTGAATTATCAACAGTGTTCATAACTCTTAACAATTTACCTTCTTCCAGAAGTTGGAAATAAGGATGTTCTTTGTCGATATGTTTGCTTAACTCTTTCTTTAATTCGTCGTATTTATCTTTAGGATGCTTTAAATAGCGATCAAACAAACATAACTTTTTATAATTTTCTTCACTCGGTAATTTATTATAGTCTCTGATCGACTCTTTAGACGAAACAAATATATCTGTAAATAGTTTTTTGGAATCATCTTTTTTATAAATAATATCTTTAACCGTTTTTAATTCTTCTTTAAATGTTTCATAGTCATTCACTTTAGAATCTGACACACAGCTGGCATCTCTTAAAATAGAATCTAGTACTAATGACATATAAACTTTATTCCCTAGTTCAATAAAATCACGTTGCTCTTGCGTTAATTGTTCACTCATGGACGCTTCGTAATCATCCGCTAAAGAATAAGATTGTTTCTGCTCCTTAAGTTCTTCATAGTTATCCATGCCAGGGAATAGTTCAAATTCTTTAAATTTCATACCCAGCAGCATCTTAAACATACCTGCTAAAGGTTTTTGAATTTTACTTAGTTGTTTAGACCGGTCGTTTCGAGTGAGACCTTCCTGTTTCAATAGATCAAACATCTCTTTTAGATTAGCATCATCCATAACTAGGTTGACTTCATTTAATTCTTCAAACAAATTGATTAGTTGTTGAAAATCAGCAATACCTTCATTGCCTGTTCGCTTACTTAGATCTAATTGATCAAATAAGAAGTGACCACGATATTTGACCAAATGATAGATAGCCATATAGATAAGCTCCGGGGCAAACTTCTTCTTTTCATTCTGCAAAGCTTGCTGTAAATGATAGATAGTAGGATATGTCTTCTCATTCATACCGAGATATTTCAATACCTCTGATAAAGACTTCCCCTGAAAATCCTGATTATTATTTTTCCATTGATGTAACTGCTCGTATTTATAGAATGTTGGATTCTGAACAAGAGGAGCTAGAATTTCTTGAAGTAAGCCTAATCTTTTAATTCTACGATTATATCTTCTTCTTGTTCCTCTTTGAAGACGACGTTCCAGAGCAGTATTAGCTGCTTCGAATGTTAATACACCAATCGCATCTTTACCATGATATTTAAGAATATTGAAGTCTTTATCCATTGCGCTATAGCCAACTGAGGCTGTACCAATATCTAAACTTAAAGTATAAGAAAAATTTGATTTCTTCACATTATCATCTCCTTTGTCTAATAATGTAAATATACCATTATATACTCTTATAGCATATATATTATTTTTAAAATTCTAAATATTTTGTAGACATTTTAATTTAATTCGTTATAATAAAAATTAGAAGTACTTCACTTCATTCTAAAAGATCATAGTTAAGTTAAAATAAGCTTAAAGCGTAAAAGTGATAATTGTATCAACACCTCACTGTGTCAGTGAGGTTTTTTTATTTTTAAACAAAAAAAACCACTTTCCGAATTATTTCGGAAAGTGGTTTCGTAATGCTTACATCATCCCTGGCATGCCGCCCATTCCCATGTCACCCATTGGTGCTTCTTTTTCTGGGATGTCTGCGACGACTGCTTCTGTTGTCAGGAACATGGCTGCGACTGATGCCGCGTTCTGTAATGCTGAACGTGTGACTTTAGTCGGATCGACGATACCTGCTTCAATCATGTTCACCCATTCATCTGTCGCTGCATTGTAGCCGATGCCTGTTTCTGCATGCTTGATTTTCTCAACGATGACTGAGCCTTCAAGTCCTGCGTTTTCAGCAATCTGACGGATTGGTGCTTCCAGTGCTTTTAAGACGATTTTGACACCTGTTGCCACGTCACCTGTCGCTTCGATTTCTGCAACTTTATTGTAGATGGACACCAGTGCTGTTCCCCCACCTGCGACGATACCTTCTTCTACTGCCGCACGTGTTGAGTTCAGGGCGTCTTCGATACGGAGTTTACGTTCTTTAAGTTCTGTTTCTGTAGCAGCACCGACTTTAATGACTGCCACACCGCCTGATAATTTCGCTAAGCGCTCCTGTAATTTCTCTTTATCGAATTCAGATGTTGTTTCTTCGATCTGTGCTTTTAATTGAGAGACACGCGCTGAGATGTTGTTCACATCGCCTTTACCTTCTACGATGGTTGTATCGTCTTTAGTCACGTGTACTTTCGCTGCCTGACCGAGCATATCGACTGTTGTTTCTTTCAGTTCCAGACCTAAGTCGTCTGTGATGACTTGTCCGCCTGTCAGAATAGCCAGGTCCTCAAGCATCGCTTTACGGCGGTCACCGAAGCCTGGTGCTTTGACTGCGACTGCTGTGAATGTACCACGTAAGCGGTTCAAGACGATGTTGGTCAGTGCATCACCTTCTACGTCTTCAGCGACGATTAAGATTGGACGTGATGTCTGTACCACTTGCTCAAGTAATGGCAGTAAGTCCTGGAATGATGAGATTTTTTTGTCTGTGATCAGGACGAATGGATTTTCAAGGTCAGCGACCATCTTATCTGAATCTGTCACCATGTAAGGTGATGCGTAACCACGGTCGAACTGCATGCCTTCTACGACTTCCAGTTCTGTCTTGAAGCCTTTCGATTCCTCGATGGTGATGACACCGTCGTTACCGACTTTCTCCATTGCCTCAGAGATGAACTGACCGATTTCCTCGTCAGCTGCTGAAATAGCACCGACCTGTGCGATTTCCTCTTTGCTTGACACTTGTTTAGAGATAGCAGCCAGTTCCTCTAATGCCACTGCGACTGCTTTGTCGATCCCTTGACGGATACCGACAGGGTTCGCACCGCTTGTGACGTTTTTCAGGCCTTCCTGAATCATCGCCTGCGCCAGCACTGTTGCAGTTGTTGTACCGTCACCCGCGATCTCGTTTGTTTTGTTCGCTACTTCTGCGACCAGTTTTGCACCCATGTTTTCGTATGGATCTTCTAATTCGATTTCTTTTGCGATGGTAACACCGTCATTTGTGATAAGCGGTGCGACGAATTTTTTATCAAGTACGACATTGCGACCTTTTGGCCCAAGCGTTACTTTAACTGCATTGGCAAGCTTATCAACACCTTCAAGCATTGAGCGTCTTGCATCTTCAGAGAATTTAATTTCTTTAGCCATGTGTGAATGCCTCCATTTTTTAAATGTTTGATTATTCTACGATTGCGAGCACGTCGTCTTCAGACAGCACTAAATATTTAGCTTCGCCGACTTTCACTTCAGAACCACCGAACGGTGAATAGATGATTTTATCTCCTACTTTGACTTGCATCTCAGCGCGTGCGCCGTTCTCAAGCAGGCGACCAGGTCCTACTGCAGCAACGATACCTTCATTTGATTTTTCTTTAGCTGAATCTGTTAAGATGATACCACTTGCTGTCTTCTGTTCCTGTTCTTTGACTTCTAAAATCACGTTGTTCCCTAATGGTCTTAACATGTGAAATCCTCCTTAGTGGAATGTATAAGCACTCTATTGGTTCAAGTGCTAATATACTTCTATATTAATCAAAGAAGGTCAAAATTGCAATTGATTTGCTATATAAAATTTTTACTCACGCTATTTTTAATGTACAATGAAAGCATATTGAATTGAAGGAGTTAGCTATGAAATTAAGTCGTCTCTGGGCAGATATCCTCATTGTCCTTATTTACGGGGGAGCACAGATCTCTTCACTTATCCCTGCTGTTATTTACAAAGGCCAGAATCTTTCAGCATCTGAAATGATGATGAAAGTGATTCCTTATATGATCGGTGCTTTTATTCTTGCTAGTATTCTGGTGTATTTCATCAATAGGAGCATCACGAACGAAACACAGCTGGAACGTCTTCCTAAGGAGCGATGGCTGTATACAGTGATGTGGATCATCGCAGGATTCTTTATGGCGCTTGTCGCACAGGCTCTTATGAATATGATTAATATTTATGTGCTGCACCAGCCTGCTGAAAGTCAGAATACGACAGATATCATGACCGTCGCAAAACAGAATCCGCTCTTTATTATCATCATTTCTCTTGCCGGACCGTTTCTTGAGGAGTTCGTCTTCCGTAAAGTCATCTTCGGTGAGCTGTATGAATTCATCCGTCTACCACGCTGGGCGGCCTTTCTGATCGCGGGTACGCTGAGCGGCCTGATTTTCGCTGCTGCACATATGGATTTTGATCATACACTTATCTATCTGGGTATGGCTTTCGTCTTCGCCGGTCTCTATGTGGCGACCCGCCGCCTGATCGTACCGATTCTCGCCCATATGATGATGAACTCATTCGTCGTCATCATGCAGTTTACGATGGGTGACAAGATTGAAGAAGCTGCCAAGCAGATGAAGAGCACCGCGCAAATCATCTGGCACCTACTGATATAGCAAAAGTCTCAGTTCATTTCCGGACTGAGACTTTTTTTAATCTTCCAGCAGTTTAAGGACAGCCATTTTTCTCGCTACTTCACGCATCGTTTCATCTTGCTGCTGCATCCCCTGCTGATACTTGGACAGCTCCCAAACCAGCATCTTGACGGTGTTCACCAGCAGGAAGATATTGAACTCCTGCCTGTAATCCGCATGATTGATTTCAAATGGCAGCAGCTGAAAGAACGTTTCACGATAAGAACGGATCTCTTCTGCAGTCGCATAATCCTGCAGCAGCATCGTGATATCACGGACAGGTGAAGACAGGGCCGCGCGCTCCCAGTCAATCAGCTGAATATCAGTACAATCAAAAATATTACCGCGGTGAAGGTCACCGTGGGTCAGGACGAGCGGCAGCTTCTGATGATAATTTCTGACCCGTAGCGCGTGATAATAGGGGTCGATCGTTGCCATCAGATGAATATTCAGTTCCCCGCAAAGATCGCGCAGCCATACCCGCTCTATCTCATCCAGCGGGTAAAGAGGAAGGTCCACTGCGGCGCGCTGGATGCGGATGACCTTTGCCATGATACGCTTCATCTGCTCTGCCGTCAGATGCTGCCCGGTAAGCGCTGTACCCAGATCTTTCATGACCAGCACATCATTTTCTAAACAGACGACCGGCAGGTCAATCACTGGCTCGAGTTTGCGATAGATATCCGCTTCAGTCACATCAATCAGCTTGATCACCAGGTCACCCGCGCGGTATAACTGGTGAGTTTGCTGACCAAATGATTCAAAGTCCTCCGGTTTGAGCTGAAAACGCTGCGCGACTGTTAGTAGCGCTTGACGCCCCATAAACGTTCCTCGCAGCGCTCAATAATCGTGCGCAGCGCTTTGATACGTGCTGCCTTCTTGTTATTGGCAGGTACAATGACCCAGGGCGCATGTTCTTTAGATGTCTTGTGGATCATCTCTTCACTTGCTTCGAGATAAATATCCCATTTCTCGCGGTTCCGCCAGTCTTCATCCGTAATCTTCCATTGTTTCTCCGGTGTGTTCTGACGTTCCTCAAAACGTGCCAGCTGCTCTTCTTTATCCAGCACGAGGAAGAACTTGATGACGATTGCCCCTTCCAGCGTCAGACTCTTTTCAAAGTCATTGATTTCCTCGTATGCGCGCTGCCATTCTTCTGTTGAAGCGAAGCCTTCCACACGCTCAACAAGCACTCTGCCGTACCAGCTGCGGTCAAAGATCTCGATATGGCCCGTTCTCGGAAGCTGTGTAGCGAAGCGCCATAGATAGTGATAGCTCAGTTCTGTCTCTGTAGGTGCAGAGATGGCATTGACTTCATACCCTGTCGGATCCAGGCTCTCACGGACACGTTTAATATTGCCGCCCTTGCCTGCCGCATCCATCCCTTCATAAACCAGGATCATCGGAATTTTGCGTTCATATAGCGCATACTGCAGTTCACGCATACGTTGCTGCAGTTCCGGCAGTAATTTTTTGTACTCATCTTTCGACATCTCATCTTCCGTATCTTCGAATAAGTCCGTCTCGAAATGCTCTGAGAACTGGCCATCCACTTCTTTTTTCTCATCTTTTTTCTTCTTATCCTTCAGCGCTTGCTCCAGTTCCTTGATGAGAGTCTCATACATCTCATTAACCGCCTGACCACGCTCAGTGTAATTGATGGTGTGCCACGGTGCAATATCCTTTGTCTCGTCCATCAGCACAGTCATCTCATCCAGGTAGATATCTGCCGGGATGGCTTTTTCAAATTCCTGTGCCTTCCAGCGCGTCAGAGGATTCTCCTTGGTCTGCTGGATATGTTCCTGCCGTTTCTTCTCATCGACGACCACATTGAACTTAATCATCCGATAGCCATCGTCAAGGAGCATCTTTTCAAATCCTCTAATTTCCGTCAGCAGAAGATGATGATCCTTGAATATCTCAGGCTTCAGATTATGATGTTTGTAATCAATCAGGTGGGCGTACCAGCTACGGAAGAACAGTGTCAAATCACCGCGCTTCGGTAAGTTCTTCCAGTAAGGAAATAGGAACGGCATTCTCAAGTCTTCTTCTGAGGGTGTCTTCGTGGCGTAGAAATGTGTGTATTTAGCATCCAGCGCGAGCAACAGTTCATTGGCCAGTCTGGATTTACCGGCCGCTGCCACACCTTCGAATAGGACCATGACAGGAATTTTCGCTTCATGGGTCTGTCTGACCAGTTCTGCCACTTTCAATTCTAATGCTTCATCAATTTTCGTCATCTGTCTCTCCTCCTTCTTATTACAATCTCTGTTCCCTCTTTCCGGACGCTTCATGTATCTTAATTTGACAGAATATTGTAATATTAAATTAAGCTTACACAAGGAGGAGACATATGACAACATTCAAAGACTTTGAATATCAACGTCCTGATTTAAATGCAGCAAGAGAAGAGGCTGATCAGCTGTTAAACCAGTTCAGTCATGCAGCAAGTGCTGACGAGCAGATTCAGCTGATTGATAAGCTCAACCAGATCAGACGGGATATTGATACCTATTCAAATATCGCCTATATCCGCGCATCTATTGATACAAATGATGCTTTTTATTCAGACGAAAGAGATTATTTTGATGCGAATGGCGCCAAGATTGTCGCACTGGAGGCTGCTTATTTTGAGGCACTCTTAAGCAGTCCGTTCCGGCCGGCACTGGAAGCTCACTTCGGTCAGCAGCTCTTTGATCTCGCTGCGAACGTCGTCAATTCTTATTCAGAGGAAGTAGAAGAACTGATCAACCAGGAGAACAAACTGAGCAGTGACTATTCCAAACTGATTGCCAGTGCGCTCATTGAGTTCGACGGCCAGGAGCTCACTCTGTCTCAGATGTCGCCTTACACGCAGTCACCGGACCGTGAGACCCGCCTCGAAGCGACGAAGGCTGTCCAGTCTTTCATGGGGGAACATTTAGCTGACTTCGATCATCTCTACGACCAGCTCGTGAAAGTGCGTCATGAAATCGCAGTGAAACTAGGTTTTGATAATTTTATAGAGCTCGGTTACATGCGTATGCAGCGGATCGACTACAATCAGGAGATGGTCCGTGATTACCGTCGTGCTGTAGAAGAGTTCGTCGTCCCTGTTGCGACGAAACTATACGCTCAGCAGGCCGACCGTATCGGCGTGGATAAGTTGAAGTTCTATGATGAATCTGTTCTGTTTCTGAACGGCAACGAAAATCCTAAGGATCATGCTGAGGTCATCCTGGAGAACGGCCGCAAAATGTACAGCGAACTGAGCCCTGAAACAGATGCTTTCTATCAATATATGATGGAACATGAACTTTTCGATGTTCTTGCTAAAAAAGGTAAAGAGGCAGGCGGCTACTGTACTTATATCGACCGCTACCGTGCACCTTTCATCTTCGCAAACTTCAACACGACAGACCATGATATCACAGTGCTGACCCATGAAGCAGGCCATGCATTCCAGGTATATTCATCACGTGATCTAACAGTTCCCGACTATTTGTGGCCTACCCATGAAGCGTGTGAGATTCATTCGATGAGTATGGAGTTCTTCACCTATCCTTGGATGGATCTGTTCTTCGAGAACCCCGATAAATTCAAATATAAACATTTGACGGATGCCATTCAGTTCCTGCCATACGGCGTCGCTGTAGATGAATTCCAGCACGGTGTATACGAGAATCCGGAGATGACACCGGCAGAAAGAAGAGCTCTCTGGCAATCAATCGAGAAAAAATATTTGCCGCATCGTGATTATGACGGCATTATGCCTCTTTCAGAAGGTTCACTCTGGCACCGTCAAGGTCATATCTTCAACTCACCTTTCTACTATATTGACTACACACTGGCACAAGTGTGTGCGTTCCAGTTCTTCAAGCGCAGCCGTGAGGACTTCGCCTCTGCCTGGAAGGATTATCTCCACCTATGTCAGCTGGGCGGCTCATTACCGTTCAATACACTTGTCAAAGAAGCCAATCTCGCGTCGCCATTCGGTACTGGCACACTGAAAGATATTATGATTTATCTTGAAAACTATATCGACCAGATTGATACGTCACAATTCTAATAGAAAAGCCCTTATGTCGATATGACATAAGGGTTTTTTATCAGGCTTTAAAACGTGAAAACACTAAAAGTGATATGCCGCTCAGCATCAGCAGAATCACAGCAAAGTAAGATTTTTCTTCACCGGTTTCAGGGAGAAGATGAAGCGGCTTTTTATCTTCTTGCGGTTTAAGCTTTTGGGTTAAAATATCATTGATCCGCTTATCCAGGGCACGATAGAATTTCTCGGCTGATTCAGGGTGAAAACGTCCGACTTTAACCGCTCTTGCAGGCTCATCATCTGCTTCCGGCTGAATATCTGTCTGCGGTTCAACCGCATCCGCTACTTCCGGATTCTGGGCAGCTGATGGTGTTGATTGATTTTGAGAGATAGAAGGTGCCGGCGTCAACGGCGGCTGATTCATCGATGGCTGATTCGTCGGCGGTTGTTCTGTTGTGATGACTTCAGATGACGGGCGCTCTGATAGCGGCACTTGCGTCACAGGAGCCTGGACCGTCGGCGCTTCAGTTCTCGGCGTTTCCGTTGTAGGCATCTCTATTATAGGGAGTTCCGTTCTAGGTCTCTCTGTCTTAGGCATTTCTGTTACCGGTATCTCTGTCTTAGGCGTCTCTGTCTTGGGCATCTCTGTACTTGGCAGTTCAGTTGTCGGTATCTCTGTTGACGGGACGTCTGTCTGCGGGGCATCTGTCTTAGGCATCTCTGTCGTCACGGGTTGTGCCGGCATTTCTGCTGAAATAATTTCTATCGTTTCATCAGCACTATTTTCTCCGATGGGTTCAGCCGCATCAGCGTTATCTGTCCCTACATGAGCGAGTGTCAGCATCATAGTCGTTGTTAAAAATAGTTTACGCATGAGTGTTCCTCCATATTTCTGTTAACCCCTATTATATAGAAAGAAGTGTATAATAACTATTAGTGCTCCACAATGTTATCAAGTCTTAATAAAATATATCTCTCTGCAATGTAAAATAATATTTGCGTATTGATTTGCAATAGATATAATAATTATATCAGATATAAAAAATATATGGAGGTACACGATGGAATCAAAATTTTTCAGCCATGATACCCACATGGGTGCTGTTCATCTGAATGTCAACTTTCTGGATAACAGCATCCGCTTCTATCATGAAATATTAGGGCTGGCTATCTTCGAACAGAATGCGACCTATACAGTATTAGGTCTTGGCGGGCGCCCGCTCGTCTATCTGTACGAAACACGGACACCTCGCACAACTGGTCAGGCAGGGCTGTTTCACATGGCATTTCTTGTCCCCTCTCGTACAGAACTCGGGAATATCTTCAATCATTTAATCAAGATGCAGTATCCTCTGGCAGGTGCAAGTGACCACGACGTGTCAGAAGCTATCTATCTTCAAGATCCGGAAGGCAACGGTATTGAAATCTACCGCGATCGTCCAGCTGCTGAATGGGCTTTCCAGGATAACGGTCATGTCGTCATGGGAACAACCGAAATGGATTACCAGGGTGTCCTAGATGCGAATGACGGCAAACCCTTCACGGGTCTGCATCCTGATACTATTATGGGGCATGTCCATCTATCCGTGAAAGATATCCCTTCTTCCATTGCTTTCTATGAAGATGTCTTCGGTATGGATGTCATGCAGTTATATGGTCCGCAGGCCGCATTCATGAGCGCAGCAGGCTACCATCACCATTTAGGTCTGAACACATGGCAGCATGCCCAGCTGTCACCTGCACTCGATGCACCGGGACTGAGAAAATTTGAGATCAATATCCCGAATACGGAAGACTTTGACTATTTCAGACAGCAGTTAGCCGCTAAAGGTCTGCAGACAGAAAAAGACGGCAGCTCAGAAATCTTGCGTGATCCGAATGGTATCGCCATTCGTGTCATGTACGCAAAATAAAATCACAGCGTTCGACCGGCAGCTGATACCCCAGCCGTTCATCATAGAATAACAAAAGCGAAACCTTGTCAGGTTTCGCTTTTTATTGAGCCTGTAAATGACAGAGCTTCCTATACAGGACATCCATAACCGCCTGATACAATAGATGTCGTGTCCTTATGTCTTCATAGGAAATCTGCAGGTGACAATATGTGCCGGCCGATCTCTGATGGCTAATCAGAATAATCTGATGTTCAGCTAAAGGTGCACCTGCTTGACGTTCCCCTATGATGACAGTCACGTTGTAATAATCAGCTAGCTTGAGATAGCGCTCATCGGTCAGAACGATGTCACATGCAATCCCTAACTCTGCCAGCCTCGAGCTGAAGTCGAGCGCGGGAGCCTGCTCGTCTTCCTGACAGATGATCAGCAGCCGCCTTGCTTCATGAATGATTTGAGCGGCCTGTTCAATCTGCGTGGTATCAAGTAGGCGTGCCGTCCGCTTCAATGCTTCATGCAGAGCGCTGAATGTCTGATGTAGCAGCATGGCAGTTGAATCCGTACTTTGAAGGGCCTGCACCTGCTCGAGCATGTGCACATCTCTCATCAGCGCAAGCTTCATTTCACGGAGACCACTGAAACCGATGCGCTGGCTGAAGCGCACTAATGCAGATTCACTGACTCCGGCCTGCTCAGCAAGCGCTCGTCCGGATAACGTCGCAAAATCCAGCGGGCTTTCTTTGATCAGTGCAGCGATTCTTTTCTCGACAGGCGACAACAGGTGTTCAATAGACTGAAGCTGATTCAGAACAACCGGCATGCTTATCACTCTTCTCTTTCAGGATCGTCAGACATCCTGCTTTTCGATATCATATTTCGTAAATTTCAGATAGACCTGTCCGGATTCAGTGGATGTTCTGATGCCGGTCGCACTGTCAGAAGGGAAGATGCGCGAAGTCATCACTTTCTCACCGTCGTTCAGAAAAATCTCGATGCTCGTCTGATCGACAAAGGCATGAATCTTCTGTAAAGGCGTCTCTAGAATGACTGAACGTGTGAAATCCTGGCTGTTCGTGGTCAGCAGACCGCTGTCAAAACGATCCAATGTGAATTTGCGGGCCGCGTGATTATAAATCAGCCTGGTCGCCTCCCGTCTGGATACACGCAGTTCGATATAAAATTCAGTTGATTCATTCTCCAGAATATCGATAATCAGTTCGTAGCAGTCACCTTCATAGGGATGCAGACGGATATCATGCTTCATCGCATAGCCTTCTGCTGTTTCAGGTTCACCACGTAATCGCTCAAGCAAAGGATGCGGACGTTGTCGAGTCTTACCTTCTTCAATTGAGATCAGACGAGGCACAGTGAAACATGGCTCACTGCCGCCTATCCAACCGACCAGTATCTGTTCACCCTCGGGCCCTTGCGTCAGCTGCGGGGCATCAAAATCAAAACCATCGTCCCACTTCTGCTCCATCTTGCAGTCACGCTCATCCGAATCACTCATTATCACGACCGGCCCATGCGTCACAAAGCGGATGAGGTCCGGGGAAGAAATATGATACCAGTATTTAAGTCCACGTGCCGGCAACCATTCATAGAAAAGATGATAGAGGCCGTCATGATAAACAAAGCCGGCAGGTTTCTTCAACGAGCCTGCTGAAGGCTGAATATGAAAATGCTGACGTCCCTTTTTATCTGCTTCTGCATAGCGTTCTTCTCTCAACCATTCCACTTGACGCACTCCCTTATCGCTTGTTCAATTACTTTAAAATATAACATCGACAGCTAAAAAAAACCATCTCATAATCAGATGGTTTAATCTTCTTTCAGTTCTTCTTCCACTAATTTCTGTTCACCTTTTAGATACATACGGTAGCCAACGTGACTGATCTGAATACTGATCTCATATAAGATGACCATAGGCAATACAAAGATGACATAAGTCATGACATCAGGTGGCGCGATAATCGCTGCGATGACCATCAGGAAGAAGTAAGCGTATTTACGGTTCTTCTTCAGGAAAGCAGGTGTCACAATCCCGAGCCGCGTCAGAAAGAGCAGCAGGATGGGCAGCTGGAAAACAAAACCGAACGGAATCGTAAACTTCAGCAGCTCATTAAAATACTCTCTGACCCCGATAATCTGCTTGACGCCCATTTCACTCGCCAGACCGATGGTAAAGTGGATCATATAAGGGAATATGATAAAGTAGCTGAAGGTAAGACCCGCTACAAATAAAATAAAACTGACCGGAATATAACTCAGCGTCGCCCGTCGTTCCTGCGGATGCAGGCCGGGCGAGATAAATGCCCATAACTGATAGAGGATGACAGGCGATATCAGCAGCACTGCTATCAGCATAATGACGCTGATATAGATGGATAATGGATCCGTCACCTTAAAATAGTGCAGCGTGATTTCAGCAGGTACATCATCTTTCGTTAAAAATCGTGTGACCGGCTTGCCGAAATAAAAACCGACCACAATGCCGCCCATCAGAAAGTAAGCGACAATCATCAGACGTCTTCTAAGCTCGTCTAAATGCTCGACTATCGTTAATTCATCTTTATTCATCTGAAGGTCTTCCCTCCTCATAACAAAAGCGACAGTGACTGTCGCTTTTTTCAATCATTCATTATTTACGTACGTCATCTTTATCATGATCTTTCATGATACCGTCTGTCGCATCTTTGAATTCCTTGAGCGAAGAACCCATTGCACGGCCAAATTCAGGCAGTTTCTTTGGTCCGAAGATAATGAGTGCAACCACGCCTAGAAATAATAAAATAGCAGGTGATGCAAAACCTAATGTATTAGCATACAGCATACTGTACCTCCTAGTGGTTTTTCATAAAGAATATAAGAGACTGGAGTTCTACACCTAAATCGATATGGTGTACCTGGACATCTGATGGAACATTTAAGCGCTCCGGTGTAAAGTTTAATATACCTTTTATTCCGGCTTTTGTCACTCTATTTGCTATCTCCTGACCGATTTTCCCGGGCACAGTGAGAATGACAACTTCTATCCCCAGCTTCTCGATGACTTCTTCAAAATCGTCCATATGCTGAACATAAATTTCCCCTATTTTCTCACCGACCACGTTCGGGGCGATATCAAATGCTGCTTCAATCTGCATACGGTCGCTGATCGAGAAATTATAATTGACGAGTGCATGACCGAGATGGCCGATCCCGATGATCGCTACTTTCGTCATCGTATCCTGCTGCAAGGTGGTTTTAAAGAAATTCAGTAAATATTCTACGTTATAGCCATATCCTTTTTTACCAAGTTCACCGAAATAAGAGAAATCTCTTCTGATGGTGGCTGAGTCGATCTTCAATCCTTCACTCAGTTCCTTTGAAGAGACACGATCCACTTTCGCACTATGCAGTGTATTGACAAACCGGTAATAAAGGGGCAGGCGCTTTAATGTCGCTTTCGGAATTTTAACCTCAGCTTTTGGCACACTGTTCACCTTCTTATCATAATTGTGACCTTTTTCACAGTACATAAATTATACCATGTCTGACCGTAACTGACTATGTGAAATTCAGTCCTTTTATTTCATGTCATCCGGCAATCATGTAGAATATAAATGA
This sequence comes from Macrococcus bovicus, assembly GCF_030376725.1. Lineage (NCBI taxonomy): Bacteria > Bacillati > Bacillota > Bacilli > Caryophanales > Staphylococcaceae > Macrococcus > Macrococcus bovicus. The sequence goes on from NZ_CP128470.1 coordinate 1,805,939, forward strand.
GGTGAAAACATGATCTTATTACAGGCAAGCCAACTGAATAAATCATTCGGCGGAGAAGATATCTTCACCGATGTCAAACTAGAAATAAAAACAAATGACCGGATTGCTATTGTCGGACGTAACGGCGCCGGGAAAACGACGCTGATGAAAATCCTGGCAGGCGCTGAAGGTTACGATAGCGGTCATCTGATGCGTGCCAAGAACATCAATATCGGTTACCTGACCCAGCAGATGACGCTCGATGCTGAAGGAACAGTCTACGAAGCGATGCTGAAGCCTTTCAGTCATCTACAGGACATGGAACGAAGACTGACAGGTATCACGACTTATCTTGCTGAAGAAAGTGATAAGGCTGGTACAGAGGAATACGCTGACAAGCTGGCTGAACTTGAGAAACTGCAGCTGCAGTTCGAAAATGCGGGCGGCTATCAGTATGAACATAAAATCAAGACGGTTCTGACGGGACTGAACTTCAGTCCGGCTGATTTCGACCAGAAGATTGATTATTTCTCAGGGGGTCAGAAGACCAGACTTGCACTTGCTGAGATGCTGATCCGCGAGCCGGATCTGCTGATGCTGGATGAGCCGACCAACCATCTGGACATGGAAACAACAGCCTGGCTTGAAAACTATTTGACGACCTATCAGGGTGCAATCGTCGTCATCTCCCACGACCGCTACTTCCTGGATAAAGTTGTCAACATCGTCTACGATGTGGCTCTCGGGCGTGTCATGCGTTATGTAGGCAACTATTCCAGATTCCTGGCTCAGAGAGATGCCTTCTACGAGAAGATGTCTGCTGAATATGAACGTCAGCAGGCAGAGATCGAACGTCTGGAGACTTTCGTCCAGAAGAATATCACCCGTGCCTCTACGAGCGGGATGGCGAAAAGCCGTCGTAAAATACTGGAGAAGATGACCCGTATTGAAGCACCTAAACTCGATGACCATTCTGTCAACCTGCAGTTTAATATCGACCGTGAATCAGGCAACGATGTGCTGGCGGTAAAAGAGCTGGAGGTAGGGTACGAGCGTCCTATCACCGCCCCTATCACATTCGATGTCAAGAAACAGGATGCCATCGCGGTCATCGGTCCTAACGGTATCGGTAAGACCACCTTGATCAAGACGATTGCCAAGAGGCTTGAAAAACTGGGCGGCGATATTAAGTACGGGGCCAATGTCTCAATCGGTTACTATGACCAGAAGCAGGCAGAATTCAAATCATCGAACACGGTTCTTGAAGAACTGTGGCAGTATTATCCTGAGATGCAGGAGAAAGATGTCAGAGCTGTACTCGGCCGCTTCCTGTTTGTACAGGATGACGTCAAGAAAATCATCAATGATCTGTCAGGTGGCGAGAAAGCCCGTCTGCAGCTCGCAAAACTGAGCCTTGAGAATAATAATGTCCTGATTCTTGATGAGCCGACCAACCATCTGGATATTGATGCGAAGGAAATTCTGGAACAGGCCCTGATGACTTATCCCGGCACGATTCTTTTTGTGTCACATGACCGTTTCTTTATCAATCAGATTGCGACAAAAGTCCTGAACATCACACATGCAGGTGCGAGTCTCTTCCTGGGTGATTATACTTATTTCATCGAAAAAGAAGAGGAGCGTCTGGCACATGAAGCTTATCAGGCCGTCGAAGAGGAAACAACGAAACCGCAGCAGACTGACTATGCAGAAAATAAAGCGCAAAGAAAAGAACGCCGCAAAATAGAGCGGGCACTTCAGCAGCTGGAAGAGAATATAGAGGTATACGAAGCACGTATTCAGGCGGTGGAACTTGAACTAACTCAGCCTGATGTATTCAACGATTCACAGCGCAGTTACGAACTGCATCAGGAGCTGGTGGCACTGCAGGATAAACTGGAAGCCGCTATGGAAGAATGGGCTGAACTCGAAGAAGCAGATTAAATCTGCTTCTTTTTCTATTCACAGAGTTATACACAGTCGAAACAGCATAATAACAATAATCCACAAAGTTATTAGACTTATCCACAGAATATAGATGATTTATGTTGTTTATTTTTGTGTAAAATGGCCTCTAGACAAAATGTTATCCACAATCAGTTAACAACTTGTGTACAAGTACATATGTTCGCATCCATCAAAAAACGCCTGATTTTATAAATCAAGCGTGCTTTTTCCATTTAAATTGAGTTCTGCTCTGATATTGTTGACCGCATAATAGTAGGCGGCGGCTCCAATCATCGCTGCATTATCTGTACAGAGCTGTAAGGGCGGAATATGAAGATGAACATTGCGCTGCTTTGCCATCTCCTCAAGTCTTGATCTTAAACCACGGTTCGCTGCCACACCGCCACAGACAATCAGCTCATCAATATGATATTCCTCTAAAGCTTGGAACGTCTTCTCTGTCAGCACATCAATGACACTAGCCTGAAAGCTTGCTGCTACATCTTCAGGCGGTACTGTCTCCCCCTTCTGTGCTTTATTGTGCAGGGTATTGATGACGGCACTCTTCAGACCACTGAAACTAAAATCATAGCCCTCAAGCACGGGACGAGGGAAATTCAGTGTGTCCTGTCCTTCAGCCGCAAGCCGGTCGACATGCGGTCCCCCCGGATAAGGCAGGTTGATAGTACGTGCCACTTTGTCGTAGGCTTCACCCACTGCATCGTCCCTTGTCTCACCGATGACTTCAAAGTTCAGATGATCGCGCATAATGACGAGCTCAGTATGACCACCTGAAACAATCAATGCCAGCAGCGGAAACTTAAGCGGTTCTTCTATATGATTCGCATAAATATGCCCGGCAATATGATGGACCGGAATGAGCGGCTTCTGATGGCTCAATGCCAGTGCTTTAGCCGCATTGATGCCGACAAGAAGCGCACCGATAAGCCCAGGACCTTCCGTCACTGCCACTGCATCGATATCATCCATCGTCATATCAGCGACCTGCAGGGCATCCGCTATCACTGTGGTGATATTCTCGACATGATGACGGCTCGCAACTTCAGGTACGACCCCACCAAAGCGCTTATGCGACTCGATCTGACTGTTCACACTGTTACTCAACACTTCACGGCCATTTCTGACCACACTGACAGCCGTCTCATCACAGCTTGTTTCTATTGCTAATATTGTCATATCATTCATTTCTTAACCTCACCCACATCACTTTTGCATCCTGGCCGGCACCATAATAATCACGGCGGAGTCCGCCATATGAAAAGCCCATCTTCTCATAAAGTGCTCTAGCCACTGCATTTTCCTCTCTGACTTCAAGACTCATCATCTCACAAGTCAGTCTAGCATAGTTCATGACGTATTCTAATAAGATTTTGGATAAGCCTATGCCACGCTTATCTTCACGTATGGCAACGGTCGTAATCTGTGCCTGGTCTATGACAATCCACATACCTAGATAACCGATTATCTCCTCTTCTACTTCCATCACAAAATAGTGACCAAATTCATTTTTCTCCACTTCATGATAAAAAGCATCGATGGTCCAGGTCCCGGATGGAAAACTGCGTTGCTCTATTTCGTGAACAGCGGGAACATCTTCTACTGTCATCTTTCTGATTGTTATGCCTGGTTGTTCAGCCAATTGCGTTCCGCCTCCGTCATTCTTAAATAAGTCGGCTCAAACTCGTGGACAGCTTGTGGATTTTCAAAATCCGCAATGCGTCGCATCTCAGCACTACGCGGGATACAATAGAACACCGGCCCTTTAAGCTTCTCCTTCAACTTGATGGCATCCATTCCTATAAAGAGATAAGGCATGTGCTGCTGTTTTAAATAATGATTAAGATCTTCAATCGTCATGTAACGGTCTTCTTCAACCTGTTCCACTGTCGTTCCTTTAAAACGATATACACCACTGTAGACTGCGTCTCTTCTTGCATCAATCACAGGTACCAGCAGGAATTCATGCAGTCTGACAGTCGCTGCAAGTGCTTTAAGGGAAGACACACTGTACAGTGGGATATCCAGCGTATAGGCAAGTGTCTTAGCCGTAGTGACCCCTATTCGCAGACCGGTATATGAGCCAGGTCCTGCGCTGACAATGATGCCTTCAAGGTCTTTCATTTCCAGGTCAGCATGTTTCATGACCATCTCAATCGTCGGCATTAAAGTAACGGAATGATTGATTTTTTTGGCACTGTTGAATTCAGCCAGGACCTCTATGCCGTCTGTCACACTGACCGATAAAGGCTGATTCGCTGTATCAATATTGAGTAATCTCACGATAAGACCTCCAGTATAGTTTCATAGCGCTTTCCCGTCGCTGTCAGAATCACTTCTCTGCTTGAATCAGATGTTCTGTTAATCTCAATCGTCATATAGCTCTCAGGCAGAAACTCTTCTATCATCTGCGGCCATTCAATCAGCGTAACACCTTCGTTATAAAAATAATCATCGAACCCAAGGTCTTCCTCCGACTCTTCAAGACGGTAGCAGTCCATATGATGAAAAGGCAGACGCCCTTGATATGATTTGATAATATTAAAGGTGGGAGAATTAATCGTTCGAGTCACACCCAGTGCTTTACCGAAGAACTGACTAAAGGTCGTTTTGCCCGCACCGAGGTCTCCCTTTAACAAGTAGACATCGTTTGCCTGTGCCTGAGCCGCAAGACTTGAAGCCAGCTTTTCCATGTCTTCTAATGAATCTATTATGATATGCATACTTTCACCCTCGCTTCTATATCATTCCTATCTATTATACTAAAAAAGAATATAAAAAAAAGAGACCTGACAGGTCTCTTTCTATTTGCCCGGCAACGTCCTACTCTCGCGGAACGTAAGTCCAACTACCATCGGCGCTAGAGAGCTTAACTTCTGTGTTCGGTATGGGAACAGGTGTGACCTCTCTGCCATCATCACCAGACAGGGTGAGAATATTGTACTCTCAAAACTAGATAAGCAAGGAAGAAGAAACCAGGCAAAGCCGGCCAAAAAATCTGATAATTGATTAAGTCTTCGATCGATTAGTATTCGTCAGCTCCACACATTACTGCGCTTCCACCTCGAACCTATTGACCTCATCATCTTTGAGGGATCTTATAACCGAAGTTGGGAAATCTCATCTTGAGGGGGGCTTCATGCTTAGATGCTTTCAGCACTTATCCCGTCCATACATAGCTACCCAGCTATGCCGCTGGCGCGACAACTGGTACACCAGAGGTATGTCCATCCCGGTCCTCTCGTACTAAGGACAGCTCCTCTCAAATTTCCTACGCCCACGACGGATAGGGACCGAACTGTCTCACGACGTTCTGAACCCAGCTCGCGTACCGCTTTAATGGGCGAACAGCCCAACCCTTGGGACCGACTACAGCCCCAGGATGCGATGAGCCGACATCGAGGTGCCAAACCTCCCCGTCGATGTGAACTCTTGGGGGAGATAAGCCTGTTATCCCCGGGGTAGCTTTTATCCGTTGAGCGATGGCCCTTCCATGCGGAACCACCGGATCACTAAGTCCGTCTTTCGACCCTGCTCGACTTGTAGGTCTCGCAGTCAAGCTCCCTTGTGCCTTTACACTCTGCGAATGATTTCCAACCATTCTGAGGGAACCTTTGAGCGCCTCCGTTACTCTTTAGGAGGCGACCGCCCCAGTCAAACTGCCCGCCTGACACTGTCTCCCGCCACGATAAGTGGCGCGGGTTAGAAAGTCAACACAGCCAGGGTAGTATCCCACCAGCGCCTCCACGTAAGCTGACGCTCACGCTTCAAAGGCTCCTACCTATCCTGTACAAGCTGTGCCGAATTTCAATATCAGGCTGCAGTAAAGCTCCACGGGGTCTTTCCGTCCTGTCGCGGGTAACCTGCATCTTCACAGGTACTATGATTTCACCGAGTCTCTCGTTGAGACAGTGCCCAAATCGTTACGCCTTTCGTGCGGGTCGGAACTTACCCGACAAGGAATTTCGCTACCTTAGGACCGTTATAGTTACGGCCGCCGTTTACTGGGGCTTCAATTCGTAGCTTCGCAGATGCTAACCACTCCTTTTAACCTTCCAGCACCGGGCAGGCGTCAGCCCCTATACGTCACCTTACGGTTTTGCAGAGACCTGTGTTTTTGATAAACAGTCGCTTGGGCCTATTCACTGCGGCTCTTCAGGGCTTGCACCCTAAAAAGCACCCCTTCTCCCGAAGTTACGGGGTCATTTTGCCGAGTTCCTTAACGAGAGTTCGCTCGCTCACCTTAGAATTCTCATCTTGACTACCTGTGTCGGTTTGCGGTACGGGCACCTGATCTCTAACTAGAGGCTTTTCTTGGCAGTGTGAAATCGACGACTTCGCTACTTAATTTCGCTCCGCATCACATCCTGACCTTAAGAGTACCGGATTTGCCTGATACTCAGTCTCAATGCTTGCACGTACATAACCAACAGTACGATCGCCTATCCTTCTGCGTCCCCCCATCGTTCAAACAATCTCAGGTGGTACAGGAATATCTACCTGTTATCCATCGCCTACGCCTGTCGGCCTCGGCTTAGGTCCCGACTAACCCAGAGCGGACGAGCCTTCCTCTGGAAACCTTAGTCAATCGGTGGACGGGATTCTCACCCGTCTTTCGCTACTCACTCCGGCATTCTCACTTCCAAGCGCTCCACATGTCCTTACGGTCATGCTTCGACGCCCTTGGAACGCTCTCCTACCATTGTCCTAAGGACAATCCACAGCTTCGGTAATATGTTTAGCCCCGGTACATTTTCGGCGCAGCGTCACTCGACTAGTGAGCTATTACGCACTCTTTAAATGATGGCTGCTTCTAAGCCAACATCCTAGTTGTCTGGGCAACGCCACATCCTTTTCCACTTAACATATATTTTGGGACCTTAGCTGGTGGTCTGGGCTGTTTCCCTCTCGACTACGGACCTTATCACCCGCAGTCTGACTCCCGCACTAAATTATCTGGCATTCGGAGTTTGTCTGAATTCGGTAACCCGAGGGGGGCCCCTAGTCCAAACAGTGCTCTACCTCCAGTAATCATCATGCGAGGCTAGCCCTAAAGCTATTTCGGAGAGAACCAGCTATCTCCAGGTTCGATTGGAATTTCTCCGCTACCCACACCTCATCCGCTCACTTTTCAACGTAAGTCGGTTCGGTCCTCCATTCAGTGTTACCTGAACTTCAACCTGGACATGGGTAGATCACCTGGTTTCGGGTCTACGTCCTGATACTCATTCGCCCTGTTCAGACTCGCTTTCGCTGCGGCTCCGCATCCACTGCTTAACCTTGCATCAAAACGTAACTCGCCGGATCATTCTACAAAAGGCACGCCATCACCCATTAACGGGCTCTGACTACTTGTAAGCACACGGTTTCAGGTTCTATTTCACTCCCCTTCCGGGGTGCTTTTCACCTTTCCCTCACGGTACTGGTTCACTATCGGTCACTAGAGAGTATTTAGCCTTGGGAGATGGTCCTCCCGGATTCCGACGGAATTCCACGTGTTCCGCCGTACTCAGGATCCACTCAGGAGGGAACGACTTTTCGACTACAGGACCTTTACCTTCTCTGGTTGACTTTTCCAAAGTCATTCGTCTAAATCGTTCCTTTGTAACTCCGTATAGAGTGTCCTACAACCCCAGGATGCAAGCATCCTGGTTTGGGCTCTTCCCGTTTCGCTCGCCGCTACTCAGGGAATCGAGTTTTCTTTCTCTTCCTCCGGGTACTTAGATGTTTCAGTTCTCCGGGTGTGCCTTCTCATATGCTATGTATTCACATATGGATAGCATGACATGACTCATGCTGGGTTTCCCCATTCGGAAATCTCTGGATCAGTGCTTACTTACAGCTCCCCAGAGCATATCGTCGTTAGTAACGTCCTTCTTCGGCTTCTAGTGCCAAGGCATCCACCGTGCGCCCTTAATAACTTAATCTGTTATTAATAATGTGATGTCTGTATGAATACAGACGCGCGATTTTTTTGAGAATTCATTCAATGAACTCACTCGGTTTTGCTTGGTAAAATCTTTTCTTCTTGCTTTATCTAGTTTTCAAAGTACAATTTTAAATGGTGGAGACTAGCGGGATCGAACCGCTGACCTCCTGCGTGCAAAGCAGGCGCTCTCCCAGCTGAGCTAAGCCCCCAAAAAGGTATATTAAACTATCAATGGTGGGCCTAAATGGACTCGAACCATCGACCTCACGCTTATCAGGCGTGCGCTCTAACCAGCTGAGCTATAGGCCCATTTGAATGAATGAACATTCAAAACTGAATACAATATGTCAGACGTCATTCCGAAGGAATCAATATTCCTTTTCCGTATTATCCTTAGAAAGGAGGTGATCCAGCCGCACCTTCCGATACGGCTACCTTGTTACGACTTCACCCCAATCATCTGTCCCACCTTCGACGGCTAGCTCCTGTAAAGGTTACTCCACCGGCTTCGGGTGTTACAAACTCTCGTGGTGTGACGGGCGGTGTGTACAAGACCCGGGAACGTATTCACCGTAGCATGCTGATCTACGATTACTAGCGATTCCAGCTTCATGTAGTCGAGTTGCAGACTACAATCCGAACTGAGAATGGTTTTATGGGATTTGCTTGACCTCGCGGTTTTGCTGCCCTTTGTACCATCCATTGTAGCACGTGTGTAGCCCAAATCATAAGGGGCATGATGATTTGACGTCATCCCCACCTTCCTCCGGTTTGTCACCGGCAGTCTCTCTAGAGTGCCCAACTGAATGATGGCAACTAAAGATAAGGGTTGCGCTCGTTGCGGGACTTAACCCAACATCTCACGACACGAGCTGACGACAACCATGCACCACCTGTCACTCTGTCCCCCGAAGGGGAACGCTCTGTCTCCAGAGTTGTCAGAGGATGTCAAGATTTGGTAAGGTTCTTCGCGTTGCTTCGAATTAAACCACATGCTCCACCGCTTGTGCGGGTCCCCGTCAATTCCTTTGAGTTTCAGTCTTGCGACCGTACTCCCCAGGCGGAGTGCTTAATGCGTTAGCTGCAGCACTGAGGGGCGGAAACCCCCCAACACTTAGCACTCATCGTTTACGGCGTGGACTACCAGGGTATCTAATCCTGTTTGATCCCCACGCTTTCGCACCTCAGCGTCAGTTACAGACCAGAGAGCCGCCTTCGCCACTGGTGTTCCTCCATATCTCTGCGCATTTCACCGCTACACATGGAATTCCACTCTCCTCTTCTGCACTCAAGTCTCCCAGTTTCCAATGACCCTCCCCGGTTGAGCCGGGGGCTTTCACATCAGACTTAAGAAACCGCCTACGCGCGCTTTACGCCCAATAATTCCGGATAACGCTTGCCACCTACGTATTACCGCGGCTGCTGGCACGTAGTTAGCCGTGGCTTTCTGGTAAGGTACCGTCAAGGTACGTTCAGTTACTAACGTACTTGTTCTTCCCTTACAACAGAGTTTTACGATCCGAAGACCTTCTTCACTCACGCGGCGTTGCTCCGTCAGACTTTCGTCCATTGCGGAAGATTCCCTACTGCTGCCTCCCGTAGGAGTCTGGGCCGTGTCTCAGTCCCAGTGTGGCCGATCACCCTCTCAGGTCGGCTACGCATCGTCGCCTTGGTGAGCCGTTACCTCACCAACTAGCTAATGCGCCGCGGGTCCATCTGTAAGTGACAGCAAAACCGTCTTTCACTATTCCACCATGAGGTGGAAAATATTATCCGGTATTAGCTCCGGTTTCCCGAAGTTATCCCAGTCTTACAGGTAGGTTACCCACGTGTTACTCACCCGTCCGCCGCTGACTTCAGAGGTGCAAGCACCTCGTCTGTCCGCTCGACTTGCATGTATTAGGCACGCCGCCAGCGTTCATCCTGAGCCAGGATCAAACTCTCCATAAAAGTGTTTGATAAAGCTCTTTGATTGGTTGAGCCAATCACTCTTTAACATTGTACAAAATCGGCTAAGCGAGTTTGCAAATGCGACTAGCGATTAAAATCGCAGTCTTATTTGGAATTAACGTTGACATATTGTCATTCAGTTTTCAATGTTCATTTATTTAATGGAGCGGGTGATCGGAATCGAACCGACAACATCAGCTTGGAAGGCTGAGGTTTTACCACTAAACTACACCCGCATATAAAGTTTTAAAAAGTAGTGCGGTCGAGAGGAGTCGAACCTCCACGGGTATTACACCCACCAGATCCTTAGTCTGACGCGTCTGCCATTCCGCCACGACCGCTCGTTAGCAGATAACTTTTATATCGTCTTCTGTTTTAGCGACAAGATTTATTATATAACCTTCATATTTTAAAGTCAACACTTTTGTTTAACTTTTTTTAAAAGATTATGACCCCTACGGGATTCGAACCCGTGTTACCGCCGTGAAAGGGCGGTGTCTTAACCGCTTGACCAAGGGGCCTGTTGTTTTAGCAACGAATACTATCATAAAACGTTTCACAGCGGATGTCAATACTAAAAAAAAGAATTAGTCAGTTTTTTTTATTCACTGACTAATTCCAGTTTTCCACGGCATTTGCCGCACCTGTATTTCTCGGTGTTAATCCGTCTTTTACGCTGATAGAGCATGGTACACTGAGCGCAACGATAGATCAGGTAATGATCATCTGTAACAGGCGCACAGTATCTGGGAGCCCCTGTCTCATTGCAAAGTTTCCTGAAATCCCGGTCCCGATGTCTATAACCCTTTCCCTCCAGATGCAGATGATAGTGGCACAGTTCATGTTTGATGATACCTATTACTGCTTCTTCACCATGGACTGCTAACTGCTTAGGATTGATTTCGATATGATGACTGATAAGCATATAGCGCCCCCCTGTTGTTCTTAAGCGCCGGTTAAAATATGCCTGGTGTCTGAAGGGCCGGTGAAAAACTTCCTGTGATATTTTAATCACAAGCTCCTGCAGTTCGTTATCTGTCATTGAGGGTCTTTCATCGTCAGGCCTACTTTACCTTTTTCGACGTCTACTGTCTCCACCCAGACTTCCACTATATCGCCGACGCTGACGACATCTGTCGGATGCTTGACGAAGCGATCAGAAAGTTTGGAGATATGAACAAGACCGTCCTGTTTAACGCCGATATCTACAAAGGCACCGAAATCGACTACATTTCGAACTGTGCCGGATAGCTTCATGCCTTTCTTCAGGTCTTCCAGCGACAGGACGTCAGATTTCAGGAGTGGCACCTCATAATCGTCTCGCGGGTCGCGCCCGGGTGCAATCAGCGCTGTGATGATATCCTGCAATGTCATCTCCCCGATGCCGATAGCCCGCGCCATGTCAGCAGTATTGATTGTCTGCAGTTTAGCCTTAAGCGTATCGGTTCCGAGCTCATCAATATGACTATCCAACTGTTCGAGCAGCTGATAAGTGGCTTTGTAGCTCTCGGGGTGAATGGCAGTCTGGTCAAGCGGTTCTGAACCATCCATTATTCTCAGGAAACCGATGCTCTGCTCAAATGTCTTAGCACCTAAGCGAGGAATCCGGGCGATTTCCTTATGATGACGGATCGGCCCGTTCTCCTCCCGGTGTTTGATAATATTGTTGGCGACTGCTGTCGAAAGACCTGAAACGCGCTGCAGGAGCGGCAGAGAAGCGGTGTTGACATTGACACCGACCTGATTGACAGCTGTCTCTACGATAAAGGACAGCGATTCTGTCAGCGACTTCTGGTTGACATCGTGCTGATACTGGCCGACACCAATTGATTTCGGATCAATTTTTACGAGTTCACTGAGCGGGTCCTGGACGCGACGGCCGATTGACACCGCGCTTCGTTCCTCAACTTTGAAGTCAGGGAATTCCTGACGCGCCAGTTCGCTCGCTGAATAGACAGAGGCGCCAGCCTCATTGACAATTATGAACGCTGCCTTCAGCTGATGCTTTTTGATCATCTCTGCGACAAACTGCTCTGTTTCCCTGCTCGCTGTCCCGTTACCAATGGCAATGAGCTCAACCTGATAGCGGGTCACCATGTCTACAAAGATTTCTTCAGCCTCTGCCTTCTTATTGACCGGTGGATGTGGATACATGACCGACTTCGCTATAAATGTGCCGTACTCATTGATGACGGCGAGCTTGCAGCCCGTGCGGTAAGCGGGGTCAACACCAAGTATCACTCTCCCTTTCAGCGGAGGCTGCAGCAGTAAGTTTTTCAGGTTGACCGAGAATATCTCAATGGCCTGCGCTTCCGCTTTCGCTGTCAGTTCACTGCGGATTTCCCGTTCGATTGAAGGTAAAATCAGTCGTTTCAGACTATCAGTGATCACTTCGTCATACAGGGCATCATTCTGTGTCGTCTTTTTAACGAACTGCTTCTTGATATAACGCTCCTGACGTTCAAGGTCATGCTCGATAGAGACTTTGAGGATGCCTAATTCCTCCCCTCGATTGATGGCAAGGGTCCGATGAGGAACGACTTTACTGATGCGTTCACTGTAATCATAGTACATCTCAAAGACCTGCTTCTCGTCTTCTGCATTTTTCTTTTTCTGTGAGTGGATTTCACCGTAATCCTGTACAGACTTCAAGAGGGCTGCCCGGTATTTCGGATCATCTGCGATCACTTCCGCTACGATGTCCATCGCCCCTTTCACCGCCTCCTCCCACGTCTCCACTTCGTCGTTCAGATAACGTTCAGCTTCCGCGCGGCTGTCAAAGTCCTCAAACTTCAGCAGCTTATCAGCAAGCGGCCCTAGATTTTTACGCTTCGCTTCTGTCGCCCGGGTTTTCTTTTTCTGCTTGAACGGCCGGTATAGATCCTCTACACGCTGAAGTTTCGTCTGCTTCTGAATCTCTGTTCTCAGCTCTTCAGTCAGCAGTCCCTGTGCGTCAATGGATTTAATGACATCTTCTTTCCGTTTCTGCAGGGCTGCCATATAATTGTATTCGGTCTCAATCTCCTTGATCTCCACTTCATCAAGCCCGCCCGTCATCTCTTTTCTGTAACGGGCGATAAATGGGACGGTATTCTTCTCTTCCAGCAGATTAAGCACGGCTTCTATCTGTCCATTTTTATAAGGTAATTTCTCTATAATCAAATTGATGATTGCTTTCTCCATCTTCTCGCCTCCAGTCCCTATATTTTAACATAAAAAAAGACATATGCCTGTCCGGCATATGTCTAGTTCCCTTCCTGGGCAGCTTCTCTCAGCTTCTTGATAGCTGTGCGCTGAAGTCTTGATACGTGCATCTGACTGAGACCGACTTTCTCGCCTGTTTCCTTCTGGCTGAGACCTTCAATGAACGTGCATTGAATAATTTCTCTTTCACGGTCTGACAGAATCGGCAGGATTTTCGTTAAAATCATCCGCTTCTCAGTTAAATCGTAACCTTCCTCCTGCTGTCCCATCACATCAAGCAATGTGACAGTGGAGCCGTCCTTATCCGCTTCAATAGAATGATCGACACTGAGCGCGTTATAGCTCTGACCCATCTCCATGGCTTCCAGAACTTCCTCGTCCGTGACTTCAAGGTAATCAGCGATTTCCTTGATCTGGGGAGAACGCCCGAGCTGATTGGTCAGCTCATCCGTCGCTTTCTTGATTTTCGGTCCGATTTCCTTGATGCGACGCGGAACATGCACACTCCATGTCTTGTCACGTAAGTATCGTTTGATCTCACCGATGACAGTCGGCACAAGAAACGCCTCAAATTTCCTTTCAAAGGAAACATCAAAACGATTGATAGCACCGAGTAACCCGACCATCCCTACTTGAACCAGGTCTTCGTGATGACTCTGTCCTTTAGAATAGCGATAGGCAAGTGATTCCACGAGCTTCTTATAGTGTTCAACGAGTGTGGTCTGTGCCATTTCGTCCTTTGTTTCCTGATAAAGCTTGATCCAGGCATTGATCTGCTCTGGAGAAATGTCATTAAATGATGTTGACTCTCTCGCCATCAGGTTGCACCTGCTCTCCCGCTATATACTTAGTCATGCTGATTGTGACACCGGCATCTTTCTTCACGTTCACTTCATCCATCAGAGATTCAATCAGGAACAGCCCAAGCCCTCCTTCGCGAATAAAATCAACGTTCTCATCTTCTTTATAAGGACCCAGTTCTGATTTCGTCTTCTCATAATCAAAGCTCTGCCCTGAATCTGATACAATGACTTCGACTTTCTCATCAAAGATGACATAACCGACTAATACATCACCTTTTACTTCACCTTTGTAAGCATGCTTGATAGCATTAGTGACGGCTTCAGAAACAGCGATTTTTGAATCTTCGATATCGTCATATGAAGCGCCTGCTCTGTTCAGGATACCTGATAATGTCAGACGGACAAGTCCCACATATTCAGCTGAAGCCGGAAAACGCATCTCTACATAATCATAGTTCGTCATATTAAACCTCCGTCTCCGCATTCACGTGCATGAGTTCTTTTAAGCCTGTAATATCGAATAATCGTTCGATACGGCTGTTAGCCCCTAACACATAAAGTTCATGATTATGTTTATTGAGCTCTTTTAATGTTCCGACGAATAAGCCGAGACCTGTTGAATCCATGTAGCTGACATCTGAAATATTCAGGTGGATGTCATGCGTCCCTTTCTGGTGTAAAGGCTGGAGAACAGCAAGCAGTTCAGGTGCTGTATAAACGTCCAGTTCTCCTGCGACTTTGATTTCATAAAATGTATCATGTTCGATGGTCTCAATATTCAAGTTCATTCCATACACTCCTAGTTACCCTATAATTTTGTCCCATTTATATACATAAAATTCAATTTAAAATACCCTTTATCTGAATCGCTAAACATTAATTCACTCTTTTGATAAGAAGAATCGTCAGATCGTCGCGCTTTTTAGGGTCCTGGATCTTGATCAGTTCCTCATAGACCACTTGCACGATATCCTGCGGATGCAGATGTTTGTATGTTCTGATCAGTTCAAGTAAATCGTCAGTGCGAACAAACTCTCCTGACAGGCGCCGGATTTCTGACAGACCGTCTGTAAACACCAGGATCATATCACCCACATTGATATCATGTTCTTCCTGATCATAGCGCGTCGTTGGATTGACGCCTAAAACGATGCCGCGTGCACCCATCTCTTCAAAGCTGTCCGTCTTTTCGCGGTAGATATAGCCTGGTTCGTGTCCCGCGGAACTATAATAGAACTTGCTGCTGATTTCTTCATATAATCCGTAGAACATCGTCACGAACATATTCTGATTGACATTCTTCTCCACAACACGATTAAGCCGTTTTAATCCATCACTCGGCAGCTGTGAGTGTCCATATGAGTCCATACCGAATTTGATCATACTCATGGCAAGAGCAGCCGGAATTCCTTTACCGATGACATCTGCGACAGCGAAACTCATAGTGCCGTCGTGATGATCGATCAAGTTGTAATAGTCGCCGTTTACGCGCTGGGCCGGCACACTGATCGCACCGATTTCAATGCTGTTCAGTTTAGGAATCTTCGTCTTCAGCATCATCGACTGCAGACTGGCTGCAATGTCCATCTCTTTATCATGTGCTTCCATCTTTTTGACCAGTGATTTGTAGTCGCGGTAAGAGAAGCCAAATCCGATAATCATCTCCAGTAATACATCCATCGACAGCTTCATCTCTTCAGCGGTCAGTTCTTTTTCAAGTGTTAAATCTTTATGTAAGGAAACAATTTCTTCCGGAGATATGTCGTTTTCAATCGCTTCAAAGCTCAGGTTCTGAAGGCCATCCAGATCCTGTTCATTTTTTGATTCGATATAACGATCCAATATTTTTTCGTAATTAACGACAAGTTCATCTATATGATTCATTCCATTTGCCTCCTTTCCAACTAAAAAGACTTTAGTCATCCTAAAGTCTATGCTAGCACTTTTAATTCATTGAGAGAGTCCAAGGCTGATGGCCAGCGCCTGATTCACTTCACTCATTTTTTCTTCAGAGAGAACTGTCAGCTTTTCAATCAGTCGATTTTTATCAATCGTTCTGATCTGTTCAAGCAATATCACCGAATCCTTATCCAGATGATGGTTGGTCTTGCCGATCTCCACATGGGTCGGGATCCGTGCTTTATTGATTTTCGCTGTGATTGCAGCCACGATGACTGTCGGACTGTATTTATTCCCGACATCATTCTGAATAATGACAACAGGACGCTTACCGCCTTGTTCCGAGCCTTTGACAGGTGACAGGTCAGCCAGAAAGACTTCGCCGCGCCTCATTTACTCACCATCATCAGCTAAATCGTACATTTCACTCTTTTCACACACTTCACTTTCAAGATCGAATTGCTCATAAGAAATGATTAAATTAAGTTCAGCCATGGATTCATAGCCTTCAGCTAATAATTGATCAAATTTCTTCATGATTAACCTCCTCAGTAAATCAACATTATCATATCAAACGCATATAAAAAAAACTACTTTTATTTTAACAATGTATTCTTCACTGTTGATTGTTCATCTGTATGATAAACACGCGGCAGCCTCTGTCCAAGATTACAGAGCACTTCATAGCTGATTGTTGACTGCTTCTCCTCTACTTTTTCCATCGATTGACGCGTCCCTGGCTGATGATCAATAATGATCACTTCATCTCCCAGTCTCACTCTATCCGATACACGGACCATCGTCTGATCCATACAGATACGGCCGACTATCGGTGCATCTTCCTCTCCCACTCTGACTGCATAGCCCGACATCGAGCGCAGAAGTCCGTCAGCATAGCCGATAGGAAGAGTCGCAATGCGCTCATCCTGTTCTGCTTCATAATGACTGCCATACCCGATTTTTGTACCGGCCGGCACGTCTTTAATGAAGTTGATGGCACTCGTCAGCTGCATGACCGGCTTCAAGTTCACAGTTGTCACTGTCTTGATGAAAGCTGATGGATAATAGCCATACATTGCAATGCCTAATCTAACAGCTGTACAATCAGTCATATCATACCGGAGGGCAGCAGCTGAATTCTGGCTATGAATATAGCGCGGCTTGTCAAAGTCATTTACTATATCCATAAATGCCTCATGCGCCTTTTCAGCAGAATCATCATCCATGTCCGCACAGCTGAAATGAGTATAAACACCTTCGAATTCGAGCAGTTCATTCTGCTTCAGGCGTGATAACACACGCCCATATTCTTCTTTGTCACGTATCCCAATACGATTCATGCCAGTATCTAATTTCACATGGACAGTCAGTACACTATCCAGATGATGAAGGACTTCTTCCAGCCAGACTTCATCCGGTACAGTGACCGTGATATCTGAAGCGGCAGCCCGCTTGACATCTTCCGGCCTGATGATACCTAAGACGAGTATCTGTCCGTTAATATGGTTTTGCCGCAGCTCAAGTGCTTCATCCAGTGTCGCTACCGCGAAGAAGTCAACACCTTGTTTGCTGAGATGTTCAGCAACAGTCACCGCACCCATGCCATACGCATTGGCCTTGATGACCGCAATTGTTTTCTTATCCGGATGCAGACCGGCCACAGCCTGGTAGTTATCATATAAATCATCTAAATTGATGTGGAGCACACTTTGACGATAATAATTCATTATTATCCCCCTCTTACTTTTCCTCTATTATAACGAATGCAGTCGCCACTGTGTGAGAATGTGCGATTGAAACATGCACTTTATAATCCGCATCCATTATATAAGGCTTGCCCCGCTCATCATTGAGACAGCAAATATCGTTAAAACGAAAATGCTGACCGATACCAGTGCCATACGCTTTAGCATAAGCTTCTTTGACAGCAAAACGGCCCGCTATAAAAGAAATCTGTCTGTCCTCATGGCTGAATGCTTCAAATATCTTGATTTCTTCAGGGTGCAGGATACGTCTGATGAACTTGTCAGACATCAGTCTGCTGATCCGTTCAATTTCAATCACATCGGTTCCTATTCCTACTATCATCTGCCTGCCCCCTCTAAACGATTGACTGCTTCGTCAATCACTTTCTTAATCTGGTCTGCTTCCGTACTATTGATCAGTTCAATCCGCGCCGCGCCGCCCGCTGTTGTGACCTCGACACTTTTCAGGTTGAAGCGCTTCATAATCGGACCCACTTGTGTTTCAACATTCTGGATACGGACAAACGGAATGATTGTCTCACGTTTGATGAAGATGCCTGCACATGTGAGGAGCTCTGTTTCACCCACTTGATATTCATGCGTCCGGTAGGCAATACGGGGCTCTATCAGGATGAACCAGACCATCTGAACAACAATCAATGCCCCTGACAGCAGCACAGCCATGAACGGTATCCAGTCAAAAAAGAAATATCTGACAGCTATCAACACAGCTAATAACATGAGCAGAAGCCCTGTCCAGATGGCATTCGCTATACGCCATACTTTCACAGCAGAACTATCAGCTTTCTTCATATTGTCTGACCTCCTTCTCTATAAACCAGTCATAAATACGTTCTGCATCTGTTCTTTCCACTAGTTTAAGTGATGCATCCGTAAAAAGCGAACCTGCTGAGACACGCAGCACAATAGAAGCAAGTCGTGCATTTTCCAGGAAATAATGATCAGTAACGTGGATACTGATCAGCCGGTCTTCTTTCAGATGGTAGATCGAACTGGCAAAGAGTCCAGTCTCACGGACGGTTATCTGATCATCTTGAATCACATAACCTGAATAACGGTACCGCATCCAGCCGGCAATAAACGTCAGAATCAGCAGAACGATTCCGATCATCCATGCCTGGTTGAAAAAATAATACTGCACAAGCGCTGTGGCAATGATAATCACTAACCAGTGCCACTGGATATAACGTCTTAACGAGCGTCTAGGGATGACGCGGTCCACTTCATTATAATAATAATCCGGAACAAGCTGCGCCATCACCGCCAGTCCTTCCTTACGTTTAATGAAAGGCAGGACTTCAATCTGCCCGAGGACATTCTCATCTTCTGATTCCAGTGCCGCATCACTCGTAATCGTTACCCGGAAGCTTGTATAACCGAGCCACTGTCTAAGAAAGGACTTCTTCTCCTCTACTGCCTGAATCTGTTTGACGATGACAATACGTTCCTTGACTTCAAAGAGACCATACCGGATTCTCAGACGTTCTCCGTCATAAGTCAGTTCGTAATTAAAGTATTTCAGTGCAGTGACAAAGATACCGGTGATATAGCTCAGCAGCAGAGCCATCATCACGAGGAGGGCTATTGAGGAAAAGCTCGAACCGATTTCCTGCTGTATCGGAGCCAACCGGTCACTGATATGGAGAATTTCATCGACTTGTGAGTACAGCCCGAAGACAACCGCAAGTACTGTCCCCATCGCCCCGCTCGTCACACTCATCAGCATGATATCTTTTAATTGCAGCCGGTAATAGGATTCAAAGGCTGACGCCTGATGGACCTCCTCTACAGCATCACCCAGATTGTTTTTGCGAGTTTCAAGATAATGGGTCAGCTCATCTGCCGCCTGTTTCGAGATGCTGTCCAGTTTAACACCGTCACCCGGTGTCTTAATATCCAGGATCACCCCTCCGAATAGCTGATTGACGATGTTACGCGTCGTTTCAACTGACTGAATACGCGCGATATAGAATTCCTTCGTAGAGACTGAAAGAATGCCGTTTTTAACAAATAATTTATCATCTGAGATCCAGTATGTGGTCGTCAGCGCTTCAATTATCCCCAGTACAATACTGACGACAGCGAAAATAAGCAGGATGCCCGGAAAAATCAGGTCACCGATATCATTCAGATTAAAGCCATTCTTCAAGAAAAGAAAACCGGCGAGAACGACTGTCAGGACATTATCTTTGACGGATTTGAATATCTTTGAAAGATAGGTGATAGGATGCAGGCGTTTAGGCTCAGACATAACTGCTCACCTCCTTGATCCGTTCTGTAATCAGTCTGGCGATATGAAGTGCCGTCTCTTCATCAACATAAGGCAGCGCAACAGATTCCCCGCTGGTGATGACATTGACTTTAGACAAGCGGAGGCGCTTTGCAATCGGTCCTGTACTGATCATGACGTACTGCACGCGGTCCATCGGAATAACCGAGCGCTTATGCCAGAATAGACCTTGTGACAGTTCAATCGAGACCTGATTGACTCTATAGGCTGAATAGCGATAACTGACAGCGGGCGCTATCAATGCGAAGAGAAACATCAGAACAGGACAGATATAAATAACAAGCAGCTGATCATACCAGTCCCAGTGAATAATAGCGTAGTGAATACCAGAGGCGATGAGTAAGAGCAGTGCTGACATCATCAGATAATGATACATTTTGAGTTGTTTCACCTGTGAGGGCTGTTTAATCATTTCAGTTGTAGAACGCATGGCAAACCTCCTCTTTACAATCAATTATACCAAAAATAGGATATAGATGATGCCAAAAAAAGAGCCGCACTTGTCAGTGCAGCTCTTCTTATTATTTCTTGTGGTCAGCAAATGTACGTCCTTTGAAATTCTTGGATTTACCTGCGGCCGGTTTACGACGACGGTTATCTTTAGAATCGCGGCTTTTGAAGTTACGGTTGCCACCGTTACCACCCCGACGGCCATATGATGATTTACCACCTTTACGGCCAAGCGGTTTTTCAAATGTCAGCTGAACATCCACATCGTTATTAGATTGGATCAGCTCCTGCAGTAATGATGTCACTAACTTCACATCACCGTATTCTTCAATCAGACCTTGCGCGATTGTTTCAATACGTTCTTCTGACGGTTTAGCTACCCATTCCGCTACTTTTTTCTTAACTTCGCTCTCACGTGATTTCATCACTTCACCTGGTGTAGGTGGACGCAGTGCTTTCATCGTACGGTTTTTCTCTTTTTCGATCTGACGGATATAATCCATTTCAATCGGGTTGACGAATGAGATCGCCATACCATGTTTACCTGCACGGCCTGTACGTCCGATACGGTGTGTATAACTTTCGACGTCCTGAGGAATATCAAAGTTATAGACGTGTGAAACGCCTGAAATATCTAATCCACGTGCTGCAACGTCTGTTGCGACAAGGATATCGATGGAATCGTTCTTGAATTTCTTCAGAACTTCAAGACGTTTGGCCTGCGTGATATCACCATGCAGACCTTCTGCACGGTAACCTTTAGAAATAAGCGCGCTTGTCAGCTCATCTACACGGCGTTTTGTACGGCCGAAGACGATTGCAAGTTCCGGGCTGTGGACATCAAGGAAGTTCGTAAATGTATCAAACTTCTCTAGTTCTTTGACGATTGTGTAGAATTCGTCGATATCCGGATTAGAGTCAACGTTTGTCATCGTTTTAACTACGACCGGGTCATTCATGAACTTCTGAACAAGTTCCTGGATGGCTCTAGGCATCGTCGCTGAGAATAACAACGTCTGACGATTCTCTTTCGGCAATTTATCCATGATAAAACGCATATCATCGATGAAGCCCATGTTCATCATTTCATCCGCTTCATCGAGGATCAATGTCGTTATCTGATCTGTCTTCAGTGTACGACGATTTAAGTGATCAATCACGCGGCCGGGTGTTCCGACTACGATTTGAGGCTTTCTTTTCAGTTCGCGAATCTGACGGTCGATAGGCATACCACCGAAAATAGTGACAACCTGAACACCTTGTCCGCGGCCGAATGCTTTCAGCTGGTCTGCCACTTGGACAGCCAGCTCACGAGTAGGGGCGAGAATTAAACTCTGAATCCCTTCGTGATGCTTTACTTTCTCAATTAAAGGTATACCGAATGCACCTGTCTTACCTGTGCCGGTCTGCGCTTGTCCTAGTACATCTCTGCCAGCCAAAGTGTATGGAATACTTTCAGTCTGGATCGCTGTAGGTTCTGTAAAACCTAACTTCTCTAGCGATTGGATTGTAGGTTCGCTAATACCTAAGTCTCTAAATTTTTGCAAAATTATTTCTCCTTTTTCTGTTCGCTTGCTCTACGTGTGAATTTTCACTCTGCTCTCGCGTTAACTTCTCTATACTAACATCTAACTAAGTGAATAGCAAACGCATTTACCTGAAAATGAAAGGAAAAGAAAGGAAACTGTCTGTATTCAGACAATCTCCTTTCCGTTAAGCCAGTGCTTCTATAATTGTTTCAAGCTTCATACCACGACTCGCTTTGAAGAGTACTCTCGTCTCTGCATTCAATCGTGATTGCAGAAATTCTGTCACTTCTTCTTTCGTCCTGAAATAATGGGCCGGCACATATTTTTCTGCTTCTTCATAAATGTAGCGCGCTTCTTCCCCTGTCGCAACAAGCGTCATATCTTTTCCTGCAAAGTAACGGCCTACTTCCCGGTGATAATGTTCTGAGTCCGGACCGAGCTCCAGCACATCGCTGAGGACGATATACTTGCTGCCATCCATGGCATCCATTGTATCTATGGCCGCCTTCATGCTGGTCGGACTTGCATTATAAGCATCGTTAATCAAAGTGCTCCCTGCCGGTCCCGCTAATTTTTCCATACGCATACCGGTCATTTCAAGATGCGCGAGATTGCGGTTGATCTCTGCATCGCTTAACTTCATATAACGGCCGATGGTGACCGCAATCGCTGCATTTCTGACATTATGAAGGCCGAGCATCGGCAGTTCAAAGATTGATTCTGAGCTGCCTACCTTAAAGGAAATCACCTCATCCTGCTGCTGGATATCACGCAGCTGCAGATCATTATCAGCCTTGAAGCCGATAGACTGTTTTTCACCCTGGAATGTCTCAGCAAGCGGCTGCAGCAGTTCTTCGTCGCCATCATAGATGAAAAGTCCTGTCAGGCCTTCTGTAATCTCGAACTTAGCCTTCGCAATGCCTGCCCGGGAACCCAGATCACGCATATGACTTTCACCGATATTCGTGATAGCTGCAATATCAGGTTCGGCCAGCTGGGATAACAAAGCAATCTCTCTGAAGCCGGACATCCCCATCTCAAGGATGGACACTTCTGTGTCATCATCCAGCTGACAGATAGTCAGCGGCAGGCCGATTTCATTGTTATAGTTACCGATTGTCTTCTTCACCTTGAACTTAGACGAGAGCACACTCGCTACCATATCTTTAGTGGTCGTCTTGCCGTTTGAACCTGTAATACCGATCACAGTGGGCCGGACTTCTTTCAGATAGGACTGGCTGAGCTTCTGCAAGGCAATCAGACAGTCATCCACCTTGATCAATGGGACATCCGGCGCATCTGCTACATCGTTCTGCCAGAAACTGACGGCTGCACCGCTTTCTATCGCCTGAGCGACATAGCGGTGACCATCTGTATTCTCGCCTTTAAAAGGGACAAAAAGAACGGCATCATCAATGAACCTTGAATCTATAGAAACGCCTTCCACTTTGATGTCTGCATATCTTTCGTCTATCGTTCCGCCGCACATGGCCGCAATTTGTTGTGCTGTTCTTTTAATCATCGTCATCAGTCCATCTTATATTTGATTTTCTTTTTCTCTGTATAACGTTCTTTCGCGAGTTCAATCAGTCGTGTGATCAGTTCGCTGTAAGAGACATTCATGTTCTCCCAGAGCAGCGGATACATACTGAACTTAGTGAAACCTGGCATTGCGTTTGTTTCATTGATATAGATGGTCTCATCTTCTGTGACGAAGAAGTCAGCGCGCACCAGTCCTGAACAGTCGGTTGCTTTAAATGCTTCGACAGCCATATTACGGAGTGTTTCAGCTGTTTCCTCGGAAATATCTGCCGGGATCGCCAGTTTGACTTTGCCGTCCTTATACTTCGCCTTGTAGTCATAGAATGCGACGTCCTTAACCACTTCACCAGGTAACGTCGTCTCAGGATGATCGTTACCGAGAACAGCTACCTCTATCTCACGAGCGTTGATGCCTTGTTCAACAACCAGTTTACGGTCGAACTGCAGTGCTTCCTCTATACCTTTAATGAGTTCTTCGCGGTCATTACACTTGGAGATGCCGACAGATGACCCTAAATTGGCCGGCTTGACGAAAACAGGGTATTCCAGCTTATTATCAACCAGTTCCAGAATATTCGTCCGGTATTTCTCATATTCACTTCTCAAGAAGCTGACGTAAGGAAGTTGTGGTAATCCTCTATTCGCGAATAACTGCTTCATGACCAGCTTGTCCATTGAGCTTGATGCCGCTAAAACACCGTTACCGACATAGGGTAAATCCAGCACTTCGAATAACCCCTGAATCGTGCCGTCCTCACCGTTCGGACCATGCAGCAGCGGAAAGAGGGCGTCATAAGGATGGCCTGTTGTCGACTGACTCAGCATCTCTGTCAGGGAAACAGAGCCTGAAGGTGCAAGTCGTAAAACTTCTGCATCATCAATTTTCTCTGTAATAGCAGGGCCTTTGACCCACTCTCCCTCATTCGTGATGTAGATCGTATCCACTGCATATTTCTCTTTATCCATCGCATTGATGACGGATTGGGCCGTTAAAATGGAGATATCATGTTCTGCACTTTTACCACCATAAATAATACAAATATTCTCTTTTGTCATATTACGCCTCCATACAAATTGTTAGTGCTATCTTATCACGATATGAAACCATAGAACAAATCGCGATTGAAATTTCAAACATATTTCATTCTTTTTCTAACTTAAGTTATAATGGTTATTATTAATTCGCAGTAAGGAGAAGTGCTTACCTCTATGAAACAATGGCTAGAAAAGATTGACTGGTGGTTACTGGTACTGCTTATCGCTTTTGCAGCAGTCAGTATTACAGTGATCACATCTGCAATGGCCGGTCAGCAGTATGCAACCAACTTCGCAGAACGTCAGTTCCTATATTATATACTCGGTTTTATCATCGCGCTTTCTCTGATGTTTCTCTCGCCTAAGAAACTGCGCCAGTTTGTCTGGCCGATCTATTTAGTCGGCAACCTGGCTCTAGCAGGTCTTTTCATATTACCGGACTCCTCTTTCACGCCGATCATCAATGGTGCAAAGAGCTGGTATAGACTAGGACCGATCAGTCTGCAGCCGTCAGAATTTATGAAGGTCATCCTGATGTTGGTGCTGGCCAATGTCATTTACCGTCATAACCGCTTCACCTTCAATAAGACGATCCAGACAGATTTCAATCTCATCCTGAAAGTGGCAGCGGTCGCACTGGTACCGATGATCTTGATTTTGCTGCAGAATGACCTCGGGACGACCCTTGTGTTACTCGCCATCATTCTAGGTATGATCATCGTCTCAGGTATCAGCTGGCAGATCCTCGTTCCATTCCTGCTGACAATCGGTGCAGCCGGGGCTACACTGATTCTCAGCATTCTCTATAAGCCCGTTCTGATCGAAAAAGGGCTAGGTATTCAGACTTATCAGCTGGGCCGTATCAATTCATGGCTCAATCCTGAAGCCTACAGTGAAGGGGATGGTTTCCACTTGATTGAATCCATGAAAGCGATCGGTTCCGGCGGGTTGTTCGGCAAAGGATTTAAGCACGGCGAGGTCTATATACCGGAAAACCATACCGATTTCATCTATTCGGTCATCGGCGAAGAATTCGGCTTTATCGGTTCAGTCCTTGTGCTGATTCTGTTTCTAGCTCTCTTCATCCATCTGATTCGCCTGGCACAGTATGCTGATCATCCGTTCAGCTCTCTCTTTCTGACAGGACTGATCAGCATGCTCATGTTTCATGTCTTCCAGAACGTCGGAATGACGATACAGCTCGTGCCCATCACAGGGATTCCCTTACCTCTCATCAGCTACGGCGGGAGTGCGCTATGGACAGTGATGAGCGGCATCGGGATTGCACTGAGTATCTTTTACCATAAGCAAAAAACCTCTGATTCCTAGGAATCAGAGGTTTTATTTTAATTTAACTGGGGCAACATGCGGTAATGTACGGATGACATCCAGTCGCGATTTTGTTCGAGTGATGTTGACGCCGAGAGTCGATAAAAGCGTAACGACATTTTTCATTTTATCCTGCTTATTCGTCATAGAGTTCTCTCCTGTCAATTGATTAACTTCATTCTAACTGAAACATTCCCTTTTTACCATAGGACTAAAGACTTATTTGTGTAAATTTTTTGAAAATATTATAGCTGTGAAGTAAAGCTTCAGAAAGGATTATAGTATAATAGGATTACTTAAAGGAGGGGCCAGTCATTTGAATCATTTAATCATCAATGAGCTATCGAATATATATGCACTTGCTATTTTTCTCGGCTTTATCATCAATATCTTCCTGGCCTTCGTCATTATTTTTCTGGAGCGGCGGACTGCGAGCTCTACATGGGCATGGCTTTTCGTTCTGTTCTTCTTACCGCTTCTCGGCTTTCTGCTCTATCTGTTTTTCGGCCGGAAAATCAGCCGGGAACAGCTCTTTTACTTTGATGAACGTGATAAAGCGGAGCTGGAGACCGTCATCAATGAACAGATTTACGCCCTGGACAACAACCTGCTCGTTTCACCGTCCAAAGAAGTCGTCAAACATAAAGATATGATTCGTATGCTGCTGATCAATCAGCCTGCCTTTCTGACGACCGATAACCGCGTCAGTGTGCTGACTGACGGTCACGACAAATTCGAGAATCTCATCGCTGATATCCTTGCAGCGAAAGAACATATCCATATCCAGTATTATATTTTCAAACGGGATGGCATCGGCCAGCGGATTATCGATGCACTTGAAGTGAAGCTGCGGGAAGGTGTGGAAGTGCGTATGCTTTACGATGACATGGGTTCGAGAACGCTCACCTTATCCAAATTCAAGGAATTTAAGGCGTTGGGCGGGCAGGTGGAAGCCTTCTTCCCTTCCTTCTTCCCTCTTATCAACTTCAGACTCAATAACCGCAACCACCGCAAGATTGTCGTGATAGATGGCCGTATCGGTTATATCGGCGGCTTTAATGTCGGGGACGAGTACCTTGGTCTGGACGATAAATTCGGGTACTGGCGGGACACACACCTCCGCATCGAAGGGGATGCAGTTAACGCGCTGCAGCTCCGCTTTATCCTGGACTGGAACTCCCAGGCGACCCGGAACTTTCTGCGCTATGAACCCCAGTATTTTCCGGATGTCAAAAGCGGCGGCGATGTCGGGATTCAGATTGCGTCAAGCGGCCCGGAAGAAGAACTTCATCAGATTAAATACGGCTACATCAAGATGATTTCAAGCGCCAAGGATTCCATTTATATCCAGAGTCCTTACTTCATTCCGGATGCCGCCTTTCTGGATGCCTTGAAAATAGCCATACTCTCCGGTGTTAAAGTGTATCTCATGATTCCTAATAAACCGGATCACCCCTTTGTCTACTGGGGGACAACCACTTTCGCAAGCGAACTCCTGAAAGTCGGCGGTAAAGTCTTTCTCTATGAAGAAGGCTTCATCCACACAAAGATGATCGTCATCGATGACGAAGTGGCGAGTGTCGGTACCGCCAACATGGATGTCCGAAGTTTTGAACTGAACTTTGAAGTCAACGCCTTCATCTATGACGCCGGTGTCGCTTGTGAACTGCGTCATGCCTTTGAAGAAGACGTCAAACTCTCCAGTGAAATGACCATGGAACTCTACGAACAACGTGCATTATGGATCAAGGTTAAAGAAGCGTTAGCGAGACTTATTGCGCCTATTCTTTAGGACAGGGAGCAGCACAACGTTAAGCAGAAACAGACTATGTGCAGCCAGTGTACCGTAGCTCCACATTTTTTCTTTTTTAGTCAATCCAGACATGTCTTCACCTCTTCTCATGGTTGTTACACTTTACCCATAAATAATATCAAAGGAGCATACTGATGATAAAAGAAACTGAACAATACGTGAAAGATTTTCATATGGGGGATTCATCCGGACATGATTATGCTCATATCGAACGCGTGAGAAAGATGGCACTCGCTATCGGCCGGGAAGAACAGGCTGACCTGCTGATTGTAGAAATGGCGGCCCTCTTACATGATACCGTTGACGATAAACTGACGGACGCTGTCACCGCCTGGACAAGGCTCGAGAACTTCTTCGATCAGATCGAGCTTAGCCCTGCCAAACGGGATGCGATCAAGCATATCCTGAAATATATGAGCTTTAAAGGCGGTGCGAATGCCGGCAAGCTTGAAACGCTGGAAGGCAAAGTCGTGCAGGATGCTGACCGTCTCGATGCCATCGGTGCAATCGGCATCGCCCGGACATTCATGTATGCCGGCAAGTTCGGCGATATCATGTATGATCCCCTGATTCCTCCGCGAGACCTGGAAGAGGCCGACTACCGTGAAAAAACACATGCCATCAATCATTTTTACGAGAAACTCTTCAAATTAAAGGACTTGATGAACACTGAATCAGGCCGAAAGATGGCGGTAGAAAGACACGAATTTATGGAGACATTTATCACTCAATTCAAAAAAGAATGGCAATAACAAAGAGCTGACTTTGACAGTCAGCTTATTTTATTAGATTTCTTCATCTTAAATTTAATCAAAAAGACTGCAATCACAGTCTCCAGAGGAGGCTGTAACTGCAGTCGGATTAACCGTCATTTTAACGGTGATTGCAACTATCTTTTTTTCTTTTTTGCTTTAACTTGTGTATTTCGTGCTCTTTTTTCCTGGTTCTCTTCATGCGCTTCGATAAGCGGCTTCATTTCTTCATGGACTTTCTGTTTGTAGAACTTATTTCCTAACCATGTCTGCAGAACAAGGAATGCCCCGCCGACTGCCCAGTATAATGGCAGTGCTGCTGGTGAGATATAAGACATCCAGATGATCATAATAGGCGAAATGAACATCATCATACGCATCTGTGCTTTCTGTTCATCAGGTATATTCTGCATAGAGACAAAAGCCTGCGCTGCATACACGATACCTGCGATGATCGTCATTAAAATATCCGGTTGTGTTAGTTTAAACCATAAGAAGTCCGGATATTGTGTGATGCCGCCCCCTGATGGATACTTCAGGACATAGAAAAGACCTGTAACAATCGGCAGCTGGATCAACAGCGGCAGACAGCCCATGTTGAGGGGATTGATATTATTCTCTTTGTATAGGGCCATCATTTCCTGATTGGCAGCCATTTTCTCTTCTTGTGTACGTGCATGTTTTGATTTTTCCTGGATTGCCTTTAATTGCGGCTGAATCAGATTCATTTTCTCTTTCATCACGCTCTGATTTTTGTACGTTCTCATCATGAATGGGAACAACGCCAGACGCACAATTAACGTGATCGCGATAATCGCAAGCCCATAGTTATGACCCATATTAGCACCCAGCCAGTGGATCAGCAGATCCAGTGGATGCACGAATGTATCATAAAAGAAACCGGTCCGATTAGACTCCTTGGAATAATCACAGCCCGCTAAAAATATAATAATACCGAACAATAATGGCATCAAAGCCTTTTTCTTCATTTCTTCACCTCATAGTATTCTTCACATAGAGGTTATTTTAACACATTTTATGTGCTGATTAAACATTTATCACTACAGAACTCCGTTATTTGTAATAATCCAGATAATTCTTCACATCTTGTTCAATGTTTGAACTGGCAGCGATGGAAGAAATGGTTGAGATACCGTCTGCACCTGCCTTTAATATCATCTCGCAGTTACGATTCGTGATACCGCCAATCGCGACAATCGGAATCTGTTCGTCATAAAGCCGCATCTTACGAATCAGTTCGATACCGCCAGGACGTTTGGCATCACTTTTTGAACTCGTTTCATACACGGGTCCTACACCAATATAATCCACATGTGTTAAATCAGACTGATCATATTCCTCAAAGTTGCTGACAGACAGGCCGATAATCTTGTCAGGGAACTTTTCAATGATATCTGCAATCTTGTCATCATCCTGACCTAAATGTATCCCGTCTGCATCGACATCCAGGGCGAGCTGCCAGTCATCATTTACAATGAAAGGGACGCCGTATTCTGTACAGAGCGCTTTCAATTTGAACGCCATCTGTTTTTTGTCTTCGCCCGTCAGTGCACCTTGCCCTTTTTCTCTGAACTGGAAGAGCGTAATGCCTGCTTTCAAGGCTTCCTCCAGCACCTTTTCAATATCTCGGGTATTGTTGGTCCCGCAGATAAAATACAGTTGTAACATCTCACGCTTAAATTCCAATTACCTCACTTCTTCCACTCGCATATTCTTCGCTACGTCATTTTCGTCTGTGCTGTTCAACATATCCAGCAGGTTAATCTGAAAATGCCCCGGCAAAGTGCCATTATCAAGTGATTCCGCCTTTTCAGCTGCAATATTGTAATAAGAGACAGCTTCGACTAAATCATCTAATGTCGGTTCAACCTCATTATATATAAAAGCGCTGACAATTGCCCCTAATAAACATCCGCCGCCTGTGACTTTAGTCAGCATTGCCGTGCCGTTTGACAGCTGCTTCGTCTTGCCTTGAACATAGATAGCGTCATGTTCGCCTGTCACAATGATAGCTGTCTTCAGCTGTTCGCCTGCTGCCTTGGCTATGGCGACTGTATCAAGCGATAAGTCACTATCTGTCCCTTTCATCGTCGTCTCTTCAATGAGCCCTTTTATTTCTGAGGCATTGCCGCGGATGACACTGATCTTATATTGCTCGATGAGTTTCAGACAGAAATTTTTTCTGAATGCTGTCGCACTGCAGGCCACAGGATCCAGGACGACCGGCACACCCCATTTATTCGCTGCTTCGGCCGCTTTTTCCATAGAGGGGATACTCTCTTTAGTAAGCGAGCCGATATTGATCAGGACCGCACCGGCATGTTTGATGAAGTCTTCCAGTTCTTCGACTTCTGTCGCCATAGCGGGGCTCGCACCGAGTGCCAGCAGACCGTTAGCCGTGAAATTTTTGACGACATCGTTGGTCAGGCAGATGATAAGGGGTTGGTCTTGTCTAATTTGATTGATTTTCATGTTCTTCCTCCTGATAGCTGAAATGGTTGACAGGGCCGTTGCCATGACCGAGTCCCGGCGTGTTCAGAATCGCACTCGTGATATAGGCTTTCGCAGTTCGGACACTGTCTTCTATAGAGCGGCCTTTCGCAAGTTCTGCTGTAATCACTGCGCTGAAAGTGCACCCCGTGCCGTGTGTATGATGAGTGGCTATCCTTCTGGCGGGCAGTTCAATGACACCGTTCCTCGTAAAGAGGTAATCAATGGCATCCCCTTCCATATGACCGCCTTTTACAATGACAGCCTGACTGCCGATCTCATTCAGAAAAATGGAGCCGGCACGGTCGATATCACTTCTCGATTCCACTTTCATGTTCAGAATACGTTCGAGTTCCGGTAAGTTCGGTGTCGCTACTGTCGCTAAATCGAGCAGCTTATAGCGCACCGCGTTCTTGCCTGCATCATTCAGCAGATCGTCGCCGCTTTTTGCGACCATGACCGGGTCGATGACATAGGGAATCTGATGCTTTTCAATATAAGGTCTCACAACATCCATGACCTCACTTGACGCAAGCATACCGGTCTTGACTGCATCCGGTACAATATCACTGTAGATACTCTCAAGCTGAGCTTCCAGCACATGCACCGGTTGATCGAAGACCTGCTGTACGCCCCGCGTATTCTGTGCGACAATGCTTGTAATGGCGCTCATGCCGTATACGCCTCTTGACTGAAAGACTTTGACATCAACAATCGTACCGGCACCACCAGTCGGATCTGTGCCTGCAATAGATAAAGCGGTTTTAAACATCCCATGTCTCCTGATGATAGGACATCGCGAAAAATCTACGTTCATGAACGCAGCTCTCGAGGAAATTGCGTCTTAAAATGGCTTTATTCTGTTCTGTCGTCGTTTCAGCAAAACGATTGACCCAGCGGTTTAAATGACCCATCAATTCATCCATATTCACCGCGTAGAAATCTACCCAGTCTTTTAGAGGATTGCCTGTTAAATCGTGATTTTCTTTTATTTTTAAAGCTAACTGCTGATACACATAAGGACAAGGCGCCATGGCACAGATAGTGAAGCTTGCATCATCATATTTGAAGGCATTGTAATACATATGCTTGATATAGTGGTCACTCGCCGGATACCATTCGCCGCCTGCAATAATCGATGTATAGTCCTCCCCTACATAATCTGCCATCGTATAATGGGCAGTCACTTCACCATTGACAACAAAGTCAATCTGCTCAAGCAGAAAACGTATATCTGCCTGGTCATCCAGTTTGGCAATTAACAGGCTGTAGATTTTGGCAAACTCATTTAGATAGAGATGATCCGCCTTTAAATAATGGCGGATTGCATCCTTTGAGATATCTCCCCTGATAATGCCTTGTATAAAAGCATCATGGTAAATCGCATTAATAATGGGTTCCGCTTCTCGTTGCAATTCATCAGTAAACATTATGATTCCTCCTTCAGCATACAAAAAAGACCTATTTCCGCAGAAAAAGGCCTTCAAATACGACCGCTTTCCTACGCTAGCATTATCTAGATCAGGTAAAGGGTTTGACATCGTCATCTCAGCCATCAGGCACCCCTAGCAGTAAATAGGTATTTTGTTATCTTAAGCATATAGAACCCGGAGATTGAATGCAAATAAAAAAAGACTATCCTCAGATAGTCTTGGCAGATTAATAAGCTGTACTCCAGTGCTGTGCACCATATTGTGTATAAAGGATACGAGCACGTTTCCATTGTTCTTCAACAGAAGCATCGGCCGGATTACCTGTACCGCCAACAGCTGCCCAAGTTGAAGGCGAGAACTGGAATAAACCATAGTAACCAGCAGGGTTGACCGCGCGTGGGTTACCGCCTGATTCACGTTGCATGATTAATTTCAAGTGAGCATCTACGCTGGAATTTGTCGCGTATGAAGCAGCTGAAGTTTGAGTTGTTGCTGCTTTAGGCGCCTGTTGTGCTGGTGCCTGGTATGTTTTCACCGGTGCCGGTTGTGCTGGCGCCTGGTATGTTTTCACCGGTGCCGGTTGTGCGGGTGCCTGGTATGTTTTCACCGGTGCCGGTTGTGCGGGTGCCTGGTATGTTTTCACCGGCGCCTGTTGTGCTGGCGCCTGATAGGTTTTCACTGGTGCCTGTTGTGCACTGACTTTTAAAGTTTTACCTGCGATAATCAAATCAGAGGCTAAGTTATTCCAAGCTTTAAGGTCTGCCACTGTTACATTGAACTGAGCAGCAATTTTGCCTAAAGTATCGCCTGCAACGATATGATAGAGTGTTGTGTCGTGAGGAGCAGCTTTAACCGTTTTTTCGTTAATTTTTAAGACTTGTTTAGGTAAGATCAGATTGGAAGTTAAATTGTTTTCAGCCTTAATATTTGCAACTGATGTACCATATTGCTGGGAAATCGCCCAGAGAGTATCTCCAGATTTAACTGTATACTCTGCTGCATTTGCTGTTGCTGCGAACGAACCTGCTACTGCTACCACAGTCGATGCTGCTAATACTTTTTTCATCACTTTGTTCCTCCTAGGAATGAGCTTTTTCATTAATAAGAATATATCAGAATAAAATATTTCATAGGTTACAGGTATATAAAAGATAAAAGCGTAATATTACGCTAATATTACAAAATATCAAGATTGGCTTATTTTTCCTAAAAAAAAGAAATTAACTAATGGCGTTAATTTCCTGCTGAATGCTAATTGACTAAAAGCGTCCGGCCTTCAGTCAATGTCTGTTCGCCGCTAATATGGTTCAAATGATGAATCTGCTTGACTGATACATCACATTTCTCTGCTATTTCTGATAGTGTGTCACCTTTAACTACCTTATACTTGCCATTTACAAGAACTTCTACTTTCGGATCAGGTGTAATTAAGGTGTTATCTACCGCATTAATCTTTTCTATACTTTCAATCGTTCTATCATATTTATCTGTAATTGACCAAACCGATTCATCCATCTGCAAATCTTGCATTTTTGCTTCAGCATTCGTTGTTGCTACAATGCCAGACAAAATGACAGCACTGATAATGACTGATAACCTATTCATTTCTGTGTTGTCCCCCGTCTTTGTTTCATCTTGATATTACTTTAGCACGCTTTATGATTTCTATGGTTACAGAAAAATGATAAGTCAGCTCCTTAAATTACGTAGATATTACAAAATGATATCAAAATAAAAAACCCTTCCAGACAGCACGTGTGAAAGGGTGAGTGGGGTGGGTGTGAGTAAGAAAGTTACTTATGAGAGAACGGCCGCTTCCTTCGGATCATCTTCCGCATTTTCCTGTGAAGTCTCATTTGTGAGTGTATCTAATGATTGCAGTAACTCATGACTTTTATCATCAGTGATGACCTTGACAGGTTCAGTTTTTATCGGCGTTGTATTCTGTTCAGCAATCATCTGCTTGACTGATGTTTCTTTCGCGAGCAAAATCGCATGTGTTTTTTCAGCATCTGATAGCTCACTCCAGATTTCATCAGGTGTCTGAGGCAGTATATCACCTGTTTTGATAGCACCGAAGTTCGGTAGAAACTTGATGCTCTCAATAAGAATCTCCGTGAAATACTGAGGTTTCTCTTCTCCTGGTTTCTGATAACGATTGCTGTGAATCTGGCCTGTCACACAAACCGTTGAGCCTTTACGACAATACTGCAAAATATTCGCTGCTGTTCTGTTGAAAGCTTTGCAGTGGAGGAAATCCACGGTCTGAGCCTGCTCATCGCGAGGTTTATATCCTCGTTCAATAGCAAGCGGAAATGTTACACACTGTACACTATTTTTATTAGATTGCTGATTCGATTTCGGTGCATTCGCCAGGCGTCCGACAAGTACGACTTTATTGATCATGTGTCACCTCCTTTCTACCCCCACTATAACCTGACCGAAATAAATTGAAAAATCGCTGTTTTTATTATTCAGCGGCTGTAGTTATGCAGTTTCTGATAAATTACTTGTATTTGATGAAAAACTACGACTTATTTCTGACATTTCAGGAAAATTGATAACTTTTTGAATTACAGTCAAGCAAACTATATAATAGGTGAAAGGAGGATGAATCCATGAAAACATTTAAAGCACTCAGGTTTCAGATCGTAGAAAATGAGACCACCCATGAGTTCACTGTACATGATGGAGTCATCATTAATAAAGAGAACAGTGGCACAGGGTGGTTGCTGGAAATTCTGATTGACCGCATACATAAAGAAACCATGGAGGCTTATCAAGAAAATCAGACTGTCCTGGATACAAGAGTGGTCATTACACGCGCCTCCAATGATCCCGCTCTATTTGAAGCCACTATCAAAAACATCAAAGAATTAAATGATAAGATTTCAGTTATTTTTGAATGTCATATTTATACACCAAGGCAGGCCTACGCAGAACAGTTGCTCGAACAACTTGTTGAAGATAAACTGACAGGTGATGAACTGATCAGCACCTTTAATCGCATGATGGTCTCTAAACCGATTTTAAGAGAAAAAGACTAAGCAAAGTCCCGCAAAAGTAGTTTGCGGGACTTTATTTAGCCGTTTCATCCGAAAGAAACCCCCTACCACACTTTGTGATAGGGGGTTGCGCTTATTCTTTAGCATCCGTTAATGCAAATGTAATTTCACAGCTGCAAGCGACTGCGCCGTCCACTGTTGCGGTCGCCGTTCCTTTTCCGATGGGCCCTTTAATCTTAGAGATCTCTACTTCTAATCTCAGCGTGTCTCCAGGTGTCACCTGTTTCTTAAAGCGGCATTTATCAATGCCCGCAAACAAAGCGATCTTCCCTTTGTTCGCCTCCATATCAAGCATTGCAACTGCACCTACTTGCGCGAGTGCCTCAACAATGAGAACGCCAGGCATTACAGCATAGTCCGGGAAATGTCCTTGAAAGAAAGGCTCATTCCCACTTACTTGTTTCATCCCTACACAACGTTTACCTTCTTCCAGTTCAACAACACGGTCAATCAGCAAAAATGGATAACGGTGCGGAATAATTTTTTTGATTTCATCAAAAGTCAGAATAGTTTCCATCTAATTCAAGCTCCCTGTCAGTTCAAAAATATGTGTCCATGTATTCGGATTAAAGATGCCGAATGGTGAATGAAGAACACCGTAGCCCATCATCAGGCCGGTTAAAAACAGAATAAGTGCCAGTGCGAGTATAATCATAATCGTCATAAACATCGGTATTTTGCGGTGAACGACTTCATTACCTGAATAATTAGCCATTTTTCTACCTCACCTCTACTTTATCTTCTGCCGTACGTTCAATATCTGCCCCCAGCTGCTTAAGTTTACCGTGGAAGTTAACGTACCCACGGTCAAGGTGCTTCAGCTCAGTCACACGCGTATAACCTTCTGCGACCAGTCCGGCAAGAATCAATGCAGCAGCTGCTCGTAAATCCGTTGATTTTACCGATGCACCGTGCAGCTCACTTTTCCGTATAAAAGCAGTGCGGTCACTGACTCTAGTGTTGCCGTTCATCTTCATGAATTCATCGATATGCATGAAACGATTTTCGAATACTGTTTCAGTCATGCGGCTCTCCGTCTCTGCTGTCATCATCAGTGCGGTCATCTGGGCCTGCATATCAGTCGGGAATCCTGGATGCGGCATTGTTTTAACTTCAACGCCTTTAAGAGGCTGGTTAACCGTCACTCGCAGACCCTGTTCTTCTTCAGAGATTGTAACGCCCATCTCCTGCAGTTTGGAGATCAGAGAGGTCATGTGTTCCGTACGGGCCCCTTCCACCACGACATCACCGCGCGTAATCGCTGCTGCAATCATATAAGTCCCTGCTTCTATACGATCCGGCACAATCGTATGCGCGGCGCCAGTTAAACGTTCGACACCTTCAATGATCAATGTATCTGTACCTGCACCTGTAATGCGTGCACCCATCGCATTTAAATATTCGACGAGGTCAACAATTTCAGGTTCTCTTGCGACATTGGCAATCACTGTAGTTCCTTCAGCAAGTGTAGCTGCCATCACAATATTCTGTGTCGCGCCGACACTCGGGAAATCAAGATAAATATTAGCCCCCTGCAGACGGCCATCCACCCGGCCGACTAAATAACCATTTTCCTGTTCAATCACTGCGCCTAATGCGGATAACCCTTTTAAATGCTGTTCGATAGGACGTGACCCGATGGCACAGCCTCCTGGCTGAGCCACCCGTGCGTGACCTAATCTGGCAAGAAGAGGCCCCATCACTAAGATACTCGCTCTCATTTTACTGACATATTCATAACTCGCCGTCGACTTAAGCTCTGACGTTGCATCTACTTCATATGTATCGGCCGCTACCTGCTTCACGCTGACATTCAAACCATCAAGTACATGACTGATGGTATCAACATCTGATAACTGCGGTACATTGGTAAAAGTACTTACACCCTGATCCGCTAATATAGATGCCGTTAAAATAGGTAACACTGCATTCTTCGCGCCTTCTACTTTAACTGTTCCTGCTAGACGGTTGCCGCCCTTTACTAAAATCATATCCATCGTTTTTCCTCCACCACTCTACTTCTATAACCTCTACTATATCAAAAATATACATGGAACAGTAAGTTTAATTGTCGGCCGTTACATCCAGGTCATCTGCTGTGACAGATAGATGATATCCATGATAAAGTCACTGACTAATTTACCGAGCGCAAAGCTCATAAAAATCAGCAGTAACTGAATCTGTTGGGTATGATTCGCCTTAAACCATTGTTCTGTTCTCAATGATTTAAGTGCCCAAAAAGACAGACATGTAAACACGACGTGAAGTATCAGATGAATGATTGCATAGATTCCAGTATCCATATTCTCCTCCTCAACTAAAAAAAGACTTAGTTCTCACTAAGTCTTTTTAGGTTTTAACGATATTTGGCTACATCCAAACGATTAAGGGCACGATGAAGAGCACGCTCAGCGCGGTGATAGTCCACGCCTTCTTTTTTGTCCTGCTCCAGACGTTCCTGTGCACGTCTTAAAGATTGCTGCGCACGCTCAACGTTGATAGCATCTGATTGCTCAGCAGCCTGTACAAGTACTGTTACACCTGTCGCACGGATTTCAGCAAAACCTTCCGTTACAGCGATATAATGTACTTTTTTATCAACCGTCACACGTACTGCACCGATTTTAAGCGGCGCAACAGTCGGAATATGTCCGGCCATAATCCCCATCTCGCCGCCTTCAGTCTGTAGTACGACAAGTTCAGCCTGCTCAGTAGAATAAACTGAACCATTAGGAGTAACAATATTTAACGCTAACGTGTTCATATCTCATTCCTCCTAAGTTAGACTTGTACACCCATACCTTTAGCTTGTTCAAGTACTGCTTCAATGCCGCCGACTAAACGGAATGCATCTTCTGGGATGTGGTCATATTTACCTTCAAGAATAGCCTTGAAGTCCTGAACGGTCTGTGCAACCGGCACATACGATCCTTTTTGACCTGTGAACTGTTCAGCGACGTGGAAGTTCTGTGATAAGAAGAACTGGATACGACGTGCGCGGTTAACAGTCTTTTTATCATCATCAGATAACTCATCCATACCCAGGATGGCAATGATATCTTGAAGTTCGCGGTATTTCTGAAGTGTAGCCTGTACACCACGAGCAACTGCATAGTGCTCTTCACCTACAACAGCAGGTGTTAATGCACGTGACGTTGATGCAAGTGGATCTACGGCTGGGTAGATACCCATCTCTGTTAATTTACGTTCTAAGTTTGTCGTTGCATCTAAGTGGGCGAAAGCAGTCGCTGGCGCCGGGTCAGTATAGTCATCGGCTGGTACGAATACGGCCTGGATTGACGTTACGGAACCGACGTTGGTAGACGTGATACGCTCCTGTAATTGACCCATCTCAGTTGCGAGTGTTGGCTGGTAACCAACGGCAGAAGGCATACGGCCTAAAAGAGCGGATACCTCAGAACCTGCCTGCGTGAAACGGAAGATATTGTCGATGAATAACAGTACGTCCTGACCTTGTTCATCACGGAAATATTCTGCCATTGTCAAGCCTGATAAGGCAACACGCATACGTGCACCAGGTGGCTCGTTCATCTGTCCGAATACCATCGCTGTCTTCTTGATAACGCCTGAGTCACTCATCTCGTGGTACAAGTCATTACCTTCACGAGTCCGCTCACCGACCCCCGCGAATACTGAAATACCACCGTGCTCCTGTGCGATATTATTGATTAATTCCTGAATTAATACTGTTTTACCTACACCGGCACCACCGAAGAGACCGATTTTTCCACCTTTGATATAAGGTGCTAATAAATCGACAACTTTGATACCTGTCTCAAGGATTTCAACTTTTGTTGATAACTCCTCGAATTTAGGTGCAAGACGGTGAATCGGATCGCGACGAGTACTTGCTGGTATCTCTTCTCCTAAATCGATCTTTTCACCCAGAACATTGAATACACGTCCTAATGTTTCGTCCCCAACTGGAACAGAGATAGGTGATCCTGTATCTGTAACTTCAGCACCACGTTGTACGCCGTCTGTAGAGCTCATTGCGATAGTACGAACTGCATCGTCACCTAAGTGAAGGGCTACTTCCAGAGTTAACGTTGTAGTACCGTTTTCACGCTGGATATCTAAAGTTAAAGCGTTATTAAGTTCTGGTAACTGACCATGTGCGAACTTAACATCAATAACTGGACCCATAACTTGAATTACGTGACCTACTGCCATTATTATTCCTCCCTAAAATTATTCGAGTGCCGCTGCGCCGCCGACAATCTCAGTAATCTGTTGTGTAATTGCCGCCTGACGAGCACGGTTATATTGTAATGATAAATCATCTATCAGTTCTTTAGCATTGT
The DNA here is from genome assembly GCF_030376725.1 of Macrococcus bovicus. Lineage (NCBI taxonomy): Bacteria > Bacillati > Bacillota > Bacilli > Caryophanales > Staphylococcaceae > Macrococcus > Macrococcus bovicus. Next base: position 1,845,508 of record NZ_CP128470.1, read on the forward strand.
CTGTTGCATTCTTCATCGCTGTCATACGAGAAGCATGTTCACTCGCTTTAGCATCAAGTAAAGCGCCGTAAATCAAGCTTTCAGCATATTGTGGAAGAATGACATCTAAAATGGCTTCCTTGTCGGGTTCAAATTCATACATCGCAGTTGCACCAGTCGCCTGAATATCATTCTGGCTGACCGGCAGAATACGACGTTCCTGAACTTCCTGTTCCAGGACACTGATAAAGTGGCTGAAGTGCAGGTAAAGTTCATCGAATTCACCCGTCTCGTATCGCTCAACAGCATTTTTAGTCAGTGCATTGATCGCCTTGAATGAAGGTTGTTCTGGCAGTCCCACCATCTCATTGATGATGTTGTAACCACGGGCCTTCAAGAAATCTCGACCTACACGACCGATGACCAGAATGCCGTACTGACTTGCATCATTGTTATGACGTTCTTTGATGATATTCGTCACATTTTTCAGCACACTTGCATTATAAGGACCTGCAAGACCTTTATCACTCGTTACGATGAGATAGCCGGTTTTCTTGACGGGACGTTTTACAAGCATAGGGTGTGAACTCTCATTACCACCGATTGCTGAGATTGTTTCCTGCATCTTATCCATATATGGATAGAAACTTTTCGCATTTTCTTCAGCACGTCTCAGTTTTGAGTTAGACACCATATGCATGGCTTTTGTAATCTGACTCGTTTTCTGTGTTGAAGTAATACGTGTTTTGATCTCTCTAAGTGAACTCATTTTGTCACCACCTTATTTACTTATCATTCTCTGATTAGACTGAACGTTTGAAGATTTTTTTGAAAGCATTGATTGCGTCAACGAATTTTTCGTCTGCCGGTAAAGCTTTAGTCTCACGAATCTCCTGGTATAGGTGTGGTGCATTATTGCCCACCCATCCTAAGAATTCATCTTCAAAACGAGTGATGTCCTGTACAGGAATGTCATCAAGGTGACCTTTAGTCAGTGCATAAAGAATCGTAACCTGTTTTTCAACAGTCAGCGGTTTATTTTCGTCTTGTTTCAGCACTTCTACTGTACGTTTACCACGCTCAAGTTTCGCTTTAGTGGCCGGATCTAAGTCAGAACCGAACTGCGCGAAGGATTCAAGCTCACGGTATGACGCTAAATCCAGACGTAGTGTACCTGCTACTTTTTTCATCGCTTTGATCTGGGCTGAACCCCCTACACGTGAAACGGATAAACCTGCGTTGATCGCTGGACGCACACCTGAGAAGAATAAATCTGACTGTAAGAAAATCTGACCATCTGTGATAGAGATAACGTTGGTCGGAACGTAAGCTGAAATATCCCCTGCCTGCGTTTCTACGAATGGAAGCGCTGTGATGGATCCGCCACCTAAATCATCGTTTAATTTAGCTGCACGCTCAAGTAAACGACTATGTAAGTAGAAGACATCCCCAGGATAAGCTTCACGACCTGGCGGACGACGAAGTAATAATGATAACTCACGGTAAGCTGCTGCCTGCTTCGTTAAATCATCATAAACGATTAAGACGTGCTTACCATTGAACATGAACTCTTCAGCCATTGCGACACCTGAGTAAGGTGCAAGGTAAAGAAGTGGCGCTGGTTGTGATGCTGATGCTGATACGACGATAGTGTAATCTAATGCGCCGTGCTGACGTAAAGTTTCAACTGCTGTACGCACTGTTGATTCTTTTTGTCCGATAGCGACGTAGACACAGATCATATCTTCATTTTTCTGGTTAAGAATCGTATCAATCGCAACGGTTGTCTTACCTGTCTGACGGTCACCGATGATCAACTCACGCTGACCACGACCGATAGGTACAAGTGCATCAATCGCTTTAATACCTGTCTGCAGCGGCTCGTCTACTGATTTACGGTCCATAACGCCTGTAGCAGGAGATTCTATAGGACGTGTTTTAGTAGTGTTAAGAGGGCCTTTACCGTCGATTGGCTGACCGAGAGGATCCACTACACGACCAATCAGTTCTTCACCTACAGGTACTGACATGATGCGACCTGTACGTTTCACTTCGTCTCCTTCTTTAATTCCTGTATAAGGTCCTAAAATAACGATACCTACATTGTTTTCTTCTAAGTTCTGCGCAAGTCCTAAGACACCGTTATGAAATTCTACAAGTTCCCCTGCCATAACGTTGTTAAGACCGTGAACTAAAGCGATACCGTCACCGACCTGAATTACTGTACCGACATCTGTTACTGTCACACCAGATTCATAGTTTGCAATCTGTGACTTTAACAGTGCACTGATTTCTTCAGCTTTGATGGCCATCTATGTCACTCCTTAATGATTAATGTTGTTGAACTGCTTTTGAGATTTCTTTAAGACTATTCTGAACTGAACCATCATAAACTGTTGTGCCGATTGTCGCTCTGATGCCGCCAATCAAATCAGTGTTGATGATATTTTCAATCAGTAATCTTTTATAGCCTGTACGCTTGATGAAAGCTTTGCCGATGTCATTGATCTCTTCATCAGAGAGCGCATAGACAGATTCTACTTTCATATATTGTTGTTCATTCGCTTCGTTATAAAAATGCTCATACTCTGCACTGATTGCCGGAATCAGTTCCAGGTGTTTACGTTCAGCCAGAATTTTAAGTAAATTCATCAGCGGCTGATCGACGCCTTTGAACGTCTTTTCGACAAATTCGATGCGAGATTGTTTGGATACTTGTGGGTCTTCAGCGAAACGATGGAAAGACTGGTCTGCTGATACGACTGTCTTTAAAGTGTCCAGATCTTTCTTGATGCTGTCCGCTACCCCTTGCTCGTGACCGACTTCGAATAGACTTTCGGCATATTTCTTCGCGATAACCATTATTTATCGCCTGCCTCTTGAATAAACTGGCTCACAAGTTGTTTTTGATCCTGTTCATTGATTTCTTTGTTGATGACTTTAGATGCAATCAGAACAGAAAGTTCTGCAACACGGTCATTGATGTCCGCAATTGCACGTTTCTTTTCGTTCTCGATTTCAGCTTGTGCATCTTCTAATAATTTGTTGGCTCTTGCATTCGCAGTATGAAGAATCTCTTCATGCTCACGCTTTGCCTGTACTTTTGCGTTTTCAAGGATTGATTGTACTTCTCCTTGGGTACGTGTAAGTAAAGCTCTATTTTCTTCAGCATAACGTCTTGCTTCTTCGTTCTGAGTCGCTGCGTTGTCGATATCAGAATTAATCGCCTGCTGACGCTCATCCATGATATTTTTCAGCGGACCCCATGCGAATTTGCGTAACAGTGCGAGTAAAATGATGAATGTCAGAAGTGTTGCGAAGACAGTTCCCCATTCAACGCCGCCAGCATGTTCAGTTGCTCCTAAAATAAAGAAATTCAATATTAACGCTCCTTTCATCACAGTTAAAGTCATAAATGAATGGCGAAATCATAAAGACTTCGCCTTAACGAGTTATAGATTATAATTAGCGGTTCATGACCATGAATGCTACTACTACTGCGATGATAGGAAGGGCTTCGACTAAACCTACACCGATGAACATGATTGTCATTAATGGACCACGTGCTTCAGGTTGACGTGCAACCCCTTCAACTGTACGAGAAACAATAAGACCGTTACCGATACCTGCGCCAAGTGCTGCTAAACCAATTGCGATTGCTGCTGCTAATAAATTCATTAATAATTTCCTCCTAAAGAAATATAATTGTTTTTTATTTTATATTAATGATCTTCAGACACTTTATGTGACATGTAAACCATTGATAACATTACGAAGATGTAAGCCTGGATAGCGCCTACGAAAATTGAGAAACCTTGCCAGATGATAAGCGGGATTGCTGCACCGAACCAGCCAAGCATTCCAGCACCGCCGATACCTGCAAGTAAGCCGAGTAAAACCTCACCGGCAAAGATGTTACCGTAAAGACGAAGACCGAGTGTCAGCGTAGATGAAAACTCCTCGATGATCTTGAAAGGTACCATAAACCAGACTGGCTGAGCAAAACTCTTGAAATAATTGCCTGCACCGCGCATCTTAATACCATAGTAGTGTGTCAGCACAACCATTAAAGTTGAAAGCGTCAGCGTGACAGTCGCGTCTGCTGTCGGCGATTTCCACCATAAAGTATGTCCTGTCACAATCGCAAATGGTAAACCGAGCATGTTAGCAACAAAAATGAAGAGTAATAAAGTGACCGCTAAAAAGTGAAAGCGTGCCCCTCTTCCCCAGTCCATATTGCTATTGATGATACCGCGTGTGAAGTCGAATATCCATTCAATAAAGTTTTGTGCACCCGATGGTCTGTGACTTAAATTGCGAGTGCAAAGTATCGCAATCAGAAGAACGATGGCAGCTGTAACCACGAGCATCATAATCGAGCTGAGATTAAAGATAATATCGTGCCCCATGAAGTTCCAGATATAGAGTGGTGATGCGTGTTCCATTTGTTCACCTCTTCCTATTATTTATTATTGTTTCAGACTGATAAATGTATGTATGAGAATCATAACATACGTTAAAGTGAGGCCAAGCGCGATGCCGTAGATGCTGATCGCTTCAGGAAATCTCACCCAGAAGAGGCAGGCCATTGTTGCAATGAGAAAACGAATGCCCATACCGCTAGAGATGTACAGCGACTCACTATTGATCGCGCGATACAGATAGTGATGCCATACAAAAGCACTGATTGCTGAAGCAACCGTACCGATGATTAATCCTAACGCGAAACTACTTCCTGTAAAAAAATAGATGACAAGAAGCACGAGGATTAGATAGAGAAAAAACTGCAGATAATGCTTAAAAAAGATTTTGAAACTTGACATAAAATATGTCTCCTTCGAACGCAATGAAAACCGTTACATTCCAAGGTTTATGATAATATAGCCCTAAATGTGTGTCAATGCCATGCCAAAAACTCAGAAAATAAAGTTTAACACAATGTTCACATTTCGGACACATTTAATCGTTTTATTTTCGCATTATCGCTGCTATCTCTTTTTATTAATCTATAACCTTGAATGGCGCTGGCTTCTCCTCTGTCAAGCCGAAATAATGTTTAATATGCGCACAGATTCTTTCAGAAGTGTGACCATCACCGTATGGATTGCTGGCCTGACTCATGGCATTATAGACTGATTCATCTGTCAGCAGTTCTTTCGTTAAGCGGTAGATGTCTTCCTCTTCAATACCTGCAAGCTTAAGTGTTCCTGCCTTGACACCTTCCGGACGTTCTGTTGTGTCACGAAGGACGATGACCGGTTTGCCGAGCGACGGTGCTTCTTCCTGTACACCGCCTGAATCTGTCAGAATGAAATGACTTCTCGCCGCAAAGTTATGGAAATCAATTACATCGAGCGGTTCAATCAGCTTGATGCGCTCATGATCAGCCAGATACTGCGCAGCGATTTCACGTACCTTTGGATTTTTATGCATCGGGTAGACAACTGTCACATCTTCATGTTCATCGATGATCCGCTTGATGGCTTTGAAGATATTATGCATCGGCTCACCAATATTTTCACGACGATGAGCTGTCAGCAGAATGATTTTCTTATCGGCATATGCATCGATGATTTCGCTGTGGTAATCATCCTGGACAGTGGTGGATAATGCATCAATTGCTGTGTTGCCTGTTACAACAATAGCATCTTCCGGTTTATTCTCACGGCGCAGATTTTCAGCTGCTTCATCTGTCGGCGCAAAATGTAGGTCCGCCAGAACCCCTGTCATCTGTCTGTTCATTTCTTCCGGAAACGGAGAATATTTATTGAAGGTTCGAAGACCTGCCTCTACATGGCCGATAGCGACTTCATTATAGAAGGCCGCAAGTCCACCTGCAAACGTCGTCGTCGTATCACCGTGAACAAGAATCATATCCGGCTTCGCTTCTTTAATGACGCCTTCAAGACCTGTCAGTACACGGCCCGTCACTTCCGTCAGTGTCTGACCTGCCTTCATGATGTTAAGATCATAGTCAGGTGTGATATCAAAGATTTCCAGCACCTGATCAAGCATTTCTCTATGCTGCGCCGTCACAACAACAATCGGCTCCAGTCCTTCTTCTTTCTTCAACTGTAAAACGAGAGGTGCCATCTTGATAGCTTCCGGCCTCGTCCCAAATACGGTCATAATCTTCTTCATGTTTGTCTTCTCTCCTTATTTTGTACCGAATAAACGGTCGCCTGCATCGCCAAGTCCCGGCACGATATATCCATGATCATTCAGCTTCTCATCGAGGCCGGCAATATAGATATCAACGTCAGGATGCGCTTCTTTTAATAATTCCACACCTTCCGGCGCTGCAATTAAGCACATAAAACGGATTTTGAGTGCGCCACGCTTTTTAAGTGAGTTGATCGCTTCAATAGCAGAGCCGCCTGTTGCGAGCATCGGATCGACGACAATGAAATCACGTTCTTCTATGTCTTGCGGTAATTTCGCAAAATACTCAACCGGTTTCAGTGTCTCCGGGTCGCGGTAGAGGCCGATATGCCCGACACGTGCCGCCGGAATCAATTTCAGCACGCCATCAGTCATACCCAGTCCTGCTCTCAGGATAGGAACGACTGCAATCTTCTTGCCTGCTAAACGCTTAGCTGTCATTTGAGTGACAGGTGTCTGAATCTCGACATCCTGCAGTTCAAGGTCACGTGTGACTTCATAAGCCATCAGCATACCCACTTCATCGACAAGCTCTCGGAATTCCTTTGTACCTGTTTGCTCATCGCGAATATAACTTAATTTGTGTTGGATCAATGGGTGGTCAAATACATGTACTTTGCCCATTACTGCACCTCTCTTTTATTGATATAAAGGGAATCTTGCAACGAGTGTGCTGACACGTTCTTTCGCTCGTTCCAGTGTTTCCTCATCTTCGTGATTATGCAGAACATCTGCGATAATCTCTGCAATTTCTTTCATTTCCTCTTCTTTGAAGCCGCGTGTCGTCACTGCAGGAGTGCCGATACGAATACCGCTTGTCACAAATGGGCTGTTCTCATCAAAAGGAATCGTATTTTTATTTGTGGTGATACCGACTTCATCAAGTGCCTTTTCAGCGATTTTTCCTGTCAGATTGAAAGTCGTGACATCTACTGCAAATACATGATTATCAGTACCGCCTGAGACGATACGCAGCCCTTTTTCTTTTAAAGCTTCGCTTAGAGCAGCAGCGTTTTTCAGGACCTGTTCCTGATATTCCTTAAACTCAGGCTGCAGGGCTTCACCGAATGCAACGGCCTTAGCAGCGATGACGTGCATGAGCGGTCCGCCTTGAATACCCGGGAAGATCGCTTTATCGATCGCCTTGGCATATTCTTCTTTGCAGAGAATCATCCCGCCACGCGGTCCGCGGAGCGTCTTATGGGTGGTTGTCGTCACAAAATCAGCATGCGGCACCGGACTTGGATGAAGGCCAACTGCGACAAGACCCGCTATGTGCGCCATATCTACCATCAGCTTGGCACCGACTTCATCAGCGATTTCCTTGAAACGGGCAAAATCAATTTGACGTGAGTATGAAGATGCGCCTGCTACAATCAGTTTTGGCCGATGTTCCTGTGCCAGGCGACGTACTTCATCGTAATCGATCATTTCTGTTTCCTTAGCCACTTCATAAGCAACGAACTTGTAGTCGATACCGCTGAAATTGACTTTAGAGCCATGTGTCAAGTGACCGCCATGAGAGAGATCCATGCCCAGCACTGTATCCCCTGCTTCCAGTGCCACACGGTAAACCGCCATATTGGCCTGAGAACCTGAATGCGGTTGAACATTCACGTGATCTGCTCCAAACAACGCCTTAGCACGGTCTCTCGCCAGATTTTCTGCGATATCCACGAATTCACAGCCGCCGTAATAGCGTTTCCCCGGATAGCCTTCAGCATATTTGTTAGTCAGCACAGAACCTTGTGCTTCCATCACCGCTTCAGATACAAAGTTCTCCGATGCGATCAACTCGATGTTGCTGTTCTGCCTTGCTCGTTCTTTTTCAATTGCCTGATAAAGCTCTGCATCCTGTTTCTTGATCATGATGAATCCCCCTTAGTTTAATTCATACTGCGCTCTTGGACCGCCAATCAGCTTCGGACGATGAGTGGCGATCGTCACCACTGCCTCGCCGACTTTTTGGGTCTTGACCCGCACTGGAATCTGCACATGCTTGATATGCATACCGATTAAAGTCTGGCCGATATCAATACCGCAATCCGCCTGAATATGTTCAACGACGACAGGTTCTGTGAAATGGCGATATGCGTATGCACTCATACTGCCGCCCGCTTTTCTGACAGGCACTACTGTTACAGTCTGCAGCCCCAGCTTGTCAGCCAGTGCTTTCTCCATAGTGAGCGCCCGGTTGATATGCTCACAGCCCTGAAAGACGAAGTGGACACCTGTTCTCTCAGCAATCGCCATGAACGCCTCAAAGAAAGCCTCTGCAACTTCATCCGAACTATGGGTACCGATTTTCTCGCCGATGACTTCTGACGTGGAACAGCCGATGACACAGACCTCGCCTTCTTCGAAGAAGTCAATCGCTGCCAGTTCCGCAAGCAATGTTTTAATGTCTGTCATAAGCATCTTCCAGTACTTTAATCTTATCGATTCTTGCCTGATGACGTCCGCCTTCAAACTCACCTTTCAGCCATGTCTCAACGATTAAAAGTGCAAGCCCTTCCCCGATGACGCGCTGGCCCATTGCGAGCACATTGGAGTCATTATGCTGTCTCGTGACTTGTGCTGTGAAGACATCATGTACAAGTGCACAGCGGATACCTTTCACTTTGTTCGCTGCGATAGACATCCCGATACCTGTGCCACAGATCAGAATCCCTCTGTCATATTCACCAGACGTCACTGCTTCACTGACCGGACGTGCATAATCCGGATAATCAACAGAATCCGGTGAATGAGTACCAAAATCCTTATATTCAATCCCTAATTCATCAAGATGGTTCTTGATGGCTTCTTTGTGCTGATAGCCACCATGGTCACTTGCAATTGCAACTTTCATTTTCAGACCTCCCTTACTCGAATAGGTTCATTATAGCTTATTTGTATTTTTTCCTCGAGTGTTTATTAAACAGGTGGCAGTTTTTTAGCTAAATTGTCAATATGCGCTCTCAATTCTGTAAAGACTTGTTCATAATGTGCAAAATGCCCCCCGTATGGATCGACAATATCAGCCGGGCTGCCTGATGCATATTCTGCAAGCGTGTAGACATTCGCCAAAGGATAGAGAGAGCGGATACTGTCTTTATGCTGCTGCGACATCGTCAGAATCAAATCTGCCTCAGCATCCTCATCAGAGAAAGGCGTTGCCGGACCGACTGCCGGCAGATGATGCCGCTCGATAAGTTCAGCTGAATACGTTGACACGGGTGCGCCAGGGAAGGCAGCAAGCCCTCTCGATCCAAAGTGATGTGCCGGTATAGCTGCCTGAGCGAGACTCTCGGCGAGCGGACTGCGGCACGTATTACCTGTACAGACAAAAACAATCTTCATCTTCTTCCTACTTTCCGGCTGACGCCTTATCTATTCTATTCATCAGCGCCTGACTCGCTTCATCACGTTTAAAACCGCTAAGAATAATTCGGGATATTGCCTGATTGTGATCAATTGATCTCAGAACATCATAGAGATGTGCCGATGCCCCTGTAATATCCTGTTCATCCTGACAGAGGGGATAGAACGTACCACCTGTCACAAGCGTACGAATGCTTTCCGGCCCCACAACCGCTGTATGAGCATCAGCGTGAAGAGGTGCAGATATTCCACCTTCTATCAACTGAATCGGACTGTTCGGCGCATAGTGACGATATTTCATACCTGGGGCAATCGGCGCTTCATCACTCGTATAGTCAGCTTCTGTCACACATCCCGCTACCACACCTTCCAGCATGGAAGCTGTAATAGCACCCGGCCGCGCAATTCTAAATGGGTAGCTCGAACAGTCAAGCACCGTACTCTCAATGCCGATATGACTATCATCGCCGCGGACAATGCCATAGATACGTCCATTCAAGTCATCATAGACATGTTCATAATTGGTCGGCGAAGGACGGCCACTCAAATTGGCACTCGGGGCTGCAAGAGGCAGTCCGACGATTTTCAGCAGCTGCTGTGCGATGCTATCTTCCGGCATCCTGACAGCCACTGTGTCTTTACCTGCAGTCACCTGTTCAGCCAGACTGTCCTTCTTGAGGGGCAGTATAAACGAAATAGGTCCCGGCCAGAAATGGTTCATCAACTGCTGGGCTGCCGGATGAATCTCTCTGACAAAATCCAGCTGCTCCTGCGAGTGAATATGGACGATCAGCGGGTTGTCACTCGGTCTGCCTTTAGCGAGATACACCTTGGCTACAGCCGCCGCACTTCTAGCATTGGCAGCAAGCCCGTAAACCGTTTCAGTCGGTATTGCAATAAGTTCATTGTCTTCAAATCCTGCTCTGATTTCTTCTATCTGTGGATATGTGGATAAGTCATGCACATAGTTACGCACATCCCAAACATACGTTTCCATCTCATTATCGCCTCCATTATCAATAGTTTAATATAAAATAAAAAGTTATGCACAAATTGTGGATAACTTTTACGTTTTGTGCATAACTTATTGACACCATTTGAACCAGATGATGCGGTCCAGCTGATTAATATCTTTTTCTATGTGAACTTCGATGTGCGGATAAAGCTGATTGACATACTCTTTCAAGGCACGCCCCTGTGCATGGCCGATTTCAAACAGTACATAGCCCTCCGCCTTCATCACGGCAGGTAAATCCTCCAGCATCCTTTTGTAGAGGGCCAGTCCCTCATCTTCAGCGAACAGCGCCAGATGCGGGTCGAAATTCAGTACAGAATCAGACATCCACTCTTTTTCACTTTCGGCAATGTAAGGGGGATTGGAGACCAGTATATCCAGCAAAATCCCTTGTGTCTTAATAGGTTCGAGCAGATCGCCCTGCAAAAATCGGACAGATGCACCTAATAATTCTGCGTTGCGCTTCGCTACTTCTAGCGCTGCATGACTGATATCCACTGCGTAAACTTCGTAATCAGACTCCAGTGCAAGTGTTATAGCAATGCAGCCGCTGCCCGTCCCGATATCAGCCACAACACTGCCTGTATGTTTAAGTGTTCGTTCGACGAGTTCCTCTGTCTCCGGGCGTGGAATCAAGACTTGGTCATTCACCTGAAATGAACGACCATAGAACATCTGAAAGCCTGTCAGATGCGCAAGAGGCACCCCGGCTGCCAGCTGCTCAACTTTAGCGGCATAGAGTTGCTGCATCTCATGAGTCAGCAGCGGCTGATCCATCATGATATCCATCTTGGATAAGTTGAATAAATCCATCAGCAGCCACTCAGCGCCGTTCACAGGAATATTCTGCGCGGCCAGAAGCTGACGCGCAGGGACTAGCAGCTCACTCGGCTTAAAGGACACCTTCGTTCAACTCTTCAAGCTTAGATGTCTGTTCAGCGACTGTCAGTGCCTCGATGATTTCCAGGACTTTACCTTCCACAATCTGGTCGAGCTTCTGAATCGTCAGACCGATACGATGATCTGTCACACGGTTCTGAGGATAGTTATAGGTACGGATACGTTCTGAACGGTCACCTGAACCGACGGCAGATTTACGCTGCTCCGCATATTTTGCTTGTTCTTCCTGCAGCATCATATCATAGACACGTGTTTTCAGAAGCTTCAATGCCTTCTCACGGTTCTGAATCTGTGATTTTTCTGATGAAGTGGCTACAATGCCGGTCGGAATGTGCGTGATACGTACGGCAGAATCAGTCGTGTTGACGTGCTGACCACCTGAGCCGCTTGAACGGTAAGTCTCAATTCTTAGATCTTCCTGCTTGATATCAATTTCAACATCTTCTACTTCAGGCAGCACGGCTACCGTTGCCGTTGAGGTGTGAATCCGTCCGCCACTTTCAGTAGCTGGGATACGCTGCACACGATGCGCGCCGTTCTCGAATTTCAGCTTACTGAAGGCGCCGGTGCCGTTGATCATAAAGATAATCTCTTTGTAGCCCCCGTGATCCGCTTCGCTCGCTTCCATAATCTCAATCTTCCAGCCTTGTTCTTCAGCGAACTTAGAATACATACGGAATAAGTCGCCGGCAAAAATAGCTGCCTCGTCTCCGCCCGCTGCACCGCGGATCTCCATTACAACGTTCTTATCATCGTTCGGGTCCTTTGGTATCAACAGCAGTTTCAGTTCTTCTTCCAGTGCCGGAATCTGTGGCTTCAGTTCTGCGATTTCTTCTTTAATCATCGCTTCTTCTTCGGCATCTTCAGCATCCGCCATCATTTCGAGGGCTTCTTCCAGCTGCTGCTTGACTTCCTTATAATTCCGGTAGACTTCTACTGTCTTTGATAAATCTGCCTGCTCTTTTGAATACTGACGCAGTTTAGCCGGATCCGATACCACATCTGGATCACTCAGTAACTCATTCAGTTGTTCATAACGATCTTCTACGATTTCTAACTGATCTAACATATTATTCCTCCTCCGTACTTCTTACAACATGATGTGCTCGGCATCTTGGTTCGTAACTTTCATTTGCGCCAATCAGAATAAGCGGGTCATCGCTACGCGCTGGCTGACCATCTATCAGGCGCTGCGTCCGTGATGCGGGCGAACCACATACCGCACAGACCGCCTGCAGCTTAGTGACGTGCTCACTGATAGCCATCAGTTCCGGCACCGGATCAAAAGGTACCCCCTTAAAATCCATATCCAGACCTGCAACGATGACGCGATGTCCCCGGTTGGCGAGTTCCGTCGCAATGTCAACGACACCTTTATCAAAAAACTGGACTTCATCTATCGCCACGATATCGATATCACTCGTCACGTGGTCCAGTATAGCTGCTGAACCCGGCACATTGAATGCCTCTACTTTTGTACCGTTATGAGAGACGACTTCATCATCGCTATAACGGTTATCAATCTGCGGTTTAAAGACCATGACTTTCTGCTTGGCATATAGACCGCGTCTGATGCGTCTGATTAACTCTTCACTTTTGCCACTGAACATACTGCCGGCAATACATTCTACCCAGCCTGCGTGATAACTTTCATACATTTGACCTGCCACCTTTTAACACATAATCGCTTCATTATATCATAAAACAGAACTTATAAACGTATAGTAGAAGCCGATTTTGTTGATACAAAAAAAGTTCCAGCATTCAGTTGAATGTGGAACTCGTAAGCTATTATTCGTTGCTTGATTTGAATCCGAATTTCTTGTTGAAACGCTCAACACGACCATCCGCAGATGCGAATTTCTGACGGCCAGTGTAGAATGGGTGAGAATCTGAAGAGATATCTAAACGGATAACCGGATATTCGTTACCGTCTTCCCATGTCATCGTTTCGTTTGAAGAACGAGTAGAACCGCTTAAGAATTTAAAGTCTGTAGTAGAATCTAAGAAGATTACTTTACGGTATTCTGGATGAATGCCTTGTTTCATTATTTTTCAGCTCCTTTGCCCTGAACCATCTGGAACAGAGTTATTCGTGTTATACACGTCAATACTTACATATTATATAGGCTCTCTCCTCAGAATGCAACCATTAAATAATCGGTTTGCCACTCTTTGCACTCTCAGCCATGCGCTCACCTAACTGCTTGAAGAAATCAGCATTATTATCGCTCTGTTTCAGGCGTCTTAAGAAGCGTTCGGTGAAGTCAGGTGCTTCAGTGAATAAGTTGCGCAGCTGCCAGACCATATCAAGTTCTTTTTTATCCAGCAGCAGTTCTTCTTTACGTGTCGAGCTCCGGCGGATATCTATTGCCGGATAGACCCGTTTTTCAGCTAACTTACGGTCAAGTGTCAGTTCCATATTGCCCGTCCCCTTGAACTCCTCGTAAATCATGTCATCCATACGCGAACCTGTATCCACAAGTGCTGTCGCGAGAATCGTCAGGCTGCCGCCCGCTTCAATGTTACGCGCCGCACCGAAGAAGGCTTTCGGCTTATGCAGGCTCGCTGGATCGAGACCCCCTGATAGTGTGCGTCCGCTCGGCGGAATCACCAGATTGTAGGCACGAGCCAGTCTTGTGATGGAATCCATCAGGATGATGACATCTTCACCGAGCTCAACCAGGCGTTTTGCGCGTTCAAGCAAGAGTTCAGCCACTTTAACATGATGTTCAGGCGGCTCATCAAACGTCGAATGAACAACTTCCGCCTGTTCAACAGAACGCTCAAGATCAGTCACTTCTTCCGGTCGCTCACCCACCAGTAAAATAAAAAGCTTCGCATCCGGATGATTCGTACAGATGGCATTCGCTATTTCTTTCAGCAGAGACGTCTTTCCTGCTTTCGGCGGTGCGACAATCATGCCCCGCTGGCCAAAACCAATAGGCGTCACAAGATCCATAATACGCGTTGAATAAGCTGTCTTCGTCGTTTCAAGCTTGATGCGTCTATCCGGATAAAGAGGCGTCAATGCCTGGAAATGAGGCCGCTTCTTCACTTCTTCAGCATTCTGATCGTTTACAAAATCCACCTGCAGCAGGCCATAATACTTCTCATTCTCTTTAGGCTTACGTACTTTCCCCGTTACTTTATCGCCTCGTTTGATCTCAAAGCGACGGATCTGACTGGCTGAAATATAGATATCTTTTTCGCCTTTTGAATAGTTGACCGTTCTTAAGAAGCCGTAGCCGTCCAACTGAATGTCATCCAGTACGCCTTCCATATAATAATTGCCGTCCTGTTCCATCTGTTTTTCCATGACAGCCAGAACCAGCTCTTTTTTATTTAGTTTACTATAGTTCACAAGTCCCAGTTCTTTTGCGCGTGCGGTCAGTTCTTTGGTCGTACTGTTCTTATAAAGCGCATCAAAAGATTCATACTGCGGGCTTGTTCGTTGTTTTTCAGTCATATGACACCTTCTATTTAATATATTCGTTTCTCTGATGATAGATGAGAGGGCATAATGCGGAGCTTTTGCGATGAGCTTTCATAGTTTATCATAAAATGAATCATGCCAAAAGAAAAATCAGCATGCCACGCATGCTGACTGTTCTATTAGATTGTATCTGACTCGTTGATGGTAAGACCCGGTTTTTTCTCAAGACTGTGACGCCCCTGAATAAAGCGGACCGTGCCTGATTTAGCACGCATGACAAGTGAATGCGTCGTTGCAAATCCACCTTTGAACTGAACACCTTTCATCAGTTCGCCGTCAGTGACTGCAGACGCTGCAAAGATAGCATCATCACCTTTAACCATATCATCCAGCTGAAGCACTGTATTCGGTTCGATACCCATCTTGCGGCATCGTTCTTCCTGCTCAGCATCTTCAGGTAACAGAATGCCCTGGAAGTCGCCGCCAAGCGCTTTAATACCTACGGCCGCGATCACGCCTTCCGGTGCCCCCCCTGAACCGAATAAAATATCAACACCTGTGAAATCAAATGCGGTATTGATAGCCCCTGCTACATCGCCGTGCTCAATGAGTTTGATACGTGCACCTGTCTCACGGATTTCCTTGATGATGCCTTGATGACGTTCGCGGTTGAGAAGTGTCGCTGTTACTTCAGAAATATCTTTATTTTTCGCTTTTGCGACCGCATGCAAGTTTTCGCTGACACTCTTCGTGATGTCAACCACACCCTTACATTCAGGGCCCACCGCAATCTTCTCCATATACATGTCCGGCGCATGAAGGAGTGTCCCGCGGTCACCGACAGCAAGGACAGTCATCGCGTTCCAGCTGCCTTCTGCAACAAGTGTCGTTCCTTCTAAGGGATCGACTGCGATATCGATGGCTGGACCTTCTTTAGTCCCGAGTTCCTCACCGATATATAACATCGGCGCCTCGTCCATCTCACCTTCACCGATGACAACGACACCGTCCATCGGGATGGTATCAAATACTGTACGCATCGCAGTTGTTGCTGCATCATCTGCTTCGTTCTTCAATCCTTTACCTACCCATTTTGCACTCTGCAGTGCCGCTGCTTCAGTCACACGAACTAATTCCATCGATAAACTACGTTCCATATTCCATTCTCCTTTATCTATCAGGTTTACATCCACAAATAGTATAGCACATTCAGGTTAATGGTATATTCTTTTCGTCAAGATTCAATTCTTAAAAACCAAAAAAATCCTGCTAGGCAGGATCTTCATGGTTCAGCTCAAGATTCTTCTGAGCCCATTCTTCTATTGGAATCATCGCCTGGCTCAGTGCATAACCTTTCGGCGTCAGCACATATTCAATTGAAAGTGGCGTTGTCGTCGTTACCTTCTTCTCAATAAGTCCCCAGTCTGCAAGCTCCCCGAGTTTCAGACTCAGAGCGCGGGGTGTGATAGATTTCAGATCTCGTTTAATATCTGAGAAATGTGCACTACGATTGTCACATCTTGAAAGATAGTTGATCAATAACCCGTTCCAGCTTCTACCGAGGATTTTAAATGTCTCTTCTAAATAAGGACAAATTTCCATCTTCCTCACCTCTTGCTTCTATCATACCAAAGTATAAAAAATATATCAAGTATAATAAATATATAAAAACACCTCATCATGAGGTGTTTTCATTGACTAGATTTGTTCACGCCAAATATCTGCGCCCAGCGCTTTTAATTTTTCAACGATTCCACTGTAACCCCGGTCGATATGTTTAACATTATAGACCGTAGTCACACCTTCAGCAGTAAGACCTGCAATGACCAGGCATGCACCAGCGCGTAAGTCACTTGCTGCAACTTCCGCACCTGTCAGTTTAGATGGCTTGATATAAGCAGTACCAGATTCCTCACTGATTTCTGCCGACATCCGTCTCAGTTCACCGACATGCTTAAAACGCGCAGGATAAATAGTATCTGTCACTGTACTAGCAGCATTCGCCATGAAAAGGAGCGGTGTAAAAGGCTGCTGTAAGTCTGTCGCAAACCCCGGATAAACATTCGTTGTAATATTAAGCGGTTTAAGAGATTCTGAACGTCGGATAATGGCACTATCCTCACCAATCTCAATATTGACACCCATTTCCTTCAGCTTAGCTGTCAATGGGTCCATATGCAGCGGAATGATATTCTCGATGATGACTTCCTCACCCATTGCAGCAGCGGCACACATATAGGTCCCCGCTTCAATCCGGTCAGGAATAATGGTATGACTCGTACCGTGCAGCTTCTCGACACCTTCGATTTTCAGCGTATCTGTACCTGCACCCCGTATTTTCGCGCCCATATTATTCAGCAAAGTCGCCACATCTACAATCTCCGGCTCTTTCGCCGCATTTTCAATCACGGTCTTCCCTTCTGCCATAGAAGCGGCAAGCATAATATTGATGGTCGCCCCCACTGAAACAACATCCATGAAAATAGTTGCACCGCGCAGATTTTCCGCATGCAGATGCATGCCACCTTCATCACTTGTCACAGTTGCACCTAATGCTTCGAAGCCTTTAATATGCTGATCAATCGGACGTGGTCCAAGAGGACAGCCGCCTGGTAAACCAATGGTACATTTCTTGAATCTAGCGAGCATCGCACCCATCATATAATAAGATGCCCTGAGAGATTGTACTTTATGATTAGGGAGCGGCAGGTTTACTGCTTCTGATGAATCCACAGTCAATGTGTCGCCATCAAGCTCTGTTTTAATATTTAAGTCGCCCAGCAGACTCATTAACGTCACAACATCGGAAATATCGGGAAGCCCGTCCAGCTTAACGATGTCATCTGCCATCAATGTTGCAGGGATAAGTGCTACTGCACTGTTTTTTGCACCACTGATCTGGACTCTCCCATTCAGTAGTCTGCCACCTCTTATCTTGATTACCTCTTCAGACATATACGTACTCCTTTTCACATTTCACATTTATATTTTAATCATCTGTTTGATAGTTCGTTATATTTATATATCAATAGCTATAAGATTTGCGATTTTAAATATAATGCAAAATGTGTTAAAAAGTCAAGAAAAGCACACTTCATTCAAGAAGTGTGCTTTATGTTTCAATAATAAATTAAGCTTTGTTTGAAGTGCCGAACTCACGAATTTTACCTTTTACAGTTTCTTTGATAGCTTCACGAGCTGGTCCAAGATATTTACGTGGATCATAAACATTCGCATCATTGTTTAATGTGTCACGTACTGCTTTCGCAGAAGCGATCTGGTTTTCTGTATTGACATTGATTTTAGCTGTACCTAAAGAAATCGAACGTGTGATATCTTTAGTCGGGATGCCTGTACCACCATGTAAGACAAGTGGTAATCCAGTTGCCTGGCCAATTTCTTCCATCTCTTTAAAGCCTAAGTTAGGTTCACCTTTATAAGGACCGTGAACAGAACCAAGAGCTGGTGCTAAACAGTCGATACCTGTTTTTTCAACAAGTTCCTGACATTCCTTCGCATCTGCATAAACTACGCCGTCAGATACAACATCATCTTCCTGTCCACCTACGCGGCCAAGTTCAGCCTCAACAGAAACACCTTTAGAATGTGCATATTCAACTACTTTTTTAGTGATTTCTACATTCTCTTCAAATGGGTGGTGAGATGCATCGATCATCACTGATGTGAAACCAGCGTCGATTGCTTCTTTACATTTTTCGAAGCTAGAACCGTGGTCTAAATGAATCGCTACAGGAACTGTGATGTTCATGTCTTTCATTAAACCTTCAACCATTTTCACCACTGTATAGAAACCGCCCATATATTTTCCTGCGCCTTCTGATACTCCAAGAATGACTGGTGCATTTTCTTCTTGAGAAGCACCTAAAATAGCTTGAGTGAACTCAAGGTTGTTTAAGTTATACTGACCTACCGCATAACCGCCTTCTTTTGCTTGGATTAACATTTCTTTCATAGAAACTAATGGCATGAAAATATCCTCCTTATGTGCTAAGCACAACTTTTATAAACTAAGTATAGCAAAGTCCAGAAATGATTGCATAATATTAAGCATCTGCAAATTGCTCAGCAATCTCGAGCACATCTTTCATGACAAACGGCTTCGTCAATATACCCGCCGCACCTAACTGATAGAGTCTGTCAATTTCTTCAGCTGACTGAAAGGCAGAAACGACGTAGACCGGTGTATCTGTCAGCTTCTTGATTTCACTGAGTGCCTCTTCTCCGTTCATCACCGGCATTCGTTTATCCATCAGTATCAGGTCGTACTGCTTCTCCTTCACCATCTTGAGTGCCACACAGCCATTTTCAGCTTCTTCCACAGCATATCCGCTTAATGAAAATATTTCTTTCAGCAGCAGGCGAATATTGGCTTCATCATCAATCACCAGAATCCTCATGATTGTAATCGTCCTCCTTTTTATACTAAGATTGTACTATATATGCGCGATATTATTCAGGAAAAGGAAGGATTCATCATGATTAAGATTTTCAACACACAGCTGAACGGGGTCTTTCAGAAGATCAATAACCAGGAGACAGAGATTGACATCGCAGCACGTTTACTTGCCCAAGCGATTCTAGGTGAAGGTAAAGTGTACGTGAAAGGGTTCGGGGACCTGAAGTATTTCGAGGAATTTGCGACCAGCAGTGCTGAGCCACTGCCCGACTCAGAAAAACTGATCACAGAATCAGTCATCGATAAAACAGACCGTGTCTTACTCATGGCTGACGTTTACGACGATGCAGTCATCGAATACATCGCAGATCTTGACCAGCAGGATATCGACTATGTTCTTATCTGCAATCAAGACGAGCGCATCAGCAGCATGAATTTCATCGATCTTTCGACACCGCGCGCCCTAGTGCCTACAGAAGACTTCAGTCGTATCATCACGCCTCATATGATGGCAATGAACTATATTTACTACATACTCTATGCCACTATCAAGGAAATGATAGATGACGAAAACGCATAAAAAGAGTGCTATCTATAGAGATAGCACTCTTTCTTATTATTTGATCGTCGCTTCAATGAAATCTCTGAATAACGGCTGTGGACGCGTCGGACGAGATAAGAATTCCGGATGGAACTGGCAGGCAACGAACCATTTATGCTCAGGAATTTCGATAATCTCGACTAAACGTCCGTCAGGTGAAGTACCTGAGAATACGAGACCTTTTTCCTCAAGGCGACCACGGAATTCATTATTAAACTCGTAACGGTGACGATGGCGTTCTTCTACCAGTGCTTCGCCATAAGCCGCGTGCGCTTTCGTCCCGTCAGTCAGCTGACAAGGATATAAGCCGAGACGGAGCGTACCACCTAAATCAACTACATCTTTCTGGTCAGGTAACAATGAGATGACTGGATAAGGGGTATTTGGATCCAGTTCTGATGAGTGAGCATCTTTCAGCCCGACCACATTACGTGCAAACTCAACCGTCGCAAGCTGCATCCCTAAACAGATACCGAAGAATGGAATATTATTTTCACGCGCGTACTGTGTCGCAAGAATCTTCCCTTCAATTCCACGTTCACCGAAACCACCCGGAACTAAGATGCCATCAACATCCTTTAATTCTTCCTTGAAGTTAGAGACATTCAGTTCCTCAGAGTTCAGCCATTTGATTTCAACCTCTTTACCGAACTGGTAGCCTGCATGTTTAAGAGCTTCTACAACGGAAAGGTAGGCATCCTGCAATGCGACATATTTACCGACAAGGGCGATTCTTGTTTTGCCTTCCAGATTACGGACTGTATCAAGGAGCTGTGTCCATTCTGTCAGTTCTGCTTCCTCGTCCGCCTGCAAGCCCAGGCGTTTGACAACGATGTCATCCATCTTCTGTTCTTTCAGTGCTAACGGAATCTGGTAAAGAGTATCTGCATCGCGGCATTCAATCACTGAGTTTTTATCGATATCACAGAACAGCGCAATCTTGTCACGCAGATCCTGGGTCATTTCATATTCTGTACGCACAACAATCATATCAGGCTGAATACCAAGACCACGCAGCTCTTTCACACTATGCTGAGTAGGTTTTGTTTTCATTTCACCTGCAGCCTTGATGTACGGCAGCAATGTACAGTGGATGTACATGACGTTCTCACGGCCCAGATCACTTTTGATCTGACGGATAGATTCAAGGAATGGTAATGATTCTATATCCCCTGTTGTCCCGCCGATTTCTGTGATGACCACATCTGCGTGCGTGCTCTCGCCCGCTTTAAGAAGGCGCGCCTTGATTTCATTCGTGATATGCGGGATAACCTGAACAGTGCCGCCTAAATAATCTCCGCGACGTTCTTTTTTCAGAACATGAGAATAAACTTTCCCCGCCGTGACGTTTGAATACTGATTCAAGTTGATATCGATAAAACGTTCATAGTGACCTAAGTCAAGATCTGTTTCAGCACCGTCATCCGTGACAAACACTTCCCCGTGCTGATAAGGACTCATCGTACCTGGATCGACGTTCAAATAAGGGTCAAACTTCTGAATAGTTACATTAAGTCCACGATTTTTAAGTAAACGCCCCAGACTCGCAGCAGTAATGCCTTTACCAAGTGAAGAGACGACGCCACCTGTTACAAAGATAAATTTAGTCATAACAACCTCCTGAAATTAAAAAATAAAAAACGCTCCTTTTGCAAGCGCAAAGGGAGCGTAAGTTTTATACGTTGTCCTATTTAAAGGAGCCCAAGTAAAATAATAATCATTTTTAGAAGATAAGTCAATCATCAAACAGAAATTAGAGCTCTTCCTCTTCTTCCTCTTCTTCAAAATCATCATCTTCTTCAAATTCATCTTCTTCAACGACCAGACCCGCTTGATTGAGTTCGTCTTCAACATCTTCATCTTCAGGGTCTTCAAGATTCTCTTCGTCGCTGCCGTCTTCTACCACCATATCGAGTTCATCATCGATTTCTTCTTCACCGAGGAGTGCGATATTCGCATCATCTTCATCGTCATCATCCAGTACTTCAAACTTCTGAACAGTCGGTGCGATTTTTTCTTCAATATCGTCGACTGAATACCAGTCACGAAGCCCCCAGATATTCTCACCCGTAGAGAGGAAACGACCATCTGTATTCAAATCTGTATAGAACTGAACCACCCGTGTTTCAATTTCTTCGTCTTTATAGTCACCAATTTTCTTGAATTCGTCAATGATGTCATATAAGCCTTGATCTTTTCCTTTTTCTGAAAGATAAAGATAAGCCATATCGATGAAAGAATGTTCGTTCATCATTTCTTTGGTATATTCACTGATTTTCATTATTAATTCGTCCTTTCACGTCAGGCAGTCGATTTTTATTCACCCTAAATCATAACAAGAATAATCATGATTTACCAGTAAATATTTCTCTTTAATACCTAATCAGCTTCATCAGTTGGTCAGGCACCTGTAAATCATCCTGTACGAAGTTGACATTCAGATAAGGACCCGGCTGATCCGTTTCTACTAATATGCGATCTGCTTCAGGGTAATGTTTCCTGACATAAGTAGCCAGTTGTCTGAGGGCACTTTCTCTCACTTCATCATCAGCAGGTGTGAACGCTTCGATGCGTACCGCCTTACCGTCCACTGATAGCTTAATCTGCCCTACATCCGTGCCGTCTTTATCCAGCATAACCTTGTCATCCTGTTGGATTAATCTCAGTTTAGAGGCATATTGTCCTGATAGGTCAAGATAGTAGAGGCGCTCCTTACCGATCGGGCCTTCAGGATTGGTCGCTAAGTGGAGGAAGCCTGCCCGCTCATAGAGATTCCATGCTGCCTGATTCTCTGCATCAACCACTAAATAAAGATGTTCGAAATCCGGAAAGACCTGCTGTACATATTCAGGGATATTCATCATAATTTCAGTACCATAGCCATGTCCCTGATATTTGGCATTAATCGACAAGCTTCTGACATAGACCGCATTAATCGGCGTCTCATAGCCTTCATGCTGATAATACTGATGCAGGACAAAGAAGCCCACTACCTGGTTTTCTTTATTTAACACTACACATGGCCGTCTATTGTGATCCATCAGTCCTTCTTCCAGCACTTGAATCGGAAGAGAAGAGTAAATCATCTGACGCTCCTCCAGTTCGAAAGCCTCTAACTGTTCTCTGTAATCTGCGCTATACTGCACGATATCAATCTGTGATCCATTGAATTCCATAGTCCATAACCTCCAGCGATATTCACCTTTTTTAAATTATACCCATTTTTGACTACACTGCATCATTCTAAATCATGAACATAATTTACAAGACACGCCGTAAGCTGTATCATAGTAACCAAAAAAGAAGAGGTTTTAAAATGAAATTCGGTATAGATGCTGGCGGTACACTGATTAAAATCGTCAAAGAAGAAAATGGAGAGCGTACATTCTCCAAATATTTATCAACAGAAGTCGAGAAAGTCGCAGAACTCCTTAAAGAATATCCGGATGCCGAAGTTGCACTGACAGGCGGGAAAGCGACGTATCTCCAGAGCCTGATTCCACAGAACGCTTTTCAGAGCATCGAATTTGATGCCACGTTCAAGGGGATACAGACATTTCTGCAACAGCTTAACCACCCGCTTGAAAATTATATTTTCACCAATGTCGGGACAGGAACTTCCATCCATCACGTCAAAGGTGAAGTACAGGTGCGTGCCGGTGGTACAGGGGCTGGCGGCGGCATGATTCAAGGTCTGGGCTTCCTGCTGACAGGCGAAGCGGATTATGAGACGTTGACTGCACTGGCTGCCCAAGGGGACCGGGATGATATTGACCTCAAAGTCAAACATATCTACAAAGGCGACAAGACGCCTATTCCAGGTGAACTGACTGCCGCAAACTTCGGCCGTGTGCTGCACACAAAAGATACTGTCCAGTATACTGCTGCCGATAAACTGGCAGCCGCTATCGGGGTCGTCGGTGAAACTGTGACCACTGTTTCCATTCATGCTGCCAGAGAGTTCGGCGCTGAATATGTGGTCTACATCGGTTCATCATTCCTGCACAACGAACTCCTGCAGAAGGTCGTGATGAACTATACTGTTCTGCGTGGATTTAAACCTTTCTTCATTGAGAACGGGGAATATTCAGGCGCGCTTGGCACATTAAGATTAATGGAAGAAGAATAAGACAGACCGCTGAATCAGCGGTCTGTCTTTTATGGTCGGTTAAACTCTACAAAAGATTGGGCATGTTTCTCTACATCTTGCTTGTCACCGTGCCAGATGCCGACAAATCTTGACGGTACTGTCTGTCCTTCATAATAATCACCATCGTAATAAGCAAGCGGGAATAGACGTCCTGCTGTTACTTCTTCCAGAATCCGTGCATAAAATGCTTCATTTGACACGTTCGCATAGGCACCGAAGAACTTCTCATAGTCACCTTCCAATAACTCATCCATAATCAGCATAGAAGTCGAACCGTTCTGTCTGAAATTCAGATCAATCGCATACACCGCACCTTTATCATCGACGAGGAGATCGAATCCTGCAATACCACGGTAGCCTGCAGCAACGCCATTCTCCATGATTTCACGCCCAGCAGCAATCACCTGATCCGGTACATGATGGGCCGTTGTATTACCCCGGTATTTGCCATATTCATTGGTGTCCTGGATAGAAGCGCCGATATACTGAATCCCTGTTGCCTCACTATAAGCGTACTGCACACAATAGTTCTGTTCCGTCTTGATGTAGTCTTCAACAATGAAGTCGGAATCCGTTTCCGCTTCCTGTATACGGCTGAGTGCTTTCTCACGGTCTTGATCATTATAACAGATCATGACACCATAGCCCCCCGCAGTCGGATGATCATCGCCCGGCTTGATGACGTATGGATAGTGCCAATCTTTCAATGTTGCTTCAAGCTTGCTGACATGAATCACATCACGCTTCGGCAGGAATTTACCTTTCGTCCAGTCGGCAAGCTTCATTTTATTATTAAGCGCTACAAATAGTTCTTTATTCACATAATAGGTCGACGGTTTAACGTACTCTTCGTTATGTGTATATTGAAAGAAAATCTTTTCCCCCGCTTCTTCTGCCTCTCTCAGGCGCTGATGATAACTATCTGCATCTTTGAACGTACGATAGTTGGACGGCAGCTCAATGCCTGCTGCTGTCATCAACGTTCTCGTCTTGTCACCAATCGTTGCTTCGTGCAGAATCACCGGTATATCAGCAATCAGCAACTCTCTTGCCGTCAGCATATTGGCCTGATGTTCTTCAGTGGTGAGCCAAGGATTTTTCTCGTATGAAGGACGAGATGTAAATACAACATGATCGCCATAAAGCTGATGCATGGTCAGCGGGCGCTTAGATAAAAAGTTAGTCATTCGTTACTCCTTATGTAGTTGCTTAATTTGATTTAATACTTCAGGCTTAGTAATCAGTTCAACAGCCATTGTCGCCATGATACGTGCACCCTGCAGGAGCGCATGGTCACCGCCCGGACTTGCTGCTGCTTCCCTGAATTCCGGTGTGTGTCCCACCAGTGTAGAAGGCCCCATTTTTAAATGAGGATGAATGGTCGGTATGACATGACTCACATTACCCGTATCAGTTGAACCGAAACCAAAATCATCATGTTCAATCGGTTCATTGTGTTTCTTCGCATGGCGTTCAAATAAATCATCGAGACGGTCATTCAAGATGAATTCATCGACACCATTCTGAATACGGTTCAGTTTAGCCGTTCCGCCTGCCATGCGAGCAGCACCGTGTGCGATTTCTTCTACTTTATCAGTCAGACTATTCAGCTGTTTGCGTGATAAGGCCCGGGTATAGAGCCGAGCTTTCGTGTAATCCGGGATGATGTTCGCACTTGCACCGCCATCCAGAATAACACCATGAACCTTATCACGTGGTTTGATATGCTGTCTCAGCTGAGCGATACCGTTGAAGAAACTGATCATCATATCGAGCGCATTGATGCCGTTGAACGCACTTTCAGAAGCATGTGCACTCTTACCGAAGAATTCCACTTCAAAGACATCAACTGCGAGTGTAGGGACGGTGCGGTATGATTCATGTCCCGGATGAATCATCAGTGCGACATCACTATCGTCAAAGAGTCCCGCTTTGACATAGCTTGCCTTCGCGCTACCATTGACGCCCCCTTCTTCTGCAGGTGATCCGAATACTTTGATAGTACCCCCTATCTCATCAATCACTGTCTGCAGACTAAGGGCAGCAAGCACACTACTTGTCCCGATAATATTATGGCCACATGCATGACCGAGTTCCGGCAATGCATCGTATTCCGCGAGAAAAGCAATAGTAGGACCTGGTTTTTCACTCTTGTATGTCGCAATGAAACCTGTCGCATGACCTGCAATATCCCGTTCCAGTTGAAAATCATTGTCCTGAAGAAGATTGGATAATTCCGCTGATGCGAAGAACTCTTCATTGCCGAGTTCAGGTCTTGCATGTATTGCATGACTCAGTTCAATTATACTTTCTTTATGCTGATTAATATATTCTAAAATACGCTTTTCATATTGTTCCATCAAAAGACTCCTTTATTTCCGTACACTTAACAAAAGAGACATTCCACGATAAGGAATGTCTCTGCAATCTTATCTGTCAGCTATGCTGGAGGACTTAGCACCTTGCCAAACGGTAGGTTGCTGGATGTCATCGGGCCTATCCCTCGATCCTTCTTGATAAGTATGGAATTATTTAATGATTACTATATAATTTTCTGATTGTTTCGTCAATCATTTAATTCGCGTGGCAGCCTGATCTGGAATTTTGTTCCTGCTATTGAGCTATGGACGCTGATCTGTCCTTGATGATTTTCAACAATCTGCTTAGCAACGGCGAGGCCGAGACCTGAACCTTCGTTATTAGTAGTCGTATTGGTCCCTCTATAATAACGATTGAAAATATAAGGAAGCTCTTCTTGCGGGATACCTTTACCATTGTCGCCGATTTCGATGACAATGTCAGGGTCATCAGCGAATGAATTGATCCACACTTCGATATCCTCATTATAAGTGAAGGCATTAGACACGATATTCATCAGCACCCGATTCATCCGCTCTTTATCAAGTTTAACAGTCTGGTTCAGCCGGTTGACCGCATACAGGTTCGGATGATCGAAGGAATCAATAAACTGCTGAATATATTCACCTACATTGACCGTTTCTTTATTAAACTCAAGATGATGGTTCTTCAGCTGGTAGGTCATATTCAGGTCTTTTAACAGCGAATCGATATAAAGCGCCTTGTCTTCAATAATTTCAGCAAACTTCTTACGGTCCTCGCAACTGATTTCAAGATCACTGTTCAAGAGTTTACTGTAGCCATAGATCGAACTGAGCGGCGTCTTAAAGTCATGCGTGATACCTGACACCCATTCATCACGGAGCGTTGAAATGCGATTCTGGTAAGTCCGGTCATTATCCAGCTTCTCTGTCAATTCGCGGATGGATTCATCTACAGACGTATACATCCGGTATTTTCTACGCATGCGGTCCCGTCTATAGATATGATGATTATCAGGGACGCGGTAGATGCCTCTGCTCAACTGACTCAGCCAGTCAACAAAATGAATAAGCGGCCGTGCAAAATTCCGGCTCACATAATAGGCAAGTGCCAATATCAGCCCGAAGATAAGCGATGAATAAATGAGATACCAGAGCAGGAAATTTAAAGCAAAGGCCATGAGATCTTTATCCATAAAAATGCCGTTCTCTGCCAGAATAATTCGTTTGTCCCGGGCGTTCTGATTTTCTGCTACAAATAAGTAATAGTCATCATCATGCATTGTTTCCTGCAGCACATACTTATTGAAATTATCATTATTCAGATCTTTGAACCAGTTCTCTTCCACATCTTCGGTTTTAAAATTACCGTAGATTTTGACCAGTTGATCTTTTTCCATATTCTGCTTGAAAAGCGACAGATTATGTTCATCCATATAGCGATGAAGCGCCACAGTCTCTTCTAAATCAAATAACTCTGCCGCTTTAACCAAGGGCTGCCGATTGATGAGCACTGCCTGATACCGCTCAGTCAGTGACCACGTCGTGACCCCTTGCAGATAGTACCAGCTAAGCGTATGGATTTTTTCATGATTATTGAAGGACTTGATGATATCGCCGTGACTATTACGTATCAAAAGCATACTGTCCTGCTCTTTCAGCGCTTCAGAGAGCTCTTGATGAATCGTAATATTTTTCTCATCACTGACGTCAATCAGACTTTGGATCGTCTCCGTCGTCTGCGCCTGTAATGTGCCGCTATTCATATTATTGGACGAACGTATCATTAAAATCACAATCAATAGAAGCAGAAGTAAATTGATCAGCACATAGAACAATGAAAAGTAGCCAATGAATTTCCAGGTGAATTTGCGTGCAGTTGTCTTCACTTGTGTGCCACTTTCAAGATGTAACCGACGCTTCTGACAGTCAGAAGTCTGACGGGGTCGCTCGGTATCTCTTCAATTTTTTCACGTAATTTCCTTATATGGACCATCACTGTATTTTCATCGATGAACCGATTGTCCCAGACCGCCTCGTAGATCTCTTCTTTCGTCAGGACTTTATTCTGGTTCTCAAATAAATACTGCATGAGAAGATACTGTTTTCCTGACAAATGATAGACTTTATCCTTCACTGTCAGCTCAGCCGTGCGTTCGTCGAAAAAGAAATCAATCGGCTGCTTTGCTCTCAGATAACGATCGACATTCGCTTTCACCCTTGCAGCAAGAATCAACGGATTAAATGGTTTGGTGATATAATCATCTGCACCGGTGGCAAAACCGGTGAGTTTATCTTCATCTGTGACATTCGCCGATACATATAAAATCGGTGCATCTGACTGGTGACGAATGCGCTCTGCCAGATCGTACCCTTTCCCGTCCGGTAGATTGATATCCAGTATATAGGCATCGTAATGCAGAGACTGCTTATAGGCATCCTGAAACGTATGCACGAGATCAATAGTCTCATAACCTTCCCGCTGCAGAATAAACTTGATCATCTCAGCAATCTCCACTTCATCTTCTACAATCAATATACTGACCATCCAACCACTCCTTTACGTCTTTATAGCATGTAAGCGCCTACTCTTCAAGGCTTACTCACAATTTTAAGGAAACTTTAAGATAAAGGGTGATGCCTATCATACCAATCCACGGCCTTCATCTCCATTACCTGGACAAAGATATCTTTGCCATTGATATAAGAGGTGATATCAGAAGGATAGAGCTTCGCGAGTTCTGATTTCAAATGACCGTATCGCTCTGCTTCTCCACTAAAAGCCCGGAGATAATCCCTGAAAGCAAGATGACGTTTAATATTCATGTCTCCTTCAGCATAGACATGGAGATGATGGCTACGCATATCTCCGCCTTTTTGGAAGTAGCGGCGTCCTGTGATGCCATTTTCACCTTTCATCTCATAACCGATGGCAATCAGTTGATCATTTAACTTATCCATCTGCTCAATATCCTCTACTACAATCATGATATCGATGACCGGTTTTGCAGCCAGACCAGGCACGGCTGTTGAACCGATATGATGAATCGCCACCAGCTGATTCTTAAAAATGGCTTCTAGTCTCTTTTTTTCTTCTAAATATAGATGCTGCCAGATACTATCATAGGGCATCACTTCCACTCTTCTCATCATTCATTCCCTCCCTCATTGTTCATGCATGTTCAGCTTTCCGTTATTATAATATTTTGTTCGCTTTTTCACAAAGCATTTCATTGTAATCAGTGTGACTTCATGATACTATTAATTCCGACTTAATTGATAGGTTTAATACACTATAGGAGTGAACTATATGTCACCAGCTTTTATGGATATTTTTGAACAATGGGCGGACAAGTATGATCATGCAGTAGAAGGTCATGACCCTGAATATAGAGATGTATTTACGAACTACCCTTTTATGCTTAGTGAAGCAGCTAAACAAGCAAGAGGTAAAACGATTGAGTTCGGCCCGGGTACAGGCAACTTAACTTTACTGCTGCTGGCTAAAGGCTTGGACGTCACAGCTGTTGAGCCAAGTGAAGAGATGGCTGCTATCGGCCAGGAGAAGACTGGTCTGATATTTGAGCACGGTGATTTCCTTAATTACAAGGCGCAGCGAGCAGATACCATCATCAGTTCTTTCGCCTTCCATCACCTGACGGATGAAGAAAAAGAACGTGCTATCAAGAACTATGCAGAGACCTTGTCTGATAACGGGCAGATTATTATCTTGGATACGGTATTCAACAGTCCGGAAGAGAAGCAGGATATGATTCGCTATTACGCCGATCTCGGCTATGATAATCTCGTCGCAGACTTGAACCGTGAATACTATCCATTTAAAGATGTCATGAAAAATATCGCCAATAAGCTGGGCTTCACTTACTCAGCCACTCAGCTCAATAAGTTCGCCCATCTGCAAGTCCTCAGAAAAAAGCACTACAAGAAACCTGCTGACCTGATCGGGCAGACCCCCCTCGTTGAACTGACAAACTTTCAGTTACCGCCAGGCGTCCGATTATTCGCTAAACTCGAAATGTACAATTTAGGCGGCTCTGTTAAAGATCGTCTCGGTCAGAACATCATTGATTCAGCTGTACGACGCGGAGAGGCAGCAGATGAAGTCGTCGAAGCTACAGCCGGCAACACAGGTATCGGGCTTGCCCTTGCCTGCCAGCAGCACGGCTTAAAATTAAAAGTCTTCGTTCCTGAGAAATTCAGTGTCGAGAAGCAGGAGATCATGCGTGCACTCGGAGCAGATATCGTGCATACAGATTCCGCTCTTGGTATGGTAGAAGCAAGAAGACAAGCTCAAGCATATGCTGAAAAAACGGGGGCTTATTATGCCAACCAGTTTGAAACAGAAGACAATCCGGCAAGTTACTCAGGCCTTTACAACGAGCTGATCGATGAACTAGGGACAATCGATATGGTGGTCGCAGGAGCCGGGAGTGCCGGTACTTTCACAGGACTTGCTGAACGCCTGAAGCCTTATACGCGTACCGTTATCGTTGAACCAGAAGGCTCCATCTTAAATGGCGGGCCAAGCGGTTCACATCGAACTGAAGGCATCGGGGTAGAAGTGTGGCCGGACTTCCTGAAACATGACTTGATTGACGCCATCGAGACCATTTCTGATGATGAGGCTTTCCAGATGGTCAAAGACCTCGCACGAAAAGAAGGCTTACTTGTCGGCAGCTCATCCGGTGCAGCAATGGTCGCCGCTCTTAATCAGGCAGAATACGTAAAAGGCAACATTGTCGTCATCTTCCCTGACGCAAGTGACCGCTATATTTCACAGCAAATTTTTAAAACAAAAGGAGAATTATAATGCAGAAAAAAACAATGATGATTCACGGCGGCAAAACAGTCGATGAATTTACAGGTTCAGTCAACACCCCTATCTATCAGACAAGCACCTATAAACAAGATGGTATCGGTAATCTCCGCCAGGGCTACGAATACTCACGTACAAAAAACCCGACACGTACAGCACTTGAAACGTTAATCGCTGATATTGAACACGGGACGCACGGTTTTGCTTTCGGCTCAGGCATGGCAGCTGTTTCTACTGCTATCATGCTGCTCAATGCAGGCGATCATATCGTTGTCGGTTCAGACGTTTACGGGGGCACATACCGTGTCTTCACTAAGGTGTTTGACCGCATTGGTATCGAATCTACTTTTGTTGATACAACTGACGCAGAAGCCGTTAGAGCTGCGATTACAGACAGAACAAAAATGCTGTATATTGAAACCCCGACAAATCCTCTGCTGAATGTCACTGATATCGCAGAGATGGCAGCAATCGCCAAAGAGAACAACTTAATCTCAGTCGTTGACAATACGTTCATGACACCTTACTTCCAGAATCCACTTGATCTAGGGGCAGATATCGTCCTCCACTCCGCAACTAAATATATCGGTGGTCACAGTGATGTGGTTGCAGGTTTACTCGTCACTAAAGACGATCAGATTGCCGAGGACTTAGGTTTCATTCAGAACTCTGTCGGCGGCATCTTAGGACCACAGGACAGCTTCCTTCTTGTCCGCGGCATTAAGACCCTGGCACTGCGAATGGAACAGACTGAAAAAACGACAATGCAGCTGGTTGACTATTTAGTGAATAACGATACAGTGACTAAAGTCTTCCATCCAAGCTTACTTGAAGGGAAACAACTGGAAGCACAGAAACGCCAGTCATCTGGTTTTGGCGGCATGATTTCATTTGATGTCGGTTCTAAAGAACGTGCTGAAGCCCTCGTGAAGTCCCTGAAATACTTTACACTTGCTGAATCACTTGGCGCGGTTGAAAGCCTGATTTCTGTTCCGAGTCAGATGACACATGCTTCTATCCCACGTGAGCGACGTCTAGAACTAGGGATTACAGATGGCTTAGTTCGTATCTCAGTGGGTATTGAAGATAGTGCAGATTTACTTGAAGACTTGCAGAATGGCTTCAAAGCCATCGAATCCATCAAATAAGGAGAGAATCTCATGCAAAAAATGAACGTAGAAAGTTTCAACCTGGATCATACAAAAGTTGTAGCACCTTTTGTCCGTTTAGCAGGCATCAAAGAAGGCCAGAACGGGGATGTCATCCACAAATATGACATCCGCTTCAAACAACCGAATAAAGAACACATGGAAATGCCGGCGCTCCACTCTCTGGAGCACTTAATGGCTGAAAATATCCGTAATCATACGGATAAAGTTGTTGATATTTCACCGATGGGCTGTCAGACAGGCTTCTACTTAAGCTTAATCAACCATGATAATTATGATGATGTACTCGCTATCCTTGAGAAAACATTGAATGATGTCAAAAATGCGACAGAAGTACCTGCCTGCAACGAAGTACAGTGCGGCTGGGCAGCCAGCCACTCATTAGAAGGTGCGCAGCAGTTAGCAGAAGAAATGCTCGCGAAAAAAGAAGAGTGGAAAGTGATCTACCAGAACGATGCCGAATAAATAGGAACAGCCTCTGAAAATTCAGAGGCTGTTTTTTTAATATCTGATTATATTCGCTGCATTATAGACATCAGGGAAGTCATTCAGCACATTGTCTTTGTCATCAAGAATGGTCATCTGTATTTTATCCGCTACATCAATCGCTTCGATTTCCTCAATAGTTGTTTCCGGTTTTGCTTCAAACTGGAAGGTCACTGTATAGTCTGCGCGGTCACTTCCAGCTGTTACCTCTTCCCCTTTAATGACTCTAGCAGATTCCTGAAAGAGTGACTGATATTTCTCAGGTAATATGAGTTTGAAATAGTAATTCGGACGATTGTTAATCAGATAATCGATCAAGACTTGGTTGATACGATAATCCACATGGACAGTTAAAGCGGTCTCAGCTGCATCCAGTCGTACATTTTTAACCATAAAGTGTGGCATATAGAATTCATGACCTATTGTTTTGTTGAATATCTTCACATCATCTGTTCCTTTTTGTTGTGATTTATTTTTTAATAATGCGTAGCCAACAGATACAGCACCGATTGCAAGTCCTGCAACCAGCGGTAGATTAGATTTCTTTTTAGGTTCATAGTGATAAGGACAGCCCATTATGATTCCTCTTTTCATTTTTCTTTTACTATACCCCCTTTCCTCTGCATCCATTCATACATTCATTTACAAAACCTTCATATGCGTTTAATAATCAGATGTTATGATTGTGGCAATGGAGTTGATGATATGTTCAATCAGAATGAGCGAATGACTTTAATGAAAAAATATGGTAAGGACGAAGCTGTGGAGCTTTATAACAGCTATAAACAGATGATCAGCAGTGCTTCAATTCGTGACTATAAGCAATCTTTAAAATCTTATCTGTCAGATGAATCTTCGCCGCTGGATGACGCAATCGCCTTTCTTGATTACTGCTATGCCTTTAAGAAGAGCAACTATGAGGTGATAGCAGACTGGCTCTATACATTACGTGCCATCCAGATGCAGTTGGAAAAATAAAAAGTAGAAGCTGAAAATCAGTCTTCTACTTTTTGCGTTTATAGTTTATCCATTTCTTTGATTAACAGCCACTGCAGAGGCAGTCGCCCCCAAAGTGCGGCCGGAGAAAGCTGCTTATCTCCTATGCCTATCTTCTTCATCGCCATATAGACATTGGCCGGGAAGACGGCAATGAGAAACAGTTTGAGGATGGCTTTAAATAATGACCCTGGCTTTCTTAAGATCATTCCTAGACCGAAGAAAATTTCCATCACACCTGTCAGATAAACAATCTCCTTTTTTAAGGGGATCTTCGGCGGCACTATTTTAGTGAATGATGGCTCATGCACAAAATGCAGAACCCCTGCTGTCGTATAGGCTAGTCCATAGATTAAGCGTCTAATCATGCAGTTCACCTAGGTAACTTTGGCCGAACTTCGGTAATGCGACCCCAAAATTGTCAGCAACCGTTGCTCCAATTGAGGCAAATGTTGTATGGCCCTCCAGTTCATGTCCTTTCTTGAACTGCGGACTGTACATCAGGAGTGGAACATATTCACGTGTATGGTCTGTTCCCGGTGCTGTTGGGTCATTACCATGATCAGCAGTGATAATCAGTAGATCATCCTGACGAAGTTGAGGCAGCAGCTCGCCTAATCGCTCGTCGAATTCCTTAATGGCATTGGCATAGCCCTCTTTATTACGACGATGACCGAAAAGCGCATCGAAATCAACTAGATTAAGGAAACTGAGTCCTTCAAAGTCTTTTCTGACCACCTTCATCAGCTGATCCATGCCATCCATATTGTCTTTCGTCCGAATTGCTTCAGTCACCCCTTCACCATCATAAATATCATTGATTTTACCGATGGCAATCACATCTTTGCCGGCATCTTTCAGCTCATTCATCACAGTGCGGTCAAATGGTTTAAGCGCATAGTCATGACGATTGGACGTACGGGTAAAATTGCCCGGCTCACCTACATATGGACGGGCGATGATACGACCGATCAAGTATTTAGGATCTTTTGTCAGTTCCCGTACTTTCTCACAAATATCGTACAGCTCTTCAAGCGGAATGATTTCTTCATGCGCTGCAATCTGCAGCACGGGATCAGCAGATGTATAGACGATTAAGTCGCCTGTCTTCATCTGATGTTCACCATACTCATCGATGATAGCTGTACCAGATGCCGGTTTATTCGCGACGACTTTACGGCCGGACAGCTTTTCGATTTCCTGTACTAATTCATCAGGAAATCCATCCGGGTAGACTTTGAATGGTTGATCGATATTCAGACCCATAATCTCCCAGTGTCCCGTCATCGTATCTTTGCCGACAGATGCCTCGCTGAGTTTCGTGTAGAAAGCAGCCGGTTCATTTACTGGTTTGACAACAGGAAGCTCGGCAATATTACCCAGTCCCAGTTTCTCGAGATTCGGCAGTTCACCTTCAAATCCTTCAAGTGTATGAGATAATGTATGACTGCCTGTATCGCCGAATTTATCGGCATCCGGTGCTTCCCCGATACCTACGGAATCCATAACGATTAAGTGGATACGTTTAAACATGTGATTCCTCCTATTCTGTGATGATTGTATGAATCAGCTTCGGTGCTTCAGCCTGTTCAGCAATCTCAATATTCGCATAGATTTTCTCTTTAACGTCTTCAACATCTTCACGGTTTGAGTAGATAGTTACGAGTGATTCGCCTTCTTCTACTTTGTCACCGACTTTTTTCCGGAGCATGAGACCGACAGCAAGGTCAATTGTATCTTCTTTAGTTGCACGTCCTGCGCCAAGAAGCATGGAGGCAATGCCTATTTCATCCGCCACTATTCTGCTGACAAAACCTGATTGCTTCGCTGGTACTTCGATTTCATAGGCTGCTTGCGGCAATAATGACACATCGTCTACCACATCGCCATTACCGCCCTGATTTTCAAGGAAGGTACGGAACTTCTCAAGCGCCTTGCCGTTATCAATGACTTCCTGCAGTTTGGCGCGCGCTTCATCAAGTGTCTCTGCACCGCCCCCTAACACAACCATCTGACTGCCTAATGTCAGTACAAGTTCATTAAGATCGTCCGGACCTTGTCCTTTCAATGTTTCAATTGCTTCCTTGACTTCAAGCGCATTACCAATCGCATAACCAAGCGGCTGGCTCATATCAGAGATAATCGCCATCGTACGACGACCGACATTATTACCGATTTTAACCATGGCGTGTGCTAACTTTTCGGCATCTTCATCTGTTTTCATGAATGCGCCTGCACCTGTCTTAACATCAAGGACGATAGCATCAGAACCCGCTGCTATCTTCTTGCTCATGATGCTGGAAGCAATAAGTGGGATGCTGTTGACTGTACCTGTTACATCACGGAGTGCGTAGAGTTTTTTATCGGCTGGTGTCAGATTGCCTGTTTGTCCGATAACTGCAATCTTATCTTCATTGACGAGACGGACGAACTCTTCATCAGAGATTTCAACATGGAAGCCTTCAACTGCTTCCAGCTTATCGATTGTCCCGCCTGTGTGACCGAGTCCACGGCCGCTCATCTTCGCAACAGGAATATCCAGCGCTGCGACTAATGGTGCGAGTACAAGCGTTGTCGTATCACCGACACCACCCGTTGAGTGCTTATCGACTTTGATACCTTCTATCTTGCTCAAGTCGATCTGATCACCACTTTCAACCATAGCCATCGTTAAATCCGCACGTTCCTGGTCATCCATGTCCTGGAAGTAAATGGCCATTGCAAGACTGGAGGCCTGGTAATCAGGAATGTCACCTGCGGTATAGCCCTTAATAAAGAAGTTGATTTCTTCAGTCGTCAATTTACCGCCATCACGTTTTTTCGCAATAATATCAACCATTCTCATGACTGAATCCCCCTTTTAGTAGTCTTGACTGGATTGCTGCCCATTCAGAATATCGACACCCGCACTTGCACCAATACGTGTTGCACCTGCTTCAATCATACCGTTCACATCTTCTACAGAACGAACACCACCAGAAGCTTTGACACCCATATCAGGTCCCACTGTTTCACGCATTAATCTGACATCTGCAACTGTTGCGCCGCCAGTAGAGAATCCTGTAGAAGTTTTGACGAATGTCGCTCCTGCTTTTTTTGCAAGTTCAGATGCACGTCGCTTTTCGTCGTCTGTTAGAAGACTTGTCTCAATAATCACTTTTGTTGTCACACCTGCCGCAGCGTCCACTACAGCTTTGATATCTTCATAGACTAAATCATCATTCCCATCCTTCAGGGCGCCGATATTAATGACCATGTCTACTTCGCCTGCACCATTTTCGATGGCGTCCTTCGTTTCAAATGCTTTCACTGCTGAAGTTGTCGCGCCTAAAGGGAAACCGATGACTGTACAGACTAATACATCCGTCCCTTTCAGCTGTTCAGCACAATGTTTAACATGTGTGGGGTTGACACATACACTCATAAAGTTATATTCCTTTGCTTCTGCGACAAGTTTATTGATTTGATCAGTTGTTGCATCCGCCTTCAATAAAGTGTGATCGATGTATTTCGCTAATTCCATGTTAAATTCCTCCTATATATTAGTTAATTTCATTATAGCATTTCAGCAGCTTTAAACAAAAAAAAGCACGCGGCTAAGCCGCATGCAATCTATTGTTAACCTAAATAAGATTTAAACATCCAGTTATGTTTTTCAAGTTCCGTAATCATGCCGAGGAACATGTCCGCAGTCATTTCATCACCTGCAGCTTCAGCCGTCTCCTGACCTTCTTTCAACTGCTCAATCAGTTTGTCAAAGTCTTTGGACAGATCAGCAACCATATCTTCAGCTGTTAAATCCTTCTTCGCTTCTTTGACGACAGATAATTCCAGAGATTCCTTTAAGGTTGCGACAGGGTTACCACCAATAGCTAGAATGCGTTCTGCCAGCTCATCGATATAAGTGCCTGCTTGTGTATAAAGCTCTTCGAATTTGGTATGAAGCGCGAAAAAGTTAGGACCTTTCACATACCAGTGGTAATTATGAATCTTAGTATAAAGAACAGTCCAGTCAGCCACTTGCTGATTCAATGCTGCCACTACTTGATTATCCTGTGTCTGAGCTTTCTTAGCTTTAGCCATGTTTATCATCCTCCATATTTATCGTTATTATGACTTTACCCGTTTTTATTGGGTATAATACATAAAAAAAGGAGTATTCTATGACAAGCAAACTATTTTTCCCTATCATCTGCGTTATCAGTGCAGCTATTCTGATTTTTACGATGCATTTCTGGAAAATTCCGGCTAATGATGCGCTGCACTCTGATACATTTGTCATCGCTCTCATTGTGATGGCGGTCATAGCCGGGCTCATCGGTTATCTTTACAGTGTTGCTGCATACAAGGTGGATAATGACCCAACGCTTGAACATAACGAACAGGACCGTCAGTCATTCAAGAAGTTCTCATTGATGAACATTGCCATGATTATCTCATTCTATGTGGCACTTGCCTCACTTCTCATGGTTGCACTCAATCAAGTGTCATTATGGCTCAGCATTGTCAGCATCGTTGTATTCATCCTTATCAGCCTCCTGCGCTATTATGGCTACGGCATGATCAATAAACTTTATCCGGAGCGTGAGCTGCCGAATAACTTTGACAGTGAATTTGATGACAAATTGATCGAAACATTGAATAAAGAAGAAATGATTGTGATTTTTACCGGTCTTTATAACGCATTCAAATTGACGAATATCCTGTTGCCTGCTTCCATGCTGCTTCTTACTTTATACGGTCTTGAAACAGGACAGCCGCAGCACTTCGCCATAATCATCATTCTTTTATGTGCCGTTGCTATTAATATTATCTACCAGCTGACCGTGCGTAAAATGATATAAAGAAGGGACTCGATATGAGTCCCTTCTTTATTTAAGATTCTCTTTATAAACATCTGAAATCTGCTGCTTTTTATTCTCATCGGCAAGGAAATACCAGAGGCCATCGTCCATAATCTGTCCTGTACCTTCAAGCTGATATTTCTCCACATTGTTCAACGTCTTAGAATAACCTGATTGCAGTGAAGTTAAATCAGAGAATGTCATATCAGTGATGACGTTTTTCGAAGCTGTTTTTAAGATGCCATCAAAATTAGTTACAGATTCTGCGGAGAGTAACTTATGTGCTAAACCTTGGATAACAATCTGCTGACGTTCCTGCCGTCCGAAATCATTCCCAGCACCATCTTCTTTACGGCTTCTGACAAAAGCCATAGCTTTGTCACCGTCTAAATGCGTCTTTTGTCCTTTAACAAAATGATAAATGTCATAAGTAAATGTTGCATTGCTGACTACATCCACCCCACCCACTGTATCAATTAATTCCTGCAGACCATCCATATTGACAGCTGCATAGTAATCAATAGGTACATTCATCAATTTTTCAATAGAATCAACTGCCATTTTGGCACCGCCATATGAATAAGCATGCGCGATTTTCTCTCTGGTGTTATGTCCGACTATCTCGCTATATGTATCACGAGGGATGGAGACCATAACGGTCTTCTTATTATCAGGATTAATGCTGAGAAGAATAATTGTATCTGTGCGACCATGATCGCCTTCAGCCAAACGTGTAGCGTTCGAATCTACACCAAATAACGCCACTGATACCGCGTCTTTATTTTCAATATCGACAGCTTTATCCCTTAAGACAGATTTTTCACGCCCCGCAATCGGTTCATGAATTGAATCCGCCGTCCCTTTCACCTTAAAATATGCATACCCGACTAATCCACCGGCAACTAAAAGCACGACAAGCGCAATGCCCACCAGCCAGCTGAAACACCCTTTTTTCTTCATTTATCCACCTCTTCTAATTTCCACAACTTTTTCATTTATACTGTATCATAATACAATGAAAATTTATAGAACGGGTATAATTAGTGAAAAGGAGTGACTATTATGGAACATATGACTTCAGATGAAATTGCACATTTAACGCAAGCTACTTCTATGGTAAAAAAAGAGGAATGTCCTCATAAACGGATAGTCGATCAGCAGGGCATCTATATTTGCCTGGACTGCGGGATGGAATCCCGGCAATTACAAGATTTCAAGTGATATTCTTATTAAAGGGATTCATTCAAATACTGTATGTTTTTAATTCATCTGATTAAAATTACTATGTATATATCTCTTTAATCATATCACTGAAGTGCTGAAGCAAGCTTATGACTTCCTCTTTATTTTCCTGATTGATACATAAGTTTACGGTTCTCTCATCTTTAGGTTCTCTTCGCTTCATAATCAGTTTAAGATTATGAAGTTTTTTTATTGATTTATTCACCTGATTAATTTTAATCGTATCATTTTGAATAAGATTTTTTAGTTGAATATTTCCTGCTTCATAAATGATCAGTAGTAATTCCAAATCATACATACTTAACTGATGTTCATTGAAGAATGCATCGAATATTTTTCTCATTTTATTAACTTCCATAAAAAAATTATGAGCCGTTTCCGTTGACTGTTGATCGATCATCATACCCTCCTACTTTCATGTACAATTTCAAGACATTTATAAGCATTACTCATATATTTTAAACTAAAAATTTATTTAAAGCGAATGTTTTTTAATGATTCTTCTGGATTATATATGATTCTTAAATATAGTATTAAAATCCCTATGAAGCTAGTCTTCATAGGGATTTTAGTTGTAGTTATTAAGTTAATTTTTACTCCATTAATCTTGAAGCCGCGTCTCTTCGTATTGAATATCAATCAGCTTATATTCACTAGAATAAAATTAGATAACTATTATTAAAACTTATTTACAGATTATATTCAGTTCGAATCCCAAATCTTATTCAGCCAAATTAAAATACCCCGAAAGTTAGACATTAAGACTAACTTTCGGGGTGTAGTACAGAATTAATTCCTGCCTTTTAACTTCTATTTTTCTTCAGCTTCATCTTCTTTTCTTCTGCGTGATCCCATAAAGAGTAAACCACCAAGAAGTGCAGCTGTACCTGCAAGTAAACCATTGTTATCAGCTTCACCTGTATCAGGTAATGATTTTAATTCATCAGTTTTTGATGGAGAGTCTGATGTTGTTTCACTATTATTCATTGGAGTAGCTGCATTGTTGTCAGCAATTGGATTGCTGATCGGAGCAACTGTGCCACCATCACCAGGGTTAGTTACAACTGGGGTTGTCGGAGTTGCCGCAGTTGGCTTCTCGATGATATCTGGCACGCCGTTGCCGTCTGTGTCTGTCGGTTTCGTGCTGTTGTCCGCTGACTCCTCACCGTTCGTCTTGCCGTCTCCGTCTGTGTCGATTGAGCCGTCAGGCACACCTGGTGTTGTGTCAGGGTCCAGCGGGTTCGTGCCGACCACGATCTCGTCTGAGTCGTTCACGCCGTCGTTGTCATCATCTGTGTCCGTCGCGTCTGGTGTGCCGTCACCGTCTGTATCTGTCGGCGGTGTCACCACAACTGGTTTCTCGATGATATCTGGCACGCCGTTGCCGTCTGTGTCTGTCGGTTTCGTGCTGTTGTCCGCTGACTCCTCACCGTTCGTCTTGCCGTCTCCGTCTGTGTCGATTGAGCCGTCAGGCACACCTGGTGTTGTGTCAGGGTCCAGCGGGTTCGTGCCGACCACGATCTCGTCTGAGTCGTTCACGCCGTCGTTGTCATCATCTGTGTCCGTCGCGTCTGGTGTGCCGTCACCGTCTGTATCTGTCGGCGGTGTCACCACAACTGGTTTCTCGATGATATCTGGCACGCCGTTGCCGTCTGTGTCTGTCGGTTTCGTGCTGTTGTCCGCTGACTCCTCACCGTTCGTCTTGCCGTCTCCGTCTGTGTCGATTGAGCCGTCAGGCACACCTGGTGTTGTGTCAGGGTCCAGCGGGTTCGTGCCGACCACGATCTCGTCTGAGTCGTTCACGCCGTCGTTGTCATCATCTGTGTCCGTCGCGTCTGGTGTGCCGTCACCGTCTGTATCTGTCGGCGGTGTCACCACAACTGGTTTCTCGATGATATCTGGCACGCCGTTGCCGTCTGTGTCTGTCGGTTTCGTGCTGTTGTCCGCTGACTCCTCACCGTTCGTCTTGCCGTCTCCGTCTGTGTCGATTGAGCCGTCAGGCACACCTGGTGTTGTGTCAGGGTCCAGCGGGTTCGTGCCGACCACGATCTCGTCTGAGTCGTTCACGCCGTCGTTGTCATCATCTGTGTCCGTCGCGTCTGGTGTGCCGTCACCGTCTGTATCTGTCGGCGGTGTCACCACAACTGGTTTCTCGATGATATCTGGCACGCCGTTGCCGTCTGTGTCTGTCGGTTTCGTGCTGTTGTCCGCTGACTCCTCACCGTTCGTCTTGCCGTCTCCGTCTGTGTCGATTGAGCCGTCAGGCACACCTGGTGTTGTGTCAGGGTCCAGCGGGTTCGTGCCGACCACGATCTCGTCTGAGTCGTTCACGCCGTCGTTGTCATCATCTGTGCCCGTCGTGTCTGGTGTACCGTCTCCGTCTGTATCTGTCGGCGGTGTCACCACGACCGGCTTCTCGACGATGTCAGGGATGCCGCTGCCGTCTTTATCCGTCGGATTCGGCAGGGTCTCATCTGATTCGTCACCGTTGCTGATGCCGTCGCCGTCCGTATCGATTGAGCCGTCAGGCACGCCTGGTGTTGTCTCTGGATTGAGTGGATCTGTGCCCACCACGATCTCATCTGAGTCTGACACGCCGTCGTTGTCATCGTCTGTGTCCGTCGCGTCTGGTGTGCCGTCACCGTCGGTGTCTGTCGGCGGTGTCACCACGACCGGTTTCTCAACGATGTCAGGGATGCCGCTGCCGTCTTTATCCGTCGGATTCGGCAGGGTCTCATCTGATTCGTCACCGTTGCTGATGCCGTCGCCGTCCGTATCGATTGAGCCGTCAGGCACGCCTGGTGTTGTCTCTGGATTGAGTGGATCTGTGCCCACCACGATCTCATCTGAGTCTGACACGCCGTCGTTGTCATCGTCTGTGTCCGTCGCATCAGGTGTGCCGTCTCCGTCTGTATCTGTCGGCGGTGTCACCACGACCGGTTTCTCAACGATGTCAGGGATGCCGCTGCCGTCTTTATCCGTCGGCTTCGGCAGGGTCTCATCTGATTCGTCACCGTTGCTGATGCCGTCGCCGTCTGTATCGATTGAGCCGTCAGGTACACCTGGTGTTGTCTCTGGATTGAGTGGATCTGTGCCCACCACGATCTCATCTGAGTCTGACACGCCGTCGTTGTCATCGTCTGTGTCCGTCGCATCAGGTGTGCCGTCTCCGTCGGTGTCTGTCGGCGGTGTCACCACGACCGGCTTCTCGACGATGTCAGGGATGCCGCTGCCGTCTTTATCCGTCGGATTCGGCAGGGTCTCATCTGATTCGTCACCGTTGCTGATGCCGTCGCCGTCGGTGTCAAGGCTGCCATCAGGTA
The DNA here is from genome assembly GCF_030376725.1 of Macrococcus bovicus. Classification (NCBI taxonomy): domain Bacteria; kingdom Bacillati; phylum Bacillota; class Bacilli; order Caryophanales; family Staphylococcaceae; genus Macrococcus; species Macrococcus bovicus. Next base: position 1,888,767 of record NZ_CP128470.1, read on the forward strand.
CACCCGGTGTTGTCTCTGGATTGAGTGGATCTGTGCCCACCACGATCTCATCTGAGTCTGACACGCCGTCGTTGTCATCGTCTGTGTCTGTCGCATCAGGTGTGCCGTCTCCGTCTGTATCTGTCGGCGGTGTCACCACGACCGGCTTCTCGACGATGTCAGGGATGCCGCTGCCGTCTTTATCCGTCGGATTCGGCAGGGTCTCATCTGATTCGTCACCGTTGCTGATGCCGTCGCCGTCGGTGTCAAGGCTGCCATCAGGTACACCCGGTGTTGTCTCTGGATTGAGTGGATCTGTGCCCACCACGATCTCATCTGAGTCTGACACGCCGTCGTTGTCATCGTCTGTGTCTGTCGCATCAGGTGTGCCGTCTCCGTCTGTATCTGTCGGCGGTGTCACCACGACCGGCTTCTCGACGATGTCAGGGATGCCGCTGCCGTCTTTATCCGTCGGATTCGGCAGGGTCTCATCTGATTCGTCACCGTTGCTGATGCCGTCGCCGTCGGTGTCAAGGCTGCCATCAGGTACACCCGGTGTTGTCTCTGGATTGAGTGGATCTGTGCCCACCACGATCTCATCTGAGTCTGACACGCCGTCGTTGTCATCGTCTGTGTCCGTCGCGTCTGGTGTGCCGTCACCGTCGGTGTCTGTCGGCGGTGTCACCACGACCGGTTTCTCAACGATGTCAGGGATGCCGCTGCCGTCTTTATCCGTCGGATTCGGCAGGGTCTCATCTGATTCGTCACCGTTGCTGATGCCGTCGCCGTCCGTATCGATTGAGCCGTCAGGCACGCCTGGTGTTGTCTCTGGATTGAGTGGATCTGTGCCCACCACGATCTCATCTGAGTCTGACACGCCGTCGTTGTCATCGTCTGTGTCTGTCGCATCAGGTGTGCCGTCTCCGTCTGTATCTGTCGGCGGTGTCACCACGACCGGCTTCTCGACGATGTCAGGGATGCCGCTGCCGTCTTTATCCGTCGGATTCGGCAGGGTCTCATCTGATTCGTCACCGTTGCTGATGCCGTCGCCGTCGGTGTCAAGGCTGCCATCAGGTACACCCGGTGTTGTCTCTGGATTGAGTGGATCTGTGCCCACCACGATCTCATCTGAGTCTGACACGCCGTCGTTGTCATCGTCTGTGTCCGTCGCGTCTGGTGTGCCGTCACCGTCGGTGTCTGTCGGCGGTGTCACCACGACCGGTTTCTCAACGATGTCAGGGATGCCGCTGCCGTCTTTATCCGTCGGATTCGGCAGGGTCTCATCTGATTCGTCACCGTTGCTGATGCCGTCGCCGTCCGTATCGATTGAGCCGTCAGGCACGCCTGGTGTTGTCTCTGGATTGAGTGGATCTGTGCCCACCACGATCTCATCTGAGTCTGACACGCCGTCGTTGTCATCGTCTGTGTCCGTCGCATCAGGTGTGCCGTCTCCGTCGGTGTCTGTCGGCGGTGTCACCACGACCGGCTTCTCGACGATGTCAGGGATGCCGCTGCCGTCTTTATCCGTCGGATTCGGCAGGGTCTCATCTGATTCGTCACCGTTGCTGATGCCGTCGCCGTCGGTGTCAAGGCTGCCATCAGGTACACCCGGTGTTGTCTCTGGATTGAGTGGATCTGTGCCCACCACGATCTCATCTGAGTCTGACACGCCGTCGTTGTCATCGTCTGTGTCTGTCGCATCAGGTGTGCCGTCTCCGTCTGTATCTGTCGGCGGTGTCACCACGACCGGCTTCTCGACGATGTCAGGGATGCCGCTGCCGTCTTTATCCGTCGGATTCGGCAGGGTCTCATCTGATTCGTCACCGTTGCTGATGCCGTCGCCGTCGGTGTCAAGGCTGCCATCAGGTACACCCGGTGTTGTCTCTGGATTGAGTGGATCTGTGCCCACCACGATCTCATCTGAGTCTGACACGCCGTCGTTGTCATCGTCTGTGTCCGTCGCGTCTGGTGTGCCGTCACCGTCGGTGTCTGTCGGCGGTGTCACCACGACCGGTTTCTCAACGATGTCAGGGATGCCGCTGCCGTCTTTATCCGTCGGATTCGGCAGGGTCTCATCTGATTCGTCACCGTTGCTGATGCCGTCGCCGTCCGTATCGATTGAGCCGTCAGGCACGCCTGGTGTTGTCTCTGGATTGAGTGGATCTGTGCCCACCACGATCTCATCTGAGTCTGACACGCCGTCGTTGTCATCGTCTGTGTCCGTCGCATCAGGTGTGCCGTCTCCGTCGGTGTCTGTCGGCGGTGTCACCACGACCGGCTTCTCGACGATGTCAGGGATGCCGCTGCCGTCTTTATCCGTCGGATTCGGCAGGGTCTCATCTGATTCGTCACCGTTGCTGATGCCGTCGCCGTCGGTGTCAAGGCTGCCATCAGGTACACCCGGTGTTGTCTCTGGATTGAGTGGATCTGTGCCCACCACGATCTCATCTGAGTCTGACACGCCGTCGTTGTCATCGTCTGTGTCTGTCGCATCAGGTGTGCCGTCTCCGTCTGTATCTGTCGGCGGTGTCACCACGACCGGCTTCTCGACGATGTCAGGGATGCCGCTGCCGTCTTTATCCGTCGGATTCGGCAGGGTCTCATCTGATTCGTCACCGTTGCTGATGCCGTCGCCGTCGGTGTCAAGGCTGCCATCAGGTACACCCGGTGTTGTCTCTGGATTGAGTGGATCTGTGCCCACCACGATCTCATCTGAGTCTGACACGCCGTCGTTGTCATCGTCTGTGTCCGTCGCGTCTGGTGTGCCGTCACCGTCGGTGTCTGTCGGCGGTGTCACCACGACCGGTTTCTCAACGATGTCAGGGATGCCGCTGCCGTCTTTATCCGTCGGATTCGGCAGGGTCTCATCTGATTCGTCACCGTTGCTGATGCCGTCGCCGTCCGTATCGATTGAGCCGTCAGGCACGCCTGGTGTTGTCTCTGGATTGAGTGGATCTGTGCCCACCACGATCTCATCTGAGTCTGACACGCCGTCGTTGTCATCGTCTGTGTCTGTCGCATCAGGTGTGCCGTCTCCGTCTGTATCTGTCGGCGGTGTCACCACGACCGGCTTCTCGACGATGTCAGGGATGCCGCTGCCGTCTTTATCCGTCGGATTCGGCAGGGTCTCATCTGATTCGTCACCGTTGCTGATGCCGTCGCCGTCGGTGTCAAGGCTGCCATCAGGTACACCCGGTGTTGTCTCTGGATTGAGTGGATCTGTGCCCACCACGATCTCATCTGAGTCTGACACGCCGTCGTTGTCATCGTCTGTGTCCGTCGCGTCTGGTGTGCCGTCACCGTCGGTGTCTGTCGGCGGTGTCACCACGACCGGTTTCTCAACGATGTCAGGGATGCCGCTGCCGTCTTTATCCGTCGGATTCGGCAGGGTCTCATCTGATTCGTCACCGTTGCTGATGCCGTCGCCGTCCGTATCGATTGAGCCGTCAGGCACGCCTGGTGTTGTCTCTGGATTGAGTGGATCTGTGCCCACCACGATCTCATCTGAGTCTGACACGCCGTCGTTGTCATCGTCTGTGTCCGTCGCGTCTGGTGTGCCGTCACCGTCGGTGTCTGTCGGCGGTGTCACCACGACCGGTTTCTCAACGATGTCAGGGATGCCGCTGCCGTCTTTATCCGTCGGATTCGGCAGGGTCTCATCTGATTCGTCACCGTTGCTGATGCCGTCGCCGTCTGTATCGATTGAGCCGTCAGGTACACCTGGTGTTGTCTCTGGATTGAGTGGATCTGTGCCCACCACGATCTCATCTGAGTCTGACACGCCGTCGTTGTCATCGTCTGTGTCCGTCGCATCAGGTGTGCCGTCTCCGTCGGTGTCTGTCGGCGGTGTCACCACGACCGGCTTCTCGACGATGTCAGGGATGCCGCTGCCGTCTTTATCCGTCGGATTCGGCAGGGTCTCATCTGATTCGTCACCGTTGCTGATGCCGTCGCCGTCGGTGTCAAGGCTGCCATCAGGTACACCCGGTGTTGTCTCTGGATTGAGTGGATCTGTGCCCACCACGATCTCATCTGAGTCTGACACGCCGTCGTTGTCATCGTCTGTGTCTGTCGCATCAGGTGTGCCGTCTCCGTCTGTATCTGTCGGCGGTGTCACCACGACCGGCTTCTCGACGATGTCAGGGATGCCGCTGCCGTCTTTATCCGTCGGATTCGGCAGGGTCTCATCTGATTCGTCACCGTTGCTGATGCCGTCGCCGTCGGTGTCAAGGCTGCCATCAGGTACACCCGGTGTTGTCTCTGGATTGAGTGGATCTGTGCCCACCACGATCTCATCTGAGTCTGACACGCCGTCGTTGTCATCGTCTGTGTCCGTCGCGTCTGGTGTGCCGTCACCGTCGGTGTCTGTCGGCGGTGTCACCACGACCGGTTTCTCAACGATGTCAGGGATGCCGCTGCCGTCTTTATCCGTCGGATTCGGCAGGGTCTCATCTGATTCGTCACCGTTGCTGATGCCGTCGCCGTCGGTGTCAAGGCTGCCATCAGGTACACCCGGTGTTGTCTCTGGATTGAGTGGATCTGTGCCCACCACGATCTCATCTGAGTCTGACACGCCGTCGTTGTCATCGTCTGTGTCCGTCGCGTCTGGTGTGCCGTCACCGTCGGTGTCTGTCGGCGGTGTCACCACGACCGGTTTCTCAACGATGTCAGGGATGCCGCTGCCGTCTTTATCCGTCGGATTCGGCAGGGTCTCATCTGATTCGTCACCGTTGCTGATGCCGTCGCCGTCCGTATCGATTGAGCCGTCAGGCACGCCTGGTGTTGTCTCTGGATTGAGTGGATCTGTGCCCACCACGATCTCATCTGAGTCTGACACGCCGTCGTTGTCATCGTCTGTGTCCGTCGCGTCTGGTGTGCCGTCACCGTCGGTGTCTGTCGGCGGTGTCACCACGACCGGTTTCTCAACGATGTCAGGGATGCCGCTGCCGTCTTTATCCGTCGGATTCGGCAGGGTCTCATCTGATTCGTCACCGTTGCTGATGCCGTCGCCGTCCGTATCGATTGAGCCGTCAGGCACGCCTGGTGTTGTCTCTGGATTGAGTGGATCTGTGCCCACCACGATCTCATCTGAGTCTGACACGCCGTCGTTGTCATCGTCTGTGTCCGTCGCGTCTGGTGTGCCGTCACCGTCGGTGTCTGTCGGCGGTGTCACCACGACCGGTTTCTCAACGATGTCAGGGATGCCGCTGCCGTCTCTATCCGTCGGATTCGGCAGGGTCTCATCTGATTCGTCACCGTTGCTGATGCCGTCGCCGTCGGTGTCAAGGCTGCCATCAGGTACACCTGGTGTTGTCTCTGGATTGAGTGGATCTGTGCCTACCACGATCTCATCTGAGTCTGACACGCCGTCGTTGTCATCATCTGTATCCGTCGCGTTTGGTGTGCCGTCACCGTCTGTATTACGTTGAACTGTAATAATTATTTGAGAAGTTGTAGTATTTCCATCAACATCTTTTGCTGTTACTTCAACAGTATAATCTCTTGTTTCTTCATTTACATTCCAATCATTGATTAAAGGCGTACCAGTAATTTCATTTGTATTTTCATCATAAGTTAAACCAGGCGGTAGAGTTGAAGAATTAACTGTAACAGTCGGTGTAGAATTATCATCAGTTGCTGTTACAACAATTGGATTTATAGGTACATTCTCCACAACAGTTTGATTTTCAACGGTGATTACAGGAGCATCAGATTGATTAGGATTTGGATCAATAATATCAGGAATATTATCGCCATCATAGTCATAGAAATCTAAATATGCACTTGCATATGATCCTTCAAGCGGTCTAAAAGGAGCACCTTTATCTTCTCGCGAATCAAGTAATCTACCATCATCTAAATAATCTTCTTCTAGCCATGAATAAAAATCTAATCGCGCACTTTCATAATTAGTATTTAAATCAGTTGAAATAGTCTGTAACGTTTCGCCAGGTAATAATTTATATGAAAGAGTATAACTTCTAGATTGTCCTAACGTCCCAAAGAATACATTTGCATCAAGTGTTGCTCGTGCATCATCAAAATCAGCCACAGAAGTTGGATTATCTAAAATTGAAATAGAATTAACTTTGCTAGTATCTACAAAACCATTCGCATCCGCAAAAACATTTACAACTCTATTAGGAGATAACTTATTACCAAATTCATCAGACACATATAACTCTATAGAATTTAAATCGATATATGGAAGGAGTTCCTTAGGGATTTGTTCTTTAATATAAACTACCCAATCATAATTAGTTTGCAGAAAGTTTTGATTCGGTTTAAAACTGTGAACAGAATTGATTGTATTCGCTGTGTCATTGTAATAAATGACATTCTTCATTTCGCCAGCTGTGAAGTCAGTAGATTTACTATTAGCAACATCAGTTGGTATTGTCGGCGTAATCAATGAAGTATCTATACTTGAAGAAGCAATTTCACCGTTATTATTTGTCCAAGTATGCAAAACGTACACAGGATTATCGTTACTATAACCTAAAGACTCTAACGTCTGACCATCCTTTAGAGTAATAATAACAGGATGATTAGTTGCAACCCCTATTAACCCAGAATTAACCGTTTGACCATTAATAGGCGCGCTCCAATTTGAACCATCACTGTTGCTAGTCATACTTATACCATTAAGGGTTATTGACTCAATTTGACTAGCAAAATCAGATTGTGCAAAAGATAAATTAACCTGCCCACCATTAACGAACTGGCTTTGAAGTTCTAACCATTTAGTTAATGTTAATTGAATCTTATTTGTTGTATTATTCTGATCTTGGTTAAGACCTGCATATCGTAAAGACGAATCTACTACAGTAGTTGCATCATATCTCAAATCACGCAGTAAATAGGCATACTCCGAGTCTTCAGGGAAAACATAAGTTGTAGCATCAGCCGCTACAGCTGTTGCAACTAAAGTAGAATAAGGCACATCTGATAATAAGCTTATAGTCATTACTTGTTCTTGAGACAAGGTAATTGAATCCATATCAGTGGCAGCAGTTTTCTCTCGTACAGGTGTAGCTTCAACTGTATTTGCTTGTTGATTCTCTGCGAGAGCAATAAGCAATAAGGTCATAAGTTCTTCTGATGATAAATTATTATAATCAAGATTAAGTTGTTCCAAAATATTATTTTGATTTGTTGCAGTTGTATTTGTGGCATCCGAAATATAATTACTTAATATTTCTTTCTTCTCTTCTTCGGTAGATGCTAAATCTAATTGATTAATGACTTTAGCAACATCCGTTAGTGCCACAGGCGCTTCTGAAGTTGAACTTTCTATTGGTGCTTCTGTTGTCGCTGCTTCTGTCGTTGCTGCTTCTGTCGTCGCTGCTTCTGTCGTCGCTGCTTCTGTTGTCGCTGCTTCTGTTGTCGCTGCTTCTGTTGTCGCTGCTTCTGTTGTCGCTGCTTCTGTTGTCGCTGCTTCTGTTGTCGCTGCTTCTGTTGTCGCTGCTTCTGTTGTCGCTGCTTCTGTTGTCGCTGCTTCTGTTGTCGCTGCTTCTGTCGTTGCTGCTTCTGTTGTCGCTGCTTCTGTTGTCGCTGCTTCTGTCGTTGCTGCTTCTGTTGTCGCTGCTTCTGTTGTCGCTGATTCCGTTGTCGCTGCTTCTGTCGTCGCTGCTTCTGTCGTTGCTGCTTCTGTTGCAACTACATTTGCTGTTACTTGTGCCACCGCACTAGCAGTACCTTGAGCATTAAATGCTGTCACTGAAACAACTTCTCCACTTGCTACTGTTAGATCATTAAATGTGAAGGATCCATTTACTACATCAGCTGACACAACCGTTCCATCTGCAAGTTTCAGTTCAACCTTTGTTGCATTTGCAGCCTGCCCTTTTAATGAGGTGTTATCAGCACTGAATGTCAGATCCGACGGTGTAGCTGGCGCAGTAGCCGCTTCTGTCGTTGGCGCTTCTGTCGTTACTGCTTCTGTTGTCACTGCTTCTGTTGTCGCTGCTTCTGTCGTCGTTGCTTCTGTTGTCGCTGCTTCTGTTGTCGCTGCTTCTGTTGTCACTGCTTCTGTAGAAACTAGTGTGTCTCCTTCTGCTGCACTCGCATCTTGGCTGTGGCCAAGAAACATTAGAGAGCCAATCAGAATTGATGCGGTGCCTACCGTGAATTTACGGATTGAATACTTGTTCAGGCGATTAGGGATGAAATCAAATCTTCTGTTATTAGGCTTTTTATTCATTTTTCCTCCATTCGCATTGTAAACAATGCTTTTAAAAATATTTATAATTCTTTAATTAAAATCATTACAATTGTACATGATAATTTTAAATATTAAACAACATTTTGTTTTAAAATAAAGAATGAATTAAATATTTTAAATATTATACTTTTAATTAATAGTATATTTTTAAATATTAAGCAATTTTAATATATATAAAAATATATTAATATAATAAATTTCATTTGTTAAATATTTGTAAATATTTTATTCATTAATAAAATTTAACACTCATATTAAACATTAAATTCTATAAAATGTTAACATGTTAACTGAAACATATGAATATAAAAGGTCTGAACTTGCTATTAACTCCCATTAAATTTGAATAAAAAAAATCCTCATCATTTCTGATAAGGATTTATATAGCTACTATTTACTTATTTCGCAATTGATAGACCTTGATATACTGATGCATCTCCTTCGGAAAATGCTGCTCTATCTGCTCAATCGTCAAAGCAGTCAGTCCTACAAGTTTGAAACGATCAGTGACATGATAAGTGGCGTCTTCTCTGCCGATTGTCATTGTGCCGAGACCCAGCTCAATCGTCCGTCCCGCTACTGCATGCAGCAACGGCTTTAAATAACGTGGCTCAAGCTGTTCGATATCTTCAATGATCAGCGACGACTGATTCTGTAGTGCACGTGTGATGATACCTTCTTTTATCACGGTATCTTCACCCTCTTTAACGTACTGTCCGTATAACATTCCTTGTGTCCAGCTGTCGTCCGCAACAGCGTGGGGCGTTGACACATCTAATTCAGCGACTTCAAGCACTTTAGGTGTATAGTGATCCGTGATAAAAATATGCATCATTTTAGGAGTTATCTTTGGTTCCTTCTGCTTTTCTCCAGCTGCATAAGTGACGATGCTGCCCGCTTTCTTCGGTGCTGCTTTTGCCAGTTGTTCTGCATACGAAGTGATCGCCGGCGCTTCTTCCTGCTCAGAAGGATTGAGCATTGCCTCATACTGAATCTTCGTCAGCTCTGTCACCGATTCGTTCCAGTCCTCTCCCACGAAATATTGTGCGCGTAGCATCGGTTCGCGGTCAAGATCATAAATGGTCCGGTGCTTGATATCTCCCGTATATTTAATCGTGATAGCTGTTGTATCAGTCCGCCCCATCATGACCGGTTTTTTATGCATGGCTTCTTCAACAACTGCTGTGCCATAAATTCCGCGCTCCGGTGCCGTTCGATAGATGATGATTTTATCGCCGCGCTGCATTTCCTTGTAGTGTTTGAAACCGTTGCGTTCAATTCCATTGACCGTCTTAGTGAAAATCGTATATTTCTCGTCAGGCTGGAAATCATCCATCTCTCTCATCAGGAAGTAGCGGTCAATCTTCTCTTCGCCGCGTCCTAATCCCATGATCAGGTCATAATCTTCTTTGTTAATCTGATTGAGAAGTTGCTCTTTCATTCTAAAGAGTGAGAGCTTCAGCTGCTCATTACGCTCAAAATAATCTTTTGCGAGCGGCAGCAGATTCTCCTCGAATTTAAAATGAATTTTAATCTGTCCTCTTCGCGGCTCCTCGAATTTCACTACTGTACCCGCACCCAACAGACCGATTTTATTCTGCACTTGATAAAAGATGACTTTATCCCCCACTTGCGCCCGCTTGAATGCAGCGTAGCCTTCTGATGGATTGAAGTGAACAGATGAGTCAAATATTGAAACTTGTCCTACTAGATTTTCAAAATGGTTAAAGCGGTTATACCCGCAGTTCAACCAGAAATAATTCATTCTACGTACCCCCTTAGTTATTCTGCCTTATTTTTCTGAAAGAACATCGCGATAAATGCGAGTAATGTGGTCAATATCAGTTTTTTCATTAATTTCACCTACTTAGAAAGTATCATAAGACTGACAACTGTGACAATAAACCAAAGTACTGCACCTAATAATACAGGTTGATAACCCAGCTTTCTAAACTGTTTCAGATCTACTGATAGTCCGATTGCGCTCATTGCGATTGCAATCAGAAACAAGGACAACTGCTTAATGGCTGCAGATAAAGCAACCGGTATCGGCACTACTGTCGCAATCATACTTGCGATAATGAAATAAAGGATGAACCATGGAAAGATGCGTCTTACAGAGACACTCTTACGGTTTATGAAGACGATGCCGAGACAAAGCGGCACTATCATTAATGCCCTCAGCAACTTGACGATTGTCGCAGTCGAACCCGCTTCCGGACCATATGTATAGGCTGCAGCCACTACACTGCTTGTATCATTGATAGCCGAACCTGCAAAGTAGCCAAACGTTTCCTGTGACATATTCAGCATATGACCTATGGCAGGAAAAAGAAAGACTGCCAGAATATTAAAGAGAAAAATAGTTGAAATAGCATAGGCGATTTCTTCGTCTTCTGCTTCAATAACCGGGCTCACCGCCGCAATTGCAGATCCACCGCATATCGCTGTACCGACCGCAATCAGCGTTCTCAGCTTGCTCTTCACCTGCAGCATTTTACCTAAAATTAAACCTGCGATAAGCGCCGCTGCTATAGTAGACAGGCTGAGCGGCAGGGAAGACCATCCATGTGATGCCACTACTTTAAAGTTAAGCGTCAGCCCCATCAATACGATAGAGGCCTGCAGCACTTTCTTCGAACAGAATTTCACGCCTGTATTTATTTTATCCATTTGTATAAAGGGTCTGACACATATTCCCATGATAATACTGAACACTGCTGCACCGATCAGCGGTATCAACTGCCCGGCCAAAGTCGCCATCACTGCAATACCGGTACAGAGCAAAATCCCACGCCATTTCATAACGTCACCTCGCTGTTATTCTAACATAATGCTATAATAGAAAAATATCTAATTAAGGAGGAAGACGTGAAACATTTCATTATTATTTGTCTGCTGACTCTATTGGGCGCGCATCCTGTTCAAGCAGCTGAGCGTATTCCCGTCACACTTGACCGGGTGATAGATGGCGATACATTATCCGTTAAACAGCATGGTCATAAGAAAACAGTGCGTCTCTTACTGGTTGATACCCCTGAATCCAAGAAACCGAATACACCTGTCCAGCCTTATAGTCTGGAGGCAGCAGATTATACGAAGTCGCTCGTCTCACGCTGTGACCTGAGTATTGAGCATGATTCTAAAGGTCGTTATGACCGTTATAAACGTGAACTTGTCTACCTGTATTGCGGCGATAAGATGGTCAATGAAATGCTTGTGCGTGAAGGCTATGCGCGTGTCGGTTATATCTACCAGCAGAAAGACCATTTAACTGAACTGCAGGAAGCGGAGCGACAGGCCAAAAGCAAAAAACTCAAAATATGGTCTATGGATGGATTCGTCAATGAAGACGGTGAAGGCTTCAATGCCACAGAACAAGAACGTCAGCAGGAAACTGATGTAATAGAAGAACTGCGACAGTTTCTCTACGATCTTATCGATGAGCTGCTGAATATGCTTCTCAAAAAATTGGGTCTATAAAAAAAGCATTGTTTCTTGACGAAACAATGCTTTTTACTATTGGATGAAGACGTAGCGGCTACGTTCAGCAAGGCTTATTGTGCGGTAACCGACAATTGTCGGTGGGGTATAATAGTTCATTTCCGACACAAGGATACTACCGTCAGGATTAACACGTTCAACAAATGCCACGTGTCCTAATGGACCTTCTGATGATTGTGCAATAGAACCAACAGTGGGAGTATAATTAACCACATAACCGTCCTGACGCGCACCATTTGCCCAGTTATTCGCATTCCACCAGTATGTAGAAATTCCTTTACCAATAGCAGCACGACGATTGAAGACATGCCAAGTACATTGACCATAATCATACAGATTACGATGGTTGAAGACTGGCCCCGTAGTTGGTGCATGCTGCACTGTAGTTGATGTTGTATAAGTTGTTGTTGTCTGCGGCTTAGTTGTTGTCACAGTTGAACTTGCATTACCTGACACAACAAGCTGTTGATTCGGGAAGATGAGGTATGAGCTCAGATTGTTCCAGCGCTGAATATCTGAAATAGAGACATTGAACTTATTCGCAATCAGCCATAAGCTATCTCCTGCCTGCACCGTATACTTGCCAGGAGGTGCTGAAGAGACCACAGGTGTAGTTGCAGTAGTTGCTGGCGCCGGCGTAACTTGAGTGGTCACTGTTCCTGTCACTTTAAGTCTCTGACCAGGAAAAATTAAATAAGAGTTCAGGTTATTCAGACTCATGATCTTAGAATAAGAAGTCCCATATTTAGCTGCAATGACTGATAAACTTTCACCTGCCTGTACAGTATGAACAGTTGCTGAAGTCGTTTGAGTCGTCTGAACAGCACGCGCAGTTGTCGCAGGACGAGTATAAGAAGAGCCGCCTGGCACCTGCAGTTTCTGATTAACAAATATTAAGTTGGACGTTAAGTTATTCAGACTTTTCAGTTCTGCTACAGATGTATTATACTGAGTTGCGATTGCCCATAATGAATCATTTGCTTTCACTGTATATTCACTAGCATCTGCTGTATATGAATAAAGTGCACAAGCACCTGCAGTAGCCGTTAATGCGTAAACCTTCTTTCTCATCGATTGATTCCTCCACTTTCTTTTAATAGTTTTATTATGACATATACAAATTACTTTGGATGTTACAGTTTTCTTTCATGTTTGCTAATTTTATGGATACATTGTCAAACAAACTTAATAAAAGCAGGTTTCTTCAAAACAAAGAAGGGTAAAAGCTAATAACTTTTAATTTCAAAGAGGAGTGGGATGAATGGCTGACGAACAATATGATGTTCTGGATACAGAGAAAGAATACTTAGACCAGCAAGGTGCACAGGATGATGCGGCTTTAGTTAACGATTCATTAAATGTGGCGCCAGATGCAGGGGTTCAGGAACTGGATCAGAATCCACCGACTGATAAGAAGATGATAGAAGAAGATGACAAGTAATGGCTGACTGGCTGCACATCAGCGGTTTGAGTCTTTTTCTGCTGATGTCGCCCTTCCTAGTCATCATCGTTCTTCTGCTCAGCATCGTCGGTTTTCTTGCTCGAATGGCAAGACAGCAGAAGCTCATTATACAGCAGCAACAAGAACTGATACGTTTAACAGTGAAAGCACAAGTTCAAAGGAGGACTTTATAATGACTGAGAATAAACAATATGATAGCAGTATAGATGGTGTAGATAAAAAAGAAACACAGCAACCAGATACTAAAGCGAAAAATTACGATGCCAGTATCGACGGAGTAGATAAGAAAGACGATACTTTATCAGATATCCAGAAAGAACAGCTCAATCATCCTGCTCAAGAATCAGACGGTCGAGGAGAATAAAAAGCGTTCGCTCAAGTTTGAGCGAACGCTTTTTATTCAACTACCATCTGTCCTGATTTTTGATAGTATTTATATGAATGAACGAGGCGGTTCTGCGCATCGACTGCTTTAAAACGGTAATACGTACCACTGACATCCTGTTCCACTGCAGGATCTGCTTTTTCAAAACGAACCGCGCTCCCGGCTTCCTGTTCTGCTGCGATTCTATATTTGTCACTGATAGCCTTGAGTGCTTTATCCTGGGCATTATCCACTGAATAGATGACCTGATCATTAAAGTCATAGATCTGCATTGATTTTGTAGCGGGATTATAGACTAAATCATAAACCGTTACGACTTTCTTCCATTGTCCGCCTGTAGCATTTGAAGTCATCACGCGTGTTGTGACAACATGCTGTTTTAATCCTTCATTTTTAACTTGATCAATCGTGAAACGAGCGATTTGATAGTTGTCAAAATAACCAGCCGGCAGTTTATTTCTCAAGTAACGGGCTGCTTCAGAATCTTGTTTGATATAAGTATTCAACGCCGATAAATCGCGGCTGTTAAATGCAGAAGGCATCTGGTTCATGTAGTTTGTGACTTGTCGTTTGGCAAGCGCTGAATAATTAACGGTTCGTGCAAGTTCCTGTGTGACAGGTACGTTTTCTCCAGAGGAATCATTGTGTTTCTCTGCATTTTCCGTGCTCGGTGGGTCTGTCTGCGGCTCTTCTGTCTCTGCTTTTGCCTTCTCTGTTGCCGGAGATTCTGTTTGAGGTGCATCCGTCTTCGGCTGATCAGTCTCTGGTTGCTCTGTTGCAGGTTGCTCTGTTGTCATTTGGTCAGTTGATTCTTTTTCAGTGCCGGCTTGTTCTGTTGTCACATGGTCAGTCGTTTTTTCTGTTGCCTGCTTAGTGTCATCATTTGCTGCACAGCCTGCAAGGAGTAACGCCATTAAACTTGCACTTAAGAGTTTTTTCATATCAGCTCATCCTTTTATGTGTCTTTACGGAAGACATCCAGATTAATAACCTTTTTTTCCTTTTCCTCTTCTTCAGCTTGTTCCTGTTCTTCAATCTCCTGTCTGATTTCTGATAATTTTTTGCCGCCATAAACCCACAGTCGTGTCTCTTCTAAAGCGGTGATGAACAGCTGTTCGAACAGCTTGAATTCAGGTTCAGATAAATCCTTGGCAAACAGATTAATCAGTTCTTCCATGGTCAAGTTCGCATCGTTGCTTGCGACCATCAGAAAACGGATAGTATCAATCAGCTCTGCCGATTCTTTGCCATCCTGAGATGCATGAGTCTGAATGAATTCGAGGAAGTGATTAAGTGATTCTTCGTGCTGGTGATGATGACTGCCTGCATACAGTTTGAGTTCCTCAAAAGTCTTCGGTGTATAGTAATGTTCCGCATGATAGTCTGGTAATTTCTGTCCGACAAAGCCTTCTCTGATGACCGGCAGAATCATCATATCCTCTACCTGCTCTATACCTAACAGTTCCAGCATATGATTAAGACGCTCTTCTGTCAGCTCTTCATCGAAATATTGTCTATATAGCTGTTCCACATGCTGTCTGTGAACGTAGCCATACAAAAATAACACGCCTGTTATAAAATCCAGATCCTGCTCAAGCTGCTGACGTTTCTCATCAAGGTCATGTTTATTCAGCTGATTGATCTCATCTCTCAGATCAAACGGCAGCACCATGCCTTGTTTTGTTTCAAACATCAGAAGGGATTGCAGCGCAAAGAAGACACGCTCAGCGGGAACAGGGACAAATTCGTGCTTCTCTTCAACTGCATGCATTAACAGTGCATACTCATCTGATGGCATCAACAGCAGAATCCGGTTCAGATATTCTGAGGTGAAGACTTCTTTTCGGATAGACTCTATCAACTCAATCTGATGAAGTTCTGCTGCACTTTCCTGAAAAAGTTGTTCGTAAATATATTTCAAATCGCTATCATTTAAATTAAGCAGTGCTTCTCTATAATCCACATTCATCATCCTAAATCTCTTTTTCTTTATTATAAAGTGCGTACGCACAGAACACAAAGGTGAATATTAAGAATGTACACTGAAATGATAGGTCGTCGCCGTCTGGAAAGTTTCCGTTTCTTTCAACCTGATATCATCTAATTCAGGATGGTGAATCGCATCCGGCATCGATTGCGTTTCAAGCGCGATACCTGCGCCGCTGCCAAAATGATGTCCCGTACTATCAGTAAAATCCATTCCTTCTGCTGAATATACAACGACATAGGGTGCATCTGTCTGAACCTTAATCTGACGTCCGGACGCCTCATGAAGAAGTTTGATGCGTTTCTTGCAAGGGTCTCCAGTTAAACGGTAAGCCGTATCAAGCCCTAGCCGGACTGGCTTAAGCTGCCTATAATCCATGTCATCTTGCACGGCTATTAATTCACCTGTCGGAATCTGGTCATCGTCTGTCTGGAGGTGACTTGCGCTCTCTAGCGCAAGTAAGTGATCCGTGACATCTGCCGCCCCGCCGTTTAGATTAAAATATGTGTGATTAGTGGGGTTGAAGAGCGTTTCCTGATCGGTCACTGCAAAATAGTGAATCGTCCAGCTATTATCGCTTTTGATAGTATGCGTAATCTGGACTTTCATATTGCCCGGATAATGGTCGTCTTCTGATTTCAGTTCTGTCGTCATCTTCAGCGCAATCTCTTTCTTGTTATGATTTTCGATGATCTCCGTTTCGAATATATGATGACTTAAACCATTCGCACCGCCATGCATATGATGATTCCCCATATTTTTCTCAAGATGATACAACTGGTCAGCTAATCTGAATGAAGCATTCGCTATTCTGCCACCAACTCGGCCTATACATAATCCTGCATAAGTGCTATTGTTAATATAATCTTCCAGGACATCGAAGCCGATAATAACATTATCCAGATGCCCCTGACGGTCAGGCATTTCAATTTTCTGAAGGGCTGCACCGTAATCAATAAAAGAAAAACGCATATCATCCGTCTTGATGATGTAACGGTTGACTGTCTGGCCGTTTAAATGACCAAATACTTCTTTTTTAATTTCCATTCTTATCACCCCATCTTTTAATTAACTTTACATTACCCTCTAAGCCATCATTGCACACGTTAAATATGACTTGTCATGACCATACAAAATAATTAAATAATATATTTCATTCTAATAATTATTTTTACCTAAAAGTATAAAGGGGGCTGCCTATGGATTCAATTGAACGCAAATATGAAATTTTCGATCGTTTTGGTCAGAGATGGACATGCAGTATTTTTAAAAACAAAGACTACCGAAATGCGCCTTCATTTATGAGAATCCGCTGCCGCTCAGCTGGTTTTGATAAAATACTGGATAGTCTGAATAACGAGCATACTCTGCTCAAGGTTCTGCATTTTATTACTGTATATAATGCAGCTGAGCAAATGGATTCCATTCATATGCAGTCTGATTATGTCATGAATATTGATCGTCAGATAGATGAACATTAAAAAGAACTTTACCTGTCGCACAGGTAAAGTTCTTTTTAAATATAAGTCAGAAATGTATAGAGCACTAAAATCACCGCATCAAATAGATGACGTCCTTGGTTCTGTCTGAAACGTTGATGATCCAGGCTATCAAGCAGTCCTGTAATTAAAAGTGCAGCAAGCGTCAAGATAATAAAGAGTGAGACATCTCTTTCTATCGTAAACTGCAGAATGACTAAAATAATCACCCAGAAATTCAGCAGGCGATACAGTGTGCTCCATTTAACATCTATTTTGTTTTTTTCCATTTATTACTCCTTCATCCCTGATTGGAATGATGTACTCTAAAGATATTTCTCAATATCTTTCGCTATTTTTTCAGGTTCTTTTTGTGGACTGAATCGTTCCACTACATTCCCTTCACGGTCAATAAGGAATTTAGTGAAGTTCCATTTGACTGCACTGCCTAAAAGACCGCTTGTTTCTTTCTTAAGATGTGTGAATAACGGATCTGCATTTTCTCCGTTAACATCAACCTTCTCATGCATCGGGAAAGTGACGCCATAGTTCAGACGACATGCACTTGTAGCCTCTTCAGCCGTACCTGGTTCCTGATTTCCAAACTGATTGCAAGGAAAACCTAAGACAACAAAACCTTGGTCTTTATAGGATTGATATAATTTTTCTAAACCATCAAATTGCTTGGTAAATCCACATTTACTCGCTGTATTAACGACAAGAATGACTTGACCTTCATAGCGACTCAGTTCATACGTCTCACCACTGCTCAGTTGTACCTTGTAATCATAGATTGTCATAGTAATTGCTCCTTTAGGTTGTTAAGTCTATTATAGCAAGAACTAGAAGCACTTCCCATAATATTGCCCAAGATTGAAATCTCTCCATCGTTATGTCTAAAAACATCAAATATATATTTAAAACGTATATTTAATTCCCCTGATAAATGCTATAATTTGAATAATCAGAATGGTGAGAGGTGTCAAGATTGAGTATCGGACAGAAAATACGAGAAATACGTTTATTAAAGAAGATGACTTTAAAACAAATCGCAGAAAAAACAGAACTCTCTATTCCTTTTTTATCTCAGCTGGAGAGAGATAAGTGCAGCGCGACTATGGGATCATTGCGTAATATAGCGGATGTTTTAGGCGTCCACCCAAGTGCTTTCTTCGATTATAATGAACTGACAGAGACTGCAGTCGTCAATCAAAACAATTTTGACTATCGTGATCTCAGTAATCATGTCAACAGTATTTTCAAACCCTTAAAGATTACGATTCAGCCTAATTCTCAGATTTCAAAACATATTTCCCATAAAGGGACGGAATTTGTTTATTGCCTCGAGGGGACATTGACACTCGTTGTCGGAGATGAAAGCTATAATCTGTCCCCTCACCAATCCTATATGTATAAAGCAACTGAGCCTCATTACTGGTATAATCATACTCAGGAGATCGTCACGTTCCTTGTCGTCAATGAAACTTAAATAAGCTGCCACTGGCAGCTTATTTTTTAATTCGGCTAATATTTTTCTTTTTCTTTTTTTTGCTTTTTTTCTCTACACGTTTGTTGATCACGCGTGGCACGGGTTGTTTCATCTCTATCATCTTATAGCCACCAAGATGCCAGTTACGAACGGTCTGATAAGCATTCAGCATCAGCACGGAGGCCTGGTTCATGTCGAGTGCCCTCAACACGTTCTGGTCAATCATATCCTGCAGAATAGCCGTTAAATTCACCGGATTATCAATCATTTTCATCATCACGATAATGGTATCCTGAACATCTTTCTGCTGTTCGGCATCGATGATATAAGAATCAAGGAAGCGCAAGAGTGCCTGAATTTCAGGTGAATCTTCATAGTATTCGAACGCAAAGTAATGCTGGAACTGTTCCCAGGTATCTGGTATATAATACTGGCGTTTAGATTCTATGCCCGTACCGCTGAAATGGGCTGCTTCAATTAACGGGTTCAGCACAAAGCCATCCTTTACGGTAGCAATCCCCTGCAGTTCTTCAGCCAGTTGTTCTTCTGTCTGCTGACTCCCGGTAAAGCGTTCAGCGAGCAATCTATAATGAGCAAGCGAGAAATAACCGTACAAGTTAACGGCACTGACAAGCAGCTTGACTTCATCACTTTGCTGCTGTGACTGGCTTTTTTCAACCACATAGCGCCGTAAATATTCTTTGATATCCGCCGGAATAAATACTCGGCCTTCCTTAACAAACATGAAGTTCTGCGCAGGCATTTCTCTCTCTGCTTCTGTAGAGAATGTATCTGCAATCAGTAAATGGTTCAACACATTATAGTCTTCTACAGACATGTTCTCAAACATACGGTCAGCTGCCGTAAAATCCTTAAATACACGGGAAACAATTAAGTCAATCTGCTCATCCTTCTTTTTATTGGAATAGCCTTTAATCTGATAGTATTTGCAGATGTTTTTTAATGTCTCTATTTTTTCATGCTGAAGATAAAAAGCAAGCGGCTGCTCATAATGCTTGATTTCCTCTTCTGTCATGTGCTTCAAACTAAACTTGCTCATAATACACCTCAACAATCTTTTTCACTTATGTGTATTATAGCGGACTCCTCTTACATCTGTATAGGACATCTGAAAATAACTTCGACATCAGTCGAAGTTATTTTCTTCTGGCAGATATAATTAACATCATCGGTCTTCTCAGTTCCTCTTTCATATGAGGGCTTTCTTCAAGCATTTTTTCAGAAGGTACTGGCTCTGCAAGCCCATCGATAACAAAGTGATGGTCTATCAGGACATTCAGATAATGACTGAGTGTCCGGTGATACTTGGTCACTCTCGTTTCCAGAAATTCGACCTGTCTTTCACCTTCATACTGATAATCATCCACCGGCCAGTGAGCCGGCTTCCCTGCTGCATCATAAACCCAATCCTGTGAATGATGAGCGGTGTAGATAGGATGTTCAATACTAAAAATAAAAGTCCCGTTGAAAGTCAGAACTTCTTTTACTTGTTCTACGACCGTTTCAAAGTCAGGCAGATAATGAAAGGCTAATGAACTCATCACTACATCAAACTCATGCGATTCAAAGCCCATCTCTTCAAGGTCATCTACCGAGCCTTTTATAAAAGTAATCTGATCAGCATGGGGCTGCTGCCGCGCTCTCTGCAGCATTTTCTCTGATATATCTATACCTACCACCTTTGCTGCATGCTGCGCCACTGCATATTCACAGTGCCAGCCATAACCGCAGCCCAGATCCAGGACATTCGTATTCTTAAGCGATGGCAGCATATCACGGAATGTTGCCCATTCGCCTGCCGCGTCCAATCCTTTTAATGAACGTGGCATCTGACTGTATTGCTCAAAGAAAAATCTGTCATCATAAAAGTTATGAGCCATCAATCATCCCTCTATTCTATTGTTTCAAAAATGATTGTACTTCCTCGACAAATCGCTCAGGTTCCTCTGCGAGAGGAGCATGACCAGAATACTTGAATTTCACGAGTTGACTGTTCGGTATATAACGCGCAATCAGTTCACTCTCTTCTGACGGATTCAGCCGATCATATTCACCGGTGATCAATAGTGTTGTATTGGGCACCTTATGTAATTCTTTACGATAATCAAAACCGCTGATGCTTCTGGAAGCGACGGCTTCTTCATTTGCATCCAACGTACTATATTGATTAACCGCATTCTGCCAGGCCTTCACTTTTTCTTTATTATAAAACATGTAATCATTCAGAATTTCGAGCGCTTCTTTTTTAGATTTATTTTTGATTTCACTGCGATGTTCCATCATGAGACGTGCGAACGAACTGACGGCCGCATTCGATTTCGCGCCTACTAAAATCAGCTTATCTACTTTTCGCGGATAACGCGTCACTAAGCCGAGCGCAATATAGGCGCCCATTGAATAGCCTAAAATATGCGCCTTCTTGATATCTAAATGTGTGAAAAGCTCCAAACAATCATCGATATGATCATCCAGTGCATAATCTTGAGGCCGATCAGAATGGCCATGGCCTCTGACATCATATGTAATAACGCGATAATTTTCTCCGAGAGCTTCTTTAATTCCTTCAAACATCTTCAGGTTACCATTTAACCCATGGATCATAATAAGGGGGTCCCCGGAGCCTGTTGATTCATAATTAATCATTGTACCGTCCATCGATTTAAATTCACTCATAATCAAGCTCCTCCTTTCTAGTGTATTACCCGATTTTTAAGGTTGTAAAGAATTATAGATAAAATAAAAAGGGAAACACATGATTGTGTTTCCCTATACTTGCGTTTCTGTAGAAAGAAAGGTCTGGATATCCTCCAGAAATCTTTCTTGTTCCTCTATCATCGGCGCATGTCCGCTGTTTTCATAAAGGTAATGAAAGCTGGTCGGAATCTCCTTGCTTAAAGTATAGCCGTTATCAGGTTTGATCAGTTCATCATGTTTACCGCTTATAATCAGGGTCGGGGCAGTGATGTGATGTGCGCTGCTGAGTAAGTCAATTCCTTCTGTTGAATGATTGACCGCAGTACGCTCCCGTTTCGTTAAATTAGTACCTGTATCGCGTAAAGACTTCTTCCATTTGTTCACTTTCTTCGCATCGTGATACATATATTCCTCAAGAAACTTCTGACGCTTCTCGGGCTTCATCGTCCGGAGAATGTTTGAATACTGGGCCTGAAACTTATCCTCTGACACATTAAACGGTTCATTGCCGACTGTTACTAATATCAGGCGCTGCACAATTCCAGGATAGCTGCTTGCGATTGCTTCAGCTACCATTCCTCCTAGACCATAACCTAGGAAATGAGCCTGCTTGATCAGCAGTTCATCCATTACTGTCAGGACATCTTCCATATAATCTTCCATACGGATTTTGAAGGGTTTATCTGAGTAGCCGTGTCCCCTTAAATCAATTTTGATCAGCTGATAGTTCTCTTTTAAAGCTGTCTCAAATTCATTAAACATCGTCACATTCATAAACTGACCATGCAGTAAAATCAGCGGATACCCTCTTCCACTCACTTCATAATGAATGGCTACATCATTTTCTGTTACGATAATATTCATGTTGTTCTCCTAGTCTCTTGTTATTTTTCCGAGTTCAAGAACATCAGATTGGTCATCCAGTTTGAAGTCCTCTGTGTACTCTACGACCTTGATGGTACAATTCGGCCCAATGGTGACCTGGTCGCCTCTGACCAGATCAGCGATTATATTCTCCACATATACATGACCGCCATCTATTTCGTCTATTTTTAGAGAATGATCATGATCCTTGAAAATAAGGGCTTCTCGCTTAGCGGTGATGTTAATATCGGATGCTGTCAGATATTCGGCTGAACCATTGTGAGTGACGATAATATTTAATTGGTCCGCACGGACATCATGCAATTGAAGGACGCCTTCCAGACGTACTGATGCAGCCTCTATTGTGCCTGCTGCCTGAAGTTGACCTGTTGATTCAATGGTCTCTGCCTGGCAGTGAGCGCCCAGTTCAAGTATACCTGCATTATTGATCGTTTGTGCTACAACATCATCCGTCACTTTCAGATAAGCCTCTTTTTGGTTGGTCAGGTGAGTTGTTTCAAGAGTGGATGTGATCTCCACTTCGCCTGCATTGACTAAATATGGTGCATTCAGACGTCCTTCAATGACAACTGAGCCACTCTGCACATCCACTTCATGCGCTTCAACACTCGAGGTATACGTTATAGATTGGTCCAAGTGAATTGTTTCAAAAATACCGCCCGCCAGTCTCTCCACTGTCATTCACAGCTCCTCTATCAAATGTTTTTTATGTTATACCCTTTTTGTTAAGATAGTAACGAACAGACAGGGGGAATCATCCGTGAAAAAATTAATGGCACAACACGACTACCATATCTTTAAAATTAAAACACTTGAAATGACTGTGGGTGGGGAACAAGGTATCTTCTATCAAATTGTCCAGCCTGACTGGGTCAATATTATTGCTTTTCATAAAGGCCAGCTCATTGTGGAAAAACAGTTCAGAATAGGCTGTGATCAAGAGATTCTTGAACTGCCTGCTGGTATCATCGAGCGTGATGAAGGGATCATCGCTGCAGCAGAGCGTGAACTGCTGGAGGAAACCGGTTATAAAGGATGTGGACAGCTGCTAAGTGAGATGCTGCCTAATCCTGCGCTCCAGACGAACCGGTGTCATACCGTGCTGATTCCGGAGACAACTAACACCGGTCAGACTCAGCCGGATTCATTTGAAGTCATCTCTACTGAGCTCATGTCTCTGTCCGAAGTGGAAGCAGCTATTATGCATGGACAGTTCCAGAATGCGCTCCATATCGCTTCACTTTACCAGTACCATCTGCATCAGAAAAACTTATTCTTATGATGTGACTTGTTATCAAGAAGATCACCCATCCAGCCTTTACCTTTCAAGTAGATATAGATGAAATACGTCACCATTACCATCAATAGAAGTGCCATTAAATAGCCGAGCTTCCAGTCCAGCTCCGGCATATGCTTAAAGTTCATGCCCCATATAGCGCCGAGCAGAGTGGCAGGAGCAAACAGAGCCGTGAAAATCGTCAGTGTCTTGGTGATTTCATTGCCGCGATAAGAGGAGACCAGATTCTCAAAATCGAGCAAGGCGTCTATTTCTTCTTCATAAGCATTGATGAGGAATCTTGCACGTTCCACCCGCATCTTCATCTGATAATAATACTTGCTCTCCTCAACTTCCTTGCCAAACGCTTCTTCTGTCATCATAAAGAGTTCGGTCACCGTCACAATCTGTGTTTTACAGAGCAGCAGCTGATGGTCCGCTTCCGCCACCTGGTTGAGAATCTTGATATTGTTACGCTCCTTGACTTCCCAAAGAATTTTATGGAGCTTCTGTTCAAATATATCAATCTGTGCCATATATTCGTGGGTCGTATTTTTGATGATGATATAAAAGGTCTCGACAGCTGAACGCCTGCTCTTGTCATTTAAAAGCTCTTCTTCTGTATAAGAGAACATCTTCGGCACATCTATATTCATCAGGATTAAATCATCCCTATCGAGATAAAACTGAAAATCTGCATGATCAGCTTCATCTTCAAGGCTCTGCCTGTAAATGTGAGAACCCCAGAGTGCTTCGTGATCTTCCCTTGTTTCAATCTTCAGTATATTGCCGGTCATCACGGACATTTCACTTATTCGTTCTGTCCAGGTCATATCTTCAGGTCTGATATCCTCTACATGAAGTGCCTGTTTAGTCCAGCTGCCATTGTGATAATGATAATAACTAGTCATGGCTATCCCCTTCTCCATTCTTTTTTGAGCATCATCGTCATCAGTAAAGGAAGTCCTGCTAATGATAGCAGCACACTGACGGGTATCTGCAGTGGCGTCAACATGTTATTACCCAGAAAATCTGCTGCTATAACCGCCACTCCCCCTACTATTCCCGTCGTCAGCAGTGTCGTCGTCTGTTTAAAAAACTGGGGCACAATCAGCCCGACAAATCCGATAATACCCGTGATACTGACCAGCACAGCTGTCATGATTGAGGCTGTAATCAGCGCTGTATATTCCACTTTCTGCTGTTCAATCCCTACACCGCGTGCGATGGTTTCACCGCTTGCGCCTATCATGATCGGCCGCGCAAGTTTAAGGAGTACCACTATTCCCATTAAAGTCACCGGCACCAGCACATAGATATTCTGCCATTCGGCTGCACCAATGCTACCAAAGAGATAATTTAAGAGTTGTCTCGATTGACCCGGCCACAGGATAACCAGACCGTAAAGGGCACTTGAACAGAAGAAGTTAATGAACATGCCGAAAAGTATCATACCGGCGCGCTGGTCCCGGCGGAAATAAAGCTGGGTCAGTGAGACGACCGCAAGAAGGGTCAGAAGGCTGCCTGTGATGCTCATCACCGTAGCGGAGATACCCAGCAGGACAGCCAGCGCACTGCCAAGACTTGCACCACCTGCGATACCGAGCGTGAAAGAATCAGCTAACTTATTATTGAAGATGGTCTGGAAGACTGCCCCTGTAGCGGCAAGGATAAAACCTGTCAGGAATCCGAGCAGCGTGCGTGGCAGCCGGATGTCCCGGATAATCAGCCAGTCAAATGCATCGACGGGCAGGAGATGTCCTTTCACAAAGAATATATGGCAGAACATAGCACCTGCCAGGATGATGGCTAACCTAGTCCTCCAGGGCTTGTGCAAGTTCTTCCAGTCCTTTCGCGATTCTTGGGCCTGGTCGTGTCATCCAGTCATCATTCAACGTATCTGTTTTGACACTTTTCAGTCCCGGACGCTCTTTGACAAGTCTGGCATAATCTTCAGCCTTAGCACCTGTCACAGATAACATGATATCTGGTTTTCGTCGCACTACCGTTTCAAGTGCGACAGGCTGCCATCCTTCAATGTCATGGAAGGTGTTCGTCACTTTAAGCTGTGTCAGCATATCATCCAGCATGGTATGCTGCCCTGCTGTATAGATATCCGGCTCTGACGAGACTTCTATAAATACTTTCTTGTCAGGTAAATGGTCATACTTTTTCAGCACTGCCGCTGTCTCCTGCTCAATGCGATCAGCCAACTTTTCGCCTTCTTTTTCATGCCCGACCGCTTCAGCAATCTGCATCACTGTGTCATCTATTTCATCCAGCTTCTTCGCTTCTTTGATATAGACTATCTTGACGCCCTTATCTTTTAGTGAGTCCAGCACTTTCTGCTGACTCGCGCGCGCAGATTCATGGGTCACAATGACAGAGGGCTTCGCTCTCAGTAACTGCTCTTTATTCAGATTAAAACTGTCAAACTGTTCTTTCGTCTTCACGTCTTTCGGGAAGTCATCATTGGTGGTCACACCGACTACTTCCTTGCCGAGTCCCATCTCATAGAGGATCTCTGTGTTACTAGGCATCAAACTGATGATTCTTTCTTCCGACTGCTCCGCCTGGCATCCACCGAGCAGAAACAGTGAGAGTAATATGACTGATTTTTTCATGGGCATCTCCTTTATCATAGAAAAATAGCGGAACTGATTCTTCAGTTCCGCTTGGGAATTACATCTTTTCCGGGGCAGAAACACCGATTAATGTCAGGGCATTTTTCAGTGTAATTCTAACCGCTTCAATCATGGCAACATGCGCGCTTGATTTCGCAGCGTCTTCTGTCAGAACTTTCTCTGCATTATAGAATTTATGGAAGTGACTTGCTAAATCCTGAATATAATTCGTAATGCGATGAGGTGCACGATGCTCTGCAGCTGATTCTATCGTACTTTCAAAGTCAGCAACACGTTTCAGCAGTTCATACGCCTTGTCATTGGTGATAAGACTGAAATCCGCGTTTGCATCAATGTCAATGCCTTGCTCTTTGGCTGCTCTGATGATCGAACAGATACGTGCGTGCGCATACTGTGCATAATAGACAGGATTATCACTTGATTCACTCGTCGCAAGCTCCATATCGAAGTCAAAATGAGTATCCGGACTACGCATCGTCAGGAAATAACGGGCAGCATCAACACCCACTTCATCCATGATGTCGCGCAGCGTGATCGCATTTCCCGTCCGCTTACTCATCTTCATCTCCTTGCCATCTTTCATGAGACGGACCATCTGCATCACCTGTACCTCAAGACGCTCTGAATCGATACCGAGCGTTTCAAGCGATGCTTTCAGACGAGGGATATAGCCGTGATGGTCAGCACCGAATAAATTGATAAGCGTATCATTGCCATGTTCAATCTTGTCATAATGGTATGCGATATCCGGCAGGAAGTAAGTATAGCTGCCATCCTTCTTGATAAGGACGCGGTCTTTATCGTCTTTAAAGTCTGTTGTGCGTAACCATGTCGCATCATCTTCTTCAAAGATATAACCGTTATCTGTCATCTTAGCAAGTGCCGCATCAATTTTGCCTGTCTCATATAATGTTGTTTCACTGAACCAGTTATCAAAATGGACATTGAAGTCCGAGAGATCCTGTTTCAGTTTCTTCATCTCATACTCCAGCCCAAGTTTACGGAATGCTTTCAGACGTTCATCAGACGGCATGTCTTTATAGCTTGCATTCTGCTGAGCAAGCTCTTCTGCGATACCGATAATATCCTTGCCGTGATAGCCATCTGCCGGCAGTTCAGCTTCCTGACCCAGTGCCTGCAGATAACGTGCTTCGATTGAGTAAGCTAAGTTCTCAATCTGCTTACCAGCATCATTGATATAATATTCTCTCTCCACCGGATAGCCTGCCGCCGCCAGAACATTAGCCAGAGTATCGCCGACTGCCGCATTACGTGCATGTCCGATATGCAGATCACCTGTCGGGTTCGCAGATACATATTCAAGAAGAATCTTTTCCTTCTTCTGTTCAGACTGATGGCCAAACTTCTCCTGCTGAGACAATACCTGTGAGATAATATCCGTCAGATAGCTGTTGTCCATATAGAAGTTGATGAAACCCGGTCCCGCAATCTCCACTTTTTCGACATGCGCTTTAGAGGCATCCAGATTGTCGACAATCAGCTGTGCAATTTCACGTGGGTTGCGTTTGGCAAGCTTTGTCAGTACCATCGCAATATTAGAGGCATAATCCCCATTTGCTGTATCTTTAGGTGTTTCAATCTTGATTTCAGGTACTTCAGTCACGAGTTCCGCCTTTAAAATGGCCGCTTTGATTTCTTCAATCAAAGTGTTTTTGAGCGTGTTAACAATATTCATTGTAATCTCTCCTTATAATCCAGTTGATATTTAAAATGCCCGTGACTGACGTTCTGCTCACTGAGTTCATATTCAATGACAAGACGGCCACCGACCGCTAGTTTTTTATAGTCAAGTTTTGTAGTGTGGACATCCATTACAGCCCGGCCTGCCGGGGTTTCGTAGGAATTCTGTGTGGTTTTGCCTTCTACAAACAGAAAATCCATGTTGATCATGCCTTTACGGGAGATACGGATGCCTGCCGGATCGAGTTTGACTCTGACGGCAATCGTTTCATCTCCCACTTCTTCTGTGTAAGTGAGATAAGGCACGCGCTTTTCGGTCAGCTCACCAGCGCTTTCTCCTCTGAATTTCTGCACTTCATTATGCTGTTTAATTTTCTGCTCTGTCGATACCCAAATTTTCATTTTTATTCACCTGCAAACATTATAGCAAAAAATAAAGAAAGCAGGTACAGTGACCTGCTTTCTTTAGTGTCCTAGCTATTTTGATAGCTAGTACCATCTTACGACTCTCTTTCTAAAAATTCAAGGGGTTCACTATTCTGAAACATTTAACTGTGCTTTCAGTTCCTGCGGTGCATTCTGCCACATCGTTTCATTATGTTGTTGCAGGAATTCAGCGAGCACCCGCTTATTATCATCACCAATCTGGTCAAGAATAAAATGATGTTTCATCGATTTATCCATCATATTGACATGTTCATGCATCCGTTTGAACGCTCGCTTCTTCGCTTTATTGACGAGCATATAGCACGCTGTAACCCCTGCATAGTAGGGACCATTCGCACCCCGCTCTGTTGTCACCCAGACCAGCCAGTAAGGTTTCGCATCCTCACCCTTCACTTCTTCTTCGTCGTCTATCCATTTTACACGCTTTTCCACTTCACTTCTCGCATGCATAGCCCCGATATCAATGAAGGCATGTTTCTCAAGCACATCTATAAAGACAGGAGCCACATTCTCAAGGCTGATCGCGCCTGCATTGGTGCCTTTGTGCCCGTCTAAAGGATCATTCTTAATAATATTGAACTGAAATTGTGCCATTTGACTTCACCTCTAGTTTAATTCATTCAGCAGATTAATAATGGCGCCTTTAATGGCCGGCTCTTTGATATTCACAATCATCTCTTTCGGATAATAAAGCTTATAATCCATCCGGTTGACGCCTGTAATACTGTTGATAATGACAGACTGTGTACTGATTTCTTTAATCTGATTCTGACGTGTCAGCAGATGAATCGGTTTACGATTATTTTTGGAGCCCGGCCGGTCATAGTCATAAGGCAGATCGCTGTAAGCGTCTGACACAAAATAATACTCGGGATCAATGCCTGCCTGCATGAAAAGCTCAGTCAGTTCACCGATTGTAATCACAGAGCCATCAAACGGCAAATACTTGAACAGATCACGATTAACAAATCGTCGTGACAAATCACTTAAAATAGCATCTTCCTCGTCCATCCACTCCTGAAGATAGAAAAATAAAACCGTCTCATCCAGCCTCAAATAATCCTGAACAGAAACTGTATCTTTAAAGAAGGGCAGCAGATGAACGGGTGGTGACTTAAACTGATAACCTGCTTCGTACAGTGCTTTCACCCGTTTAAAACAACGGTTCAGCAATACTTCTCCGCCTCTGCTGACCGGATGAAAATAAATCTGCCAGTACATCTGATAACGGCTCATCAAATAATCTTCCACCGCATGCATACCGCTCTCTTTAATGACGACTTCATCTTCCGTCGGCCGCATCAGCCTTAAAATACGCTCCATATCAAAACTACCATAACTTACCCCCGTGTGGTAGGCGTCTCGCTGCAGATAGTCCATACGGTCAGCATCTATCTGTGAAGATATCATCGAAATAACCAGCTTATTCTGATGCGTCTTGTTGATGACGTCTGCTACTTCCTGCGCAAAGCCGGGATGTACACGGGACAGAACAGCATTGACTTCTGTATCGCCTGTAATGATCGCCTGGGTATATGCCTCGTGATCTGTATGGAATATCTTCTCAAAACAATGAGAGAATGGCCCGTGCCCTAGATCATGCAGAAGCGCTGCACACAGCGCCAGCGGTCGATCCTCGTCATGCCAGGCAGGCCGATTTCTGAAGATTTCATCAATCATCCGTCTGACGATTTCATAGACACCGAGCGAATGCGTGAACCTTGAATGCTCTGCAGAAGGAAACGTCAGATAGAGTGTACCGAGCTGCTTGATACGTCTCAATCGTTGAAATTCCTTCGTCTTGATCAAATCCCAGATCAGCTGATCTCTGACGTGGATATAACGATGGACGGGATCTTTAAATACTTTTTCTTCAGGCATTTTCTGAAATTGATAGCTCATTCGTGTCCTCCAACATAGAATACTTCAATTTTACCATAAAAAAAGGAAACGCTCTCGTATCGCGTTTCCCTGTAGACTTATAGTTTTTTCTTCAGTAAACCTGTTATGACTTTCTCTCCGAATAAGTCTTCTTCATACTCGCGAACAAGTTCAAAGCCATTCTTACGGTAGAACTGACCTGCTGTCTGATTGTCACTTGCCACCTCGACAAAAAGTTCCGGGTAATCGTTACAGATTTCAAGACCAGAAGCAATCAGTCTGCCCCCGATATTCTGACGCTGGTAGCCGGGGATCACGTATATAGCTGATAAAAAGAGTTCTGTGCCGTTGATCAAGTTTGTAAACCCAACGACTTCGTTGTTTTCTTCCGCCACTAGAAATACCGAACTAGCCAGTCTTTTTGTCAGATGTTCATCACTATAAGCGGCTGAAAGAAACTGGGCGATAGTACTGGCTGCCACAATGTTCTGATACGTATCATGCCATGCCATCGTCGCAACACGGCGGATAGCCGGAATATCTTCTATATTCGCCTTTCTGATATTAACCATATGCCACACCTCTTAATAAAAAAAGAAAAGACGGACCTGCGTCCGACTGTTCTCTTTATAATGATATGCTTATTATACCGCAAAATTGTCAGAATAGTAGCTAAACTGTTGACTTGAACTGGAGTTTTTTGAGTAAAAATGCACCAAGAGGTGTAGCACATTTAATAAATATAGCGTAGAAGACGCGCTGCTCTATCTTGAGATGTTTCGTATAAATCAGGTGATACTCAAGAAAGGGTCTGGAGCCACGCGCCAGTTTGTAGTCTTTTGCACCTGCACTGTTATTGATTTTAAGCCTCTTATCATTCGCATACTGATAGAGCAGGCCGCTCGTCATAAAATACAGCCCTTGATAAGACTGGTCCATCCCAAAGTACGCCGGGAACAGCATATCTCCTTTTTGCTGGACCCCCATAAAAGAAACGATGCGCTCGTGCTCTCTTAACACAAACCATTTGAGCGATGTATGGTGATAGATAAAACGGAAAAAGTCAGCAGTATAATGCGGATTATGTATAGAATATTTATCAAGATAAACTTGCTTATATAAAGGAATAAGCGCATCAAAGTCAGCTTCTGACAGCTCGTCTGAGACAGTCAGTCCACTTTTCTCAAGTTTTTTGCTGTCTTTTTTGAGGTCTTTCCGTTCATTCTTCGTATGGGGCTCAGCAGAATCATAGAGATAGACAGCGCGAGATATCAGCGGTTCGTAACCCGCTCCTTCCAGCTGCATTTTGACCAGCTCATCACTGACCGTCCTGAAGACAAGTGCATGACGCGGATAGCGGCGACTGAGCTCCTCTGTAATCTGCTCAATGTGCCTGAGCTGGTCGCCGGTGTAGAGCGTCGTTGACATAAAGGACGGAAAAACAGTGACCGTCTTTTCCCGCGTGCCTTTTAAGATCAAGCGCCCTGCACTGAGCAAGAGACCTGCTCCTTTTTGAACGAGCGGAGGTAAGGTCATCCGTTCAATCTCACTGACCATCTCCTCGATATATTGCCCGGTAAATGAATGAATCCAGCTGTCCTGATAGCCGCCAGATTTAACGCTGTATGGTATCAGTTGCCCATCTATCAGCAGCACCTCTACTTTCGCCTGTACATTCGTGATACCGCGCTCAATCCCATCCATCATATATTTCAGATAGTCTTTATTGACAGGTGAATCAGTGACTTGTTCAAACGGAATAGCATCGAACCTCGTATAAATCATCGAATCCCTCGCTTTATAAGCTGATCAGTTCATCATTCCATTCAATATCATGCGTCGTGATTGCATTGACGGCGACTTTCCTTCTTTTTGCCGAGACCCACCACCGGGCCCCGCTGATCAGCTGTTCAAAGAAAATCACTTTTTCGTTAGGATGCCAGAAGACATCTTTGCCGTATTTGAGCTTCTCGAAGGTGTCCTTCTTCGGTTTCTTCATCCAGTTGAAAAGCGAGACAAAAATCAGCTGTCTTACCTCATAAGTCGGGGCAGTGACTGTCAGATTCCAGACTTCAGGCTTCATGAACAAGGCACCATTCGTTGCTCTCGGATTGCACTCGATGAAATAAAAATCACCGGTGTTGCTGCACTGAATAACGTCAAAGGCAATCTGATAAGACCACTCTAGTTTATGGATGACCTCTTCAATCACTGCCTGCAGTTCAGGGTTGCGCTGTGAATGAAAATGCGTGGAACAGTTGTAGCTTTCATGTGTGTTAGATAAGTAAAGTGACGTCGACAGGGTTCTTCCTTCATAAGCCATTGAATATGAACACCACTCTGTCCCGTATATCAGCGTCTGAATCATAAATGGAAACTGGACTTCATTGCCGAACTCTAATGAATATCTGGAGATTTTACGTACAGACTGACCAAAACGTCCAAAAGGCTGTTTGACGATATAGTGTTCAGCTGGATGGTTTGTGATGAAATGAGTCAATTCTTTTTTAGTATAGACATAAGCGGTGTCAGGGACTTTGAAGCCCATCTCCTGCATCAGCTTTGTAAAATTGAATTTATTATGGACAGACAGCATTTTATCGATGTCTTCTACCCAGACCGGTGCCGCCAGCAGATGCTTGGAGTATGAGAGGTAGAATGATTCTTCGTTGAGCGGCAGAATATAATCGATATGGTATTCACGTACAATCGCATTGATATCTTCTATGTATTCCAGTGTAGAAAAGCGGGGAGAAGTCGTCATGATGAATTTCTCGATGAATTTAGTATTTTTGATGCTGACTTTATTGGTAGAATCAGTCAGATAAACCTGATTGCCGAGCGCAACCTGCTGCTGGACTACTGCATAAGAGATCGGTGCACGTGCACCTGTTATCAGAATACGTTTCATCTGTATAAGTCCACCTTTCATCTCATCATTTTCTTCCCCTCTACTATATCAAGCTGTTGTAAAGCCCCTGTAAATTTGAGATAAAGATAATGTTGTTGCATTGTAAAGAAAAAAGTTCCACCGTTCATAACGGCGGAACTTTACTTCATACGTTTTGCTTTGATTTTTGCTTCCTGCTCTTCCATCCGGCGTTTACGTTCTTCATTACGTTTCTGAAGACGTGCCTCTTCCTCCGGATCACGTTTTTGTGCCAGTCGTTTCTCGACTTTCTCCATCAGCTCTTCTTCTGTATGGGCAGCACATGGACGGTTGTTCACAAACGCAAAAGTTTTCTTTCGTCCGGGACCACAGTAGGATTGACATGCGACTTCAACTTCCGCATCTGGATCAAGCTTCTCGAGTTTAGGCAATAATGTTCGCAGGTTAACGGCCTGACAGTCATCGCAGACTTGAAACTTATTACGCATTGCTGTTCACATCCTCCATATTTCTTCTCATTTTATCATTACGCTCAATCATTCTATCGAAGTAATCATTATACAATGACCAGGCCTCATCTGTCATCTCCAGCATCGACAAATCTGAACCCAGGCTTTTCATGGCCCCTAACAGCTTAAAAAGAACTTCCTGGACAGTCAGCTCAAGCCCCAGCAGTTCGCTTAAACTCGCCATATCTTGTGGATGAATGTCCGGATAGCTGAATTTTGTCTTCTCATTTTGAAGGGCCCGCTTGTAGAATTCCTGCATGAGCTGTGCACGCTCACTGCCGCTTCCTTCTACACAGAGATAAATCTGTACGGCCACGCCACCGCGCACCCGTCGCTGAGAGATGCCAGCGAACTTCCGGTCGTTGATGCTCAAGTCATAACTGCCCGGGCAATATGAGTGCTCAATTTCCTTCGCTTCAATCATCACACCATAGTCTTTGAACATCTCTTTAATAAGTTGATACATCAGCTCATAACCGCCATCTATCGAGAACGATTCCCCGCCGTTGAAGATCAACGAGATATTGAGGACCCCGCTATCCAGCACGACACCGAGTCCGCCTGAATTACGGACGATGGCGCCATACCCCTGTTCAATGAGATAATCAATTCCTTCTTTCAGATGAGGCAGCCTGCTGTCATGGATTCCCAATATGACGACATGCTGATGAATCCATGTACGGACGACACTGTGCCAGTTCTCCTTACCGACTAAATGGCAAAAGGTATCATCAAAACTGAAGGACTGCATGGGCTGCAGTCCTGTCGTGTGATCAATATATTGCCATCTGTCCTGAAACTTGGACATTAAAGCGTTTGTGCTGCTGTGATGATCGCTAAATCATAGACATCATCAGTTGAGCAGCCACGAGATAAGTCGTTGACAGGTGCATTTAAACCTTGAAGGATAGGGCCGATTGCATCAAATCCACCTAAACGTTGAGCGATTTTGTAACCGATGTTACCTGCTTCAAGACTTGGGAAGACGAATACATTCGCATCACCTTGGATTGGTGATTCAGGTGCTTTTTTAGCAGCGACAGAAGGAACAAATGCAGCATCGAACTGGAATTCACCGTCGATAACAACATTTTCGAGCCCTGCTTCTGCTTTTTTCTCTTGAGCAAGACGAGTAGCTTCAACAACCTTTTCTGTTTCAGGCGTTTTTGCTGACCCTTTTGTAGAGAAGCTGAGCATCGCCACTTTAGGTTCCATACCGAAGCTTTGAGCTGTCTTCGCACTTTCAATAGCGATTTCCGCTAAATCAGATGCTTCTAAAGTAGGGTTGATGGCACAGTCTCCAAACACATACTGCTCGTCTTCACGTAACATGAAGAAGACACCAGATGTTTTCGCGACGCCTGGTTTTGTTTTGATGATTTGCAGTGCTGGACGCACCGTGTCAGCTGTAGAATGTGCAGCACCTGATACAAGACCCGCTGCTTTACCTGTATGCACAAGCATGGTACCGAAGTAGTTGCCGTCGTTCATCAGCTGTTCAGCTTGCTCTTCAGTTGCTTTTCCTTTACGACGTTCAACGAAAGAAGCGATTAATTCTGAACGTAATTCACTCGTCGCAGGATCAATAGTCTCTAAACCGTCTAAAGATACACCGATTTTTTCGCTGAGTGCTTTCAGTTCTTCTTCTTTACCTAGCACGATAGGTGCCACGTAGTCAGATTTGCCGAGTTCCACTGCCGCTGCAAGAACACGCTCATCGTTACCTTCAGGGAAAACGATACGAACATTTTTCCCTTCTAATTTGCTTTTTAATACATCCATTAAATTAGCCATAACAGCCTCCTAGTAGTGTTTCATACAATTTACATCCTTATTATAGAGCATTTACGAATAGAATTCACGTCATCAATTTGTAAAAGTCTGAATGCAGAATTTTCCGCTAATTATGGTATATTGGAGAGGACTAAGACAAGAGGAGAGATATGAATGATCGAAGCAGCAAAAACACTCGATGGCTGGTATAGCCTCCATTTATTCTACGCCATCGATTTCACAAGCTTGAAACTCGTTGAAGCAGAAGACCGTGAACAAATGGTCACTGAGCTTAAAGAATATTTAACCAAGCTTGAAGCGAATCATGAAGCAAAAGAAGGCTCTTATGCGTTCTACAACATCACAGGACAGAAGGCGGACTTAATGCTCTGGATGCTACGTCCTGAAATGAAGCAGCTGACAGCACTTGAAACAGAATTCAATAAACTGGCTATCAGCGACTACTTAATCCCTACTTATTCATACGTATCTGTCGTTGAACTGAGCAACTATTTAGCTGGTGACTCTAATGAAGATCCTTATCAGAATCCTCATGTCCGTTCTCGCTTATATCCAGAAATCCCTCGTACAGAGTACGTTTGTTTCTATCCAATGGACAAACGTCGTGAGGGCAATGATAACTGGTATATGCTTGAGATGGATCACCGCAAAGAGCTGATGCGTTCACATGGCATGATCGGACGCAGCTACGCAGGTAAAGTGAAACAGTTCATTACCGGTTCCGTCGGCTTTGACGACCACGAATGGGGTGTTACACTCTTCGCTGACGATGTACTGCAGTTCAAGAAGTTAGTATATGAAATGCGTTTCGATGAAGTCTCTGCCCGCTACGGTGAGTTTGGTGAGTTCTTCGTCGGCAATATATTGAAGCAGGATGACCTATCATCATTGTTTGAAGTTTAATAAGGAAGAAAAGAGTCCGTTACTTTGTGAGTAGCGGACTCTTTTTAGATGACTGATGAGGGAAGTTTGAGATGTGTCCAGCAAACGCCGGATAACGGACACTTCCATATTCTCTATAACTGTTCCTCATCTTTTTTAATGTCCTTAACAAGTAGCGCTAAGTTTTGCTCAAAAAATTTTAAAGACTGTAAAGAATGATAGTTCTTCTTGTACTTAATAACTTTGTTATAAGACCGATGCCTGCAATCATGAATACGCCGTACCGTAACCAGATTTTCCTCATGTCATCACCCCAAAGTTTTTTTCAGTATAGAAGGAAACGATGTATATGTAAATTTATACCAAAAAATCCGACAGCTGTCGGATTTTCTGATTATTTATATGCTTTTTCGATCTCGTCAATCTGCTGCATTGTTGTTTTAACGCCGCCACTTGAGAAGTACCATAAGTATGGGTCTAATTCGATGACTTGATTCTCTTTGATCGCATTAACATCTTTGATGACTTTATTGGCCAGCACTTGCTTGCTTGATGATTTTCCACCCACTGCAACGCCTCTGTCCATCGCAAAGATAATGTCAGGGTTCACTTTGTTGAAGTATTCATAGTTAACGACTTGACCATGACCCTCTGCTTTAATGTTGTTATCCGCTTCTTTCACACCTAAGACGTCATGGATAAAGCCGAAGCGACCTCCTTTACCAAAGACTGACAGTTCGCCTTCATTCGCTAATACAAATAGCCCTTTTTTATCAGATGCTGCTGTCATTTTCTTCACTTCTGCAATCTTGTCATCTAATGCTTTGTTTAATTTGGTTGTCGCGTCTTCTTTATCAAACATTTTACCGATATTGTCTGTGTTTGCTTTTACGCTCTCAACGTAAGCTGTATCTTTAGTACCTACGTAAACGATCTTAGCGTCTGGTGCTGCTTTCTTCATTTCATCCAGAACTTTAGCGGATGCCTGACGTCCTGAGATAAGAATGACTTCAGGACTGAGTTCAGCTAGTTTCTCGAAGTTAGGTTCTTTAAGTGAACCGAGGTTGGTGTACTTATCGTCTTTGAATTCTTTCAGAAACTCAGGGACAGAGCGATTACCTTCACCCTTAGGTAAACCGATGACATGGTCAGCAAGACCCAGCTCCTGCATAGTGGTTAATGTCCCGTAGTCGAATACTGCTACTTTTTTAGAGTTTTTAGGGACTTCCACTTTTTCTGATACATCTTTTGCATCACTGCCATCTTCTTTTTCACCCATCATTTTGTATTCATTTGTGATTGCTACAGTATTTTCTGATGATTCTCCTGCTGTCTTCTCTTCTGTTGCCGTTTCTTTTTTGCTGCCACATGCTGCTAAGATCAAAATTAATGCAAAACTAAGTACTAAAAGTGAATATTTCTTCATGGTAATCTCCTTGTATAATCATTTTCCCCCGAATTTTTGCGCCCAATATAACACCTGATCCCCGGCACCACTCCTTTCATTGTCCGCCACTAAATCATCTGCACTTCCCTGACGTAGTCATCCACTGTCTTTTCATCATCAAAATAGACACAGATCTGCTGACCGAATATGCATTCAATGTTGATGTCCATATCATAGACCGCCTTCAATGCTTCCGGTGTGATGACGTCATCTTTCGGCCCGTCCAGCAGTATCTCGCCTTCTTTCATCGCGACGATATAATCCGCGTAGCAGGAGGCAAAGTTGATGTCGTGTATCACAATCACGATTGTCTTCTGTTTCTCCCGTACGAGGCGTCGAAGCAGCTGCATCATCTGAACAGAATGCTTCATATCCAGATTGTTCAGCGGTTCATCCAAAAAGATATAATCCGTATCCTGAGCAAGTGTCATCGCTATAAAGGCACGCTGTCTCTGACCGCCTGACAGTTCATCTAAATAAGCATCCTCCATGTTCGTAAGCCCCATATATGCCAGCGATTCATCCACTATTTGTATATCGGTTGCCGACAGACGCCCTTTTGAATAGGGGAAGCGGCCAAAATTCACCAGCTCACGCACAGTCAGCTTTAAATTTGTATGGTTGCTTTGCTTGAGAACCGCCAGTTCCCGAGCCACCTGCTCACTTTTCAGGCGAGTGATTTCAGTGCCGTTCAGTTCAACAGAACCGCTTGTCACATCAATCAGACGCGTTGCTGCATTGAGCAGTGTGCTTTTACCGGCACCATTAGGACCGATAATAGCTGTGATAGCGCCTTTTCTGATTTCTGTTGAGACGTTTTTCAGGATCTTTTTCTTTCCGATATCGAGCGATAGGTGACTGACTTTAATCATGTGCGCCCTCCTTAAATAGTAAATAAATGAAGTAGAGTCCTCCGACAAAATTGATCATAATCGTAATTTCAGTCGTCCCGTCAAAAATATACTGTGTCATCATCTGTCCGATCAGGAGCGTGATCACGGAGATCAGCATGGTACAGACAATGAGCAGCTTATGTTCATAGGTCCGGATAAACTGATAGGTAATGTTACAGACGATAATGCCGAGAAATGTGATAGGTCCGACCAGTGCTGTTGATATGCTGACGAGGATAGCCACTATCAGCAGCATCGACCTAGTCAGTCCGTCAACATCAAGACCAAGGTTGACCGCGTGAATCTTACCGAGACTTAGCACATCCAGTTCATGGCTCTTGCGGTAGACGAGAAGCAGTAATAAACAGATTAAAACCGCGCAGAGAATAAGCAGTTTCTCGTTCACTGTGTTGAAGCTTGCAAATAATCTGTCCTGCAGCATCAGGAAATCATCCGGATTCATCACCATATGCATAAAACTCGAAAGACTCTGGAAGCATGTCCCCATGACCAGCCCGAAGAGCAGGATGAAGTAAACAGACGTATTCTTTCTGAAAACGAGCTTAAAAAGTCCCAGTGTGAACAACACCATCAGTGCAACTGAAAGAAAGAAATTGATATAGGTATTCATGAGCAGCGAACTGACAGCGCCAAAGATAAAGATGATGACTGTCTGAAGAAATAAATAGACCGCATCCAGTCCGATCACTGACGGTGTCAGCAGATGGTTCTCTGTCAACGTCTGAAAAATCAGGGAGGAGACCCCGATGGCCGCCCCTACTAAAATGATGGCTGCAACTTTACGTATTCTTGCAGGTAAAACATAGCCGAGTGCATTCATGTTCAGCTGTATCAAGATATAAAGACCGATAAGTGTCACAGCCGTCACGAGTAACAACAGAATTTTTCTAGATTTTGGCGACATAATCGTTCCTCCTTTTCAAGAGAAGCAGCATAAACAGCACGCTGCCGATAATGCCGAGCGTGAGGCCGATCGGGATTTCATAGGGAAAGATAATAAGGCGGCTGAAGAGATCCGCTACCATTACCAGAATCGAGCCAAGTAAGGCTGTATACGGCAGGGTCTTCTGAAGATGATCGCCCACCAGCATGTAAACGATATTCGGTACTACCAGACCCAGGAACGGTAGGACACCAATAGTCACTACGACTGTCGCCGATACAACGGCACTGATGATGACACCGATATTCATCATGCGTTCATATGGAATGCCTAAATTACGGCTGAATGATTCTCCCATACCGACAATCGTGAAATGATAGGCGTAGAAATAAATCAGTATGACCATCGGAATAATGATATACAGAATTTCATAACGCCCCGATGTCACCATCGAAAAATCACCTACAAAGAAGTTGCCGATACTCTGCATGGCATTGAAACGAAGGGCCATGAAAGTAGCAAAACTTGAAACGATATTGCCGAGCATGAGTCCGACGAGCGGAATAAAGATGGCGTCTTTGTATTTGATACGGTTGACGATATACATGAAAGAAAGAGTCCCGATAATGGCGGCCATTATCGCGAAAATGAGTTTTACCAGAATATGTGCTTCTGTGAAGAATATCATGGCGATCAGAATACCAAGTTTCGCGAAGTCCATCGTTCCTGCTGTTGTCGGTGAGACGAATTTGTTGCGCGTCAGCTGCTGCATTAATAGGCCTGAAATACTGAGCGCCGCGCCAGCCAGAATAATGGAGATGGTTCTCGGTAACCGGCTGTTGATCAATATATTTTTGTCATTGGCTGACAGCTGTAAAAGATGTCTGGGGGCCAGGTCTACTACACCGATAAAAATAGACAGCACAGACAGCACAACGAGTAAAAGGGTTAAGTACCGCAACTTCATTAGAAAAGCTCCTCTGCAATTGATAATCATTATCATTTATAATGATAACAAAGATAAGCCACATTTCAACCTTTTTCTGTATTTAAATGCATAACATGTTGCTCTTTGCTATTTAAAAGAAAATTTATTTGATAAGTTGTATACGCATACATTACGGGCTATTTATGTTTTCTTTTTCATGCTATATTGAGAGAGTGTTATTTAATATTAAGGGGGTATTTTTATGCATCAGGAAGATTCTCTGAAAAAATCCATCGGCTTGATGACAGCCATCACAATTGTTATCGGTACTATCATCGGATCCGGTGTTTTTGTTAAGCCATCTGTCGTACTCGGTCATGCAGGATCGAGCAACATGGCGATTGCAGCTTGGGTTGTCGGGGGGATCTTGACACTCGCTGCGGGATTGACCATTGCTGAAGTCGGGGCCCAGATTCCGAAGACAGGCGGCCTTTATGCTTATATTCGCGATATATATGGGCGTTTCTGGGGCTTCTTGACTGGATGGGTTCAGACCGTTATTTATGGGCCGGCGATCATTGCTTCGCTCACTCTGTTTTTTGGGATCTTAGTTGCGAACTTTTTTGGTTTCAGCGAAAGCCTGGGTATCTGGGTAGGAATTGCAGCCCTCACTTTCCTGGTTATTCTTAATATTTTGGGGACCGGCCTCGGAGGCGCGATGCAGAACTTCACGACCGTTGCCAAGCTGATTCCGGTATTTGCGATTATCATCTTCGGTTTATTATGGGGAAAAGCTGATATCTTCAACCAGGATGTCACGAGTCTTATTAAAGATGGAGATGAAATCAACTTCGGCCGTGCAGTACTTGCAACATTATTTGCTTATGACGGCTGGATCATGCTGACGAACTTAACAGGCGAAATGAAAAATGCGAAACGCAATCTGCCGCTCGCTATGCTGATCGGACTCTCAGTTGTAACGCTCGCTTATGTTTTTATCAATATTGCAGTCTTTCATGTCATCCCCGCAGCAGAACTGATCGGCATGGGCAATACAAGTTCCGCGCAGGCTGCGACTGTTCTCTTCGGCTCTATCGGCGCAAAATTCGTCAATATCGGTGTGATCATCTCAATCTTCGGCTGTCTGAACGGCAAGATCATGACATTCCCGCGTGTGCCGTTTGCCATGGCAGACGATCACTTACTGCCGTTCTCTAAAGTTATCGGCTACGTCAGCCCTAAAACCAATACGCCGGTCGGTGCGCTCACCATTGTTTATCTGCTCGGACTGATACTCGTCCTTCTGACCATGGCATTTCCAGCAGTCGTCAATGCAGACTACTTATCAGAAATCTGTATCTTTGTGATTTATGTCTTCTATATTATGGCCTTTGTCGGTCTCTTCCTGCTCAGAAAACGGCATAATGGTCAAAGAGCTTACTCAGTACCTCTTTATCCTGTTGTCCCTATCGTCGCTATTCTGGGT
Source organism: Macrococcus bovicus (assembly GCF_030376725.1). Lineage (NCBI taxonomy): Bacteria > Bacillati > Bacillota > Bacilli > Caryophanales > Staphylococcaceae > Macrococcus > Macrococcus bovicus. Next base: position 1,930,558 of record NZ_CP128470.1, read on the forward strand.
GGCCTGTTCATCATTGTCAGCACACTGCAGAGTGACTTCCTAGGTGCGCTCTATTCACTGATTATCGTTGTCGTCGGTATTCCTTTTTATCTGTTCCTTAAAAAGCATGTTTAAGCTATTTATATAATGGCTATAAATAAGAAAACCGTGAAAAGAGGAGTTCAATATGAAAAGATTAATCTCATTATTAATTAAATTAGCACCGATTATTTTACCGATTTTACAACGTCAGTTAAACAAACGTAACAACACAAATAACTATAATCGCTAAAAAAAATGACTCTCAGATGAGAGTCATTTTTTTTATGCTTTCCATGCAGCAAGTATCATCAACGCCCAGCTGGCAATGAACAGCACGCCACCGATCGGCGTAATCGCACCGAGCACTTTGATCTGTGTGACCGCAAGAACATACAGTGAACCGCTGAAGAAAATAATACCTGCCGTCATCAGCCATCCTGCCGTATTTAAGTTCAGTTTAGTCGTTCCCATCAAGATACCGATCATCACTATTCCTAGTGCGTGGTACATCTGATAGGTCGTGGCTTTATTCCAGATATCCAGATATTTTTCGCTCAGCTTACCTTCAAGTCCATGTGCCCCAAAAGCGCCGAGCGCTACTGCGATGAGTGCATTAAGGGCACCAATGATAATAAATGTCTTCATGTTCTCCTCCTAAAAATCAAATAATGAATCGCCGTTGCCAAAGCCATCATCTGTAACAGCTTTATTGTCTGCCGTCGGGATTTTCGCACCCATCATCTTCAATTCTGCAGCAGTTATTGCAGGCTGCGACAGATTTGAGACATTCATATGCTGGACGCTCTTAGCTGAAGTGGCAGTTGCCTCAGCCGCCAGTCGTGCCAGTGTTTCTACCGCATACATATGTCTCGCAAACATTTCACCATCAGCGTTCTTCGCCTTATTAAGTTCAGCCTCTATCTGCTGAATGATCTTACTTCTCACTCATTATAACCTCCTTGCACCAGTTGATCGGCTCAAGACCTTGTGCTTTTAAATAATCATTGGTCTGACTGTAGGGCTTTGAACCGAAGAAGCCTCGAAAAGCACTCAAAGGACTTGGATGAACACTTGTGATTATATGGTGTTTCGTCGTATCAATAAGGGGCAGTTTACTCTGTGCCGGTTTCCCCCACAGAATGAATACCACATGTTCCTTCTCATCACTGACCGCTTTAATCACTTCATTCGTGAACGTTTCCCAGCCGATGCCCCGGTGTGAGTTGGCCCGGCCTTTTTCTACCGTCATAACCGTGTTGAGTAACAGCACTCCTTCTTCCGCCCAGCCTGTCAGCTCACCTGTATGTCTGACACATCCTGTGTCTTCCTCCAGTTCCTTATACATATTGCGCAGTGAAGGCGGCAGCTTTGTCCCATTTTTGACTGAAAACGCTAGACCATGGGCCTGATCAGGTCCATGATAAGGGTCCTGCCCTAGAATCACGACTTTCACTTTGTCAAACGGTGTATATTTAAAGGCATTATAGATATTCTCTCTCGCCGGATAAATTTCCTTTGTTCGATAAGCTTCTTCCAGAAATAAATCCATCTCCGTAAAATCATGTTGGGCCTTGATTTTTTTAAATATAGTCTCCCAATTCATCTTATCACCTCTTCATATGGATTGTATCATAATTTGTAAGCATTTTATTTTGTCATACCCGTATTCGTGCTATGATAATAATAATCAGAAAAAGAATGGGGTATGTCACATGTCACTTAAGAAAACTTTAACTATTGCAGGGTCTGATACCAGCGCCGGTGCAGGCATGCAAGCTGATTTAAAAACATTCCAGGAGTTAAATACATATGGTATGGTCGCCCTGACTGCAGTCGTTACAATGGATCCGGAAACATGGGGCCACGATGTAACACCGCTACCCATCGACTTATTAGATAAACAGATTAAGACAGCCTTATCTATCGGACCTGATGCCATTAAAACAGGAATGCTGGGTACAGAGGAAATCATCAGCCGCGCAGCACAGGCCTTTAAGGATTCAGATGCTGAAATTTTCGTTGTTGACCCGGTGATGGTCTGCAAAGGAGAAGATGAGGTTTTAAATCCAGGCAATACCGATGCCATGATTAAAGAACTGTTACCACTCGCTACAGTCGTAACGCCTAACCTTTTTGAAGCAGGGCAATTATCTGGTCTGGGTAAACTGACTTCAATCGACCAGATGAAAGAAGCGGCACGCATCATTCATGAGCGCGGTGCTCAGCACGTCGTCATTAAAGGCGGCAAAGCACTTGAAGGACAAGAAGCAATGGATCTTTACTTTGACGGCAAAACATATACACTGCTGACTACAGAAAAATTCCAGTCTTCTTATAACCACGGTGCCGGCTGTACATTTGCTGCTGCAACAACAGCAAACTTAGCCAATGGTCAATCTCCACGTGAAGCTATCATCAACGCTAAAGGATTCGTCGCTTCCGCTATTAAACATGGCTGGAAAATGAACGATTTCGTAGGTCCCGTTCAGCATGGTGCTTCTAATAAAGTAGAGAAAATCGAAGTAGCAACGAAAGAAGTATAAACTGACAACAATGGAGAGTGGACCTTATGGTGCACTCTTCTTTCTCAACACAAGCTAAAATTCAGCTGCTCACTTCCGAAAACAGGAGCAGTATTGATAAGGAGTTATAATGATGGAATTAATCAATGAACAAGCTGTACAGCAGCATCTGGACGAGTTCGCCAATACCCCTGTCTATCTCCATGTCGAAACGACAAACGGCGCCTATGCGTCCCATTTTGATGAACGCGTCTTCAATGCAGGCACTTTTCTTCGCAATATCAAAGTGACCTACATCCAGGGAAAGATTACAGGTGGTAAAAAAGATCCTTACCGTGTCGGCTTAAAGCTTGAAGGCGGCTGGGTCTATGTCCAGGGACTTACGCATTACGAAATCGCAGAAGATGGTGCTTTTCTGATGGCGGGCCATAACTATGATGGTCAGCTGGCTGCCGCCCTTGAAATCAGTCGAACACCATTTCATTTATAAGAGGTGCACAAAATGACAGAATCACAAGTATTAGTTGTATTTCCCCATCCTGATGACGAAGCATTCGGCGTTTCCGGCACACTGGCACAATTTGTGGATGCAGGTGTTCCCGTTACTTACGCCTGCCTGACACTTGGACAGATGGGCCGTAATTTAGGTAACCCTCCCTTTGCGACACGCGAATCCCTCCCTTTTATCCGGGAGCAGGAGCTGGAACGTGCAGCAGAGGCTATCGGTATTAAAGATTTACGTAAAATGGGCTACCGTGATAAAACACTGGAATTTGAAAAAACAGAAGATCTGGCTAACATGGTGGGTGCCTTGATTGATGAGCTGAAGCCTTCTCTCATCATTTCATTCTATCCAGGACATGCTGTTCATCCAGACCACGAAGCAACAGCTGATGCAGTGATTGAAGCTGTTAGACGCCTGCCTGAAAATGAACGTCCAAAGCTCAATCTGGTCGCTTTCAGTCATGATACATTTGAGGTACTGGGAGCCCCAGACGTCGTTGTCGATATCACAGGATATGAAGAACGTAAAATGCGTGTCCTGGAAGCGCATGCCTCCCAGACAGGCCCTATGCTGAAAAATCTGGCTGCAGACTCTCAGCAAGCAGAAGAAGCGCGTGATATGTGGATGAAAACTGAACGCTTTTACAGCTATACTGTATAAAGAAACTTAGGAGATTAGTAAAATGAAAGAATATAATTTAAAGACACGTGAAGGTCGTTGGAGACATTTCGGTTCTGTTGACCCTATCAAAGGTACTAAACCGACTGAAAAAGAGCTGATGATGGATTTACAGAGCTCTAAAAAAGACTTCTTATTTGAAATCGACCACGTGGGCATCAAGAATCTGACTTATCCGGTGCGTATCGGAGATTTCCAGACAGTCGGCCATTTCAGCCTCTCTACTCATCTTGCAAAAGATGAAAAAGGCATTAATATGAGCCGCATTCTGGAGTCTGTTGAATCACATTATGAAAACGGTCTGACGCTGGACTTTGATACTCTGAAGAAAGTCCTTATCACACTTCAGACAGCGATGAAACAGAAAAATGCATCTGTTGAAGTAGAAGGTGTCTGGTTCTTCGACCGCTACAGCCCGATCACTAACTTAAAAGCAGTGGGACATGCGGATACGACATTTGAGATGACCGTCGCTGATGAAAAAGTGATCAGCCAGTCGCTAACGATTAAAGCGCAGGTCACAACGCTCTGTCCATGCTCAAAAGAAATCAGTGAATACTCTGCACATAATCAGCGGGGCGTCGTGACGGTCAAGGCAGACCTGACAGAAGAACTGCCGGCTGATTATAAAGAACAGATGCTTGAAGCAATGGAAATCAATGCATCAAGCATGCTGTACCCGATCTTGAAGCGTACAGACGAAAAGTCTGTGACAGAACGGGCTTATGAAAATCCACGCTTTGTTGAAGATTTACTTCGTTTAATTGCTGCGGATTTAGTGGAACTACCTTTCATCACAGGATTTGAGATTGAATGTCGCAATGAAGAATCGATTCACCAGCACGATGCCTTTGCTCGTCTTAAATACAGTAAGTAAGGAGCCCTTATGACTGAAAAAGAAAAGATGCTTCGCGGAGAGCTTTATGACCCTCAAGATCCCACTCTTGCAAGTGACCGGCTTCAGGCGAAGCTTGCAATACGCAGTTTTAATGCCTTGCCTGAAAATTTATCTGAAGAACGGGCTAAAAAAGTGAAAGCTATCTTCGGTTCAACAGGTGAAAAGATTCATGTCGAAAGCAATCTAAGAGTCGACTACGGTTATAATATTCATGTGGGTGAAAATTTTTATTCGAACTTCGATCTGACACTGCTGGACGTTGCACGCATTGAGATCGGTGATAACTGTATGATTGCACCTGGTGTCCATATCTATACAGCAACCCATCCAGTCAATCCTGATGAACGGAACAGCGGTGTCGAGTATGCCAAACCTGTCAAAATCGGGCACAATTGCTGGATCGGCGGTCATTCTGTCGTCAATCCGGGCGTGACGATCGGGAACAATGTGGTAATAGCAAGTGGCAGTGTAGTCACTAAGGACGTGCCTGATAATGTGGTGGTGGCAGGTGTACCTGCCAGAGTCATACAAATCATTGAATAAAAAAATGGACTGAGTAATCAGTCCATTTTTTTATTCATTTTCCTGTCTGACGTACTTCATAATCGCTCTTCCCACGCCGCTTTCTTCATTGGAATCCGTCAAATATTTAGCGACCGCTTTCGTCTCACTTGCTGCGTTCTCCATCGCCACGGAAAATCCCGCTACTTCAAGCATCGAGACATCATTCAGATTATCTCCGAGTGCCATCGTTTCAGACAACGGAATCTGGAGCTGCTCAGCAATACGCTTTAAGGCCACGCCTTTCTGGGCATCTGCATGGGTGATCTCCAAGTTATTACGGGCAGACGCTGAGATCGCAAGACTGCTGAAAGCCTGCAGTTCACTTTTAGCCTGCGTTAATTTGTCGTGATCACTCGTATAAGCCAGCAGCTTCATGACGAGTTCACCTTCACGGTCATAGATCATGCTGTAGTCAGCCACTTCTTTTAACGTCCCTTGGGCAAGTCGTTTATTGATACCTTCACGTATTTTCTCTACATCAGGCGTATTGCCGGCCTGCATCGCGATATCAAGGTAGATCTGCAGGTCTTTTTCTTTATCTTCTGTATAAATTCCGAAGTTCGTATAGACTTGATAAAAGATATCATATTTGCGCAGCACGTCTGTCACTTTTTTAATCTGTCCTTGATTTAAATGTGATGTATGCGTGATATTGAACTGTTCATCTCTGATCTCCGCGCCGTTCAGACAAATATATGGGACTGTCAATCCAGTCGGTTTAACAGGCATATTCGCCTCGTAAAAAGCTCGGCCCGTCGCGATGACGACTGTCACGCCTTTACTCTGTGCATAGCGGATGGCCTCGATGTTCTCCTGTGAGATTTCGTGTCCTGAATTAAGTAATGTTCCGTCCATATCTGTTGCGATAAGTCTGATCATTCTTTCATCTCCTCTTCTTTTGCTGCCATATCCCATTTTACTACACCTTTGTGTCTGGCTACCTTATTTTTGCGTATATTCCTGAAGAATGCCGTCAATATCATACTGCATTCTTCCTGACAGATCCCTTTAATGACTGTCGCCCGGTGATTGAATCTTTGTTCTGTCAGTAAATTCATCAGGCTGCCACTGCAGCCGCCTTTAGGGTCAGTCGCCCCGTAGACGACAACAGGAATGCGGCTCATCACAATGGCACCGGCACACATCACACAAGGTTCGAGCGTCACATAGATGATGCAGTCTTCCAATCGCCACGATCCGAGATGTGCCGCCGCTTCATTGATGGCGATCATTTCAGCATGATAAGTCGGATTCTGTTCAGTTTCGCGTAAATTATGACCGCGTCCGATGACTTCACCTTGGTGCACCACGACTGCTCCAATCGGCACCTCCCCTATCGCCTCAGCTTTCCGGGCTTCCGCCAGTGCCTGTTTCATAAAAAATTCATGATTCATCATAGACCACCTTAATTCGATTTGTGTTACAATACATATACATTTTATCGGTAGGAGAAAATTATGTCATTATATATAGCTATTGAAGGACCCATTGGTGTCGGCAAAAGTTCCCTCACACGAATGCTGTCGGAGACTCTTCAGATGGAGACGTTATACGAAATTGTTGAGGAAAACCCGTTTCTCAGTGATTTCTATGAAGATATCAGTAAATGGAGTTTTCAGACGGAGATGTTCTTCCTCTGCAACCGCTATAAACAGATCAACGACCTCGCTGACCGCTCTGTCATAAGCGATTATCATATTTTGAAGAATAAAGTATTTGCCAGAAATACATTGAACACCACTGAATATGCGATGTTCGAAAAGATATACGACGTCATGACCGAGGACCTGCGTCGCCCTGATGTGACTATTTTCCTGACAGCTGAGCTGCCTGTCCTTAAAGAACGCATCAGAAAACGTCACCGCGACTTCGAGATGTCCATTACTGATGATTATTTACTGACACTGATCAAGGATTACCATGATGTCTATCAGTCGACCACTCGTGCCCTCTATATCGATACGACAGACCTTGATTTTGTCCATCGCCCCGAAGATTATGACAAAATATTATCACAAATCACTACTTTGTTAGGAGAAAACAATGTATAACATACCCAATGATGCCATTATAACAATCGCCGGTACAGTCGGTGTCGGCAAATCTTCGCTGACCAAGGCCCTGGCTGAGAAATTAAATTTCAGAACTTCATTTGAGAAGGTGGACAACAACCCCTACCTCGAGAAATTCTATCAGGATTTTGACCGCTGGAGCTTCCATCTGCAGATTTATTTCCTGGCTGAACGTTTCAAGGAGCAGAAACGGATGTTTGAATATGGCGGCGGCTTCATTCAGGACCGCTCTATTTATGAAGATGTCGACATCTTTGCGAAGATGCACGAAGAAGGCGGTACCATGACGGCTGAAGACTTCGAAACCTACCGCCAGCTCTATGAAGCAATGGTCATGACGCCGTACTTTCCACGGCCAGACTGTCTGATATACCTTGAATGCGACTATGATGCAGTGATCCGCCGCATCGCAGAACGGGGACGTCAGATGGAGATTGAAACGGATGAAGCTTACTGGCGGGCTTTATTTGCTCGTTACGAGAAATGGATTGACGGCTTCAATGCCTGTCCAGTCGTCCGCATTCACATTGATGAATACGATGTCTTCGGTGATATTGATTCACTGGACCCTGTTATCGACAAGATCGGCAAAGTGATTGCCGCTCACCGCGCCTCACAACAAAGATAGACCGCATATGCGGTCTATTTTATTTGGTCTATTTGAATCTCACCGACACTACCAAGCAGCAAGTCGGCATCGCGCAGATCCTGTCTGTCACCGGAGCCGCTTAGAACGCCGATCACTTTCTTGACCTGCCCGTTTCTTCCGAGCATGACGTCCATCTCTGTATCACCGACCATGACGACTTCGGACGCCGTGACATTCAGTTTACTGACAATCTCATCAATCAATGCTTTCTGTGGTTTCTGGTAGTGGGTATTATCACTTGTTATAACCAGGTCAAAATAAGAGGACAATTCAAACTTATCGAGAAATAAATTCATGGATTGCTGATCATCAGCGGAGACTATTGCCATTTTATAGCCCGCTTCTTTTAAACGCTGCAATGTCTCTTTTACACCCGGGATGATTTCAATGTCACTGGCTTCATTGTCAGCAGAAAGATGTTCCATCTGATTGAGTGTCCAGTCCGCCATCCGATCTCCTTCAGGTAATACGCGCAGACGTTCAACGATGGCTTTCACGCTCTCAGCGCGCAGCACTTTATCCAGCTGATCATCAATCAGGCCAAAAGCATCCTTGATCTCTGACTTCGGTACATGAATATTGGAACGTGCTGAAAATTCATTGATCAGATCATCAGCAAGTTTAACCCCGACACTGCCAAGCTCCATGAGTGTCCCATCTTTATCGAAAATAATCAGTTCAGTCATATGTCACCTCTTGTTAATTTTCAGACACCAGTTAAAGGGGTCTGCTTTTCTGCCTTCCTGAATCGCTGTATATTCATCGTAGAGATGCTGCGTCACAGGGCCTGTCGTGCCATTATTGATGACCACTTCCCGGTCCTGATAGCGAATAGAGCCGACCGGTGAAATGACGGCTGCTGTACCCGTACCGAAAATTTCAGAGACACTTTCTGCATTCATCACCTCTTCAATCGCGATACGTCTTTCTTCGACTTCATAGCCCAGATAAGCAGCCAGCTGCAGAATGGATTTACGTGTGATACCCGGCAGGATACTGCCGTTCAGTTCTGGCGTCACGACTTTCCCGTCCATCACAAAGAAGATGTTCATGCTGCCGACTTCTTCAATATAGCGCTGCTCAACACCGTCCAGCCAGAGAACCTGATGATAGCCGAGTTCTGAGGCACGTGTCTGTGCTGCGAGACTCGCTGCATAGTTACCGGCCACTTTAGCAAAACCGACTCCCCCACGTACTGCTCGTACATATTCATCTTCTACATAGATACGTGTTGCCATCAGCTGATCATCGCCGTAATAAGCACCGACCGGCGACAGAATAATCATGAATTGATATTCTGTCGCTGCATGGACACCAAGGTAAGGCTCAGTTGCAATCACAAACGGCCGAATATATAACGATTCGCCCTGCCCTGCCGGAATCCAGTCCTGTTCAAGACGCACCAGCTGCTGAAGTGCATCCAGCAGAAACGCCACATCTAATTCAGGGATGTTAAGACGAGCATTAGACAGATTCATTCGCTTGAAATTCTCCTCCGGTCTGAAGAGAATGATGTCATCACCCTGACGATATGCTTTCATCCCTTCAAAGACTGCCTGTCCGTAATGCAGGACTTGTGCTGCCGGAGAGATTTCGATGTTCTGATAAGGTTTGATCAGTGCATGGTGCCAGCCTTTCCCCTCTTTATAATCCATCGTGAACATATAATCTGTAAAGAGCTGACCAAAACCCATCGGTCCCTGTGGTTTCTCTTTCAGTACTTCTCGTTCAATTACTTTAATAGCGCTCATATTCATCCTCCAACACTCTTGTTATGATTCATTATAACTGAAATAAGGATAGGAAGAAAAAAAGAGCATTCAAGTGAATGCTCTGATATTACTTCTCATATACAGGCACCCAGCCTGCTTCATCTACAAATATTCTGACGGCTACTACTTGACGGCTCGTATCAAGGGTAAAGTAGTGTCTGACGTTCGGGGGTACTGAAATAAGATCGCCAGGCGTCAGGTGTACTTCAAAGAACTGATCTGAGCCTTCAATGACAAATACGCCGTTACCACTCACAATAAAGCGTACTTCATCATCTGTATGATGATGTTCGCGCTGGAAATTCGCCAGCAGCTCATCCAGACCAGGTGTCGCAGAAGATAGGCTGATCACGTCGCTTGCCTTGTAACCCCGTCTTGTACTGATATCGTCAATTTCAGTTTTAAAAGTTGCCAGAATCTGTTCTTTTTCTTCATCAGTCAGGGCATAATTCTCTTTAAGATTGTCAGGTAGTTTTGATGTATCCCACTGTTCATAGATAACTTCATTCTTCTCAAGATAAGCCCTTACTTCGTCCTGATTCTCAATTTTCTCCTGTGTCTTCTGTAATACTAAATATGCCATGTTATTTCTCCCCTTTAATATAATATTGAGCTGCATTCAGCTGCAGTTGATATTCAAATAAAAACTCAGCCGCTTCAAATAACTTCATTGCTTCTGTACTGGTCCGGCCCCAGACATTGATGCCATGATTACGAATCAGCACTGCGCCGTAATCCGCTGTCAGGTGGGGCACAAGAAGTGCGGCAAGATGATTCACATCACTTGGATTATTGATGATCGGAATAACCAGTTCGTCTTCCTCCTGCCATAAACCAAATGCCTTGATCAGCTCCTGGTTTCTGAACACAACCTGGCCTTGATCACCATATATTTCAGAAATGACATTATTACTGACCGTATGGATATGAATAGAAGTCCGTGCCCTTGTTCTTCTGAATATCTCAACATGAAGCACCGTTTCAAGCGAAGGCGTGAGGTCCGTAAGCGGCACACCCTCTGCAGAAACATGGACAAAACTCCGGTCGTTCGTAATGTATTTATCAACACCACTTGTCGTTACATACAAAGTGCCGTCGTCATTTCTGATGCCAAGATTACCACTTGTCCCGGGAAATAATCCGCGGGCTGCCAGCCGTTCTTTAACAATTGTCAGGTTATGCAACGTATCACATGTCATCTGACCACCTCCTCTAGTTGCTCAGCTATATCATAAAACGTCTGGAACGGAAGATGCGAAATACCTTCTGTCTCTGCGTAATCGGTCAGTTTATCAGTGGTAAAGAGGATATCCGCTACTTCAGCGAGACGGATATCAGTCACGCTGTCACCGATAGCAATGACCTGGTGATTGCCGAGTGTTCTGACGATTGAAGGTTTACAAGTGCCGCACTCACCTGAGGCACATAGATCATCGCAAGGATACCGCCATTCCACCTGCATCTTCTCCCCGCTGAAGTCCACGTGATTGGCATAGACATCTTTGATACCAGTGAAGCCGTTTAATATAGGATCAATAAAGAAATGCATGCCGCCACTGATGATATAAAACGGTATATTCATCTCCTGCGCCTTATCCAACAGAGTCTGAAAGCCGGGTCTGATACTCACTTCCTTGCAGACGAACTCAACAATGGCCTGACGTTCACGGCTGTCCAGCAGATTGAAAAGGCTGGTGACCCCTTCCTTCACGGAAAGCGTTCTATCGAGAATCTGAGTTAAAATCGCCTGACTGTCTGCCGGCGCAAAACGCTGCATAATCGCGATAATGGTATCGCTTGACGTTACCGTGCCATCAAAATCGCAAGCTATAATGAACCCCATTGTATCACCGCCTTTTCGTATGCCGGACCCGCCGCCTTGCCTTCATATAATTCAATGGCCTCCAGAAACGCCCGTCCGCCGGCAGCAGCACCGTCCGGATGCCCATGGACACCGCCTCCAGCATTGATGACAATATCAGAGCCGAAGTCATCGATCAGACGACTGACCAGCCCCGGATGAATACCCGCGGACGGCACCGGAAAGGCGCGCGGTACAGGTGCTGCTGAACGGGCAGCGTGAACAATTTGTTCTGCTTCTTGCTGGTCAAGCGGGACAGAACCATAGGGTGCCGGGAATAAGATCAGATCTGCTCCCGCCAACCGTGCTAACTTACTGATAAGAAGCGGGTAGCTGATACCATGGCTGTCACTGCCGGCAATCGCACCGGCAAAAGCAGGATGAGCGAGAATCGGCAGTCCGGTGTCTAGTTCCCTGATTCCTTTCAGAACGTCCAGTCCATAAGCATGAACGTTAAAAAGGATTGCCGTCGCCCCCAGCTCTTTGGCACGGACTGCTTTATCCTTGAGCTCAAAGACAGGCCCCGACAGATTGACGGCGTACAGGACTTTATGCCCCGTCTCGTCTTCCACTTCCTTCAATACGGCTGCTGCAGCGCTGATACGCTCTTCAAAAGGCAGTTCAGGTACATCATAGAGAATCTCATCATCTTTAATAATGTCTACACCCCCGAGTGCCTGAGCACGAAGCTGTGCTTTGAAAAATTCCACATCCCGGCCGATGATCCCTTTAAATATGCTCATAACTAGCGGCCTGGACTCAACTCCGAGGTGACGTCTTATTTCTTCAATACCGAAAGCAGGCCCCGGAAAATGACTGACATAGTCGCCAAAATCAATATCAATGAGTTTAACCGCACCGTCCAGTGATAACTTGCCGAATACTGTCGTCAAAATAGAAGAAAAGTCCGGTGTCACATTTTTAACCGGATAGGCAATCTTGATGGCTAGACCATCTGACTGCTGTTCGGCGTGTACGACCCGGCCCTTGTAGGCCGCGAGGTGCTCTTGATCAAGTGTGGTCAGCTCGGTCCAGCTGCCGACCGTCAGACCGACAGCCAGCTTTTCAGCAAATGGCTCAGCAGCGGCCACTTTCCCTGTGAAAAAATAAGTAGCTGTGATTTCAGACATGATGACGACCTCCTTTTGTAAATGGCTGATAATTTAAAATGAGTGCTATGGCAAGTACGCATCCTTTTACAATGTTCAGGGCGTAATAAGGGACTGACAGCATAACCAGTCCGTTCTCCAGTACGGCGATTAAAAGCGCGCCGAGAATAGTCCCTATAACATTCGGCTTATGACTCGCCGATGCTGTTGCCCCTATAAAAGCAGCGGCCACTGCAGTCATCAAATAACCCGCTCCTGAATTAATCTGTGCAGACGACACCTGTGCTGCCAGCAGGATGCCGCTGATACCTGCCAGTAAAGTAGAGATAAGATAAGCTGCCGCGATATGCCGGTGCACTTTGATGCCACTGAATTTCGCTGCCTGTTTATTAGTACCGATCATATACATGATACGTCCAGGATTTGTACGATGTAATAAGAAATAGGCGATAACGCCGATAATCAGGAGTATCACGATGAGTGAAAGAGGGGTGGCTAATCCCGAAAATGCAGCCGGGATCTGTCCCGTTGTTGCACTGCCATCCTGTCTTGACATACCGACACTGATGGAACCACCTTCCGAATAGGTCAGCGCGACCCCTTCGACAATAAACATGGTCGCAAGTGTCGCATAAAGATCCGGCACTCTGAAATAAAGAATCAGCACTAAGTTCAGCAACGCTACGCCGATGATACAGATCAGTGTTACTATCACCGATAAGCCAAGTGACAGCTGATGCCAGACAAAAAGTGAAACAATCAGTGTATTACTGAGCGTGACGGTAGATCCCACTGATAAATCAAAGCCGTCTACACTCAAACTGTAGGTCAGACCGATGGCCACTATCGTTACGATAACCATGCCGCTTACAATACTCAGGATGTTACTCATCGATAAAAAGTTAGGCGCAGTCACTGTGAATATAATCAGTAACAGCACGATGACAGCCGGGAGACCCAGTTGTTTGATTCTCATGTTATTGTCCTCCAGATGCAAGATATAGAAGTTCCTGTTCGTTCCAGTCGGCAGACGGTCTCTCAGCGACGATACGCCCTTTATTCATGACATAAATCCGGTCTGCTATCGTCAAGAGTTCTTTGAAGTCAGAGGACAGATAGACGATACCTTTTCCTTCCTGCTTCAGCATTTCCAGATTGTGCAGGATATCTTGTTTCGCGCCGACATCTATACCTGTCATCGGCTCATCACAGATAAAGAGAGCCGCTTGTTTCTTCAGACCGCGCATCAGCACTACTTTCTGCTGGTTACCGCCTGACAACGTCTGAACAGCATCTGTTACACGCCCAAATTTTAAAGCAACGGCTTCTGCGAGTGTCTGAGTGATGTCTTTCTCATTTTTATAGATGAACGGTGCGGAAGCGAAATGCACATTATCATTGATGCTGTGATTCATGACGAGCCCATGTTTCTGCCGTTCTTCCGGTACATAGGCAGCTTGTCCCTTTGTCTGACGGAAAAGATAGTCAGCCAGTTCACTCTTCCTTGCACCGACCAGTCCTGCGATACCCACGACTTCTCCACTATAAATAGTGAGTGAGACATCAGTCAGTACCGCTTCATTGACGCCGCTAACGCTGAGGATGGCTTCTCCTCTTTGTGCGGGTCGCTGCTTCGTCGCAATTACCCGGTCAGTAATACTTGCCACCAGTGTTTTTTCTGTCCAGTCATCGACAGGCCTGCTGTCATAAACTTCGCCACTTCGCAGAACACTGATTTCGTCAGCCACTGCGAGCAGTTCATGAATATGATGGGAAATAAAGATGATAGCGGTCTCTTCTTTCAGTCGTTCCAGTTCCCTGAATAGGGCGCTGACTTCCTTCTGACTCAGACTGGCAGTAGGTTCATCCAGTACGATCAGTTTTTTATTCTGGAGAATGGCTCGTAAAATGACGATGATCTGTTTTTGGGACAAAGTCAGTGAACTGACTAACTGGTCGAGGGATAAGTCCAGCTGCCATTGATCGATCAACTTTTTCAGTTCCATATAGCGCGTCCGTCTGTAGACAAAACCTGCCTTAAGGTCATGAACCACTAGATTGTCATAGACTGTCAGATCGTTGAACAGCACTTCATCCACTTCCTGTGCCACATAAGCGATATCATGGCTATAGTCCTTCACCGGTTGATTGTCTTTGTATAGCTGGCCTGTCTGATAAGGGTAATGACCGCTCAGCACTTTCATCAGCGACGATTTTCCTGCTCCATTACTCCCGATGACCGCATGAATCCGCCCTGTCTTAAAGATGAGCGAGACCTGCGTCAGTATCTGCTGACCGGCGAGCTTCAGACTGATGTCTTCAGTGCGATACTCCACTTACTTCTTCTCCTTCATCCATTCAGACTGAAAAAGACCTGTATCACCAAATGAAGGTATGGTCTGGGAAAGATTCTCCATCGTGGAATCCTTCTTCAGATCACTTTGTTTGATCTGAACAGGCTTGAATTCATATGTCTGAGGTACTTTCTCATTATTCAGCTGCTTCGCCAGCAGTCTGACATCTGTAATACCGATCACCCGTGGATTGACACCAGCTGTCGTCTTCCAGTTGCTATTCGGTTCTTTAAGGAAGTTGATGTCCTGATTAGAAATATCAATAGAATAAATCGGTAACACCGCCTGTTTTTCCTTGAGAGCCAAGTAAGCCCCTTTTGTCATTTCATCCCATGCACCCCAGACCGCGTCGATATCCTTGTTGTTATATTTCGCTAACACGGCAGCCGTCTTCTTCTTGACATCTCCGGACACATCCTCAAAATTAGTGGGTCCTACGGTTTCAACGACTTTGATTTTGCCTTCTTTCACATAATTCTTGAATACTTCTTCTCGTCTATCCAGCGGCAGAAAACCTGGTCCGACCCATAACTTCAGCACTTTGACCGGTTGTTTTTTGTCTTCGATAAGTGCATCGAGTGACAGTTCGGCCAGGGCATGGTCATCCTGACTCGTTGCGACAACATGATCCAACACTTTGCCGTTCTGATCTGACTTCGTATCAAAAGTAACGACTTTAATGCCGGCATCCGCTACTTTTTTGACCAGGTTATAGCTGTAATCTTCCTTACCATGTGACAGTATGATGCCATCATATTTCTTCAGAACGGCTTGATCGACAAGCTGCTGAAATTTTGCATCATTGCCGTTCGACAGAAAAGTATCAACGGTCAGACCCAGTGCTTTCCCTTCAGCTTTGGCGCCATCTATAAACTGTTTCGTATGGTCATCACTCGCCAGATTTCTGATCACGGCAATTTTCTTGCCAGCTACTTCCTTATTTGCGCTTGCTGCTGTTTGCTCCTGTTGACCGCAGCCAGCCAGCAGTATACCTGCAGCCATTAATAGCCCGAATGTTCGTTTCATTGTTTTTCCCCTTTGCTGAATAAGTTCTGAATTGCTTCGTAAGTGGGTTCGATTGCACCCTGTTCTGTGACGATGGCTGTAATCAGTGCGGCCGGCGTGATATCAAATGCCGGATTATAGACGGCACCTTCGATTGTCACCGCTTGATCACGGAGATGAGTCACTTCAGTGGCATGCCGCTCTTCTATCGGAATAGCACCGCCGTCTTCTATGCTCAAGTCGAACGTCGGTGTAGGCGCCGCCACATAAAAGGGGACGTTGAAATAATGGGCGGCTATCGCCAGAGGCAGTGTGCCAATTTTATTGACCACATCCCCGTTCGCTGCCACTCTGTCACAGCCTACAAATACCGCCGTGATTTTCCCTTGCTGCATTAATGTTGCAGCTGTTGAATCCGTGATAATGGTTACATCAATGCCCGCCTGTGACAGTTCGTAGGCTGTCAGAGCCCCTTGCAGCCTCGGCCTGGTTTCTCCGCTGTACACTTTAAACTGTGTCCCTTCTTCATGTGCCAGGTAGAAGGGGGCAGTCGCTGTGCCGTAATCACTGGTAGCGAGCCGGCCAGGATTGCAGTGAATCAGAAAAGCCGATGAGTCCGTCACCAATCGCTTAAGATGCTGACCAATCGCTAAGTTGATGGCCTGGTCTTCCTGAAAGATTTGAGCGGCTTCCTCTTCCAGTGCCTGAATAGTCTCAGCGGGATGCTCCGTGATAACCGCATGAACCCGTCTCAGTGCCCAGTGCAGATTAACAGCTGTCGGGCGTGTATGCTGCAGCCTTTCAATCACACGCATCATATGTTCTCTGAAAGAACCGCGCTGATATTCACGTGCACCTACCGCCACGCCGTAAGCAGCCGTTATCCCGATAGCAGGTGCTCCTCTGACCACCATATCTTCAATAGCCCGCGCAATTTTTTCGTGTTCTGTATAAGTTCTATAGACTGTCTGATGAGGGAGCGCCGTCTGATCCAGCAGTGTCAGCTGGCCTTCTTTGTAAGAGATAGCTTTCATGCGACTGACTCCTTACTGCTGTCAAGCAGGGTGAATAATGATGAGTAAGCTCTGACCTGTTCAGGATACTTGATTAAAAAGACGGCGAACCGTAACAGCTGTGTCTCTGCTCTCGTACGGTCATCTTCTAAGCTCGTAATATCGGAGACTTTGGCAATCCCCACAATACGGCGGATAATTTCCAGTCCTGCGACAATATAGGCATCTTTCTCAATCTCATTGATGAATCCTGCAATAATAGAGGCGTCACGCAAGGCGACATCTATTGTTTCCCGCTGGAGAATACTGAGCGCCTGAGAGCGGAATGTCCTTAGCACCTCATCAAGTGTCCGCTCTATCCAGAGGGCCTGTTCAACTCGCCCTGATGAGGAGGCATGGGTATGTGCAAAGAACAGATGGGCGATAATATTGCCGAGGTCATAGCCTGCCGGACCAAAGAAGCCGAATTCAGGATCAATGACTTTAAGGCCAGACTTGTTGATAAAAATTGACCCTGAATGCAGGTCACCATGAATCAGACTCTCTGCTTTGTTCAGAAATTTCAGCTTCGCCTGGGCAACAGCAGCCTTAAGAGCAGAGTCCTGATAGACGATGTGGTCCACCACTGCTGCTAAGTCTTCGCTCAGCTCATTACGGTTGAAGTTATTGTAGAAAGGTTCTGTATAGACCAAGTCTTCAGTAATCTCACAGAGTTCCGGGTTGATCATCTCTTTCTGCAGTGCTTTTTTCTCTTTAGCCGGCATGATAAAATCCGAAGTCCGTATCAAAGTTTCTGCTAAGTAGCGGCCTAACTCCTCCCCTAGAAACGGGAAGAGCTGTCCGTCCTGCAGAGCTGTCCGTAATATCGTATAATCCTTCAAATCCTCCATGATGACACATTTCATCACTGGATCAATCAGAATAATGTCAGGCACAAGGTCCGGGACGTAACGGCTATGTGCCTGAATCAGATGTCCTTCTCTGATTGTACGGTCCGTCGACAGCACAAACTCATCGGAGATACGGGCCGTGTGACCGGAATGCTTGACGATGACAGAGCGTTCTCCATCAGAAACTCTGAAGACATAATTCAGGTTGCCATCACCGATTTCTGTCACAGTCAGGTCATCTGTTTCAAACAAGGTCGTCTTGTATTTGATATAAGCGCTGACTGCTTGTTCATCCATTAAGAAATACTCATCAAAATTCATAGTTTCCCCCTTGTTCATCATCAAGAAGCAAAAAAAGACGTTTTTCCTGTCTACAGGAAAAACGTCGCCATCAGTATCTCTACTTATCTCTCAGTACGGGTGTACTGTAGGAATTGGCACCTTTTCCAGTGGACAGGTTGCTGGACGTCATCGGGCCTAATCCCTCAGTCACTCTTGATAAGAACTATTTAATTTTTGGTTAATATGAATATTAAAGGACTGCTTATTTAATGTCAACACTATTTTCAGAAATTTCTGGCCGCTATCTTGTCTCTCATGCATGCACTTTTTCTCAGACGATTCTGATGATTTAAAATACAGTTGTTTTATTCTGCGAACAGGTTTGCTAGAATTTAAAGAAAACGGGGGGCTGAAATATGGACATAGCACAAGTTGTTGACACGCAGTTGTCCTCTCTGGTTGAACAGAGAAGATATCTTCATCAGTATCCAGAACTCTCATTCCAGGAGACTGAAACTTATCAATATATATTGAAACATCTACAGAAACTCACTCATTTTCATATCAGAGAGCATGTCGGCGGACAGGGTATAGTCGCTGAAATAAAGGGGAATGGCGGAAGAACGGTGGCCTTTCGCGCTGATTTTGATGCACTGCCTATCCAGGACGAAAAGGATGTCCCCTATAAATCGAAGGTGCCGGGGGTGATGCATGCATGTGGTCATGATGGTCATACTTCAATCCTGTTATCACTTTTGTCCATTTTGGACGAACACCATGCTGAACTGAACGGTAACGTCAGCATGATATTTCAGTTCGCTGAAGAATTAGCGCCGGGGGGTGCGAAACCCATGATAGAAGATGGTGCACTTGAAGATGTAGACGTCATTTATGGTCAGCATTTGTGGAGTCCATTTAATACGCACGAAATTCATTGTACAACTGGTCCTATGATGGCGAGTCCGGATATGTTCGAAGTCACGATCATCGGTAAAGGTGGCCATGGCGCAAAACCTCATACGTCAGTCGACTCCATTGTGGCCATGGCGCAGTTCATTACCAGCATCCAGACACTTGTTTCAAGAACGATCAATCCGGTCGATTCTGCTGTCGTGACAATCGGCAAAGTGACCGCAGGAAACGCATTCAATATCATCAGTCACGAAGCAACGTGCACGGGCACTGTCCGCACATTTGATCCTGCCGTCAAACAGCAGATTAAGGACGGACTGGAACACGAGCTGCAAGGACTCGCCCTGGCAAAAGGCATCACTTATAAGCTGGATTAT
This sequence comes from Macrococcus bovicus, assembly GCF_030376725.1. Taxonomy (NCBI): domain Bacteria; kingdom Bacillati; phylum Bacillota; class Bacilli; order Caryophanales; family Staphylococcaceae; genus Macrococcus; species Macrococcus bovicus. The sequence continues at coordinate 1,950,042 of NZ_CP128470.1, forward strand.
ACTGACGGCTATCCCTCAGTCGTCAATCATTCCCGGGAATATGAAATCGTCAAGCGCGCTGCCGAACGCTTGAACCTGCCTTTTGCTGAAGCAGAGCCGATGATGATTGGAGAAGATTTCTCTTATTATCTTCAGGAAAAGCCGGGCGCCTTCTTTTTAACGGGCGCCGGTCATGCAGATGCTCCGCCTCACCATCATTCCCTCTTTGACCTGGATGAGGATTCACTGGCGACAGGCCTTAAAATGTTTTTAGCTATCTTAATGGAAGAAGGTATATTAAATGTTGACTCAATTAGCTGATCAATATAATGATGAACTGATTAAAATTCGCAGATATTTACACATGCATCCCGAACTGTCATTTCAGGAAGAAAAGACACCGGCCTATATTGCAGACTACCTGCGCAGTTTAGGTATAGAGGTGGAGACCGGTGTCGGCGGCCGCGGTGTTGTCGGCCGTATCATCAAAGACCCTGCGCTGCCTACACTGGCGATTCGGGCAGACTTCGACGCCCTACCTATTCAGGATGAAAAGGAAGTGCCTTATCGGTCAACAGTTCCTGGTGTCATGCATGCGTGCGGCCATGATGCGCATACAGCGGTACTGCTCATCACTGCCAAAATACTCAGCCAGCATCAAGATGAGATTCCCGGCAACCTCGTCTTCATTCACCAGCACGCTGAAGAAGTGGACCCAGGCGGCGCTATCCAGATGATAGCTGACGATTGTTTAAGAGGCGTCGATGCTATTATAGGTCAGCATGTCTCAAGTTCCCTTCCTGTCGGACAGATCGGCTATAAAGTCGGAACTGTCACCGGTATTCCGGATGACTTCTGGATCACCTTACAAGGACGAGGCGGGCATGCGGCGCATCCAGATACAACGATTGATCCCGTTGCAGCAGCCATTCGTCTATGCAATGATCTGCAGTATATCGTCTCCAGGAAGACAAAACCGACAGCACCTGCTGTCCTTTCGATTACCATGCTGAATGCCGGAGAACAAAACAATGTCATTCCTGACACTGCTTTTATTGGAGGGACCATCCGGACGTTTGATGCTGAAACACAGAACATCATGTATCAGGAACTTAAAAACTGTCTCGAAGGATTGGTCACTACAACGGGTATCACATATGACTTAAAGTATTTAAAGGGCTATCCACCTGTTGTCAACACGGAAAAAGAAATGATGTTGATTGTCGAAGCCGCAAAAAAAATAGAAAGTGTCACAGAACTGGTCGAACTTGAACCTTCCCTTGGGGGTGAAGACTTCTCCTATTACTTACAGCGCGTACCTGGTGCCTTTTTCTATACGGGCACTCGCAATGAAAACTTTAAGGCAGATTTTCCGCATCATCACCCTAAGTTTGACATCGACGAAAAAGGGATGCTGAATGCCGTAAAAGTCTTCCTGCAGTCAGTAGAAGATTATTTTAGCGGGGTGAAATAATGGACTGGCATATCGAGGACTATCAAGATGAACTGATAAAAGTGAGACGCTATCTCCACATGCATCCTGAACTTTCCTTTAAAGAAGAGCAGACCAAGCGTTATATTGCAGATTATCTCGAAAATTTAGGAATAGAAGTCAAACGTGACATCGGTGGTAACGGCGTAGTCGGTGTGATTAAAGGGAAGCTGGCAGGCCCCACTGTTGCATTCAGAGCAGATTTCGATGCACTGCCGATCCAGGATGCTAAAAATGTGCCTTATAAGTCAACAGTAGAAGGTGTCATGCACGCCTGTGGCCATGACGCTCATACTGCTATGCTGCTGATCACAGCGAAAATTCTGGCGGCTCATTCAGACAGGATCAGAGGCACTATCGTCTTGATCCATCAGCATGCAGAAGAAGTCATTCCAGGAGGCGCCCGTGCAATGATTGACGACGGTGTATTAGAAAGCGTCGACTATGTCTTCGGCACCCATACAGCAAGCTACTTACCGACCGGCACCATCGCTTTCTGTCCAGGTCCTGCTTATGCGAATGCAGACAGCTTCACCCTTCATATCCGGGGTAAAGGCGGACATGCGGCCGCCCCTCACGAGACACATGATGCCATTATTGCAGCAAGCAGTCTCATCACCCAGTTCCAGACCATTATCTCACGGTCTGTAAATCCAACTGCCACCGGCGTAATCACCATCGGAGAATTTAATGCAGGGGATGCTTTCAATGTCATTGCTGAACATGCTTACTTGTCAGGGACAGTCCGTACTTACGCTCAAGAAGTGAAAGAGCAGATCAAGACACGTATGCGCCAGCTTATCAAAGCCGTGGAAGTCGGCTATGAGGTGGAAGTGACGCTGGATTATACAGATGGCTATCCGGCACTTGTTAATCCGCATACCGAAACGGCATGGCTGAAGCAGAAAGTTGAACAGGCAGGCTACGCTGCAGAAATCAGAATACAGCCGCCATCACTTGGCGGTGAGGACTTCAGCTACTTCCTCCAGGAAAGACCAGGTACTTACTTTTATACAGGTGTGATGAACGACGAGAAAGATGCAGCTTATCCCCATCATCATCCCAATTTTGATATAGATGAAGCGGGCATGCTATATGGTGTAAAAACTTTTCTGACCATTGTGGAACATATGGCTGAACTCAGTAACAGGATTGATTAATATCAGCATTAAAAAAAAGCCGAAGAGCGTCCTCTTCGGCTTTTGGCATTCATTTAGAATGAATTATTTTTCGATTACAGATACAACACCTGATCCAACTGTACGTCCACCTTCACGGATTGAGAAACGAGTACCGTCTTCAATCGCGATAGGAGAAATCAGTTCAACGTTCATTTCAACGTTATCGCCAGGCATTACCATTTCAGTACCTTCTGGTAAGTTAACTACGCCAGTAACGTCAGTTGTACGGAAGTAGAACTGTGGGCGGTAGTTAGAGAAGAATGGAGTGTGACGTCCACCCTCTTCTTTTGATAATACATAAACTTCAGCTTTGAATTTAGTGTGAGGAGTGATTGTACCTGGTTTAGCTAATACTTGACCACGTTGTACGTCATCACGAGATACACCACGAAGTAATGCACCGATGTTGTCCCCAGCTTCAGCGTAATCTAATAATTTACGGAACATCTCAACACCTGTTACAGTTGTTTTTGATGGTTCTTCAGTTAAACCGATGATTTCGATTTCTTCACCGACTTTAACTTGTCCACGCTCAACACGACCTGTAGCAACTGTACCACGACCAGTGATTGAGAATACGTCCTCAACTGGCATCATGAATGGTTTTTCAGAGTCACGTTCTGGAGTTGGGATGTACTCATCAACTGCGTTCATAAGTTCCATGATTTTTTCTTCGTAAGCTTCGTCGCCTTCTAATGCACGTAATGCTGAACCAGCGATTACAGGTACATCATCACCTGGGAAGTCATATTCAGATAATAAGTCACGAACTTCCATTTCAACTAATTCTAATAACTCTTCGTCGTCTACCATGTCAACTTTGTTTAAGAATACAACAAGTGCAGGTACACCTACGTTACGAGATAAAAGGATGTGTTCACGAGTTTGTGGCATTGGGCCGTCAGCAGCAGAAACTACTAAGATACCGCCGTCCATTTGTGCAGCACCAGTGATCATGTTTTTAACATAGTCAGCGTGACCTGGGCAGTCAACGTGTGCATAGTGGCGTTTTTCAGTTTCGTACTCGATGTGAGAAGTGTTGATTGTGATACCACGTTCTTTTTCTTCAGGTGCGTTATCGATTTGATCGTAAGAACGAGCTTCCCCACCTAATTTTTTTGCTAATACAGTTGCGATAGCAGCTGTTAATGTAGTTTTACCGTGGTCAACGTGACCAATTGTACCAATATTGGCATGGGTTTTCGAACGGTCGAATTTTTCTTTAGCCATTTTGAAATCTCTCCTTAGATATAAGTTTATATATATCTCATGAGGGATTCTCACCCTCATGAGGTAAAGCTATAACTCATTTATAAAGCATTTTACTGCAAAAATCAATCTTGATAACTTAAAGCTTATTGGCCTTTGTTTTTCTTGATGATTTCTTCAGAAACTGACTTTGGAACTTCTTCATAGTGGTCGAATACCATTGAGTAAGTACCACGTCCTTGAGTGTTAGAACGTAAGTTAGTTGCATAACCGAACATTTCAGCAAGAGGAACGAATGCACGAACAACTTGAGCGTTACCACGCGCTTCCATACCTTCTACACGTCCACGACGACTTGTAACGTCACCCATGATATCTCCCATGTATTCTTCAGGCATTACGATTTCAACTTTCATCATTGGTTCAAGGATAACTGGATCACATTTCTTAGCAGCTTCTTTAAGTGCAAGTGACGCAGCTACTTTGAAGGCCATCTCAGATGAATCGACATCATGGTAAGAACCATCGAATAATTTCGCTTTAACGTCGATCAATGGATATCCAGCAAGAACACCGTTTTCCATTGCGTCTTTAAGACCCGCTTCAACTGATGGAATGTATTCACGAGGAACAACCCCACCGACAATAGCGTTTTCGAATTCGAAACCTTTACCTACTTCGTTAGGTGTGAATTCGATGTGAACGTCACCGTACTGACCACGACCACCTGATTGACGTGAGAATTTACCTTGAACGGCAGCAGATGTTTTGAACGTTTCACGGTAAGATACCATTGGCGCACCTACTGTACATTCAACTTTAAATTCACGTTTCATACGGTCAACTAAGATGTCAAGGTGAAGTTCACCCATACCACCGATGATAACTTGTCCTGTTTCAGGATCAGTATGCGCGTGGAATGTTGGATCTTCCTCTTGTAACTTAACTAAAGCGTTAGTCATTTTATCTTGGTCAGCTTTAGATTTTGGTTCTACAGATAAGTGAATAACTGGCTCTGGGAATTCCATAGATTCTAAGATAACTTGAACTTTTTCATCACAGAGTGTATCACCTGTTGTTGTATCTTTAAGACCAACAGCAGCAGCGATGTCTCCAGCATATACTGTAGAGATTTCTTCACGTGAGTTCGCGTGCATCTGCAGGATACGACCTACACGTTCACGTTTACCTTTAGTCGCATTCTGAACATATGAACCTGAGTTCAATGTACCAGAGTACACACGGAAGAATGTTAATTTACCAACGAATGGGTCTGTCATAACTTTGAACGCTAACGCTGCGAATGGTTCAGCATCGTCAGGTTTAGCTACGATTTCCTGTTCTTCATCATCAGCTGCATGACCTACGATAGGCTTAACATCTAATGGTGATGGTAAGTAGTCAATTGCTGCATCAAGCATTAATTGAACACCTTTGTTTTTGAAGGCAGTACCAGCTAAAACTGGGAAGAACTCAACGTCACAAGTCGCTTGACGGATAGCCGCTTTCAGTTCATCAGCACCGATTTCTTCTCCACCCAGGTATTTCTCCATTAATTCTTCATTGAAGTCAGCAACTGCTTCAATTAATGCTTCACGTTTTGCTTGTGCATCTTCTAAATACTCTTCAGGAACGTCAGTCACTTCGATATCAGTTCCTAAGTCATTTGTATAAGTATGAAGTTTCATTTCAACTAAATCAACGATTGCGTTGAATTCATCTTCAGCACCGATCGGCATTTGAATTGGGTGTGCATTCGCTTGTAATCTGTCGTGTAAAGTACCTACAGAATAATCAAAGTCTGCACCTGTTTTATCCATTTTGTTGATGAATACGATACGAGGTACACCGTATGTTGTCGCTTGACGCCATACAGTTTCAGTTTGTGGTTCTACACCTGACTGTGCATCAAGTACAGTAACAGCACCATCAAGTACACGAAGTGAACGTTCAACTTCAACAGTGAAGTCTACGTGACCTGGTGTATCGATGATGTTGATACGGTGACCATTCCACTGCGCTGTTGTAGCAGCTGAAGTGATTGTGATCCCACGTTCTTGTTCTTGCTCCATCCAGTCCATCTGTGAAGCACCTTCATGTGTTTCACCAATTTTATGGATACGGCCAGTATAATAAAGAATACGTTCAGTAGTCGTCGTTTTACCAGCATCGATGTGAGCCATGATACCGATATTACGAGTGTTCTTCAAAGAGAATTCTCTTGCCATGGGTATTCTTTCTCCTTCCAGGAATTGGGTTTATATTTAGAAAGACACCAAAAGCATGCAAAGACTGAAGTCTTTGCTGCGATTGGTTACTTTCATCTTACCAGCGGTAGTGAGCAAACGCTTTGTTTGCTTCTGCCATTTTATGAGTATCTTCACGCTTCTTAACAGCACCACCAGTGTTGTTAGCAGCATCTAAGATTTCATTTGCTAAACGCTCTTCCATTGTTTTCTCTCCACGAAGACGAGAGTAGTTTACTAACCAACGTAAACCTAAAGTTGTACGACGCTCAGCGCGTACTTCTACAGGTACTTGGTAGTTAGAACCCCCAACACGACGAGCTTTAACTTCTAAAACAGGCATGATGTTGTTGATAGCTTCTTCAAAAACTTCCATTGCATCACGACCTGAACGTTCTTGAACTAAGTCGAATGCTGAGTAAAGAATTTTTTGAGCAGTACCACGCTTACCATCAAGCATGATTTTGTTGATTAATTTAGTAACCAATTTAGAGTTGTGAATTGGATCCGGTAATACGTCTCTTTTTGCAACAGGACCTTTACGAGGCATGTGTATGTCCTCCTTTCCAAGTATATTTATTAGCTGATTTAATGTCTAGCAATGACTTTGATATTTACATAAATGAAACAATTCAGTTAGTAATATCAATTATTTTTTTGCTTTAGGTTTTTTCGCACCGTATAATGAACGGCTTTGCATACGACCGTCAACACCTGAAGTATCTAACGCACCACGAACGATGTGGTAACGTACCCCCGGTAAGTCTTTTACACGTCCACCACGAATAAGTACAACACTGTGTTCTTGTAAGTTGTGGCCGATACCAGGAATGTAAGCATTGACTTCGATATTATTTGATAAACGCACACGTGCATATTTACGTAACGCTGAGTTAGGTTTTTTAGGTGTCATAGTACCTACACGTGTACAAACACCACGTTTTTGTGGAGATGCTACATCAGTAGATTTTTTCTTATGACTGTTATAACCTTTGTTCAGTGCAGGTGCAGTTGATTTTTTAATTTTAGAAGTACGAGGCTTCTTAACTAATTGGTTAATAGTAGGCATTTTGTATGTCCTCCTCTCTGTTCTTTAATTCCACACATCCAGGTGGTTCATTTTTAGGGTAAATAAAAATTTTGTAAGAATAATGGCTTACAAACCATTTTTCAAGTAAGCAGCGATCATCGCTTTCACTTGAATTCCAAATCGATTTCCAAGTTCTCGACGAGAATCGATGAATTCTATTGGAACTTGTTGCGTGTGTGCCTTTAAGAGCACATCGGTTAATAAGTGGATTTGAACATCCTGCGCAATCACAATCGATTCTGCACGGTGCTCTTTTAATGCCTTCAGCGTCTGCTTCAGGCCCACTACATATTGATTAGAATGAACTTTTTCATTAGACATGGAAATCCTCCAAAGTGCTTCTGCATCAACCTTAATTATATTAACACCTTATGAGATAAGTGTCAACTCCTATTAATAAAAAATAAAAGTGGATCCTAGTGGATCCACTTTTACTATTCAGTCACAAACGCTTCTTCCGGTTCAAATTCCGGTGCATCTTTTTCGTATTCAACGCCTGAATAACGTCTCATACCTGTACCAGCAGGAATTAATTTACCGATAATAACGTTCTCTTTAAGACCGAGCAAGTCATCACGTTTACCTTTGATCGCAGCATCAGTTAACACACGTGTGGTCTCCTGGAATGATGCAGCAGATAAGAAACTTTCTGTTTCAAGTGATGCTTTTGTAATACCCAGTAAGACAGGTTTCGCTGTCGCCGGACGTTTTCTGTTTTTGAAGATCTCACGGTTAGCATCTGTAAAGACATGAATGTCTACCAGTGCGCCCGGCAGGAGATTCGTATCTCCCGCTTCAATGATACGGACTTTACGTAACATCTGACGGACCATGACTTCAACGTGCTTATCTGAAATTTCTACCCCTTGCATACGGTAAACTTTCTGTACCTCTTTAAGCAGGTAGCTTTGTGTCGCGTTCAGACCTGCTACAGCAAGTAGTTCCTTCGGTTCAATTGAACCTTCCGTCATGACTTCACCGCGGCTGACTTTAGAACCGACCTCTACTTTCAGACGAGCTGTCGCTGGTGCTAAGTACGGACGTACTTCGTTTTCACCTTTGACTTTGATTTCCTGCATACGGTCTTTAACGATATTGATTTCAACGACTTCACCGTTGATTTCAGAGATGATCGCTTGACCTTTCGGGTTACGCGCTTCGAATAACTCCTGGATACGCGGTAAACCTTGTGTAATATCGGCACCGGCTACCCCACCTGTATGGAAGGTACGCATTGTAAGCTGTGTACCTGGTTCACCGATAGATTGTGCAGCGATGGTACCGACTGCTTCACCGACTTCCACTTTTTCCCCTGTTGCCAGGTTTTTACCGTAACATTTTTCACATACACCGTGACGTGTATTACATGTGAAGGCTGAACGGATATGCATTTCTTCAATACCTGCATCCACAATTGCTTTTGCGATTTCAGGAGTGATCAGTTCATTTGATTTGACCAGGACTTCTTTTGTCTCCGGATGACGGACTGTCTCACGGGAGTAACGTCCTTCTAAACGCTCAATGAATGGCTCGATCAACTCTGAACCTTCGCGGATAGCAGAGACTAAGAGACCCCGGTCTGTACCACAGTCTGCTTCACGGACAATGACATCTTGTGCCACGTCTACAAGACGACGTGTTAAGTATCCTGAGTCAGCTGTTTTCAGCGCTGTATCGGCAAGACCTTTACGCGCACCGTGTGTAGAGATGAAGTATTCAAGTACTGTCAGACCTTCACGGAATGAAGATTTGATAGGTAACTCGATGATTCGACCAGCCGGGTTGGCCATCAGACCACGCATACCCGCAAGCTGCGTGAAGTTAGAGGCATTACCACGGGCACCAGAGTCACTCATCATGAAGATCGGGTTAAGGTCATCAAGAGAGTTCATCAGACGTGCTTGAATCTCGTCTTTCGCTTTAGTCCAGATATCAATGACGGCTGCATAACGTTCGCTTTCAGTGATTAAACCACGTGTGAACTGTTTCGTTACTTTGTCGACTTTCTCTTCTGCTTCACTGATGATCTGTTGTTTATCCGGTAATACCACGATATCAGATACACCAACTGTGATACCTGCACGTGAAGAATAACGGAAACCTAAGTCTTTCATTCTATCAAGCATCATTGATGTATCAGTGATGTGGAAACGATTGAAGACTTCAGCGATGACTTGACCGAGGAACTTTTTGTTGAATGGTTTAACGAGCGGTGTATTCTCCAGATATTTGAGTAATCCTTCTTCCGGAATATCCGTCGCATCCACAAAGTACTGTTCAGGCGTTTTTTCTTCAAGGTTTGTCAAAGTCGGCTCGTTGATGAACGGGAACGATTCCGGCATGATTTCATTGAAGATGACTTTTCCGACACTTGTAATCAGCAGCTGTGTATTCTGTTTATCAGTGAAGGTCGGGTTGTTGAATGATGAGGCACTCACTGCGATTCTTGAATGCAGGTGAACGAAACCATTTGTATAGGCTTTGATGACCTCATTTGCATCCTTGAAGATGCGTCCCTCACCGATAGAACCACGGCGCTCAAGAGTCAGGTAGTAGTTACCTAAGACCATATCCTGAGAAGGTGTTACAACCGGCTTACCATCTTTCGGGTTCAGGATGTTCTGTGCCGCAAGCATCAGCATACGCGCTTCTGCCTGCGCTTCTTTAGATAACGGTACGTGAACGGCCATCTGGTCACCATCGAAATCGGCATTGTAAGCTGTTGTTACAAGCGGATGAAGACGGATTGCACGTCCTTCTACAAGGGTTGGTTCAAAGGCCTGGATACCTAATCTGTGAAGCGTCGGTGCACGGTTCAGCAGAACAGGATGTTCACGGATGACATCTTCTAATACATCCCATACTTCAGCATCCATACGCTCGATTTTACCTTTAGCGTTCTTGATGTTCGTAGCAATTTCACGTTCTACAAGTTCTTTCATCACAAACGGCTTGAATAATTCGAGTGCCATTTCTTTTGGAAGACCACATTGATACATCTTAAGGTTTGGACCTACAACGATAACTGAACGACCTGAATAGTCTACACGTTTACCAAGTAAGTTCTGACGGAAACGACCTTGTTTACCTTTTAACATATGCGATAAAGATTTCAGCGGGCGGTTACCCGGTCCTGTTACCGGACGGCCACGACGACCATTATCAATCAGCGCATCTACCGCTTCTTGCAGCATACGTTTTTCGTTCTGCACGATGATGCCAGGCGCACCTAAATCAAGCAGGCGCTTCAGACGGTTGTTACGGTTGATGACACGACGATATAAATCGTTTAAGTCACTTGTCGCGAAACGACCCCCGTCAAGCTGAACCATCGGACGGATTTCCGGTGGAATGATCGGCAGTACATCTAAGATCATCCAAGATGGGTCATTACCTGAATTACGGAATGATTCCACTACTTCCAGACGTTTGATTGCTCTTGTCAGACGCTGACCTGTAGCTGATTCCAGTTCTTCACGTAAAGATTTCAGTTCGTCATCAAGATCGATTGTTGTCAATAAATCTTTAATGGCTTCTGCACCCATCTTCGCCGTAAATTGACCCGGGAATTTATCATAATATTCACGGTATTCACGTTCTGACAGTAAAGATTTTTTCTCAAGACCTGTCGGACCTGGATCAATCACTGCATAAGAAGCGAAGTAAATCACTTCTTCAAGCGAACGAGGAGACATATCGAGTAAAAGACCCATACGGCTCGGAATACCTTTGAAGTACCAGATATGTGAAACTGGCGCTGCAAGCTCGATGTGACCCATACGTTCACGGCGAACTTTAGATTTCGTTACTTCAACACCACAACGGTCGCAGACCATCCCTTTGTAACGAACACGTTTGTATTTCCCACAGCTACATTCCCAGTCTTTTGTTGGCCCGAAAATCTTTTCGCAGAATAAACCGTCTCTCTCTGGTTTTAATGTACGGTAGTTAATTGTTTCTGGCTTTTTAACTTCACCAAAACTCCATGAACGGATTTTTTCAGGTGAAGCGAGACCTATCTTCATGTAATGAAAGTTATTTACATCAATCAAAGCCCTACCTCCTCAAGTTTTTATATTAAAAGTGTCTAAAGAAGAGCTTAAGCTCTTCTTTCAGGCACATCGTCAGAATTACTTTTCAGTCACTTCAGTTTCTTGAGGGATGTTTAAGTTGATTTTTGTATCAGCATAATCGTCATCCTCAAGGTCACGCATTTCAATTTCTTCGTCTTTATTATCCATTACTTTAACGTCGAGTCCTAAACTTTGAAGCTCTTTCATCAATACGCGGAACGATTCAGGAACACCTGGTCTCGGAATGTTCTCGCCTTTAACGATGGCTTCATAAGTTTTCACACGGCCGACTGTATCATCTGATTTATAAGTAAGGATTTCCTGTAAGGTGTAAGCGGCACCGTATGCTTCAAGTGCCCATACTTCCATCTCACCGAAACGTTGTCCACCAAACTGTGCTTTACCACCCAGTGGCTGCTGAGTGACAAGTGAGTATGGTCCAGTAGAACGTGCGTGCAGTTTGTCGTCTACCATGTGAGCAAGTTTCAGCATGTACATCACACCTACAGAGACACGGTTATCAAATGGTTCACCTGTACGACCATCGTAAAGAACCGTTTTACCGTCACGTGCCATGCCTGCTTCTTCGATTGTTGACCAGACATCTTCATCGTTCGCACCATCGAATACTGGAGAAGCAACGTGGAGCCCTAAGTTTTTCGCAGCCATACCTAAATGTAATTCAAGTACTTGTCCGATGTTCATACGTGATGGTACACCGAGTGGATTAAGCATGATATCGATCGGTGTTCCGTCCGGCATAAACGGCATGTCTTCTTCCGGTAAGATACGAGAGATAACCCCTTTATTACCGTGACGACCACACATTTTATCTCCGACGTGGATTTTACGTTTCTGAACGATATAGACACGAACCAACTGGTTGACACCTGGTGATAATTCGTCGCCGTCTTCACGATTAAAGACTTTAACATCAAGAACGATACCACCTGCACCATGAGGGACACGTAATGAAGTATCACGGACTTCACGCGCTTTCTCACCGAAGATAGCATGAAGCAGTCGTTCTTCAGCCGTTAATTCAGTCACACCTTTAGGCGTTACTTTACCGACTAAGATATCCCCGTCTTTAACTTCAGCACCGACATAAATGATCCCGCGATCATCTAAGTTTTTAAGGGCGTTATCAGAAACGTTCGGAATATCACGTGTAATTTCTTCAGGTCCGAGTTTAGTATCACGGGCTTCTGATTCATATTCTTCAATATGAATAGAAGTATAAACGTCATCTTTGACAAGACGCTCGCTCATGATAACAGCATCCTCATAGTTATAACCGTCCCAAGTCATGAAGCCGACTACTACGTTACGTCCAAGGGCCATCTCGCCGAGTTCCATAGATGGACCATCCGCTAAGATTTCACCTTTTGTGACGACGTCGCCTACTGCTACGATAGGGCGTTGGTTATAACATGTACCTGAGTTTGAACGCGCAAATTTAGATAATTTGTAAGTATCTAAATCTGTTTCAATCTCTTTGCCGCCCTCTTCGACGATACGACGGACTTTAATCTGACGGGCTTCAACGTGTTCAACACGCCCTTTGTACTTCGCAACAACTGCCGCACCTGAGTCACGGGCTGCTACGTGCTCCATACCTGTTCCGACAAATGGCGCTTCCGGATTCATTAAAGGTACCGCTTGACGTTGCATGTTCGCACCCATTAAGGCACGGTTGGAGTCATCATTTTCTAAGAACGGGATACACGCTGTCGCAGCTGAAACGACCTGCTTAGGTGATACGTCCATGTAATCCATACGTGTACGAGCCATTTTCGTGTTATCTCCGCGGAAACGGCACACTACTTCGTCATCAAGGAAATGTCCTTCGTCATCAAGGCGTGCGTTCGCCTGTGCCACAACGTAAGCATCTTCTTCATCGGCTGTTAGGTAGTCGATCTGATCGGTTACGCGATTCGTCTCAATATCTACTTTACGATATGGTGTTTCAATGAAACCGAACTCATTGACACGCGCATATGAAGATAATGAGTTGATCAGCCCGATATTCGGACCCTCCGGCGTTTCAATCGGACACATACGACCATAGTGAGAATAATGGACGTCACGCACTTCCATACCAGCACGCTCACGTGTTAAACCACCGGGTCCTAATGCAGAGAGACGACGTTTATGCGTTAACTCTGCTAATGGGTTCGCCTGGTCCATGAACTGTGATAACTGAGAGCTACCAAAGAATTCTTTGATAGAAGCGATCACAGGACGAATATTGATGAGCTGCTGCGGCGTGATAGATTCTGTATCCTGAATACTCATACGCTCACGTACGACACGCTCCATACGAGACAGGCCAATACGGAACTGGTTCTGCAGTAACTCGCCCACTGAACGAAGACGACGGTTACCTAGGTGGTCAATATCATCGGTAAAGCCGACACCGTGCAGTAAGTTGAAGAAGTAGCTGATGGAAGAAATAATATCAGCAGGTGTGATACTCTTCACTTCATCATCAGGGAAAGCATTACCAATGATAGTCGTCGTACGTTTTTCTTCATCACCAGGAATATAGACTTTGACTGATTGAATTTCAATCGGCTCATCGAGAAGACCATTCTCAAGTTCATAAACTTTGAGGTTGGCATTATTTTCAAGCACATCAATGATCTGATCGAGGTTACGACGGTCAAGCAGTGTGCCTTCTTCAGCTACAATCTCGCCTGTTTCGACATCTACAATCGGCTCAGCAAGCGTCTGGTTGAAAAGACGGTGTTTTAAATGCAGTTTTTTGTTCATTTTATAGCGACCCACACTCGCTAAATCATAGCGTTTTGGATCGAAGAAGCGAGAATACAGTAAGCTTCTTGCATTATCTACTGTAGGTGGTTCGCCCGGACGAAGACGTTCATAGATTTCAAGTAAAGCAGACTCGACAGAATCTGTATTATCTTTATCAAGCGCATTGCGTAAATATTCATTATCGCCTAATAAGTCAATAATCTCCTGATCGCTTGAGAAACCTAATGCACGCAGCAGAACAGTAATAGGTAACTTACGTGTGCGGTCAATACGAACAAAAACGATATCTTTCGCATCTGTTTCATATTCAAGCCAAGCTCCACGGTTAGGAATGACAGTTGCACCGAAACTTACTTTACCGTTTTTATCTACTTTATCATTGAAGTAAACAGATGGTGAGCGGACGAGCTGCGATACGATAACGCGTTCGGCACCATTGATAACGAACGTTCCTGTATCAGTCATCAGCGGGAAGTCACCCATGAATACTTCCTGCTCTTTTACTTCTCCTGTTTCTTTAATGATCAGACGAACTTTAACACGGAGCGGTGCAGAATAAGTCGCATCACGGTTTTTCGCTTCATCTAAGTCATATTTAGGTTCGCCAAGTCTATAGTCTACAAACTCTAATGACAGATTGCCTGTGAAGTCTTCAATCGGAGAAATGTCACGGAACATTTCAAGAAGTCCTTCTTCAAGGAACCATTCATAAGATTTCGTTTGAATCTCGATTAAGTTCGGTAATTCTAAAATTTCGGAGATACGTGCGTAACTTCTACGCTGACGATGTCTTCCGTACTGGATAAGTTGACCTGTCAACAGATTCACCCCTCAAAGATTGTAATGACTCACGAGCTCATAAGACAAAAAGAAAACGGAATCCATATTAACTCCATTTTCGAAATATATGACTGTCTTCATCTTGCTAATACGAGCTAGAAAAGTACATACTTATTGAATTTAAAATTTAACATTCTATTACTATAACAGACGGCAACTTTCCAGTCAACCTTTTACACTCTTTAATATATAATAACCTTTATCTTTCGTCAGCACGGTCACATTGCCGAATAAACTTTCCATCCTTTTCTTTGCTGATGGCATACCCTGCTTCTTCTGGATGACGACATACAGCGCCCCGCCCGTCTCCAGTCTCTCATAGCTCTGATCGAGAATCTGATTGACGACCTCTTTGCCTGCACGGATAGGCGGATTCGTCAGTACGGCATTAAAAGTCTCCTCTACCTGCTCCAGTGCATCGCTTTTATAAATATTCACGTTACCAATACCGTTAGCTTGCGCATTTTCTTCGGCCAGATTAAGCGCACGTGCGTTGACGTCCACCATATGAACCTGGCTGTGAGGATGAACTTTCGCAACCATCAGCCCGATCGGACCATAACCGCAGCCGACATCCAGTATTTTTGAGCCGTGCATCTCTTCCTGCAGAAAGGCACGAACAAGCACATTCGACCCGAAATCAATACTGCCTTTTGAAAACACCCCGCTGTCAGTTTTCAGTTTCAGTTCATACGTTTCATATGTATAGGTAAAATGGACAGGGTTTGATGCGACATCCTGTTCTTCACTGTAATAATGACTCATACGGCACTCCTTTATATAAAAATAAAACCCGTTATTATCATAACGGGTTTTTTCATGGAAGTGGTAATTATTTAACTTCTACAGTTGCGCCAGCTTCTTCTAATTTAGCTTTTAATTCTTCAGCTTCTTCTTTAGAAACGCCTTCTTTAACTGCTTTAGGAGCGTTATCAACTACGTCTTTAGCTTCTTTTAAGCCAAGACCAGTTGCTTCTTTAACAGCTTTAACAACTTTGATTTTTGAAGCGCCAGCAGATACTAATTCAACTGTGAATTCAGTTTGTTCTGCTTCAGCAGCGCCACCAGCTGCACCAGCTACTGCTACAGGAGCTGCTGCTGTTACACCAAATTCTTCTTCAATAGCTTTAACTAAGTCGTTTAATTCTAATACTGACATTTCTTTGATTGCATCGATGATTTGTTCTTTAGTCATGATTATATTTCCTCCATTTTTGTTTTAGTTTTAATTATGCTTCTGTTGTTTCTTCAGTCGCTGGTGCTTCTTCAGCTGCAGGAGCTGCTGCTTCTGTACCAGTTTCTTTTTGTTCGCCTACTGCTTTAACAGCGTAAGCGAAGTTTCTCATTGGTGCTTGTAATACTGAAAGTACCATAGAGATAAGACCTTCTTTTGATGGTAAAGAAGCGATCGCTTTAACTTCTTCAACAGAAGTCACTTTACCTTCGATGATGCCGGCTTTGATTTCTAATTTTTCGTTTTCTTTAGCGAAGTCAGCAATAATTTTTGCTGGCGCTACAACTTCTTCATTAGAGAATGCGATTGCGTTAGGGCCTGTTAAGAATTCTTCAATTCCTTCAACACCTGCCGCTTCAGCTGCACGACGAACTAAAGTGTTTTTGTAAACTTTGAATTCGATGCCTGCTTCGCGAAGTTGTTTACGCAGTTCAGTTACTTGGGCAACTGTTAAACCACGATAGTCAACGATGATTGTAGATACTGAGTTTTTAAACTGTTCAGTAATCAAATCCGCTTGTTGTTGTTTCATTTCAACTGCTTTAGACATTCTGACACCTCCATTAAGATTTTCGTGCTTTTTTAATAAATTAAAAAAGCACTTTTCACCCATGGTAAAAAGTGCTTGAAGATTCAAGTCAATTTTCACCTCGGCAGGATAATTAAGCACACGGCCCCTGCTGTCTTAGGTTATAAATACAGATTACACTATAACGTGTAATCTGATATTTGTCAATATAAATTAGTTACGGATTTCAGCTGGATCAATTTTGATACCAGGGCCCATAGTAGTAGAAACTGCTACAGATTTGAAGTAAACACCTTTTGATGATGCTGGTTTAGCTTTTGCTAAAACATCTTTAAGCGTGTTGAAGTTTTCAACTAATTTCGCTTCATCAAATGATACTTTACCGATCGCCGCATGAACGATACCTGCTTTTTCAGCACGGTATTCAACTTTACCTGCTTTGATTTCTTGAACTGCTTTTGTAACGTCCATTGTCACTGTACCTGTTTTAGGGTTAGGCATTAAACCTTTAGGTCCTAAAACACGACCCAGTTTACCGACTTCACCCATCATGTCAGGTGTTGCAACGATAACGTCGAAATCAAACCAACCTTGGTTGATTTTGTTGATGTACTCAGTATCACCAGCGTAGTCAGCACCTGCTGCTTCCGCTTCTTTCAGTTTTTCACCTTTAGCGAATACTAAGACACGTTGAGTTTTACCAGTACCGTTCGGCAGAACGACTGCACCACGGATCTGCTGATCATTTTTACGAGTATCAATTCCTAAACGGAACGCAACTTCAACTGAAGCGTCGAAGTTTACTGTGCTTGTTTCTTTTGCAAGTTTGATTGCTTCTTCTACTGAGTAGAAGTTTTGAGCATCAACTTTTTGTACGGCTTCTTGATATTTTTTACCTTTTTTAGCCATTGTCTTTCTCCTCCTTTAGTGGTTTTAGCGGAATGTCCTCCCACATTAATAACGCAAGAGCAGACGTCAGACGTCTGCTTTTTTAAAACGATTGATTATTTAATTTCAAAGCCCATGCTACGAGCAGTACCAGCGATAATACGCATTGCTGCTTCAACGCTTGCTGCGTTTAAGTCTTCCATTTTTTCTTCAGCAATTTGACGTACTTGGTCTTCAGTTACTGTAGCCACTTTGTTTTTATTAGGTTCGCCTGAACCTTTTTCAACTTTAGCTGCTTTCTTCAGTAAGACTGCTGCAGGTGGAGTTTTAGTGATAAATGTAAATGAACGATCTTCAAATACAGAAATTTCAACTGGAATGATTAAACCTGCTTGTTCTTGTGTACGTGCGTTAAATTCTTTACAGAATCCCATGATGTTCACACCCGCTTGACCTAATGCTGGACCAACCGGTGGTGCTGGATTCGCTTTCCCTGCAGGAATTTGTAATTTAACAACTTTGATAACTTTTTTAGCCACGATGTGCACCTCCTATAGTATCGTGATGTGGTCACAGGGTATGAGATTTACCCTCCCACTCAACAATCGTGTTTAGACACGACCCTAGAATAATATCATTTCTTACACCATTTTTCAAGTGTATATTTTAATTTTTTATTATAATTTTTCAACTTGGTCAAATTCAACTTCAACAGGTGTCTCACGACCGAATAATTCAACGAGAACTGTCAGCTTATATTTCTCAGCATCCATCTCCTTGATTTCCCCTACTTGATTAGTAAACGGACCTGTCGTGATGCGGACCTGTTCACCGATTTCAAGTTCCACATCAATGGTTTTCTCTGCCATACCCATTGATTTCAGGATAAACTTCGCTTCTTCCGGCAACAAAGGATTTGGTTTTGAGCCGGCTCCTGCTGAACCTACAAAACCTGTTACCCCCGGTGTATTACGCACAACGTACCATGACTCATCTGTCATGACGAGCTCCACTAATACGTAACCTGGGAAGGTTTTTTTGAGTGATGTCTTACGCTTACCATCTTTAATCGTTGTTTCTTCTTCTTCAGGAATCACAACGCGGAAGATTTGATCCTGCATGTTCATGGACTCAAGACGTTTTTCCAAGTTGTCTTTGACCTTATTTTCGTACCCAGAATACGTATGAACCGCATACCAATGCTTTTTGCTTTCTTCTGACATGATGTGCCTCCTTAATTAATTAACTTGATCAGTTCTGTAATACCTAAATCGACTGCATAAAAGAATAAAATAAAGAATAAAACCGTGAGCACAACGATTGTTGTATCACGCACAACTTCTTGACCGGTCGGCCAAGTCGTTTTTTTCATTTCTGATATAACACCCTGGAAGAAATTTTCCTTCTGCATGAGATTGCCTCCTAAATTGACTCTTTGTGTATCGTATGTGCATCGCAGGTCTTACAGTATTTTTTCAGTTCCAGCCTTACTGCTGAATCCTGTTTTGTCGCTGTATAGTTTCTGCTGCCGCATCTCGAACAGTTCATCGCTACTTTTTTCACTTTAACTCACCTTAATCTTATTTAATATAAAACCTAAAGAATTAATTGTCAACGCATCAACTGGGAGAGAACCTTTCTTCTGAGCCGTGCATGTGCGTTTCTGACGATGCGCTCAGACTTCTCTTCCAGCTCCATCACTTCAATCAGATTCCGTCCGGCAAGCAAATGTTTCAGCAGTTTGTACTCGAAAGGACTTAAGCCGAGCGTCACTGGATTGATCAGCAGCCACAGCTCTTTATAGATACTATCGCTCTCAGGGGAAGGCTTAGAGTCACGGAGCGTCTCTTCAAGCGTCTGGTCAGAAGTCTGTTCATGGATGGGCTGCTGCATACTGGTAAACAAACGATACTGACGCTCTTTTCTCGCCCAGTCTATCAATCGATAATGCAGGACCTTTAAATAGTACGGACGGAAACTGACGCATTTTTCTTCGTTGAACTTCAGTGCCGTTTGATACAGAAGAATCAGTGCATCCTGATAGACTTCCTGCTTATCAAGATGCGGATAGCGACTGCTGCAATGTAGAATAAGGGGTTTCAGACGGGCCGTCAACGTCTCAAAAGCAACTTCGCTGCCCTTATTGATTTCAGAGACAAGACTTTCATCACTTTCACTATGATAATCAGCAGGGGTTTCAAAAATATACAGCAGTAGAATGTCCACAGCATACCTCTTTTTTCTTTTAATTCTACAATGCTGCATCTACTTTTACAATTGTTTCCATTAAGATAAATTTTTTACTTGAAGCCTCTCCGCAATGCCTCAAGCCGCTGCTTCGTCTCTTCATCAATCGGAATGCGCAGTCGTGGCTTATCCTCGTTCATATCCACCAATTCACGTTCCAGCAGTATTTTCTCTTCCTGTAATTCAAGCAGGAATTCTCTTGAAGAAATTCTGAGTGCGCCCGCACCGAAAATCGTATGCTGTTCGGATAAGTCACTCGTTACGACAGTGATGCGTGTAATGTGCTTATCATATAAATCATAGACGAGCCGTTCAATGACTGCATCTGCTGTTTCATCCCTTTTGGAATAGATGACATGTATACCGTGAAAGTACTCTCTTGATTCCACACCACTGGTATTATAGGCATCAAAGACACATATCAGTTCGGACTGCTGCCTGGCGTTATAGTTCACGAGCCAGAGCAACAGTGTTTTTCGTGCTTCTTCCAGCGATTCCTTGGCGGCTGCTTTCAGTTCCTCACTTTGCCCGATGACATTATAGCCGTCGATAATCGTATAATGCGTTTTCATCATTCAAGCGGGGTGCGCTTTCTATAGACTTCATACATCAGAAGACTCGCTGCGACAGAAGCATTTAAGCTGTTCACATGTCCGATCATCGGCAGATGGACCAGGAAATCACATTTATCTTTCACTAAACGGCTCATCCCTTCCCCTTCAGACCCTATGACAATAGCAAGCGGCATCCCTGCATCCATCTTGCGGTAGTCCACAGACTTCTTAGCGTCAGTACCGCAGACCCAGAATCCCGCTTCTTTCAGCCTGTCAATTGTCTGAGCAAGATTCGTCACCCGCATGACAGGGACGTGTTCAATCGCGCCAGTTGATGCTTTAACGACGGTGGAATTAAGAGTGACTGAGCGGCGCTTCGGAATAATCACACCATCCACACCGATCGCATCAGCAGTTCGTATGATAGAACCTAAATTATGCGGATCTTCCAGTCCGTCCAGAATCATCACAGTGGCTAGTTTCCCTTGCACCGTCTCGAGGAAATCCTCCAGCTCTGTGTATTCGTATGGTGAAATCTGCGCCGCGATACCTTGGTGCGGGACATCACTCATCTGATCCAGCTTGCTTTTCGGGACTTGCTGCACCATGATTTTTCGTTCCTTCAAAATATCCAGAATCGGTTTAATCTGCTGTTTATTGATACCTTCTTGAATATATACTTTATTGATCTCGCGGTCAGACTGTGCGGCGCTTTTGACTGCATGGCGACCTACGATGATATCCTCATTCATTTCGGTTCCCTCTCCTCGCAGAGTTCAACTATTTTATCAAGCAGAGCCTGAAGCCGTTCTTCTTCTCCTGAAAGTTTCAGGTAGCCGATCACCGCTTCAAGCGCTGTGCTTTTTTTATAAGTCAGAACATCTGTATTTTTAGCTTTCGTATGGCTCTTGGCATTCCGTCCTCGCATCAGGACGTCATGCTCCTCTTCCGTAAAATAGGCTTGCGCGACAAGGGCGTCAAATGTCTGCGCCTGGCTCTTTGCTGAGACGTAGAACGTCGATGCACGGTGCAATGTGTTCGGCTTCGCCTGCAGTTTCATGATGACATGTGTTCTGATATGCAGATCGAGCAGCGCATCGCCTAAATAGGCTAGAGTGAGCGGATTGTAGAGATGTGCCTGATTAGCCACGACGGAATCTCACGCCTTGCGCAGTATCTTCGAGAATAATGTTCTGGTCTTTAAGCAAGTCACGGATCTCATCAGCACGGGCAAAGTCTTTATTCTTTCTTGCGAGCTGACGTTCTTCAATCAATGCTTCGATATCGGCATCGAGGAGTTCCTCTTTTTTATCGAGTGTCACTCCAAGCACGTCACTGATAGCCTCAAACACTTCAATGAAACGGCTGATGACGGCTTGATCTGTAGTCGTACGCTTGTTATAGACATTCGCGAGCTTCGCAAGCTCATACCAGCTTGTCACTGCATTGGCTGTATTGAAATCATCGTCCATCGCCTCTTCAAAACGTGCCAGTATCTGATTGATGTCATCAATGACAGGCTGATCATCAGCGATATCAACAGACATCGCCTGGCGTTCTTTCAGTGCCTGATAAGCATGCTGAATACGCTCAAGCCCTGCTTTCGCACTGGCTACTAGATCCATATTATAGTTGATCGGGTTGCGGTAATGAACGCTGATCATAAAGAATCTGAGGACATCTGGATCCACTTCTTTGATGATATCGTGCACCAGGATGAAGTTGCCGAGTGACTTACTCATCTTCTCGTTATCAATATTGATGAAGCCGTTATGCATCCAGTAGCGGGCAAATGTTTGATCGTTATGGGCTTCTGACTGTGCGATTTCATTCTCGTGGTGCGGGAAGGCAAGGTCACTGCCGCCTGCGTGGATGTCAATCGTATCTCCAAGCATCTTGCGTGCCATAACTGAACATTCGATATGCCAGCCTGGCCGTCCTTCTCCCCATGGACTCTTCCATTTGATTTCGCCTGGTTTAGCCGCTTTCCATAACGCAAAATCAAGTGCGTCATCTTTCAGTTCACCTTGCTGAATACGTGCACCGACCTTCAGTTCATCGATAGACTGCTGGCTCAGTTTACCGTAGCCGTCGAACTTTCTCGTACGGAAGTAGACGTCACCTCCACTTTCATAAGCGTAGCCTTTGTCAATGAGTGTTTCGATGAAGACGATGATATCATCCATATGATCCATCACTCGTGGATGTGATGTCGCCGGTTTGCAGTTCAATGCCTGTGTATCCTCAAAGTAAGCTTCGATAAAACGATCAGCGACTTCAGGAACTGTTGAACCGAGTTCTTTCGCTGCTTTGATCAGTTTATCGTCAACATCTGTGAAGTTTGAAACATAATTGACCTCATAACCCTTATATTCAAAGTAACGACGGACCACGTCAAAACTGATAGCAGGTCGCGCATTACCGATATGAATATAGTTGTATACTGTCGGACCGCAGACATACATCTTCACTTTGCCCTCTTCCAGAGGCACGAACGGTTCCTTCTTACGTGTCAGCGTATTATATAATGTAATCATCAATAATCTCTCCATTCTTGACGCCATCAATATGACGTTCCAGTTCTTTTAGTTTTTCATACAATGGATCCGGTAACTTCGTATGGTCAAAGCTCTTACCGACGCGTTTACCATGCTGTTTGACGATATGACCCGGTATACCCACAACAGTGCTGTAATCCGGCACGTTCTTCAGGACAACGGAATTCGCACCGATATTGACATTATTGCCGACTTGAATATTGCCGAGCACCTTCGCACCGGCTGCTATCAACACATTATCGCCGATATCCGGATGCCGCTTCCCTGATTCTTTACCCGTTCCGCCGAGTGTGACACCCTGATAGATGGTCACATTGTTGCCGATTGTGCAGGTCTCCCCGATGACAATGCCCATCCCATGGTCGATGAACAGACGTCGGCCAATCTTCGCACCCGGATGGATCTCTATACCAGTCATAAATCTTGAGATCTGACTGATGACCCGCGCAGAGAAAAAACGGTTTCTTTTATAAAGTTTGTGGGCTACTAAGTGCCACCACACGGCATGTAGACCTGAATACGTCAGGAACACTTCGAGGCTGCTTCTCGCTGCCGGATCCTGTTCAAATACCATCGCAATATCTTCTTTAATTCTTGCAAACATGATTCACCATCCCCTTAAAATAAAAAGACACCTCAGACGATTTAACGTCAGAGGTGTCTGTCATCAACACGGTTCCACTCTTCTTCAAATGGCAGAGCCATTCACTCATTTCAGTATGCAGTTAGTTAAGGAAGGTGCATTCAATCAATCCTGCCACGTCTTTTCACCAGCCAGACGCTCTCTACTGGACATTCATCATTTACTCTGTCTTCCTATCTAATCGTTATTATACTGTGTAAGGCTCAATACGTTCAAGTACTTTCTCTTTGCCCAGCAGTTCCATCGTATTCGGTAATTCCGGACCATGCGTCTGTCCGGAGACCACTACACGGATCGGCATAAATAAATTTTTACCTTTGATGCCGGTTTCTTTCTGAACTGCTTTAATGGCCGCTTTAATGGCTGCTGCATCGAACGTTTCAAGTTCATTCAGCTTCTCTTTTAAGGCACGCATGAGTTCGGGAACTTGTTCACCGTTTACGACTTCAGTCGCTTCGTCGTTCAGCTGTAATTCATCTTTGAAGAACAGCTCAGACAGTTCAACGATTTCACCTGCATAGCTCATCTGCTGCTGATAAAGTTCCACTAAACTTTTAGCCCATCTCAGTTCTTCTTCTGATGGATTCGCTGAGATGAGTCCTGCTTTTTGCATATGAGGCAGCGTCATGTCAAAGACTGTATCCAGATCCTTGTCCTTCATGTACTGGTTGTTGATCCAAGCAAGCTTCACCTTATCAAAGAAGGCAGGGGATTTGCTCAGACGGTGCTCATCAAACATTTCAATGAACTGCTCTTTAGAGAAAATCTCTTCTTCCCCGACTGGTGACCAGCCGAGCAGACCGATGAAGTTGAATAATGCTTCCGGCAGATAGCCGAGGTCATGATACTGCTCAATGAACTGAATGATGGAGCCGTCTCGTTTAGATAATTTTTTACGTTCCTCATTGACGATTAACGTCATATGGCCGAATGTCGGGATTTCATAACCAAGTGCCTCATAAATCATCATCTGTTTAGGGGTGTTGGAAATATGATCATCACCGCGGATGACATGCGAGATTTCCATGAAGTGGTCATCAATGGCCACCGCGAAATTATAAGTCGGAATGCCATCTTTCTTCACAATCACCCAGTCACCGATACCGTCAGATTCAAACGACACTTCCCCTTTGACCATATCATTGAATGTGTACGTCTTACCTTGCGGTACACGGAACCGGATACTTGGTTCGCGTCCTTCAGCGATAAAAGCTTCTTCCTGCTCTTTCGTTAAATGGGCGTGCTGTCCGCCGTAACGAGGCATCTCACCGCGTGCCTGCTGTTCTTCCCGTTCTGCTTCCAGCTCTTCAGCTGTCATATAGCAGCGGTACGCTTTATCTTCAGCAAGTAACTGCTCGACAATAGGATTGTAAATATGCGCGCGTTCAGACTGACGATAAGGCCCGTAGCCCCCATCTTTGTCGACTGATTCATCCCATTCAAGTCCTAACCATTTGAGATAGCGAAGCTGTGATTCCTCGCCGCCTTCTACATTACGAGCAGTATCAGTATCTTCAATACGGACGATGAAATCACCGCCATGATGTCTCGCAAATAAATAGTTGAACAATGCTGTTCTCGCATTCCCGATATGCAGGAAGCCGGTTGGTGACGGTGCATATCTGACTCTTACTTTATCCATTTATGTCACTCCAATTTAATTAGTCTGATTCAATAATACCACAGCCTGCGCGGCAATTCCTTCTTCTCTGCCCAAGTAGCCCATCTTCTCGTTCGTAGTTGCTTTAATATTCACCTGAGTGATATCAATCG
Source organism: Macrococcus bovicus (assembly GCF_030376725.1). Lineage (NCBI taxonomy): Bacteria > Bacillati > Bacillota > Bacilli > Caryophanales > Staphylococcaceae > Macrococcus > Macrococcus bovicus. The sequence goes on from NZ_CP128470.1 coordinate 1,975,356, forward strand.
TCAGCACGTCTGCAATAATCTGTCGCATCGTATCTATATGCGGACGGAATTTGGGTTTTTCAGCAATAATCGTCGCATCTATATTACCGATTACGTAGCCTTTTTCTTTAACCGCTGTATAAGATTCCGCCAGCAATCCCTTTGAATCCGCATCTTTAAATGCCATATCTGTATCCGGAAATAGTTTACCGATATCACCGAGTGCTGCCGCACCGAGCATGGCATCTGTAATCGCATGAAGCAGCACATCTGCGTCACTGTGACCAAGCAGCCCTTTACTATGAGGGATTTCAAGCCCTCCGATAATCAGGCGACGTCCTTCTTGTAATTGATGTACGTCGTAACCAAATCCTATTCTGAACATTCTATCCCTCTTTTCTTCATGATGGCTTCAGCAAAATATAAATCTTCCGGTGTTGTTAATTTGATATTGTCATAATCGCTGACCACGACCGAAACCGGATGGCCGAGACGCTCAACTAGCGACGCATCATCCGTGCCGAGAAAGCTGTCGCGCTCTGCCTGGCTATAGGCTTCCATGAGCAAATCATATGCGAATGCCTGAGGTGTCTGAACCTGCCAGAGCGTCGTTCTATCCAGTGTGTGATCGATAATCAGATCATTGACGACTTTGATTGTATCTTTGACCTGGACAGCAGCGATGGCAGCCTTTCTCGCCAGAGCGCCGTCATAGAGCTGAGTCAAGGTTTCATGTGAAACGAAGGGGCGCGCGGCATCATGCACCATGACAACCTCACAAGGGGGAATCGTCTTAAGCACATTATGAATGCTGTATTGACGTTCACTGCCACCGACCACCAGCCCTTTCACTTTGGTAAATCCTTGAAGGATGGTCGTCAGTTCTGTCAGCTCTTCCTGACGTGCTGCCAGATAAATCGCATTACAGCTAGCATCCTGTTCAAATCGCGATACCGTATGAAAAATGATGGGGCGCTGGTTCAGTTCCAGCAGTACTTTGTTTTTATCGCTGCCCATTCTTTTACCTTGCCCTGCTGCAGGAATGATAACTGTATACATTATTTGTCCGCTACTTTCTTTGTGAAAATGATTCGGCCTGAAGCGGTCTGAAGGACAGACTGGACTTCTACCTGATGTTCTTCGCCGATATTCTGTTTCGCATGGTCGACGACTACCATCGTACCGTCTTCAAGATAACCGACACCTTGATTCTCTTCTTTACCTGACTTAGTAATCAGCAACTTGAATTGATCGCCTTGCTGCACAACCGGCTTGATCGCTTCTGAAAGGTCGTTGACGTTCAAAACTTTAATCCCTTGCACACGACAGACTTTATTTAAATTATAGTCCGTCGTGATAACGCTCGCCTTGGTCTCTGCTGCCATCCTCACGAGCAACTGATCGACTTCACGGATTTCCTTATGGCCCGGCACAATTTTAACCGGATGACCGGATTGACGCAGCGCCTCAAGAATATCCAATCCTCTCTGTCCTTTATCACGCTTAAGTCCATCAGTAGAGTCCGCGATAAGCTGCAGTTCATCAAGCACCCCTTGCGGCACAATAATAGTTCCATCCAGGAAACCACATTTGGCAATCTCTAAAATGCGCCCGTCAATAATAGCTGACGTATCAAGAAGTTTAGCACTGTCGTTCACTTTTCTCTTCTGTCCCTGTAAGCGCTCGGGCAGTACATTCTGAATCTCCTCACGCTTTTTGAGACCCACCTGGAAGCCCAGATAACCTAAAATAACGGCCAAGATGACCGGGATGGTATTGCGCAGCAGGGAAAACCCGATGGAGACAAGAATAAGACTGATCATCGAAGCGATAGCAAGACCCATCATCATGCCGAGTGTCGCAAAGACGATTTCCATTAAATTTCTTTTGAGGAGCAGGCCCTCACCTTTTACGATCAGTGCCACCACTTTATCAATAAGCCAGTAAAACAATAACATGAAGACAATGATTCCGAGCAGGCCATCGACATAAGTGTTCATCAGTAGAGGGTGCAGCTTCAGATTAAAGATACGCATGATTTCCGGTACCATAAAAATACCGAGTGAAGCGCCGATAATAATAAAAACAAGTGTCATTAATCGTTTTAACATATATTCACCTCCTTTAATTAAAAGCAATTCTAATTGCTTCCGCAATATTAGTAATACCCAGAATTTCGATGTTCGGCGGAAAATCCCAGCCGCCGATATTATTTTTCGGAATAATGACACGTTTGAACCCGAGCTTTGCCGCTTCCTGTACGCGCTGCTCTATACGTGCAACCCGTCTGACTTCCCCTGTCAGCCCTACTTCCCCGATATAACAATCATCTCCGCGTGTTGCTTTGTCGCTGAAACTTGAAGCAATACTGATGACGACGCTCAGATCCACAGCCGGCTCATCCAGTTTGACCCCGCCTGCTACTTTGATATAAGCATCCTGTTGCTGCAGGAGGAGACCCTGCTTCTTCTCGAGAACAGCCATCAGCAGACTCAGACGGTTCTGATCAATACCTGTTGAAGTACGGCGCGGATTATGGAATGAAGTCGGTGTAACAAGTGCCTGCACTTCTACAAGCAACGGTCTTGTTCCTTCCATCGTTGCGACAATAGTAGAACCAGCGACATTTTTCGTCCGTTCCTCCAGAAACATTTCAGAAGGATTGAGCACTTCTTTCAGACCGGATTGACGCATCTCAAATATACCCATTTCATTCGTTGAACCGAATCTGTTCTTGACAGCACGCAGTATCCGGTAGCTATGGTGTGTATCGCCCTCGAAGTAGAGAACAGTATCGACCATATGTTCGAGTAGCCGTGGGCCCGCAATCTGGCCTTCTTTCGTCACGTGCCCGACAATAAAGGTGGCAATATTCATGGATTTCGCCATGCGCAGCAACTCCTGCGTACATTCACGGACTTGTGAGACAGAACCCGGAGCTGAAGTGACTTCCGGATGGAATATCGTCTGGATGGAATCAATCACCAGGAATTTAGGCTCTATTTTCTTCACCGTCTCATGGATGATCTGCAGATTGGTCTCTGCATAGACACTGAGTTCTCCCGCGTCTTCACTAAGGCGGTCGGCACGAAGTTTTGTCTGACGGACAGATTCCTCCCCTGAAATATAAAGCACATTGTCATGCTGCGATAAAAGTGCACAGACCTGCAGCAGAAGTGTCGATTTACCGATACCCGGGTCCCCGCCGATTAAAATCAATGAACCGGGCACGATGCCTCCCCCGAGCACACGGTCAAATTCTTTGATATAAGTTGTCGATCTCGGAGTGGTCTCTTTTGTGACATCCTTCAGTTTCTCTACCTTCTGACTGGAAGATGTGTCGGTAATAGTCGTCTTCGGTCCTTTGGCCTTATGTTCAATGACTTCTTCCATCTGATTCCAGGCCCCGCAGTTCGGACATTTACCCATCCATTTAGGCGACTGGTAACCACAAGCCATACATTCAAATGTTACTTTCGTTTTTGCCAATGCAGTTCCTCCTGTATCTTTATCTTTCCATTTTAAACTCTTTTTATGCTTAATACAATTAAACCCCTGAAGCATATACTTCAGGGGTTTAATCTTATTCTGCAGCCGTTCTTGCGACTGTCTGAATATCGAACTGACCATCTACATAATCAATTCTGACATCCTGTCCTGCTAATGTATGACCTTTCAGCAGTTCTTCTGATAACTGGTCTTCAATATTCTTCTGGATGGCACGTGCGAGCGGACGCGCACCATATTCAGGATCATAGCCTTCATCTGCAATTTTTTCTTTCGCAGCATCTGTTAAAGTGATATGAATATCCTGTTCTTCCAGACGTTTCGCCAGACTGCCGACCATCAATGTGACGATTTCTTTTAAGTGGTCTTTTTCAAGCTTGTGGAAGACAATGATATCGTCTACACGGTTTAAGAATTCTGGACGGAACTGGTTTTTCAGTTCATTCATCATCGTCTTACGGATTGTCTCATAGTCAGGACCTGTTGCACTTGCACCGAAGCCGACAAATTTATTGTCTTTCAGTTCCTGAGCACCGACGTTAGACGTCATAATGATGACTGTATTGCGGAAGTCAACTGTACGCCCTTGCGCATCTGTCAGACGACCGTCATCCAGTACTTGTAGCAGCATGTTGAAGACATCCGGATGCGCTTTTTCGATTTCATCGAATAGAATCACTGAATAAGGCTTACGGCGAACTTTCTCCGTCAACTGACCGCCTTCTTCGTGACCGACGTATCCCGGAGGAGAACCGACCAATCTAGAGACACTGTGTTTCTCCATAAACTCACTCATATCGACCCGGATCATCGCATCTTCTTCACCGAACATCGCTTCAGCAAGTGCTTTAGCCAGTTCAGTCTTACCGACACCTGTTGGTCCGAGGAAGATAAAGCTGCCGATCGGACGTTTAGGATCTTTCAGGCCGGCTCTAGCACGGCGTACAGCTTTAGAAATAGATTGCACAGCATCCTGCTGACCGATGACACGGTTATGCAGAATCTCTTCTAAATTGAGCAGCTTTTTAGATTCTGTCTCAGCAATCTTGTTGATCGGAATACCTGTCCACTGTGCGACGACTTGCGCGATATCATCTTCAGTGACAGCTGATTCTGATTGACCCTGACTTTTCTTCCATTCTTTTTTCGTTTCGTCGAGCTGTTTCTCCAGTTTTGTCTGTTTGTCGCGGAGTGCTGCAGCTTCCTCAAATTCCTGGGAATGAACAGCGGCATCTTTTTCTTTTTTAATCTGTTCCAGTTCTGATTCCAGTTCTTTCAGGCTTGGCGGTGTGGTATGGTTACGCAGACGTACCTTCGAACCCGCTTCATCTATTAAATCGATCGCTTTATCCGGCAGGAAACGGTCAGAGATATAGCGGTCGCTCATCTTAACTGCCGCCACTAAAGCATCGTCCGTAATTTTAATGCGGTGATGGGCTTCGTAACGGTCGCGCAGACCTTTCAGAATTTCAATCGCATCTTCAACACTCGGTTCATTGACGGTCACCGGCTGGAAGCGACGTTCCAGTGCGGCATCTTTCTCGATGTACTTACGGTACTCTTCAAGCGTCGTCGCACCGATACATTGCAGTTCCCCGCGCGCCAGCGCTGGTTTCAGAATGTTTGAGGCATCAATTGCACCCTCAGCACCACCTGCACCGATCAAGGTATGCAATTCATCGATGAAGAGAATGATATTGCCTGCCTGATGGATTTCATCCATTACCTTCTTCAGACGTTCTTCGAATTCCCCGCGGTATTTCGTACCTGCGACCACCGTACCCATATCCAGGCTCATCACCCGTTTGTCTTTCAACGTTTCAGGTACTTCATTATTGACGATGGCCTGTGCTAATCCTTCAACAATCGCTGTTTTACCGACACCAGGCTCACCGATTAAAACAGGATTGTTCTTCGTCCGTCTGCTCAATACTTCAATCACACGAATGATTTCCTGGCTACGACCGATGACCGGGTCAAGCGTGCCTTCTTTCGCGATGACCGTTAAGTCACGTGCCAGTCCATCAAGTGTCGGCGTACCCTGTGATTTTGAGCCTTGAGCATTTTTAGCGCTCATTTCCGGGCTGCCGAGTAACTTCACGACTTGCGCCCGTGCTTTCGTGATATTTAAGTCCAGATTAGCAAGAACACGTGCCGCGACACCTTCATTTTCACGGATCAGACCCAGCAGGATATGCTCCGTGCCGACGAATGAATGATTCAGGCGACGTGCTTCATCAAGAGATAATTCAATCACTTTTTTCGCTCTTGGTGTGTACTGGATGGTGCCACCGAGACCTGTCCCGTGACCGATCAGCTGCTCGACCTCATTGATGATTTTTTCTTCCGTAATATCAAACTCTGCCAGTACTTTTGCTGCAATCCCGTCAGGCTCTTTGACAAGACCAAGCAGCAGATGCTCAGTACCGATATTATTATGCTGCAGGCGAATTGCTTCTTCCTGTGCATGTGCAAGGACACGCTGAGCGCGTTCTGTTAATTTACCAAACATGGTTTTTCCTCCTTTAAAGATGCTCTCTAAGCATCTTGGCTCTTTTTTCATCTATTTCAAGTGCTTCATTGATCGTATTGAGAAATGGGGGCTGAATCGCCACCATCAACTCATTAAATCGAAATGGCTGGGCGGGAATGATTCCCATATCAATACCCATTTTAACTTCACTTAGTCTGAGACTTGCTTCTTCTGCACTGATCAATCGTGCATATTTCAAAATACCGAGACTGCGGTTGATGCGGTCAGATGTCTGGATATAGTCATAGTCAAACAATCGTTGACGCATCGCTTCTTCTTCACCGATAATCTGCTCAACAATCTGCTTCAGGTCGCCTATAATGGCTTCCTCGCTCTTACCGAGTGTCAGCTGATTGGATACCTGATAGACATGGCCGAGTCCCTGACTTCCTTCACCATATATACCGCGAATCGTATAACCGAAGCGGTTGATTGCCTGGGCAATACGCGTCATACGTTTCATGATGGAAAGCCCCGGCAGATGGAGCATGACACTCGCTCTCAGCCCTGTGCCGATATTCGTCGGACAGGTCGTTAAATAACCGAGCGTCTCATCAAATGATATCGTCATCTTCTCATCTATCTGCTGATCGATCTCTTTGGCTTTCAAATAGAGCTGATCAAGAGATAAGTCACGCCCTAATACTTGAATACGAATATGGTCCTCTTCATTGATCATAATGCTCACCGATTCATCTTCACTGAGGAAGACGGCGCCATGGGGCTGGCTTAGAAGTTCCTTACTTACGAGATGTTTGATCACCAGCATCTGCCTCGCATTGACGTCAAGATCCGCAAGTCTCACTTCATCGAACTGTGAGCCCAGGACAGCGGATGCCGCGTTCAGTACTTGTTCTCCTGTCTGATCATCATACATAAGCGGATGCACAAAATCCTCAAGATTGCGAGCGAGCCTGATTCTGGAGCTCAGAATAATGGGCTGATCGGCTTGCTGCATCCAGTCCCCCAGCTGCACATTCAAATGTTTATCCAGCATCGGAATCCCCCCTCTGTCTCAGCGCTTTTATTTCATCACGTACTAGCACCGCTTCTTCAAAAGCCTGTTCAGCGACTAACCCTTCCAGTTTAGCCTCAAGCGCTTCTATCTGCTTCTTCAGCTTGATTTTTTGTGCTGACTTGAGAGGTGCCTGACCTGTATGCTTCTGGTTGCCTGCCTGCACGCGTTCAACAATCTGCGGGACATAATCACTGAAAGTGGCATAGCAAGTGTGACAACCGAATTTACCGATATGCAGGGCTTCACTCAGCGCAAGACCACAGTTCGGACAGACAGGTTCTGCCTGCTCCTCTCTGAACAGATGTTTCAGCAGCTGATTCATTGTAAATTCTTCATCATTATAATTCATGTTGCACCTCGCTAATGATAACGAATAACTGTCAGGATATTCTGCAGAATATTCGCTCTGATATAATCTCTATATGGTACATCTACGTATAAGGTATCACGGTGAATCGTCGCGAGTAACAGACGTTTCTCACGGTCTGAAATCAAGTCATTCTGTGATAAAGCATCAATAATATGCTCTGCCTTCTGCTGACTGACATGCTGGCCGGTCATAGCACTCAAGTGGTCGATAAACGCCCCTTGATCATTGGACTCAATCTTCGTAATACGAATATAGCCGCCACCACCACGCTTACTCTCTATCTCATAGCCATGTTCACTTGTGAAACGGGTCTTGATAACATAATTGAGCTGCGACGGTACACAGTCAAATTTCTCGGCGATCTTTGAACGCTTTATTTCCACTGCATCCCCGCTTTGTTCAAGTAGCTGCTTTAAATACTGTTCGATAATGTCAGACATATTTTTCATGATTTCACCTCTTTTTGACCATCTTTGACTTTATTATAGGGACAATGCAGAATGAGTGCAAACAATTTGTCTCTCCTTTCTAAAAGAGGTACCGCTTTCATAATAAATGTAGTATGATATTTAATGATGTTTAGTTTATATATGAAAGAGAGGAATAACATGAATTATATTATCGGGGCGATAGGTATCGTCATCTTCCTGTTACTCGCATGGGCAATCAGTTCAGATAAGAAAAATGTCAGATGGCAATATATCGGTATTATGCTCGTCATCCAGTTTCTCCTGGCATTCTTACTGCTGAAGACACCAGGCGGAGTATGGCTGGTCAATAATCTTGCAACAGGCTTCGGATACTTATTAGGATATGCTGCTGAAGGGGTTAACTTTGTATTCCCTAACATGGTCAACCTGAACGACAAAGGTGAGGCTATGAATAACTTCTTTACTCAAGTCTTACTGCCTATCACTTTTATCTCTGCTTTAATCGGTATTTTACAGTATTTAAGAATTTTACCTTTTATCATTAAATATTTAGGGCTTGCGATCTCTAAAATCAACGGCATGGGGAAACTGGAGTCTTATAATGCGGTTGCGTCAGCCATCTTAGGGCAATCTGAGGTCTTCATCTCACTGAAGAAACAACTTCCTTATATCCCTAAACACCGTTTATATACATTAACGGCTTCAGCCATGTCGACTGTGTCACTTTCTATCGTCGGCGCTTATTTCACGATGATTAAACCAGAATACGTCGTAACAGCAATCGTCTTAAATTTATTCGGTGGTTTTATCGTCGCTTCTATCATCAATCCATACCGTGTATCAGATGAGGAAGAAAACAATGTCATCATGACTGAAAATGAACATAAACAGTCATTCTTCGAGATGTTGGGTGAATACATCTTGGATGGCTTCAAAGTTGCAGTGATAGTAGGTGCCATGCTGATCGGTTATATCGCTTTGATTGCCATGTTAAACGGTATTGTCGATGCATTTACACCAGGGAAAGTCAACTTCCAGACTTTACTCGGGTATGTCTTTGCACCTCTTGCATTCTTAACAGGTATCTCCTGGGATGATGCGGTACGTGCAGGCTCAATTATGGCCACTAAACTCGTATCTAACGAGTTTGTCGCGATGCTGGATGTTCAAAATATCGTCAATAATAAAACAGGTGAGTTATCTGAACGTGCCATTGGTATCGTTTCAGTCTTCTTAGTCTCATTTGCCAACTTCTCATCTATCGGGATTATCGCGGGTGCGATTAAATCACTGAATGATAAGCAAGGTGACGTTGTCGCTCGTTTCGGTCTTAAGTTACTCTACGGTGCGACGCTTGTCTCATTCATCTCTGCGACTATCGCAGGCTTCTTCCTGTAATAAAAAAGCTTCGAAATCAATTGATTTCGAAGCTTTTTTTAGTAGTCTTCTACGATGATATAAGTCGCTTTGATCGGCCCGTGGACACCGACCACCAGCTTCATTTCAATATCTGCAGAATTGGACGGACCCGTGATCAAGTTGATGCATGTCGGAAAATCTGCATCGTTGTTTCTCTGGTCAATCTGCTCTGCTGCCTGTGTAAACCGTGGGACTATTGTCGACTTCGGAATAATCGCTATATATGTAGCCGGCAGCAGGCTGACACTGCGCCCCTTCCCTTTATCTGCGTACAGCACTACTGTCGCACTTTCAGCAAGTGTCACATCACTGAAGGTGATACCGATATTGGCGCGTTCTGCAACTTCGATATTCTCCGCACCTTTTGTCTCATCCCAGATGAAAGTATCATACTTTTTTAAATCAATATTTAGTTCATCAAAACGAGGATCGTTCCAGGCGATGACTTCTCCACCGCCATATGTGGCAATCACACGTGCGAGCACCTCATTCACTTCAATTGAACGGGTCTCGATGATATCTGTATGGATGGCAATGCTGTGCTGTTTCATCACCTCTACCAGCTCATCCTGTGATAAGTCCGCTAATGTCTTATCCTGCGGTCTGAACTGCCAGGCCGGCTTGGTCACCTGTGCGGGCATAGGTCTTGATAAGTTCTGGCTGATATTCTTAAGAAATCGCTCTTTATTGTAAATAGTTCCTGTCATTAATCCTTACCTCTTTTCAACCGGTTTTTCATCCAGTCTCTGAAGTTCTCATCATCAGGCATCGGGAAATCTCTCGTATCCGTCCAGGCATGGAGCGGTCTCGGCCCTTTTGTAATCATATGCACTTCCTTATTCTCAAATGGAGACATCAAGGATGGCGCCATCTTTGTACCGTACTTGAAAAGTGTCGCCTGCGACGCCCCTACTCCGAATCCTTTCATGACAAGACGTTCAGCCATTGGCGTCATCTTCTTTTCCTCGGCGATCACCTGGCGATGCTTCAGCAGTAAATCATGGAGCGGAATCTTCACGGGACAGGCTTCTGTACAGGCGCCGCATAACGTTGAAGCGTACGGCAGCTCACTGTATTCCTCGTATCCGCCGAGTAGCGGAGACAAGACAGCGCCTACCGGTCCCGGATAGATGGAACCGTACGAATGACCGCCGACCTGACGGTACACCGGACAGACATTGACGCAGGCCGCACAGCGGATGCACTGCAGAATAGACTGAAACTGTGTCCCCAGTATTTTGGAGCGACCGTTATCTACGATGACCAGATGAAACTCCTCCGGCCCGTCAATCTCATCTTCAGCACGCGGGCCCGTAAGCGTCGTCACGTAGCTCGTCAGCCTCTGCCCGACGGCACTTCTTGTCAGCATAGAGACCAGCACCTCCATCTCACTATGGCTCGGCACGATGCGTTCCATCCCCATGACTGTAATCTGCGTCTTCGGTAATGTCGTCACCAGGCGCGCATTTCCTTCGTTTGTCACAAGTGTAAATGAACCGCTCTCAGCGACCGCGAAGTTACAGCCTGTGATGCCGACATCTGCACTTAAGAACTCCTCACGCAGCTTCTGGCGTGCAAAGAGCGCTAAATCTTCCGGCTGGGAGGTGCGGTCATAGCCTAGCTTGTCATGGAAGACAGCCTGAATCTGTTCCTTATTTTTATGAAGTGCAGGCGCCACAATATGAGAAGGCGGATCGTGATCATCAACCTGCAGAATATACTCCCCAAGGTCAGTCTCAACGACTGAACAGCCGACTGCTTCCATCGCCTGGTTCAGTCCGATCTCTTCAGTGACCATTGATTTTGACTTAGCGACCTTCTTGGCATTTTTGTCTTTCAGCACTTGCTGGACATATTCATTTGCTTCTTCAGCCGTTTCTGCAAAAAAGACATGTCCCCCACGCTTACTGACGTTCTCTGCCAGCATATTAAGATAATAGTCCAGATTTGCGAGGGTGTGCTGACGAATCTCCTCGGAGTGGCTGCGCCATTCCTCCCAGTTCCCGAGCTCTTCCTGTGCCTTCAGCTTACGCTCACGCAGACGGTCCTGTGCACTCGATACTGCACCACGCATAAACGTATCTTTAAGTTCTGTCTTGACCGCTTTTTTGAATGTCTCCTCACCAATTTTCATGCTCATAATGTGACCGCCTCCACTTGATTATTGAGAATCTCAACAATGTGGACCACCTTAACATCTGCGCCGCGTCGTTTCAGCCTGCCAGAGATGTTCATCAGACAGCTGGCGTCACCGCCGACCAAATAATCTGCGCCACTCTCTAGGATACAGTCCACTTTCTCATCAACCATCTCGCCGGATACGTCGTGCATCTTAACTGCAAACGTGCCGCCGAAACCACAGCAGTTATAGTATTGGGGCAGCTCAACCACTTCCAGTCCTTCTACTTCAGCAAGTAATTTCTTCGGTGCTGTCACATTACCGAGCAGCCTCGTCATATGACATGATGGATGCATCGTAGCCTTACCCGTCAACTTCGCCCCGACATTTGTGATCCCCAGGACCTCAACAATAAACTGTGTGATTTCATAGGATTTATCTGCTAGACGCTGTGCCCGCAGCTGCCATGCCGCATCGTCTTCAAATAAGTGCGGATAATGTTTGAACATTGTAATACAAGAACCTGACGGACTCACGACAACTTCCGAGTTCTCAAATGCCTTGATCATATTTTTAGCTGCCTTTTTGGCATCCTGAACGTAGCCGGAGTTATAGGCAGGTTGCCCGCAGCAGACCTGGGAACCAGGAAAATCGACTTCACAGCCCAGTTTTTCAAGCAATTCTACCGTCGCAATTCCTACTTTTTTCTCAAACACATCTACAAGACATGTACTAAACAAACTCACTTTCATCATAACCACCCTTTCTCCTCTCTGTGCCCAACAGAGTTTATAGTCATCAGATGACCATATGATTATGAATACAAGTTTATGTCACCTAACGTTTTTTTGCAACCGCTTAATCGATATTTAAATGAGCGATCAATACCTGCTCGACTTCTTCAAGGTGCGCAATCATATACTTCGCCGCTTTGTCACTATCTCTTTCAGCAATCGCTTCGTAGATTTCACGATGCTCGTGATATAAGCGTTCAATCGTTTTTGCCTGGGTATAAAGCCAGATTTTCCGTGTTTCCTTCATCGTGGTTTTCATGACATCTGACACGTCAGATAGAAGCTTTTTCAGTAAACTGTTATTGGTGGCTTCAGCAATCGCCATATGAAATTCGAGATCACTCATTTCACCGAGTTCATTCTCTGAAATGGCCTGCTTCATTTTAAGCAGTGCTGCCTGAATATTCTTCAGCTGCTCATCCGTATGCTGAATAGCTGCTATTTTGACGGCACCGACTTCAATCATCTTTCTGACTTCTAACAGTTCCTCAATATCTTTCTTCTTAAAGATCGCCATCTCCACTGTAAATGCTTTAGGGCTGCTGGCCTTTACAAATGTCCCTTCACCATGTCTGATATCCACCAGTCCCATGACTCTTAAAGCATTTAATGCCTCTCTGATAGATGCCGGCCCTACGCCATACTCACTGGCAAGACTCTGAATAGAAGGCAGTTTCTCTCCCTCTACAAGTTGCCCCGATCTAATATTGTCACTGATAATATCGGCAATTTCTTCATACAACTTCTTCTTCTCGATACGTCCCAAGTCATCTTCCTCCATAATAGTTATAGTTGTATTATAGCAAATGCAGCCCTCTGGCTATGAAATGAGAGAACGAAATCTGAAGTATAGAATATTCAGAAAATAAATTGTTGAAAGCGTTTTTTTGATATGATAATATAGAGAAGCAACTCAACCGGTCATCTGATGACTATATGTTCAAGGGGGATATATGAAAACAAAACCAACTAAAATTCGCTGGTATTTTATGTTTGCGTTCTTTATCATCGGCGTTATCGCCTATATGGATCGCTCTAACATCTCAATTATTGCCGGCCCTATGATGGAAGACTTAAACATGAATAAAACCCAGTTCGGGTTACTCGCATCATTCTTTTCTTTAGGTTACGCCTTGATGCAGGTACCTGCAGGTATCATGGCTGAAAAATTCGGTCCTAAGAAAATGTTGACCATCGCTCTCGTCTGGTGGAGCGCCTTTACCATTCTGACGGGGCTTGTCAAGCACCATGGACTTCTGTATGCGATTCGTTTCTTATTCGGTGTAGGTGAAGGGCCTATGTATCCTTCTAATGCAGTATTCAATACATACTGGTTCCGCAAGACAGAAAAAGGCCGTGCTTCAAGTGCGCTCCTCGCCGGCAGTTATTTCGGTCCTGTCTTAGCACCTTTTGTCACGATTGCCATTACACAGGCGTTCGGGTGGCAGGCTGTCTTTGTTATTTTCGGACTCATCGGTATATTAATCGCTCTGCTCTGGGCAGTGATTGCCAAAGATCTGCCTGAACACCATAAATGGGTCAACGAGGCTGAAAGAGAACTCATTATGGCAGAACGTGATACAGTTGACACTAACAAAACAAGTGCACCTTGGCGGAAGTTTTTCGGGCGTTTCAGTTTTTACGCTATTGCCGCGCAGTATTTTGTTGTACAGTTTGTTATTGCGCTGTTCTTGATATGGCTGCCGACTTACCTGGCAGAAGAGTATCATGTTCAACTGAAAGATATGGGTACATTTGCCGCTGTTCCTTGGCTTGCAATGTTCATTCTGATTCTATCGGGTGGCACCATTTCAGATAAGATTATTTCCAGCGGCTATTCTAAGTTTGCCGGGCGTGGCATCATCGCGATCATAGGCTTTGCTGTCTTCTGCGGCGCACTTTACTTCTCGTTAATGGCTAAAGATGTCCATATCGCTATCATCTGGTTCTCACTTTCTTTAGGTGGAATCGGTTTATCAATGGGGATGAGCTGGGCAGCAGCCACTGACCTTGGAAGAAACTTCTCAGGCACTGTGTCAGGCTGGATGAATTTATGGGGTAATATCGGCGCACTCATCAGTCCGATTCTGTGTGGATTTCTGGCTGATCAGATTGGCTGGACCAATACGCTCATGCTGACGATTATCCCGGTGATCTTCGCCATCATCATGTGGTTTTTTGTCAAACCGGATCAGCCTCTTCTTACAGAGGAAAAATAAAAGCTCAAAGAGGGCCAGTCCCTCTTTGAGCTTTTATTGTCCAATTATACCTTCAGCGTTTCCTCCGTTAAAGGCAACAATCTCCTCTATTTCATGACGGCTGCTATCATGCGGCGCTTTCACACCTTTACCAATCGCAATGAACATGACCGGTACATACCGTTCTTTATTGATACTTAAAGCATCCAGCACTTCATCACGTTCAAAACCACCGATTGGATTCGTATCATAGCCATGATCCTTGGCGATCAGCATCAGCTGCATAGCGGCTAGGTTGGCATCCATCATCCCTTGTATCTGAAGTGCTTCAGCAGGTGCCTGTGAGAATAATTCTTTCATATAAGCCACATTGGTTTTCATGACATCCTCAGGCATATAGCCCAGTTCAACATTTTTGCCATAAATCTTTTCGAGATCTTCTGCATGTCTATTATCTGATAATACGAGAATAAATGCAGCACTTGTCTCTAGCTGACGAGTATTGAAACGCACTAAATCTTTGATGCTGGCTTTCGCTTCATCAGATTCAACAACAACGAAGCGCCATGGCTGTAGATTAACGGATGATGGTGCTTCTGCGGCAAGTTTAATCATTTCGAGCATTTCTTCGTGCGGAATTTTGACGTTCGGATCGAATTCCTTGACTGATTTTCTCGCTTTGATTGCTTCTGTAAGTGTCAGATTCATTATATAAAACTCCTTTAAATATAATGTCACATTATATCACCATTCAGACTAAAAATCCTGCTAGCTGTTTGCAAAAAAGCCACCGGCCTATGCCGGTGACTTCTATTTGTTTTGAGCAGCCATCTCTTCGATGAAATATTTCATAATCTTGATGTCATCTGTCAGCTCTGGATGAAATGAAATACCTAAATATTTACCCTGTCTCACCGCTACCATCTTATCTTCTACTTCACTTAAGATTTCTACCCCATCACCTACTGAGACGATGTGCGGTGCACGGATGAAGACCGCGTTGACCTGCTCTTCTATGCCCTTTACATCAAGCTCTGCTTCAAAGCTGTCCACTTGTCTGCCGAAAGAATTACGGCGGACTTTGATATCCATTTTCTTTAGATGCCCTTCTTCATAGCCTTCTATTTCATCAGCGAGAAGAATTAGACCGGCACAAGTGCCATACATCGGCAGTTCACTTTCCCGTAAGGCTGACGTAAAACCATAGAGGTCCATCAGACGGCGCATCGTTGTTGATTCCCCGCCTGGCAGCACAAGGCCATCAAGCTCTTTCAGCTGTTCGACGTGCTTAACCGGAATCCCTTCATGCCCATTCAGTTCGATATGCTTCAGGTGCTCACGAACAGCACCCTGCAGCGCGAGTACACCGATTTTCATCTTACCAGCCACGTTCCTGCATTCTTTCTTCAAGTGAAAGAGAATTGATATCTAAGCCTTTCATCGCTGCGCCTAATTCCTTAGACAGCTTACCGATCAGTTCATAGTCCTGATAGTGTGTAGTGGCTTGGACGATTGCTTTAGCATATTTCTCCGGAGATTCTGATTTGAAGATACCAGAACCAACGAAGACGCCGTCCGCGCCCAGCTCCATCATCAGCGCAGCATCAGCTGGTGTGGCAACGCCGCCTGCAGCGAAATTCACAACCGGTAACTTGCCGAGTGTCTTAATTTCTTTTAAGACTTCATAAGGGGCACCCAGTAATTTTGCTTCTGTCATAATCTCATCATCATTCATCACTGATAATTTACGAACTTGTGCATTCACTTTACGTAAGTGACGCACAGCTTCTACGATATTACCTGTCCCCGGTTCACCTTTAGTACGGAGCATTGCTGCGCCTTCACCTATACGACGAGCTGCTTCACCTAGATCACGGCAGCCACAGACGAATGGCACTGTGAATTCATCTTTCTTTAAATGGAACTCTTCATCAGCAGGTGTTAATACTTCAGATTCATCGATATAATCCACACCCATCGCTTCTAGTACACGTGCTTCAGTGATATGACCGATACGACCTTTAGCCATAACCGGTATAGAAACAGCATTCATCACTTCTTCAACGATACGTGGATCTGCCATACGGGCAACGCCACCCGCTTTACGGATATCGCTTGGCACACGTTCTAAAGCCATAACCGCCACAGCACCCGCTGCTTCAGCCAGTTTAGCCTGTTCCGCGTTGACAACGTCCATGATGACGCCACCTTTTTGCATTTCTGCCATGCCACGTTTTACTTTATCTGAACCTAAGATCTTAGACATTTGCTACACTCCTTCAAATTCATTTCACCTATTAATGTAGCGAATAAACTGATATTATAAAAGTATCAGTTTTAATAAAAATTAAGGGGTCAGTTTATCATATGGAAATGCTTACCTATAAATTTACAGAAGATACTTTTCTTTATCAGCAGCTCTATCAGTTTATTAAACAGGATATTCTCTCAGGCAAACTGATACAGAATGATAAGCTGCCATCGAAGCGTAAGTTAAGTCAGCATCTCAACTTAAGCGGGACAACCATAGAAATCGCCTATCAGCAGCTGCTCGATGAAGGATTTATTTATTCGAAGCCAAAAGTAGGTTATTTTGTGGAGATGATCGAAACCCTGAATAGTGCACCAGAGAATAAAATAGCAGAGCAGCCACCTGAAAAGAAGATGGCGCGACCTTCATTTAAAATAGAAGACAGTCATCACTCTGATTTCCCTCATCATCTTTTCAGAAAATACGCTAAAGAAGCCTTTGAAGTCGAGATGAATGAACTGCTGGACCGGGGACATCCTCAAGGTGAATATGCATTAAGAGAGCAAATACGACGTTATCTTTACCACTCGCGAGGCGTCAACTGCCAGAATGAGCAGATTATTATCGGGAGTTCAACTGAACAATTATTTACGCTTGTGACACGTTTACTGCCGGAAGCCACATATCAAGTCGAAGATCCCGGTTATCCTCTCATCCGTAAAGTGCTGAAATACGAGAACAGACCCTTCTTACCTGTTAAAGTGGATGCTGAGGGTATCGTAGTCGAGGCACTGCATCCAATAACCGATGTGGTCCATGTAACACCCAGTCACCAGTTTCCAACAGGTGCCGTACTGTCAGCCAGAAGAAGGACAGAACTACTGAAATGGGCTATGACACAAGACAGATATATTATAGAAGATGACTATGACAGTGAATTCAGATATAGGGGCCAACCGCTGAAAGCACTGCAAGGACTCGATACACATCAGAAAGTCATCTATATGAGTACATTTTCAAAATCAATTTACCCTAGTATTCGTGTGGCTTATCTTGTACTCCCTGAACCCCTGCTCAGGAGATATCATGAACTCAGACACAAACCTAATATTACAGTGCCTAGACACATCCAATATATCATCACTCGTTTCATGCAGTCAGGCGAATTTGAACGCAATATCAATAGGACAAGAAAAGTTTATAAGAAAAAACTGGATGCTGTTTTAGCAGCGCTTAAACCATTTCAGGAGGACATAACAATCAGCGGGGAACAAGCAGGGATGCACTGTGTGATTAACTTCCATTACCCTCTCATCAAACCTGATGATATTGAAGTGAGCTTAATCAGCGACTATGCTGAACAGAATCAGCAAATATATGAACACCAGCTTATTTTAGGTTACGGTGGATTGGAAGACAGTTCCATTAGAACTGATATAAAGAATCTAATGCATAAATTAATACAAAAAAAAGAGACCTGACAGGTCTCTTTCTATTTGCCCGGCAACGTCCTACTCTCGCGGAACGTAAGTCCAACTACCATCGGCGCTAGAGAGCTTAACTTCTGTGTTCGGTATGGGAACAGGTGTGACCTCTCTGCCATCATCACCAGACAGGGTGAGAATATTGTACTCTCAAAACTAGATAAGCAAGGAAGAAGAAACCAGGCAAAGCCGGCCAAAAAATCTGATAATTGATTAAGTCTTCGATCGATTAGTATTCGTCAGCTCCACACATTACTGCGCTTCCACCTCGAACCTATTGACCTCATCATCTTTGAGGGATCTTATAACCGAAGTTGGGAAATCTCATCTTGAGGGGGGCTTCATGCTTAGATGCTTTCAGCACTTATCCCGTCCATACATAGCTACCCAGCTATGCCGCTGGCGCGACAACTGGTACACCAGAGGTATGTCCATCCCGGTCCTCTCGTACTAAGGACAGCTCCTCTCAAATTTCCTACGCCCACGACGGATAGGGACCGAACTGTCTCACGACGTTCTGAACCCAGCTCGCGTACCGCTTTAATGGGCGAACAGCCCAACCCTTGGGACCGACTACAGCCCCAGGATGCGATGAGCCGACATCGAGGTGCCAAACCTCCCCGTCGATGTGAACTCTTGGGGGAGATAAGCCTGTTATCCCCGGGGTAGCTTTTATCCGTTGAGCGATGGCCCTTCCATGCGGAACCACCGGATCACTAAGTCCGTCTTTCGACCCTGCTCGACTTGTAGGTCTCGCAGTCAAGCTCCCTTGTGCCTTTACACTCTGCGAATGATTTCCAACCATTCTGAGGGAACCTTTGAGCGCCTCCGTTACTCTTTAGGAGGCGACCGCCCCAGTCAAACTGCCCGCCTGACACTGTCTCCCGCCACGATAAGTGGCGCGGGTTAGAAAGTCAACACAGCCAGGGTAGTATCCCACCAGCGCCTCCACGTAAGCTGACGCTCACGCTTCAAAGGCTCCTACCTATCCTGTACAAGCTGTGCCGAATTTCAATATCAGGCTGCAGTAAAGCTCCACGGGGTCTTTCCGTCCTGTCGCGGGTAACCTGCATCTTCACAGGTACTATGATTTCACCGAGTCTCTCGTTGAGACAGTGCCCAAATCGTTACGCCTTTCGTGCGGGTCGGAACTTACCCGACAAGGAATTTCGCTACCTTAGGACCGTTATAGTTACGGCCGCCGTTTACTGGGGCTTCAATTCGTAGCTTCGCAGATGCTAACCACTCCTTTTAACCTTCCAGCACCGGGCAGGCGTCAGCCCCTATACGTCACCTTACGGTTTTGCAGAGACCTGTGTTTTTGATAAACAGTCGCTTGGGCCTATTCACTGCGGCTCTTCAGGGCTTGCACCCTAAAAAGCACCCCTTCTCCCGAAGTTACGGGGTCATTTTGCCGAGTTCCTTAACGAGAGTTCGCTCGCTCACCTTAGAATTCTCATCTTGACTACCTGTGTCGGTTTGCGGTACGGGCACCTGATCTCTAACTAGAGGCTTTTCTTGGCAGTGTGAAATCGACGACTTCGCTACTTAATTTCGCTCCGCATCACATCCTGACCTTAAGAGTACCGGATTTGCCTGATACTCAGTCTCAATGCTTGCACGTACATAACCAACAGTACGATCGCCTATCCTTCTGCGTCCCCCCATCGTTCAAACAATCTCAGGTGGTACAGGAATATCTACCTGTTATCCATCGCCTACGCCTGTCGGCCTCGGCTTAGGTCCCGACTAACCCAGAGCGGACGAGCCTTCCTCTGGAAACCTTAGTCAATCGGTGGACGGGATTCTCACCCGTCTTTCGCTACTCACTCCGGCATTCTCACTTCCAAGCGCTCCACATGTCCTTACGGTCATGCTTCGACGCCCTTGGAACGCTCTCCTACCATTGTCCTAAGGACAATCCACAGCTTCGGTAATATGTTTAGCCCCGGTACATTTTCGGCGCAGCGTCACTCGACTAGTGAGCTATTACGCACTCTTTAAATGATGGCTGCTTCTAAGCCAACATCCTAGTTGTCTGGGCAACGCCACATCCTTTTCCACTTAACATATATTTTGGGACCTTAGCTGGTGGTCTGGGCTGTTTCCCTCTCGACTACGGACCTTATCACCCGCAGTCTGACTCCCGCACTAAATTATCTGGCATTCGGAGTTTGTCTGAATTCGGTAACCCGAGGGGGGCCCCTAGTCCAAACAGTGCTCTACCTCCAGTAATCATCATGCGAGGCTAGCCCTAAAGCTATTTCGGAGAGAACCAGCTATCTCCAGGTTCGATTGGAATTTCTCCGCTACCCACACCTCATCCGCTCACTTTTCAACGTAAGTCGGTTCGGTCCTCCATTCAGTGTTACCTGAACTTCAACCTGGACATGGGTAGATCACCTGGTTTCGGGTCTACGTCCTGATACTCATTCGCCCTGTTCAGACTCGCTTTCGCTGCGGCTCCGCATCCACTGCTTAACCTTGCATCAAAACGTAACTCGCCGGATCATTCTACAAAAGGCACGCCATCACCCATTAACGGGCTCTGACTACTTGTAAGCACACGGTTTCAGGTTCTATTTCACTCCCCTTCCGGGGTGCTTTTCACCTTTCCCTCACGGTACTGGTTCACTATCGGTCACTAGAGAGTATTTAGCCTTGGGAGATGGTCCTCCCGGATTCCGACGGAATTCCACGTGTTCCGCCGTACTCAGGATCCACTCAGGAGGGAACGACTTTTCGACTACAGGACCTTTACCTTCTCTGGTTGACTTTTCCAAAGTCATTCGTCTAAATCGTTCCTTTGTAACTCCGTATAGAGTGTCCTACAACCCCAGGATGCAAGCATCCTGGTTTGGGCTCTTCCCGTTTCGCTCGCCGCTACTCAGGGAATCGAGTTTTCTTTCTCTTCCTCCGGGTACTTAGATGTTTCAGTTCTCCGGGTGTGCCTTCTCATATGCTATGTATTCACATATGGATAGCATGACATGACTCATGCTGGGTTTCCCCATTCGGAAATCTCTGGATCAGTGCTTACTTACAGCTCCCCAGAGCATATCGTCGTTAGTAACGTCCTTCTTCGGCTTCTAGTGCCAAGGCATCCACCGTGCGCCCTTAATAACTTAATCTGTTATTAATAATGTGATGTCTGTATGAATACAGACGCGCGATTTTTTTGAGAATTCAATCAATGAACTCACTCGGTTTTGCTTGGTAAAATCTTTTTCTTCTTGCTTTATCTAGTTTTCAAAGTACAATTTTTTAAATGGTGGGCCTAAATGGACTCGAACCATCGACCTCACGCTTATCAGGCGTGCGCTCTAACCAGCTGAGCTATAGGCCCATTTGAATGAATGAACATTCAAAACTGAATACAATATGTCAGACGCTATTCCGAAGGAATTAAGATTCCTTTTCCGTATTATCCTTAGAAAGGAGGTGATCCAGCCGCACCTTCCGATACGGCTACCTTGTTACGACTTCACCCCAATCATCTGTCCCACCTTCGACGGCTAGCTCCTGTAAAGGTTACTCCACCGGCTTCGG
Organism: Macrococcus bovicus; assembly: GCF_030376725.1. Taxonomy (NCBI): domain Bacteria; kingdom Bacillati; phylum Bacillota; class Bacilli; order Caryophanales; family Staphylococcaceae; genus Macrococcus; species Macrococcus bovicus. The sequence continues at coordinate 1,997,008 of NZ_CP128470.1, forward strand.
GTGTTACAAACTCTCGTGGTGTGACGGGCGGTGTGTACAAGACCCGGGAACGTATTCACCGTAGCATGCTGATCTACGATTACTAGCGATTCCAGCTTCATGTAGTCGAGTTGCAGACTACAATCCGAACTGAGAATGGTTTTATGGGATTTGCTTGACCTCGCGGTTTTGCTGCCCTTTGTACCATCCATTGTAGCACGTGTGTAGCCCAAATCATAAGGGGCATGATGATTTGACGTCATCCCCACCTTCCTCCGGTTTGTCACCGGCAGTCTCTCTAGAGTGCCCAACTGAATGATGGCAACTAAAGATAAGGGTTGCGCTCGTTGCGGGACTTAACCCAACATCTCACGACACGAGCTGACGACAACCATGCACCACCTGTCACTCTGTCCCCCGAAGGGGAACGCTCTGTCTCCAGAGTTGTCAGAGGATGTCAAGATTTGGTAAGGTTCTTCGCGTTGCTTCGAATTAAACCACATGCTCCACCGCTTGTGCGGGTCCCCGTCAATTCCTTTGAGTTTCAGTCTTGCGACCGTACTCCCCAGGCGGAGTGCTTAATGCGTTAGCTGCAGCACTGAGGGGCGGAAACCCCCCAACACTTAGCACTCATCGTTTACGGCGTGGACTACCAGGGTATCTAATCCTGTTTGATCCCCACGCTTTCGCACCTCAGCGTCAGTTACAGACCAGAGAGCCGCCTTCGCCACTGGTGTTCCTCCATATCTCTGCGCATTTCACCGCTACACATGGAATTCCACTCTCCTCTTCTGCACTCAAGTCTCCCAGTTTCCAATGACCCTCCCCGGTTGAGCCGGGGGCTTTCACATCAGACTTAAGAAACCGCCTACGCGCGCTTTACGCCCAATAATTCCGGATAACGCTTGCCACCTACGTATTACCGCGGCTGCTGGCACGTAGTTAGCCGTGGCTTTCTGGTAAGGTACCGTCAAGGTACGTTCAGTTACTAACGTACTTGTTCTTCCCTTACAACAGAGTTTTACGATCCGAAGACCTTCTTCACTCACGCGGCGTTGCTCCGTCAGACTTTCGTCCATTGCGGAAGATTCCCTACTGCTGCCTCCCGTAGGAGTCTGGGCCGTGTCTCAGTCCCAGTGTGGCCGATCACCCTCTCAGGTCGGCTACGCATCGTCGCCTTGGTGAGCCGTTACCTCACCAACTAGCTAATGCGCCGCGGGTCCATCTGTAAGTGACAGCAAAACCGTCTTTCACTATTCCACCATGAGGTGGAAAATATTATCCGGTATTAGCTCCGGTTTCCCGAAGTTATCCCAGTCTTACAGGTAGGTTACCCACGTGTTACTCACCCGTCCGCCGCTGACTTCAGAGGTGCAAGCACCTCGTCTGTCCGCTCGACTTGCATGTATTAGGCACGCCGCCAGCGTTCATCCTGAGCCAGGATCAAACTCTCCATAAAAGTGTTTGATAAAGCTCTCTGATTGGTTAAGCCAATCACTCTTTAACATTGTACAAACTCGGCTACGCGAGTTTGCAAATGCGACTAGCGATTAAAATCGCAGTCTTATTTGGAATTAACGTTGACATATTGTCATTCAGTTTTCAATGTTCATTTAAATAAATGGTGGAGACTAGCGGGATCGAACCGCTGACCTCCTGCGTGCAAAGCAGGCGCTCTCCCAGCTGAGCTAAGCCCCCATATATTTAGTAAGTCGGGAAGACAGGATTCGAACCTGCGACCCCTTGGTCCCAAACCAAGTGCTCTACCAAGCTGAGCTACTTCCCGTAGCTATAAATGGCGCGCCCGAGAGGAGTCGAACCCCTAACCTTTTGATCCGTAGTCAAACGCTCTATCCAATTGAGCTACGGGCGCTGAATATTTGAATGGTGCCGAGGACCGGAATCGAACCGGTACGGTAATCACTTACCGCAGGATTTTAAGTCCTGTGCGTCTGCCAGTTCCGCCACCCCGGCAATTTATATGAATGGATTGTTGTAAGAAATAATGGAGCGGAAGACGGGATTCGAACCCGCGACCCCAACCTTGGCAAGGTTGTATTCTACCACTGAACTACTTCCGCAAAATCATGAATGGTGAGCCATAGAGGATTCGAACCTCTGACCCTTTGATTAAAAGTCAAATGCTCTACCAACTGAGCTAATGGCTCTAACATGGTGCCGGAAAAAGGACTTGAACCCTCAACCTACTGATTACAAGTCAGTTGCTCTACCAGTTGAGCTATTCCGGCATAATAGAAATGGTGGAGGATGACGGGATCGAACCGCCGACCCTCTGCTTGTAAGGCAGATGCTCTCCCAGCTGAGCTAATCCTCCAGATGAATCCTGTCCGGCAACGTCCTACTCTCGCGGAACGTAAGTCCAACTACCATCGGCGCTAGAGAGCTTAACTTCTGTGTTCGGTATGGGAACAGGTGTGACCTCTCTGCCATCGTCACCAGGCAAAATTCAGTACTTAATGAATTATACTTGCTTTTTCTCACTAAATCAACAGTAAATTTTACACCGTTTTAACAAAATTAATTTTGTCTTTACAAGCTTTAATTTCCTGTCTCAAGCGACTTTTTTATATTACATAATTTCAAAACTAAAGTCAACACATTCTTCTACTTTTTTCAAAAAAAATACTGCCGCAGATGCGGCAGTGATGAAATAGACTATTTCTGTCTCATGTAAGGGAACAGCAGGACGTCACGGATAGACGCTGAGTCTGTAAGCAGCATGACTAAACGATCGATGCCGATGCCCAGTCCACCTGTAGGCGGCATGCCGTATTCAAGTGCCTCAATGAAATCGTGATCCATTTCATGTGCTTCGTCGTTACCTTCTTCTTTCTCCACCATCTGAGCTTCAAAACGCTGACGTTGATCAACAGGGTCATTAAGCTCTGTAAAGGCGTTGGCATGCTCACGACGTACAATGAACAGCTCGAAACGATCCGTAAAGCGTTTATCTTCTTTGTTCTGTTTTGCGAGTGGCGAGATTTCTACAGGATGACCATAAATGAAGGTAGGCTGAACCAGTTCCTCTTCTACTTTCTGCTCGAAGAACTCATTCAGAATATGACCATATTTCATGTTCGGCTTCACTTCAATGCCATGCTCTTTCGCTAATTGATGTGCTTCTTCATCAGATTTCACCTCATAGAAGTCGACACCTGTATATTCTTTAACCGCATCCACCATATGCCATCTCCGCCATTTCGGTGCAAGGTTGATTTCCTCTCCACCGTAAGAAACAGTCGTTGAACCTGTCACTTTCTCTGCAAGATAAGCGATCAGTTCTTCTGTCAGGTCCATGATGTCATTGTAATCGGCATATGCTTCATATAGTTCGATCATTGTGAACTCTGGATTATGACGAGTAGAGACCCCTTCATTACGGAAAACACGACCGATTTCATAGACTTTCTCCAGTCCACCGACAATCAGGCGCTTCAGATGGAGCTCAATTGCAATACGCATATAAAGCGTCATATCTAAGGCATTATGGTGCGTCACGAAAGGCCGTGCGGCTGCTCCACCGGCGATGGCATGCATCATCGGTGTCTCCACTTCGAGGAAGCCTTTCTGATTCAGATAATTACGCATCTCTTGTATGATACGACTGCGTGTAATGAATGTCTGGGTAGATTCGTCGCTTGTAATTAAGTCCAGATAACGTTGACGATAACGTTGTTCCACATCCTGCAGGCCATGGAATTTATCCGGCAGTGGACGCAAAGCCTTAGACAGCATCGTGAAGTTTTGTGCTTTAACAGACAGTTCGCCTGTATTCGTTTTGAACATAACTCCTTCGATTCCGACAATATCTCCTAAGTCTGCGTTGTTCCACAGTTCAAACTGCTCATCTCCTACTGCATCCTTACGGACATAAATCTGAATCTGGCCCGAGAGATCTTTAATATGCGCGAATCCCGCTTTACCTTTACCACGCTTAGTCATGATACGACCGGCAATCGCTACTTTTGATTCTTCTTCTTTGTCATGGAGCTCCTCTTTTGAGAATGCATCCCATGCTTCAGTCAGACTGACCGCATTTCCTGTCCGTTCAAATTTCTGTCCGAATGGATCAATACCTAAATCCATGAGATCCTGCATTTTCTGGCGACGCACCAGCATCTGGTCGTTTAATTCTTCAGTCATTATGACACTCCTTCTGCTACTTTAGTTTCTTCTAGCACTTGTTGTTCGAATGTTCTTAGTATATCAACTAATTCATCGCGTGTCTCGGCCGCGTTAATCAGTTTACGCGCTTTACCGTTGCCTTTAATTCCTTTTAAATACCAGGATGCATGTTTACGCATCTCCATCACAGCAACTTTCTCACCTTTCAGGTGGATCAGACGGTCTAGATGCAGCACAGCAACATCCATCTTCTCCGAGATAGAAGGTTCTGGTTTCAATTCACCTGTTTCGAGATAATGGACCGTCCGGTAGATCATCCACGGATTACCTAACGCTTCACGCCCGATCATCACTGCATCCACCCCTGTCTCCTCCAGCATCTGCTTGGCTTTTTCAGGTGATGTGACATCCCCGTTGCCAATGACAGGAATCGATACCGCTTCCTTAACCTGCTTGATCACACTCCAGTCCGCATGACCTTCATACATCTGAACGCGGGTGCGGCCATGGACCGCTATTGCTGCCGCTCCAGCTTTTTCTATCATTTTAGCATTTTCAACCGCATAGATATGGTCATCATCCCAGCCGATCCGCATCTTCACTGTCACCGGTTTATTGACGGCCTCTACGACAGCTGAAACCATCTCATAGATTTTAGGCGGATCCAGTAACCAGCGTGCACCAGCCTCACACTTGATGATCTTGGAGACAGGACAGCCCATGTTGATGTCAATGATATCTGCTGTCGTATTCTGGTCCACATATTTCGCCGCTTCTACCAGGGTTTCCTTCTCGCCCCCAAAGATCTGCAGCGATAACGGGCGTTCATTCTCATCGATGTAGAGCATTTTCATCGTCTTCTCGTTATTGAATAGAATCGCTTTATCGCTGACCATTTCCGCACAGACAAGTCCTGCACCGAATTCTTTCACTGTCAGGCGGAATGCCGCATTACAGACACCCGCCATCGGAGCGAGCACCACTTTATTATTAATTTCTATATCGCCTATTTTCCACATATTATAGCCTCACTTCTGTTTTCCTTACTTCTTTATCTTCCTGGACAAGTTCTTTAATTAGTTTTTTTGTTTTAGGATGGACCGCTTCCGGTGCTATCTCTGCCAAGGGAATCAGCACGAAACTCCGTTCCAGCATATAAGGGTGCGGAACTTTCAAGTCTTCTGTCTCAATGATATCGTCATCAATCATCAGAATATCCAGATCAATCGTTCGCGGCCCCCAGTGTATTTTTCTTACACGGTTCAGCTGCCTCTCGATTGATTGACACATCCCCAGCACTTCCTCCGGCGTCTGGTCACTTTCCAGTTCTACACAAATATTATAAAAATCATCTTGTTCAACCCCACCGACCGGCGCAGTTTCATATACCGATGATACTTTTTTAACCTGTGCTTGTTCGCGGAGCAGACGGACAGCATCAGTCAGCTGTTGTCTCCGGTCTCCGATATTGCTGCCAAGACTCAAGTAAATAGTAGACATTATACTACCTCACACGATGGATTTCAACACCGACTCCGTCATAATGACCTGCAATCGGAGGATTCTGTTTTGTAATCTTAATGGTCGCCTCTTCCAGACGGTCATACTGTCTGAAAAGTGTGCGGACTATTCTTTCTGCGACATGTTCAAGAAGTTTAGAAGGTGTCTGCATTTCTTTTTCAATCAGATGAAATACTTCTCCGTAATTGATGGTGGTCTCAAGATCATCTGTTGCCCCTGCTTCCTGCAGATCGAGGGAAAGAACGGCATCGACAATGAAGATCTGCCCCAGCTTATTCTCTTCATCAAAAACACCATGATAACTATAAAACTTCATCCCATTCAGGAATATCTTATCCATTATAGATACCTCGCAGTCTATCTGTCACTCTGGCAACTTTCTCGTTCATCGCCACATTATGCACGCGGACTGCCTCAACACCCTGCATGATGCCCCATGCTGTTGTCGCTGCGGTTCCTTCATCCCGTTGATGAGCAGGCAGCCCGTCATCCAGCAGCTCTTTCACCATCCGTTTACGGCTCGTAGCGAGCAGCACTTTATAACCCAGGCTGCACAGTTCATCAAGCCGGCGCATCGTTTCGATTTCCTGCTGTCTTGTCTTAGCAAAGCCGATGCCGGGATCAAGCCAGATGTTATCTTCTTTGATACCTGCATCTAATGCCAGATCGACTTGCAGCATTAAATCGTCAATGATCGTTTCCATGATATCATCTGTTTCAACGAGCTGTTCTGCATTATGCATCAGGAAAATACCTGCATCATACTGGGCGACCACATCAAAGATAGCGGGATCATATTTTCCGGCCCACTGATCATTGATAAAATCTGCACCTTCTTTAAGAACCGCTTCTGCGACTTCACTTCTGTAAGTATCGACTGAAATCAGCACGTCATAAGGCCGGATCGCCTTGACCACTTCTACGACACGGTCCAGCTCTTCTTCTACTGAAATCTCCTCAAAGCCTGGTCTTGTTGAGATGCCCCCTATGTCGACAATATCCACGCCCTCTGCTATCATTTCCTCGACACGCATCACTGCTTTTTCCACACTGTTATATTGTCCGCCGTCCGAGAAAGAATCAGGTGTCACATTCAATATTCCCATTATTAAAGTCATCGTCTCACCCTCCATAATGCATCAATTATAACAAATAAAGCGGACTATCTTATAGAAGATAGTCCGAAATTCAATAATTAATGATACTCAGCATAGAGCGGTGTAGATAAATAACGTTCCCCATTACTTGGCAGAATCGCTACAACGTTTTTACCGGCCCCGAGTTCCTGTGCCTTCTTGATCGCTGCATGAATCGCTGCCCCAGACGAGATACCGCCAAGAATACCTTCTTCACGTGCGACCCGTCTGCTCATTTCCATCGCTTCGTCATTGCCAACCTGGATCACTGACTGATACATCTCTGTATCAAGCGTCTTCGGTACAAAACCTGCACCGATACCTTGAATTTTATGAGGGCCTGGCTGGCCGCCGCTTAAGACCGGAGAATCAACAGGCTCAACCGCCACAATTTCAACACTTGGATGATTGTCTTTGATAACTGAACCGGCGCCTGACAATGTACCGCCTGTTCCTACCCCGCTGATGAAGGCATCGATAGACAGCCCTTCCATAGCTGCCACAATTTCTGGACCCGTCGTGCGTTTGTGCACTTCTGGATTGGCCATATTCTCAAATTGCTGTGGCATAAAATAGCCTTCTGCCTCTTGCAGTTCGTTCGCTTTGGCGATTGCCCCTTTCATCCCTTCGACACCAGGCGTGAGCACAAGCTCAGCTCCGTATGCCCGAAGCAAGGTACGTCGTTCCTGGCTCATTGTGTCAGGCATCACTAAGACAGCTTTGTAGCCTTTAGCTGCTGCCACCATAGCAAGGCCTATTCCCGTGTTACCAGAAGTCGGTTCAATGATTGTATCTCCTGCTTTTAGCTGTCCGGCTGCTTCTGCTGCTTCAATCATTGCCAGCGCAATGCGATCTTTCACCGATGAACCTGGGTTCTGATATTCGAGTTTCACATAGATATCTGCTGCGCCTTCAGGAACCACTCTGTTCAACTTCACTAAAGGTGTATTGCCGATGATCTCAGTAATATTATTGACACGTTTGCTCATTTATTCCACCTCAACACATAGTATAGTTATCGGATTAAGTGTAACATTTTGCATTCGGTCTGGGTAGTTTTACGCTTCTTTCAATGCTTCCAGTTCTTCAACACTAAAATAATATTTCTCACGGCAGAAATGACATTCGACTTCTGCGCCGCCATCTTCTTTAATCATATTGTCGATTTCTGCATTACCCAGCCCTTTGATGACTGTACTGAACTTCTCCTTGCCGCAGTTACATTTAAATTCGACATCCATACGGTCAATGATACGGATATTATCCTCACCAAGCACCTCTTCAAGCACTTGTTCAGGTGACAATCCCTTATCTATCAGTTTAGAGACTGGCTCCATTGTGGCTAAGTGCTGCTCGATGGCACTGATGGTCTCTTCTGATGCACCCGGCATCAACTGGATGATAAATCCACCCGCTGCTTTTATAGTGTTATCAGGATTGACAAGAACACCTAGACCTACTGCAGAAGGCACCTGTTCACTTGTCGCAAAGTAATAAGTGAAATCTTCGCCAAGTTCGCCGGAGACAATCGGTGTAGAACCCGTGAAAAAGTCACGCATACCAATATCTTTAACGACATTCAGAGAGCCTGCTGTGCCGACTGCACGTGCCACATCCAGTTTCCCGTGCTCATTCAGATCAAAGTGGGTCTGCGGGTTTGTTACGTAGCCACGGACTTCCCCTTTACCATTTGCATCGACGATAATCTGACCGATCGGGCCGCCTCCGTTGATCGTGATTGTCAGTTTTTCTTCATTCTTCAGCATAGACCCCATCATCAGTCCTGCTGTCATCGAACGACCTAACGCCGCAGAAGCTGTCGGCCATGTATAGTGTTTATCCTGTGCAACTTGTACAGTCTGAGTTGAACGTACGCTGAATGCTCGAACTTCATCATTGAACGCAAGCGCTCTTACTAAATAATCCTGTGTCATAATCATTCTCCTTTAAAAAATCCCTTTCATCTTGCAATGAAGAGGAAAGGGATTGATATTTAAAATTTGTCTTTATCTAAACGATCCACATTAGGTTCTGGCTCGTTGTCGTTTTCGTCTCTCACTTCGCCGCCATTTTCCAGTTCACGTTTAACTTCTTCATAAGAAGAGCCGACCTTATCATCCTCAGATGTCTGTGCATCGACATCTTTCACTATCACACGTTCATCCGTGGTATGGTTTTTAACACGATTTTCATCGATGTGATAAAGATGAGAGTCATCATAGTTCACTTCCGGAAGCGTTCCTTGATGGAATAAGCTATCGATCTGATTCGCGACTAATGTCTCTTCAACCAGTAATGTTTTAGCAATCAAATCAAGCTGAGCACGGTGCTCTGTTAAAATCTGCTTACAACGCTCATAAGATTCTTTGATGATGCGTTGTACTTCAAGATCGATTTCATAGGCAATCTGGTCTGAGTAGTTAGGTTCATGGCCCATGTCACGCCCTAAGAACACTTCACCTTCACTCGTACCGAATTGCAGAGGGCCGAGCTTATCACTCATACCATATTCAGTCACCATTTTACGTGCAATACCTGTGGCACGCTGGAAGTCGTTATGGGCTCCTGTCGATACTTCACCGAATGTAATCTCTTCTGCGACACGTCCACCCAGTAAACCGACAATCTTATCGAGAAGTTCAGGTTTTGTCATGAAGTAGCGATCTTGTTTCGGTAACATCATCGCGTACCCACCGGCCTGGCCTCGAGGCACGATCGTCACTTTATGGACCATCTCTGCTTCATCAAGTACTTTACCGATGACTGTGTGACCCGCTTCATGCCATGCGACAATATGACGTTCTTTTTCTGAGATGACACGTGATTTCTTAGCTGGACCAGCAATTACGCGGTCTGTCGCCTCATCGATATCACGCATGTCAATTTTCGTTTTACCTTGACGAGCTGCCACAAGCGCCGCTTCATTCAGTAAGTTTTCCAGATCTGCGCCTGAGAAACCTGGTGTACGCTGACTAAGCGCTTTAATATCGACTGTTTCATCAAGCGGTTTGTTGCGCGCATGAACCTTAAGTACCGCTTCACGGCCTTTAACATCTGGACGTCCAACTTGAATCTGTCTGTCGAAACGACCTGGACGCAGTAAGGCTGGATCCAGAATATCCGGTCTGTTTGTTGCGGCAATCATAATGATACCTTCATTTTCACCGAAACCATCCATTTCAACCAGTAACTGGTTCAGTGTCTGTTCACGTTCATCGTGACCTCCACCGACACCGGCACCACGCTGACGGCCGACCGCATCAATTTCATCGATGAAAATAATACAAGGTGCATTCTTTTTCGCATTCTCGAATAAGTCACGGACACGGCTCGCACCGACGCCGACGAACATTTCTACGAAGTCAGATCCACTGATAGAGAAGAACGGGACGCCTGCTTCACCTGCAACAGCACGTGCAAGTAAAGTTTTACCTGTACCTGGAGGCCCGACTAACAGAACCCCTTTAGGAATACGGGCACCCATTTTCTTGAACTTGCGGTTGTCTTTTAAGAAATCAACAATCTCAACCAGTTCCTGTTTCTCTTCATCTGCACCTGCAACGTCTGTAAAACGAACTTTTTTCTTTTTGTCGTCGTACAGTTTTGCTTTAGATTTACCGAAGTTCATCACACGGCCACCGCCGCCGCCACCTTGTGACTGTGATAAAAAGAAAATAAAGAAGAAAGCTAATAATAAAAGAGGCAGTAATGTTGATATTAAGCCTAAGAAGGCATTATCTTTATCTGCTGGCTTAATATTAAATTCCATTTTTCCTTTATTGGACTCTGCTATATCGGTAATATGCTTTAAGTCCGCTTCATTGTTATAAAGAACCACTGATGTAAATGATTCATTGTCCTTGGCATCCTTCAACTTACCATTGACTAAATAGACGCCTTGTTCAGGTTGTAATGTTAATTCTTCAACATTCCCCTTTTCAAGTTCAGTCATTAATTTAGTGTATGTGATAGGTTTTGGCAGGGCGCCATTACCGTTAATCCATGAGAAAACCCCAAAAATGACGATGCCGAATAAGGCAACCATCAAGACGTTACGCAAGGCTTTTTGCATTCACATTATCCTCCTACTTATTTGTAAAGCTAGATGAAATTTTAACATATTTTGATAGTAACTCTCTACTAATTACACTTGAAATATCAAAAATAGTCAAACTATCAAAATCAGTTGTAAACTTCTTCTTTTAATAAGCCGATGTAGGGCAGGTTACGATATTTTTCCTGGTAATCCAGTCCGTATCCTACAACAAAGTCATCCGGAATTTTTTCGCCGACATATTTGGCTTCAATCGCTACTTTTCGACGAGAAGGTTTATCTAATAATGTCACGATTTCAATTGAGTTCGCTTTACGATAGCTTAAGAGATCAATGATCGCATTTAACGTAGTGCCTGTTTCCAGAATGTCCTCAATAATGATGACATCGCGACCTTCAACAGATGTGCTTAAGTCTTTCAGGATCTTCACTTCACCTGTTGACTCTGTACCACCGTGATAGCTTGATACATCCATGAAATCAATCTCGACATGTGTATCAATTTTTTTGATTAGATCTGTCATGAACAGGACAGATCCTTTTAAAATACCTACACACAGCGGGACTGTATGTCTGTAATCTTCTGTCAGTTGCTGGCCTAATCTTTCACAGGCTGCCTGAATTTGTTCCTCTGTCAATACAATACTTCCGATATCATTATGCATATTATTCTGCTCCTTTGAATGTAATTTGTAGATACTGGTTGAATGGGTGATGATTCTTCTTCAGATTTCCGACTGCAATCACGTCTCCATTGACCGTTATAACAGGCAGACGTTCTCTCAGAAAACGTGGGATTTTTTCATTGATGAAAATGCGGCTCAGTTTCTGATGCTGCTGATTGATAACGATGAAGTCACCCGGTTCAAAAACCCTTACTCTGATTATATCAGTAATCGGGGCAGTTAGTTGAATCATAAAGCCGTTAAATTCAAATTCTCCAGGTTGTGTAATCATCATCTCATTCAATTTCTCCTCTGAATCAATCAAATACAGCTGATCATAAGCTACTTCCAGTCGCAACCGGTTCGTCAAAGGATAACTGACCTGGGCTTTCTCAGTCTTTATCACTCTGATTATCTCATCAAGGTAGTGACGCGACACGGGTGTGTGACTTGCTGCATGATCAGTGATTAAACTCAGCAGGACCTGCCGTTTAACGACTGGGTTTAAAGCATTGAACAGGGGCCTGCTGTAGCGCTGCTGCTCATTCATTACTGTTAAGACCTGATGCGCCTGCTCCGTCACCATTTCCAGCACTTCTCTCTGCCAGGCAGCAAAGTCATTTAAATGCTCAGCAGAAAGGCCTTCTATCTGATTGATGACAGGAATCAGCTGATGGCGGATAGCATTCCTCGTATAATCTGTCTTTTCATTCGATGCGTCCTCCATAAACGGAACCTGATGCAGGGCGGCATAGCGATACAAAGATGCTTTCGTATCACTGAGGATCGGCCTGTAGACCGGATATCCTCTATCCACCCGACCGATGCCCAGCGGCTGCAGATGGTAGCGTCCCGTCAGTAATCTGAAGAGTATCGTCTCCACTTGGTCATCGCGATGATGAGCAGTTAAGAGACAATCGTAGCCCTGCCCTGCCATCATCTCATCAAAAAAACGATAACGGATATCACGTGCTTCATTCTGTATGCTCCGGTCAGCATTAAAATGATCTGCCGGTACACGCGTCATATGAAAAGGTAATGCATGCTGTCTGCAGTAATCTGCAATCAATGTCGCTTCGGCATCTGATTCTGCTCTTAACCCGTGATGGACATGTAAAATAGATAAGGTCTTATAATGTCCGGAACGTCTTACTTGATCCAGCAATACCATCGAATCAACTCCGCCAGAAACGGCTACAGCGACCTTATCTGTTTCTTTCCAGTTGATTTCCATTTCACATCTCCTTAAACAACAAAAGACTGTCCCATCAGAGACAATCTTTTAATTATCCTATTAACGTCTTGCGCCTTTGCCACCGCGACGCTCTGTCTGACGTTTTGCAGAAGTAAGTCGTTCCTCACTGTCTTTCAGGAAGTTTGAAAGTTTCTTTTCAAAATCCTCAGGTTTCTTCTCTTGCTTCGGTGCTGCGGGTGGTTTCGGACGATCTTTAGCCTTCTTGATTGACAGACTGATTTTACCGTCATCACCGACAGATAATACCTTCACTTCTACTTCCTGTCCCATTTCCAGGTGGTCTGCTACATTTTCAACGTAACTGTCCGCTACTTCACTGATGTGTACAAGTCCGCTTTTTCCTTCTGGCAGTTCCACGAATGCACCGAAATTCTTAATGCCTGTTACTTTACCTTTTAACTTACTTCCGACTTCAATTGCCATAGATTTGCTAAATCCTCCCGATATTTTTTCCCTTTTATTATATGCCTGATTCCATGAAATAACAACTCACTCGCTATTTTTCCGCATCTTCTTCCGGCAATTTAAAAATAATCTCGCCATCATTGCTCAGGAAATATTCACTGCGTGCGACCTTTGTGATATATTCCTTGCTGTTTAATTGCTTCAGCTGTTCCTTAAGTGCGATTTCCTGATCCTTCAATTTCTTGAGTTCAGCTGATTTTTCCTGATACGCACTCGCCAGCTCTTTATTCTGGTTCATCTGCATGAACATCATGACCGAGAGGAAAAGCAGTATCGCTACAAGAAAACCGCCAAAGACCGCCAGGCGCTTGCGCACCACTCGGCTGGCCTTCAGCTTGATGCGTTTTTCACGTGTATATGCATTATCAAGTTGGTTGACTTTACGAGCCATTCATCCGCCTCCTATTCTGGTGAGGCCGTTATTTTTTCTTCTTTTTTCACTTCGAACATCTGCTTGGCATTATCTTTCGTGGCATGTTCAGACAAACCTGTCACTTCAACTGTGACAATCCGCTGTCCCAGTCTGATGACAAGTTCATCACCTACTGCCACTACCGACGATGCTTTTGCCGTATTGCCGTTGATCGTAATACGGCCTTGATCGCTTACTTCTTTAGCTAGTGTCCGTCTTTTGATTAAGCGTGATACTTTTAAATATTTATCGAGTCTCATCTTTAACCTCCTGCAGCGCCTCCTCGAGAGAAGCACCTTCTTGAACTTTTTCATAAAGTGACATGAAAAGGTCAGCGAACTGTTTTTCAACCTTTATATCACGTTTTTCTTTGCCTTCATTTTTCTTTTCCTGTTCCCATACTTGACTCAGATCATCGAGGTTGTTGACAACCGCATCCCCAAAGACGTGAGGATGACGTCGAATCATCTTATCGGTCACCGCTTCAATCACTTCTCTGATATCAAATAACTCATCTCTCCGCGCAAGAGCAGTGTGAAAGACTACCTGCAGCAGAATATCCCCGAGTTCTTCAATCATATGATCGATATCATCTGCATCAATCGCTTCCATTAATTCATAGCTTTCTTCAATCAAGTAGCGTCTCAATGATTGATGCGTCTGTTTCTGATCCCATGGACAGCCGTCCGGACTGATCAATGTCGCCATGACACTATTCAGCTCATTCAGCTCCCCGTAAAGCGCGCTCCCTGTAACGGGCGCCATATACAGGCTGGTCAGATTGGATTCACTGAAATCATGATCCAGTTCGTAAAGAGGGACTTCCCTGACCTCCGCCTCATGATTCCGTGCAGCAGTGATCACTTTGACTGGATGCTCTGGCGGATAGTGTTCAAGCAGAGTAATCTTCAGATCACTGGCTACAATCTGATTATAGACCTGCGTGACGACAAGTGCATTTCTAATGTTTAAGTGACGCGCATCAAATGCTGTCGCATCCAGCATCTGAAAGCCATCATTCGGATCCGCACCGGCTGCGGTAAATAAGTCATCTATGAAGCTTTTCCCACCTTTGACTTCAATCGGCGCCCCTGACGCCAGCAGCAACTGAGTGGTTGATTCAGCGACCATCGGATGTCCCGGCACAGCATACAGGACTTCCGTCTCTTCTGCTTCACGCAAGAGTGTATCGACGATTTCCTGATAGACAGCGGGGAACTGTTCGTGCTTTTCGTAGATGAAATCAAAGCTCTCCCACTGCACCGCAGGCAGCTCCTCTATAACCGGGTGCTTAAGCGTTCTGACATAGACTTTCCGGCCCGCTGTCAGCATCTGATAAATACCGTAGGGCAGTTCATCCAGTCCGTAGTTTCCAAGACCAATCACTGTGATTTTATTCATATATCTTCCTCATTTCATCCATCTGATGACCCGTTCACCAAAAGGCAGATGAAGCCATTCATCAGCAGAAATAATCTTATATTTAATCATTGCAAATCCTACTATCAGCACGCCTGCTGCTACACCAGACAGCGAGACTAACAGTGCACTCAGCCGGTCTGTAAAAGGCAGCTGAACAATAAGCTGCAGGGCGAGGGACATCATCGTTAACGTCATGACCCATCGCACCGTAAAGGATTTAAGTGTTAGCGTGTAACGCAAGATAATCTGACGATAAAGTATGATGGTATACACCAGCAATCCGCTGACCGTTGCGATAGCTGCTCCCAGTATACCAAAGTTTATAATCAAGACGATATTCAGAACAATTTTGGTGATAAGACCAGACACCACCCCGAGAGCCTGCACGCGGTAGTCCTCTGTGATCTGCAGCATGGCTGTGAACATGATGATCAGGGATACAAAGATGACGGCAAGCATATAGACAGCGAGGGTGCCTGCTTCTGTATCACTTTTGAACAGAAAGAGATTGAATGGCTTAATCAGATTCAGCAGACCGATGCTCGCTGCACTGCTGAAAACAATCGTGATTTTCAGTGCGGAACTCGCATAGTCGTTCATCTCTTTATGACGTCCCTGACGCTTGGCTTGAGCCAGCAGGGGAATAAGCACCAAGGCGAAAGAAGTTGTGACAATCAGTCCCATCTGAATCAGCGAGGCACCGCGGTCATAGATCCCTTTCAGTTCTCTGCTGTCATGCAGACTATAACCCACATGTTTGAGCAGATTAAGGACTGTGAAACTATCTACAAGCTGCCAGAGAATCATGATCAGATAGCTCAGCGCATAAAAAAGCGTCAGGAGCAGGAATTGCTTGAGCTGCTTGTTATCGAGACTGCCGGCTGGTTTGATTCGTTCTTTGCGCCTTAAATATAGCCAGGCACCGCTGATCCCCAGAAAAGAACCCAGTATACTGACAGCACCACTTTCATACACTGAAAAGCCCGTGGTATAAAGGTAGATGCCCAGCAGAATAACAGAGACCCGGATCAACTGATCAATGAGCTGCGAGATGGCTATAGTCTGCATGGCGTCACGTCGCTGAAGTTCTCCACGAGCTACAGCAACAAAGCTGAAAGGCAGCAATACCAAAAGAGACACCCGCAGCATTAAAGAGAGATTCTCATCCCCCATCATTCGTGCGATCAGACCACTGAACATCATCAGTAGTATCAGCAGCATCAGACTGCTGATTCTGAGAAGCCGGTAAACTTTCTCCGCATATTCATGGTTGAACTGACTGATGACGCTCGGCACTGCGTTCAGGCTGAGCACCGCTATAATCGCTGCCATAGGATAGACCTGCTGATAAGCATACAGTCCCGCATCCCCGAGTACATTCTGATAAGGTACGCGGTACAAGGCGCTCAGTATCTTCACCAGGAGCATCGTCACCGTTAAAATGATGACTGAATTAAATACATTATTCTTCGCCATCGATGATGATACTTCCTTGCATGATATCAGTTAACTGGACGAGTGACTGCAGCCAGTTCCCCCTTTTTTTCAGGGACAAGGTCATCTGGCCGTCAGCGACGCCGACTTTCAAGTCACGACCGAACGCTTCCGTGTCTTTGAATAGCTGCTCTCCATTTACTTTGGCAGTAGAGGCTGGGGACACCATCAGTTCAATTTCCTTCGGCTTTTCTTTCACCAATGTAATACCGAACTGAAGTGCATTGATCTTAATCTTGACGATATCAAGCAGACGCTCGACTTCAACCGGATAATCGCCATAGCGGTCTGTCATTTCATCCTGAACATCCATCAATTCTTTCTCCGACTGAATATGACGCAGTTTCTTGTAGAACTCAATTTTAGCCTGTTCTTCGCGAATATATTCAGCTGGGATATAGGCATCCACCTGGACATCGACTTCAATATCAGGACGCTCCTGAGCGGGTTCGATGCCCCGTTTTTCGTTCACAGCTTGCTGCAGCATCTCTGAATAGAGATCATAGCCTACAGAATCAATGAAGCCGCTCTGCTGACGTCCCAGAAGATTACCCGCACCCCGAATATTCAAATCGCGCATCGCAATCTTGAAACCTGAGCCGAGCTCTGTAAACTCCTTGATGGCCTGTAGACGCTGTTCAGCAACTTCAGTCAGCACTTTGTTTGGGGCATGCAGGAAATAGGCATAACTGATGCGGTTGCTCCGCCCGACACGGCCACGCAGCTGATAGAGCTGACTGAGGCCAAAGCGGTCTGCATCTTCAATGATCAGGGTATTGGCGTTCGGCACATCTACCCCGGTCTCAATGATTGTTGTCGTCACCAGAATATCATATTCATGATTGATGAAGCCGATCATTGTCTCTTCCAGCTCGCGCTCCGACATCTGGCCATGCGCGACGGCAATCCGCGCATCCGGCATCATCATCGACAGCTGTTCTGCCTTCTGATAAATCGTTGCGACACGGTTATAGAGATAGAAGACCTGACCATTTCTGGCAAGTTCCCGTTCGAGCGCCTCTTTTATAAAGTTATGCTGATACTCAAGTACATAGGTCTGGACCGGAAAGCGGTTCTCAGGCGGTGTCTCAATCACCGATAAGTCGCGTACACCGAGGAGACTCATATGAAGTGTTCTCGGAATCGGTGTTGCTGTTAAGGTCAGTACATCGACATTCGTCTTCAGCGCCTTGATTTTTTCTTTATGCGTCACCCCGAAACGCTGTTCTTCATCGACAATCAACAGCCCTAGATCCTTGTAGACGACATCTTTACTCAGCAGTTTATGTGTACCGATGACGATATCCACAAAACCTGATTTCAGCCCTTCTTTTGTCTCCTTGATCTCCTTCGCTGTTCGGAAACGACTCATCATCTGTATTTCAACAGCATAGTCCTGCATACGTTCGATAAACGTCTCATAGTGCTGCTGGGCAAGAATAGTCGTCGGCACTAAGAAAGCGACCTGTTTCCCGTCCATAACGGCCTTGAAGGCTGCTCGCACAGCGACTTCTGTCTTCCCATAACCGACATCACCGCATAGCAGACGATCCATCGGCTTCGGTTTCTCCATGTCTTCCTTGATCTCTGCCAGCGAGCGCATCTGATCTTCCGTCGGTGTATAGGGAAAGTCCATCTCAAAGGTATCCTGTTCTTCTGTATCCGGGCCAAACTGATATCCTTGAATACGTTCACGTTCCTGGTACAGCTTAAGCAGTTCATCGGCAATCTCATTGACGTTGCTCTGGACACGCGCCTTCGTTTTCTTCCACTCTGTGCCGCCCAGCTTGTTCAATTTCGGCTCTTTATCTTCTGAACCCACAAACTTCTGAACATAGGACATCTGGTCTACCGGCACGAAGAGCTGGTCTGTGCCTTTATACTGGATCTTGATATAGTCTTTATGCACTTGATTGACTTCAAGTGTCTCAACACCTAGATAGCGTCCCACACCGTGATGAATATGGACGACATAATCTCCGATATTCAGTTCCTGGTAAGATTTAATCTTTTCAGCGTTCGAGAGCTTCTTCTGCAGACGTCTCGGCTTTTCTTTTCTAAGCTTGAACAGCTCTCGTTCAGTGATCACAGCTAGCTTCATATAAGGCAGTTCAAATCCCTCTGACAGATCACCGCTCGTGATGATGGCGATGCCAGGAGATGCCGCCCGTTCTACTGCAACTGGCAGCTGCATATCCAGAAGCATGTCCTGAATCTTCTTCTTACGAGTTGGATTCGACGCCAGCACTACCATCGTGTAATTCTGTTTTCTGAAGCGATCAAACTCAGAGAACATGAGGTCATACTGCCCGTAGAACTGTTGTACCGGTTTACAGGAGAACTTGACGATCTCTTCAATTTTGATAGGCATCGTCGCAGTAAAGAGGGTAAAGAACGTGGTCGTGAAGTGATTGAGCAGCTGATGAAAGGCTTCCTCTTTAATGAAACGCTGTCCTATAAATCCTCTGCCGCTCTCAATTAATGACTGCTGAAATTCCTCTATTTCTCTGGAAATACTTTCTTCTGCTTCTTTCACCCGATTAAACTCATCCACTACTACAAGTGCGTCAGGCTGCAGATAGTCTACGATAGTTGTCTCATCCTGATAGGCGAATTTAATCGCGCGGCGCAGTATATTATGATCAAGTAATTCTGCCGAGTGAGAAATCAGATTGTCATATGTATCACGCAGATCCTCCCTGGCTTCTTTAGACAGCTTTTTCTCTGTTTCCTGCAGCGCAGATGCCAGCCCGGATCTAATACTTGCAATCTGCTCGTCATTGAAAATAAACTCACTGGCCGCTGTCAGTTCCACGCTGTCTATATTCTCTTCAGAACGCTGTGTATCCGCATCGAAATAGCGAATGCTATCCACTTCCGTATCAAAAAGTTCTATTCTGACGGGACGACCGATCATCGGAAAAACATCAATCAATCCACCGCGCACTGAAAACTCGCCGACTGTCGTCACCTGATTACGTCTCATGTAACCCATATCGACTAACTGCCGCTGCAAGACATCCAGCTCAATATCTTCTCCCACTTCAAACTGCATCACATGCGCCTTGAACAATGATTTCGGACTCAGCAACTTTTTCAGCCCGTTTATCGGCACGATAAATAGACCCTTCTCATCATTAGAGAGTTGAGTCAATGTACGAATTCGTTCACTCATGAGGTCCGGGCTCTTCGTTGAGAATTCTTCTATCATGATATCCTGCACGGGATACTTATATAGCTCATCAACAGGTACCAGCTGGGCAAGATCATTCTCCAGCCGTTCTGCCTGATAGAGATTGTTCGTGACAATGATCATTTGTCGGTCGTGAGTTAAATACTGCTCAGCCATCATCACGGCTTTAGCTGACGGGTTCAGACCCGTGATGAGTAGGTTCTTCTTCCCGAAGACGGCTGACAGTTCCTTGAACCGTTCATCCTGCTGCACTATTGTAGAAATAACCGGTTTCAATTCACATCACCGTTATATTGGTTCATGACATTTTCAAAACGTTCCCCCGTCAGAAATGTTTCACATGCCTCAATGGTGCGATCGATGACACGATTCATTGTCGCCATTTCATCCTCAGAAAACCTCTGCAGCACAAAATCCGGCACTTTCATACGTCCCGTCGGTCTGCCGATGCCGATACGAATCCTTTTAAATTCATCCGTCCCTAGATGCTGGATCAATGAGCGAATGCCGTTATGCCCCCCGGCTGAACCTTTAGGTCGTAGTCTCAGCCGCCCGGGCGGCATGTCTAAATCATCATAGAGGACGAGCATATCTTCTAGCTCGATCTTGTAGTAATCCATCAAAGGGCGTACAGCTTCTCCCGATAAATTCATATAGGTCATCGGTTCAATCAGCAGTACTTTTTCTCCTTTAATCGTCGCAATGGTATATAATCCATTGAACTTCTGCTTATCTAATTCTATACCATGTTTCTGACAAAGTTCATCTATTACCATAAATCCTATATTGTGTCGTGTCTGATCAAATTTACGCCCGATGTTCCCGAGCCCTACTATACATTTCATAGGAACCTCCATTTAAAGTTCATTACTCCTATTATAACGATAATTACCCCATAAAAAAACAGACAGCCTCGGCTGTCTGTTTAAACAATAACGATTATTCAGCTTTTTCTTCTGAAGCGTCTGCTTCTGCTTCTTGACCTTCAGCACTTTCTTCGCCTTCAGTTGCTTCAGCTTCTTCACCTTCAGCAGCTTCTTCGCCTTCTTCAGGTTCTTCCACAACAGTAGGTGGTACCACTGAAACGATTGCTTCGTCGTCTTCATTATTGATGGTATAGTTTTTGTTGCCACGTAAGTCGCCGACAGTAATAGAGTCACCGATATTTAATTCCGTTACATCTACTTCGATTGTTTCAGGAATTTCATCCGGCGTTGCAGTCACTGATAATGTAAATAATGGCTGTTGAACCACGCCACCTTCTTCAGCACCTTTTGCTTCGCCTGTTAAGGTAACAGTTACGTCTACTGTTAATTCAGCTTTCATATTGATTGCTAAGAAGTCGATATGTGTGACCTGATGTTTAATAGGATCTACTTGGTAATCAGTAACCATCACTTTTGTGCTACCTGAATCTAAACCAAGTTCAATAACCCCGTTACGTCCTACTTCGCGCATCACTTTAGTGAATTCTGCAGCATCAACGTGAACTGCTGTATTAGTTGCACCGAAACCATAGATAACTGCTGGAATTTTACCCGTGTTTCTTAACTCATTAAGTTCCGAACGTTTTGATTTACCTTGTCTTTCGACAGCTTTTAAATTAGCCATGTTTATTTCCTACCTTTCGTGTCCCTCATCCTTAGGAACGCCTGCGCCTGCCCATCAGTTGTGCTAACCTGCTTGCATGACGTTTATTTTCTTTTCATAAAGATTAAATACCCGGACTACGAAAACTTAAACATGCGCTATTAAAATTAGTCGAATAAAATGCTGACAGACTCTTGTTCGTAAATACGGACGATAGCTTGCGCCAGAAGTTCTGCGACAGATAACTGAACGATTTTAGCAGGTCTGCCTTCCTGAGGTAAGTTGATAGAGTTCGTTACAATCAGTTCTTTGATTGCTGAGTTTTCAATACGTTCAAAAGCAGGCCCGGATAACACAGGATGTGTACAGCATGCATAGACCTCTTTAGCCCCTTTATCGATTAATGCCTGCGCCGCAATTGAAATAGTGCCCGCTGTATCGATAATGTCATCGATAATAATGGCTGTTTTACCGTTGATATCACCGACAATATTCATGACTTCTGCCACATTCGGTTTCGGACGACGTTTATCAATGATGGCAATCGGCGCTTTCAGACGGTCTGCCATTTTACGCGCACGTGTTACACCGCCGTGATCGGGTGAAACAACGACCAGGCTGTCTAAATCGATATCTTCTTTTTCCAGGAAATAATCCGACAGAATCGGCTCACCCATCAAGTGATCGATCGGGATATCGAAGAAACCTTGAATCTGTGGAGCATGTAAGTCAAGTGCGATGACACGGTCTGCACCTGCTGTTTCAAGTAAATTCGCAACGAGTTTAGCTGTAATCGGTTCACGGCTACGTGCTTTACGGTCCTGACGTGCGTAACCGTAGTAAGGCATCACGACGTTGATGGTCACTGCAGATGCACGTTTTAAAGCATCAATCATGATGA
Source organism: Macrococcus bovicus (assembly GCF_030376725.1). Classification (NCBI taxonomy): domain Bacteria; kingdom Bacillati; phylum Bacillota; class Bacilli; order Caryophanales; family Staphylococcaceae; genus Macrococcus; species Macrococcus bovicus. The sequence goes on from NZ_CP128470.1 coordinate 2,019,241, forward strand.
GAAGTTCCATTAAATGATCATTGACCGGATTAGATGTTGACTGAATAATGAAAACATCGCAGCCGCGGATACTTTCTTCAATATTGATCTGAATCTCACCATCGCTGAAACGTTTAACACTTGATTTACCTAACGGCAGACCGACATGTTTCGCGATTTCATCTGCTAACGGATGATTACTTTCCAGTGAGAAAATCTTTAACTTCGTGTCTTTAATTTCGTTATATAACATTTTTCAGCCTCCACAGCTTTTATTTTTTGTAATAACCTTCTTTAGTCGTCTGACGCGCGCGTCCCAGTGCGAGACTTTCTTCCGGTACATCATCTGTAATGGTTGAACCTGCCGCAACAAAGGAGCCATCCCCTATTGTAACAGGTGCTACTAAGTTTGAGTTGCAGCCGATAAAAGCATCTTTGCCGACAACAGTCTTGAACTTATTCTTGCCATCATAGTTCACTGTGATTGAACCGCAACCTACATTGGTCCGCTCACCTATTTCTGCATCACCGATATAGCTGAGGTGAGAGACTTTTGCTTCATCATGTAATTTGGCTTTCTTCACTTCGACAAAGTTACCAATTTTCACTTCTCTGCCGATATCACTGCCCGGACGCAGCTGGGCAAATGGTCCCACCGTAGAATCTGCACCCACAATAGAATCTGTGATGACAGAATGTTTGATCTCTGCTCGGTCCCCGATTTTACTGTTCTTGATCTCACTATGGGCAGTAACCACCACTTCTTCACCTATGACCGTGTTCCCTTTAAGTGACACGCCTGGATGAATGACAGTATCCTGGCCGATTTCAACTTCACTATCGATATAAGTTGTATCCGGGTCAATAAGGGTGACACCATTCAGCATGTGCTGCTGATTAATACGTCGGCGCATCAGTTTTTCAGCAAGAGCCAGATTAACGCGGTCATTGACACCTAATGTCTCTTCGAAGCTTTCAGTCACGTATGCTTCTACTCTAGCGCCTTCTTCTTTAAGCAGTTCAATGACGTCAGGCAGGTAATATTCACCTTGGGCATTGTCGTTTCTGACAAGCGCAAGTTTTTCAAACAGTGCCTGGTTATCAAAACAGAAAGTCCCAGAGCTTACCTCATTAATGAGCCTTTCCTCGATGCTGGCGTCTTTTTCCTCAACGATCTTCTCAACTTCTCCTCTGTCATCTCTGACGATACGCCCATAGCCGAACGGTTGCTGGGTCTTTGCCGATAAAATAGTGGCTTTAGCCCCGCTGTGTTCATGATGAGCGATAAATCTTTCAATCGTCTCTTTAGAGATAAGCGGTGTATCCCCACAGATGACAACGGTTGTACCTGTATGATGCTCGAGATGTTCTTTCGCCATCGAAACTGCATGTGCAGTTCCCAGCTGTTCGTTCTGCATGCTGAATTTCGATTCACTGCCTAGCAGTTCTTTCACTTGATCTGCACCATGTCCCACAATGGTAACAACTTCTGTCACACCTGCCTGTCGGATATTATCCAGGACATGTTTGACCATAGGTTTACCTGTCACCGGATGGAGCACTTTGTAGAGCTTTGATTTCATACGAGTGCCTTTTCCCGCAGCGAGGATAATTGCTTGTCTAGTCATATTGAAAGCCTCCAAAATTCGCGTTACCTCTATTATAATTTAACATCTAAGTGACTTTCAAGCACTTATCCTATAATAAAAAGAGAGCGCATGGCGCTCTCCTTGCTCTTTATCTTTGAAGGTCTTCTTCTAAAGTGGTCTGCGATTCGTCTTCAATCAAGCCTTCCACTTCAACACTTGTTGCCGCTTCATCTTCATAAGTCTGGATGCCGCTATCTGCTTGCTCTGACGATGCCTCAGGTGTCTCATCATAGACCTTCATGACTGCCTGCTGGATCTCCTGACGCATCTCGCTGTTGATAGGATGTGCGATATCACGAAACTCACCATCTGGTGTCCGTTTGCTCGGCATCGCGACGAACAGGCCGGAGTTCCCTTCAATCACCCGCAGGTCATGAATCACGAATACCTCATCAAGCGTAATAGAAACCAGCGCCTTCATACGGCCGTCTGTCTCAATTTTTCTTAATCGAACATCTGTCACTTTCACTTGAGTTGCCCCCTGTCAAATAGTTTCGATTAACGGACGAGTGCTACAACTTCAATCTCCACTTTTACGTCTTTAGGTAAACGACTCACCTCTACACAGCTGCGTGCCGGGAGATGCTCACTGAAAAAGCTGCCATATACTTCATTGATCAAAGGAAAATCATTCATATCTTTGATAAAAATCGTTGTTTTAACGACTTGATTTAAATCAGAACCACAGTCACTTAACACTAACTGAAGATTTCTTAATACTTGCTCAGTCTGTGCCTGTACATCTTCACCCACCAGCACACCATCAGCCGTAAGGGGAAGCTGTCCACTTGTGTATACCATGTTGTTCACTTTAACTGCATGGCAGTATGGTCCGATTGCTGCCGCTACTTTGTTAGAAATAATTGATTCCATCATTTATTCTCCTCTATTTAAAAAAATTCAGGCAATTGCCTTTTTCAACAGTAAAAGACCGGTTGTATTCATCTACATCTGAGAGTTTCACCAGTGAAGTATAGTCCTCTATTAATCGATTCTTTACTTCTTTAGATTCTACAAGTACAGATACCCCTGCAACCTTTGCCTTAAACTCGTTCATCAGATTCATGACGCCTGTAATAGAGCCGCCTGCTCGCATAAAATCATCTACTATCAAGACGTTGGAACCTTCAGGCAATGTGCGTTTAGATAACACCATCGTTTCTATCTTGCGCGATGACCCTGATACATAGTTGATGCTGACCGTTGAACCTTCTGTCACCTTATTATCCTTACGAATCACTACCACAGGAAGATTCATAATATTGGCGACCGCATTTGCCAGAGAAATCCCTTTGGTGGCAATCGTCACAATCGCATCGATTTCTTTATCCATATACATCGTTGCAATCAGTTCCCCGACCTGGCCGAGCAGTCTCGGATTCCCGACCATGTCAGACATGAATAGATAACCGCCCGGCAGCAGCCGTTCATCCTCCTGCAGCATATCGCACAGCCGGTCAACGAGCTGTTCCGCTTCTTCTTTATACATCATCGGTCTGAACGTCACGCCGCCACTTGCACCGGCCGTCGTTGTGATAATCCCCATCTTTTCTTTGATAAAGGTCTCTTTGATGATCTGGATATCTTCACTGATTGAAGATTTAGCCTGCTCGAATTTCTGTACAAAATAAGTGAGCGGCACCAGCTCATTAGGATGACGAAGCAAATAACTCGTCATGTAAACAATTCTTTCACTACGCTTATACTTCATTTCTCTGCCTCTTTTACGTATGTTTTAAATATAATATATCACAAACGTTCGGCTTTTCAAGTCTAACCGAGTAATCTGACCATATAGACTTCTTTACAGCAGCCTTTTAAGGCATTGACCACACTTTTGGCCTGTCTTTCCTTGCTTGCAAGACCATAGACAGTCGGTCCGCTCCCGCTCATCATCGTCGCGTCTATCCCTGCTTTTAGCATCGTTTCTTTCAGCGTCTGAATGATAGGATGCATATCGATCGTCACTTCTTCAAGTCTGTTGCCCAGACTGTTGACGAGGAGGGAGTAATTGCCTTCTTCGAGCGCTCGGACACAATCTTCAGTCGCGATTTTCTCACCCTTCTCATCGATACGAAGTGCCCCGTAGACATCGGCCGTTGAGACACTGATATCCGGTTTGGCAAGGACGACCCACGCAGCAGGCGGCTTAGGCAGCGGCTGCAACTTCTCTCCGCGGCCTGTACATAACGCCGTCTTGCCGTAGACACAAAATGGAATATCTGAACCGATCTCTGCCGCGAGTTCACTTAAAGTCTCTAATGACAGATTAAGCTCAAACAGGCGGTTCATTCCTCTGAATGTTGCTGCGGCATCACTGGATCCACCCGCAAGTCCGGCTGCTATCGGAATCGTTTTATCCAGGGTGATTGTCACGCCCCGGTCAAGTTGATAACGTTCAATCATCAGCTTAGCTGCTTTATAAGCCAGATTGCGATGATCCGTCGGCACATAGCGATGCTCTACCTTCAGTACAATTTTTTTGTCAGCGCGCTTCTCCAATGTCAACCGGTCATTTAAATCGACTGTCGTCATAATCATCTCAACTTCATGATAACCATCATCACGTTTATAAAGTGTATCCAGCGTTAAATTGATTTTAGCTGGTGCATTTTCATAAATCATCCTTCGTCCTCACTTAAAATTAATAGTACAATTTTATCATATTTCGCAACAGAAGCGATGGACAAATAAAAAAAGCATATCCCAGGGATATGCTTAACTCGTTAAATTATTGAACGAGGAATTCCTCTTGATTATCATTGACGAATGTCACTTGAACATTTTCTGTCAGCACATCAGTATATGTATAAGACACACGTTCAAAATTGTGCTGGCTCTGATCAAGTTCAACGATGAAAACTGATGGATAAGTTTCTTTTAAAACGCCGCGGCGTTCGATCAACTTTTTACGACCTCCATTAGCTCTAAGTACAATACGATTTCCTAACTGACAATCAAGAATTTTTTTGATGTCTATTAATGTTTTTGGCATATTGACCCCACCTCGCTATAGGGAAAATTATAGCATTTTTATGGTAATTAGTCAAATAAAATTTAAATTTTATCAACTAGGAGTAGTATTGTCAACAGATTTATATCGACAATTCGACGTTTTCTTTAAATTTATTGGCTAATGTCGCGAACTCTTGGAGCGTCAGACTTTCACCGCGACGAGTAGGTTCAATCCCCGCTGATTGCAGCCAGCTGACGATACTTTCTTTATGCATTTTACTGTCTTTGATCAAGGACGTGTAATTGTTGAGAATCGTTTTACGTCGCTGAACAAAGGCCCCGCGCGTCAGTTGAAAGAACAAGGCTTCATCTTCTACCTGAACTGCCGGTTGCGCCAGGGCTGTCAGTTTAACAACCAAAGAATCTACGTTAGGTGGTGGCATAAATACGCCCTTAGGCACAACCATCACTTTCTCGACCGAGGTATAGTACTGAACTGCTATCGATAAAGAACCGTAACTCTTTGTCGAAGGTTTAGCGCTTAATCTTTCACCGACTTCTTTTTGCATCATGACCACATAGCTCTTAATGGGCAGATGTTTTTCCAGGAGTCCCATTAAGATAGGTGTAGTAATGTAATAAGGGAGATTGGCGACTACAAGCACTTCTTCACAATCATGAAGATGTGTCTCAATCGCCTGCTGGACGTCAGCTTTCAATATATCTTCATTGATCACCGTAACGTTATCATAAGGACTCATCGTCTCTTCCAGTACCGGAATCAGACGTTGATCGATTTCAAAAGCCACGACTTTTTTCGCACGTTTTGCCAGCTGTTCCGTCAGCGAACCCATACCGGGTCCTATTTCTATCACACCTGACTGCTCAGTAATTCCGCTGGCACTAATAATATTATTGATAACATTCGTATCAATCAGGAAATTCTGCCCAAGACTTTTTTTAAATGAAAAACCATGTTTTTCTAACAGCATTCTTGTTCTGACAGGCGTTGCTATCTCTTTGTAATCCATGCTTCAACCTCACTTTATCGCATTTTTAACATCTTCTTCTGTGATACCGAACGCATTCAGCCGATGAAAAAGTTGTTTCCCGTTACAATAGCCGATTTTAAGCACTCGGCATACTTTAGTGCGTCTTTCTTTGGCGCCCGGCCCGATAATGAGACCCAAGTCAATCAGAAGCTGTTTGCTCACCGTTTCAACATCATTATCAAAGGGCGTGCTGACATTGACGAGCGCATCTTGAATAGCTGTAAGCGGCGCGTGTTCAATGCCAATTTTTCCCCGTTTATTCCGGGCGATAGAAGCGTCAATAAAGGCCTGTTTTGCTGACGGCACTCGCTTTTCAATCGTCATCCTGATTTTATTGCCCGGGTAATCTGGATCCGTCAGAATAATGACGCCTCGCTTCTCTGCTGCATGTTCAATAGCCTGCAGCGTCAATTCATTGATTGCAGAACCGTTTGTTTCTATCGTGTCACAGTCGACCGCCTGTTTAACTCTGACTGTGTCGTCTTTACCTTCTACGACTACTATCTCATTTATTTTCATTCAAATCACCTGTCTCATTATAGCATAAAAGGCAGAAACCCTGACTTGGATTTCTGCCTGACGAACTATAGTCCGAATAATCTTTCTGCATTCTGCGTCGTTGCTGCAGCTAACGCTTCGTAACTGATGCCACGCAGCTCTGCGATCTGTTCTGCCACAAGCTTGACATAAGCGGGCTCATTACGCTTACCCCGATAAGGATGCGGCGTCAGATACGGCGCATCTGTTTCAACAATCAATTTATCGAGCGGAACGTGCTGTGCCACTTCTTTAGGTTGTTTAGCATTTTTAAATGTAACAGGACCGCCTAATGAAATGATGAAGTTCAGCTTCAGAATTTCATCACAGATCTCTTTAGAGCCGCTGAAGCTGTGCATCACGCCACCGACTTCAGCCGCATTCTCTTCTTTTAAAATATCAACAACATCCTGTGTCGCTTCTCTATTATGAATCACAATGGGCTTCTTCAGTTCTTTTGCCAAGGCGATCTGACGTCTGAAAACTGATTTCTGCACATCTTTCGGCGATTTATCCCAATGATAATCAAGCCCCATTTCTCCGATCGCTACAATTTTATCATGCGTCGCCAGTTCTTTGATCCAGTTATAGTTATTCTCTGTAAAATCAATCGCATCAACAGGATGCCATCCTATAACGCCATAAATAAAATCATATTGCTCGATGAGTTCCATCGTCCGTGTGATGGTCTTTTCGTCAAAACCGACCACAATCATCCGGTCGACCCCCGCTTCAAGGGCGCGGTCGATGACTGGCTGGAGATCTTCATCATATTGATCAGCATTAAGATGTACATGAGTATCGATTAACATTCTATTCCTCCTATTTAACGATAGAGCCGTTAATGATAGAGCTCGGTACGCTTACCAATGTCAACTGACCGTCTTTCTCTGCTGAGAGAATCATTCCCTCCGACTTCTCGCCGCGCAAATTCACAGGTTTTAAGTTAGTGACGACAATCACTTTCTTACCGATGATCTCTTCCGGGTTATAATACTCAGCAATACCGGAGACAATCTGACGCTTTTCGTTGCCTAGGTCGACTTGAATCTTCAGCAATTTCTTCGCTTTTTTGACGTGATCTGCATCGATAATTGTTGCGACCTTCAGCTCGACCTGATCAAAAGTATCAATCGTAATCTCTTCTTTAGATGAGACCTCTTCCACTGCAGGCGGCTGCATGCTTGCCTTGATGAACTCCACTTCCTTCTCGGCATCAAGACGCGGGAAGATAGGTGCAGGTGTCTCGGTCACTTTAATCTGACCAAGCTGACCATATGTCTGAAGACTATCAAAGTTCTGGAGCTTCTCATCATCCAGGTTCATCTGACTAAAGATTCTGTAAGGTGTCTGGGTGAGGAATGGGCGCAGTAGCACCGCTGCAAAACGAATATTCTCAAGCAGGTGATACATCACGCTTTCAAGTAGCTCTGTCTCAGTCTCATCTTTAGCGAGAATCCAAGGAGTGGTTTCGTCGATATATTTATTGGTGCGACTGATTAATTTCCAGATTTCCTGCAGCGCAACTGAAAACTGAAGGTTCTCCATTGCCTCATCGTATTTCGCCTTAGTTTCAAGTGCCAGTGACTCCAGTTCAGCGTCTTTTTCGTGGAGTTGTCCTTTATAACCTGATAATTCGCCATCAAAATACTTGTTGATCATCGCAATGGTACGATTCACCAGATTACCGAGGTCGTTGGCAAGATCGAAGTTCGTACGGTCGATGAAGGCTTCCGGCGTGAAGACGCCGTCTGAACCGAATGGTAGTTCGCGTAAGAGGTAATAACGGACGGCATCAAGGCCGTATCGGTCAATCAGAACATGCGGATCGACCACATTCCCTTTGGATTTACTCATCTTGCCATCTTTCATCAAAATCCAGCCATGAGCAAATACCCTTTTCGGCAATGGCAAATCAAGTGCCATCAAGAGTACTGGCCAGATGATGGTATGGAAGCGCACGATTTCTTTTGCCATCAGATGAATATCCGCAGGCCAATACTTTCTGAATAACGTATCATCATCCGTTAAGTAACCAAGGGCAGAAATATAGTTGGTCAAGGCATCAATCCAGACATAAACAACGTGCTTCGGATTAGAAGGCACTTTAATGCCCCAGTCAAATGAAGTACGTGAGACAGCCAGATCTTCAAGACCCGGTTTGATGAAGTTATTCAACATCTCATTTTTACGGGATACGGGCTGAATAAACTCAGGATTGTCCTCGTAGTACTTGACGAGACGGTCTGCATATTTACTCAGCTTGAAGAAATAGCTTTCTTCTTTTACGAGCTCCACTGGATGGCCAGAGTCCGGGCTCTTCCCGCCAACAATCTTATCCCCTTCGTAAACAGGATCCACAAGCTGCGTTTCAGTATAGTAGGTCTCATCCGGCACTGAATACCAGCCCTCGTATTCTCCAAGATAAATATCGCCCTGCGCCAGGAGACGTTCAAAAATCTTCTCGACTACTTTTTTATGACGCTCTTCTGTCGTACGAATAAAGTCATCATTCGATATTTCCAGCTTCTTCCACAGCGCCTGAATATCCGCAATAATTTCATTGAGATATTCTATCTCCGGCTTGCCGGCCGCCTTGGCTTTCTCCTGTATTTTCTGACCATGTTCATCAGTACCTGTCAGATATCTGACATCATAGCCTTGTAATCGTTTATAGCGGGCAATCACGTCGCCTGCTACTGTCGAATAAGCATGGCCGATATGTAATTTGCCGCTCGGATAGTAGATAGGGGTCGTCACATAAAAAGTATTGTTTGACATCGTAGTCCTCCTTGAGTGTTTATGGTATTAAATATACCTAAAATAAGCATGCAATTCAATTCCTTTAACTGTAAATTCGACAAGTGTTTTATTTTTCAATGTCGATTTTTATTACCTTTATGTTACAAAATAGATTTTTAAGTTTATAATTATTGACTTTGTATATTTATGGTAGTATATTCTAATTACGACAAATGTCGAAAAATAAAATAATATGTCGAATTAGCAAATGATTCTTCAGGAGGATATATATAATGAAATCTACAGGAATTGTAAGAAAAGTTGATGAATTAGGTCGTGTGGTTATTCCTATCGAATTACGTCGTATTTTAGATATTGCCGAGAAAGATGCACTCGAAATTTATACAGATGCTGACAAAATCATCCTTAAAAAGTACAAACCAAGTATGACTTGTGCTGTGACTGGAGACGTTTCAGAAGATAACTATCTGCTTGCAGGCGGTAAAATCGTTCTCAGCAAAGAAGGCGCTGAACAGCTTATCAAAGAAATCCAAGAACGCGAAAAAGAAGCGAAATAATACAACAGGCCCTTGCGCAGTATGCGCTGGGGCCTTTTATTTATCGATATGATAGCTCTCATAAACTTCTCTCTTTTTAATATTGCGGTCAAGCGACACTTGTTTAATCGCTTCTTTTGAAGACAGATCCTTCTTCATATAGTATTCAACATGCTCATTGATCGACAGTTGATGCCACCACATGTCAGCTTCATCTGTTTCATACTGGCCATCTATCACAATGACAAATTCGCCCTTGGCAGGAATGCTGACCTCCAGCTCCTGTAACAGGGCATTGACCGGCAAGGTGACGACCTGTTCAAATTTCTTGGTCAGCTCCCGGCCAAGCGCCACACGACGATTTTTGTCGATTTTCTCGATGGCTGCGAGGGTATCTTTGACACGATAAGGCGATTCATACAGAATGATCGAATGAGGTTCGTTCATCAATGTTTCTAATCTGGCCATTTTCTCACTGTCTTTCCGCGGTAGAAAGCCGGAGAACAAAAAGGAATAGGAGGATAACCCGCTGGTCATCAGAGCCGTAAGTGCGGCATTCGGTCCTGGCACGGTTTCTACTCGTATCCCCGCTTCTCTGACAGCTATAACCAGTTCATAGCCTGGATCACTGATGAGAGGAAGTCCGGCATCTGACACTAATGCCACCGTCTTTCCAGCTACTAGAAGCTCTACCAGCTGCTCAGTCATCTTGTCCTTATTATGTTCATGATAGCTCTTCAGTGGTGTAGCAATGTCATAGTGGCTGGTCAGTCTCCCTGTCACTCGTGTATCTTCACAGGCAATGATGTCTACTTCTTTTAATATTCGGACGGCCCGGAAAGTGATATCTTCCAGATTACCGATAGGTGTCCCTACTAAATATAACGTCATTCCTTCACTCCTTTAATCAGTCGTTCCTTCTGTGACCGTGTTAACTGCTTGATAGCATATTCGCGCTGCATGGCTTCTTGTTTCGACGGAAATACTTCTTCGTAGAGTCGTCTGACAGGGCGTCGTACCCGTGTATACTTGGCGCCCTTGCCCTTATTATGGGCGTTCAGTCTTCTATCCAGATCGGTCGTGTAACCTGTATAATATGTCCCGTCCGCACATTCCAGAATATAGATGTAATGGTCAGCCATAGTAGACCTCTTTCATTTCCTCGCTATAATGACCGTCGTTCTGATAGATATAGAAGGGCGGCATCACTTTACAGTCGGGCTTCCCTCCTCGCACTGCTTCAATGACGACTGTCACCGCAGTCGGTTTATCGGGTCTCGAATAAATCTGCCAGATTGCTTTAGGTTCAAGACCACCTTGCCGCATACTGACCAGACAATCCACCAGCCGATCTGCCCGGTGCACCATATATAGTCTGCCCCCCTGTTTCAGTAAATGACGGCTGGCCCTGATGCAATCATCCAGTGTACAGAGTATTTCATGACGTGCAATGCGGTGCGGTTCCTTCAGATGCTGAAAAGACTGATTCTCTCTGAAATAAGGCGGATTACAGGTCACAACATCATACTGGCTCGGGGGCATCGATTGATTCACTATCCGCAGATCGCCCTCATGTATCTGAATCTGCGCAGCCAGCTGATTCAGAGCGACCGATCGCCTGGCCATATCAACCAGTTGTGGCTGAATCTCTATGCCTTCTATCGGTACTTCCATCTTATCACTGAGCAGAAGCGGAATAATGCCATTACCACTGCACAAATCCATGATGCGCCCTTTTTTTATGGGTCTGACAAAATGGGCGAGGAGCAGTGCATCTGTTGAGAATGAAAATACTTCATCATTCTGAATGATACTTAATCCTTCTTTAATTAGATGGTCTACCCGTTCATTCTTCTTCATGCTTTCCTCCAATAAAAAAAGGCATGTTCTGCCTTCTTTAATCTGAATCCAGTAAGCTCAGGCAGAACATGCAGTCTCCGCCTCCTCTGTGCTTACCGAATAACTCTCCACGACAAATGTGGAACCCCTCAGCATAGAGCATCGCCAGGTTATCCTTACTTTGCAGAGATTTCATTTTTTTCGGTTGATTGCGCGGGGTCTGTATCATGCGCTGCAGATTATCGCGCTCCAGCTTCAGAGCGACATTTTCCTCCACCAGCTCAACCGTCTGCTGCTTCAGCGATATGAAACTCTGCTGCAGGCGCAGCATCTGCTGCTCCATCTCCACTATTTGATTCAGTAGTTCATCTCTATTCATCTAATTAACTCCTTGCATAATTTCGTCCAGATGATATTCGAGCGGCTGTTCTATGCCCTGAACTTTGACCTGCATAGTGACGTCCAGGATATTAAGTGCAATGACTTTGCCCGGCCCTTCAGGTGTCTCTATCTTCTGTCCGACATCCGGTAACTTGCGTCTCGTTTCCTCGTAATAATCATTTTCATATTTCAGACAGCACATCAGTCGTCCGCATGCCCCTGATATCTTAGTCGGATTAAGCGACAAATTCTGGTCTTTTGCCATCTTGATTGACACCGGTTCAAAATCACCAAGATATGTAGAGCAACACAGACTACGGCCACAAGGCCCGATACCGCCAAGAATCTTCGCTTCATCCCGCACACCGATCTGACGTAATTCTATTCGCGTCTTCAGCTCGAAAGCGAGACTTTTAACCAGCTCCCTGAAATCTATCCGTTCATTCGCCGTAAAGTTGAAAATAATTTTACCTTTATCCAACGTATATTCTGCATTGACCAGACCCATATCCAGCTGATGTTTCTTGATCAGCTCTTTACATCTTTTATACGCTTTATCAGCATCGCGCATATTCTGTTCATATTTATGAAAGTCTTCCGGCGTTGCTCGATGTTTAATCTGAGGAACAGGCTGAACCACCGCATCATCAGCTACTTCCCGGTTACCTATGACGACACGGGCAAGTTCTTTACCTCTCTTCGATTCAACCACTACATAATCTCCCAGCTCGTATTGCTCATGGTCGGGTAGGAAATAGGTCGTTTTATCAGCTATATGATATTTGACTCCAATAATTTCCGTCAATTCTTTCACCCCTTTGCTATTTCAATGGCGATTTGTTCCATGACTAACATCGGACTGACATACTGCAACAGCTTCTGTTTAGCCTTTTGTGTCGTGTCAATCCATTGTGTGATGGTCTGCAATGATAGATGTTCACTTAACTGCTTTAATTTAATCTCGTGATCCGGATAGCTGAGACGCGCTTCATGTTCAATTTTCAAGTAGATCATATCCTGAAAATAAAGCTGCAGCATGTCAAGCATCAGCAGTTGACTTTCGCGTTCGTTCGCCTCATGCAATAAATCGACAAGCTGTATAAGGCCCATCTGCGGATCTTTTTGTATTTGATCAGCCCACTTCAGAAGCGCACGCCTCAGTTCTTCAAATGACTTGTCCTTGATCCATTCCTCTGCCTCAACTGCACTGAAAGACAGCGCAGCAAGTGTTGCTGCAATATCTGAATGGATATTCAGTTTCACCATTTCTGTGTATGTACTTGCTGAATGAACGTTGATATGCTGACATCTGGAATGAATGGTCGGTAGAATATCACCTGACTTTGTCGTAAGCAACAAGGCGATGGTATTAGCAGGCGGTTCCTCCAGAAACTTGAGAATAGAGTTCTCCCCTTGTACCGTCACTTTATCGAAGTCGACGATTACATAGACTTTATATGTCCCTTCAACAGGTTTCTGATTCATGCGATGAAGGACCTCTTCTATCATCTCTTTTTTGATGGTCTGCTCATCTGTCTCCAGCCAGTAAAAATCTGCATAGTTATGCTGATGAACCCTGGATACACATTGTTCATCCTGACATAATATACGCGCTGCAAATTCCAGTGCCTGCTGTTTAAGGTTATCTCTCAATGTCCCTTCAAACAGGTAAGCATGAGAGAGCTTTTCTTTACTCGACAAATGTTCCAGCTGGTTAATCATAAGAACCCCCATATATATCGAAACAGCTGCATTTCTGCAGCTGCTACCATCATCTATATGACATTATAACATATCAGCCTAATTTTTTGATGATGACTTGATAGGCGTCTTCTATCACTTCATCAATCGGCCGTGTGGCATCAATGGTCACAATTCTTTCATATGTATCCGCCAGATCATTATAGCCGTCATAGACACGTTGATGAAAAGCCAGTGATTCATTATCCAGGCGATTCGTTTCTCGCTGGTTATCCATGATGCGCGCCAGACCTATCTCTGGCGGCACTTTTAAATACAGGGTCAAATCAGGCATATAGCTCTCAATTGCAAACTGATTGACCGACATAATCTCTTCTACACCGATTCCTCGTGCATACCCTTGATAGGCAAGAGAACTGTCTATAAACCGGTCACAGAGAACGATTTGACCCGCATCTAAAGCAGGCTGAACTTTCTCTACTAAATGCTGACGGCGGCTGGCAGCAAACAGTAAGGCTTCTGTACGTGCATCCATGCTGTAATCATCAGAAAGCAACACGTCTCTGATCGCCTCGCTGATCCGAATACCTCCAGGCTCACGTGTTGTGATCAATGGACGTTCAAGTCGTGCTGCTACCGCCTGCATCACTGTCGATTTTCCTGAACCTTCCGGACCTTCAAACGTTATAAACATACTCATTACCTCTCATCTATAATGGTGATTTTTCCGTCTATTATACCATGAACATTTTGATAGCTACTCAGGACCTTGACATGTGCTTCGGTCAGTTTTTCTCCTGGCCATACATAAGGAATACCCGGCGGATAAGGAATGAGCGCATGGTAGAGCCTATATCCTATACCTTCCGCCAGGGTGACTGTCTGATAGTGCTCATTCACAGGAGAATAGAATCCTTCATCTACATTTAAAGGTTGCGACGCATTCAGCGGCTGTCTTTTCTCTAATTGAAGACGTTTTAACCGCAATAACAACTCATCAAAAGGATACGTATCCCCTTCGTGCCAGAGCGGCAGTACCAGAAGGACACTATCATAGTTAGAAAGCTCTACATAGATTTCCTGCTGTTCAAGCAGTTGTTTAAGTTCTGCCCCACTATAGCCTGTTTTCCTCAGCATTATTTTCAGAGGATCCTGTACCTCTATGACCTCAAAATGCCTAAGCGCATGAAGAAGCGACTGACGTTTATGATGAAAGACCCCATCATGATAGTGCCTGTAAAATGCATGCGCCTGCTCCAAGCTCGATAATATGAGATAAGAGGGACTGGAAGTCTGTAAGACTGATAGATAATGATCTATTTCTCTGCGAAGGGAACTCTTATGATTAATATGTATGACTGACCCCATTGTTAAAGCGGGCAACGTTTTATGGTAAGACTGCACCACATAATCAGCCTGATAGTTCAAAGAAGAAGAAGGAAATTGAGGAGAAATATCAAAATGGGCACCATGCGCCTCGTCTACCAATACTTCAATCCCCTTTTGATGAAAGAAGTCAATGGCACTTCTTATATCAAACGTCTCTCCAAAATAATTAGGATAAGTCAGTACTGCTAAACCTATCTCATCCCATTTCGCATTCGGATTCAGTTTACCGATACCTATGTACTGCTGGGTTTTTTCAGATACTGTCATCGGCAGAATGATGGCTTCTGTCCCCGTTAGATCAAGGGCATTGAAGACTGACTTATGTGCATTTCTCATCATTGCCACTTTCTTATGACTCTTTTTCTTATAGGCATGAATGACCGACAGAATCCCAACTGTTGTTCCATTCACTAAATAACGAGCCTCATACTCATCAGCACGCGCAAGTCTTCTTTGACTGTCCGCAATCACTTCTTCTGCATGATGATAATCGTCGAGCCCAGAAATTTCAGTCATATCGTGGCTGATAGGTAATTGCAAAGAACCAATGGAATACCTATGGTGACCAGGTACATGCAATGATATCGCATCTGAATAGGTAAACAGTCTTTGAGTGATGTCCATTTAATTATCCGCTCCTTATATCTGTTCAGTATAATCTAAATTTAGACATAAAAAAAGAGACCTAACAGGTCTCGAGTGCGGCTCATCGCATCCATTTTTAAACTGCCCGGCAACGTCCTACTCTCGCGGAACGTAAGTCCAACTACCATCGGCGCTAGAGAGCTTAACTTCTGTGTTCGGTATGGGAACAGGTGTGACCTCTCTGCCATCATCACCAGACAGGGTGAGAATATTGTACTCTCAAAACTAGATAAGCAAGGAAGAAGAAACCAGGCAAAGCCGGTCAAAAAATCTGATAATTGATTAAGTCTTCGATCGATTAGTATTCGTCAGCTCCACACATTACTGCGCTTCCACCTCGAACCTATTGACCTCATCATCTTTGAGGGATCTTATAACCGAAGTTGGGAAATCTCATCTTGAGGGGGGCTTCATGCTTAGATGCTTTCAGCACTTATCCCGTCCATACATAGCTACCCAGCTATGCCGCTGGCGCGACAACTGGTACACCAGAGGTATGTCCATCCCGGTCCTCTCGTACTAAGGACAGCTCCTCTCAAATTTCCTACGCCCACGACGGATAGGGACCGAACTGTCTCACGACGTTCTGAACCCAGCTCGCGTACCGCTTTAATGGGCGAACAGCCCAACCCTTGGGACCGACTACAGCCCCAGGATGCGATGAGCCGACATCGAGGTGCCAAACCTCCCCGTCGATGTGAACTCTTGGGGGAGATAAGCCTGTTATCCCCGGGGTAGCTTTTATCCGTTGAGCGATGGCCCTTCCATGCGGAACCACCGGATCACTAAGTCCGTCTTTCGACCCTGCTCGACTTGTAGGTCTCGCAGTCAAGCTCCCTTGTGCCTTTACACTCTGCGAATGATTTCCAACCATTCTGAGGGAACCTTTGAGCGCCTCCGTTACTCTTTAGGAGGCGACCGCCCCAGTCAAACTGCCCGCCTGACACTGTCTCCCGCCACGATAAGTGGCGCGGGTTAGAAAGTCAACACAGCCAGGGTAGTATCCCACCAGCGCCTCCACGTAAGCTGACGCTCACGCTTCAAAGGCTCCTACCTATCCTGTACAAGCTGTGCCGAATTTCAATATCAGGCTGCAGTAAAGCTCCACGGGGTCTTTCCGTCCTGTCGCGGGTAACCTGCATCTTCACAGGTACTATGATTTCACCGAGTCTCTCGTTGAGACAGTGCCCAAATCGTTACGCCTTTCGTGCGGGTCGGAACTTACCCGACAAGGAATTTCGCTACCTTAGGACCGTTATAGTTACGGCCGCCGTTTACTGGGGCTTCAATTCGTAGCTTCGCAGATGCTAACCACTCCTTTTAACCTTCCAGCACCGGGCAGGCGTCAGCCCCTATACGTCACCTTACGGTTTTGCAGAGACCTGTGTTTTTGATAAACAGTCGCTTGGGCCTATTCACTGCGGCTCTTCAGGGCTTGCACCCTAAAAAGCACCCCTTCTCCCGAAGTTACGGGGTCATTTTGCCGAGTTCCTTAACGAGAGTTCGCTCGCTCACCTTAGAATTCTCATCTTGACTACCTGTGTCGGTTTGCGGTACGGGCACCTGATCTCTAACTAGAGGCTTTTCTTGGCAGTGTGAAATCGACGACTTCGCTACTTAATTTCGCTCCGCATCACATCCTGACCTTAAGAGTACCGGATTTGCCTGATACTCAGTCTCAATGCTTGCACGTACATAACCAACAGTACGATCGCCTATCCTTCTGCGTCCCCCCATCGTTCAAACAATCTCAGGTGGTACAGGAATATCTACCTGTTATCCATCGCCTACGCCTGTCGGCCTCGGCTTAGGTCCCGACTAACCCAGAGCGGACGAGCCTTCCTCTGGAAACCTTAGTCAATCGGTGGACGGGATTCTCACCCGTCTTTCGCTACTCACTCCGGCATTCTCACTTCCAAGCGCTCCACATGTCCTTACGGTCATGCTTCGACGCCCTTGGAACGCTCTCCTACCATTGTCCTAAGGACAATCCACAGCTTCGGTAATATGTTTAGCCCCGGTACATTTTCGGCGCAGCGTCACTCGACTAGTGAGCTATTACGCACTCTTTAAATGATGGCTGCTTCTAAGCCAACATCCTAGTTGTCTGGGCAACGCCACATCCTTTTCCACTTAACATATATTTTGGGACCTTAGCTGGTGGTCTGGGCTGTTTCCCTCTCGACTACGGACCTTATCACCCGCAGTCTGACTCCCGCACTAAATTATCTGGCATTCGGAGTTTGTCTGAATTCGGTAACCCGAGGGGGGCCCCTAGTCCAAACAGTGCTCTACCTCCAGTAATCATCATGCGAGGCTAGCCCTAAAGCTATTTCGGAGAGAACCAGCTATCTCCAGGTTCGATTGGAATTTCTCCGCTACCCACACCTCATCCGCTCACTTTTCAACGTAAGTCGGTTCGGTCCTCCATTCAGTGTTACCTGAACTTCAACCTGGACATGGGTAGATCACCTGGTTTCGGGTCTACGTCCTGATACTCATTCGCCCTGTTCAGACTCGCTTTCGCTGCGGCTCCGCATCCACTGCTTAACCTTGCATCAAAACGTAACTCGCCGGATCATTCTACAAAAGGCACGCCATCACCCATTAACGGGCTCTGACTACTTGTAAGCACACGGTTTCAGGTTCTATTTCACTCCCCTTCCGGGGTGCTTTTCACCTTTCCCTCACGGTACTGGTTCACTATCGGTCACTAGAGAGTATTTAGCCTTGGGAGATGGTCCTCCCGGATTCCGACGGAATTCCACGTGTTCCGCCGTACTCAGGATCCACTCAGGAGGGAACGACTTTTCGACTACAGGACCTTTACCTTCTCTGGTTGACTTTTCCAAAGTCATTCGTCTAAATCGTTCCTTTGTAACTCCGTATAGAGTGTCCTACAACCCCAGGATGCAAGCATCCTGGTTTGGGCTCTTCCCGTTTCGCTCGCCGCTACTCAGGGAATCGAGTTTTCTTTCTCTTCCTCCGGGTACTTAGATGTTTCAGTTCTCCGGGTGTGCCTTCTCATATGCTATGTATTCACATATGGATAGCATGACATGACTCATGCTGGGTTTCCCCATTCGGAAATCTCTGGATCAGTGCTTACTTACAGCTCCCCAGAGCATATCGTCGTTAGTAACGTCCTTCTTCGGCTTCTAGTGCCAAGGCATCCACCGTGCGCCCTTAATAACTTAATCTGTTATTAATAATGTGATGTCTGTATGAATACAGACGCGCGATTTTTTTGAGAATTCAATCAATGAACTCACTCGGTTTTGCTTGGTAAAATCTTTTTCTTCTTGCTTTATCTAGTTTTCAAAGTACAATCTGAATGCCATGAACCATAAGGTTCTATAAACATTCAAAACTGAATACAATATGTCAGACGTCATTCCGAAGGAATTAAGATTCCTTTTCCGTATTATCCTTAGAAAGGAGGTGATCCAGCCGCACCTTCCGATACGGCTACCTTGTTACGACTTCACCCCAATCATCTGTCCCACCTTCGACGGCTAGCTCCTGTAAAGGTTACTCCACCGGCTTCGGGTGTTACAAACTCTCGTGGTGTGACGGGCGGTGTGTACAAGACCCGGGAACGTATTCACCGTAGCATGCTGATCTACGATTACTAGCGATTCCAGCTTCATGTAGTCGAGTTGCAGACTACAATCCGAACTGAGAATGGTTTTATGGGATTTGCTTGACCTCGCGGTTTTGCTGCCCTTTGTACCATCCATTGTAGCACGTGTGTAGCCCAAATCATAAGGGGCATGATGATTTGACGTCATCCCCACCTTCCTCCGGTTTGTCACCGGCAGTCTCTCTAGAGTGCCCAACTGAATGATGGCAACTAAAGATAAGGGTTGCGCTCGTTGCGGGACTTAACCCAACATCTCACGACACGAGCTGACGACAACCATGCACCACCTGTCACTCTGTCCCCCGAAGGGGAACGCTCTGTCTCCAGAGTTGTCAGAGGATGTCAAGATTTGGTAAGGTTCTTCGCGTTGCTTCGAATTAAACCACATGCTCCACCGCTTGTGCGGGTCCCCGTCAATTCCTTTGAGTTTCAGTCTTGCGACCGTACTCCCCAGGCGGAGTGCTTAATGCGTTAGCTGCAGCACTGAGGGGCGGAAACCCCCCAACACTTAGCACTCATCGTTTACGGCGTGGACTACCAGGGTATCTAATCCTGTTTGATCCCCACGCTTTCGCACCTCAGCGTCAGTTACAGACCAGAGAGCCGCCTTCGCCACTGGTGTTCCTCCATATCTCTGCGCATTTCACCGCTACACATGGAATTCCACTCTCCTCTTCTGCACTCAAGTCTCCCAGTTTCCAATGACCCTCCCCGGTTGAGCCGGGGGCTTTCACATCAGACTTAAGAAACCGCCTACGCGCGCTTTACGCCCAATAATTCCGGATAACGCTTGCCACCTACGTATTACCGCGGCTGCTGGCACGTAGTTAGCCGTGGCTTTCTGGTAAGGTACCGTCAAGGTACGTTCAGTTACTAACGTACTTGTTCTTCCCTTACAACAGAGTTTTACGATCCGAAGACCTTCTTCACTCACGCGGCGTTGCTCCGTCAGACTTTCGTCCATTGCGGAAGATTCCCTACTGCTGCCTCCCGTAGGAGTCTGGGCCGTGTCTCAGTCCCAGTGTGGCCGATCACCCTCTCAGGTCGGCTACGCATCGTCGCCTTGGTGAGCCGTTACCTCACCAACTAGCTAATGCGCCGCGGGTCCATCTGTAAGTGACAGCAAAACCGTCTTTCACTATTCCACCATGAGGTGGAAAATATTATCCGGTATTAGCTCCGGTTTCCCGAAGTTATCCCAGTCTTACAGGTAGGTTACCCACGTGTTACTCACCCGTCCGCCGCTGACTTCAGAGGTGCAAGCACCTCGTCTGTCCGCTCGACTTGCATGTATTAGGCACGCCGCCAGCGTTCATCCTGAGCCAGGATCAAACTCTCCATAAAAGTGTTTGATAAAGCTCTTTGATTGGTTAAGCCAATCACTCTTGAAAGTACTATTCGTACTCAAATTATTGGAATTAACGTTGACATATTGTCATTCAGTTTTCAATGTTCATTTTTCGTCTCACAAGATTTAACTATACTCTCTTTTGTCGAGAAAGTCAACAACTTTTTAAAACTTTTTTATTTTCTTCAGTTGTTGTTAAGTTATATCTTTACCGGACAAGATTTAATTATACGCGCTTCTTTTAAAGAAGTCAACACTTTTTATAATTTCTTATTCAGTGTCTGTTATTATCTCTGCCGGACAAGATATAACTATACAGGGTTTATCGCCCTGCAACAAGCATCAAAATTACACTATTCCTATTTTTATTAAAAATCTTTAATCGCCGCTATTTTCTGTGCTGCATCCCGATAACCCAGTTCATATAGCTGATTCAGTTTATCTCGGTCTTTTTCCATCCGATCCACTTTCAGGTTAAGGCTCGGTCTAATAACCAGAATACGGCCTGCCGCTTCCTCTTTTTCTATGTAATGCAGTGTTTCATTATAACGGCCCGGTCTTCTACGCATCGCTTCGTTGATTGCAGGGTAATCTTTAACTTTGAAGTATTTCGCTAATCGACTGGATTTCTTGAAGTAACCTTTAGGTCTCGTCAGTACGACAACATTTTTTTTAATCCCATCCCGCTGTGCTTTACGTAAAGGAATAGGATCGGTCACCCCTCCATCTAAAAGCTTCTTACCTTTGTATTCTACAACAGGAGCCATCAACGGTAATGAACTCGATGCTCTTAATATAGTCAGCATATCTTCTTGCAGTTCCTTCTTATTGTAGTATTCTGTTCCACCCGTCTCGCAATTTGTACAGGCAATGACGTATTCTCCTTCATACAGTAAAAAATCTTTCATATGATAAGGTTCCAGGACATTCGGAATCTCATCAAAAATAAAATCCATCCCGAACATCTCTTTATTCTTAAGGTAATTATTAAATGATAAATAACGTTTATCATCTAGATAATCAAGCGTCACCCGCTTATTCCGTCCTTTTTGTTTCGACAAATAAGATGCAGCCATATTACCGCCGGCTGATACGCCAATCACATAATCGAAGCTGATATCATAATCCATGAAACAATCCAGCACACCCGCTGTATAAATTCCGCGCATACCGCCGCCTTCTAGTACTAATCCTTTCTTGTCCATCACTATCACCTCTATTGTAGTATTCCATATTATAGCAAACCGTTATTAAATATTAAAAATCACTGCTTTGAAACCATCTGAATATGATTTCAGGACTCCCGACCGGTCCTATAAAAAAAAGAAGCTTCTCAAAAGAGAAGCTTCTTTTTTATATTTCTGTTCGGCCGGAGATGGCCTTTGACAGGGTCACTTCATCTGCATACTCAAGGTCTCCCCCGACTGGCAGACCATGTGCCAGCCGAGTTGTCTTGATACCGATAGGTTTGATCAATCTCGAGATATACATCGCTGTTGATTCACCTTCGATATTAGGATTAGTGGCAAGAATCAATTCCTGTACTTCCTCATCTTTCAGACGAGAGAGCAGACTCGGGATATTGATATCTTCCGGGCCTACCCCTTCCATGGGTGAAATAGCACCTTGCAGAACATGATAAAGCCCTCTGTACTCACGCATTTTCTCCATCGCAATGACATCTTTGGATTCTTCAACAACGCAGATCATCGAACGATCACGCGTCTTGTCCTGACAGATATAGCACGGGTCGCTGTCTGTGATATGTCCACATACTGAACAGTAAGTGAGCTCACGTTTCACATCAACCAGCGCCTTCGCAAAATTCATAACATCTTCTTCTTTCATATCCAGAACATGAAAGGCAAGGCGTGCCGCTGTCTTCGGACCAATACCGGGCAGTTTCATAAAGCTGTCAATCAGCCTTGATATAGGTGCAGGATAATGCATTACATCATTCCCGGAATGTTCAATCCTTTAGTGTGCTGACCTAAACGTTGAGCCGTTACCTCATCTGCTTTAGATAATGCTTCGTTTGTCGCTGCTAACACTAAATCCTGTAACATTTCGATATCTTCAGGATCCACGACTTCTTCTTTGATGATCACGTCAATTACTTCCTTATGACCTGATACCACGACTGTTACCATACCGCCGCCTGCTGTTCCTTCGATACGTTCTTCTTTCAGTTTTTCCTGCTCTTCAGCCATTTTCTTCTGCATTTTCTGCATCTGTTTCATCATTTGTTGCATGTTTCCGCCACCGCGCATCATTATTTCCTCCTTATTAATCAATCATATTAATCGTGTCTTTACCAAATAACTCTTCTGCTGTCTTGACAATATCCTGTTTTTTAGGTGTTTCAGCTGGTTGAGCTTTACGATTCTGGATATAGTCATGTCTGACTTGCAGCCACTGTGAGTCCGGTACACCTACCATTTTAACTTTTTTATTGATGATTGTGTACACAATCGACTCAATCTGCTGCCGTTTTTCTTCATCCTTATTGACGATATCTGAGTGAATATCATCGTCAAACTTAATCAGAATATGAGTGCTGCTTGCTGCTACAGGCTCTGTGTTCTGCATCAGACTGACGAGAGCCCGTTGATCATTCTGTTTCACATGGTCGATCAGCGACTGCCAGTTTTCTTTCAGATAGGTCAGATCTTCACGATTGGCATTATCGAGTACAGTTTCAATCTGCGCCATCGAAAAATGATTCTTAGCCTTCGTTTCTTTACGCACCGGTTTAGAAGGTGCTGCCGCTACTGGATTCAACTGCACGGCTGCCAGTTTGTCTTCAAATGCCTTGAAGCGTTCATCGATATAAGCATGATCAATGCTTTCGGCCGGACCACTTACTCTTTCTTTTAATTTCACCAGCTCAGACAACTTGACGATCAGCACTTCAAAATGCAGATTCATATTGACCGCAAAACGCATAGAGACAAGCGTGTCATTGATTTTATCAATCATTTCATAAATCGTCGACAGCTCCACTTCATAGATCAGGCCATCCTGTCTTTCTCCTGTCGCAAAGTCGACGATGACATCGCGCAAGTAGTAGATAAGGTCATTAACAAGTCGGTTGACTTCTTTTCCGGCGCTGAGCAGCTGATGGTAGAGATCAAAAGCCCCTCTGACATCATGCTTAATGATGAGGTCAGTCAGCTGTCTCAGTTCCTCTTTACCGACACTGCCCGTCACATTCAACACATGCGTCAGCGTCAAGGACTCATCTCCGAACGCAATAGCCTGATCCAGAATGCTGAGCGCATCCCGCATCCCCCCTTCAGCAGACTGCGCGATAAAGGCAAGAGCCTCCTGCTCGAAGTCTATGTTTTCTTTCTTACAGACATACGCAAGATGGTCAATGATGTCCGGTGTACTGATGGCTTTGAAGTCGAACCGCTGGCATCTGGAGATGATGGTCGGCGGGATTTTATGCGGCTCTGTTGTTGCCAGAATAAAGATTGCATGCGCCGGTGGTTCTTCCAGTGTTTTCAGAAGGGCGTTGAACGCACCTGTCGTCAGCATATGAACCTCGTCAATGATATAAACCTTGTAACGGGATTCGCCTGGTGCGTATTTCACTTTGTCACGGATATTTCGAATCTCATCGACGCCGTTATTGCTGGCCGCATCGATTTCGATGACGTCAGAATTGGTACCATTTGTGATAGATATACAACTTGCACATTCATTACATGGTTCTCCGTCATGACGTTCCGTACAGTTGATGGCTTTCGCAAATATCTTGGCGATACTCGTCTTTCCCGTTCCCCGGGGCCCGTTAAACAGATAGGCGTGAGAAATCTTGTTTCTCGCAATAGCGTTCTTCAGTGTCGTTGTGACATGCTTCTGACCGACCACTTCTTCAAATGACTGCGACCGGAACACACGATATAAAGCTTGATAACTCAAGACGTCCCCTCCATCGGTAGTAATAGTTTCATTATATCATTTCAGATATAAAAAATAGGAACACGGAAGTGTTCCTATTCAAAAAACTTACTTACGTTTCAACAGTTGATAAAACTTATAGGCAGGTCCATTCAGCGGTTTGATGAAATCACCAATCTGCTCATCAATATAGGCATTGAACCCTTTTTTAAATTTAATGACACCCATATCAGGGGAAGTCTCTTCATTAAAATCTCCGCTGACCCCATAGAAATTATAGCGTTTTAAACCGAGCTGGTTGGCGAATTTAATCATTTCCCACTGCATGTGGTAAGCACCCATAAACTTATTATATTTAGGATTGGAACCACTCGACAGATAATAGAGTTCATGATTGTTGAAGATATAGATCGCACTCGCAAGTTCGAGAATATCACCATCTGATTGTTTCAGCTCTTCTGTTTCAGCTATTTTCTTTTCTATTTGATGGACAGCTTTTTCGAGTTCTGCTGTCTTATTTTTCAGCTTTCTGAAATCCGGGTTCTGTTTCAGCTCTTCGTTTGATGTTTCAAATTCTGTACGTTTCGCTGTTAACTGCGCCTGCAATCGAGACAGATAGTCGTTTAGATCAATATAGGCGAGCACGACCCGTGCATTGTCACCGTACATTTTTTTCATACGCTTGAACGTCTCAAGACCGAAAAGAGAAAAATCATGCTTATCTTCTGCCATACGGTACAGGCTGAAGAATTTATCCATCTCATCATCAGATAAATCCCGCATCTGAACACCCATCTCAATCGTCTTATTGATATTACGACGTGTCTTATATTCCATCTCTTTCAGCAGTTCATCATCCGTCTTAGCGGTCAAGTCAAGTACTGAGAAATAACGGGCCTGTGAATCCATCGAATAGCCGATTGGATAGCCTCTATGCATATAACCTAGTGATGCCATGGTCTGAATCACATCATCAACCGGCTGCTCTGCTGTGACATTTCCGTCACCATCCAGATAATTACGGGTCATATACGGGTCCACCAGAACAAACAGGCCTTTACGTGCTTTCAGATATGAGGTCAGGTGCGTATAGAAGAACCGGACAAGTTCTTGATTGTGGTGATCCATCACCGGTCCTTTATGCGTGTAATAATACTTGAAAAACTTAAGACTTATAGCGCCTGTCAGAAGACAGGCGGCAAGAACGCGTTCTCCTTCTTTGACACCGACTAAATGAACATCCATGTTCATCGCCTTTCGACCTGTATAATGTGCGCGTGTTTGCGTATAATGACTGAATTCATCTTTAACGAACGAATCAAATTCATCAATCGTCAGTTCACAGAATTTCATTGTCCTGCTCCTCTCCATTTACCTTTAAAAGTATGCCATAATTGCACAAAATTAAAAAGGCATATCCATCGATATGCCCCGTACTTTATATATAGATTTATTAATAATAAAGAAAGCCGTGCACCTCTGCCTTGTTAAGCCTACATGAGCGGAACCTCGATCGCCAGCTCAAAGACGGCTACCCCAGCCACATACAAGTTACCACTTAATGCTGCTTCCTTCCGGACCTGACATGGTTCATGGGCTTATATTGACCAGGACCGACTTCTCAACACTACGTGTCAAAGTCAGACCTCATAAATTGCTTCCCGCAGCAAAGGAATTAGGTCTTGCCTAAGCGGATTGCAAGTATAGGGAACCGCTACCTCCCCACTTAGCACGGTAGTATATATAATACTATACCTCTTTCAGTAATTGCAAGTTATTTGTCGACTTCTGACATCCGACGCGAGAAATCAACAAATCTGAATTCACTCGCCCGATGTTTTGAAACATTATATTGAAAAGGCACAGCATTAGCCAGATGGACCACTGAACGCACCGTCGCAGCATAAGGGGGAACCGCTTCTTCAAATAACTGCAGTTCCAAGTCTGTCATCGGTTCAAAGGTGATGGCTTTATTGGAAAAACTGATATTAAGCTGGAGCTTATTTTCAATAAACGCATAGATGGATTGTTCAGCAATTTCCGCAGTCAGGTCAGGAATCAGTTCAGCAATAAAGTAATCAATATCAATGATATTCACCCGCTGATTTTTTCTGCGAGTACGAATGACTTCATAAAGCACAGTATCCTCTTCAATATTCAGGGCTTTTTGCGCCAGCGGGTGCTCCGCTGCACGTACTAATTTAAAGGATTCTACCTGTGTCTGATAGTCGATGCCGAGCGTCGTATTGATTTCCTGGAAACTGACAAGCTGAGATATCGGCAGGTTCGTACCTTCCTGATAAATGACCACGGAGCCCTTCCCTTTCAGCTTCTGAATATACCCGTTCATCTGCAGAAGATTGAGCGCTTTACGCACTGTTTCACGTGATACGTTATACTTTTTGACCAGCAGATTTTCTGACGGAAGTTGGTCATGAAATTGATATTCTCCCTTGATAATCTGGCCGCTGATATCCTGATAAATCATCTGATATTTATTTCTATTCATCCTGATCCCTCTTATCCCGAGTCTACTTGCTATGTTATCTCAGTATAAGGCCGTTAGCTCAAGACAGCAACCGCTTGATACGGTTTTAATCTTCGTTCTATTAGATGATAATTATTCATCAGAACTTCACCGTCTGTCGCTAATCCATCTGGCATATCCACTTCCTGCCCGCTGAAATTAGCGACTACAGTAATGGTCTGGTCATCCAGTACTCTTCTGTAGGCAAAGAGTTGAGGATGCTCCACAAGTTCCGGCACCACTTCACCGTATGTCATAATATCCAGATTGTGTCGGAGCTTGATTAACTGCTGGTAAGTATAGAAAATGGACTGCGGGTCGCGCAACGCATCTTCAACATTAATGGTTTTATAATTAGAGGCCACATCCAGCCACGGCGTTCCGGTCGTAAAGCCGGCATTGGGTTCGTCAGACCACTGCACAGGCGAACGGGCATTATCACGCGACTTCTGCTGCAGAATTCGGATGACCTGTTCTTCGCTCATCCCCTGTTCCAGCATCAACGAATAGGCATTGAGAGATTCAACATCCCGATATTGACTGATATGTTCGAGATAAAGATTGGTCATTCCAATCTCCTCACCTTGATAGATATAAGGTGTGCCTTGCAGGAAATGAAGAGCAATCGCAAGCATTTTAGCGCTCTTAACACGATTCTCCTCAGTAGAATCATCGCCAAAACGTGAGACGACACGCGGCTGGTCATGATTACACCAGAAGATAGCGTTCCAGCCTCCACCCGCAGCGATTCCTGTCTGCCATTTAAAGAGAATCTTTTTCAGCTCGATGAAGTCATAAGGCATTTCAGACCATTTTTCACCATTCTGATAATCCACCTTCAAGTGGTGGAAATTGAATACACTGCTGAGTTCCTGACGTTCCGGCTTCGTATATTGAATGCAATGCTCAAGGGTCGTCGAACTCATTTCTCCGACTGTCATGAATCCTTCTTTTCTACCGAATGTCTTACGATTCAGTTCATGCAGGTAATCATGCACTTTAGGTCCATCGGTATAGAACTCTTTGCCTTCTTTCGGGGAATTTTCATAGGCCCCTTTTGAAATCAGATTGATGACATCAAAGCGGAAACCGTCCATGCCGAAATCAATCCAGTAATTGATCATGTCATAAATTTCTCGGCGCAGCCCTTCATTCTCCCAGTTCAGATCTGCCTGTGTCACATCAAAAAGGCGAAGATAATACTGACCGGTTGCCTCATCATACTGCCAGGCATTCCCACCAAACTTTGATTCCCAGTTCGTCGGCGGACCATCTGTACCATCTTTCCATATATAGTAGTCACGATACGGATTATCCTTGGACTTACGAGCTTCCACAAACCAGTTATGATGCGTCGAAGTATGATTGATGACGATGTCCGACATAATCTTGATGCCACGGTTATGTGCTTCATCAAGTAAGCGCCTGAAATCTTCTTTCGTACCGAAGTCAGGATGAATTTCATAATAATCGCTGATATCATAGCCATTATCATTCATAGGTGAGCGATAGACAGGCGTCAGCCAGATATAATCGATACCGAGCTCTTTTAAATAATCCAACTTCTCGATAACCCCGTTAATGTCACCTTGACCATTACCTGTCGTATCGTTGAATGACTTCGGATAAATCTGATAGACCACTGATTTTTTCCAATCCGTAACCGCCATATTTAAACTCCTTCAGTTCTTTATTTTATTTCCGTCACACGTTCTACAACTACTTCTTCACCTTTTTTCTTGGCAAAATTCGAGAAGATTAAAGTCAGAATAATAGGCAGCACAATGGCAATGATCATACCGATAAAGAAAGTGAGACGGAAGCCTTCATTAATGGAAATAATTCCAGGTACGCCCCCTACACCGACACGCCCTAATAACTGCTGGGAGCCAAATATTGCTCCCACGATACCTGTTGTTATCACTGCTGCAATAAAGGGATATTTAAGCGGGATGTTGACTCCGAACATTGCAGGTTCTGTGACACCTAACCAGCCTGAGATACCGGAAGTGAAGGCAAGCCCCTCTTCTTTAACCATTTTACGGCGTTTATATAAGAACCATGCTGCGAATGCAGCAGAACCTTGTGCAATATTCGAAATCGCTAAAATCGGCCATAAATACGTTCCGCCAAGCTGTGAGTTCTGTAACTGAAAGTCGACTGCCAAGAACATATGATGGAGTCCTGTTACGACAAGTGGCGCATAAACCAGTCCGTAGATTAAACCGCCTAACCAGCCTGCTTGCGTAAAGATGAATTGAATGATATCGGTAATCTGTGTACCTAACCATAAAGCTACCGGACCGATAATCAAGAATGACAGGAAACCAATTAATAATAATGATACCGGGCCTACAACCAGCATCTTGATGGAATCATGCACACGTTTATTTAAGAAGCGTTCTACTTTTGCGAGGAACCATGCCGCAATTAATACGGGTAAAACTTGTCCTTGATAGTTTAATTTATTAATTTGAAGGCCAAATACATCCCATTGTGGAATTTTAGTCAGTTCTCCTGTGTCAGCATTTCCAAGACTATATTGAGATGCGAGACCTGGATGACACATAATTAAACCTAATACCATGCCTAGAATTGGACTACCTCCAAATACACGCATTGCTGACCAACCGATCAAAGCTGGTAAGAAAATAAAAGGAGCAGCTGCTATGAAGTTGATTATTTCAGCTAAGTCTTTTAGTTGGGGATACATTTCGACAAGTGACTGCTTTCCAAATAATCCTCCAGCTGTCAGAACATTATTAAGCCCTAACAGCAGACCCGCTGTCACGATTGCAGGCAGCAATGGAATGAAGACATCTCCCAGTGTTTTAATAGCCCGTTGTAATGGGTTCATTTTATCTGCTGCAGCTGCTTTGACTTCATCCTTTGTACTTTCGCCCATACCTGTCTCTTCAGTGAAGACTTTATAGGCTTCATCTACAGTACCCGGACCGATGACGATCTGAAACTGATTGTTTGCAGCAAATGAGCCCTTCACCAAATCAATCTTATCTAATTCTTCTTTATTGACCTTTGACTCATCCTCAAGTGCTAAACGCAAGCGCGTCACGCAGTGTGTCGCTGCATTGACATTCTCTTTGCCGCCGATTGCCCTAATAATGCGTCTGACATCATCTCTATTTACTGCCATCTCTCCATCTCCCTTATGTTAAATTAAGTTCATTGTAACGTGTCTATACAGGTCTTGCAAATATAAAGTGAAAAGGTTTTCATAGTTAATTTATTCACTCATGCCTCTCTATTTCAACACAAAAAAAGATGCTCTGATTGCTCAGAGCATCTTTATCTATATCAATATGATGATTATCTATAAATGGCGGAGGAAGAGGGATTCGAACCCCCGCGAGCCGTTAAGCCCCTGTCGGTTTTCAAGACCGATCCCTTCAGCCGGACTTGGGTATTCCTCCAAATAAGACAATATCTATCTTATAACACACTGTTTTTTTTGTCAACGCGTTTTATGATATTTTTTATAATCCATAAAACGGGGTAAAGACAACTGAATGAAAGTGAGGATAACTAAATGAAATATGAAGTGAAAGTATTTGCAGTCGCACAAGAAGTACTCAATAAAAAGGGACATATTAAATCAAGTCTATTGGAAGCATTTGATGCTAAAAAAGGTGACGAAGATTTTCTCGTTCAGTTTATCGATCATGACTCTAAACGCAACTATCACAATAAAGTGACGATGCGTATCCGTAAATCTGAAGACGATGAATTTATGGAAATACAGTATAAAAAGCGCTATCCTGTGCTGGCTACTATTGATGACGCTATCCGGCAGGCCGAAGAGGAAGGTATCAACGGAGAACTTGAGGTCGAATACGGTGTTAACAAAAAGACCCTTAGTGTCACCCATGTTGTAGAAGTGCCGGTAGATGCCCATCTTCTGCCGGCATTAGATCAAAGTCATCATCACGTGACCAGTGCGGCGCCAGAGGTTTTTGAGCCTTTCCTGACTGAGCTGGATGAATCAACGCTCGTCGGTCCTTATGAGTTTGAACGCCATAGCGGCAAGCTGAACGGCTACAAAATCAAGCTTGAACGCTGGCTAATAGCAGAGACACCGATTGTGGAAATCTCCTCTAAAGTTACAACCGAGAAAGAGGCACAAGAGCTCCAGCAGCAGCTGATTGACTATTTGAATGAACTGAAGGTCTATGAAGCAACCGATCAGCTGAAAACAGAACTTATTTTTGAGAATAAGGACTCATCTTCATAATGTTTGTTAAACGTCTTTCAACAAAGGTACAATAGTAATTATAACCATTAATAATGGCTAGAATTAGAAAGAAGTGGAAGTGGATTTTCTGAATATTTTTTTAACAGGCGCAACCGGTTTTGTTGGCGCTGAACTGATTAAACAACTGGCAAAAGAGCACGACCTTTATATTCTTTATCGTGACGCACATAAAAAGGAGAAGCTGATCAGTCAGCTACCGGATGCCTCTCTTCATTTTGTCAAAGGAGATATCACCCAGGAAAACTGTGGCGTCACTGAAGCATTACCGGCCATGGATTATTTTTATCATCTCGCAGCGCTCGTCAAATTTGATGAAGAACTTCGCGAAGACTTATTCAATATCAATTTAGAAGGCACTAAACATGCGCTTGCGTTAGCAGAAGCATTGCAGACACAGCATTTCATCTATGTCTCAACAGCCTATACAACTGGACAGAATGAATATGCGAAGGAAATGCTTCACCCGCTTAACACCCCTGTTCATAACCCGTATGAAGAAAGCAAGCTGCAGGCTGAACACTTAGTGATGCAGGCACCGATGAAGAAGTCCATTCTTCGTCCTGCTATTATTATCGGCGATTCTGTCACTGGGGCAGCAGATTCCAAATTTACGTTATATGGCTTCATGAAGGCGCTGAAAATTTTCCGGCGAAAAATGTCACGAACTGCTATGACGCAGCAGTTCCGTTTATTCGGCCACGATGATGGCACCTCAAACTTAGTGCCTGTCGACTATGTCGTTAAAGTGCTGACGCATGCCCTGCATGCAGAGGACAAGAAGATATATCATATCACGAATAGCAGGCCGCCTAAAAACAGTGAAATTCTTGCCATAATTAAAAAATATTTGAACTTCGACCAACTGATCGTAGCGCCGGAAAGTGCCGGAGGTGATATGACAGAAGAAGAATGTCTCCTCAATAGTTATATCGCTGTTTTTAACCCCTACTTCAAAAAATCAGTCATATTTGAGGATAAGAACACTGTAGCGCTGCTCGCTGAACGTGGCGATCATCTCTTAAATCTGACTGAAGAACAGCTCGACAGAATCATCAAAACTTATCTCGTTCAATAACAGGGAGGCAAAAAATATGTTTTTAGCCTGGAAAGAACTGATATACAGCAAATTAAAGTTCAGTCTAATCATTGGCGTGCTTGTGCTGATCGGTTATCTTCTCTTCTTGATCTCCGGACTGTCCAACGGTCTGATGAATATGAACCGGGAAGCCATCGATACATGGGGCGGCGATGCTATTGTCATGACCGAGGAATCGAACCAGAATCTTGCGCAATCTGTGATGGACAGCGATGAAATAACAAATAAATTTAAAGAGGTCGCACCCATTAAAAACACGGCTGTCATCGCATCAACGGATGACCGTAAACAGAACGCTCTGCTATTTGGGATTGATACTGATACTTTCATCTCACCAAAAGTCAGCGAAGGACAAGCATTCAATGAAGATTTTGAAGTCGTCGCAGATGATACCTTGAAAGAAAAAGGTTTTAAGATTGGTGACACCCTTGATTTAGCGGGTACAGATGACAACCTGAAAATCACCGGGTTCACTGAAGGCGCTAAATATAATGCAGCACCAATTCTCTATGCCAACAATCATACGGTCGATAGACTCACAAATGATCGCATGAAAGATAAAGTCAATGCCTTTGTAGTGAAAGATCCTGACTTTAAAGATGTTGACCTCAACAGTGATCTGCAAGTCGTTGATACAGAATCTTTCATCAAGAAGCTGCCGGGTTACACTGAACAGAAACTGACACTCGATTTCATGAGTTATTTCCTTTTTGCCATTTCAGCATTTATCATCGGTATTTTCTTATATGTCATCACCATTCAGAAAGCACCGATATATGGACTGCTGAAAGCACAAGGCTTAAGCAACGGCTTCCTGGCGAAGTCTGTGCTTTATCAGACGCTCATCCTTTCAGTCATTGCTGTTGTCATCTCGCTCGGTCTGACACTTCTGACCGCACACTTTATGCCCCCTGTTGTCCCTATTATCTTTAAATGGCAGTTAATTGCTTTATATGCTGCTACATTGATCATTACTGCTTTACTAGGCGGCTTATTCTCCATCCGTTCCATACAAAAAGTCGATCCACTTAAAACTATCGGGTAGGTGAAAAAATGGTCTTAACATTAGAAGGCGTCTCTAAGACATTCGGGAAAGGCAATACTTATGTAGAGGCGCTCAAACCCACTGACTTTCATCTGGAACGCGGTGAAATGGTTGCCATTATAGGACCCTCCGGTTCAGGTAAAAGTACTTTTCTGACGATTGCCGGACTCCTGCAGCAGCCATCGAGCGGACAGATTATCATCAACCGGACGAATACAACCGCATATAATGAAAAGAAACGTGCCCAGACACGATTAAAAGAAATCGGTTTTATCTTACAGGCCTCCAATCTCGTCCCTTTCCTTAAAGTGAAGGACCAGCTGAAGCTGCTGGATAAAGTCAATACTCATCATCTGTCAACAGACGAGTTAGCCGGTAAAATCAAGACACTCGGTCTTGAAAAAGTGATGAACCAGTATCCAAGTGAATTGTCTGGCGGGCAGCGGCAGCGTGTCGCTATTCTAAAGGCGATATATACGAATCCGGCACTGATTCTGGCCGATGAACCGACCGCGAGTCTGGATAGTGAAAAAGCTTTCGCTGTCATTGAACTGATTCGTGATGAAGTCAAGAGTATGGAGAAAGCCGCTATCGTCGTCACACATGACACACGACTGACGCCATACTTTGATAAAGTGTATGAAATGAAAGATGGTTATTTGAATAGAATCAATTAGAAGGTGAAAAAATGGAATCTCATCGTGATGCATTTGTTACTGCGAATGAAATTTATGATATGGGCGTACCGCCTCAAATCCTTTCCATGTGGCTGACCAATGACTTCATACAAGTGGTCCATAAAAATAAGTTGGACCGTTTCTTCTGGAAACATGAAGTTGAAGCACTGATAAACAAATATTTAAAGAACTGACGGATGTCAGTTCTTTTTTTGCGGGGCGGGGTATAGATAGGAAAAGAGGTGAAGATAATGGCTAAAATAGCAGAAAGAATTATCAACTATATCGAGATGCTCGGCGTCCATGATAAAGGTTTAAAAAGAGCACACGCCAGAGGCTATTACTACGAGGCAAAGGTCGAGCTGACGCCAGAAGGGCAAGCACTTCTCGGCGACACCCAGCAAGCAGTCATTCGATTGTCGGATGCGCCGCCGAACAAAAGAACCCCTGCCCAGCTTGTGTCATTGAAAGGGTTAGCCATTCATTTCAAGGAAAGCGATTCTCATTTTATCTTCGTTAATTTTCCCTACTTCCCGTTTGTGAAGCGTGAATCTGTCTTAATGCTGATGACCTATATCAATGCCATCAAACAGACAGATGATTGGTGCGTGCGTATGAACTTAATGCGTAAGATCGGACGTCTGGAAGATTTCGGTCAAAAGCTAGGTAAATTCGTCTCACACTTTCCTCTCTCTACTTCACGTCAACATCAGACCTATCATAATCTACATTACTATCAGACAGATAAGGATTATGTAAGGTTCCACGTAGTATATGAAGATGACATCAGACTCTATGTTGAACGTTATACAGCGCCTTGTTCCATTGAAGTCTTGCGGAACGACGGAGATATCCGACAAATCGGACGACTGACGATTACCCGGGAAATCGATATAGATTTGCCTTACTTTGAGCTGCTTAAGACAGGGCCTCATCTTCAGCCGCTCAGGGAAGATGATATCATTTATCTCAGAGATGAGATGTATCAGATTTCAGCAGAGCGAAGATTGAATGAAAAAAACTCTGAGTCCTGAGACTCAGAGTTTAATTTGTATATCGGCTATTGTATGGATCCTTTGCACGCTGATCAATCAGAAACATGATAGCGATAAAGAGAATACCTAACGCTACAAATGTGAATGAACCAAATTTAGAAGTTTCGTAAATGGCAAAACCAGCCATGATTTCAGCAAGACCGAGAATAAATACAATCAGCTTCTTAATATTCGCAGACATTATCTCACTCCTTTAAATATCGTAACCCTATCATACACCATCCTGTACCAAATTAATCGTGAGAGGATTAGACATTTTTGTGACAGAAATATGAAAGAATCATTTCTTCAGTCTCTAACTGACCACGTCCTAAAGGCATTAAATGTCCAGCTTCTGCAATCATCCTCATATATTTAGGCTCTTTTAAATGCTGAAATACGATCTGTGCACTGTCAGCATAAGAGACGTCATCCCGCCCCCCATACATGATCAGAACAGGCTGATTGATCTTTGGCAAACCCTCCATGATTTCATCGATCACGCGGCAGAACTTCTGGGCACCGAGATGATAGTTCCGTATATGAGCGAGCTGTTCAGCATGCTCATCTTCACTGAGTCCTAGTATATTATCAAGACGACTACCATACTGCTCCAGACGATAAAAGAGACCTGCTTCATCTTTGAAATGAGGGACAGACATCGCTATCCCTGAATGAATTTCCGGAAATGTCTCAAGTAACTTCAAAGTAAAAAGACCGCCTAGTGAAACACCGGCTGCACTGATTGTTTGATAACCTTCCTGTTTAAGAAACGCGTAACTCTCCAGCACCTTCTGCCACCAGTCATCCATATCATATTTTATGAACTCCTCCAGCAGAAGCCCGTGGCCCTGATAAGAAGGAACATACGTCGTGAACCCGGCACTATTAAGACGTGGAGCCAGTCCTTTTACATCACGCACAGTTCCAGTGAAAGAATGCAGAAGCAAGACAGCATGCTCACCGCCTTTTAAGTAAATAGGACGTGGATTTTTCAGTTTAATCATAGTAGTCAGCTCCAATCGCCTTTATTATAGCAAAGATCAAATATGGCGCCACTCAGTCTGTGTTTCGCGTGCGAGTGGCGCGGGGGGCGCCACTCAGTCTGTATTTCGTGCGCGAGTGGCGCAGGTGGCGCCACTCAACCTATCTTTTCATATAAAGAACTGATGAAAATAAGCAGAGAAACTACTAAAATGGAACTATCAGCTGATTTCTTTGACCATGTTGAACCACTGCTCACCGCCATGTTGCGATTCAGATAAGCCATGACTTTTAAAGCCATAGCCTTCATAAAAAGAAACGAGATTCTCTGTGCAAGTGAGGGTTATTGCTCTCACCTCATGTTCTTGTGCAAGCTTCGTGAATTCATCAATCAGCCGGCCTGCCAGCCCTTGTCTCTGGTGGTCTTTAGAGACTACAAGGCCGAGTATACTTAAGTAATGACCTGTTCGGGTGTCCGGTACTTTTTTAAATAAGTCATCAGTAATATAAGGTGTTTTGATGACAGGACCATTAATATAACCTGCAATCTCATCCGCTTTTTCAGCTACGATAAAAGTATCACTTATCTTTTCGATTCGTTCTTTAATCGCTTCTTCTGTATCAGCGACTTCGGGAATAAAAGATTGCTGTTCAAGTCTCGTAATCTGCTTTAAATCATTCATTTCTGCTGGCCTAAATTGATACATCTTTTTCACCTTCTTCAGTTCCATTATCTTACACATTTAAACATGTTACAATATAAGTAATTTCATCATACACATTTATATAGGAGGTGGCTCAATGGATTTTACTAGCTTACTACTTACAAGTCTTTTAATGTTTATTGTCTTTGAAATCATTTATCTGATGACTGATCGTTTACTCAATCACTTTTCCAGCAATAAGAAACCTTATAATTATAAGTATGCTATCTTCATGGGTATTTTAATGGTTGTGTTCTATATGATTGCGAGCAGAATTTTTTAATCTCACTATTGATACGAAAGATACAGCCTCCGAAAATTAATTTTGGAGGCTGTATGTATGAACCTACTTTTACAGTTACCACTTTTTTCTTGCTGCATAAGTTGCTGAATTATTACTTTTCCCGTCTTCAACTCCCTCCTAAAGTATTCTCACATCTATATGCTTCTCAACTTTATACTACCAGAAACTTTTTATAATCTTCGTGAAGCGTGATAGGCAGTTTTTTTGTCACCTTTTCTGTAGATGTTATACTGATGGATATAAGGAGGCATTATCATGAATACTCAATATAAAGATTTATTTCAACCTTTAACATTAAGCAACGGTGTCGAACTGCGTAATCGGTTCGTGCTGGCACCACTGACTCATACCTCTTCTAATGAAGACGGCACAATTGCTGATAGAGAGATTCCTTACATGGAAAGTCGCTCGAAAGATGTAGGCATGGCCCTTACAGCAGCGTCTCATATATTAGATATCGGCCAAGCCTTTCCAGGCCAGCCTTCTATCGCGCATGACAGTGATATAGAGGGATTAACACGTCTAGCTTCTGCTATGAAAAAGAACGGCGCAAAAGCCATCGTACAGATTCATCACGGCGGCGTACAAGCACTACCTGAATACACACCTAACGGCGACGTAGCAGGTCCAAGTGCGATGGAGCTGAAAAGTTTCGGACAGGATCACACACATAGCGCGAGAGAAATGACAGAAGACGAAATCGACGAAACCATCAAAGCATTCGGTGAAGCAACACGGCGTGCGATTGAGGCAGGATTCGATGGTGTAGAGATTCACGGCGCAAACGGCTATATTATCCATCAGTTTGTCTCTCCTCACTTCAACAAGCGAACTGATCAGTGGAAAGATCCATTTTTATTTGCACTGAAAGTCGTCGATGAAGTCGTTAAAACAGTACAAGAACACGGCAACGATGACTTTATTATCGGTTATCGCTTCTCACCAGAAGAAGCATTCAACCCAGGGATTAAAATGGAACTGACTGAAGAACTCATCAAACGCTTGATCGAAAAACCGCTTCACTATTTACATGCTTCACTGATGCACATTCATGGTGATGTTCATGAAGGGAAATATGCAGGCGAAAATCGTATCCAGCTGCTGCATCAATGGGTGGACGGACGTATGCCGTTAATCGGAATCGGCTCAATCTTCACAGCTGATGACGCGATTGCAGCACTGAACACAGGCGTAGAACTCATTGCAGTCGGCAGAGAACTCCTGCTCGACCATGCGTTTGTTGGTAAAATCAAAGAAGGTAAAGAAGATGAAATCATCTCTTACTTTGATCCAGAAGACCCTAACAAACACGAATTACCTGAACCCTTATGGCAGCAATTTAAAGCCGGCTTCTATCCACTGCCCTCAAAAGAAGATGATAAATAGAATGCAAAAATCCTCTAACCGCGAAGGTTGGAGGATTTTTTTAGTGTTATTCCCACTCAATCCAAAATCGAGAATAGAGAAATTTCATAGAGATTCAAAACCTTATATATCAAGGATTTGAAGCGGTTCATATCTTAAATGCGTTTCCTGATGTTGCCCCGAGTCACAAATATCTGCCCTTTTTTATTGCTAGTGGTATTGCTGTTTTTATCGTTTTGAGAATTTATTCCTTAGTTGTTCGAGTTTTAAATTCATTTCTTCTTCTGACTTTTGATTTTTTATACGTTCTTTAAATATACGACTATTTCCCTCTATTGTCGCCGTTAAACGTATCCGTTGCTTATCATCTGAAATTAGTTGATCGAGTACTTCTCTCAAAGTAACAATAACTACATCACTATAAATATCTCGATTTTCTTCTACAAAGTCCATAAATGGTTGATCATTTGTATGTATTAAGGGAATATCTATTAAATGGGCTAATATTAGAGTAGCGATTTCTCCTACGTTATCTTGAGGACCATTTATACCCTTATAATCACTA
The DNA here is from genome assembly GCF_030376725.1 of Macrococcus bovicus. Classification (NCBI taxonomy): domain Bacteria; kingdom Bacillati; phylum Bacillota; class Bacilli; order Caryophanales; family Staphylococcaceae; genus Macrococcus; species Macrococcus bovicus. The sequence goes on from NZ_CP128470.1 coordinate 2,058,135, forward strand.
TATCCTTGTAATAACATCTCATCTATAAATGCCTGCTTAGTTAAATCGTCTAAATCATCAATAAAGAAGACATAATATTTTGAATCGAGCCTATTATATAACTCCACAAACGTCTCTTTTCTTGATTCATTTTTCAATTCTGGAGTTCTTAATAGCTCATGATGAACAGGCTCTGCAAAACCAACTCGATTGAAACAATCAAAGTATCCTTCACATAATGCAGTTGAACTTGAATCTGCGTGATATAAATTTATTAAAATATTAGTATCGCATAAGTAATTTACTTCATTCATTTACAAACCTCAATTCTTCATAGATATAGTCTAAAATTTCTTCAACTCTTCTAGAAGAAGTCCTTTTGTCAGCAAGGTTTTTTTGTAAAATTTCAAATATAATAGGGCTTATATAATCTTCTTCTGGTATTTGTGAAAGCTTCTGGTCATATCCTTCACTCTCAACAAATTTTAGAAATGCTTCTCTTTTTTTTATAGAACCAAAAGTATAATAGGATCCATGTATTGAACCGTCGTACAATTCGTTAAGGGTATAACACATACTATTAAAACTAACATTAAAAATATTTTGCATTTTTAACACTTCTTCTTTAGAAAAATAACCCTTTTCGATAAGTTTATTTTCCCTTATATAACTACTCAAATAATCTCGATCTATAAGTATCCTTGAAGCAAATTGGTCAGCCTTAAATTCTGAAGTGCTATATTTAATTAAAGACCCTTTACTTATAGGTTCACCATCTCCGGTATACAGATGATAAACTTCATGCCATAAGGATTGATTTTGTCTGCCTAAATCATGATTATTATTAACAAAAATAAATCCTTGCTCTCCAATTTTATACTGAAAGCCTGAAAGTTCGTTATTAACTTTCTTAGACACAATAAAATAACCTATATCATTCTCAATTTTTTTAAAAGAGTCTGATATAGGTTCGGTAATCCCATACTGTGTTTTAAATTTTTTTACGATGGGTTTAATCTCTTCGATACATTCAAACTTCTCTTTAGGTGTCAGTTTATGTTTACTCATGACTTAAACCTCTAAGCTTCTTTTGTTCAGAAAAACATCTAAATAAATTAATTATAGAATGTATTTCATCGTCAAACGCTTGGTTGTTAGATCTATAAAAGATTTTTTCTTTAGCTGTTTCGTTTTCACGCTGAAGTATTTCATTTTTAGGTATACCTAAAATTTTACTAGCTAGTTGATAATGCTTATCTTTTAGTAAAGTTCTACCAATTAATTGATTATAAATGACTTCGTCTTCTGAACTTAAAACAGGCTTTTCAGTCTGTAGTATCATCTCTCTCAATTCGTATCTAGAATACTTTGGTAAAGAAAAAGATAAATCTTTATGCTTAACGCTCATGTTAATTCCCTCCCGCAACATAACTTATTTATTAAGTTATACTGAATAAGACATAAAAAATAACAGTATTTCATATACTGCTTTTGTCATCATCGTTTAAATAATCTTTTAATGACAAAAGAATTTGTCACGACTAAATATATAATTACGTCCTTGCATACTATAATATACCCGAATATACAATATTGACAACAAATATTTCATAAATTCTTATATTATTAAAATATTAAAGTCATTTTCTATACACATTTAGTAAATCAATTATTTACATATAGTTATTAAAAACTAAATTTTTGTTATGATTTTTGACAAAAAGTACAGAAAAAAACAACACTATGAAATCTCACGTAATATCTTTAATTCTATAAAATTATTACATTTTTTAACTTTTTATTATCTTAAAATATAAAAAAACCCGTCACATTAAACGGGGGCTTACTCACATATCTTATTCAGTAGATCATCATATAACTGTCTTACTCGTTTGCCACTTACATTAAATATCTTTCCTATATCGTTTAATCTTCTACCTTCACACATCAGATAGAATATACATTGCTGTTTCATCGTTCCTACTTGCTCTATCACCGCTTCTAACTCATTGAAGAACGCTATTTCATCTATGTGTGTGCTATCTTCCATATCATAGACCACACTGTCCGAGATACTAAAGAAGTCGTCTATATCCTCTATGTCTTCTACCTGGTCTATGTCCTGGCTGTCGCTGTGCTTGTGATAGTTCTTGATGAACAGCTTCACCGCTTTTTTATCGTATTTCACACGGCCTCACGCTCTTTATTCATGGTCTGCTTAATCAGTGCTACGTGTTCATATACAGCCCTCTGCTGTGCTTCTCTACGCCCTCTATTCCGCTTCTGACGGGCGTTATTCACTGCTCTATATTAAATCTACCTGTAGTCGTTCTATCACGCCTATCGGTCTGTATCGGCCATTAGAAGCCATGTATCTGATAATATCTTCCTGTTCCTGGGGCGTGTATTTGCTGACTATTCTTTTTACTGTCGATAGATTGCCACTAGAAGCGGTTTTGTATCATTCCAGGGCTTCTTTCTACTCAATAATCCATTTAATCAGTTGTCTGAAATGAAACTGCTATTACTAAATTTTCTACGCTTTTATATACAATAAATAACAGATTGAGCTATAATTATAAAAAAATATACTAATTTTGAATAAGTAATATAGTGGGACAGCAACTATATAGATCGTGGCTTCATCTTCACTAACCACTACGGCAATCCTATGGCTCTTACTTCCGTCAATCGCAACATCAAGACGGCTGTAGATGAGATTAAAGACGACCAGGGCAAGAAGTTGATTAATAAGCATGTGACAACGCACACGCTACGACATAGCCATATATCGCTGTTAAGTCAGTTAGGGGTTAGTCTACGGGCTATTATGGATAGAGTAGGTCATACAGACCATAAGACCACATTACAGATATATAGCCATGTGACAGAACAGATGGATAAAGATATGATGGAAAAATTAGAAGCGGTGGGGAGATAAAAATGGAGGAAGAATTAAAACTTAAAATTATAGTTGGAGACAGTAAATATAATAATGATATAGATACACCTACTAACTCTCTAGTAGGAATGAATTGTTATAATGAGTTTTATAAAAACTTCACAACTGTAGCTTTTATACCAAACCAAGTAATACCTTATAAATTTACATTTCAAAATATATTACAACTTCTCAATTTTAAGAAACAATCCAATATACAACTACTATACACTCAAATAATGAATGATCCTTATCAATTTATTGAAGATATGTTTGAAAAAAGAATAGTTTTTATAAATCAAGATGAGATTAATGAAAAAAATATTAAGTTTATTAAAAATGCTGATTATATTTTAGCTTGTGGTGAAAACGCATTAAATAAAGTCAAAAAAATTGTTGATACATCAAAGCTATTTTATGCTATTCATCCTAGTGTTAGAAATGCTCATTGGCCAAGGTATATAGATGACTGGATCAATATAAAAACTACAGGAATTCTTCAACATGACAATGGAACTTATCACCATAGAATAAAAAAGGATTTTATGTTATAACTTTTTAAAATCGGTTTTTCTCACACCTTGCTGTTTTTCTGCTGTTTTTTCTAATTTCAGAACACAAAAAAGACCCTCTAACCGTTGCGGTTAAAGGGTCTTACTATTTTATAAGCCTATTCCCACTCAATCGTGCTTGGTGGCTTAGATGTGATGTCATACACGACGCGGTTGACGTGGTTGACTTCATTGACGATTCGGCTGGAAACTTTCTGCAGCACTTCCCAGTCGATGCGTGCAAAGTCACTGGTCATGCCGTCGATACTTGTCACAGCGCGGACGCCGATTGTATAGTCATATGTTCTGTAGTCGCCCATGACACCGACGGAGCGGATGTCAGGGAGGACAGTGAAGTATTGCCAGATATCGCGTTCAAGTCCTTCCTGTGCAATAACTTCTCTTAAAATAGCATCTGATTCACGGACAATCTCCAGCTTCTCTTCTGTAATCTCACCGAGTACACGGATACCGAGACCTGGGCCTGGGAACGGCTGACGCCATACGAGGTGTTCCGGGATACCGAGTTCGATACCGAGGGCGCGTACTTCATCTTTGAAGAGCGTGTTGATCGGTTCAATCAGTTCGAACTGCATGTCTTCCGGTAAACCACCGACGTTATGATGCGATTTGATGGTCTGTGCCGTCTTCGTTCCTGACTCGATAATGTCAGTGTACAGAGTACCTTGCGCCAAGAAGTCAACACCTTCTAATTTAGAAGCTTCGTCATCAAAGACATAGACGAATTCGTTACCGATAATCTTACGTTTCTGTTCAGGGTCTGATATCCCTTTAAGCTTGCTCATGAAACGTTCTTTTGCATCCACACGAATAATATTCATATTGAAGCCTTCACCGAACTGCTTCATGACCATATCGCCTTCTCCTTTACGAAGTAAGCCATGGTCAACGAAGATACATGTCAGCTGATCACCGATTGCTTTATGGAGAAGTACCGCTACAACCGAAGAATCCACGCCGCCGCTCATCGCGCATAATACTTTTTTGTCACCGACCTGCTCACGGATTTTTTCAACTTCGATGTCAATGAAGTTCTCCATTGTCCATTCACCTGTGCAGTTACAGATTTTACGGATGAAATTACGAAGTAAGTCGTTGCCGTACTCTGAGTGTCGAACTTCCGGATGGAACTGGACGCCGTATAACTGACGCTCAGCATTTTCTACTGCCGCGTATTTACAGCTTGGTGAGTTCGCAATCATACGGAAGCCTTCAGGGATAGTGATGACTTTATCACTATGACTCATCCAGACGGTTTGTTCTTCAGGCAGCATGTGGAAAAGTGAATGCGTTTCTGCCGTGATAATCGCTTTACCATACTCACGTTCATTCGCACGTTCCACAGAGCCCCCGAGCAGTTTCGTCATCAGCTGCATACCGTAGCAGATGCCGAGAACCGGCACCCCTAAATTAAAGATTTCAGGGTCTACTGTAAATGAACCTTCTTCGTATACAGAGTTCGGCCCACCTGATAGGATGATACCTTTCGGATTCATTTTCTTGATTTCTTCGATTGAGATTTCGTGATCATGTAACTCACTGTAGACGCCCATCTCACGAATACGTCTAGTAATCAGCTGGTTATACTGGCTGCCGAAATCGAGTACCAGGATCAATTCCTGTTCAAATGCCATTTCCATTAGTCAGTCTCCTTCATTAAATAGAATAGTTCGGTGCTTCTTTCGTGATCTGTACATCGTGCGGATGACTTTCTTTTAAGCCGGCCCCTGTCATTTTGATGAACTGCGCTTCTTCGCGTAATGCCTGCAGGTCTTTAGAGCCTGTGTAGCCCATACCGCTTCTGATGCCACCGACTAACTGATAAATTGTATCCTGAAGAGCACCTTTATAAGCGATACGTCCTTCAATACCTTCTGGTACGAATTTTTTCGCTTCTTTATCATCCTGGAAGTAGCGATCTTTAGAACCTTTCTCCATCGCGCCCAGTGAACCCATACCGCGGTATACTTTATACTGACGCCCTTGATAGATTTCAGTAGCGCCCGGGCTTTCTTCTGTACCGCCGAGTAGTGAACCCAGCATCACAGCGTGTCCGCCTGATGCCAGGGCTTTAACGATATCACCTGAATACTTGATGCCGCCATCTGCGATAATGGTTTTGCCGAGTTCACGTGCAACACCTGCGGCATCGTAAATCGCTGTAATCTGCGGTACACCTACCCCTGCCACGACACGTGTCGTACAGATGGAGCCTGGTCCAATACCGACTTTCACGACATCTGCACCTGCTTCAAACAGGGCTCTGGTTCCTTCTGCTGTCGCCACGTTACCTGCAATCAGTGTTACTTCAGGAAAGTTTTCTTTCAGCGCCTGAACCATCTCCAGTACACCTTTGGAATGGCCATGAGCTGTATCAATAACAAGTGCGTCTGTGCCCGCTTCCACCAGGTATTTAGCACGAGTGAGGGTATCTTTGGCAATACCCACGGCACTGGCTACCAGTAAGCGGCCATGATTATCTTTTGCTGCATTCGGGAATTCAATCACTTTCTCGATATCTTTGATAGTGATCAGTCCCTTTAAGACACCGGCATCATCGACAAGCGGTAGTTTCTCGATTTTGTACTGCTGCAGCAGCTTCTCAGCCTGTTCAAGTGTTGTATCAACCGGTGCAGTCACTAAATCTTCTTTTGTCATGACGTCAGAAATCTTAATGGCATAATCTTCAATGAAGCGTAAATCACGGTTCGTTAAAATTCCGACTAACTTCATGTCTTCTTCGCTATTGACAATCGGCACACCCGAAATCCGATACTTACTCATCAGATGTTCCGCCGCAAAAACCTGTTCGTCAGGTGTCAGGAAGAAAGGATTCGTAATAACGCCGTTCTCTGAACGTTTAACTTTCAGTACTTCATCTGCCTGTTCTTCAATAGACATATTTTTATGAATCACACCTAGTCCACCTTGACGCGCCATCGCAATGGCCATTTTTGCTTCTGTCACTGTATCCATACCTGCTGATAAAATCGGTATGTTCAGTTTAAGACGTTCTGATAATTCCACTTTCAGATCAACCTGGTTCGGTAGCACATCAGATTTTCCTGGAATCAGTAATACATCATCGAATGTTAAGCCTTCTTTTTGGAACTTAGTTTCCCACATGATTGATACCTCCATTTTATTTATTAATCTATTATTTCATAGTTTCTTCAATTTGTTGATTGTTTAAACCATTAAAAAATAAATTCAGTAATATCGCTGTCAGTGTACCGAGTACAATGCCATTCTGAGTCAGCCAGGCATAGTCTTCACCGAACTTGGCGAATGCACCGGGTACAGTCGTGATACCGAGACCGACACCAACTGACACAGCGATGATGAGCAAGTTATCCTGCTTCGTGAAGTCAATCGCACCCAGCATCTTAACCCCGTACGCCATCACCATCCCGAACATGGCAATCATCGCGCCGCCGAGAACAGGCGTCGGAATAATCGTGGCCAGCGCGCCAAACTTCGGCATGGAGCCTGCCAGGATCAGTAACGCCACCATGCCGTACATGACATTCTTTGATTTGACGCCTGATAACGAGACAAGTCCTACATTCTGAGAATAAGCAGTGTAAGGAAAGGCATTGAAAATAGAACCTAGAACGATGGCGATTCCTTCAGCGCGGTAACCTTTGGAGATATCTTTACGGTCAATAGGCGTCTGCGTGATTTCACTGAGGGCATGGTAAACGCCAGTTGATTCAATCAGACTGACGATACCGACAATGACGAAGAGCAAGATAGAGCCGATTTCAAACTGAAAACCACCGAAACGGAAGGGCTTAGGAAGTTCAAACCAGTTCGAGTTGTTAACGGCACTGACATCCACCAGACCGAAGAATGAAGCAACGATGGTACCGATCATCAGTCCCAGTAAAATCGCTATAGAACGGATAAAGCCTGAAGACAGGCGGTGAATCACCAAAATCATAATCAACGTCAGCAAGCCGAGCATAATATTCAGGGGATCACCGTAGGTCTTAGACCCTTGCCCCCCTGCGAGATTGTTCATTGCAACCGGCATAAGCGTAATGCCGATAATCGTGACCACGCTGCCCGTGACGATCGGCGGAAATATCTTCACTAAATAGGAGAAGAACGGTGCAATCAGAACAATGATGATACCGGACGCAAAAAGTGAACCATACAAGACATCTATGCCGTGCTTCGAGCCGATCATAATCATCGGTGTGACGGCAGTGAATGTACAGCCCAGAACAACAGGCAGGCCGATACCAATCCCTTTATAGACCTGGAGGAAAGTCGCGACACCGCACATGAAAATATCAATGGAGACAAGATAGGCGATTTCTTCACCGGAGAAGCCGAGCGCCTTACCCACAATGATCGGCACGATGATAGCACCTGCATACATAGCCAGAAGATGCTGGATACTTAATAAGAGATTTTTCATCATTCTTCTCCCACTAAAGTGACTTTGTCGCCCTCTAATGAAGCAATACGACATAAACTCAGGACATCAAGACCTTCATTTTTCAGACGGTCTGCGCCTTGCTGGAAGCTTTTTTCAATGACGATACCGACACCGACACATTCTGCTCCCGCCTGTTTGACTAAATCATACAGACCGAGTGCCGCTTCACCATTCGCCAGGAAGTCATCGATAATCAGAACCTTATCATCAGCAGAGAGAAACTTCTGTGAGACGACCACATGACTTGTTCTGTTCTTTGTATAGGAGTGAATGTCCGTCTCATAGACTGCCTCAGTAAGTGTGGACGGAATCGCCTTCTTCGCGAATAGACAAGGGACATCAAAGGCCAGTGCTGCCATGATAGAAGGTGCTATACCGCTTGCTTCAATCGTCAGAATTTTCGTCACGCCTTTATTTTTATAGTAATCATAGAAATGAGCTGCCACTTGCTTCATGAGTGCGGCATCAATCTGATGATTCAGAAATGCATCGACTTTAAGCACCGAACCTGCAATCACTACGCCTTCTTCTTTTACTTTCTGCTGTAACTCTTTCACGATTGTCCTCCTTATAATAAAAAAACTCACCTGCTGGAATAGGCGAGTAAAAAAAGAATGTCCAAACTCGGTCGAGAATGGATTCATTTTTTCACTCATAGTCACGTCATTTAAGGTGCGTGGTAGATACTTCAAAGCCATATTCTTTAATTATATGAGTATTTTATTTAATTTTTTATTTAATTGATGATAACAAATTTAGCCTAGGATTTCAAGGACAAATCCGCATAGAATCAAGGTTTGAGCCTTCTTTCAGTCAATGTAAACGCATTAATGTCTGATATTTTTTTATTTTTTTTATTTTTAAAGTGTTTAGGGTGGAAGCCGTCGGGTATATTTCTAACATCACAAGAAAATCAAAACGACACCTTAGAGATTTACAACACATTAGTGATTGGGAGGTAGAATTACAATGGGTAACATTGAATCATTTTCTAGTGAACAAGCATTATTAGGTAGAATTGATAACTTGAAGTCTCAAGGAGTAGCTGAACGCGACTTACACGTGATTTCCAAAAACAAGCTTGAAGGTTCTGCACTGAATTATACAGATGTGAACTTCAAGAATGCAGATGGATCATTTGGCGACAAAGTAGCTTCACTCTTCACAGGGGAAGATCCTCAGACACGTGTCTTTGATAAATTGAATTTATCAGATGCACAGCGTAGTGAATATGAGCGCGAAATTGAAAGTGGCAACATCTTACTTTATGTAGATAATGATGCGACTTACAATACTTCAGATTCATCTAATCATTACGATGTCGACGGACAAGCACGTCACGAAGACACTTATACAAACGGTGTAGTCGGCGGCTTTGCTAATCCTGATTCAATCAACCGCAGTAACAATGAAACACTGCACGAAGGTAATTTCTCTAACCCTGATGACGGGACAACAGGTCTCACAGCAGGTCAAAGTTTAGAGTCTGATACTGATGCACAGTATTCACAGCACCATAAAACTAATAACTTACACACAAGAGAGGAACATGTAGACATGAAAAACGAATTTAACAATGATTTAAACCGTGATGAATTACACCGTAACGAATTTGACCGCGTAGATAACAAAGAGTACGTATTTGACGAGGATATCGCTAACCGTTCAGACTTATCAGACGATGAAAAAATCCGTTTACACGAAGAGCGTCTTCGCGTAGGTAAAGATACAGTTCAAACTGGTGAAGTACGCATCGACAAAGATGTAGTAGAAGAACGCCAAGAGTTTGATGTACCTGTAAGCCGTGACGAAGTAACAATCGAACGTCGTCGTGTAGACGAAAGAGTAGACGGAGATGTTGACTTCGACCGTTTAAATGACGATACAATCCGTATCCCATTAACTGAAGAACGCATCAATGTTGAAAAAGAAAACGTTGTAGCTGAAGAATTAGTAATCAAGAAAAACCGTATCCAAGATACTGCACACGTATCTGAAACAGTACGTAAAGAACAAGTGGATATCGATGACACTAACGGCCGTCAAGTTGACGCTGACTTAGATCGCGACAACGATTTATTAGACCGTCGCTAATCATTCACTAATATGATTAACCCCGGAGGCTTATCTCTGGGGTTTTTTTGGAGGCGAAATTTAATGGGCAGTGCATTTTTCTGGGGAGCGGTATCAGGTGGTGCCGTGCTGTTAGGGGCTATTATCAGTATGATTATTCATATCCCACGTAAAATTTTAGGTTTCATTATAGCGTTCGGTGTCGGTGTCTTAATCGGTGCTGCTACGTTTGAATTATTGCAGGAATCTCTGGAAAAAAGTGAATTAACGAATACGATTCTCGGTTTTGTAGCGGGGGCCGTTACTTTTACTATTATTGAAGCCATTATTACCCGCAAAGGGGGTAAACACCGGAAGCGCTCTAATGCACATGAATTACAGAATGATTCAAGTGAAGAGTCCGGCGGTGGTCTCGGTATCTTTATCGGCACGGTGATGGATGCCATACCCGAATCCATCATGCTTGGTACTACACTGATCGGCGGTAAAGGCGTGAGCATGCTGCTATTGATCGCGATTTTCATCAGTAATATTCCGGAAGGCTTATCGAGTACAGCAGGGATGCTCAAAAGCGGTCAGTCTAAAGGCAAAGTAATCGGGCTTTTCGTCGCTGTCACTGTTGTAGCAGGGCTCAGTGCCTTATTTGGCTATGTCTTCCTTGATCATGCTAATCCGGCCGTCATCTCAATTATTTCAAGCTTCGCTGCAGGCGGTATTATCACCATGATCGGTGCTACAATGATGCCGGAAGCCTATGAAGACGGCGGTGCATTAGTGGGCCTGTTTACAGCAGCAGGTGTGATCACCTCTATCCTTTTAGATCATCTGTAAAAAAATTCTTAGGCATAAGCCTAAGAATTTTTTTATGACTGCTCCCATTCCCTGTTGCTATATTTTTTGTAGTAGTTAAGGTCTCTTAATTTCAAGTAAATCTTTCTTTTCAGAGAACGGTCTTTTTTATATTTCAAAGGATTAAATGTCTCCTTTGCTTGTATGAGTTGTCTGACTTCCTGCTTAAGCTTTAAATTACGGATGCCTCGCAACATGAGAGTCGGTGGAATCACTGTAAAAATCATTTTTTTGTCTAAATAGACCAGCGGATGACTCTTATGTTCCACTAAATCTTCGACATAGCAACGCGCAATCGAATAGCCGCTTGCTCTGATATATGAGCTTGAACGTCCTGCACGTAAATTAACCTCCAGAAACTTATATTTACCGTCACGTGCATCATACTTTAAGTCGAAGTTCGCAAAGCCTTTATAACCGGTCTCTTCCATCATATGAACGACTTTATCCATTAATTCTTTCTGATAACGTGTAATAAGAGCCGTATAATTTCCGACTGCTGTCAGTTGAGGTTCCTGAGATAAAACTTGGGCAAGCGTCACCACCTGGCCTTTACCGTTGCGGTCACTGTAATAAACCATATCCCAGAGTTCCTGGTCGCTGCCCTCAATATATTCCTGTAGGATCAGGTCTTTGCGATAACCGTTGTCATAAAGAAGCTGAATGGTCTGATTGATTTCCTCATATGAAGAAAGACGATAGATCTTCTGTTTACCTGTGAAATGAAGATCAAAATAGGCGGTTCCATCATTTACTTTAATGATCACCGGGAACATCACTTCTTCATGGAAAGTGGTCAGTTCACGGCAATCTATCGTAAAAGTCTTAGGAATGTCTAACCCATATTGTTCGCATAACTGATAAAAATGCTTCTTATAATAGAATTGATCAAAAAGTGTCTGACTCGGAAAATTTAAGATGAAACGGTCATCTAATAAGGCACTATTCTTCACCAGTAATTTCACATACTCATCTGTTGTGGCGACGAGTAACAGCTTTTGCCCGTTATATTTTTCTGCAAGCTGATTCAATGTTTGTACAAATACTTCATCTTGATACAAATCCGCTTCTGTCACATAATCCCTCACTAAAGAAGAGAATTCTGTAAATGCCAGCTTGCCCGCTGCTAATATAATTGATTTTTGATGATAATCTTCATGAAACGCCGCCGCTGCTGCATAAGCATGTATATTTGCGCCGATAATGACCGGCGTAAATTCCGTATTCACCATGTGTCCGTAACCCCTCTCCCTTTCCTTCTCATTTATATTACCATATCATTTGTTATCATCTTGCATATTCTTCTAAATTCTTACTAAATTTATAAGGTTTAAAATCCTCATAAAAAAAGACCTTTCACTATTGAAGTGAAAGGTCTGGAATATTAATTCTCGTCTTTAACGTATGGTAATAATGCCATATGACGTGCACGTTTGATTGCTACAGTTAACATACGTTGGTATTTAGCTGAAGTACCTGTTACACGACGTGGTAAGATTTTACCGCGTTCAGAGATGAATTTTTTAAGTAATTCTGCGTCTTTGTAGTCGATTTGTGTGATACCGTTTGCTGTGAAGTAACACACTTTTTTACGACGACGTCCGCCTCTTCTTGGTCCACCTGCCATGATTGTTGCCTCCCTTACTTATTGATTAGAACGGTAAATCATCATCACTGATATCAATCGGCCCTGTTGCGTTCGCAAACGGATTGTTTGATGCAGGAGAGGATGTGTTAGTTGTTTGATTGTTTGCCTGATAATTCTGACCTTGTGATTGTCCACCGAATCCTGGGTCATAACTTGAATAGTCATTAGACACATTGTCCTGACGATTCTGGTTAGCACCTTTAGGTTCCAAGAACTGCACTGAGTCGCAGACGACTTCAGTCACATACACTTTACGGCCTTCCTGATTATCATAGCTGCGAGATTGCAATCTACCGTCAACACCGGCTAAGCTACCTTTACTTAGGTAGTTATTAACGTTCTCAGCTTGTTTACGGAATACGACACAGTTTAAGAAGTCCGCCTGGCGTTCTCCTTGAGCGTTCGTAAATGTGCGGTTGACCGCTAATGTAAACGTAGCAACTGATACGCCTGAGGGTGTGACTCTGTATTCGGGATCCTTCGTTAAACGACCTACTAATACAACACGATTAATCATGCAATTCGCCCCCGTTGATTATTATTTTTCTTCTTCGCGTACAATGATATGACGGATAATATCGTCATTGATCTTCGCTAAACGATCAAATTCGTTTGTTGCTTGATCAGTAGAGTTAACGCGTACGATTTGGTAGAAACCTTCTTTGAAGTCTTCGATTTCGTAAGCTAAACGACGTTTACCCCAATCTTTTGCTTCGATGATTTCCGCACCGTTTGAAGTTAAGATTTCGTTGAAACGTTCAACTAACGCTTTCTTCGCATCTTCTTCAATGTTCGGGCGTACAACGTACATAATTTCGTATGTTCTCATCAATTACACCTCCTTATGGTCTATGCGGCTTTACTGTTTCGTAAAGCAAGGAATAATTTTCATTACTCACAATTGAATATTATAGCATAGTAATACACAGATTACAACATTAGTAGAGTACTTCGTCTAATTTATAGACAACCATTTCTTTGACATGAAAAAGCTTGATATCTTGTGAGGCGTAGAGATATTCATAGAGATAATAATCACTGTCCTCAGGGTTGATTTCATCACAGCTGACAATGTCCAGATAGCGGATGGCATCGTCAGGATAGCTGACTTTCTTATAAATATCCTCATTCAGTGCAACGTATTCATCATATCGGACAGCTTGTACAAAATAGTAATAGATGACATTGTACATCTCCTGTCCTTTATCGCCCGACTTTGTGATGACTTTAATGCCGTAGATAATCCGCTTTAAAGGTTTCATGTCTGCCTCCTGAATTAAACATTAAATCTGAAATGAACAACATCTCCATCTTTCATCAAGTAATCCTTACCCTCAAGGCGGACTTTACCTGCTTCTTTTGCACCTGCCATACCATTATTACCTACTAAATCCTCGAAGCTCACCGTCTCCGCACGAATAAAGCCGCGTTCAAAGTCTGTATGGATGATCCCCGCACATTGTGGTGCTGTCATCCCATGTTTAAAGGTCCACGCACGCACTTCCTGCTCACCTGCTGTGAAATAAGTCGCCAGGCCGAGAAGGTGATAAGATGCTTTAATCAACTTATCAAGTCCTGATTCTTCAATGCCGAGGTCAGCCAGATATTCCTGCTTATCTTCATCATCTAATGCCGCCAGTTCTTCTTCGATACGGGCACTGATGACGATGACTTCAGAGCCTTCTTTCTCCGCATAGTTGCGGATAGCTTTAACGTAATCGTTGTTGTCAGCATCGAGTAAATCGTCCTCTGCAACATTCGCCACGTACAGCATCGGTTTCGCAGTTAAAAGGTGCATGCCTCGCACAAGACGCTGCTGTTCAGGTGTGAATTCTATGCTACGGACAGGCTGTTCATTTTCAAGGGCTTCTTTAACGATTGCCAGCACTGCTTCTTCTGCCATCGCATCTTTGTCTTTTTGTTTGGCCATCTTCTGGACACGTGCATAACGTTTCTCCACTGATTCCATATCAGCGAGCACGAGTTCCATATTGATGACTTCGATATCATCGACCGGATTGACCTTGCCTGATACATGCGTGATATTCTCATCTTCGAACGCACGGACAACCTGACAGATGGCATCTACTTCACGGATATGAGAAAGAAATTTATTACCGAGGCCTTCTCCTTTGGATGCCCCTTTAACGATACCGGCGATATCTGTGAACTCGAATGCTGTCGGTACTGTTTTCTTAGGTGTCACCAGTTCAGTCAGTTTGTCTAAACGGTAGTCAGGGACTTCTACGATACCGACGTTCGGATCGATAGTTGCGAACGGGTAGTTGGCAGCAAGTGCCCCTGCTTTCGTAATTGCGTTGAATAAAGTGGATTTACCGACGTTCGGTAAACCGACGATTCCAGCTGTTAATGCCATAATTGTTCTCCTTTATGATTCGTCAGCTGACGAAATAATTTTTTTGATTTTCTTATTGAATTCAGGGCGCGGCATCATAATGCTTCGCCCGCAGTTCGTACATTTAATACGGATATCGGCGCCCAGACGGATGATCTGAAACGCATTGGTTCCGCATGCATGCTGTTTCTTCATCTCCACAATATCATTCATCTGATAGTTATTCATGTTCTGGGCCTCCTTTAGGTTGATTATACATGACCATCCTTGGCACAGGCGCTTTTACACCGTGACTATCGAGAAAGTCCTTCAAGTCTCCGCGCAATAGTCTTGATACTTTCACATGATTGTTCGGCAGTGTCTCCGCCGCAATCTTAATGACCGCTTCTCCTGCTTTCACCATATCAACCCCTAATATTTCCGGGGTCTTCACAACATCCTCATATTTATCTTTCAGCGTCTCAAGATACGGTGTTAACATCTCTTCTACAGCGCGAATATTCTCTTCACTGGAAATCGAGACCTCGAAGACTGCGACTGAATTATTGACGGAGAAATTGACGATCTCATTCATCGTGCCATTGGGCAGGATGGTCAGTTCTCCAGTGAAAGAACGGATTCTAGTCGAGCGGAGGCCGATAGACTGCACAGTCCCCTCCGCGACTTTCGTGCCGCCAGTATTGATTCTGACGTAATCTCCGACATCAAACTGACTCTCGAATATGATGAAGAACCCCGTGATAATATCTTTAACAAGCGTCTGTGCCCCGAAACCAAGCGCAATCCCTGCTATTCCGGCACCCGCTATCAGGCTCTCCACTTTGATGCCCATATTGCTGAGGACAGTGGTCAGCACCACGAACCAGACGACATAAGTGGTAATATTCTGCAGCAGTTTGATCAGTGTGGTATCACGTTTTTCAGACAGCGACAAGTTAGACAGTCTTCTGACTTTAAAGAACTGCGCAATCGCAACATGCAGCACTTTAATGACCACAAAAGCAATCAGGACAATGATGATTGACCAGAAGGTATTGACACCGATATTTTTCCACATTTCTGAGTCGAGCAGCGGATTGATCAGATGCTTCTTCATTGGTTCCTAAAGACGCTCCAACAAGCTGATCAGACGATTAAATTCCTCTTCTGAAGTGAATTCAATCGCAATCCTGCCTTTTTTGCGCGATTTAGAGATCTCTACATTTGTACCTAAGTGCTGCTTTAGTGACTGTTCATGTTTCACAAGAAACTTTGGTTTGGCCGGTGTCTTTTTAGGCTGCTCAGGTGTCGCGGTGAGTGACTTCACATACTGTTCCAGCTGTCTGACACTCCACGCTTCTCTAATGACCCGCTTGGCAACCGATAGCATATCCGCTTCATTTTTAAGGCCGAGAAGTGTGCGGCCATGTGCCCCGGACAACTGCTTATCGTTGATCAGCTGCTTGATCTCTTCCGGTAAGTTCAGCAGACGGAGCATATTAGCGATATATGGACGAGATTTTCCGAGTCTGTCGGCTGCTTCTGCCTGTGTCAAGGATAAATGATCCATTAGAAGCTGATAACTTCTGGCTTCTTCTAAGGCATTCAGATCTTCACGCTGTAAGTTTTCTATAATGGCGAACTCCATCATCTGTTTATCAGTCATTGATTTGACGATGGCAGGGATATCTGTTTTGCCGGCAAGTTTGCTTGCACGATAACGACGCTCACCCGCAACGATGTCATAACCTTTTACCGATTTCTTGACGATGATCGGCTGAAGAATGCCATGCAGTTTGATTGACTCTGCTAGTTCAGCAAGTGCCATATCATCAAAATCATGACGCGGCTGATAGGGGTTCGGCCGGATATCATCCAGTCTCAGCTGCTCAACTACTTCGTCTCCTTTGTTATCCTGAAAGAGTGCATCAAGGCCGCGGCCCAGTCCTTTACCAAGTCCTTTAGCCATGGCTGATGACCTCCTCTGCTAAATCCGCGTAAGTCTTTGCACCTGTTGACCGTGCATCATAGACATTGATCGGCTGACCGTGTGACGGCGCTTCTGACAGACGAACATTACGTGGAATAATCGTGTCATATACTTTGTCACCGAAATGCGACCGCACTTCAGCCATGACATCATTGCCCAGATTGGTCCGTGCATCAAGCATCGTGAGCAGGACCCCTTCAATTTCAAGCGACTGATTTAAGTGGCGCTGAACAAGCTTGATGGTATTCAGGAGCTGACTTAAGCCTTCAAGCGCGTAATATTCACATTGCACAGGGATGATGATGCCTGTTGCCGCGGTGAATGAGTTGATGGTCAGCAGGCCAAGTGACGGCGGACAGTCAATAATGATGTAATCAAATGATTCTTCCAGTTCTTTAAATGCATATTTGAGACGAACTTCCCGGCTCATCGCAGAGACTAGCTCAATTTCAGCGCCTGCTAAGGCGATATTCGCCGGAATGATGGACAAATTCTCCTGCTCTGTCTTCAGCACGACCCGGTTGATTGAAACATCTTCAACCAGCATATCGTAAACTGAGAATTTCACATTATTTTTATCTATACCGACACCACTCGTCGCATTACCTTGAGGATCTGTATCCACTAACAGGACTTTCTTCCCTCGTTCAGCAAGCGCAGCACTTAAGTTGACAGAAGTCGTCGTTTTACCGACGCCGCCCTTCTGATTGGCGATAGCTAATATCTTCATCTTTTTCTCTCCTTGCTGTTTCTTCATTATTACGATTATAACAATATTAGAACTAAACTGCACAAACTAAAAAACCATCCGAAAGGGATGGTTACTGGTTATTCTGATTTTTAAAGACTTTAATCGAGATTTCGTAAAAGTTAGCATACTCAGTATCTTTACGCTTCACTTTAATCCCGCTCTTCTCAACGGCTTTCACACTTTCACCGATTGTATTAAAGGCAAGCTTCATATCACGTGTAAAGGCAATGCGTGTCGGTTTAACCTCTTCACCGCCGAGCATACGTTTGACGCGTTCTTCTGTCTGCTTGACGTTCAGACTCTGACTTTTGATGATAGCGAGCATCTCTTTTTGCTGAGTCTCATTTAAGGCGAGCAGGCTTCTCGCATGTCGCTCTGTGATCTGTGACTGACTGAGCGCTTCCAGAATAGGTGAAGAAAGTCTTAATAGACGCAGCTTATTGGCAATAAAGGACTGGCTTTTACCGAGACTTGTCGCAAGATCCTGCTGAGTGATGCCGTCCAGGTCCAGCAGTTTCTTGTAAGCCTCCGCTTCTTCAACAACAGAAAGGTTTTCACGCTGAATATTCTCGATCAATGCGATAGCGGCCGTCTCTTTATCGTTCAGAGGTTTCACCAGCACTTCCGTTTCAGCGATACCATTTAATTGAAGCGCTCTGAAACGGCGTTCACCCGCAATAATTTCGTACATCTCTTCTTCAATCGGACGAACGACAATCGGCTGAAGCAGCCCATATGCTTTGATGGAATCCGCTAACTCCTGAATCTTTTCTTCATCAAATACCTGTCTCGGCTGGTAGCGGTTCGGCACAATGCGTTCTATCGCGATCTTGATCACATTGCCTTCTGCACGTTCTCCTGTCAGATCTTCTTTATCACGTAATCCAAATAGCTTTGAAAAAGGTTTCTTCATCTCATTCGACTCACTTTCATCACATCTTATTTCATCAGCGGTTCTTTCGCAGGGGTACCTGCTTTTCGCGGATATTTTTTAGCAGTCTGTCTGCGCTTTTCGATATCCACAATATAACGTGTACTCTCTTCCATAGGCAGCGTAAACTGATGATTGGCCACAATCTCACCGCCCAGGATATTCACGGCAAAGAGCCCTTCTTCTATTTCAATCTCGCCTTGCGCACCTTTCAGCGCCAGGAAGTGTCCTCCTTTTCTGACAAGCGGCAGACACAATTCGCTTAATACCGACAGGCGCGCAACCGCCCGTGCTGTCACCACGTCATATGTTTCACGTTTTTCCGAGCGGCCGAACGTCTCTGCACGGTCATGGATGAACTGTACCTGTTCAAGGTTCAGCTCTGCAGCGAGATGGTTCAGGAAGTTAATGCGTTTGTTAAGAGAATCTACTATGGTCAGTTTGATGTGTGGGAACAGGATTTTCAGCGGAATACTTGGAAAACCCGCCCCTGCGCCGACATCGCATAACGTCTCAATTTCCTTGAAATCAAAGTAAAAGCTGGGTGTCAATGAGTCAAAGAAATGCTTTAAGTAGACTTCTTCCTTTTCAGTAACAGCAGTTAAATTAATTTTCTCATTCCACTCTACTAGATTTTCATAATAAATTGCAAACTGTTTCAGTTGTTTTTCTGTTAATTCAAAGCCTTGCGCACGGAGTGCTGCTATAAACTGCTCTTCATTCATCTAATTCACCTTCGCAATCTTTCCCTGTTCAATATAGACAAGCAGAATCGAAACATCAGCCGGATTAACCCCGGAAATACGTGATGCCTGACCTACACTCAAAGGTTTTACTTCCTTCAGTTTCTGACGCGCCTCTGTCGCCAGACTATGAATGGCATCATAATCGATGTTAGCTGGAATCTTCTTATCTTCCATCCGTTTCATTTTTTCAACCTGCTGCAGAGATTTATCTATATAGCCTGCATATTTGGTCTGAATCTCCACTTGCTCTGCTACTTCTTCTGAGACTTCAATATCATCCGCAAGTATTTCGCGGATAGCTGCATAATCCATTTCTGGACGTTTTAAGAGGTCAATCGCTAAAATGCCATCTTTTAAAGGAGCACCGCCGCGTTCTGCAATCAAGTGCTGCGTCTGTTCATTCGGTTTAATACGGACTTGAGACAGACGGCTGATCTCTTCTTCAATGGCTGCTTTCTTCTCTTCAAAACGGCTGTATCGTTCATCTGAAATCAGTCCGATCTTATGGCCGATTTCAGTCAGACGAAGATCAGCATTATCATGACGCAGAAGTAAACGATATTCTGCACGGCTGGTCAACAGGCGATACGGCTCATTGGTTCCTTTTGTGACCAGATCGTCAATCAGCACACCGATATAGGCATCTGCACGACCAAGAACGAGCGGTTCGCGGCCCAGCACTTTAGCAGCAGCGTTGATACCGGCCATCAGCCCTTGTCCTGCCGCTTCTTCATAACCAGATGTCCCGTTGATCTGACCCGCTGTGAACAGACCCGCGATTTTCTTCGTCTCAAGTGATGGCCAGAGCTGGGTCGGTACAATCGCATCATATTCAATGGCGTAGCCTGCACGCATCATATCTGCACGCTCGAGGCCTGGAATGGACTGCAGCATCTGTCTTTGCACATGTTCAGGCAGGCTGGTAGATAATCCTTGGACATAGACTTCTTTCGTATTGCGTCCTTCAGGCTCCAGGAAAATCTGATGGCGCGGTTTATCATTGAAACGAACAAATTTATCTTCAATAGACGGACAGTAACGGGGGCCTGTCCCTTTGATCATACCGGAGTACATCGCTGACAGATGCAGATTGTCATCGATGATCTGGTGAGTCTTGTCATTCGTATAAGTCAGCCAGCAGGGCAGCTGATCTAAAATATATTCTGTCGTCTCATAGCTGAATGCACGGCCGACTTCGTCACCCGGCTGAATCTCTGTTTTGTCATAATCGATGGTATTGCCGTTGACACGAGGCGGTGTCCCTGTCTTAAAGCGGACGATATCAAAGCCGAGTTCACGGAGATGATCAGCGAGTTTAATAGACGGCATCTGATGGTTCGGGCCTGATGAGTACTTGATGTTACCGAGAATAATTTCACCGCGCAGGAATGTACCTGTCGTCAAGACGACAGCATCTGCATGGTAGGTCGTGCCGATGACTGTTTCAACACCAGTCACTTTACCTTCTTCTATAATAAGACGTTCGACCATCCCCTGCATGATATCAAGGTTAGGTGTGTTTTCAATCACATCTTTCATTTCCTGCTGATAAAGGACCTTATCCGCCTGCGCACGAAGTGCACGTACAGCCGGGCCCTTCCCCGTATTCAGCATGCGCATCTGTATATGTGTTTTATCGATAGTCTTGGCCATCTGGCCGCCAAGCGCATCGATTTCACGTACAACAATCCCTTTAGCAGGACCGCCGACTGAAGGGTTACACGGCATGAAAGCGACTGAATCAAGGTTGATGGTCAGCATCAAGGTTTTCGCGCCCATTCGTGCTGAAGCGAGTCCCGCTTCCACCCCGGCATGTCCTGCGCCGACAACAATTACATCATATTTTTCCAAGTTTGTTTCCTCCTTATTTACCGAGACAGAACTGACTGAATAACTGATCAATCAGACTGTCCGACACTTCTTCACCAATCACTTCTCCAAGTAGCTCCCACGTTCTGATGAGATCGATCTGTACTATATCGATAGGAACACCCATTTCAGCTGCATTCATCGCGTCATTGATAGCTGTCTTCGCTGATTTTAAAAGACTGATATGACGGGCGTTTGAGACGTAAGTCATATCTTGCTGCTGCACCGCTCCTTCAAAGAATAGCTTCGCAATTTGTTCTTCAAGCTGGTCGATCCCTGCTTGAGAAAGCATCGAAGTCTCGACAATGGGCACTTCACCCACCATCTTCTTCACTTCAGCAATATCCAGTTTCTGCTCCAGATCGGTTTTATTGATGATGACGATGACATCTTCATGTTTAATGGCTTCAGCAAGCTGATAGTCGCTGTCTGTCAATGCTTCATTATAGTTCAGTACATAGAGAATGAGGTCTGCTTTACTCAGTGCTTCGCGACTGCGTTCAACCCCTATTTTCTCTACGATATCCTCCGTTTCACGGATACCTGCTGTATCCACTAAACGCAGCGGTACGCCTCTGACATTGACGTACTCTTCCAATACATCACGTGTTGTCCCCGCTATCTCTGTGACAATGGCTTTATTATCCTGGATCAGTGTGTTCAACATTGAACTTTTTCCGACATTCGGTTTACCGACAATCACCGTTGATAAACCTTCACGCAGAATCTTACCTTGGGCACCTGTTGTCAGCAGCGCATCGATAGACTGCTCAATCTTGCGGGCTTCAGTCAGCAGAAACTGCGTCGTTGCTTCCTCAACATCGTCATATTCCGGATAATCGATATTCACTTCCACTTGTGCCAGAATCTCGAGAATAGACTGGCGGAGTCCTTTAATCATCGTGCTGAGGCGTCCTTCAATCTGATTCATGGCGACTTTGCTGGCCCGGTCAGTCTTCGAACGGATGAAATCCATGATCCCTTCTGCCTGAGACAGATCGATTCGTCCATTCAGAAAAGCCCTTTTCGTAAACTCGCCCGGTTCAGCGAGACGCGCACCGTGTGTCAACGTCAGCTCTAAAATACGGTTCACTGTCATAATACCGCCGTGACAGTTGATCTCTACAATGTTTTCACGTGTATAAGTACGCGGGGCACGCATGACAGCCACCATCACTTCCTCTACGGTCTCTGCTGTCTCCGGATCAATAATGTGACCGTAATTGATGGTATGGCTCTCCACTTCAAGTAAGGACTTCTTTCCTTTATAGAGACGGTCAGCAATTTCGATTGCATCGTGTCCGGATAATCTGACGATGGCAATCGCCCCCTCACCCATCGGGGTGGATATGCTTGAAATAGTTTCAAGTTCCATAATATCTCCTCCATTGATTCATTCGTTGATTGTAAAATGAAACACCTAAAAAACAAATCTATATGCTCTGAATAAACAGATTAACTCTAAAAACTAAAGTTTTTAGAGTTAATCTTTTCTATTTTGATTTAATGACTAGATACCGGTGAGGTTCACGGCCTTCTGAATATGTTTCGATATTTTTCATTTTCACCAGTACTTGGTGAATAATTTTTCTCTCGTAATTAGGCATAGGCTCAAACCTGACAGGTTCGTGGCTCCTCAGTGCCTTCTGAGCCATATTAAGTGCCAGATTTTCAAGCGTCTCTCTACGTTTTTCGCGGTAGTTTTCAATATCAATCATCACTGTGACATAGCCTTTATGGCTCTGCTGGATATACGTCTGAGCAACGGTCTGCAGTGCGTTCAAAGTATGACCTCTTTTACCGATGATACGTGCGGCATCAGCTGATTCCAGATTGATGCCGACTTCGTTACTTTTCGTCGTAACAGTACCGGTCGCCTCAATGTTCATACGCTTTAAAATCTGCAGAAGATATTGAAGTGTCTGCCCGGCAGATGCAGTCAAATCTTTTTTCGGTTTTTGATTCTCTTCGGCATTTCGCTCTGCTGCCTCATTCACTGTTGCTTGACTTTGCGGCTCTGAAATAATGACGGGTTCTTCGTCCTCGCTTACCTGGGCATTACTTTTAAGTTCTGCCAGTGTATACCGCTTGAGTTCAGGATCGATGATGGTCAGACTGACCACCGCCGCACGTCTCCCTACACCGAACAATCCTTTTTTCCCGGGATCTTCTATTTCGATTTTCACCTGCTGTTCACTGACATTTAAGCTGCTTAATCCGTTCTGTATCGCTTCTTCTACGGTTGTCCCTGTAAAAGTCTCCTGCATTTCAGCGCCTCCTATTTAATACGTTTATTAAATCCTTTGGCTATCTTCATGACATGTTCAAGGCTTTTATTGACTTCTTCTACTGACATATCAGCGGCAGGTTTTCTCGCTACAACGATAAAGTCAGCAGCAATGATATCTTCTTTATGACGCGTGAAGCTTTCTCGTATGGTTCTTTTAATACGATTGCGAACGACTGCATTACCCAGTTTTTTTGACACAGAGATGCCGAGTCTGAAGTGCTCCGCTTCCTGTCGATCATATCGATAAATGACGAACTGCCGGTTCGCGACAGATTTTCCTTTCTTATAGACGCTCTGAAAATCTTCATTCTTTTTTATACGATAACTTTTTTCCAACGTTTTCACTCAATTCTGCCGCATGTTTTATCCAATTATACTAAATGGCTATACGTATTTAAACAAAAAAAAGACCACTGCAAGAGTGATCTTAAGCTGATAATACTTTTCTGCCTTTACGACGACGACGAGCAAGAACTTTACGGCCGTTTTTAGTGCTCATACGTGCACGGAAACCGTGAACTTTACTATGTTTACGTTTATTTGGTTGATAAGTACGTTTTACCACTTAGGACACCTCCTATTTGCTTATTCCTCTATTTTCACGTGTATGTGATTGACAGTAACTACTGAAGTATAGCAAATTACACAAAAATCTGCAAGTTTAACTTGAAATTTGCGCCCGTCAAAGTTATCCACTTATTCACAGCTTTGTGTTTTGTTATTGTGGATAAAATATTTTCTCTCTCTTTTTATTCACAATCTAAAAATGACTCATCCCCAAATCCACATATCTGGATAACTTATGGTGTGTACAAGCCCTGGTATGTGGATAACTTCACTTAGCTATTGATATTACTCACTTTATTTGCTATCATTTTGTTTATATTTCTTGTGGAGAAGTCATCACTCACCCAATGTTATCCACAAATTGTG